>NZ_JBHVSA010000068.1:0-1009 GCF_042885355.1 Nocardia sp. NPDC058058 | reverse complement strand
ATCAGCGTGGCCCTGTGCGACTTCTACGTGTACCTGCTGGCCAGCGGCACCTTCACCGACCCGAGGATCTTCTGACATGGTTCAAGTCGACCGGCAGCAGTGGGACGTGGTCGTGGTCGGCGCGGGAGGCGCCGGACTGCGGGCCGCGATCGAGGCCCGCGAGCGGGGCGCCCGTACGGCCGTGATCTGCAAGTCCCTGTTCGGCAAGGCCCACACCGTGATGGCGGAGGGCGGGATCGCCGCCTCCATGGGCAACGTCAACGAGGGCGACAACTGGCAGGTGCACTTCCGCGACACCATGCGCGGGGGCAAGTTCCTCAATCAGTGGAGGATGGCCGAGCTGCACGCGAAGGAGGCCCCGGACCGGGTCTGGGAGCTGGAGACCTGGGGCGCGCTCTTCGACCGCACGCCCGACGGGAGGATCTCCCAGCGCAACTTCGGCGGGCACGAGTACCCGCGCCTCGCACACGTGGGCGACCGGACCGGCCTGGAGCTGATCCGCACCCTCCAGCAGAAGATCGTCCAGCTCCAGCAGGAGGACTTCAAGGAGTACGGGGACCACGAGGCCCGGCTCAAGGTCTTCCAGGAGTGCACGGTCACCAGGGTCCTGAAGGAAGGGCCGAGGGTCTCGGGGGCCTTCTGCTACGAGCGCGAGTCCGGCCGGTTCTTCGTCCTGGAGGCCCCGGCGGTGGTGCTGGCCACCGGCGGCATCGGCAAGTCCTTCAAGACCACCTCGAACTCCTGGGAGTACACCGGCGACGGCCACGCGCTGGCCCTGCTCGCCGGGGCTCCCCTGCTGAACATGGAGTTCGTGCAGTTCCACCCCACCGGCATGGTCTGGCCGCCCTCGGTCAAGGGGATCCTCGTCACCGAGTCGGTGCGCGGCGACGGCGGGGTGCTGCGCAACAGCGAGGGCAAGCGGTTCATGTTCGATTACGTCCCGGACGTCTTCAAGGAGAAGTACGCGGAGTCCGAGGAGGAGGGCGACCGCTGGTACGAGGACCCGGAC
>NZ_JBHVSA010000067.1:0-1012 GCF_042885355.1 Nocardia sp. NPDC058058 | reverse complement strand
GTACTCGTCGTGGCCGGGGAAGACCAGGCCGCGGTAGCGGGTGGGGTCGACGCGGCCGGCGTGCAGGTCGCGGGTGTCGGCGTAGGCGAGGTCGTAGCCGTAGCGCTCGGCCCAGCGGATGAAGTCGTAGGCGTGGCCCACGTGCAGCGGGAGGCCGGCGCCCGCGTAGGGGCGGTCGAAGGAGATGGTGACGGCCGCGTCCGCCTCGCCGAGGAGCCGGCCCTCCTCGTCCCATGCGTGGTAGAGGCTGGCCCCGGTCCGGCCGTCCTCGGGATAGAGGTTGTAGGCCTGCCAGGTGATGTCGGGCAGCAGGAGCAGCAGATCGGCCGGGTGGTCGTCCCGGACCGTGAACGGGATGTGGGAGCGGTAGCCGTCGGCGGTGGTCAGGACCGCGACGTACGCGCCGAGGTTCCAGTACGAGGGGACCTGGAGCCGCCAGGAGAGCCACCAGTGGTGGCAGGAGACGGTGCGGTCGGCCGTGAGGGGCGCGGGCTGGACGATGCCGGAGAGCCGCGGGCTGGTGGTGATCTTCGAGGCTCCGTCGCCGCCGTAGTGGCCGATGCGGTAGACGTCCACGGAGAACTGCTGGGGCGGATCGACGGTGATGTGGAAGTCGATGGCCTCGCCCGGGGCGACCGCGCCGGTGGAGGCGAAACCTTTGATCTGCCGGTGCACGTCGTCCGCCGTACGGGGGCCGCCGGCGCCGCGGGCGCGGGGGATCTGGCCCGCGCCGGCCGCCGCGGGGTCCACGTACCAGGGGACGACATGGCCGGTGTCGTCGAAGTAGAGCTCGCTGCCCCGGAACCAGGGCAGGGGGCCCTGGCCGAAGGGGTCGTTCACCGCGTGCGCGAGCGCACCTGACTCCCACCGCCGGATCGGGTCAGCACCCATACCGTTCCCCTCCCTCACTCCCCCGGACGCCGCAGCCTGCGGCCGCGCCCACGAGGCTGTCGCGAGCGGTCCCAGCACATCACATAACGCACGCACTCCGTCACTGTTCGCCATATCCGGC
>NZ_JBHVSA010000066.1:0-1014 GCF_042885355.1 Nocardia sp. NPDC058058 | reverse complement strand
TCTACAACGAGACCCTGTTCTCCAAGGCCGGCGTCGGCGAGCCCAAGACCTGGGCCGACCTGAAGGCCGCCGCCAAGGCGCTCAAGGACAAGGGCGTGAAGTACCCGTACGCCCTGCCGCTGGGCCCGGAGGAGGCGCACGCCGAGGCGATGATCTGGGAACTGAGCAACGGGGGCGGCTACGCCGACAGCAGCGGCAACTACAGCCTGGCCTCCGATCAGAACATCGAGACGTTCCAGTGGATCAAGGCCAACCTGGTCTCCCCCGGCCTGACCGGCCCGGTCCCGCCCGCGCAGCTCAACCGCGCCGACGCCTTCGCCGCCTTCGTGCGCGGCGAGGTCGGCATGCTGAACGGCTACCCGTCGCTGCTCCACGAGGCGCGCGCCAAGGGCGTCAGCGTGGGCACCGTCCCCATGCCCGTCTCGGATTCGCTCGGCGCCGGCGAGACCCCGCCGGCCGTGGGCGTGGCGGACTGGATGATGGCGTTCAAGCAGAACGGCAAGCGGGCCGAGATCGGCAGGTTCCTGGACTTCGTCTACCAGGACGAGAACCTGTCGGACTTCGCGAACCGCTACCACCTGCTGCCCTCGACGGTCTCCGCGTCCCGCACCCTGGCCGGCGGCGGCCTCGACAAGAACGACCTGTTCTTCCTGACCGCCCTGCGCGGTGCTCAGCTCTACCCGGTCAACGACCCGTCCTGGGTGACGGTCAGCGACACCGTCAAGCGCAACATCGGCCGCGCCGTCGCGCCGAACGGCGATCCGAAGGCCGTCCTGGAGGAGATCGCCGCCACGGCGAACAAGGCCGCCAAGAAGCACTGAACGGCCGCCCGATCCGGGACTTTCGACCCTGCCGCCACCCATCCCGTGCGGCATGATGGCTGCTACGGCCCTTGATCCAAGGCCGCGGCCCTGCCGCCCGACGAGCACTCACGAGGTGCGCGGGGCGGCCGGCCCCTCTCCCCTGCCGCTCCCCTACCGCGGCCCCTCGCCCGTCGTGAACGCGGTGCGGTAC
>NZ_JBHVSA010000065.1:0-1016 GCF_042885355.1 Nocardia sp. NPDC058058 | reverse complement strand
CCGCCACCCCTTGGTGTTGTCGGTTCCACAGGGGGTGCGGAGGCCGGGGAGGGGGAGATCGGATGGGCCGTCCTCCGCACCGGTTCCGGACTGGTCAGCCGGAGATCTCCTTGCGGCCGGAGCCGGCACCGATGGAGACCTTGCGGGGCTTGGCGCGCTCCGCGATCGGGATGCGCAGGGTGAGAACGCCGGCCTCGTAGTCGGCCTGGATGCGCTCGGTGTCGAGGGTGTCGGCGAGCATGATCTGGCGGGAGAAGACGCCCAGCGGCCGCTCGGCCAGTTCCATCTTGACGTTGTCGACCTTGGCTGTCGGCCGTCGCTCGGCCTTGACGGTCAGCATGTTCCGCTCGACGTCGATGTCGATCGCGTCCGCGGTCACGCCGGGGACATCGAAGGCCACCACGTACTCGTCACCCTCGCGGTAGGCGTCCATCGGCATCACCGACGGCTTCGACCAGGTACCCGGACCCACCAGCTGCTGCGCCATCCGGTCCAGCTCACGGAAGGGGTCAGTGCGCATCAACATCGTGAAACACCTCCAGCAGGTTCGAACGGTTGCTGCCAATGCGCTGCACAGACCCTGTTGTAACATGTCGTCTAGTGGATGACAAACTTGCCGTCGTCAACATGATGACATTCCGAAGGAGGTGCCCGTGACCGCAGCCCATCAGCCGCCCGCGCCCGGTAGCGAGGCCCGCAGTCCGGCGTCCTTCATGGCTGCCGCGGCAGCCCTGGCGGCCATGGACGACGCGTTGCGCGACGCCCAGAACGACACTTCCGACGCCCTCGGGCCCGGCCCCGAGCAGGCTCTGGCCTCCCTCATGTTGCTGCGGCAGGTGCGTGAGCAGCTCGCCGGCTGGGAGACCGGTCTGATCGAAACCGCCCGCGATGCAGGCGCCAGCTGGGCAGAGCTTGCCCATCCCCTCGGTGTCGCCAGCCGCCAAGCTGCTGAACGCCGCTACCTGCGCGGCCGGCCCGGCCCCGCCGGTACCACCGGAGAGCAGCGTGTGCAGGCC
>NZ_JBHVSA010000064.1:0-1028 GCF_042885355.1 Nocardia sp. NPDC058058 | reverse complement strand
CTTCTGTGGTCCTTGTTACCCGTGCCCGCTGTTACTGCTGCTCTTCGAACAGGCTGGTGACCGAGCCGTCCTCGAAGACCTCGCGGACCGCGCGCGCCACCATCGGGGCGATCGACAGGACCGTGATCTTGTCGAGCTCCAGGTCCGACGGGTCCGGCAGGGTGTTCGTGAAGATGAACTCGCTGACCTTGGAGTTCTTCAGACGGTCGGCCGCCGGGCCGGACAGGATGCCGTGCGTGGCCGTCACGATGACGTCCTCGGCGCCGTGCGCGAACAGCGCGTCGGCCGCGGCGCAGATGGTGCCACCGGTGTCGATCATGTCGTCGACCAGGACGCAGACGCGGCCCTTGACCTCACCGACGACCTCGTGGACGGTCACCTGGTTGGCGACGTCCTTGTCGCGGCGCTTGTGCACGATGGCCAGCGGCGCGTCCAGACGGTCGCACCAGCGGTCGGCCACGCGCACGCGGCCGGCGTCCGGGGAGACGATCGTCAGCTTGGTGCGGTCCACCTTGGCGCCCACGTAGTCCGCGAGGACCGGCAGGGCCGAGAGGTGGTCGACCGGGCCGTCGAAGAAGCCCTGGATCTGGTCCGTGTGCAGGTCGACCGTCAGGATGCGGTCCGCGCCCGCGGTCTTCAGCAGGTCCGCCACCAGGCGGGCCGAGATCGGCTCGCGGCCCTTGTGCTTCTTGTCCTGGCGGGCGTACCCGTAGGAGGGGATGATCACGGTGATGGAGCGTGCCGACGCGCGCTTCAGCGCGTCGATCATGATCAGCTGCTCCATGATCCACTTGTTGATCGGAGCCGTGTGGCTCTGGATCAGGAAGCAGTCCGCGCCGCGAGCCGACTCCTGGAAGCGGACGTAGATCTCACCGTTCGCGAAGTCGAAGGCCTTCGTCGGCACGAGGCCGACTCCCAGCTGGTGTGCGACCTCCTCGGCCAGCTCGGGGTGGGCGCGGCCGGAGAAGAGCATCAGCTTCTTCTCGCCGGTCGTCTTGATCCCGGTCACAGCACTGTCTCCTCAGACG
>NZ_JBHVSA010000063.1:0-1021 GCF_042885355.1 Nocardia sp. NPDC058058 | reverse complement strand
GCGCCCACGCCAGCTTGCCGAGGGCGACCAGGGCGACGGCCGCGAACCCGGCCGTGACGATCGCGATGATCACCAGCGAGCTGCGGTACGAGAAGAACCTCGGGTTCGGCGCGTGCCACAGCCCCGCCACCGCGTAGTGCTGCCCGATCAGCCAGCCGGTCAGGGCCACGGCCCAGGCCAGCCGGTCGCGGTGGTCGCGGTGCACCAGGTACAGGCCGATGCCGCCGATGAAGAACGGCGCGTACTGCGGCATCAGGGCCTGGCTGAGGAACGCCTTGCCCGCCGGGTCGCCCGCGTCGACGAGGTCGGCGGCGACGGTCCAGACCCCGCAGAACAGCAGGGTCCGGCGGCGGCCGCCGCCCGGCAGGACCACGCAGAGCGCGAACAGGACGTAGAACCGCAGCTCGACCCAGAGCGTCCAGCACACCCCGAGCACCCGGTCGGCGCCCAGCGGCTGCTGGAGCATCGTCAGGTTGAGCAGGAAGTCGGAGGGCGAGACCGCCTCGACCGCGACCGTGACCAGGATCAGCGCCACCCAGTACGCCGGGTAGAGCCGGGCGGCCCGCGAGGCGGCGAAGGCGCGGACGGTACGCCCCTGGGCGCTCATGCAGATCACGAAGCCGCTGATGACGAAGAAGATCTGTACGCCGAGCGGACCGTACGCGAACCAGGTCGAGGCCTCGGGGAACATCTTGTTCGGGGACGCCCCCCAGGCCTTGGCCACCTCCCCGCCGCGCCCGCCGTAGTGGTACCCGGCGACCATCAGCGCGGCGAGCAGCCGCAGCCCGTCCAGGGCGCGCAGCCGGTCGCCCCCGGCCTTCGGCGCGGGTCCGGCCCCGGTGCGCGCGGCCGGTATCGCCGGGGCGGCGGTCATCGCCTGCCCCGCATCCGGCGGACCCGCCGGACCTGGCGGACGGCGCGGCGCACGGCCGGGCTGCGGGTGAGGAAGGTCAGCCGGGCGGGGATGCCGCCGGGCAGCCCCTGGCTCGCCAGCCGGCGCCGGCTGACGTAGCGCCAGGTG
>NZ_JBHVSA010000062.1:0-1035 GCF_042885355.1 Nocardia sp. NPDC058058 | reverse complement strand
CGCCGAGGGTGTCGACGCCCTTGATGACGTCGTCCATCGTGTGGCAGATGACCGAGCGGGCGGACTCGCCGTAGCCGATCTTGGCCTTGACGGCCTCGACGACGCCCTTGAAGAGGTCGCGGTCCTCGCCCTTGTTGATGGCCTCGACGTTGGCGCCGATGAGCTCGACGCCGTACTTCTCCAGCACGCCCTGCTCGTGCATGGAGATGGCGGTGTTGAGCGCGGTCTGGCCGCCGAGGGTGGGGAGCAGCGCGTCGGGGCGCTCCTTCGCGATGATCTTCTCGACGAACTCGGGGGTGATCGGCTCGACGTACGTGGCGTCGGCGATCTCCGGGTCGGTCATGATCGTCGCGGGGTTGGAGTTGACCAGGATGACCCGCAGGCCCTCGGCCTTGAGGATGCGGCAGGCCTGGGTGCCGGAGTAGTCGAACTCCGCGGCCTGGCCGATGACGATCGGGCCGGAGCCGATGACCAGGACGGACTGGATATCGGTGCGCTTAGGCACGCTCGGCCTCCATCAGATTCACGAAACGGTCGAAGAGGTACGCGGCGTCGTGCGGGCCGGCGGCCGCCTCGGGGTGGTACTGGACGGAGAAGGCCGGCTGGTCGAGCAGCTGGAGGCCTTCGACGACCTGGTCGTTCAGGCAGACGTGGGAGACCTCGGCGCGCCCGTAGGCGGTGTCCGAGACCTTGTCGAGGGGCGCGTCGACGGCGAAGCCGTGGTTGTGCGCGGTGATCTCGACCTTGCCGGTGGTGCGGTCCTGCACCGGCTGGTTGATGCCGCGGTGGCCGTACTTCAGCTTGTACGTGCCGAAGCCGAGCGCGCGGCCCAGGATCTGGTTGCCGAAGCAGATGCCGAAGAGCGGCGTCTTGCGGGCGAGGACGCCCTGCATGACGGCGACGGGGCCGTCGGCGGTGGCCGGGTCGCCCGGGCCGTTGGAGAAGAACACGCCGTCGGGGTTGACCGCGTACACGTCCTCGACGGTGGCGGTGGCGGGGAGCACGTGCACCTCGATGCCGCGCTCGGCCATCCGG
>NZ_JBHVSA010000061.1:0-1050 GCF_042885355.1 Nocardia sp. NPDC058058 | reverse complement strand
CGCAGGGCCTCGTGGAGGGGAACTGGAACAGCACCGGCTCCTGAGCACCGGGGCTCCTGGGCGCCGGGCCGCGGCGCGGGGCAGCGCGGGGCGGGGCGGGGCGGCGGCTCAGGCGGGCAGCGCCGCCAGGAGTTCCTCGACGTCCGCCACGTCCGGCAGGCCGAGCTTGGCGAACACCGCCGACGCGCTGAGCAGCCGGCTCCGGGCCTCCTCGGCGCGGCCGCGCTCGGCCAGCGTCCGGCCGAGCACCACCAGCGCGTGCCCGCTGTCCCGGTCGGAGCCGAGGTCGCGGCACAGCGACAGCGCCGCCTCCGCCTGTTCCTGGGCCTCCGCGTGCCGGCCCACCGCGCGCAGCGTGTCGGCCATCCGGTAGCGGGCGTGCGCCACCCGCTGGCGGATCCCGGCGGGCCCGGCGACGGCCAGGCAGTCCCCGTACCGCGCGATCGCCTCCTCGTACCGGCCCGTGGCGTGCAGCGCGAGCCCGAGGACGTACAGGGCGTAACAGATGCCGTGCCGGTCGTCCATCTCCCGCAGCCCCGGCAGTACGGCCTCGCAGGCCGGGACGGCCTCGTGGGCGCGGCCGCTGCGGACCCGGGCGAGGGCCGCGTTGACGGTGGTGGCGTACTCGCCCGAGCGGTGGTCGAGTTCCCGGGCGAGCGCGATGGCCTCGTCGAAGCACGCGATGGCCTCGTCGAAGCGGCGCAGGAACTGGGCGACCAGGCCGAGGTCGTTGAGGGCCTGGCGCAGCACCACGGTGTCGCCGGCCTCGCGGCAGGCCAGTACGGCGAGCCGCGCCTCGGTCTCGGCCTCCGCGAGCCGGGTGTCCTTGAGCGCGATCGTCCCGCACAGGAAGCGGGCCCGCCCCTCGGCCTTGCGGTCGCCGTGCCGGGCGGCGGCCTCGGCGAGGAGCAGGCCGGTGGGGGCGAGCTGGCCGTAGCGGGTGTCCTGGTGGAAGGGGCTCAGGGCGATCAGCAGGTCGATGGCGGCGCGCAGCCGCCCGCGCCAGGCGGGGTGTCCGGGCCGGGCGCAGGCCGCGATCTGCGCGGCCAG
>NZ_JBHVSA010000060.1:0-1063 GCF_042885355.1 Nocardia sp. NPDC058058 | reverse complement strand
GTCCCACGGCGACTGGGCCTGCGGACTGGCGGGCTGGAGGGCACGTGGTACATCGGAGGCGGCGCTGCTGGCGTCGGATGTAGGTGGCAGGATCCGCGCAGGCGTGGATACCTGCTCGGGTACGTCGACGCCGGTATCCGTAGGCGGGGTGCTAACGGCGTTAGCACCCTTGGCGGTCTGGGCTCGCTTGCGCTCCTTGGTCTGAGCCCGCTTCTCCAAGGCCTCCTGGACAGCTTCCTTTTGCTGCTGCGCGGGTAGCTGCCCGACGTTCCGCGCGATCTCCACGGGAAGGCTGCGGTCCTCGACGGCTGCCTGAAGCTCGGGGGTCAGCTTCAGCAGGGCGATGCGCTGGGTCACCCAGGGGCTGGACTTGCCCAGGGCGCGCGCAACGGCGCGCTGGGATCCGTGTACCTCGACGAGACGTGCAAGGGCCTTCGCCTCGTCCAGCGGGTCCAGGCTCTCGTGCTGAACGGCTGCGGTGAGGGCTGTTTCCAGGAGGATGTCGGCGCTCTCGGCGAGGGAATCGTCCACGTGCACCGGCACGTCGTCCAGGCCTGCGAGGCGCGCGGCGGCCAGCCGTCTGTTGCCGTCCACGACGACGAACGCGGCGCGTCCCAGTTCCGACTGGCCAGGGTGGGCGTCGAGGAAGGCCAGCCTGGTGACGACGGTGAGGGGCTGGATGATTCCGCGCGAGGCCACGCTGTCCGCGAGTTCATCGATGGACCGAAGCTCTACACGGGGGTTGAAGGGATTGTGTGCCAGCCCTTCCACGGGCATGCGGAGCGTCTCTTGTCGGCCTGCGGCCGGCTCGGTTTCCTGCCCCGAGAACCTGGCGAAGCTGGCAGCGCGGCTGCTCATCGGCTGTGCGACCGCGTCGAAGGTGGGGGAGTCCCCCAGCATGTCTGCCTTGCTCATGCGAGCTTCACCCCTCGGGCGATCTGCCTCATCTGGTGTGACTGCTCGCAGTCGGGGGCGTAGTCCAGCAGGGCCTGCTGCTTGCGGACTGCTTCGCGCTGTTCCTTGACGTCTGGGATGACAGCGAGGACGGGGGGAGTGCCGAGGC
>NZ_JBHVSA010000059.1:0-1064 GCF_042885355.1 Nocardia sp. NPDC058058 | reverse complement strand
CCGGACGACCCCGTCCGGGCCCTCGGCGTCACCCTCGCCCATGAGCGCGAGCGCGCAGTGGGAGAGCGGCGCGAGGTCGCCGGAGCAGCCGAGGGAGCCGTACTCGTGCACGACCGGCGTGATGCCGGCGTTGAGCACGTCGGCCATGGTCTGGGCGACGGACGGGCGCACGCCGGTGTGACCGGAGGCGACGGTCTTCAGGCGCAGGAACATCAGGGCGCGCACGACCTCCCGCTCGACGCGCGGGCCCATGCCGGCGGCGTGCGAGCGGACGATGTTGCGCTGGAGCTGGGCGCGCAGCTCGGGGCTGATGTGCCGGGAGGCGAGGGCGCCGAACCCGGTGGACACCCCGTAGACCGGCTCGGGCTTGGCCGCCAGTGCGTCGACGATCCCGCGGGCGCGGGCCAGGGCGTCGAGCGCCTCGCCGGACAGCTCGACGCGCGCGTTGCCGCGGGCGACGGCGATGACATCCTCGGCGGTGGTCCCGGACGTCCCCACCACGACAGTGTGCATATCCATATTCAGCACCCTACGGACTGAATCGCTTCATGTCACTAGCCAGCCTCAGGCACGGCCGCGGAAGCGGCGCCGCTCGCCCGCGCCTTCCTGGGCGGCGTCGGCGAGGCGTACGACGGCGGTGTCCCGGCCCGCCACGACCGGCTGGACGCAGCGGGCGGCCTTCGCCTTGTACTGGGCGGCGTCGGCCAGCCGGAACAGCCGCCGGGAGGACTTCACCACTCCGATCGGGTCCCCGGTGGAGGCCACCCCGCAGGCCACGCCCTCGCCCAGCTCCAGTCCGGCGGCGCGCAGGCACACCTCCTCGGTGACGCGCACCACCTCGTCGGCGGACGGCCCGACGCTCACCAGACAGAACTCGTCCCCGCCGAGCCGGGCCACGAGCGCGCCGGGCAGCATCGCGCCGCACAGGCTCAGAACGGACCCGAACCGCTCCAGCAGCCGGTCCCCCATGGCGTGCCCGAGGGTGTCGTTGACCTTCTTGAGCCCGTTCAGATCACATACGACGAGGCTCACGACGACCCCCGAGCGCCGGTGCTCCTCCAGGG
>NZ_JBHVSA010000058.1:0-1066 GCF_042885355.1 Nocardia sp. NPDC058058 | reverse complement strand
AGTTCATCCAGGCCCACCAGACGCCGAAGAAGACGAACAGGTAGCCGGTGATGCCGGCGGCCACATGGTCCTCGGCGAGGGCGTGGACCAGCTGCCGGCCGGCCTGCGCCACCGCGACGACGAAACAGAGGTCGAAGAACAGCTCCAGGGGAGTCGCGGCCCGGTGGCCTTCCCTCCGGCTGCGGGCGGTCATCGGTACGTAGGTCATACCGCACAGGACAGCAGCCGCACGGCGGTCGGCAGCCGAGGCGCGCGGGCTCCCCGGGAGCCGTGTGGCCCGGGTGCCGGACAGCGCCCGCGCGGACGCCGGGGCCCCCGGCTGGGCGGAGCGGCGGGAGGGGGCGGCCGTACCCTGGGGGTATGAGCACCGCCCCCACCCCCGCTTCCGGCCCGCAGGACCCCAGGGACTCCCAGGCCCCCAAGGGCCCGAAGGCCGCGCAGGACCCGAAGCCCGGGGCCGCGCCCCAGTCGAGGCCCAAGCCCAGGCTGGTCTTCGACGACCCGTTGGACCAGCAGTCCTCGGACGACACCGACCGCGGGTGGGGCGAGCGGTCCCCCGCCGGCGGGAGCGCCGCCGACCTGGCCCGCTTCCTCGACGAGAAGCCGCCGCACCACCTCTGAGCCAGAAGAGTCAGAACGCCCCGTCGCGGCCCTGCCCCTGGCCCTGGCCGTAACCGTGACCGTTCGCCGGGCCCCCGTGGACGCGCTGGGCGACCAGCGTGTCCCGGATCTCCTTGAGGACCTCCAGCTCGGTGATCTCCATGGTCTCCTGGACGCCTTCCCTGGCCTTGCGGCGCTGTTCCTGCCGGGCGAGGTACTTCGCCATGGGCAGCACCATCAGGAAGTAGACGACCGCCGCGGTGATCACGAACGTGAGGGTCGCGTTCAGCACCGAACCCCACAGGATGTTCACGCCGGTCGGCTCCCCCTTCGCGGTGACGCCGCAAGGACCCTTCAGGCACGAGGAGTAGCCGTCCAGGCTCTTCGTGCCGACCGCGCCCACCAGCGGGCCGATGATTCCCTTGACCACGGAGTTCACGATGTTCGTGAACGCGGCGCCGATGAC
>NZ_JBHVSA010000057.1:0-1066 GCF_042885355.1 Nocardia sp. NPDC058058 | reverse complement strand
GGTCTTCGAGGCGTAACCGCTGCGCTGGCTTGAACAGGAAGGCCCGGCCCCCAAGGGGACCGGGCCTTCCTGCATCCCCGGCCGGCAAATCCAGCCTCGCCGGCGTTTGAGGCGCGGGGTCCGGGGCGGAGCCCCAGGAAACCGGGCTACGGCTGGGGTTCGAAGTCCCAGTACGGGCGGGTGCGTTGTTTGGCGACGACCGTGTGGAGGTGTTGCGGGCCCAGGGTGCGGGTGAGGGCCTTGATGCCGGCTTCCTCGTGCTTCGCGGCCTCCTCGTCCTCCCGTACCGACCGGAGATCGGCCGCCAGCGCGATCTGCGTGCTCAGCGTCATCGGGTGGTCGGGGCCCAGGACCCGCTCCGCGCCCCGCAGCGTCTCCCGGCTCAGGGTCAGCGCGTCCTCCAGCCGGCCCGTGATGTTGCGGTGCCCGGTCGCGTTCAGGGCGCAGCCCAGCGTCCACGGGTGCAGGTCCCCCAGCGCGCCCCGCATGCCGACCAGCGCCTGCTCCGCGAGCGAGAGCGCCTCCGCCCGCTCGCCCTGTGCCCGCAGCACCAGCCCCAGGTTGCCGACCGTGCCGATGCTGTACGGGTGGGCCAGCCCCAGCTGTGACTGGTAGCCGCGGATCACGTGCTCCGAGATCCGGCGGGCCTCGCCGACGTCCCCGTACTCCCGCAGGTAGGTCGCGTAGTCGGAGGCGACCATCAGCGTCCACGGGTAGTCCACCCCCAGCACCCGGGTGGCCCGCTCCCACACCCCCCGCAGCCGCAGCCCGGCGCCCGGGATGTCCCCGGACCGGCGCAGGCACATGCCGAGGTTGTGCTCGGCCCGCAGGGTCTGCGGGTGGTCGGGGCCCAGCACCTGGGTGTTGAGCTTGAGCCCCTGCTCCTGGCGGGTCTGCGCCTCCCGGTAGCGGCCCATCAGCCGCAGCCCCATCGCGCAGGCGATGCCCGAGGACAGCGTCGAGATGTGCTGCGCGCGCAGCACCCGCTCGCGCCGCCGCAGGGTGTCCAGGTCCAGTTCGTACGCGTCCATGTAGCGCCCCAGCAGCCGGTACGTCGCCGCCAGGT
>NZ_JBHVSA010000056.1:0-1068 GCF_042885355.1 Nocardia sp. NPDC058058 | reverse complement strand
GCCGTAGCGACGATACGGACCCGTTCCATCGCAAAACGCCGTGGAAGCCCGTGGAAGACCGTAGAAAGGGGCGCCGCCCCGTGACCGTTCCCACCGCGCCCGCCCGGCCCCGGCCGCCCGGACCGGGCCGCCCGAAGGACGCCACCGCACCGTCGAGCCCCGCCGCCCTGGCCGCGGCCCACGGCCTGACCGTCAGCGGCGCCCGGCCTTCCCTGACCCGCTACATCGCCGCGCTCTGGGGCCGGCGCCACTTCGTGACCGCGTACGCCACCGCCCGGATGCACGCCACGTACAGCACGGCCAGGCTCGGCCAGCTCTGGCACCTGGCGACCCCGCTGCTCAACGCCGCCGTCTACTACTTCATCTTCGGCGTCGTCATGAACGCCAGCCACAACGTCCCGGACTACGTCCCGTTCCTGCTCACCGGCATCTTCGTCTGGGACTTCATCGGCAGCTCCGTCAACGCCGGAACCCGCGCCATCCACGGCAACCTCGGCCTGGTCCGCGCCCTGCACTTCCCGCGCGCCAGCCTGCCCCTCTCCACCGTCATCCAGCTCTTCCAGCAGCTGCTCGTCACCATGGGCACCCTGGTCGTCCTGCTGCTCGCCCTCGGCCAGACCCCGGGCCCCTCCTGGCTGCTGGCCTTCCCGACCCTGCTCCTGACGGCCGTCTTCTGCGCGGGCTGCGCCCTCGTCATGGCCCGGATCGGCAGCAAGAGCCCCGACGTCAGCCAGCTGATGCCGTTCGTCCTGCGCACCTGGATGTACTCCTCGGGCGTCATGTGGTCCATCGACAAGGTGCTGAAGCGGGACGACCTCCCGCACTGGGTGGCGCTGGCCCTCAAGGCCAACCCGGCGGCCGTCTACATCGACCTGATGCGCTTCTCGCTGATCGACAGCTTCACCGCCCGCTCGCTCCCGCACCACGTGTGGCCGCTCGCCATCGGCTGGGCGCTGCTCGCGGGCGTCGGCGGGTTCCTCTACTTCTGGAAGGCCGAGGAGGAGTACGGCCGTGGCTGATCCCACCGTCATCGCGGACGACGTCCACGTCGTCTACAAGGTCCACGCA
>NZ_JBHVSA010000055.1:0-1069 GCF_042885355.1 Nocardia sp. NPDC058058 | reverse complement strand
GGACAGGGACCGAAGGGGCTGAACCGGCGTTCAGTACCTGTCCAGGGGAGGGGGTACCGAGGGAGGGGAGGAGGCTCCCCGGACCGCTCAGGGACTGGAGGGGGCTCCGGGCACCCGATTCCCGGCCGCGCCCCGGGAGGGGCTCAGAGCCCGCCTCCGCAGCCTCCACAGCCCGCGCAGCCGCCTCCGGCGGCACAGCCCCCGGGCCCGGCCCCGCCGTCGCTCCCGGACCAGCTGCCGCCCCCGCCGCCCCCGCTTCCGCCGGAGCCCCCGTCCATGAGCCAGGCGAGCAGGATGGAGACGGCCACCGGAGCCACGACCATCGCCAGCATGGCCGCGCCGCTCAGGGAGTCCTGAGTCGCCTGGAGCCTGGGGGCCAGCACGATCAGGGCCAGCGCACCCCACGACCCGAGACACAGGTGGACGCTCAGCAGCGTCCAGAGCCCCTGCCTCGTCACGAGAACATCAACATCCCGGTCATATCCGGCAGGTTGCCCGTTGTCCCGCTACGGAACACCCCGGTCCGCCCACGGGCGCGCGGCCCCTCGCCGCTCCGGGACTCCCGGCGGACGGGGCCGCAGGTTCAGCTGGCGTCGCCCGCCGCCGAACCGGTCGCGAGCTCCGTGCCCCAGCGCGCGATCGCGGCGGGCAGGTCGAGCGGGCCGGAGCGCAGGTCGGAGTCGGCGGCGGGCCAGTCCTCCCGGGGGACGCGCCACATCAGCTCGAACTCGTTGCCGTCCGGGTCCTTGGCGTAGAAGGACTTGGAGACCAGGTGGTCGGTCGCGCCGACCAGCGCGCCGCGCTCGGTCAGCTCGCGGCCCAGCTCCGCCAGCTCCCCGAGGGTGCCGACCTCCCAGGCCAGGTGGTAGAGGCCGACCCGGCCCTGTTCGGGCCCGGGGGCGTCGGAGCCGATCGCGAACAGCCCGAGGTCGTGGTCGTTGAGGCTGCCCGGGGCGCTCAGGAAGGCGGCCCGGCCGGGGATCAGGTGGTCCACCTGGAAGCCGAAGACCTCGGTGTAGAAGGCGACGGAGCGCTCGACCTCGCGGATCCAGAGCACGGCGTGGTTCAG
>NZ_JBHVSA010000054.1:0-1075 GCF_042885355.1 Nocardia sp. NPDC058058 | reverse complement strand
GCTCCTGCCCTACTCGGTGATCGGCCCCTTCGCCGGCGTGCTGCTGGACCGCTGGCGGCGCCGCCAGGTCTTCCTCTACGGCAACCTGCTGCGGGCCGTCCTGGCCTGCGTCACCGGCCTGCTGATCGTCGCGCACGTCCCCGACTGGCTCTTCTACGCCTCCGCCCTGTCGGTGACCGCCGTCAACCGCTTCGTCCTGGCCGGACTCGCCGCCTCGCTGCCCCGGGTCGTCGGCCCGGACAAGCTGGTCACCGCCAATGCCCTGTCGCCCACCGCCGGGACCCTCGCGGCGACCGCCGGCGGGGGACTGGCCTTCCTCGTACGGCTGCTGGCCTCGGGCTCCAATGCCCTCGTCGTCCTGCTCGGGGCCCTGCTGTATCTGGCCGCCGCCCTGATGTCGCTGCGCCTGGCCATCGGGCTCCTGGGACCCGACCACCCCCCTGGCCACACCCACCCGTCCGTAGCCGAGGGGATCGCCCTGACCGTCCGGGGCATGACCGAGGGCCTGCGGCACCTGGCCGAACGGCGCGAGGCCGCCCAGGCGCTCGCAGCGATGACCATGATGCGGTTCTGCTACGGCGCGCTGACGGTCATGCTGCTGACCCTCTGCCGCTACTCCTGGTCGGACAACGAGTCGGACGGCCTGGCCCTGCTGGGCATCGCGGTCGGCGTCTCCGGCGCCGGATTCTTCACGGCAGCCGTCATCACGCCCTGGCTCGTGGGCCGGCTGGGCACGCGCGGCTGGATCACGGCCTGCTCCGCCGGCGCCGCGGTCCTGGTCCCCGCACTGGGCCTGTTCTTCGCCCCGGGCCCGATGCTGGCCGCCGCCTTCGTACTGGGCCTCGCCACCCAGGGCGCCAAGATCTCCACCGACACCGTCGTGCAGTCACAGGTGGACGACGAGTTCCGGGGGCGCGTTTTCTCCGTCTACGACGTGCTGTTCAACGTCGCGTTCGTCGGGGCCGCCGCGGTCGCCTCCCTGATGCTTCCCGCCGACGGCCAGTCGGTCGTACTGATCATGAGCGTGTCCGTCGTGTACGCCGTGACCGCGGCGCTCCTGCGACGCCAGGGACGA
>NZ_JBHVSA010000053.1:0-1087 GCF_042885355.1 Nocardia sp. NPDC058058 | reverse complement strand
GTGATCCCACTGCGCGGGCTCTCCCATGGCTGGGGTGCTAACGCCGTTAGCACCCCATCCGTGTATGTGGGATAGACCTGGTGTTGGCCTGAGGCGCACCGTGAGAGTGACGCCCGGCGGGCATGTACGTCTTTCCCTCACTTCTCACCTGAGGAGCGGCGCGCCAGCCCGAGCAAGGATGCAGTTCGAGCTGCTGCCACACCATCGCGGTGGCGCGACGGAAGTGCCTCCCAGGATCACGGGCTCACGTGATCGGCGGGTGTGACGGGGTGGGGCCCGTTGGGTGCGCAGGATCAGCATGCGGTCGGGGCTGGAGTTCCTTGCCAGGTGTAGGTGCGGACGTTGGTGAAGCTGGTGGTGGATCCGGCGGTCGCATAGGTGCGGGGGAGGGCGAGGGCCGGGTCGTCGGTGAGCTGGGGATGTTCCCGGGGTCTTCGAAGAGGTACAGGGAGCTGGTGCCGCTGTCGGTGGCGAGGTGGGGACCGGCTTCGGCGCAGAGGGCCGTGTGCTCGATGTCGCCGCCGGCGCTGGGTGGGAGTGAGGTGCTGGTAGTCGGCGGCGAAGCAGGGACAGGTCTCGAAGGCGGGCACGCTGGACTCCTTCAGGTCACCTCGTCGAGCGCCCAGAGGCCTTCACGGCATGAACAACCGCTCCCTCGCTCGCCTACTGCGAATACCCCGTGGCGGGCGCAGCTGCCGGTGATGAAGATCGCGGCATGAACACTTTCCTGGAGACCGATCGCCTCGCGCTCCGCGCGTTCACCGGTGCAGACGCGGCCCACTTGCTCGCACTGGACAACGACCCCGACGTCATGCGCTTCATCAACGGCGGTCGGCCCACAAGCCGCGAGGTGATCCAGGAACAGACCCTGCCCAGGCTCCTCCACGACTACCCGTGCTTCGGCACTCGCGGCTACTGGGCCGCGGAGGAGAAGGACTCCGGCCTCTTCCTGGGCTGGTTCGAATTCCGCCCCCTGGACGACCACAACTCCGCCGTGGCGGAACTCGGCTACCGGCTGCACAAGGCCGCCTGGGGCAGCGGCTACGCCACCGAGGGATCACGGGCCCTGATCCGTAAGGGCTTCATG
>NZ_JBHVSA010000052.1:0-1093 GCF_042885355.1 Nocardia sp. NPDC058058 | reverse complement strand
AACCGTAGCGTCATCACGTACTCCCCTGGGACTCGGTTGCGCGTAGTTGCGCAGACCGTCCCGCAAGCCGGGACCGGCGTCAAGGGCGCCTCCCCGACCGGGCGCTGCCAGGCGAGCTTCGGCCGTGGTTGGCGAGAGGCGGTCTTGTGCCGCCGCTCGCGCCTGGCTGAGGCTTGGCTGATCACACACCAAGGGGGGTACCTCAATGGGACGGTTCAAGCCCAAGAAGCAGCGGAGCAACCAGCCGCCGCGTCAGCGGTTCCACATCGACGACCGGGCCGTCAGCCAGGCGGAGATCGTGGCGGCCGGGGAGCAGCTGAGCAACAACGTCGACGACCACGGCCGGCTGCTCTACATGAACTCCCCCGTGGCTGGGGCAGGTAGCCACTGGGATCGACCCGGCCACCGGCACCCTGCAGACCACCGACGGCGAGGATCCGATGCCAGTGGCCCTCTTCGAGCCCGAGCGCGCGATGATGTCCCGGCTCCCGGGCGGCGCGCCCACCGAGATCCAAGTCGAGGGCGCCATCGCGTCCGGGATGCGGCGCTTCCCCCGTGGCGTCGCCGATCTGCGGACCATCTCCGGCTGGGCCCTGCACCGGCTGGCCGACGACCGGATCGAGCTGCGCTCCCCCGACGGCGGTGTCTACTCCCGCATCACCGTCCCGGCCTCGCCCGACTGGTACTCCGCTGCCCTGCACCACGGGTACGCGGTGTGCTTCTACGGCCCGCAGCTCGGCGTGCGTACCCCGCCGGGCAGTACGCAGGTGAAGTACACCGACGCCGAGCGGCTGGAGGAGTTCCGCACCGCCCGCGGACGCGGCCTGGTCGCCGGCGGCATCATCGCCTACCGCAACAACCGCTGACCGCTCCGGACAGTCGAGGAGGAGACCGCATGCCTACAGGAGTAGCCGTCGTCTGCGACACGGACGACTGCCTCGCCATCTATCTGGCGGTGGAGACCGGCAACGACGGTGACGAGCGCTCCGCGAACGATGTCTCCCAGCTGGCGCGCAAGGCGGCTGAGGGCGACGGCTGGGTGATCAGCTTCGGCTTCACCCAGCCGGTGATGACCTGCCCGGGATGCGCGGAC
>NZ_JBHVSA010000051.1:0-1089 GCF_042885355.1 Nocardia sp. NPDC058058 | reverse complement strand
GTCGTGGACGGTGACCAGCCCGGGGTGGTCCACCTGCGCGGTGACCCGGCATTCGCGGACGAAGCGGCGGCGCAGCTCCTCGGCGACGGTGCCGGGGCCCGCGACCTTGTCGGGGCGCAGCAGTTTGACGGCCACGCGCCGGTCCAGGCGCCGGTCGTACGCCGTCCAGACCTGGCCCATGCCGCCCTGGCCCAGGATGGTGGCGAGCTGGTAGCGCTCGCCGATGATCCGCTCGGTCACTGGTTGGGGTCCTGGATCGCGGTCTGGTTCGGGTCCTGGTACGGGTGGGCCGGGTTCTGGTTCTGGTTCGGCGCCGGGTTCGGGCCCGGCGTCTGCCGCCGCAGGAGCTCGCTGAGCTCGTCGAGTTCGGCGCGGACCTGCCCGATCCGCGGCGGCGGGGTGGTCGCCGGCGGCAGGTTCGGGGCGGGGACCGGGGCCGGCGTGGACGTCGGGGTGTGCGCGGGCGGGTACCCGTAGCCGGGGGTGGTCTGGTGCGGCGGCGCGTACGGTGCGGGCGTCTGGTAGGCGGCGGGCGCCGGGCCCCAGTGCGCCTGCCCGGCGGCGGCCTTGGCCTCGTGGTGGCGGATGTCGGCGACGAGGAAGTACACGCAGATCGCGAAGCCCGACAGGATCGAGCCGCCGGCCCCGAGGTCGCTCTGCCAGCCGCTGGTGTCGGGCGTCTTGTCCAGCCCGATCAGCACGATGCAGACGACGGAGGCCACGAACCCGAGCACCAGCAGGGTCCAGTCCCGGTTCTTGCGGGTGACGAGCGCGAGCCGCAGCAGCGACCCCCAGGCGAAGAACCCGCAGCTCAGGATGGGCAGCGCCGCGAACAGCACGCGCAGTGCCACCACGCTCCCGGACTGGGGCCGGGGGGCCTGGGGACCATGCTGCGGCTGGAGGCCGGGGCCGTGCATCGCTGCTCCTGACGGGCCGTGCGGAAAGGATTTCGGGTCTGAGCGTATACAGGCTTTCCGGCCGTCAGTGAGGGGATGCGCGCAACCGTTGCACGGTCGGTTGCCCGGGCGTGACCGAGCCGTCCGCGGTGGTGGCGTACGGGCTCGGCGCGGGTGGCGGTTAGGCTCCGGC
>NZ_JBHVSA010000050.1:0-1089 GCF_042885355.1 Nocardia sp. NPDC058058 | reverse complement strand
GACGCCGAGCCCTCCGCCCTGGCTGGTGTCAGCAGCGGAGGAGACATTGGCCGCGCCACGGGAGCCGCCGAGGCTCGTGTCACCGGGGGCCGGGAACGCCTGCGCGCAGACGTCCTTGTTCAGGCCGGCCTTCTCGATGCACGCCTGGAATCCGGCCACGCGCCGCTCCTCCGCTTTCGCGTCCGGGGCGTTCACCTTGGCCCTCTCCACCTCAAGCTGCTGGGCCTGGAGGGCAAGCTCCTGGGCCCGCACCTCGGCCTGCCCGCTGAAGGCGGAGACGCCGACCGCGCTGGCCCCGACGATGACCAGTCCGGCCATGGCGATCAGGGCCTTGGTCTGCCCGTTCATCGGAGCCTTGACGGGCGGCCCGTAGGGGGTGGGAGCGGGCTGCTCCCACTCCACGCCGGTGGTCAGGCTGGTGAATCTCTGGTCGATGTATTCGCGGTCACGGTCGTGGGTCACGCTGGTTCCTCCTGGGGAGTTCAGGTGCTGTTGTTGTCATTTGCGCTCCTCGACGAGGGCGCGACAGCTCCGGCGAAACCGGCCGGGCCGGGCTCGCCGAAGCTGAGGACAGAGGAGGTCCCAGTACGAGAGACCGGCCTGCTGAAGGCGGTAAACCTGGTGTACTGGGTGGGCTGTCGACTGCTTCCGGCAGTCGCAGCGAGGGCCAGCCCGAATGCCGCGGGCTGGCCCTCACTGGTGTGTGCCGGACGGTGGCTCAGGGGCGGTAGCCGTCGGCGAGCAGCGTGACGGCCTCCTGGCGGTACTTGGAGGCGGTGTCGGTGGACGACACGTCGAACGCGCGCTGGACGTCGGCGATCGAGACGACCCGGCAGAGCTCGCGGTGGATACCGTCGGCGTCCAGGCCGACGAACTCCGCGCCGGCAGCGAGCGCCATGCGCGCGACCTTGCGGACCGCCCGCTCGCGCGGCATCAGCTTCGCGGTGTCCTCGGTTTCGACCGCGCGCCGCTCGATTTCGGCAGCGGCGAGCCGGGCTTCGGCGGCGGCGTGCTCGGTGTCGGCCTCACGCTTGCGAGCCGCCTGGGTGTTCGCGTCGGCGGTCGCCTTGCGCTCGTTCTCTTCCGCCG
>NZ_JBHVSA010000049.1:0-1094 GCF_042885355.1 Nocardia sp. NPDC058058 | reverse complement strand
ACGGCGACGGAGACCGCTCTTGCGGTGTTCCCCCGGGCGGTGGTGGAAAAGTTTCCCGAGGTCGTACGCGGTTTCCCCGTGGCCACACCGCTGGCGGACGGACTGCTGGCCGGCGCCGATCGGAACAGTCCGGCCGGTGATGTCCGCGACCTGGTCTGGGCGTGGGAAGCGCTCATTTCGCGGATGGCCGCAGGCTGGCCGCCCTCCGACTGGTACGGAGCGGCGACGTACGGGGAGGACCTGGAGAACCGTGATCGGCTGGCCGCGGCCGTGGAGGCGCTGCCCGCCGACGAACGGGCGCAGGCGGAGGCCGTCGTGGAGTCCCTTGACGCCGCCTTCCGGGAAGGCACCGCGGACGACGGCGGCCGGGCGCTCGCGGCAGCGCTCGAAGGCGGATCCGAGGGCTTCGCGTCCGGGCCCTGGTATTGGCGCCGACGTCCGGTCGCTCTGCCGTGGGAAACTGAGGAGTGATCACATCGGAGCCCGTGGGCGAATGGTTCTGGGAACCCTCCCCCGTGTCCGGTGCCGCCGAGAGCCGCATTGCGCGGGCGTTCGGTCTGCTGACCGACGTCAGGAACACTCTGGCCACCCTCGGCCTGGTCACGGGTGCGGGAACGGGTTCGGTCGTACTCAGCGACCGGCGCGCGATGGCCAGGCCCCTGTTCGAACTCCACGACGTTCCGGTGGAAGCCGGTGACGGCTTCGGTCCGCGGGTCGCCGCCTTGCCGCTGCTGCCGGAGCGTCTCCTGACGCTGAGTCTGAAGCTGCCCGGCGAGTGGACGGAATCCGGCGCCGGGCGCCGGGCGGAGAAGCTGTTCACCGTACGGGTCGACGTATGGGGCGAGGGCGCCGTGCTGCTGGCGCTGTCCACCTACGCGGACGCCTGGCTGACGCTGGACCTCAGGGAGCGCCCGCAACCGGAGGTGGCCGCGGAGAACGCGCCGCGCCTGGCCACCGCCCTGAAGCGGATCTCCGAGCTGACGGGTGCGGAGACCGACCCGGGTGACCCGACCCGGCACGCCCGGCCCACCGCGGAGGGCTTCGGCGACCTGCTGGCGGAGGGGGCGGAGTACGACGACTCGTGGGGCACCTTC
>NZ_JBHVSA010000048.1:0-1101 GCF_042885355.1 Nocardia sp. NPDC058058 | reverse complement strand
AGCTATGCCCCGGGGACACAACGGACACCCTGGGAAAGGGAGATGTCGTGAGCAATGAAAGCCTGGCCAATCTGCTCAAGGAAGAGCGGCGGTTCGCACCGCCCGCCGATCTGGCCGCCGCCGCCAATGTGACCGAGGCTGCGTACGCACAGGCCGATGCGGACCGGCTGGGCTTCTGGGCCGAGCAGGCCCGGCGGCTGACCTGGGACACGGAGCCGACCGAGACGCTCGACTGGAGCAACCCGCCCTTCGCCAAGTGGTTCGCCGACGGCAAGCTGAACGTCGCGTACAACTGCGTGGACCGGCACGTCGAGGCCGGCAACGGCGACCGCGTCGCCATCCACTTCGAGGGCGAGCCCGGCGACAGCCGGTCGATCACCTACGCGCAGCTCAAGGACGAGGTCTCGCGGGCCGCCAACGCCCTGACCGAGCTGGGCGTACAGGCCGGCGACCGCGTCGCCGTGTACCTGCCGATGATCCCGGAGGCGGTCGTCGCGATGCTCGCGTGCGCCCGCGTCGGCGCCGCGCACTCCGTGGTCTTCGGCGGTTTCTCCGCCGATGCCGTGGCCTCTCGCATCCAGGACGCCGACGCCAAGCTCGTGATCACCGCCGACGGCGGCTACCGCCGCGGCAAGCCCAGCGCCCTCAAGCCCGCCATCGACGAGGCCGTCGGCAAGTGTCCGCAGGTCAAGAACGTCCTGGTGGTGCGGCGCACCGGCCAGGACACCGCCTTCACCGAGGGCCGCGACGTCTGGTGGCACGAGATCGTCGGCCGGCAGTCGACCGAGCACGCGCCGCAGCCCTTCGACGCCGAGCACCCGCTGTTCATCCTCTACACCTCGGGGACCACGGGGAAGCCCAAGGGCATCCTGCACACCTCGGGCGGCTACCTCACACAGGCCGCGTACACCCACCACGCGGTGTTCGACCTGAAGCCGGAGACCGACGTCTACTGGTGCACCGCCGACATCGGCTGGGTGACCGGGCACTCCTACATCGTCTACGGGCCGCTCGCCAACGGCGCCACCCAGGTGATCTACGAGGGCACGCCGGACACCCCGCACCAGGGCCGGTTCTGGGAGGTCGTGCAGAAGTACGGCG
>NZ_JBHVSA010000047.1:0-1106 GCF_042885355.1 Nocardia sp. NPDC058058 | reverse complement strand
GTGCGGGATCGGTTGGCCAGCTCCTGGAGCTGTCGCATGTGCGCGTAGGCCATCTCGATCGTGTACACGGTGAACCACTCCTGATACTCGTCAGATCATCGTTGATCTGTTGAAAGATTCGCAGGGTGTTCACCCTGCATGCCTTAGATTCTATACCTAAACTTGCAGGATCGCCGAATAATGGAAGGCTCCACGTAATGGACACGGTGGACAGGCAGCTCATCCAGGCACTCCGGGAAAACGGTCGTGCCTCGTACGCGGAGCTGGGCCGTCTCGTGGGCCTCTCCGGCCCCAGCGTCACCGACCGCATCAACCGCCTGGAGACGGCCGGTGTGATCACCGGCTACCGGGCGACCGTGGACTCGGCGTCGCTCGGCATGGGCGTCACCGCCCTGATCGGCATCTCGCTCTCGGACGCCGCCGACCACGAGGACGTGGCCCGCCGGCTGCGCGACCTCGCCGAGATCGAGGACTGCTGGTTCATCGCCGGCGACGACTCGTACATGCTCAAGGTGCGGGCCGGTGACGTGGACGGGCTGGAGCGGATCATCCGCAAGCTCTCCGGCACCAGAGGCGTCTCCCGCACCCGTACCACCATCGTGCTCTCCACGAAGTGGGAGAACCGGGTCGGGGATCTGCCCGAAGAGGCCTGAGAGTACGGTTGCGGGGTCGGACAAGGGCATGCGGTACAGGACAAAGAGGAGGCGACCGGCCGATGGACGCTGGGCTCAAGCGTGAGCTGGAGGAGAAGGTCCGCTCCGGCGAGCGGCTGACCCGTGAGGACGGCATCGCCCTCTACGAGTCGGATGACCTGGCCTGGCTGGGCGGCCTCGCCCACGAGGTGCGCATGCGCAAGAACGGTGACGTCGTCCACTTCAACGTCAACCGTCACCTCAACATGACGAACGTGTGCACCGCGTCCTGCGCGTACTGCTCGTTCCAGCGCAAGCCGGGCGAGAAGGACGCGTACACGATGCGCATCGAGGAAGCCGTCCGCCTGGCCAAGGCCATGGAGGGCGAGAACCTCACCGAGCTGCACATCGTCAACGGCCTGCACCCGAGCCTGCCGTGGCGCTACTACCCGCGCTCGCTCTCGGCCCTGAAGC
>NZ_JBHVSA010000046.1:0-1107 GCF_042885355.1 Nocardia sp. NPDC058058 | reverse complement strand
GACCTGGTGGCGGCGCACGGCGGCCGGCTGATCAAGACCCTCGGCGACGAGGTCCTGTACTGCGCCGACGACGCGGGCACGGCGGCGGAGATCGCGCTGCGCCTGATCGAGACGATGGAGGCCGACCCGCAGATGCCGGAGCTGCGCGTCGGCATCGCCTTCGGGACCGTGACGACCCGGATGGGCGACGTCTTCGGGACCACGGTGAACCTGGCCTCGCGGCTGACGTCGATAGCGCCGAAGGACGCGGTCCTGGTGGACGGGGCGATGGCCGAGGAACTGGGCCGCACCGGCGCGGCGCCGGTGTCGGAGAAGGAAGCCGAGTCGGAGGAGGGCGGCGGCGCGTACCGCTTCGCGCTCCAGCCGATGTGGCAGCGCCCGGTACGCGGCCTGGGCGTCGTGGAGCCCTGGTCGCTGACGCGCCGGAAGCCTAAGATCCCCGGGTAACGTTCGTTAACCGGGAGGGTCCGCTGTGCCTGAGGTATCGGAGTTCGTGGCAGTGCGCCGGCATGACGGCGGGGTCGCCGAGCTGGTCCTGGACCGGCCGAAGGCGATGAACGCGGTGTCGACGCAGATGGCGCGGGCCATCGGTTCGGCGTGCGCCTCGCTCGCGGCGGACGCGTCGGTGCGGGTGGTCGTGGTGTCCTCGACCGCGGAGCGGGCGTTCTGCGTCGGCGCGGACCTCAAGGAGCGGAACTCGCTGTCGGACGCGGAGCTGGTGCGGCAGCGGCCGACCACGCGGGGCGCGTACGGGGGCGTGCTGGAGCTGCCGATGCCGACGATCGCGGCGGTGCACGGGTTCGCGCTGGGCGGCGGCTTCGAGCTGGCGCTGGCGTGTGACGTGATCGTGGCCGACGAGACGGCGGTCGTGGGCCTGCCGGAGGTCTCGGTCGGTGTCATCCCGGGCGGTGGCGGTACGCAGCTGCTGCCGCGGCGCGTGGGCGCGGCGCGGGCCGCGGAGCTGATCTTCACGGCGCGGCGGGTGGAGGCGGCCGAGGCGCTGGCGCTGGGCCTGGTGGACTCGGTGGTGGCGGCGGGTACGGACCGCGAGGCGGCCCTCGCCCTGGCCGGGCGGATGGCGGCGAACTCCCCGGTGGGCCTGCGGGG
>NZ_JBHVSA010000045.1:0-1113 GCF_042885355.1 Nocardia sp. NPDC058058 | reverse complement strand
CTCCGGCGCCAGCGCCAGCTCGTCCACCGCGACCCGCATGTGCTTCAGCCACGCGTCGTGCGCGGCCGCGTCCACCTGGAACGGCGCGTGCCGCATCCGCAGGCGCGGGTGGCCCCGGTTCTCGCTGTACGTGGTCGGGCCGCCCCAGTACTGCATCAGGAACAGCGCGAACCGCTCCTCGGCGGGGCCGAGGTCCTCCTCCGGGTACATGGGCCGCAGCAGCGGGTCCTCCGCGACACCCTGGTAGAAGCGGTGGACCAGACGGCGGAAGGTGTCCTCGCCGCCCACCAGCTCGTAGAAGGTCTGCTCCTGAACCGTGCTCCGCGGAATGTCATTCACCTGACCATCGTCTCAGACGCCCGGACGGAGGACCCCGGTCCTAGGACTCCCGCCCGAAGCCGCGCGCGTTCGCACCCCGGGGCCCGGCGCAGGACAGTGGATGCATGGGCGCACACCCCGAGGTACGCGACGTACGGGAAACCGCGCACGCCGCCCAGGTACGGGAGCTGGACGCCGCCGGGGTCCTGGTCGATCCGGCCTGGCGGGCGGCCTTCGAGGGGGTGCCCCGGCACGCCTTCGTGCCGTACTTCTGGACCGGCCGCGGCGCCGGCCACGAGCGGCTGTGGGGCGAGGACCCGGATCCGGAGCAGCGGGCCCGCTGGCTGCGCGGCGTGTACACGGACACCCCGCTCGCGACCCGGCTCCGCGACGGCGAGCTGGTCTCCTCCAGCAGCCAGCCCTCCCTGATGGCGAAGATGCTCAACGCCCTGGACGTGTGCGACGGGCACCGCGTGCTGGAGATCGGCACCGGCACCGGCTACAACGCCGCGCTCCTGTGCCACCGGCTCGGCGACGACCTCGTCACCACCGTGGACCTGGAGGAGGAGATCACCGAGTCCGCGCGGACGCACCTGGCCGCGCTCGGCTACCGGCCCACCGTGGTCACGGGGGACGGGGCGCGCGGCTGCCCCTCCCGCGCCCCCTTCGACCGGATCCTGGTGACCTGCACGCTGCCCCGGATCCCGCCCGCCTGGCTCGGCCAGTGCCGGCCCGGGGCGCGGGTCCTGGCCCCGCTGTCGACCGGGCTGATCGCGCTCACCGTCCGGGACGCCG
>NZ_JBHVSA010000044.1:0-1121 GCF_042885355.1 Nocardia sp. NPDC058058 | reverse complement strand
TCCAGACGCTGTACCAGAACTGCGTCAAGGAGGGCGTGGAGTTCTTCAACGAGTTCTACGTCCTGGACCAGCTCCTGGTCGAGGTCGACGGCGTCAAGAAGTCGGCCGGTGTGGTCGCGTACGAGCTCGCCACCGGCGAGATCCACGTGTTCCAGGCCAAGGCCGTCATCTACGCCTCCGGCGGCACCGGCAAGTTCTTCAAGGTGACCTCCAACGCGCACACCCTCACGGGTGACGGCCAGGCGGCCTGCTACCGCCGCGGCCTGCCGCTGGAGGACATGGAGTTCTTCCAGTTCCACCCGACGGGCATCTGGCGCATGGGCATCCTGCTGACGGAGGGCGCCCGCGGTGAGGGCGGCATCCTCCGCAACAAGGACGGCGAGCGCTTCATGGAGAAGTACGCGCCGGTCATGAAGGACCTCGCGTCCCGTGACGTCGTCTCGCGCTCCATCTACACCGAGATCCGTGAGGGCCGCGGCTGCGGTCCCGCCGGTGACCACGTGTACCTGGACCTCACGCACCTGCCGCCGGAGCAGCTCGACGCGAAGCTCCCGGACATCACCGAGTTCGCGCGCACCTACCTGGGCATCGAGCCGTACACGGACCCGATCCCGATCCAGCCCACCGCGCACTACGCCATGGGCGGCATCCCGACCAACGTCGAGGGTGAGGTCCTGGCGGACAACACCACCGTCGTCCCGGGCCTGTACGCGGCCGGCGAGGTCGCGTGCGTGTCGGTGCACGGCGCCAACCGTCTGGGCACCAACTCGCTGCTGGACATCAACGTCTTCGGCAAGCGCTCGGGCATCGCCGCGGCGAAGTACTCGCAGGAGAACGACTTCGTCGAGCTCCCCGAGAACCCGGCGCAGCAGGTGGCCGACCTGGTCGAGCACCTGCGCAACTCCACGGGCAAGGAGCGGGTCGCGGACCTGCGCCTGGAGCTCCAGGAGACGATGGACGCCTGCGTGATGGTCTTCCGTACGGAGCAGACCATCAAGACCGCGGTCGACAAGATCGCGGAACTGCGCGAGCGCTACAAGAACGTGTCCGTCCAGGACAAGGGCAAGCGCTTCAACACGGACCTGCTGGAGGCCATCGAGCTGGGCAACCTGCTCGACCTC
>NZ_JBHVSA010000043.1:678-1124 GCF_042885355.1 Nocardia sp. NPDC058058 | reverse complement strand
CCGCCAGGGACACCCGCACCTGTAGGTCGGGGTCGTCCAGCAGCCGCTCGAACAGCTCCCGCGGTGAGCCCTCCGTGCCGACCACCACGGCCGCGCGCACCGCCGGATCCGGATGCCCGGCGAGTGTCATCCGGACGGCCTGGGGGAGGCCCCGGTTGAGCGCGAGCGAATGCGTGAACCAGGGGTCGTCGATGGCGATGATCTCGGCGGTCATGTCATCGGTCAGGTCGCCGCGCTTGGCGACGCTGCCACGGCCTCTGCGGTAGGAGAAGAGCCGGCGGACGAGCTCGGGTGGCAGCGCGGGGTTCGCGGCGAGCGCATCCACCACCGCGTGGAGGTGGACCGGCGGCTGTATGACGTCCGTCAAGGCGAGCGACCCTTCTGGCGCGGCGAGTTGACCGCCGAGTCTCTCATGCGCGGTCCTCCCGCCGGGGCCCGGCGAACAC
>NZ_JBHVSA010000043.1:0-668 GCF_042885355.1 Nocardia sp. NPDC058058 | reverse complement strand
GGGTTGCCACCACCCGTCGCATGGGCAGCCTGGTCGCTGCTGTCGATCGGGCCACGACGGCTCCTTCGCACCATGGCGACGTCGCTGTTGTCGAAGACGCGTACGGCGTTCCGCATCGCCGTGCGCGGAGCGCCGCAGCCGGGGTCAGGCGAGGCCGAGGGTTGTGGCGTGGGTGGTCAGGCCCGTGGTTGTGGTGCCGGCCCAGGCTGTGTAGCCGTCGGGGCGGATGAGGAAGATGCCCCGGCCGTAGGCCTCGTACGGGGGGATGCGGAGCGTGCGGACCGTGGCGAGGGTCGGCAGGGGGGTGTCGGTGCCGACCGTGAGGAGGGTCCAGTGCGGGCCGCGGAAGGCGTCGAAGAGGCGGCGGCCGGCGTGGGGGCCGTCCGGGGCGCGGTCGCCGGCGTGGAGTGCGTCCGGCGGCAGGCCCTCGCGGGTCTCCACGGTGAGCGAGGAGGCGCGGTAGCCCAGGCCGAGCTGGTGGGTGGCCGCGCCGCGGCGGACCTCGCCGCGGTGCACCCGCGTGGTCAGCCCCAGCATCGCGGCGGCGTTGGGCAGGCGTTCCTCCTCGTAGGTGTCGAGCAGGGACGGGTCGGCCCCGCCGCGCAGGACCGCGCCCAGCTTCCAGCCCAGGTTGTACGCGTCCTGGACGCTGGTGTTGAGGCCCTGGC
>NZ_JBHVSA010000042.1:0-1135 GCF_042885355.1 Nocardia sp. NPDC058058 | reverse complement strand
GTGGCCTGGTCGCCCGACTCGACGAATGTGCTGGCCCACCGGACCGACGAGCGCCACGTCCGCCGGACCCACCTCGTGGAAGCCAGGCCCGCCGACGGCGGCGCGCCCCTCCCGCACACCCAGCGGTACGCCTACGCCGGGGACGAGCACCTGCCGCTGGCCGAGCTGGTCGTGCTGGACGTCGCCGCGGGCACGGTGGTCCGGGCGCGGGCCGAGCCGCTGCCGATGCCCCTGCTGTCGCCGATCACCGCCCGGTGGGCGTGGTGGGCCCCGGACGGCTCGGCGGTGTACTACCTCGCCCGCCCCCGCGACCAGCGCACCCTCACCCTGCACCGGCTCGACCCGGTCACCGGCGAGGTGACCACCGTACTGAGCGAGAGCGGGGCCACCCGCGTGGAGCCCAACCAGTGGGCGTACGAGCCTCCGATCGTGCGGGTGCTGGCCGACGAGGTCCTGTGGTACTCGCAGCGGGACGGCTGGGGCCACCTGTACCGCTACGACCTGCGCACCGGCGCACCCCTCGGGCAGGTCACCTCCGGGCCGTGGGCGGTGCGGCAGATCCTGCGCGTCGACGAGGCCCGGCGGGTGGTCTACTTCACCGCTTCCGGGCTGGTCGAGGAGGACCCGTACCGCCGCACGGTGTGCCGGATCGGCCTGGACGGCTCCGGCTTCGCCAAGGTCACGGACGACGCCCTGGACCACGTCGTGACCCTGCCGGGCGGCGGCCAGGAGTACTTCGTCGACTCCGCCTCCACCGTCGACACCCCGCCGGTGACCCGCGTCCGCGACTGGACCGGCCGCGTCCTCGTCGAGCTGGAGCGCGCCGACACCGGCGGGCTGACCGCCACCGGCTGGACGCCGCCGGAACGGTTCCGCGTCAAGGCGGCCGACGGCGTCACCGACGTCTACGGGGTCCTGTACCGGCCGCGGGGCTTCGACCCCGCCCGGCGCTACCCGGTGGTGGACAACCTCTACCCCGGCCCGCAGGTGGCCCGGGTCTCGCCGTCCTTCGACCCCGGCGGGACGGGCCTCGACGCCGAACCCCTCGCCGCGCTGGGCTTCGTGGTGGTGGCCCTGGACGGACGGGGCACCCCGGGCCGGAGCAAGTCCTTCCACGACGCCTCGTACGGCCACC
>NZ_JBHVSA010000041.1:0-1140 GCF_042885355.1 Nocardia sp. NPDC058058 | reverse complement strand
GGACCGCACCACCTTCTGCCTGACCGGCGACCCCGACGCCTGCAGTTACACCGCCGACCACTTCACGCTGGTCATCCAGTTCCTGGTGCTGGCCGGCGCGCTCGTCACCGCCCTGCTGTCGGTGACCGCCGTCCGCGACGCGCGGATGCCGGCCGGCGAGTACTGGTTCCTGCTGCTCTCCTCGGCGGCCGGCGCGGCCCTGCTGCCCGCCTCGCGCGACCTCGCCACCCTGATCGTCGCCCTCGAAGTCGCCTCGCTGCCCGCCTTCGCCCTCGTCGGCATGCGCCGCGGCGACCGGCTCTCCTCCGAAGCCGCCCTGAAGTTCTTCCTGTCCTCCGTCACCGCCACCGCCGTGTCGCTGATGGGCGTCAGCTTCGTCTACGCCGCCACCGGCTCCCTGCACCTCACCCAGGTCGCCGACCGCCTCGAACACGTCCCCGGACAGCTCGACACCCTCGCCATGGCGGGCGTCGCGCTCACCCTCGTCGGCTTCGCCTTCAAGACCGCGGCCGTCCCCTTCCACTTCTGGGTCCCGGACACCTACGTCGGCGCGCCCCTGCCCATCGCCGGCTACCTGTCCGTGGTCGGCAAGGCCGTCGGCTTCACCGGCCTCATCCTCGTCACGGTGATCGCCTTCCCGGCGTACTCCGATATCTGGGGCCCGGCCCTCGCCGTCCTCGCCGCGCTCACCATGACGCTCGGCAACGCTGCCGCCCTGCGCCAGTCCGCGGACCGCGTGAACGGCGCCGTCCGGCTGCTCGCCTGGTCCTCGGTCGGCCAGGCCGGCTACCTGCTGGTCCCGATCGCGGCCGCCGCGTACTCCGACCGCGACCAGATCGGCTCCACCGTCGCCTACGCGCTGATGTACGCCGCCGTGAACCTCGGCGCCTTCGCCGTGGCCGCGCTGGTCGCCCGTACGAAGCCGCTCCAGCGCCTCGCCGACTACCGGGGCCTGTACGCGCGGCGCCCGCTCGCCGCCCTCTCGCTGGCCTTCTTCCTGCTCTGCCTGGCCGGACTGCCGCCGGGCATCATCGGGCTCTTCGCCAAGGTCACCGTCTTCCAGTCCGCCGTAGACGCGGGCCTGGGCTGGCTGGCCGTGGTGATGGCGGTCAACGTCGTGATCGCCCTGTACTACTACTG
>NZ_JBHVSA010000040.1:0-1150 GCF_042885355.1 Nocardia sp. NPDC058058 | reverse complement strand
GCCCAGATCGGCCAGCGTGACCAGGCCCGCGCCCTCCTGGTTGGCCGGCCTCGTCTCCAGCCGCACCACATGCGGGTGATCGGGGCGCAACTCGGCCGAATCCTCGGCCAGTACGATCCGCTCCGCCGGGCCCACCAGCCCCAACAGGGCACTGAGCAGGGTCGTCTTGCCCGTCCCGGTACCGCCGGAGACGAGGAACGACAGCCGGGCCTCCACCATCGCCCGGAGCAGTTTCTGCCCGCCGGGCGGCAGCGTCCTGGCGGCGACCAGCTCCTCCAGCGTGAACGCCCGGGGCCGCACCACCCGCAGGGACAGGCAGGTCGAGCCGACCGCGACCGGCGGCAGGACCGCGTGGAGCCTGGTTCCGTCCGGCATCCGGGCGTCCACCCACGGCCGGGCGTCATCCAGCCGCCGACCCGCGACGGCGGCGAGCCGCTGGGCGAGCCTGCGCACGGCCTCCGCGTCCCGGAAGGTCACCCCGGTCAGCTCCAGCCCCCCGCCGCGGTCCACCCACACCCGGTCCGGGGCCGCCACCAGCACATCGGTGACTTCCGGATCGGCGAGCAGCCCCTCCAGCGGGCCCGCTCCCACCAGCTCGGACCGTAACTCGGCTGCCACGCCCAGCACTTCCGCATCACCGAGCAGCCGGCCCTGGGCCCGCAGGGCGGCCGCGACCCTCGCCGGAGTCGGCTCCGCGCCGCTCTCGGCGAGCCGCTGGCGCACCGCGTCCAGCAGTACCGCGCTCATGCCGGCACCCCCGGGGCGGCGCCGAGCGCCCGCTGCCAGAAGCCGTCGCAGAACCGGGCCAGCGCGCCGCGCCGCTGCGCACCCGGCGGTTCCCCCTCGGCCACCCGCCCGGGCAGCCCCAGCTCGACCGGGACCTCGCCGGCCAGCGGAACGCCCAGCAGCCCGGCCACCGTCTCGGCATCGAGCCCGCCGGGGCAGCGGCCCCGTACGACGACGCGGACGTCCCGGGCGACCATCCGCACCCCGGCGGCGACGCGACCCGCCGCGGCCACCGACCGCAACTCGCCCGGCACCACCATCAGCACCAGGTCCAGCTGGGCCAGCACCTCGGCCACGGCCTCATCGACCCGGCGCGGCAGGTCCACCACCACGACCCCGCCCCGGCGGCGGGCGGCGGCGAGCA
>NZ_JBHVSA010000039.1:0-1155 GCF_042885355.1 Nocardia sp. NPDC058058 | reverse complement strand
CCTCGCCGGCGAGAAAGACCTCACCGGCCCCGCCCCGGTCCGCATCGCCACCACCGCCTACGCGGAAACCGAAGACCACACCGGCCGCTTCTTCGAAGAATGCTGCACCTTTGACCCCGACCACCGCGCGGAACAAGCCCGCCTCTACAACGTCTACCGCACCTGGTGCCAGAATGAAGGCGCGCCCACCGTCTCCTCCCGCGCCTTCGCGTCGCGGGCACGCGAGCTCGTAGGCCTTGCCTCACCCAAAGAAATGATCTTGTCCAACTCGAAGAAGTACTACCCCGGCATCGGACTGCTCGCAGAAGAGGAGAACGCATGAGCTCCCTCATCTCCGACGACGAGCTCCACCACGAAATCGACCTCATCTGGCTCGAAGACGTCTCCGAACTCGACTACGTCCGCCAGTCCCTCGACCGCCTCCCCACCCGCCGAGGCAAACCCGCCTACCACCGAGACGGCCGCCTCGTCGGCTACGCCCAGCTCGGCCCCCAGGCCAAGCCCTCGCGCTCCAGCGGTACCTTCCGCCGCCGAGTCTTCTGGCTCCTGCCGCACGACCGCGACACCGTCCCCGACGGCCTCTACGCCACCGGCGCCCCTGCGGAAGCCGTCGACCCGACCACGCTCACCGCCGGCAGCAGAGGCCGCAAGACGGAACGCTCGGAAAGGCCAGCACAGGCTGCGGACGCCTGACGGGATGGTTCTGCGGCAGACGCCTTGCTTTCTGTACGTGATTGTTTGAAGTTCGGTCGCTTCAGTCGCTAGCCATCTGGCGTCATGTCATCTGACCTGCATCTTTGTGTGCAGCGACTCAACCAGCGGACATCCGTCTCTACTCATCTGCATCCTGCGGCTGGCATCGCTGAGGACAGGGTCGGGTTCAGCTCGTGCCGGCTTGGGTGCACGGGTCAGGCCCGGTGCCCAGAGCGCTCTGGGGTCAGTACCACCGGGCACTGCCGACCGAGCCGATGGACAGGACCGAATCCTTCGACCAGAGCGAGAGGAACGATCCGTCGGTGCGGTTCCGGAGGAGCGACAACACGGTCGAGGCGGTCATGGGGCCATCCTGACACGGGGCGGGTCCGGGCCAGCCGGGCGGACCGAGCGCGTGACGGGGGCGTACTCCGCACGGGAGAAGTAGCCGCTCCGGGAGGC
>NZ_JBHVSA010000038.1:0-1168 GCF_042885355.1 Nocardia sp. NPDC058058 | reverse complement strand
GGTTCCGCTCGGTGCGCTCGAACTCCTTCCAGCGCTCCAGCCACTCGCCGTAGGGGGACTCCAGGCCGCGCGCGAGCAGCGCCTCGTGCAGGGCGTCGGTGCGCGGCTTGTTGAAGCCCTGGTTGTAGTACAGCTTCTGCGGCTGGTACGCCGGGCCGAACTCGGCCTCCGGGTACTTCTCGGTGTCGGCGGCGCCGTCGAAGGCCACCATCGAGATCTTGTGGGTCATGATGTGGTCGGGGTGCGGGTAGCCGCCGTTCTCGTCGTACGTGGTGATGACCTGCGGCTTGAACGCGCGGATCTTCTTCACCAGCCGGCCCGCGGCCTCCTCCACGTCCGCCAGGGCGAAGCAGCCGTCGGGCAGCGGGGGCAGCGGGTCGCCCTCGGGGAGGCCGGAGTCGACGTACCCGAGCCACTCCTGCTCGATGCCGAGGATCTCGCGCGCCTCGTCCATCTCCCTGGCGCGGACCTCGTGGATGTTCTCCTCGATGTACTTGTCGCCCTGGAGCTTGGGGTTGAGGATCGAGCCGCGCTCGCCGCCGGTGCAGGTCACCACCAGCACGGGCATCCCCTCGGACACGTACTTGGCCATGGTGGCCGCGCCCTTGCTCGACTCGTCGTCGGGGTGGGCGTGGACGGCCATCAGTCGAAGCTGCTCGGTCAAGACAGGATCCTCTGTGATTCGTCAGCGTGGGCGGTTCCTATACTGACCGAATCGGGGGGCGGAAAATTCCATGGAAGGAACGATCATGAGCTCGGTGCGCGAGGGCCTCCCCGAGGGCCGCTACGGCCGGTCGGCGGACGAGCGCGCCGACCGGAAGCTCAAGATCGTCGGCTCGGTGCTGGGCGTGGGCCTGCTGGGCGTGGTCGGCTGGATCGGCTGGGACTACGTGGCGGGCCAGGCCGTCAGCGCCGAGGTGATCAAGTTCCAGGTGGTCTCGGACTCCGAGGTGAAGGTGCACCTGGAGGTCCGCAAGGAGGCCTCGGTCACCGGTGTCTGCACCCTGATCTCGCAGAACAAGGAGCACGCCGAGGTGGGCCGCGCGGACTACACGTTCGGCCAGCGCGAGAGCCGGGTCGACGAGGTGGTCACGCTGAAGACCACCGGCCGCGCCACGATGATCGACCTGGTCGGCTGCCAGCCGTCGACCGCCACCACCACCGCGAG
>NZ_JBHVSA010000037.1:0-1172 GCF_042885355.1 Nocardia sp. NPDC058058 | reverse complement strand
ACCCTGGCCTTCACCTACCCGGGGCTGCACGAGGAGATCCCGGACGAGGTCGCCGAGGTCAGACTGCTGGAGGACCAGCTGACGGTGCTGCTGCCGACCGGCCATCCGCTGGCCCGGCGCCGCGCCGTGAACCTCGGCGACCTCGCCGAGGAGCGGTGGATAGCGGGCTGCCCGCGCTGCCGGGCGAACCTGCTGCACGAGTGCGCCGAGCTGGGCTTCGTACCCGACATCCGGTTCGCCACCGATGACAACCTGGTGGTGCAGTCCCTGGTCGCCCAGGGGCTCGGCGTGGCCATGATGCCCGCCCTGGTGTTGCCCTCCCTCTCCCTGAGCCGGGTCTGCGGGCGTCCGCTGCAACCCGCCGCGCGCCGCCACATCGCCGCGTACGTGTACCGGGACCATCTGCGGATCCCGGCGACCGCGGTGGTGCTGGACGAGCTGAAGCGGGTCGCGTCGAACCGGGTCGGCTGCTGACCGGGCGATCCCGCCGGGGCGATCCATAAGCGGTGCTTGGGATTTCGGGTCAGAACTGTCGTTGGACGTGATGGATTGACTGTTCGACGCTGCCCATATGACCACCACCACCCAGGCCCGCACCACCGCGAGGATGGCCGCACTCGTCAGTGAGATCCGCACGGTCGTGGACCGGGGCCTCGCCCCCGATCTGACCGCCTACCTGGTCGGCGAGCGCGTGGCCCCGCACCTGGGCACCCCCGACCTGCTCACTCCCGAGCAGCGGGTGGGGCACGCCGACCGGTACCGCCAGCACGTCCTGCACGCCGAGCCGGACGGCAGCTTCTCGGTGGTGGCGCTGGTGTGGCTGCCCGGTCAGGAGACCGCCATCCACGATCACGTCTCGTGGTGCGTCGCCGGTGTGCACGAGGGCGAGGAGAGCGAGCTCCGCTACCGGCTAGCCCCCGCCACGGGGTCCGTCGGGGCCCGGCTGGTGGCGACCGAAGAGGTGGTCAACGGCCCCGGTGACGTCTGCGGGTTCGCCCCGCCCGGCGACATCCACAAGGTCCGCAACTCCTGTCGTACGACGGCGATCTCCCTGCATGTCTACGGAGCCGACGTCGCCCGCCTCGGCAGCAGTGTCCGCCGCGTCTACACGCTCCCCACCGACTGATGGCGCTGCTGAACCGCCCTACCCACCAGGTGGTGCGGGCGCCTCG
>NZ_JBHVSA010000036.1:0-1180 GCF_042885355.1 Nocardia sp. NPDC058058 | reverse complement strand
CGGCCGAGCCGTTCGCGGTGGCCGGGGCGTCGGGGGCTCCGGGCGGGGACATGCCGATGATGGCCGGGGCGCCCATGGCGGCCCGGGGCTCCGACGCGTCCGGTGCGGCCTCGGGAGCGGACATGCCGGTGATGGCCGGGGCGACCGGGGTGGCCCGGGCCGGGTCCGCGGGGGCGGCTGAGGCCGCCGGGGTCACCGGGGTGGTTTGGGTTCGCGGGGTCGCCTGGGGCGCCGGGCTGCCTTGAGGCGACGGGGTCGCACCGGCGGCACGGTCCGTGTGGGCGGTTTGAGCCGAAGGGGTCGCCTCGGCGGCGTGGGCCGACTGGGCGGGTTGGGGCGACGGCGTTGCCTGGGCAGCGGGGGCGGCCTGGGGTGGCTGGGCAGGGTGGTGCGGCGCGTCCGGCTGGGGCGGCTGGGCCGTTTGGGGTGACGGGGGTGTGTTGGGGCGTGGAGGGGCCTGGGCCGATGGGGTGGTGGCGGGGCCTGGGTGGGTGCTGCGGGAGGGGGGAGGGGCCGGGGTTCTGGAGGGGGCGGGGTCGTGGGGCGCGCGCCTGGCCGGGGACTTGGGGCGGGGGCGGGCGTGGCCGCCGGCCGGGTGGCCGTGGGCGGCGGCGCGTTCGGACAGGCCCGCCAGGAACGCGGCGTACGAATCGCGCTTGCGCCCGCGCGGTTCGGTGCGGCCCAACTCCCAGGAGCGGACGGTGGTTCCGGTGACCCCGACCGCCGCCGCCACCTGCTCGTACGTCAGGTGCGCCCCCTCGCGCAGCTTTCGACGCTCCCCGGGCGCGGGGAGGACGGGCTCAGGGTCCTGGCTCTCGCCGGAGGTCGTACCGACGTTTTGTGTCATGCCACGCTCCCCGCGAACCGGCGACCCTGGGCGATAAAGTACATAAACGTATATTGAGCGACACCACGGACATTCGCCTGTTACCCGTCCATAGCGCGTGTCGTTGGCACCATGGCGGAGTGACCCAAGTAATCGAACGCGGGACCCCGTTGCCGACGCCTCAAAGGGCCGGCGGGCGGCGCCGTTCACCGGCCGCCGCCGCGTGTGTGCTGGGCGGTGCGATGGCCGCCGGACTGGGGCTCGGCTTCCTCGCCGTGCTCGTGATCGTGCTGTGGATCAGCTCCCCCTACCCCGACAGCGGCCCCGGCGGCGCGCTGCACCTCGCCGCCGGGC
>NZ_JBHVSA010000035.1:0-1196 GCF_042885355.1 Nocardia sp. NPDC058058 | reverse complement strand
CTGCTGCTGTGCTGGCGCCGGGGCGCGGCCGAGCGTCCCCTGCAGAAGCTCGTCGTGGGGGCCTGGGTCACCCTCACCGTCGCCACCCTGGCGATGCTGCTGCTGCGCACCCCGTACACCGGCTCCGGTAACTTCGCCGACGCCTTCGACCTCGGCGGGCTGAGGGCCGTCCTGGAGGCCAAGACCGGAGCCTCCCTGGTCTCCCGGCTGCTGCTCCTCGGCGCGGCCGCGCTGTTCATCGCCGTCCTCTTCGGGGCGTACGCGCGGAGCCAGAGCGCCGCCGCCGGACGTCCGAAGGCCGCCAGGTCCTCGGGCGGCCCGAACGGGGCGGACACCGCCAAGGACACCAACGACCTCGCGTTCGGCCTGGGCATCGGCGGAGGGGTCGTCGCCGCCGGCATCGCCGCCACCTGGGCGCTGTCCGAGCACGCTTCCACCGGCATCCAGACCGGTATCGCCATGCCCGTCGACATCCTGCACCTGCTGGCCGTCGCCACCTGGCTCGGCGGCCTCACCGCGCTGCTCGTCGCCCTCCACAAGGTCCCCGGGATCGAGCGCGAGGCCGTCCAGCGGTTCTCCCGGGTCGCTTTCATCAGCGTCCTGGTCCTCACCGTGACGGGCGTCTACCAGTCCTGGCGCCAGGTCGGCAGCTGGTCCGCCCTGACCGGCACCAGCTACGGGCAGCTCCTGCTCGTCAAGGTGGGCCTGGTCGCCGTCCTGGTCACCATCGCCTACGTCTCCCGGACGTGGACCACGCGGCTCGCCGAGACCCCCGCCGGGAAGAGCGCCAAGGTCGTCTCCCAGCGCGATGTTTCACGTGAAACAGAGTCCGTGACCGTCCCCGCCGACCCCAAGCGCGCCGCCCAGCTCGCCCGGCAGCGGGCCGCCCGTGCCAACGCGCGCGAGAAGCAGGTCCGTGACGCCGACTCCGACCGGGTCGGCCTGCGCCGCTCCGTCCTCGCCGAGGCGGCGGTCGCCGTCGTCCTGCTCGCCGTCACCACCATCCTGACCAGCACGGAGCCCGGCCGGACCGCGGAACTGGAAGCCGGCGGCACCAGCGCCGACACCTCCACGGCCGTCCCCGACCGCGCCGTCAAGATCAGCCTTCCGTTCGACACCGGCGGCCCGGCCGGCAAGGGAACCATCCGGCTCGAACTCGACCCGGGGCGGGTCGGGGCCAACGCCGTCCACCTGTG
>NZ_JBHVSA010000034.1:0-1219 GCF_042885355.1 Nocardia sp. NPDC058058 | reverse complement strand
GGTGAAGACGGTGATCGCGTCCTCGCCCAGCGCGAAGTCGACGCGCGCGCCCTCGCTGCGGCCGATCCAGTTGCGCTGCTGCAGCTTGATGGCCTCGGGCCAGTCCAGCGCGTCCAGGTCGTCCAGCAGGCGGTCCGCGTAGGCGGTGATCCGCATGTTCCACTGGCTCAGCTTGGCCTTGAAGACGGGGAAGTTGCCGCGCTCGGACCGGCCGTCCGCGGTGACCTCCTCGTTGGCCAGGACGGTGCCCAGGCCCGGGCACCAGTTGACGGGCGCGTCGGAGGCGTACGCCAGCCGGTACTCGTTCAGTACGTCGGCCCGCTCGCCGGCGGTCAGGTCCGCCCAGGCGCGGCCGCCCGCGACGCCGGCCGGGACCTCACGGGAGCCGTCCTCGAAGGCGGCGATCAGCTCGGCGATCGGCCGGGCCTTCTTCGCGTCCGCGTCGTACCAGGAGTTGTAGATCTGCAGGAAGATCCACTGGGTCCACTTGTAGTAGTCCGGGTCGATCGTCGCGAACGACCGGCGCTTGTCGTGGCCCAGGCCCAGCCGGCGCAGCTGGACCTTCATGTTCTCCATGTTGGCCTCGGTGGACACGCGCGGGTGCGTGCCGGTCTGCACGGCGTACTGCTCGGCCGGCAGGCCGAAGGCGTCGAAGCCCAGGGTGTGCAGGACGTTGTGGCCGGTCATCCGCTGGTGGCGGGCGTAGACGTCGGTGGCGATGTACCCGAGCGGGTGGCCGACGTGCAGGCCCGCACCGGAGGGGTACGGGAACATGTCCATGATGAACTTCTTGGGCCGCGCGACGACCTCGGGGTCCCCGGCCAGGTCACCGGTCGGGTTCGGCGCCTCGTACGTGCCCCGCGCGTCCCATACGTCCTGCCAGCGTGCCTCGATGTCGGCGGCCATGGCAGCCGTGTAGCGGTGCGCCTCGGCCGCCTCGGGGGCCGGGGTGTTCGTCTCGCTCATGATTTCTGAAGCTCCATCGATCGTCTCTGCCGTCTCTGCCTGCCCAAACGAAAAAACCCCTCGCACAGGAGGGGGCGCCGCGCCGGTGCCGACCGTCTCGAAGGGTCGGCGCTGATCAGCGCGGCTCGGTAAGCAGAAGGCGTACGGCACGCATGGCGTCAGGGTACCGCAGCGGCCCCTTCCGACGCTCGGCCGTTCCACCCGTCGACACGGGACACAGCGGAAGCGGAAGCAGGACACGGCGGAAGCAGGA
>NZ_JBHVSA010000033.1:0-1224 GCF_042885355.1 Nocardia sp. NPDC058058 | reverse complement strand
CTACTGGTTCGACGGCGCCCCCGACCGGGTGCCGCAGCCCGAACACCGGCGGCTGCGCGTCATGCCCCGCGTCACCGTCCGGCTCGGCGCCCTGACCCGCAGCGACGGTCGCTGGGCGCAGAAGGGCGTGGACGCCGCGATGCACGCCGAGCTCACCGAGCTGGCCCGCAACCGCGCCTGCTCCGACGTCGTGCTCGTCACCGGCGACGGGGACCTGCTCCCCGGGCTGATGTCCGCGAAGGAACACGGGGTCGCCGTCCACCTCTGGGCCGTCCAGGCCGCCGACGGGGACTACAACCAGTCCGAGGACCTCGTCGCCGAAGCCGACGAACGCCGGGTCCTGGACCGCGCCTGGATCACCCGGGCCGTCCGCGCCAAGGACCTCTCCGGACTCTGCCCGCCGCCCCCCGCGCCCCGCCCCGAGATCGCCGCGATCCTCTCCGCCCCGCTCCCCGAGGCCGCGCTGGCCGAGGCCGCCCGCAACGGCTCCTCCGCCCCGGCCGCGCCGGACACCACCGAGCACGGGACCCCCGTACCGGCGCCCGCGAACGAGGGGGCCAAGCCCGTACCCACCCCCAAGGACCTCGCCACCCTGCGCGCGCCCGGGCAGCCGCTCACCCCCGCGCAGCCCTCGCACGCCCCCGCCGGCAGCAGCGCCCTGCGCTGGTCCTCCGACAAGGGCTGGATCGACCGGGCCGGGCCGCTGGGAGAACCCGCCGAGACCGCCTCCCTGCCCACCCTCGCCCAGCTCACCAGCGCCGAACAGCGCTGGGCCGACCGCGAGGAGGACATCACCACCGTCGGCGGCGACCCGTTCGAGGTCGGGCAGGTGTTCGCCAGGCGCTGGATGGAACGCCTCCCGGAGACCGTCCACCTGCAGAAACTGGCCACGATGTACCCGCGGATCCCGCACCGCATCGACGGGGAGCTGCTGCGCTACGCCGCCCGCTTCGGGCTGCTCGCGCACAAGGACGACCAGATCGACGAACACGACCGCTACGCCATCCGCGCCGGGTTCTGGCGGGAGATCGACGTCCGCGCCGCGGCCGAGCACGTGGGCGGTACACCGGCCCCCGTACCCGGAGCGCCGGGAGACCCCGGCGGCCGGGTGAGGGTGGAAGACGCGTAGGCTGCTCCCTCGTGAGTACGGGCACAGCACCAGCGGATCAGCACACGGCAGCGGCCGCGGAAGCGGCCTCGGACGTGGTCTGCGCGGTACGTGAC
>NZ_JBHVSA010000032.1:768-1233 GCF_042885355.1 Nocardia sp. NPDC058058 | reverse complement strand
AAGAGCGCGAACTCCTGCGGTGTCATGGTCTCCATCACACCGATGGGAACCGTGGTGGCCTCCAGTACGGTCCGCAGCCGTTGCAGGCTGCGCAGCGCCCGCTCCGTCTCGCCCGCGACCAGGCGGGCCTGGGCCTGGCCGAGTTCGTGGAGCATCTGTTTGAACCACAGTTCGTGGACCTGGTGCACGACGATGAAGAGCAGTTCGTCGTGCACGTCCGAAACCGGCCTCTGAGCCGCGAGTACCTCGTCCAACGCCAGGTACCCGGAATACGTGAGCCCGGTCGAAGAGCCGACCGCCACAGCTTTGCACCTCCTTCGCCTCTGCTACTGCGTCGTCAGGCTAGGAGATCGACACGGGCCGCCGACAGCACTCGAAGGTGCCCCGTCCGAGGTCAGCACGTTGGGAGAAGGGGCGAGGTCGGCATGGAGAGAGATGCGCGGCCAAGTGCTCCGACTGAGCATG
>NZ_JBHVSA010000032.1:0-758 GCF_042885355.1 Nocardia sp. NPDC058058 | reverse complement strand
TTCCGGAGAACTTCAACGTCGCTGCCCACTTCCTCGACGGGGCCGACGGCGACCGTACGGCGCTGATCGGCGGTGACGGACGGCGCACGAGTTACGCGCGGCTGCGGGGCCTGGCCAACCGGGTGGGACACGCGCTGCGCGCCCTCGGGGTGCGGCCGCAGGATCGGGTGCTGATCGCCATGAGTGACGGCGTCGAGTTCGTGGCGGCCTGGTACGGCGCGCAGAAGATCGGCGCGGTCACCGCCGAGGTCTACAGCTTCCTGCACGCGAAGGAGTACCGCTACTACGAGCGGTACGTGGCCCCGCGGGTGGTCGTGGCCGACGCGGGCACGCTGGAGCGGCTGCGGGCCGCGGGAGTCCGGAACCTGCTGGTCGCCGGGGTGCCGGCGGATGCGCTGCGCGCCGGTGAGCACCATTTCGACTCGCTGGTCGCCGGACAGCCGGACGAGCTGGACCCGGCGCCGACCCACCGGGACGCGCCCGCGATCTGGAAGTTCACCACGGGGAGCACGGGGGCGCCGAAGGCGTGCGTGCTGCCGGCCCGCAGTCCGCGCCTGAGTTTCGACTGGTACGCCCGGGGGGTGCTGGACCTGCGGCCCGATGACGTGGTGCTGCCGGTCCCCAAGCTCTTCTTCGGCTACTCCCGCGATCTGGCGGCGCTGTTCCCCTTCGGGGTGGGGGCGGCCGGGATCATCTTCCCGGAACGCAGCACGGTGGAGCGCGTGTTCGATCTGATCGCCGCGCACCGCCCGACCGTT
>NZ_JBHVSA010000030.1:0-1275 GCF_042885355.1 Nocardia sp. NPDC058058 | reverse complement strand
GCGGTTGCCGGAGCCGTGGCCTCCGCCGCTGCCGTGGCCGTCCTGCACGCCTTCGACCTGGGCGGCGGACCGGCCACCTTCGCCCTGCTGGTGCTGGCCCTGATCGGCGGTACCGGCCTCGGCATCCGCGCCACCCAGGCCGGGAAGGTACTGCCCGCGCTGTCCCGGCGCCGGCTGCTGGCCCTCGCCATAGGGGTGACCGGGCTGGCGCTGCTGCTGAGCGGCCTGGTCCCGGACACGGCGACCGTCCTGTTCCTGTCCCTGCTCGCCGGCACCGCCGCGGGCGTCGTCGCCAACACCGGGCACACCCTGCTCGACCAGGAGACCGAGGAGCTGCGCCGGGCCCGGGTCACCGAGCACCTCCAGGCGGTCGTCCGCGTGGCCGTGGGCGTGGGCGCCATCCTCGCCCCCGTCCTGGCGGCGCTGATCGGCCCGCACCGGCTGGGCGACGGCGAGGTCGTCTTCGAGCACGGCGGCGCGGCCTTCACGCTGATGCTGGTCGGCGCCCTGCTGCTGCCGGTCGCCGTGGTCGTGCTGATCAAGGGCGACGACCGCGGCGGCGTACCGCTGCGCCGGGACCTGCGCGAGGCGCTGCGCGGCGGGGAGCCGGTACAGGCCGCCTCCGACGCCGGGTTCTTCATCGCCCTGGAGGGTGGCGACGGGGCCGGCAAGTCCACGCAGGTCCAGGCGCTCGCCGACTGGATCCGGGGCAAGGGCCACGAGGTCGTCGTGACGCGCGAGCCGGGGGCGACCCCCGTCGGCAAGCGGCTCCGCTCGATCCTGCTCGACGTGTCCTCCGCCGGGCTGTCCAACCGCGCCGAGGCGCTGCTGTACGCCGCCGACCGCGCGGAGCACGTGGACACGGTGGTCCGGCCCGCCCTGGAGCGCGGCGCGGTCGTCATCACCGACCGGTACATCGACTCCTCGGTGGCCTACCAGGGCGCCGGGCGCGACCTGTCCCCGACCGAGATCGCCCGTATCTCGCGCTGGGCCACCGGCGGGCTCGTCCCGAACCTGACGGTGCTGCTCGACGTGTCGCCCGAGGCGGCGCGGGAGCGGTTCACCGAGGCCCCGGACCGGCTGGAGTCGGAGCCGGCGGAGTTCCACCAGCGGGTGCGGGCCGGGTTCCTGACGCTGGCCGCCGCCGATCCCGGGCGCTACCTGGTGGTCGACGCGGGCCAGGACCCCGAGTCGGTGTCCACGGTCGTGCGCCACCGCCTGGACCGGATGCTCCCGCTCTCGGAGGCCGAGGTGGCCGCGCAGATCGAGGCCCGA
>NZ_JBHVSA010000029.1:0-1315 GCF_042885355.1 Nocardia sp. NPDC058058 | reverse complement strand
CTTCCAGAACTTCCACCGCACCCAGGTGAGGCACGAGGCATGAGCGACGCAGTACGCGAGAACCTGACCTACGAGGGCTTCGGGCGCGCCGTCCGCGAGCTGGCGCAGACCATCGCCGACGACGGCTACGAGCCCGACATCATCCTGAGCATCGCCCGCGGCGGCGTGTTCGTGGCCGGCGGTCTGGCGTACGCGCTGGACTGCAAGAACATCCACCTCGTGAACGTGGAGTTCTACACCGGCGTGGGCACCACCCTGGAGATGCCGGTCATGCTCGCGCCGGTCCCCGAGGCGATCGACTTCACCGACAAGAAGGTCCTGATCGCCGACGACGTCGCCGACACCGGCAAGACGCTCAAGCTGGTGCACGACTTCTGCCTCGGTCACGTTGCCGAGGTGCGGTCCGCGGTCATCTACGAGAAGTCGCACTCGCTCGTGCAGTGCGAGTACGTGTGGAAGAAGACCGACGAGTGGATCAACTTCCCCTGGTCGGTCGAGCCGCCGGTGGTGCGGAGGGAGGGGCAGGTTCTCGACGCCTGACCCCGTCTGACCCCGATCCTGTTGCGTGAGGAGGGGCCCGGTCCGCCTGGTGTGCGGAGCGGGCCCCTTCTCGTGCGTGCGGGTGCGTACGGGTGCGTGCGGCTAGATCGTGCCCAGCTTGATGATCGACAGCAGGGCGATCAGCTGGATGGCGGAGGCGCCCAGCGCCTTCGGCCACGGCAGGTCGTGCGACTTGCTGACCAGCGAGGTGAACAGGGCGCCGGCGGCCAGCCACGTCAGCCAGCCGAGCACCTGGACGACCATGTTGTCGCCGCCGAGGAACACGGCGAAGAGCAGGCGCGGGGCGTCCGTGATGGACATGACCAGCATGGACAGGCCCACGGTCGGCTGCCAGGCGCCGTCGCCGCCCAGCTGGCGGGCCAGGGTGTGCGTGACCGCGCCGAGGAGCAGTCCGCAGATGACGAAGGCCACGCCGGTGGAGAGGACGATCGGGACGGCGTTGGCGAGCGTCGCGTTGATCGCGTCGTCGCGGGCGTCGTCGAGGCCGAAGACCGCGAGCAGGCCGTAGAGGAACGTCACGGTCAGCGCCGGGCCCCAGACCGCGTAGTCGCGCATCTGGAAGAACGTCGGCCCCGGCCGCATCACGATGCCGCGCAGGAGCTCCTTCCAGGGCAGCCGCGGTCCGGTCGGGCCGGCCGGGGCCGCGCCGGCGCCCGCGTGGTACGTCGCGGCCTGGCCGTACGGGTCCTCGCCGATGGCGAAGGCCTGGGTGTAGCCCGGGTTGTCCGCGTACGAGCCGCCTTGGCCGCCGCCC
>NZ_JBHVSA010000028.1:0-1343 GCF_042885355.1 Nocardia sp. NPDC058058 | reverse complement strand
ATCCAGTCGTTGTAGGCGCGCACGCAGGCGAGGGCGACCTCCTTGTCGTGCGCCTCGGCGAAGGTCTGGCCGCAAAAGCGCGGGAAGGTCGGGAAGCACAGGGACGCCTCGACGTGGTTGAGGTCCATGTCGGCGAGGCGGGCCTTCGGGTCCCAGCAGCCGCGCCGCATCTCCTCGCGGGTGATGCCCTCCAGGGTCATCTCGTCGCGGTCGAAGCCGACGGCGGCGATGTTGCGCTTGTACGGGAACTTCAGGTCCTCGTAGATCCACCAGTCGGTCGGCGGGCCGTCCGGGTCCATGGTGATCACGTACTTGCCGCCGGTGTAGGCGAGTTCGCCGATGCCGGCGGTCAGCGGCCTCGGCCCGCGGTCGCGGTACCTGGCGGGCAGCCACACGTCGAAGAGGTGCGCGGGCTCGATCACGTGGTCGTCCACGCTGATGATCCGAGGCAGTTCCATGGTGTCCCCTCGCCGCAAGCGGATGGCCGTACCGATGCCATATCTGATGAACCGTCAGAAACAAGCTAGCTCCGCGACCCCTGGACCGACAAGCGCCCGCGCCCTACGCTCTGCGGTTGACCTGACTGTCCGTCAGCTATGGGGAGGTTGGGATGTCGGACACCACCGGTACGGCCGCCACCGCACGGGATCTGAGCGGGTCCGGGACCCTGTGGGCGCTCGTCGCCCGGCGCGCCGCGCTGACGCCCGACGCCCCCGTCCTCATCGAGGCCGCCGACGACCCCGCGCGGGACCGCACCGTCACCTTCGGCGAGCTCCGCGACCGCTGCGAACGCGTCGCCGCGGGCCTGTACCGCATGGGCGTGCGCCCCGGCACCGTCGTCGCCTGGCAGCTCCCGACCCGCATCGAGACGGTGCTGCTCTCGCTCGCCCTCGCCCGGATCGGGGCCGTCCAGTCCCCGGTGATCCCCTTCTACCGGGACCGGGAGGTCGGCTTCGCGCTGCGCGAGTCGAAGGCCGAGTTCTTCGCCGTCCCCGGCGTCTGGCGCGGCTTCGACCACACCGCCATGGCCCGGCGGCTCGGCGCCCGAGGTGTCTTCGAGGCCTACGACTCCCTCCCCGCCGGCGACCCCGCCACCCTGCCCCCGCCGCCCCCCGAGGGAACCTCCGTACGCTGGATCTACTGGACCTCCGGCACCACCTCCGACCCCAAGGGCGTCCTGCACACCGACCGCTCCCTGATCGCCGGCGGCTCCTGCCTGGCCCACGCCCTGCGCCTCGGCCCGGCCGACGTCGGCTCGATGGCGTTCCCCTTCGCGCACATCGCCGGCCCGGACTACACCGTGATGCTGCTGCTCTACGGGTTCCCGGCGGTGCTGAGCGAGA
>NZ_JBHVSA010000027.1:327-1348 GCF_042885355.1 Nocardia sp. NPDC058058 | reverse complement strand
CCCCGCGGACAAGAGACCCCAGCTGACCTTCAGCCCCCGCATCGACAGGGTCTTGGACCCCGTCCGCATGCTGCTCGGCGGCGTGAACCGCTACGTGCTGCGCCGCATCGGCCGCGAGATCGGCCACCAGCTCGACAACGGAACGAGCACCGACCGGCTGCGGGCCCGCCTCACCTCCCGCCTCGCCGGCACGTTCATCGACGAGATCCGCGACCCCGGCCGCTGGCTGCTCGGCGTGGCCCTCCCCCGGTGGGGCTGCGCGAACCCCGACTGCGAGACGGGCGTCCTGTGGTCAACCGGCGAACCATGCCGGGCGTGCCAGGAGTTCCGCGCCGACCGCCGGTCCGGGCGTACGGCCACCGGCGCCCCCGCTGCCGAGCTGCACTGCTGCCCCGTCTGCGAGCGGCCGCTGCGCCCGGGGCAGTCCGGCGAGTGCGCGCAGTGCTCCCAGTGCCCCACGGCGCTCCCGCCCGAGCCCTGGGTGGCACAGCCCTGCCCGGGACGGCGAGGGGCGCACTGCGGACGCCCCGCGCCGAGCGGCCTGTGCTGGCGCTGCCGTACGGAGGAACTCGCCGAGCGGGAGCCCGTACCGGCGGCCTCGGAGACGGAGCCCGCGCCCAGACTCCCGCTCATGACTTCAGCCGGCACCCGCCCCTGGGCGAGTACCGGCTGAAGTGACCGGGGTCCACGGAGGGACGGATCCGCTCGCCTAGGTCGCGCGTCCTGCCCCGACCAACTCGGAGTCGGCGGCAGAACCGGCGGTGGAGGAAGTCCCCGCGGTGGTGTGGCAAGTGGGGCACGGCTCACCGTGTGCGGGGGTCTCGCCGTCACCGGGAGTCTCGGAGGCCTCGTCGCCCGTCCGCTCGCCGAAGCCGGCCTTGACGCTCCGCTTCTCCCGCCACAGGTGGTACAGCGACAGCGCGAGGATGCCCGTACCGATGAGGTTGGCGACGAAGTGCCACCACACGCGGTAGGTGGTCAGCGCGGGGCCCGGGTCGATCGTGCCGAACCAGGTGGAGAG
>NZ_JBHVSA010000027.1:0-317 GCF_042885355.1 Nocardia sp. NPDC058058 | reverse complement strand
GTCCGGCGACGCACTTGGTGATCAGCACGATGCCGACCAGGCCGGCGAGGAAGATGAAGTTGCCGGTGAGGTGGAGGATCTCCATGCCCAGCGAGGGCTTGGTCGTGTCCACCTGGCCCATGCCGCGCGACAGGCTGTTGGCCCACGGGGTCATCCAGGCCGGCGAGGTCGGGTGGGCGATCCAGTACACGGCCTGCGACACGTGCTCCTGGAAGTGGCCGATCTGCCCGATCACCCCGAGGCCGATCAGACCCACGGAGGTCTTGTAGAGCCACGGCTTGACGGGACCGCGGTTGGCGTACGCGAGGACGCCCCTG
>NZ_JBHVSA010000026.1:0-1357 GCF_042885355.1 Nocardia sp. NPDC058058 | reverse complement strand
AGGCGGTCCTCGCGGGCCACCGGCTCCTCCTCGACCAGGGCCTGCTCCAGGAGGGCGACGAGGCCCTCGCCGGCACCCGGCACGAGGCGAACGCCCGGCTGTCGGCCGCCACGGCCGCCGAGACGGGCGTCAAGGACGGCGATGTCCTCGCGGTCACCGGCCCGGCCGGCTCCGTGGAACTCCCGCTCCGGATCACCGAGATGCCCGACCGGGTGGTCTGGCTCCCGCTGAACTCCACCGGCCGGGGCGTCCTCGCCGACGCCGGGGCCCGCCCGGGCACCCTCGTACGGATCGGCCCGGCGACGCCGGCCGACAGCAGCGGCACCGATGCGGAGGTGGGCGCGTGAACGCGGTACAGCTCGCTGCCGAGGACCTCTCCCTGTTCGGCAGGGACGTCTGGTGGCTGGTCGTCGTCAAGGCGGTGTTCTGCTTCGCCTTCCTGATGGTGACCGTGCTCTTCTCCATCGTCTGGGAGCGCAAGGTCGTCGCCTGGATGCAGCTGCGCATCGGTCCCAACCGGCACGGCCCCTGGGGCATGCTCCAGTCGCTCGCCGACGGCGTGAAGCTGATGCTCAAGGAAGACCTCATCGTCAAGCGGGCCGACAAGGTCGTCTACGTCCTGGCCCCGATCATCGCGGCGATCCCGGCCTTCATGGCCATCGCGGTGATCCCCTTCGGCCCGGCCGACGACCAGGTCTCGATCTTCGGCCAGCGCACCACGATGCAGCTCACCGACCTGCCGATCGCGATGCTCTACGTCCTCGCGGTGGCCTCGGTCGGCATCTACGGCATCGTCCTCGCCGGCTGGTCCTCGGGCTCGACGTACCCCCTGCTCGGCGGCCTGCGCTCCTGCGCGCAGATGATCTCGTACGAGATCGCGATGGGCGCGGCCTTCGCCTCGGTCTTCCTCTACTCCGGGTCGATGTCGACCTCGGCGATCGTCGAGGCGCAGGCGGACCGCTGGTACGTCATCCTGCTGCCGGTCTCCTTCATCATCTACGTCATCACGATGGTCGGCGAGACGAACCGCGCCCCCTTCGACATGCCGGAGTCCGAGGGCGACCTCGTCGGCGGCTTCAACACCGAGTACTCCTCCATCAAGTTCGCGCTGTTCATGCTGGCCGAGTACGTCAACATGGTCACCGTCTCGGCGGTCTCGGTCACCCTCTTCCTCGGAGGCTGGCGGGCCCCGGCGCCCATCTCCACGTACTGGGAGGGCGCGAACCACGGCTGGTGGCCGATGCTCTGGTTCGTCATCAAGGTCCAGCTGCTGCTCTTCTTCTTCATCTGGCTGCGCGGCACGCTGCCCCGGGTCCGCTACGACCAGCTGATGAAGCTCGGCTGGAAGGTCCTGATC
>NZ_JBHVSA010000025.1:0-1359 GCF_042885355.1 Nocardia sp. NPDC058058 | reverse complement strand
CTGTACGCGACCGCATGCTGCGTGAGCCGACCACCCAGGGCAGCTACCAGGAGGACCCTGCCGCCTACCTCACGGCGACATGGCTTCAAGGCCTCAGGAACACGCCGGAGGCTGAACTGGCCAACCGCCTCCGCACCCAAGGAGTCGACATCGCCCGCACATGGACCCAGGCACGGAACACTGACGAGTCCACTCGGCAGGCTCTGCTCGCCGAAGTGGATCGGAGCGCGCTGAGTGCCTACCGCGAGGCCAAGTCGTAACCCAACTACCCGGCGCAGCAGGCCAGGACAGTACTCTTCACGGCATTCCTCGACACGGTGGTCAAACCGAGGATGTACGGTCATTCGCCGAGGTGGAGCGAATCGGGCTCAGCGCCTACCGCGAGATCAAGCCGAAGCAGACCCGTCCGATGGAGCCCGGCGACGTGACTGATTCCCAATGATGGTTGTCAAGCAGCGGGACGTAGGCTGCGGCTCATGGAATCGTTGATCGTTGCCGTCCGTGAGCAGGAAGAAGCTGCCCGTTTTCTCGCTTGGCCGGGTGACTTCGACCTTGACCGAGGCGATCATGTCGAGGAAGTGCACCTTGCCTCGGGTGCCGCGCTTGAGGGGTTCGCCGGCGATGCTGCTGGTGGGACGTTCTTCTTCTGCGGTGAAGGCGGAGAGGAGCGTCCGATCCTGTACGCCGACTCCGAAGGAGGTGCGGCTCTGGTAGCCATCGGCCTGCACGAGCTGGTGCGGCTGTTGCTGGTCGTCCCGTGGTGGCAAGGCTGCCAGGCGTTCACAGACGAGGAGAGTCGCGAGCTTGAGGCTGAGTATCTGGAGGACATGCCGGACCTCGCGGCCAGAAGGGATCGTGCTGCCGCAGCCCTTGGCCTCGATCTTCCAGGTCAGACCGAGGTCCTGGCTCGCTTGAGGGAGGTGGCCACTCGGCTGGGGGAAGACTTCGTTTTGATCTACACGCCGGAGGGACACCCCTACGAGCCGCTCTTCACGGTCTGAGGCTCAGACCGCGACGAGGCCCCGCTGGGGAGGCTCAGCCTCGAAGGTGCGCTGATCGCGTATGAGGGCCCACATGACGTCGAGGCGTCGCCGAGCGAGGGCGAGGATCGCCTGCTTATGACTCTTTCCCTCGGCCCGTTTGCGGTCGTAGAAGGTCTTCGAGGTCAGGCAGAAGCGGGCTGCGATCTGGGCGGACAGGTAGAAAACGCGCAAGAGGCGGCGGTGGTAGCGGTGCGGCCGGCGCATGTTGCCGCTGATCCGGCCTGAGTCTCGTGGGACCGGTGCCAGACCAGCGACTCCGGCGAGTCTGCCCGCGGTCCCGAAGGCGTCCATGTCCCCGCCGGTGCAAGCGACGAAC
>NZ_JBHVSA010000024.1:0-1375 GCF_042885355.1 Nocardia sp. NPDC058058 | reverse complement strand
GCTCCCCCCATCTCTCCCCCCATCTCTCCCCCGATCTCACCCCCCATCTCTCCCCCCTTCTTTCACCCCCGTGGTGCGCACGCGCACAGCCCAGCGACACCGCACCACGGCGGCCCAGCCCGGGGCCGTCGCACCTACTCGTATTGGTGTGGCCGCCCGCCCTGCCAGGCAATGACTTCGGAATCGCCAAAGACGAGCCCGTCCGGGTCGGGGATGTCGATGCGCCGCAGGAACTCGATCAGATCCGCATCAGAGAAAGCCACCCCGAGGACCGTGTCGACGCCGCGGATCCGGATCACGACCCGCCGCCCGCCGGCCGGGGAGATCCGGTGCACCAGGATCGGCGCATGCTCCATACCCCCAGCGTGCAACGGGACGAGGCACGCGGCATCCGGGCGATCCGGTTCAGCCTGGCGCGCGCCTTCTCCGAGACCACGGGCAGGGAGCGGAGCTCGCCATCGTCGTCGACGGCGCTGACGTACTCGTGCTCCCGCTCGGGAAAGGCAGGCGGCAATCTGGTCGCTGCGCCAGGCGGTCGGGCCGATCAGCGCATGCGGCACCCAGGAGAGCTCCATAACCGGTAGGCGCCCGGCGGTGACGATGCGCGGCTCGGCCGCGGCCGCCACCCTCAGCGCCTCGCAGACCCCGGACACGGTCTCGTTGCAGGCCGCAGCCGACGCTCCACCTCCTGTGGTCGCTGGCGTCCATCGCCCGGCACGGGACACCGGCTTCCGTGCGAAGAGCGGCCCATCAGCGGTACGTCCCGCCAGGCGGGAGCAGCGGCCCGACTCTCTTTCCCAGTGCCCGTCAGGCGGAAGGCGGCCCCGCGTCGGAAGCGAATGTCACCGCTCTCCGGGCCACGCACCGGTGACTCACCAATTCACTCACCACCCACAGAGCCGCACTCACCAATTCACTCACCACCCGCCATCGGACGCCGAGCACGATCCAGCCCACCGGTGACCCGAGTTCACCGCACACGCCCTTCCGTACCCCGCCCTCCGGCCCGCGCCGGAGGGCTTCGTGCTACCTGGAGGAGACCAGCATGCCAACCTTCGAGACACTCCCCCGCTTCACCACCGACCTCCAGCACCTCACCCCCGCCCAACGCCGGCGCTTCCGCCGGGTCGTCCTGGGCGCTTTCGTGCCCGACCTACGCTCCCCCGGCTGCCAGTTCCGCCCCGGGTTACGGGTCAAGCGCGTCCAGCGGGCATCCGGCATCTACGAGCTCACCTGGTCCATGGGCTGCTGCCCCCAGGACGCGCAACCTGGGAATACGGGCCCGCGCGCCGACCCGGCACGCAGCACATCATCTGGCGCCGCATCGGCACCCACGACATCCTCACCGGCCCCTGACCGGCTTCGAGGTGCGGCC
>NZ_JBHVSA010000023.1:0-1395 GCF_042885355.1 Nocardia sp. NPDC058058 | reverse complement strand
GGTCAGTTCATGGGTGGGGAGCTTGCTGATGCCCGGTCGTGGGCGGGTGAACTGAAGGCTTTGCATGAGCGGTTCGTGCACCGTTTCTCCAGGTCGGAGCCTCGCGAGTCGGCTCTTGCCTATATGCGGGGTCTGATAGCGCCGTTGGAGCGGAAGAACGGCTGGACACTCGCGGAGGAGGCCGGGCATGCGGGTCCGGACCGGATCCACCGGCTGCTGAACCGGATCGAGTGGGATGCGGACGAGGTCCTGGACGACGTGCGGGAGTACGTCGTCGAGCATCTCGGCGATCCGGACGCGGTACTGATCGTGGACGACACCGGGTTCTTGAAGAAGGGTATCCGCTCGGCCGGCGTCCAGCGTCAGTACTCCGGCACCGCCGGGCGGACGGAGAACTCCCAGATCGGGGTGTTCCTCGCCTATGCCGGTGGCCGGGGCCGCACGTTGATCGACCGGCGTCTGTATCTGCCCACGTCATGGACGGATGACCGGGAACGGTGCCGGGCGGCCGGCATCGGGGACACGGTCGCCTTCGAGACGAAGGTGGTGATCGCCAAGGCCATGGTCCGCCGGGCGATCGCCGAGAAGATTCCGTTCCGGTGGGTGACCGCGGATGCCGCCTACGGTTTCTCCAAAGGCTGGCGGTCTGAGCTCGAGCGGGCGGATGTCTTCCATGTCATGGCAACCACCCGCCATGACACCGTGGTCACCCGCTGGGCCATCGACCATCCCGTTCACGACCTGTTTCCCGGGCTGCCCCGGCAGAAGTGGAAGCGCCGTTCCTGCGGCCATGGCGCCCACGGCCCGAGGGTCTACGACTGGGCCAGGGTCGAGGTCCGGCCCTGGCACCGCGAGGACCGCCGGCACTGGGTGATCGCCCGCCGAAGCGTCAGCCGGCCGGACGAGATCTCCTACTACATCGCCTACTGCCCAGCCGAAACCACACTCGACGACCTCATCCGCATCGCGGGAAGCCGGTGGGCGGTCGAGGAATGCTTCCAGACCGCGAAACAGGAGTGCGGCCTGGACGACTACCAGGTCCGCCGATATCCCGGCTGGCACCGCCACATGACCCTCGCGATGGCCGCCCACGCCTGCCTCACCGTCCTGCGGGCCCGTGAACTCGACACCGGGAAAGCAGAAACGGATCCTCCCAGCTCATACCCCTCACCCTGCCCGAACTCCGACGCCTGATCCACCGCCTCGCCCACCGCCGCCCGGCACCCATCGACCACGTCCTGCACTGGTCACACTGGCGACGGCGACGACAGTTCCAGGCCCGCACCAGCCACTACAAACGACGCGGCCACACACCACCAGAAGCCAACAAACCACCGCGAAAAACACCGTTGCAGTACTAGAGGCGGCAGCTGATCTCCATTCCGTCCTCCACCG
>NZ_JBHVSA010000022.1:0-1412 GCF_042885355.1 Nocardia sp. NPDC058058 | reverse complement strand
CCCCAGAGCAGCAGCCCCAAGCGTAAGTAACGCCGGCCCCATCGAACCCCCTCCGTCGACTCCCCGGCCGTACCCGCAACCCCCGTACATCAACCCGGGCAACCCCCTCCCTTTCGCGGGGGCCTGACCCACGGCCCGTTGGGGTGGGCCCGCTCCGCGGGCCGCCAGCAGCACGGCAGGAGCCACAGCCCCAAAAACCATCCGCCCTCAACAACGGTGCGCAGCCTGAGTGGGCTGGCACTCTGTGTGTCAGGCCAGCTACAGATTGGTCACCGATACGAGACCCAGCCAGCCGCACCCTGCGATTTTCGCCAAAATCCTGAGCATGGCTAACCCCACCCAACAGACCGAGGTTCGCGCGGTGTACGGCGCCTGCCGACTCGGCAAAAGCGAACTCAACCGCCTGTTCAGCCTGGCCCCCGAAGGCATCCCCGCCGTGTCCGTGGCCATATCCACTCAACGCGACAGCACCCGATACAGCGCCGGCACTCTTACAGGCCTCATCGAACATATCCGCGATGCCAACGCAAGCGGAAACCTCGACTCCTGGGACAACCTCAACCTCGAAGCCGCAGACAACACCGGCGACCGCAAGATCACAATCAAGATCGACACCGGCCGCGTGGAAGTACAGGTCGCCGGCGGCGACGCCACATGGGTCCACGGTCAAGCAGCACGGATCGACCTCCTACTGAAAGGCGCCGGAGGAAGGAATCACGCTGCAGAAGCCGATCGGGCAGCAGCCGCCTCGAAAGATGCCCTAACAGCCTCCATCGCAGTGATACTGCTGGCCGGAGGCCTACTGCTCGGCTGGAAAGTGACCGATGTCGGACGCGCACGCGGGATGGAGCTATTCGCGGATATGGCCATGGGCACCCTGATCGGCGCAGGGCCCGTTGCGCTCGCAGGACTTGCAGCCTTCTTCTTCGCCCGCCGCACAAACCGCGCCCGCCTCACACCGACAGCTGAAGTCCCACACGGCCATTGGTGGCACCGAGCCTCCACCACAGACAAAATCGCTCTATGCGCCCTGACCGTAGCGATCCTGACATTCCTCGCGACTCTCACCATGAACATCGTAAACACCGAAGAACACATCGCAGTACCCGAAAAGCAGGCTCAACAAGCAAGATAGCCACGAACCTCAAAGCCACTCCCACCCAGCCCCTCGGAAGCGGCCGGGGAACCGCTCCGGGCAATCGCGATCAGGGGGCAGGTAGTGAAGGCTTCAGCTATCTCGACGTCGAACAAACCGTAACGGCGATCAGGGCCCGATCGCCACGCGGACCAACCGGCAACAGGAAAAAGGGCAGAGGCCCGAGCCGGCTCCTGGCCACCGAAGCCGGCCCGGGCTAGGAAACCAGGTACTCCACGGGCGGGAACCTCAATGCTTCAAACAAAACTACAGATAG
>NZ_JBHVSA010000021.1:0-1477 GCF_042885355.1 Nocardia sp. NPDC058058 | reverse complement strand
CGGCGCTGACGAGCTCCTTCACCCGCAACGTGGAGAGCGCGGGCATCACCGCGCTGCCGCTGTTCCTGGTGACGGCGCTCGGCTCCGGGCTGTTCCTGCCGCCGGAGTCGCTGCCGGGGCAGCTGGCCACGGTGTGCGAACTGCTGCCGCTGAGCGGTGTGATGACCCTGGTGCGGGCCGGCTGGACCGGCGGCGCCGAGACCGGGGACCTGCTGTGGGCGGGGCTCACCACGCTGGCCTGGATCATGATCACGGTGTTTGCTGTCCGGACGTGGTTCCGCTGGGAACCGCGCCGCTAGAAGTCGGGGGGACGGGCCGTGGCGAAGCTGACCGGGTGGTGGAAGAACCGCAGCAGCGCGGGGAAGGTCGAGCTGTACACGCGCTGGTCCTTCCACTCCTTCGTGCTGCTTGAGATCTTCTCGTTCGGGCTGAACGCGCTGGGCTCGGCGGCGAAGGAGACCCCGGCGGGGATCGCGATCGCGGTCATGCTGCTGGTGTCCGTACACGCCGTGGTGACCGGTTTCCACACCTCCCACGCGCTGGACTGGATCGTGGGCCGCCGGGAGCGGCCGGTGCGGCTCGCGGTGACGGTGGTGGTCCTGACGGCGGCGGGCTGTCTGACCCTGATCGCGCTGCGCGGCGCGGGGACGCTCCAGGGAGCGGTGGCCGCGCCGATCGTGACGGGCATGACCTGCTTCGCCACCGGCTCGCTGGTGCTGGGCGTGGGGCGGCTGTGGCGCAAGTGGTGCGTCGCCCCGGCCTGGGCCGCCGGTTCGGCGCTGACGGTGCTCGCGCTGGGCGTGGGGGTGGGCGAGGCCTGCGGGTACGCGGTCGGGGTGCTGCTGACCGGCCTGTTCATGAGCCTGGCCTACGGGTTCTCCGGGTGGCTGCTGAAGACCGTCTACGAGCTCGACCACGCCCGGGAGCTCCAGGCGCAGCTGGCGGTGGCCGAGGAGCGGCTGCGCTTCGGGCGGGACCTGCACGACGTGATGGGCCGCAACCTCGCGGTGATCGCGCTCAAGAGCGAGCTGGCCGTGCAGCTGGCCCAGCGCGAACGCCCGGAGGCGGTGGACCAGATGATCGAGGTGCAGCGGATCGCGCGGGAGTCGCAGCGCGAGGTGCGGGACGTGGTGCGCGGCTACCGCGAGGCGGACCTGGCCGTGGAGCTGGAGGGCGCGCGCGGGGTGCTGAGCGCCGCCGGGATGGACTGCCTGGTCGAGTTCGAGGCCGGCCGGGCGCTGCCCGCCGAAGTGCAGTCGGCGCTCGGCTGGGTGGTGCGGGAGGCGACCACGAACGTCCTGCGGCACGGGGACGCGCGCACCTGCCTGATCCGGCTGACGGCGGACGACGGGGGCGCGCTGACCCTGCTGGTGGAGAACGACGGGGCGCCCGAGGCGCCGGCCGGGCCGCCGGGATCGGGGCTCGCGGGGCTGCGGGAGCGGCTCGCGGTGGTGGACGGCACCCTGCGGGCGGGGCC
>NZ_JBHVSA010000020.1:0-1556 GCF_042885355.1 Nocardia sp. NPDC058058 | reverse complement strand
CCCTTCACGCGGTAGGCCACGACCTCGGACCCGACCTTGGAGTTGACGTCGCCGATCACCATGACCACCCCGGCGAACGCCGCGAGGGCGCACAGGACCGAGAGGAGCAACAGGATGACGCCGCGGCGCTGGCGTGAGTTCATGTGCCGTACTACCTCGCCGTTCTTCGATCGTTCGGGCGGTCAGGATCTGGCTCTGTACGGGGCGGTGGCGTCGGCGGCGGCCTGCGGCGGCGGCGCCGTGAGCGGGGCGGAGCAGAAGCCGCAGCGGTCTCCGATCAGCTCGGCGCCGCACCAGCGGCACTCCTCGCGGCGGACCGAGGCGACCAGCTGGTAGAGCACGGCGGGATCCGGGATGGCCGCGGCAAACTCGACGAGCTTTCCGGTGGCCCACCAGCCGGGCGAGTCGGCGGGCAGCGGGTTCTCCATGACGCCCTGGACCTGCCAGGCGGGGGCGAGTTCGGCCGTCACCCAGTCGGAGGCGAGCTGGCCCCGGGCAAAGGTGAGGTGGGTGGCGAACTCGGGCCCGGGTGGCAGTCCCGCGCCCCCGGCGTGCGCCCCGCCCCCGCCCCTGCCGCCTCCGCCGCCCAGCTTGACCAGGTGCGGCGCGGGGTTGGCCAGTACGGCGAACTGCGCGCTCGGGGACCAGGACCGGGCGTGGGCCCCGAGGCCGACGGGGACGCGGTCGAGCTTGGCGACCGAGCCCAGCAGGGCGCCCGCGTGGATGTAGTGGGAGAGCAGCCGGGCGGCGGAGGCGATGACTCCGGGGCTGAAGTCGCAGACGCTGAGCTGGCGCAGCTGGCGTACCAGCAGGGCGGTGGCCAGCGGTGGCAGGTCGATGTCGAGGAGCGCGATCCGGTCGGTTTCCAGGATCGCCCGTACGGTGTGCAGCCGCCGGGTCGTCGCGGCGGGCAGCCAGGGCGGTAAGACGACCACGAGGTGTCCGTACCGCTCCAGCAGGGCGGTGGTCTCGGCGAGCGAGCCCTCCAGGTCGAGCCGGTCCGGCGGGTGCAGGACGGCGGCCGCCGGAGTGTGCCGGTCAGGGGCCGGCAGTACCAGGTCGGCGCTGGTGACAGCGATGGCGGTCAGCACGCGGATCCCCCCGTTCACCCTGTACGCCCCGGGCCTTCCCGACGGCCGGCGCGTACGCGCACGTGCTGCGCGACCGCACCCGATCGGCGCCCTTCCCCCTTGCCCCAGCACCATATCCGCGTCACCCCTGGCAGGGCAGGGCCTTGGGAATTCCCGTGCCCTGAGCACCTGTCACAGGTGGCGGGAAATCCGGACAACAGGGATCGCCCTGACGGTCGTTACAAGCCACATCGCACAGACCCTTGACACGGGGATTGGACTAGACCAACTTGGCTGCGGGGCACCCCACATGCCCCCGGCGCGTTCTTCACATCCCCTTCTCCCCCCACCGGAGCCCACGTGAACCGCATACGCTCCCTCGCCCTGCTGGGCGCCGCCACCCTGACCGCCGGCGGTCTGACCGCCCTCGCCACCGGCACCGCGCAGGCCGCCGACGTCAACGTCGTCCGCAACGGGGGCTTCGAG
>NZ_JBHVSA010000019.1:0-1633 GCF_042885355.1 Nocardia sp. NPDC058058 | reverse complement strand
CACCTACACCGCGCAGGGCCTGCGGAGCAGCGTCCAGCAGCTGCTCGCCGCCTCGGACGGCGCCAAGGCCGAGACGGGAGGGGGCAACAAGACCTTCGGGCTGGAGAACACCACTCCCGCTCCGGGAGTCGCCCCCCAGGACCGCGCGGTCCCCTCCGTCCCGCCCTGCGTGCAGGAGGCCACCGGCCGCCCGGACGCCCCGCTGGCCACCGAACGCGGCAGCTACCAGGGCACCCCCGTGTACCTCGTCGTCCTCCCCCACCCCGGCGACGCCGCCCGGGTGGACGCCTATCTCGTCGACGCCGGCTGTGTGAACACCCCCACGACAGCCCCCGGAAAGCCCCTGCTGACCAGCACCTACCCGCGAAGCTGACCCGATCGGGGCGGCACGCGGACAAGCGGGGAATGTGCGCGCCTTAGGATCCGTTGGGTGGGGTGAGAGTCCGCACCGGCCCCCAGTAGGCAGCACGCAGTCCGCAGAGACGAGGAAAGTACCCGTGAGCGACGTACGAAACGTGATCATCATCGGCTCCGGGCCGGCCGGTTACACCGCCGCCCTGTACACCGCCCGCGCTTCGCTCAAGCCCCTGGTCTTCGAAGGCGCCGTGACCGCCGGCGGCGCGCTGATGAACACCACCGAGGTCGAGAACTTCCCCGGGTTCCAGGACGGGATCATGGGTCCCGACCTCATGGACAACATGCGCGGCCAGGCTGAGCGCTTCGGTGCCGAGCTCATCCCCGACGACATCGTCTCCGTCGACCTGACGGGCGAGATCAAGACCGTCACCGACACGGCCGGCACCGTGCACCGCGCCAAGGCCGTCATCGTCACCACCGGCTCGCAGCACCGCAAGCTCGGCCTGCCCAACGAGGACGCCCTCTCCGGCCGTGGCGTCTCCTGGTGCGCGACCTGTGACGGGTTCTTCTTCAAGGACCAGGACATCGCCGTGGTCGGCGGCGGCGACACCGCGATGGAGGAGGCGACCTTCCTCTCCCGCTTCGCCAAGAGCGTCACCATCGTCCACCGCCGCGACAGCCTCCGCGCCTCCAAGGCCATGCAGGACCGCGCCTTCGCCGACCCGAAGATCAAGTTCGCCTGGGACAGCGAGGTCGCCGAGATCCACGGCGACCCGAAGCTCTCCGGTCTGACCCTGCGCAACACCAAGACCGGTGAGACCTCCGAGCTGCCCGTGACCGGCCTCTTCATCGCCGTGGGCCACGACCCCCGCACCGAGCTGTTCACCGGCCAGCTGGACCTGGACGAAGAGGGTTACCTCAAGGTCGAGGCGCCCTCGACCCGCACCAACATCACGGGTGTCTTCGGCGCCGGCGACGTCGTCGACCACACCTACCGTCAGGCCATCACCGCCGCCGGCACCGGCTGCTCCGCCGCCCTCGACGCCGAGCGTTACCTCGCCGCCCTCGCGGACGCCGAGCACGCCACCGCGACTGTCTGACCCCCCAGTTCACCCCCACACCACACCCCGCAGGAATAAGGAGGCCGCTGTGGCCGGCACCCTCAAGAACGTGACCGACGCTGACTTCGACACCGAGGTCCTCGCCAGCGACAAGCCCGTGCTGGTGGACTTCTGGGCCGCCTGGTGCGGCCCGTGCCGTCAGATCGCGCCGTCCC
>NZ_JBHVSA010000018.1:0-1700 GCF_042885355.1 Nocardia sp. NPDC058058 | reverse complement strand
GTACGGGAGAGGTACGTCGGGATCGAGCGCAGCATCGCTCCCGCGGAGGGCAGCACGCCCTGCTGCCCCGCCCGGAAGAACTGCCCCAGGGTGGCCTTGGCGGCGGGCAGTTCGGGGTCGTTCTCCAGGAAGAAGCGGGTCCCGCGCTGCCACAGGAAGACCAGCGCGCCGAAGGCGGTCGCCCAGGTCCGGGCCCGGCGCCGGTAGCCGCCGTCCACGTGCATGAACAGGTCGAAGGCGACCGAGCGGTGCTCCACCTCCTCCGCGCCGTGCCAGCGCAGCAGGTCCAGCATCATCGGGTCCGCCCCGCGCCGGTCCAGCTCGTCGGCGTTGAGCACCCAGTCGCCCAGGAACGCCGTGTAGTGCTCGATGGCCGCGATCAGCGCGACCCGCTCCATCAGCCACCACTCGCGCGCCCTGCCCGGCGGCAGCGTCCGGTCCCCGAGCAGCTTCTCGAACAGCCAGTCCACCTGCGCCGTGTACGGGGTCGGGTCCAGGCCGAGCCGCTTGAGGTGCGGGAGCACGTCGTCGTGCGCGGCGGCGTGCATCGCCTCCTGGCCGATGAAGCCGATGACGTCCGCGCGCAGCCGCTCGTCCGTGATGTACGGGAGCACCTGCTTGTAGACGTGCACGAACCAGCGCTCACCCGCGGGCAGCAGCAGGTGCAGCACGTTGATGGTGTGCCCGGCGAACGGATCGGAGGGCAGCCAGTGCAGCGGGGTGTCCTCCCAGTCGAAGGACACGTTCCGGGCGTTCAGGTCCATGTGTTCCGACGCCACGGGACCGGGCGCGGGCGGCGTATTAGACATGGCGTCAATGTACTGATGGGTAAGGCCGGGGAGAACCCCTCTGCACCCACTTCCTCAGCGCCTCTCAGCGCAGCACCCCCGCCTTCGAGCCGTCCGTCAGCCTGCCCGTCAGGTCCACCTGCGCGCCCGCCGGAGCCTTCACCGCCAGCCGGTTGGCGTTCACCGTCCGGTTCACCCCGCCGCCCGACACCGCCAGCGAGGCGAACTGCGCACTGCCCGCCGCCAGGACGTACCACTGCCCGGCCCGCGACTTCCACAGCACGCCCGCCAGCACCCGGGGCTCCCGCGGCCCGCACGCCGGCGAGCCCTCCGCCTTCGCCGCCTGGGCCGCCAGCGGCGCGCCCGGGGCCAGGAACTGCGCCTGCACCCGGTCCGCGGTGCCCTGCCAGGTCTCGGCCCGGGAGCACAGCCAGGTCGCGGTGCCGTCGCCCTCGGGCAGCGGCTGCTTCGCGTACGTCCAGGCGTTGACCGTACGGACCCCGTGCGAGCGCACCGACGGCAGCAGGCACGCGGTACGCGACCACTCGCCGAGCTCCGCCGCCTCCGTCACGTCGCGCTCCGCGCCCGGCGCCCCCGAGGTCAGCCGCGCCGGGGTCAGCTCCCCCAGGTCCGTGACCAGCCGGGTCGCCCCGTCGCCGGTCAGGGCCAGCGCGTTCCAGGCGGTGCAGCCGCCCGCCGGGGCGGGGCTCACCACCGGCGGAGTGACACCGTCCGGGGTCAGCTTCAGCGCCGCCGGGCGCTCGGCCGGCTTGAGCAGGTCCCGCAGGGCCGCGCCCGTCACCCAGGGCGCCGTCAGATAGCGGGCGTTGCCGTCGACGCGGCTGAGCACCAGGGCGGTCGCGGTGTCCGCCGACGCCCCGTCGGTCCGGGCGAAGTCGAGGCCGACGAGAC
>NZ_JBHVSA010000017.1:707-1713 GCF_042885355.1 Nocardia sp. NPDC058058 | reverse complement strand
GGGAACGAGAGTGCTGGGTCGCCCTACATCTTCTGCAGCGCGTACGCCTCGTACGGCACAGTGGTTCCGTCTTCGGTGTGCCAGTCAGACGTACCGATATGGGTGAACCCGGCTTTGATCAGGACTCGTCCGGAGGCGGGGTTGTCGGGGTGGTGCATGGCCTCCAGACGGTTGAGGCCGGCGGTGGTGAAGGCGGTGGAGACCACGTGGTTGGCGGCGTGGGTGGCGTAGCCGTGGCCCCAGCTGTCTTCCCGGAGGATGTAGCTGATGGTGCCCATGGACGCCGTTCGTCGCCGCAGCGCGATCAGGCCGATCAGCTCGTCCTCGGTGACGATGCCCCAGCTCCACTGGGCCTGCGGGGTTTCGGCGGCTCGGGCCAGGGCTGCGCGGATCTTCTCGTGGGCCTGGTCGAGGGTGAGGGGCTTGCCGGTGGTGTGCCGGATGGAGGCGCCGCTGTAGATGCGGGTGAGGGCGGGGGCGTCGTCGAGGGCGAGGGCGCGCAGGGTCACCATGCGGCGGTCAGCTCCTTCGCGGTGGGGCGGTCGGCGGGGTCGGGGGCGAGGCACGCGGTGATGGCGCCTTCGAATTCCGGGAACGGCCAGGGCCGGACGTCGCGCAGTGTGGTGGTGGTGCCCTTGGCGATGACGGCGAGCTTGTCCAGCCGGTCGAGGTTGTCGTCGTAGGGGACGGGGCGGTGGCCGGTCCAGCACCAGAACAGGGAGGCGCTCAGGCTCCAGATGTCGGCGGCCGGCTGCGCCTGGACGTGTGTGTCGGCCGGGGTCGCGAGGACGGCGGTGGCGAGTTCGGGGGCGGTGGTGTGGGTGAGGGCTCCCCGGTACGGGACGCGGCGGTGGCCGTCGTCGGGGCCGCAGGCGAGGGCGTAGTCGATGACCGCGGCGTGGCCGGCGGGCGTGACGAGGGTGTTGGTGGGCTGGACGTCGGCGTGGGCCCAGCCGGCAGCGTGCATGCGGTCGAGGTGTTCCGTCCAGGTGCGGGCGATGCCCGT
>NZ_JBHVSA010000017.1:0-697 GCF_042885355.1 Nocardia sp. NPDC058058 | reverse complement strand
GGGTCGGACCGAGGCGCGGTCTCCTTCCGGGCCTCGGGCGAGGGCGAGGGCCCGCCACAGGGGTACGCCGTCGATCCAGTTGACGGCCAGCCACCGGCCGCCGTCCCAGGTGCCGGCGCGCACCCGGTAGTCGGGGCTCAGGGCGTCGGCGGCGGTGAGGTGGCGGAGGTGGTCGTCCTCCTGGGCCATCTCGGCGGCCTTGTCGCGGGCGTTGTCGCCGTCGGGGTTGTTGGCCTTCAGCGCGACGGCGCCCTGGGGGCCCTGGATCTTCCAGGCCCGAGAGCCGCGCCGGTCGCTCAGGAGCTGGATCGCGGTGGGTTCGCCGGTGTGGCCGGTGAGGAGGGCGACGGCTTCGCCGGGGGGATCAGGTGCCTGGCCCATGTGCGGATCTCCGTCCAGTCGGTGGGGATGTGCTCGAACACGTCGCGGCCGTCGTCGTCGGCCGCGGCGAGCGCGGCGGCCAGGTCGGGGGTCGCGGCGAGGAAGCGTGGGTCGCGGCGACGGACGGCGGCCCTCACGGGGAGGAACGAGGCGGGGGCGGCCGGGATCCGGTGGCCGGCCGCGGTGACTTCCTCTTCTCCCGCGTAGAACTTGCCGAACATCACCCCGACCGGGCCGTAGAGGTGTTTCAGCACCCAGTGCGGCCAGGCGAGCAGGTCCCGGTGCCGGGTACGGGGTACGTCGCCCAGCAGGACGC
>NZ_JBHVSA010000016.1:810-1732 GCF_042885355.1 Nocardia sp. NPDC058058 | reverse complement strand
GAATGTGGGAGCCCCCGACCAAGCGGTTCCCACCGCAGCACCGGCCCAAAAGTCATATCTGCCAGGAGTGTTGTCCGCTCTCCTGACAGGTAGGCCGTGTGCGTCTTCTGACGGCGGGTCTCTGCTTCGCGGAGGCCCGCCGTCAGGCGTTTCCGGCACCTTCGAAATGCTGTGTGAGTCCGTGGGTGCTGGTGGGCGGGGCGGGGGGCCGGGAGGATCGACGCCATGGGCGTGAGTGCGTTGAAGTGGCAGGGGTGGCTGGTCGGGCTGCTGGTTCTGGCCGGACTGCTGGTGTTCGCCCCGCTGGGGCTGTACGTGTGGGCCAGCGGCGAGCCGGCACCACAGGCGCCCGCGACGGCGGCGGGCTCGGTACGGGTCACCGGATGCCGAATCGATCCGGCGAGCCGCCGCGTGGTGGCCGGGGTCGAGGCCACGGGCCAGGGGTCGTACGTCGTCACGGTCGAGTTCCGGGACCGGGCGGACCCGGGACCGGGAGTCCGCTCGGCACAGGCCCTGGTCAAGATCCCGGGCGTCACCCCCGCCACCCCGGAACGAGCCGAAGCCATCGGCCCCGTCTGGCCCCCGGCAACCATCCCCTGGTGCGGGGTCGCCCAGTCCACCCGAACCGAAGACGAGCCCGTCCCGGGCACCGGCTGAGGGGCGCGGGGCTCGCCCCGGGCCCGGTCAGCCCCGCAGCAGGACGTGGCACCCGGTCCGGAGCCTCCGCGGCACCGGACCGGGGCCGTCAGTGGGCGCCGGCCATCCCGACGGAGTCGAGGGCGGCGGCGTGCGCGTCCATCCGCTCGGCGGCGAGGATCGCGGCGGTGGTGTCCGCGCGGGACGCGGCGACGAGCAGCGCGCGGGCGGCGAGGTCGTGCGCCCGCTGGTGCAGCGTCACGGTGTCCCCGGTGTCCCTGGTGGG
>NZ_JBHVSA010000016.1:0-800 GCF_042885355.1 Nocardia sp. NPDC058058 | reverse complement strand
GCGCGACCTGGCCGGCGATCCGCTCGGCGCTCTCGACGAGCCCGAGCTCGTCGGTGACGGCGAGCAGGGCCGCCAGATGCCCGGCGAGCTGGATGTCCAGCGCCTCGCCGCGGCTGCTGTGGGGATAGTCGGGATGGTCGCCGTTGCCGGTGCCCACACGGTGGACGACCGACTTGGTGCGGATCGGCTCGTACATGAGGGGGCCTCCTGCGTGGTCAGGAGGCCAGCCTACATTGGATTGGTTCTAAAGTTGAGCCGCATCCGGATATGAGACGGCGTCTGCCTGACGGTGGCCGGATGACTACATCTGTCCGTAACCGTCGAGGAAGTTGCCGATCCGGGTCACCGCGTCCGCCAGGTCCGTCGCGTTCGGCAGCGTCACGATCCGGAAGTGATCGGGCTCGGGCCAGTTGAAGCCCGTCCCGTGCACGACCATGATCTTCTCTTCCCGCAGCAGGTCGAGGACCATCTGCCGGTCGTCCTTGATCTTGTAGACGGACGGGTCCAGCTTCGGGAACAGGTACAGCGCGCCCTTGGGCTTCACGCAGGTGATGCCGGGGATCTGCGTCAGCAGGTCGTACGCCGTGTCGCGCTGCTCCAGCAGGCGGCCGCCCGGGAGCACCAGCTCGTTGATCGACTGCCGGCCGCCGAGGGCGGTGGCGACCGCGTGCTGCGAGGGCATGTTCGCGCACAGGCGCATGTTGGCCAGGATCGTCAGGCCCTCGATGTACGAGGAGGCGTGCTTCTTCGGGCCGCAGACCGCCATCCAGCCGGCCCGGTAGCCCGCGACGCGGTAGTTC
>NZ_JBHVSA010000015.1:0-1876 GCF_042885355.1 Nocardia sp. NPDC058058 | reverse complement strand
GTCCCCGACCTCCGCCCGCAGCTCCGCCAGCCGGTCCTCGACCTCCGGCCGGTGCGCCAGCTCCCGCAGGTCGTCCCCGTCCACGCCGAGCGGGAACACGGCCACCTCCGTGCTCCCGGGGCCCTGCGGCTGCGCGCAGGCCAGGAAGCCGTCCGCCCACGCCCGGGTGTGGAACCCCGCCACGTCCGCCCCGAGCATCCCCCGCATCAGCTGCCGCCGGACGTCGCCCGGCAGCATGTCCAGGAAGTCCGGCGAGGCCCACGGGGTGTGCGTGAAGTGGCTGATCCGCAGGTCCGGGCGCAGCTCGCGCAGGGCGCCGGGGACCAGGGCCAGATGGTAGTCCTGCACCAGCACCGCCGCGCCCTCGGCGGCCTCCTCGGCCAGGGCCCGTGCGAACGCGTGGTTGTAGGCCACGTAGGAGTCCCAGCGGCGCCGGAACTCCGCGTCGAAGACGGGCGCCGTCGGGATGTCGTACAGGTGGTGGTGCGTGAACCACAGCACCGAGTTCGCGATGCCGTTGTACGCGTCGTCGTACACCGTCTCGTCGATGTCCAGCATCCGGACGCCGGGTTCGGACACGCCCCGGCGGACCGCCTCCCGGTCGGCCTCCGAGAGCGCCGCGCAGATCCACACCGCGTCCGGCTGTTTCGCCAGCGCCGCGGAGAGACCGGAGACGAGACCGCCCCCGCCGCGCCGGGCCGTGAGGGCGCCGTCGGCGGCGAGGGCGTACGAGAGGGGGCCGCGGTTCGCGGCGACGAGTACCGAAGAGGCCATGCGGCCAACCTAGCCCCGGCCGCCCCTGCTCAAACGTGAGTTCCCGCTCACGCCACGCGGCGGACCGCGTACTCCTCGATGCCCGCCATCGGCGGCCGCTCCTCCGTGTCCACCGGGTACGTCCGCGGTACGAAGCCCTGCGGACCCCGCTCGAACTGCGTCAGCTCCGGGCGTACGTGGTGCCCGCGCGACAGCCGTACCAGCGCCGTCCGGTAGATCGCGGCGGCCATCCGGCCCAGCGCCTGGCCGTCCTGGTGGCGGTGCAGCCGTACGCCCACGTCCACCTGGGCCAGCGCCTCCAGCCCGACCGTGTGCAGCGCGTCCACCAGCAGGCCCAGCTCCACCCCGTACCCGACGGGGAACGGCAGCCGCTCCAGGAGGGACCGCCGGACGGCGTACTCACCGCCCAGGGGCTGCACGAACCCGGCCAGCTGCGGCCAGTGCAGGTTCAGCAGGGGCCGCGCCACCAGCTCCGTGACCCGCCCGCCCTGGCCCGGGGCGTTCCCGAGCGGGCGGTCGTACATCGCCTTGACGAACTCCACGCCCGGGTCGGTCAGCAGCGGGCCGACGATCCCGGAGACGAAGGCGGACGAGAAGTCCCGCAGATCGGCGTCGACGAAGCAGACGATGTCCCCCCTGGTCGCCAGCAGCGAGCGCCACAGCACCTCGCCCTTGCCGGGCAGCGCCGGCAGCCGCGGCAGGATCTCGTCGCGGTGCACCACGCGGGCGCCCGCCTTGGCCGCCACCTCCGCCGTCCGGTCCGTGGAACCGGAGTCGACCACCACCAGCTCGTCCACCAGCGGATGCGCCAGCCCGTCGATCAGATCGCGCCGGATCACCGACACGATCTCCCCGACCGTGGCCTCCTCGTCGAGCGCGGGCAGCACCACGCTGACCGTGGTCCCGGCCGCCCGTTTCCGCTCCAGCAGCTGGTCGAGCGGTCGGTCGGCTGCGGACCAGGAGCGGTCGGCCAGCCAGCGCTCCACCTCTTCCAGCACGTTCTGCACTCCCTGGTTCATCCGTGGTTTCGTCCGAAAAGTGATCCATCTCGCGGTTCGGACGGCTGTCTCAACCATCCGCACCTTCGGTTACAGTCTTGAAC
>NZ_JBHVSA010000014.1:0-2036 GCF_042885355.1 Nocardia sp. NPDC058058 | reverse complement strand
GACCTGGGCGTCTCCTCGTACCAGGCCGCGAGCGCGGCGGGGCGGGCCGGCTCGGAGGCGCTGCGGCGCCAGTTGTCACTGGTCGCCGGGACCGACCTGGGGGAGAAGCCCGGGGACGTGCGCCGTGCCGTGGGCGAGGACACCGGGCCCTTCGCCGGCCCGCTCGCCCTCAACGTGCTGCCGTGGTCCGGGGAGCTGCGCGAGGGCGGCTGGTCCTCGCACGAGCTGGCCGTACGGGCGGAGACCCGGCGGATCCTGGAGCTGCCGGACCTGCCGGTGGCGGTGACCTGCGTACAGGTACCGGTGCTGGCCGGGCATTCGCTGACGGTCCGGGCGCGGTTCGAGAACCGGGTGGACGCGGCGCACGCGCGCGAGATCCTGGAGGGGGCGCCCGGGGTGGTCCTCGTCGACGACCCGGCGGCGGGGGAGTTCCCGACTCCGGCGGACGCGGCCGGGACGGATCCGGCGTGGGTGGGCCGGGTGCGGGCCTCGCTCGATGACGATCACGCGCTGGAGTTCTTCGTCTGCGCCGACAATCTCCGCAAGGGCGCGGCCCTGAATGCGACTCAGATCTCGGAACTGATCGCAGGTGAATCTGCGTAATTCACTTTGTAGGATCGGTGTCGATCCCTTGATCAAGGTGATGGCCCGACTGCCGTCTCGAAAGACGGGGCAATCGGGAAGAGCGGGTACGCATGAGGGCAATCGGAATATTGCTGGATGGTCTGCCTCGCGCGTACAACCCTGACGGGGGGACGCGTGTCCAACGGGCGTGGCAGAGGCATTGCTCGACTTCGCCGTCGTACCGGCGCGCACCGGAATCGGTCCGTCGCGCCGGCGGTCCCGCCTACCCGGCGAGATCCAGGTGATCATGCCCGTCCCGCCCACCGGCGCGACTCCCGTCACACCGCTGCCCGTTGCGTCACCGCCCGTGGCACCGACCCGGGGCGGCCGCGTGCCCTCACCCCGCGATAGCTCGGAAGGCGTCGGGGGCGACACCCCGGCGGCGACCTCCGGGACCGCGGGGAGCGCCGGTGCGGCCGAGACGGCGGAGACCGCACCGACGGCGGAGACCGCACCGACGGCGGAGAGCGCCGCGGGCGGCGAGAGCGCCGAGAGCGCCGAGAAGGTCGTGGTGGCCGGTACCACCGTCGACCACCTCACGGAGACCTACCAGGCGCACTACCGCTCGCTCCTCGGGCTCGCCGCGCTGCTCCTCGACGACACCGCCTCCTGCGAGGACGTGGTCCAAGAGGCCTTCATACGCGTCCACTCGGCCCGCAACCGGGTCCGGGACCGCGACAAGACGCTGGCGTACCTGCGCCAGACCGTCGTCAACCTCTCGCGCTCCGCACTGCGCCGCCGGATCCTCGGCCTCAAGCTGCTGTCGAAGCCGATGCCGGACATGGCCAGCGCCGAGGAGGGCGCGTACGACCAGCTGGAGCGGGACGACCTCATCAAGGCGATGCGGGGACTCCAGCGGCGCCAGCGCGAGGTACTGGTGCTGCGGTACTTCGCGGACATGACGGAGTCCCAGGTCGCCGAGACGCTCGGCGTCTCGCTCGGCTCGGTGAAGGCGTACGGATCGCGGGGCATTGCCGCGCTGCGGGTGGCGATGGAGGCTGCGCAGTCATGAGGGACGACCACAAGAACGCGCCGGACCACGAACTCGGTGAGAGCGGCGAGGAAGCGGTGCTGCGGAGCCTGCTCAGTGGCGCCGTCCAGGACCTCCGGCCCTCCGAGGGCGCGCTGGACCGGCTGCGGTACGCCGTCCCCGCCCGCCGGGCGCGCAAACGGCAGGTGCTCGTCGGAGCCGCAGCGGCCGTGCTGCTGGCCGGTACGGCGATCCCCACCGCGATCCGGCTGACGGCCGCCGAGGACGCCACCACGGGGCACTCGGCCATCGCCGGGCACGGGGAGCAGCAGGGCGGCAAGCACGGCGCCGCCTCCGACCCGCACCAGAACGGATCGGGCGCCCTCGCCCAGAAGCCCCCGAAGGCCCCCGGCAAGAGCGGCGAGGGCCTGGGCGCCACGGG
>NZ_JBHVSA010000013.1:0-2064 GCF_042885355.1 Nocardia sp. NPDC058058 | reverse complement strand
CTCGGCCGGGACCCGGTAGGCGGAGCCGACGGCTTCCGTGGACACGTTCACCGACCGGCCCTGGGGGGCTTCGATGATGCCCTCCCACCGGTCCCCGAAGTCGTGCGCGCCGACGAGGTGCTGGCCGGGGTGCGCGCCGCCCGCGCCGGAGATGTGGTCGGCCCACACCTTGTAGAGGCCGCCCGGACCCGGGGCGGCGACCGGGCCGTCCTCCGGGGTGGGGGCGGTGATGCGGATCTTGCGGGCCGCCAGGGCGGGGCGGAGCTTGATGGTGAGGCCGGCCCACATCGTCCACCAGGCGGCGGAGACGAGTCCGGACACCGAGGCCGGGTCGAGGAACCCGGCCATGAGGGCGTCCGCGTACGCGGGGCCGAGGAACGCTCCCGGTACGGCGGCCATGGAGGTGAGGAGGCTGGAGCCCAGCAGGGTGGAGCGCTGGGCCGCCAGAACGTCCCCGATCCCCGTGGCGTTGACGATGTTCGCCGGGACGCGGCCTACGTAGTGCGCGGCGAAGGCTGCGCTGCCGCAGATCGTGGCGGCCGCGGTGAGCGCGGCGAGCCCGGGCTCCAGGAGCGGGGTCAGCGCGCCCAGGGCGGGCGGGGCGATCACCGAGACCAGCGCGGGGACCTGATCGGCGAGCTGAGGGCGGCGGGTCACGGTGATCTCCGACATGCTCGGTTACTCCTGTTCGTAGAAGGCGGCTCGGGCCATGCGGACGTTCATCGCACCGACCTGCTCGTCGATGCCCCCGTGGGACTTCTGGGCCTGGGCGTCGGCAGCGCGGGCGGCGCCGGCCACGCTGTCGGCGGCCGACGCGGTGGCGGTGGCAGCCGTGGTGACGCCGCGCATGATCCGCGCGACGTCCTTGGCCTCGCCAGTCGTGAGGGTGTCGACTTCGAGGCTGGCGAGCTGGTCGGCGACCTGGGCCACGCGCTGGGCGTTCTGGTTAGCGCGCTGGCCGATCCGCCGGATCGTCTCGCCGTCCCTGGCGACCGAGAAGGCCAGCTTCTGTACCTTCGCGCGCAGCGCGCGGTAGGTGGTCTCTGCCATGAGAGGTGCTCCTTATCGGGTGTAGAAGGCGCGTTCGGCGGGGCTGGTCTCGGGGGAGTCCGCCACGGCCTTGTAGACGCCGCCGTGGCGGGCCTCCGCGTTCTTGTTGAGGGTCCGCAGCGCCTCGATCCCGCGCTGCGCGGTGCCGTGCATCTTCTCCGCCTCCTTTGCCTGCGCTTCGGTCGCATCGCGGAGCTTCTGCAGGGAAGCGATCAAGTGCTTGCCGCCCTTGACCTTTGGGTCCTGGCACTGCTCAATCAGCGCCTGAATTTCCTTGACCCGGCCCGCCGAGACCTCCTTGGCCTGCTTGCACTGATCGGTGATCTGGTGGGTCTCCTGCTCCTTGCCGTCCAGGAACCTGGTGAAGGCGCGCAGGTTGCGGACCTCACCGCGGCTAAGGGTGCTGCCGCCGGGGAGATGCGCGGTGTCGCCGGTGAACGTCGCCGCGAGGGCCGCAATCCCCCCGGGGGGCGCGGCGGCGGGGGACGTCTGCGCGGGCGGGGTGGCGGGTTTGGTGGGCATGGGAGGAACTCCTCGGTTGCGATCGCGGGCGGCGTCCATCTGCTGTTTGTCTCGGGCGGCCTTGTCACGGATGGCCTGCTGGCCGTCCGCGTAGCCGTCCCGCCAAGCCGCCTCGTCAGCCTCGATGGCGGCGTGTTGCGCCCCGGTCCTGAAGCCCGCTTCGCGGGCCGGCTGGGCGGTGTACGGGCCCTTGCGGGGCTTGGTCTTGTCCCGCTTGCCGGCGGTAGTGGGGCCTGCCGGAGCCGGGGCAGTCGGTGCGGACGGGCCGGGCGCCGGCGGCCCGGACACCGGCGGGGGGCCCGGCGTGGTGGTGGCCGGGTCCGGCTGCGTCGCCGCGGGCTTGCCCCCCGTCTTGACCGGGTTGGGCGCCGCGGCCGTGCCGGGGGAGGGTGCCTTCGGCGGCTTGTTCACGGCGGCGGGCTCACCCTCCGGCGGCTGCCGCCCGCTCGTGTCCTTGCGGTTGGTCTTGTCATCGCGAGCCGTACGGTCCTG
>NZ_JBHVSA010000012.1:0-3131 GCF_042885355.1 Nocardia sp. NPDC058058 | reverse complement strand
TAATGGTTAAGTTAGAAAGGGCGCACGGTGGATGCCTTGGCACTAGGAGCCGATGAAGGACGGGACTAACACCGATATGCTTCGGGGAGCTGTAAGTAAGCTTTGATCCGGAGATTTCCGAATGGGGAAACCCACCACTCGTAATGGAGTGGTATCCATATCTGAATACATAGGATATGAGAAGGCAGACCCGGGGAACTGAAACATCTAAGTACCCGGAGGAAGAGAAAGCAAATGCGATTTCCTGAGTAGCGGCGAGCGAAACGGAATTAGCCCAAACCAAGAGGCTTGCCTCTTGGGGTTGTAGGACACTCTATACGGAGTTACAAAGGAACGAGGTAGATGAAGCGATCTGGAAAGGTCCGCCATAGGAGGTAACAACCCTGTAGTCAAAACTTCGTTCTCTCCTGAGTGGATCCTGAGTACGGCGGAACACGTGAAATTCCGTCGGAAGCTGGGAGGACCATCTCCCAAGGCTAAATACTCCCTAGTGACCGATAGTGAACCAGTACCGTGAGGGAAAGGTGAAAAGCACCCCGGAAGGGGAGTGAAAGAGATCCTGAAACCGTGTGCCTACAAGTAGTCAGAGCCCGTTAACGGGTGATGGCGTGCCTTTTGTAGAATGAACCGGCGAGTTACGATCCCATGCAAGGTTAAGCTGATAAGGCGGAGCCGTAGCGAAAGCGAGTCTGAATAGGGCGTTTAGTATGTGGTTGTAGACCCGAAACCAGGTGATCTACCCATGTCCAGGGTGAAGTTCAGGTAACACTGAATGGAGGCCCGAACCCACGCACGTTGAAAAGTGCGGGGATGAGGTGTGGGTAGCGGAGAAATTCCAATCGAACCTGGAGATAGCTGGTTCTCTCCGAAATAGCTTTAGGGCTAGCCTCAAGATGAGAGTCTTGGAGGTAGAGCACTGATTGGACTAGGGGCCCCCAACGGGTTACCGAATTCAGTCAAACTCCGAATGCCAAAGACTTATCCATGGGAGTCAGACTGCGAGTGATAAGATCCGTAGTCAAAAGGGAAACAGCCCAGACCGCCAGCTAAGGTCCCAAAGTATACGTTAAGTGGAAAAGGATGTGGAGTTGCTTAGACAACCAGGATGTTGGCTTAGAAGCAGCCACCATTTAAAGAGTGCGTAATAGCTCACTGGTCGAGTGACTCTGCGCCGAAAATGTACCGGGGCTAAACGTATCACCGAAGCTGTGGATTGACATCTTTGATGTCAGTGGTAGGAGAGCGTTCTAAGTGCTGTGAAGTCAGACCGTAAGGACTGGTGGAGCGCTTAGAAGTGAGAATGCCGGTATGAGTAGCGAAAGACAAGTGAGAATCTTGTCCACCGAATGCCTAAGGTTTCCTGAGGAAGGCTCGTCCGCTCAGGGTTAGTCGGGACCTAAGCCGAGGCTGAAAAGCGTAGGCGATGGCCAACAGGTTGATATTCCTGTACCACCTCCCCGCCGTTTGAGTAATGGGGGGACGCAGTAGGATAGGGTAAGCGCGCTGCTGGATATGCGCGTTCAAGCAGTTAGGCTGATGAGTAGGCAAATCCGCTCATCATAAAGGCTGAGCTGTGATGGCGAGGGAAATATAGTACCGAAGTTCCTGATTCCACACTGCCAAGAAAAGCCTCTAGCGAGGTGGGAGGTGCCCGTACCGCAAACCGACACAGGTAGGCGAGGAGAGAATCCTAAGGTGATCGAGAGAACTCTCGTTAAGGAACTCGGCAAAATGACCCCGTAACTTCGGGAGAAGGGGTGCTCTGGTAGGGTGCATAGCCCGAGAGAGCCGCAGTGAATAGGCCCAGGCGACTGTTTAGCAAAAACACAGGTCTCTGCGAAGCCGTAAGGCGAAGTATAGGGGCTGACGCCTGCCCGGTGCTGGAAGGTTAAGAGGAGGGGTTATCCTTTGGGAGAAGCTCTGAATCGAAGCCCCAGTAAACGGCGGCCGTAACTATAACGGTCCTAAGGTAGCGAAATTCCTTGTCGGGTAAGTTCCGACCCGCACGAAAGGCGTAACGATCTGGGCACTGTCTCAACGAGAGACTCGGTGAAATTATAGTACCTGTGAAGATGCAGGTTACCCGCGACAGGACGGAAAGACCCCGTGGAGCTTTACTGCAGCCTGATATTGAATTTTGGTACAGCTTGTACAGGATAGGTAGGAGCCTGAGAAGCCGGAGCGCTAGCTTCGGTGGAGGCGTCGGTGGGATACTACCCTGGCTGTATTGAAATTCTAACCCGCGGCCCTTATCGGGCCGGGAGACAGTGTCAGGTGGGCAGTTTGACTGGGGCGGTCGCCTCCTAAAGTGTAACGGAGGCGCCCAAAGGTTCCCTCAGAATGGTTGGAAATCATTCGTAGAGTGTAAAGGCACAAGGGAGCTTGACTGCGAGACCTACAAGTCGAGCAGGGACGAAAGTCGGGCTTAGTGATCCGGTGGTTCCGCATGGAAGGGCCATCGCTCAACGGATAAAAGCTACCCCGGGGATAACAGGCTTATCTCCCCCAAGAGTCCACATCGACGGGGAGGTTTGGCACCTCGATGTCGGCTCATCGCATCCTGGGGCTGTAGTCGGTCCCAAGGGTTGGGCTGTTCGCCCATTAAAGCGGTACGCGAGCTGGGTTCAGAACGTCGTGAGACAGTTCGGTCCCTATCCGTCGCGGGCGCAGGAAATTTGAGAGGAGCTGTCCTTAGTACGAGAGGACCGGGATGGACGCACCGCTGGTGTACCAGTTGTTCTGCCAAAGGCATCGCTGGGTAGCTATGTGCGGACGGGATAAGTGCTGAAAGCATCTAAGCATGAAGCCCCCCTCAAGATGAGATTTCCCATTGCGCAAGCTAGTAAGATCCCTGAAAGATGATCAGGTTGATAGGTCTGAGGTGGAAGTGTGGCGACACATGGAGCTGACAGATACTAATCGATCGAGGACTTAACCAATTTGAATGTATGCTTACTGTTATCTAGTTTTGAGAGAACACTCTCAATGGTTTGGTGGCGATAGCGAAGAGGTCACACCCGTTCCCATACCGAACACGGAAGTTAAGCTCTTCAGCGCCGATGGTAGTTGGGGGTTTCCCCCTGTGAGAGTAGGACGCCGCCAAGCTATTATTACGGTAAAGGCAGCTCATC
>NZ_JBHVSA010000011.1:0-2279 GCF_042885355.1 Nocardia sp. NPDC058058 | reverse complement strand
ACCCGAGTAGCAGCGGGCCCGTGAAATCTGCTGTGAATCTGTCGGGACCACCCGATAAGCCTGAATACTACCTGGTGACCGATAGCGGACTAGTACCGTGAGGGAAAGGTGAAAAGTACCCCGGGAGGGGAGTGAAATAGTACCTGAAACCGTGCGCTTACAATCCGTCAGAGCCTTCGCAACTTGTTGTGTGGGGTGATGGCGTGCCTTTTGAAGAATGAGCCTGCGAGTCATCGGTGTGTGGCGAGGTTAACCCGTGTGGGGTAGCCGTAGCGAAAGCGAGTCCGAATAGGGCGCCCTGAGTCGCACACTATGGACCCGAAGCGGAGTGATCTACCCATGGCCAGGGTGAAGCGACGGTAAGACGTCGTGGAGGCCCGAACCCACTTAGGTTGAAAACTGAGGGGATGAGCTGTGGGTAGGGGTGAAAGGCCAATCAAACTCCGTGATAGCTGGTTCTCCCCGAAATGCATTTAGGTGCAGCGTCACGTGTTTCACACCGGAGGTAGAGCTACTGGATGGCCTAGGGGGCCCACAAGCTTACCGAAGTCAGCCAAACTCCGAATGCCGGTGTGTGAGAGCGTGGCAGTGAGACTGCGGGGGATAAGCTTCGTAGTCGAGAGGGAAACAGCCCAGATCGCCGGCTAAGGCCCCTAAGCGTGTACTAAGTGGAAAAGGATGTGGGGTCGCGAAGACAACCAGGAGGTTGGCTTAGAAGCAGCCACCCTTGAAAGAGTGCGTAATAGCTCACTGGTCAAGTGATCCTGCGCCGACAATGTAGCGGGGCTCAAGTACACCGCCGAAGCCGCGGCATTCAGACATTATCCCGCCTTCGGGCCAGGAGTCTGGATGGGTAGGGGAGCGTCGTATGGCCAGGGAAGCGGCGGAGTGATCCAGCCGTGGAGGCCATGCGAGTGAGAATGCAGGCATGAGTAGCGAAAGACGAGTGAGAAACTCGTCCGCCGAATGACCAAGGGTTCCTGGGCCAGGTTAATCCGCCCAGGGTGAGTCGGGACCTAAGGCGAGGCCGACAGGCGTAGTCGATGGACAACGGGTTGATATTCCCGTACCCGTGTATCCGCGCCAAATATCGAATCAGTTGTGCTAAGTGCCCAAAAATTTCCTTATCGAGCCTTCGGGCGAGAGGGGGAATGGCTGCGCATGACCCTGGCTGTAGTAGGTAAGCGATGGGGTGACGCAGGAAGGTAGCTGGGCCCGGTAATGGTTGTCCGGGTGTAAGCCTGTAGGGCGAGACATAGGCAAATCCGTGTCTCATATAGCCTGAGAGGTGATGCGTAGCCGATTGAGGCGAATTCAGTGATCCTATGCTGCCGAGAAAAGCCTCTAGTGAGTTGGTACACGGCCCGTACCCCAAACCGACACAGGTGGTCAGGTAGAGAATACTAAGGCGATCGAGATAACTGTGGTTAAGGAACTCGGCAAAATACCTCCGTAACTTCGGGAGAAGGAGGGCCTTGTCTGGTGACGGCACTTGCTGCCTGAGCTGGGTGAGGTCGCAGAGACCAGTGAGAAGCGACTGTTTACTAAAAACACAGGTCCGTGCGAAGTCGTAAGACGATGTATACGGACTGACGCCTGCCCGGTGCCGGAAGGTTAAGAGGACCGGTTAGCTCGTAAGGGCGAAGCTGAGAATTTAAGCCCCGGTAAACGGCGGTGGTAACTATAACCATCCTAAGGTAGCGAAATTCCTTGTCGGGTAAGTTCCGACCTGCACGAATGGCGTAACGACTTCTCAGCTGTCTCAACCACAGACTCGGCGAAATTGCATTACGAGTAAAGATGCTCGTTACGCGCGGCAGGACGAAAAGACCCCGGGACCTTCACTATAGCTTGGTATTGGTGTTCGGTACGGTTTGTGTAGGATAGGTGGGAGACTTTGAAGCGGGTACGCCAGTATTCGTGGAGTCGTCGTTGAAATACCACTCTGATCGTATTGGACCTCTAACCTCGGACCCTGATCGGGTTCAGGGACAGTGCCTGGTGGGTAGTTTAACTGGGGCGGTTGCCTCCCAAAATGTAACGGAGGCGCCCAAAGGTTCCCTCAGCCTGGTTGGCAATCAGGTGTCGAGTGCAAGTGCACAAGGGAGCTTGACTGTGAGACCGACAGGTCGAGCAGGGACGAAAGTCGGGACTAGTGATCCGGCACCGGCAAGTGGAAGCGGTGTCGCTCAACGGATAAAAGGTACCCCGGGGATAACAGGCTGATCTTCCCCAAGAGTCCATATCGACGGGATGGTTTGGCACCTCGATGTCGGCTC
>NZ_JBHVSA010000010.1:0-4008 GCF_042885355.1 Nocardia sp. NPDC058058 | reverse complement strand
CCGTGGCAGACCCCATCGCCGAGCTCCTGACCGAGATTCCGCTGGCAAGCCCGTACACGGACGAGCGGCACGGTCGGCCGATGCCGCCGGCAGCACAGAGCGTGCCGATCACGTTCATCTGGGAGCAGCCGCCCACCGGCAGCCGGGATCCCGTGCCTCTCACCAGCCACGACCATCCGATCAGCTTCGGTGAACATGAGCGTGCCCACACCAAACGCCGTATCTACCGGACGGTGGAACGTCTGCCGGCCAGCCTGCTGGACCACGGCGAGCAGACCGTGCACGAACGGTTGATCGACTACGTCACGCGCCACACGTCACGTACGGAGCCCATGGAGAGCACCGCATGACCATCCACAGTGCCGTCCTCGCCAGGATCCGGCTCAACCTCCACCACCGCGCGGTCAACCGGGACCTGCGCGACGCCACCGAGATGCACCGGACCCTGATGAAGCTTGTCCCCGACGGCTTGGGCGACAGCGCGCGCATGCGCAGCGGACTGCTGTACCGGATCGACGTCAGCGAGAACGCCACCACGCTCCTCGTCCAGGCCTCGTCGGCATTGACGGCAGACCGTCTGCCAGACGGATACGGCGAGTTGGAGGTCAAGGATCTCCGTCCCATGTTCGCCGCCCTTCGCCCCGGGCTGGGCGTCCGATATCGCATCGCCGTCAACCCGGCCAAACGCGCACGCCTGCCGATCGAAGAGAAGAACAAGCGGGGCAGCATCGTCCCCCTCAGCGGACCAGACGCCGACCAGTGGTGGACCCGCCGGGCCGCCGAAGCCGGTCTGCAGCTGAAGTCTCTCCTGCCCACCCCGCTGGACCCGGCCCGCCGGCGCAGCGGCCCTCCGCTGCGCCATAGCCTGGTCCGCTATGACGGAACGGCCACCGTGACCGATCCCGCTGCCCTCACCACCGCCATCCTGTCGGGAATCGGCCGCGGAAAGCCGTACGGCGCCGGCCTCCTCACCCTGGCCCCGGCAACAGCAGCGTGACATCGCCACCCAACGCCGGCCAGGCGCGACGCCGTCTGGCCGCCCCTACACTCGCAATGCTGCCGCGCATCTCAGACTCCTTGTCTTTCCTCTACCTGGACATGGTGCGCGTCGTCCAGGACGACACCGGCGTCTGCGCGCAGATCCGCGTGGACGGGCAGCGGACGGACACCGTCTACATCCCCACGGCAGCCTTGTCCTGCCTCCTGCTCGGACCAGGCGTCTCCATCACCACGCGCGCCATGGCCACTCTGGCCCGCCATGGAACCAGCGTGGTCATGACCGGCGCCGGAGGCGTGCGGACCTACGCGTCCGTCTTGCCCGACTCCCTCTCCACGGCGTGGCTCGAACGGCAGGTCCACGCCTACGCCGACACCGAACGCCGCCTAGGGCCTGTTGCGAAAGTGCTGGTCACAGCCATTCGTTGATGGCTGCGACCAGCACGGTCGCTTCGTAGCGGACGGCGAGTTTGTCGTACCTGGTGGCGACGGCACGGTGGCGCTTGAGGCGGTTGATCCCGCACTCAACCGCGTGCCGCTGCTTGTAGTCCTCCCGGTCGAACACCGGTGGCCGCCCGCCGCGTGAACCGCGGCCCAGCCGGTTGCGGACCCGGTCCGCAGGCACGGGGATCGTGGCCTTGATTCCGCGTCTGCGCAGGTAGGAGCGGTTGGCGCGGGAGTCGTAGGCCTTGTCGGCCCGTACCCGGTCCGGCCGCTTGCGCGGCCTGCCGAGGCCGAGCCGGGGCACCCGGATCGCATCCAGCACGGGCTCGAACTGCGGCGAGTCACCTCGCTGCCCGGCCGTGATCACGACGGACAGGGGCTTTTGGCCCTGCTCGACGGCGAGGTGGATCTTGCTGGTCAGGCCGCCTCGGGACCGTCCGAGGCCGTGGTCGGCCGGCTCGACGAAGACACCACCGGGCGGCTCCTTTTGGAGATCCCCCTTTTCGCCGCCCCGGCGGCGTGCTGGTGGGCTCGGCAGACGGTGGAGTCGACGTTGACCTCCCAGGTGATCAGGCCCTGGGCGTCGGCCTCGGCCTGGAGCCGGGTGAGGATCCGGGCCCAGGTTCCGTCCCGCTGCCAGCGCCGGAACAGGTCGTAGACCCGGTCCCACGGCCCGTAGCGTTCGGGCACGTCACGCCACGGAGCACCGGTCCGGGTCCGCCACCGTATGCCGTCTATCAGCTGGCGTCGCGTCCACACCTGCGGCCGGCCCGGCTTGATGCCCTGCGGCAGCAAAGGCTCAAGCCGGGCCCACTGGCCGTTCGTCAGATCTCCTCGTCCCACGAGACGTGATCATGAACGAACAAGATCCACTTTCGCAACAGACCCTAGCCGTGGCCGTGGACATGTACGAAATGCGCTTCGACGACGATGTCCCAGCCGACGTCACCCTCGACGTGCTCCGCGGCATGGAGGGACACCGCATGAAAACGCTGTACCGCCTCCTGGCCCAGCAGCACGGCATCGGTCGCTTCCGCCGCAACTACCACCCCGACCAGTGGCAGGAACAGGACCCAGTCAACCTGGCCCTCTCCGCCGCCAATACCTGCCTCTACGGCATCGTGCACGCGGCACTCATCGCCCTGGGCTGCTCACCCGCGCTCGGATTCGTCCACACCGGCAAGCAGCACGCCTTCATCTACGACATCGCCGACCTCTACAAAGCCGAGGTCACACTGCCCCTGGCCTTTGCCCTCAACGGCTCAGCCAACCCAGAACAGGACGTCCGCCGCAAGCTCCGTGAGAACCTCCGCCTCGTGCAGCTGCTCCCCCGGATCGTCCGCGACGTACAGGCCCTTCTCAATCCCGACACCACCGACACGGAGCAAGTACGCACTGATCGCCGCAGCGTGGACTTGGTGCACCTATGGGATCCCAAAGCAGGAGTCCAGCCCGCAGGTGTCAACTACGCACGAGAGCAGAGTTGATATGCCCTCCATGGTCGTCATCGCCACCACTGCTGTACCTGACCCCCTCCGCGGTGCCCTCAGCCGCTGGACAACGGAGGTAGTCCCAGGGATCTTCGTCGGCAGCATCTCAGCAAGAGTGCGTGACGAGCTATGGGCACAGGTAACGACTGTCGTCGGGGATGGACACGCGGTCCTCGTCCACCCGGCCCCCACCGAACAGGGCTACGCCCTGCGAACAGCCGGCACCCGCCGACGCATTCCGACAGACTTCGACGGCCTAACCTTGATCAAGATGACAGGAACAACTCAACCCACGCTCGCAAAGAAAGCGCAAAGCGCATAGATGAGCGCAGGTCAGAAAGAGTGCTCCCCGCCGACGCGGGGGTGAACCGCGGATGCGGCTCTACATGCCGAACGGCAAGGTGTGCTCCCCGCCGACGCGGGGGTGAACCGGCGGCGGCTGGATCAGCGTCACCACCTGGAGCGTGCTCCCCGCCGACGCGGGGGTGAACCGGCCGCATCACCGTTCACGGCAGCGGCAGGAACGTGCTCCCCGCCGACGCGGGGGTGAACCGACCGAGGTCGAGAGGCTCAACGACCAGCTCGCGTGCTCCCAGCCGACGCGGGGGTGAACCGCGCTGCTCGCCGAGCACGACTACACGCACCGGGTGCTCCCCGCCGACGCGGGGGTGAACCGGCGCCGCAACAGGGTTGTCTCTGGGCCCAGCCGTGCTCCCCGCCGACGCGGGGGTGAACCGTCCCTTGGCGGTGGATGGAGGCCGACCCCGTTGTGCTCCCCGCCGACGCGGGGGTGAACCGCCGCCGAAGCCGTACCCGCGGTGGTGGCTGAAGTGCTCCCCGCCGACGCGGGGGTGAACCGCGTCGGCGTAGGGCAGGATGCTGCCGGTCTGGGTGCTCCCCGCCGACGCGGGGGTGAACCGTGCCGCAGCGTGTTGGTCCCGAGGTGGATCCCGTGCTCCCCGCCGACGCGGGGGTGAACCGGACCAGGAGGACGCCGAGCGGGTCGCGCAGATGATCTCCCCGCCGACGCGGGGGGGAACCTGCGGCGACCACCCAACACCGTGCTCCCCCCCTGCGC
>NZ_JBHVSA010000009.1:0-5528 GCF_042885355.1 Nocardia sp. NPDC058058 | reverse complement strand
GCCGGTCTCCGTGTCCTTACCGCAGCGTGCCTGGTCAGACCCTGAAACGCAGCCGGTGACTAGCCAGACTTATAGGTTGGAGGGGGTAGGGGAGTGAAGAACGGCTGAGGGAACGGAGCGGTTTGAAAGGGGGGACGTGAGGACGGTTGCGAAGACGGAGAAGAGAAGGAGGGGACGAGGCGGGGGAGAGGAGGAGGCGTGGGCTGGTCGAGGTAGCGGCTGAGAGGGTTGGTGGGGGTGGTAGGTGACACTGTTCTGGCCGGTGGGCCTGCGAGGCGCTCTCTCGCAGGGGTCGCGGGGCGGTGTGGTCCGTCACGGGGTTGTGTACGTCGGCCCGGGGCCGGCGTACGCGTGTAAGAGGGCATCTGATCTAGGTAGTTGGTGTTTCGGGATGCTCTTGTGACTGCACGCGTCGGGTGGTTGTTGCCTGGGGTATGAGTACTCGGCGTGCGTATCGCAGTGACGTTTCGGATGCCCGCTGGGCCTTGATCGATCCGGTGTTCGTCGCCTGGCGGGCCGCACGATCAGGGCCCGAGACCGCAGCGCGGGTGCACGACCCTCCGAACGATCCTTGGCACGCTTCGCCGGGGGGCCAGGCAGCGGCAAGCCGCCGAAGCATAGTCGTCTGCACGCGAGGAAGGTTGGGGCGGCACGGCGGTACTGCCCCAGATTCTGTGCACCAGGCCTCACCCGCGCACGCCATATCGGCGCGGGCTGCGTCGCCCCTACCCACATCGTTGGTGCTATGCCGCGCCCGGTTGTCCATGCGACTGAAGAGGCTGTCCTGATGGGGGGCAGGGGGACAGCGCGACGCGGTGTGAACGGCCGGTGCGGGGTCGGCCGCGATTGAGGCTTGTTGGGGCGGAGTCGGTTGCGGAGAGCTGTGTCGAGGGCGCCCTGTCGCGTGAAGAAGCCGCGGGTTCTTCACCAATTGGATTGGATTCTCTGCTTGTTGGTGCACCAGGTCTGTTCTGACCGGGTTGGGACTCTCCGTTGGAGGCCCGTGGGCGCTCTCGGTATAGACGCAGGTCAGTGTCATGATCCTGAGCGGTTGCGTCATGTTTCATGTACGTATCGTCAAATGAAGCTTGACGGAGTGTCGGTTAAGTCATCATCATGGAGTCATGAACCCTTCTGACAGAGTGACGTCGCCCCCGGCCGCTGCGGGGCTGGCGGGCCGTGTGCCCGCTGGCGAGTACGTTGCTACCGCGCGCCGGCTGGCGGAGATCTCCGCGGACCTGCAGCGGCTGTCAGTGATTGCGGAGCGTATTCGCGGTGTTCCGTGGGAGGCGATCGGGCAGGCACATGGAGGCCTGTCCCGTGCTGCGGTCCACAATCGGTACGCCCACGCGGTCAGGTCGTGGGAAGAAGAGCACCCCGGCGCTCCCGAGGAGCAGTTCGCTGTTGTGGACGTGCAGCTTCAGGGTGCGTACGCCGAGATCGACCTGCTGCTGGAGCGGCAGCGCGAACTGTCCCGCCTGTCGCACGCCACGGCCTCGGTCGCCGAGAAGTCGGAAACCGAGCTGGCCGCACGGCATACGCTCATTCGCAAGTTTCGGGCGATGCATTCCGATCCGCCGGACTGGGGCATTGCTGCCAGCCTTGCGCGTGACGCCTGTCAGGTCGACAGGGACCCTTCAGAGGACCCGCTGGACCGAGCGAACATCGCGAGGTTGCTCCAGGAGTCCCACGACGTCGGTGCAGCGACCTTTGAAGCCCTAACCGGACCGGATCGTGTGAGGTCAGACTCGCGTATCCCGCTGATATCCCAAGGGCGTAGGGGATCGAGTCTTGAAGCGCGGGTCGCCGCATTGGAAGAGGCGGTCGAGCGACTCATGGCTGAGAAGGAGCGTGACCTCTTCACCTGATAAAGAACTCCGCCGACCTCTGGGGAGCTTGTCTAGGGCGCGTCCAGAGGCTGGCGGAGGAACCACCGGTCCAAGATCACTGACATGTCAGATCACTCTGTAGGAGGTTCTAGTGGGATCGATTATCCAGCATGGCACCGCGGAACGCGAGGAGGGGCCTTCGCGAGCGGCGACGGCGCTTGTGCTCCTGGCCGTGGGCTTCCTCGCCGGGATCTATGTAACGGATCCCGTGGCGTTCACCAGCACGGTCGAGATGTTCGCCAGCTCTGTCTACGACGGAGCCATCCAGTGGGGGGTAACCGTGGTTCTGACCGCTGTTGCCAGCTGGTGTGTGGGGCGCAAGCACACGAACCGGTAGCCCGGCGACCAGGCGAGATGCGACGGGGCCGCCCAGGGGCGGCCCCGTAGTTGCGACGCCGTGCCTGGTTGTCCATGAGGCCGCAGACGATGTCCTGATGAGGCAGTGGTTGGTTTTTGCTGGTCAGGCCGGTGTACACGGTTTTAGGGGATAGCGCGATGCGGTGAGGTTGGGGTCGCTGGGATGAGTTGGCTGGGACAACGGGATGCGGCGTAGTACCCAGCAGAACTGCTTTGACCTGCGGTTTTACTGCGGTGCCGGGGTAGGTAGAGGGCGTTCGGTTGCGGTTCTTAGGCCATGGTCTTTGCAATCTCTATCTGGTATGCATTTTGAGACGGTGATGTAGCGCCGCCTTGCCGAAGTGACTGAAGTGCAGTAACTTTCACGGGCTGATCTGGCGGCCTGTCTCAGTACCGTCCGCCGGCCTGCGCTGCCGGTCGGCCAATGGCTGAGGCGCTGCTGCTGTGATGGTGAGAAAGGGAGTGCTGATGATTCGCCGCGGACGGGAGCACCTGGTTCGTACCCGTGAGCAGCTTGCCCAAGAAATGGGCATGGCGATGGGCACGTTCCGGAACAAGCGGCCTTACGCGGCCGAGGGCTTCCCAGCGCCCATCAGTTCTGAGGGTGCCCGGGTCTTGTTGTGGGACGGCGAGCAGACGGCCGCCTACCTCGAGCGTGGCGAGGTGCAGGCTCTGCCAGCACCGGGCGCGGAGGATCTGCTGGACCGACAGGAGGCGGCCGCCGAGGTAGGGGTGTCCCCGCGGAGCTGGGACGGCTACAAGTCGGACCCGCGGCTGGCACCGCACATGGTGATGGTGTGCGGTGTGGAGCACTGGCCGCGCAGGTCAGTTCGGGCCTTCCGCGACGGCCGGCCCGGCAAGCAGGCCGCGACGGGCCGGCCGAAGGGGAAGGCGAATGCGGTACCGCGCGGTGAGCTGCAGGCCCGGGTTGCCGCGCTCCTCGACGCCGACCCGGCTATCACGATCGCCGGCGTCTGCGCCGCGCTGGGCGTGGCCTACGCGACGGCGCAGCGCGCTCTGTCTGAGCTGCGCAGCGAGCGGATCGCCGTCCTCCTGGCCGCGCAGCCGTCCTTGACGGCCGATCAGGCCGCGGTCCGGCTCGGGTACCCCGCCGCAGTCCGGCGGCGCGCCAGGGGTGGCGCCGGGACCCCCAACCACGAGAGGCGGGAGAGGCATGCGTGAAACCGTGGAAGTGAGCGCCTGGGATGCGTACTATGCGGCCGGCCGCTGGCCGTCCGGTGATGGAGGAGAAAGAGGCCTTCCGCCGCATGGTCGGCCAGGGGCCGGGACATTCCGCCGAAGCCCATAGGGAAGGGCTCGAATCCCTGACTTATTACCGACGGACAGTCAGCCCCATAGCCCTCCTTCCTGCTGGCAGCCTGGCTCGCGGTAGCGAGCCAGGAGCCTGGAGGCGGAGCCGGAAGGGTTAAGGGCGGGGGAGCGAAGCGGACCCGCTCAACTGGCGGGGTTGAGGCCTTGTTCCATGAGGTGGCCGTATTCGCGCCAGTGGATGAATTGGATTGGTTCTGTGGTGGGGCCGGGTGTGGGGGCGCACCAGCGTTGTACGTAGGCGGCGAATCCTTCCTTGTGGATGGTAAAGGGGCCGCCGTCTTCGTAGAGGTCGGCGATGGGCCAGGTGTCGCTGTCCTCGCCGGTCATGAGCCAGAACAGGTGGGTTCCGTCTTCAACGAAGCCCCATCTGAGGAGCCTGTCGGCGCCTACCTCGGGTGGCAGCCAGCGCGAGTAGGATTCGGGGGCCTGTTCCCAGAAGAGTTCGGCCATGTCGACCACGCTGTCGCCTCCGGCTTCACGGTATGGGGGGATACCCACAGTGCGTCTCCGTCGATTCCGCCGGCTCCGTAGGTTTCGATGAAGGCGATGTAGTCCGAGGGGAGTCGTATGCCGAGTCTGTGTTCGGCTTCGGCTGTTCCGGCCAGGTCGTGGGGGGCTCCTTCGCTGCTTTGCCTGCAGGGCGTGAGCACGTCTGACAGTGCGCGTATGGCGGGATGACTGGGCAAGAGGAACCTCCGGCGTCTAGTGAGCACACCAGACTATGAGCCCTCTCTGACAGTGCTTCCTGGCCCGCAGGGCGGGCCTGGTTACCACCACTGGGACTTCGGTAGTGGGCTGGTCCTGGTGGCGTTCGAAGGGGTGTGTCAGTGGTGCCCGGCAGACTTGCCTGGTGCTGATTGATGGATACGACGATGCCCGACTGGTTTTCGGTGAGGAGCTGGTTGGGCTTCCGGGCTTCTGGGCTGTTTCGCTTATGTGGTTGTGCGGGCCGGGAGACGAGCGTGGCGAGCCGGAGTTTGAGTGGTTCGGCGCGGATGAGGCGGACGTAGACGCGGCATGTGAGGCGCTCATGGAGGAGGAGCGCTGGCCCGTCTTCCGGATCCCGTTCGGTGACGGGCACACAGTGGTGGTGGTTCACCGCAACGACCCTGACGACTGCGGGAACCTGTACTTCGTCACCCACCCGGAATGGGGCGGCTGGCACGGTCATCTCGCCACCATTAGCCCCCACCAGGCAGGACCGGGCTTGTCCTGGGGAGAGCTGATCCATATTGCCGCCAACCCGGACCTCACGGCACCGGGAATCCACGACCCCACCGTCCGCTTGCTTCTTCTGCTGCCGATCCTCGGTGACGTGGACCTGCCGCCAGAGGCGGCCAACACGGTCTCCTTGGCTCTCACCCGCACTGGTATGCAGGCTGACAACGCATCCCGCGTGGCGGAGATGATCCTGCGGAACCCGATCTGGGAGCCGGCTCAATGGGATTTTCGCGCTGGGTCCCCTCTCAGCGGAGGAGAGCATGCGTTCGTGCAGGGGCTCCTTGAGTGCACGGTTACAGGGAGTCCACGGTTCGGCGTACAACTCGCCCATGGCATCACTCAGGAGCAGAGCGACCGACTGGCCCAGGCGTTGGGAACCTGTTCTCCCTGACGATCTGGCCATCAGTACACCGGAAAGTGTCTGGACGGCTGCGCCTGGCCCAGACTGCCCGTCACCCGGCTGACAGTGGACTTCGTCAGCTGCCAGCCCCCGGCCTCGTAAGCTCCTCAGGCCAGGTGCCCTCACCGCTGCCAGCCGCCCGCGGAGCGGGCTAGTCCTGGAGGCGGAGCCGGAAGGACCCGGGTGGGGAGCGGAGCGGACCCACCCAACGGGCCGAAGGCCCGGACCCCATTAAACGGGGTCACCGAGGGCTGCGAAGCAGGCCGTTCGGGGTCCCGAACCGTCCGAAGCGAAGCGAAGGACACCGGCCCGAAGGGCCGGCTCTGGCT
>NZ_JBHVSA010000008.1:0-2500 GCF_042885355.1 Nocardia sp. NPDC058058 | reverse complement strand
CCAGGAGGTTGGCTTAGAAGCAGCCACCCTTGAAAGAGTGCGTAATAGCTCACTGGTCAAGTGATTCCGCGCCGACAATGTAGCGGGGCTCAAGCGTACCGCCGAAGTCGTGTCATTGCAGCAATAAGCCCCAACGGGTGTTGTGATGGGTAGGGGAGCGTCGTGTGCCGGGTGAAGCAGCAGCGGAAGCTAGTTGTGGACGGTTCACGAGTGAGAATGCAGGCATGAGTAGCGATACACACGTGAGAAACGTGTGCGCCGATTGACTAAGGGTTCCTGGGTCAAGCTGATCTGCCCAGGGTAAGTCGGGACCTAAGGCGAGGCCGACAGGCGTAGTCGATGGACAACCGGTTGATATTCCGGTACCCGCTTTGAAACGCCCAATATCGAATCAGGCGATGCTAAGTCCGTGAAGCCGTTCCGGACCCTTCGGGGAATGGAAAGTGGTGGAGCCGACGAACCAGACTTGTAGTAGGTAAGCGATGGGGTGACGCAGGAAGGTAGTCCAGCCCGGGCGGTGGTAGTCCCGGGGTAAGGGTGTAGGCCGAGGGGTAGGCAAATCCGTCCCTCATATAAGGCTGAGACCTGATGCCGAGCCGATTGTGGTGAAGTGGATGATCCTATGCTGTCGAGAAAAGCCTCTAGCGAGTTTCATGGCGGCCCGTACCCTAAACCGACTCAGGTGGTCAGGTAGAGAATACCGAGGCGTTCGGGTGAACTATGGTTAAGGAACTCGGCAAAATGCCCCCGTAACTTCGGGAGAAGGGGGGCCATCACTGGTGATCGGATTTACTCCGTGAGCTGGGGGTGGCCGCAGAGACCAGCGAGAAGCGACTGTTTACTAAAAACACAGGTCCGTGCGAAGCCGTAAGGCGATGTATACGGACTGACGCCTGCCCGGTGCTGGAACGTTAAGGGGACCGGTTAGTGCGCTTTCGGGCGTGCGAAGCTGAGAACTTAAGCGCCAGTAAACGGCGGTGGTAACTATAACCATCCTAAGGTAGCGAAATTCCTTGTCGGGTAAGTTCCGACCTGCACGAATGGCGTAACGACTTCTCGACTGTCTCAACCATAGGCCCGGTGAAATTGCACTACGAGTAAAGATGCTCGTTTCGCGCAGCAGGACGGAAAGACCCCGGGACCTTTACTACAGTTTGATATTGGTGTTCGGTTCGGCTTGTGTAGGATAGGTGGGAGACTTTGAAGCGGCCACGCCAGTGGTTGTGGAGTCGTCGTTGAAATACCACTCTGGTCGTGCTGGATGTCTAACCTCGGTCCGTGATCCGGATCAGGGACAGTGTCTGATGGGTAGTTTAACTGGGGCGGTTGCCTCCCAAAGGGTAACGGAGGCGCCCAAAGGTTCCCTCAGCCTGGTTGGCAATCAGGTGTTGAGTGTAAGTGCACAAGGGAGCTTGACTGTGAGACCGACGGGTCGAGCAGGGACGAAAGTCGGGACTAGTGATCCGGCGGTGGCTTGTGGAAGCGCCGTCGCTCAACGGATAAAAGGTACCCCGGGGATAACAGGCTGATCTTCCCCAAGAGTCCATATCGACGGGATGGTTTGGCACCTCGATGTCGGCTCGTCGCATCCTGGGGCTGGAGTCGGTCCCAAGGGTTGGGCTGTTCGCCCATTAAAGCGGCACGCGAGCTGGGTTTAGAACGTCGTGAGACAGTTCGGTCCCTATCCGCTGTGCGCGTAGGAATATTGAGAAGGGCTGTCCCTAGTACGAGAGGACCGGGACGGACGAACCTCTGGTGTGCCAGTTGTCCTGCCAAGGGCATGGCTGGTTGGCTACGTTCGGGAGGGATAACCGCTGAAAGCATCTAAGCGGGAAGCCTGCTTCAAGATGAGTATTCCCACCTCCTTGAGAGGGTAAGGCTCCCAGTAGACGACTGGGTTGATAGGCCAGATGTGGAAGCCCGGTAACGGGTGGAGCTGACTGGTACTAATAGGCCGAGGGCTTGTCCTCAGTTGCTCGCGTCCACTGTGTTAGTTCTGAAGTAACGACCGTGTTGTCATCCGGTTGATATCTTCATAGTGTTTCGGTGGTCATAGCGTTAGGGAAACGCCCGGTTACATTCCGAACCCGGAAGCTAAGCCTTTCAGCGCCGATGGTACTGCAGGGGGGACCCTGTGGGAGAGTAGGACGCCGCCGAACAATCATTGTGGGAAAGCCCCGCACCAGGTAACTGGTGCGGGGCTTTTCTGCGTTTACGGACAATTTCCAGCTCGGTAGGATCCCGCGATATGAGCCAGCATGTGATTCGTTCCGTACGCGCCGACGAATGGGAGAGGGTCAAGCAGCTGCGGCTCGCCGCGTTGCGGGATCCCGCGGCTCCGGTGGCGTTTCTGGAGACCGTGGAGAGCGCCGAGTCGCACCCTGATGAGTTCTGGCGGGGGCGGGCCGAAGGGGCCTCGCACGGGCGGACCGCGCGGCAGTTCATCGCCGAGGCCGATGGTGGGGAGTGGGTCGGGTCGGTGGTCGTCCTCGTTGAGGAC
>NZ_JBHVSA010000007.1:0-229749 GCF_042885355.1 Nocardia sp. NPDC058058 | reverse complement strand
GTCCCATTCCGAACCCGGAAGCTAAGGCCACCTGCGCCGATGGTACTGCACTCGACAGGGTGTGGGAGAGTAGGACACCGCCGGAACATCATTCGCAAAACCCCCTGACTTCGGTCAGGGGGTTTTGTCGTTTCCGGACTATTTATTGGGTCGCTGATTCCGGCCCCTGCTGCGAAGATCCTTGAATGAGTGGGGATCTCGAAGAGCTGATCATTCGTCGCACGTTCCGTCTGCCCGCGGTCGAAGGACCAGTGGGTGATGGGGCGGTGGCGGCGCGGCAATTCGATGCGGTCCTGATGTCGTTGGGGTTCAAGCTTTCCGGTGAGTTGTTCGCGCGGCTTTCAGCGCTGGCGGCCGGGCCTGTCATCGATGCCGCGGTGCGGGTGCTGCCCATCGTGCGCGAGATGGTCGGTGCGCATGTCGAGCACAATGTCTACTTTCGGGATTTCCCGAAGAATGTTCCGGACACCCTGGAGTTCTGGACCGATTGCGTGCGCGGGATTCTCGATGTGGGGGATGTGCTCATCCGTCCCGTGAATCTGCTGTCGCTCCCGGCGTACGGGTCCTATCAGCATGAGTACGCGGAGATGGTGGCCGCGCACGATGAGCTGATCGCGAGCGCCGGTGATCGGGTGACCGTTTTGCACGCGGGAGCCGTTCTCGCCGAGGAGGTCTCGGCGCTCTATCTGGCCCTGGCGAGCAGCGTGACACCGTTGAGCGAGGAGGATGTCGCGGTGCTGCGCGAGCTCGCGCTGCACTGTGCGACGGGCCCGCAGCCGGTATCCATTCCGGTGCGTGAGCATCGCGCGATCCTCAATGAGGTGCGCTTGGCGGCGGGCGCGGAACTGCTGGTGGACACGGTGACCGATGTGCTGCGGCTGGCCTGCCTGCTGTCGGAGGGTGATGTGTCGCTGCGGGCGCCCACCCGATTCCGGAGCTTCCGTCGTCCGGTGCGGCGTGCGCTGCTGGCGGCGCTGGACGCGGTGATCGATGAGAACCCCGCGAAGCTCGGCGATGTGGGCGCGTACCGCGAGCCGTGGAAGCGGCTCGGGGAGCGACTGCATCCGCACGAGTACTCGCGATTCATCTGCGCGGCCGAGGTTTTCGCGGTGGCGCGCGGTGAGGTTCGAGTGCCCTCGTTCGCCGGTCGTGTCGAGCGGTTGCTGGCCGATGGTGATGTGGCGGGCGCCGCGACTGTGCTGAGGTCCGCTCCCGGTCTACTGTTCCGATCCCTGGATCACCTGCTGCGCAATGCTTTCGGGGACGCCGAGCAGCAGGAGGTACTGCTGGCGCTGGATTCGGTCATCACCGAGGTGTCGGGCCGGGTGCTGCTGTCGGTGCGTGAGCATCTGGATAATCGCGGTACCGGGGCGCGGCGGATCTTCGCGTATCGCTCCGGCCGGGGTCTGTCGATTCCGGATCTGCGCTATCCGATCGAGGCGGAAGTGCTGGATCTGGTGCGGCAGTCGATCGATGCCGAGATTTCCCGGCGGCTGCCGGTCGGTCTCCGGATCGTGCTCGATCCCGACATGGTGGAGGTAGCGCTTCCCCTGAGCGGCAAGGGGATCAGCGGCGGCTTCGGCATGCTGCCGCGCGGTTCCATCGCGCCGGTGACCGGTGATCTGCTGCGTTTCTTCGTGTACTGGCAGGAGCGCGCGCAGCGAACCGATTTCGATCTGTCCGCGGTACTGCTGGACGGCGAGTTCAAGGCGTGCGGATGGCTGTCGTACACGAATCTCACCGCGATGGGCGGGACACATTCCGGCGATATCACCTCGGCCCCGGACGGCGCGTCGGAGTTCATCGATATCCGGCTCGACGCGGTGCAGGCCGCGATGGTGCTGCCGCAGGTGAATGTCTACTCCGGGGAGGGTTTCGAGGAGGTGCTGGAGTCGTTCTTCGGCTATATGGCCCGTGATGCGTATCAGCGCGGGCAGCCGTTCGAGCCGACGACGGTGCGGGCGAAGTCGGAGCTGCGGGGTGCGGGCCGAATCGCCTTGCCGCTGGTGTTCATTCGTACCGTGGACGGCTGGCGGGTGAAGTGGCTGCACCTGTATCTGTCCGGTGCGCCGGACTTCAATCGGGTGGAGTCGAACCATGTGACCGCGTCGGCGCTCGCACGTGCGGTGGTCGAGCGGGATTATCTGCACGTCGGCTATCTGGCCGGTCTGTTGTCGGCCGGTAACGAGGTGACGCTGTGGGATGGCGGTCCCATCACCGAGCCGGTGACCTTCATCGGCCTGGCACGACCGGATGGGCTGCCGACCGGTTCGCAGGTCATCACGCCGGAAAATCTCCGTGACGTGATCCCCGCCTGACTGCTACCGTTGCACGCGGTGCGGCCATGGGGATGCTTCCTTCTAATTCCTTTACAGATACCAGTGTCTCCGCTTTCCGCACCGCACAACGTTTTTCACCAGGAGGGGAGCCGGAGATGCGTAGCACGCGCACCGTCGCTGCCCGCCCTCGCTTCGAGGTGATCCTGGTGTCCTCGCCGGCTCGGTGCCGGCTGCGCGGCCGGTACTGAGTTACCCGGGCGACCCCTCTGCATTTTCTCGTCGTTCGGGAATCGCGCTGTTCTAGTTCACCAGACCAGCACGAAGGACGTAAGACCGTGCGTACCAATGTTTTCCGACAATCTCTCGACCGTGTCCGCAATCTCGGCATTCTCGCGCATGTCGATGCCGGTAAGACGACCGTCACCGAGCGGATGCTCTTCCTGACCGGGATGACGCATAAGACCGGTGAGGTGCACGATGGCACCACCGTCACCGATTTCGATCCGCAGGAGCGCGAACGCGGCATCACCATTTTCGCCGCGGCCGTGGCCTGTGAATGGAATGACCATCGCTGCACCGTGATCGATACCCCTGGGCACGTCGACTTCTCGGATGAGGTCGAGCGGTCCCTGCGTGTACTGGATGGCGCGGTAGCGGTTTTCGATGCCGTCGCCGGTGTCGAGCCGCAGAGTGAGTCGGTGTGGCGGCGTGCGGATCGGTACGGCGTACCGCGAATCGCGTTCGTGAACAAGATGGATCGGGTCGGGGCCGACTTCATGGCGGCCGTCGATTCGATTCGGGATCGACTGCATCCGCTGGCGCTGCCGGTTCAGCTGCCGATCGGCTCCGAAGACGGCTTCATCGGTGTGCTGGATCTGGTGCGCATGCGGGCGCTCACCTGGCCCGAGCGCACCGTGGTCGCCGGGCCGATTCCGGACGAGCTGGCCGAGTCCGCGCGCAAGGCCAGGTTCGCACTGGAAGAGGCTGTGGCCGAACGGCATTCGGATGCGCTGGAGGAGTTCTACGCGCATTCCGGGCTGTCCGACGCGACCCTGCTGCGGGCGCTGCGCGAGCTCACCCTGACCGGTGCGGTGGTCGCGGTGCTGTGCGGTGCGGCGTACCGGGATATCGGGGTGGAACCGTTGCTGGACGCCGTCGTCGACTATCTGCCTTCCCCGCTGGACCGGCCTCCGGTGCGCGGAGACGGGTTCGAATTGGCGGCGGATCCCGCGGAACCGCTTGCGGCACTGGTGTTCAAGGTGCAGGCGACGGGTACCGGGCGGCTCACGTTCGTGCGCGTGTACGCGGGCACGCTATGCAAGGGCATGCAGGTGCGCGATGCCGGTACCGGGCGGATAGAGCGGATCGGCCGAATTCTGCTGGTGCAGGCGGATCGTCATGAGGAACTCCAGGAGGCCGTGGCCGGGCAGATCGTCGCGGTGATCGGGCCGAAGCAGGCGCGGGCCGGGGCGACGCTGTGCGCACCGGATGCCACCGTGCTGCTGGAGCCGCCGACGGTCACCGAACCGGTGGTCTCGGTGGCGGTGGAGGCGCGCACCGGTGCCGAAACCGAAAGGCTGGCAACGGCGTTGGCGCGGATGGCCGAGGAGGATCCCTCCCTGGTGGTGCGCACCGATCCGGAGTCGGGGCAGACGCTGCTGTCCGGTGTCGGCGAACTGCATCTCGAGGTGGCGGTGGAGAAGATCCGCCGTGATCGCGGTATCGAGGTGGCGGTCGGCCGTCCGCAGGTGGCCTATCGGGAGACCGTGCTGCGCGGGGTGTCCGGGTTCCGCTACCGGTATGCCAAGCAGAACGGCGGCCAGGGCCAGTTCGCTGATCTGGTGATCGATGTGGAACCCATTCCCGTCGATACCGAGAAGGTCGATGCCGCAGCGGGTTTCGAGTTCCGCTCGACGGTGGTCGGCGGCCGCGTGCCCGCGGAGTACGTGCGGGCGGTGGAGGCCGGTTGCCGGGACGCGCTGTCCGAGGGTCCGCTCGGCGGGCATCAGGTGCTCGGTGTGCGGGTCACCCTCAGCGATGGTTCGACGCATCCGGTCGATTCCTCGGAGCGTTCCTTCCGCCTCGGTGGCCGGGCCGCGCTGCGAGATGCCCTGCGCGCCGGCGAGATGGCGCTGCTGGAGCCGCTGGTGGAGCTGACGGTCACCGCGCCGGAGGAGTCCGTCGGCGCGGTGCTCGGTGATATCGCCGCCCGGCGGGGTCGCGTCCTGGACTCGGTGACGCGGGGTTCGACGGTGGTGGTGACGGCGACCGCGCCACTGGCCGAGGTGTTCGGTTACGCGACGCGTCTGCGCAGCCGTACCCAGGGCCGGGGCACGTTCACCAGTCGTCCGCTGGGGTACGACCGGGCTCCGTCCCGCTAGCCGAAGGTGTGGCCGGTCCGCGGTAGCGGACCGGCCACTCTTTTTTGTCTCGGGTATCCGTGCCCGCCGGTTTATTGTTGTCGCGACTACGGTTACTGTTGTTGCAACAACAGACAACGCCTCAGGGGGCAGCCATGATGTACTCGTTCACCGAAGAAGCCGTGATCACCGGGGATATCGACCGGATCTGGGCGGTCGCCACCGATGTCGCGCGCTGGTCGGAATGGGATCCGCACGAGGAGAAATCGCGGATCGACGGTCCGTTCGCGGCGGGGACCAGGGGCTGGGTGAAGCCGAAGGGCGCGCCCGCCGGGCCGTTCACCATCACCGATGTGCGCGGCGGAAGTTCGTGGACCAGTGAGGCGGGTATTCCGTTCGGAAAGCTGCGCGGTCACCGCACCTACGAGGCGCTCGGTGACGGCACGGTGCGGGTGGCCGAGCGGGTGGAGGTGCACGGGCCGTTCGGGCCGCTGTTCAGACTGGTGTGGGAGAAGGGGATGCGCGCGGATATGCCGCGCACATTCGAGGCCCTGGAGAAGGAGGCGCTGCGGCGTGAGTGAGGCTGGTGCGGGCGGATCTCGCGGGGTGCCGCGGGGTCCGCTGATGAGTCCGGGTTTCTGGCTGCATCACGCGGCCCTGGAGTGGCGGGCGACGCTGGAGCGGAATCTGCGCCCGCTCGGGCTCACGCCCACCCAGTTCAATCTGCTGGCATCGGCGGGCTGGCTGGGGCGGGACGGGGAATTGCCGACCCAGCAGCAGGTCGCCGATATGTCCGGCGCGGATCGAATGATGGGGTCCAAGGTGATTCGCGTACTGGAGGAGCGCGGGCTACTGATCCGCCGCACCGACCCGGCCGACGCACGCGTACTGCGCATCGAAATCACGCCGGAGGGTAGGGAATTGGCGCGCAAAGGGGTCCAGACGGCCGTCGACACCGATCAGCAGATCTTCGGTGACTCCGGCGAGCGACTTCGCGATCAACTGCGACCCATTGCCGCACACCGGATTCCGGACTGAACTACTTCACCAGGATAGCTCGGGTGTAGAGCAGGGAGAAGCCGCGGCGCTGGGCGTTCTGCTGGGATTTGGAGCCGGGTTGGGTGGTGATGACGGCGATATCGCAGCCCGCCGCCGCGGCCTCGGTGAGGCGGGCGGACAGTAGTGCGGATTGAATGCCGTTCCGGCGATGCGCGGGAAGGGTTGCCGCGCCGGTCAATTGGGCGACACCCTGGGACATGCGCATGCTCGCGGCACCCGCGATGGCTTGGTCATGCACGGCTACATAGCGTTGTACACCGGCTGCGGCGGTGAGGTCGCGCATAGCGTCGGCGATGACTTCGCGCGGGAAGTCCTCATGTGATGCCACGCCTTGGGTGTCCGGGTGCGCGAAACCGTCCGTCACCACATCGAGCCAGATATCGAATTCGCCTGTGCCGCTCGGCCTTACCTCGACGCCCTGCGGTGCGATCGGTGCGGGTGCGGCGGTCAGGTCGATACCGAGTACGTTCTCGTAGGAAACGAGCCGGTAGCCGCGCCCGGTGAGCAGTTCGGCGATGCCGGGGTCGCCCAGGTGCGCCAGCTCGACCTGGATCGGGGTGTCGCGCACCGCGAATTGCTTTTCCACCGCGTCGAATTCGTCCGCGTCCGGGACGCCCGCGAACCCGAGACCGGCGACCTTGTTGAGCGGTGAGCCGATATCGGCGAAGGAGGCGACACCGCCGCCGATGGGGATGACGAAGCCCGCCTCGCCGCCGAGCCGGGCGTTGGCCGCCGCGCTGCCCGTGGCGATCAATTCCGTCTCGACCCGCTCGATGCGCGCGCCGAGTTCGACCGAGCAGAACAGGGGTCCACGTTCGCTTGCCATGGCGTCGAGCCTAGTTCGGCGGGCAACCGGTTTTCCGGAGCTTGCCGGGACGCGGCCCGGCTGGGTTCGGGCGGGTGCCGACCTGGCCGTATGGTCGGGTGGTGGCTCTTGATCACGTGGCCGGTGGCCCGAACGGACTCGTTGTCGGGTTCGACCTGGATATGACGCTGATCGATTCCCGGCCCGGTATCGCCGCGGTGTGGGATGCGGTGGCCGCGGAGACCGGGGTGCCGATCGATTCCGAGCTGGTGGTGTCGCGGTTGGGTCCGCCGCTGGCGGTGGAGGCCGCCGAGTGGTTTCCCGAGGCGCGGGTGCCGGATGTGGTGGCGCTGTACCGCAAGCTGTATCCGGGATTGGCGATCACGCCCAGCGATGACCTGCCGGGTGTGCGGGCATCGCTGGCCGCCGTGCACGCCGCGGGCGGCAAGGTGCTGGTGATCACCGCCAAGAACGGCCCGCACGCGCAATTGCACCTCGATCATCTCGGCCTCGAGGTGGACGATCTGGTCGGCGGGGCGTGGGCGGAGGAGAAGGGCGCGGTGCTGCGCGAGCACGGCGCGTCCATCTATGTCGGTGATCATCTGGGTGATGTGCGTGCGGCCAAGGTCGCGGACGCCTTCTCGGTGGCGGTCACCACCGGCCCGTATGCGGCGGAGGAGCTGTCGGCGGAGGGCGCGGATGTGGTGCTTTCCGATCTCACCGAATTCCCGGCGTGGCTGCGATCGCATCTAATGCGCTGAATACCAACAACTCTGGTCTATTCATCCCACTTTTGCCGTCACGCTGATTCGAACGGTGTTCGCACCGCGCGCATATCGATACGTTTGCGCTCCCATACTCCGGCTGGGGAGTCGGTGGAGTGCAGAGGAATCAGATGAGCGAGCAGTGGTCCGGATCGCGCCGGCTTCGGGTTTTGGCGGGGGTCGCTGCCGCGGCCATGGTGGCGACGCTGGTGTCGGCCTGCGGCGGATCATCGTCCGACAGCGGCGGGGACACCGTGTATTTCGGTGTCTCGGGACCGAAGACGGGCGCGTCGGCGGAGTACGGGCGGCTCTGGCAGCAGGGCTTCGACCTGGCATTGGAGCAGGTCAACGCGGCGGGCGGGATCAACGGTAAGAAGGTCGCGCTGAAGTGGGAGGATTCGCAGTCCGACCCGAAGCAGACGGTGCCGATCGCCACCAAGTTCGTCGGCGACAAGTCCATCATCGCGGAATTGGGTGATTTCTCCTCGCCCGCGTCGATCGCGGCGTCGCCGGTGTACAACCGCGGCAAGCTGGTGCAGTACGGCTTCACCAACTCCTCGGTGGATTTCACCAAGGGCGGCGACTATTCGTGGAGTCCGTCCATCACCCTGGATGTGTTCCAGGAGCGCAATGCGCAGTGGGTGCGGGCCAAGGCCAAGAAGGTTTCGGTGGTCTACCTCGAAACCGATTGGGGCAAGCAGGCTTTCCAGTTCTTCCAGCAGTCCGCGAAGGATAAGGGCATCGAAATCGCCTACTCCTCCTCGATTCTGCCCGATTCGCAGGACTTCCGGCCCGTGCTGATCAAGGGCCGCGACGCCAATCCGGACGCGTTCGTGCACCTGGGTTACGGCCCCGACGGCGCGCTGATCGTGAAGCAGTTGCGCGATGTCGGGTACGGCGGCCAATTCTTCGGCGGCCAGAACACCCCGCAGTTCATCCAGCTGGCCGGAACCGCGGCCGAGGGCGACATCGTGAACGGCATCTTCGCGCCGTCCGATCCGAGCCCGAAGGTGCAGGACTTCGTGACGAAGTTCAAGGCCAAGTTCAACACCGATCCGGGCGACTTCAACGTGTATGCCTACGACGCGATCAACGTGCTGGTGAAGGCCGCCAAGTTCGGCGGGGCCACCCGCGAGGGCGTGCTGAAGGGCCTGCGCGAGGGCAAGGATTTCGACGGCATCGGGCTGGGCAATTCGTTCGCGTTCGATCAGCAGACGCGGCGGCCGAGCGGTGTGAAGCCGATCGAATTGCTTTTGAAGAACGGTGCTTTCGTGCCGACCGGTAATAAGTAGATGTTCGACACGCTCATCGCGGGTCTGGTGCACGGCAATGCGTACGCGCTCATCGCCGTGGGCATCACGCTGATCTTCGGGGTCAGCAATGTCATCAATTTCGCGCACGGCGCGATCTTCGCGTTCGGTTCGGTGCTGGGCTGGTGGTTGATCGCCCAGCACGGGCTGCCGCTGTGGCCGGCGCTGATCGTGGTGGTGGGGGTGACCGCGCTGGTCGGCGTCGGTATCGATGTGCTGGCGGTGCGGCCGCTGCGGCGCGCCCCGGCCATCGCGGCCCTGCTGGCCACGGTGGCGGTGGGGTTGATCATCGAGAACCTGGTGGCGCTGGTATTCGGCCCGGAGACCCGGCCATTCCCACAGGTGCTGTCCACCAATAACTTTCAGGTCGGCGGGGTGCGGTTCGGCACCTCGGACGTGGTGATGTTCGGTATCACCGTCACGGTGATGGCCGGGCTGTGGGCCTTCCTGCGCTTCGGGCGGTACGGGCTCGCGATTCGCGCCACCGCGCAGGATCCGGACGCGGCCGCGCAGATGGGCATCAGCGTGGGGCGGATTCAGTCGCTGGCGTTCGCCATCGCGTCCGGCCTGGGCGGGCTGGCGGGCATCTTCGTCGGGCTCTACAACTCGAATATCTCCCCGACCAGCGGTGGTGTCGTGGGCATGACGGGTTTCGTGGCCGCCACCATCGGCGGGCTTGGCTCGATTCCCGGTGCGGTGCTGGGTGGTTTCGTGCTCGGGCTGGTGGAGGCGTTCGGCATCTACACCTTCGGTGACGGGTACCGGGATCTGATCACCTTCGGACTGCTGGTGGTGTTCCTGGTGCTGCGGCCGGGCGGGTTGCTGGCGCGCCCGCCCGCCATCGAATCCGAGCCGCTGACCGGAACCTTCCTGGGTTCGGGACGGCAGTGGCGGATTCGGTGGTGGCATGCGCTGATCGCGTTCGCCGTTGCGGGACTTGTCATTCCGGCGCTGTCGGATGATTACGGGATCTCGGTCGGGACGCAGATTCTGGCGTACGCGATCATCGCGGTGTCCATGACGCTGGTCGCCGGATCGGCGGGCCAGCTGGCCATCGGGCAGGCGGGGCCGATCGCCATCGGCGCGTATACCTCCGCGGTGCTGACCGTTTCGCATGGCTGGGCGTTCCTGCCCGCCATTGTCGTCGCGGGAATCGTTGCGGCCGTGGTGTCTTCGGTGCTCGCCGCACCGCTGTGGCGATTGGGTGGGCACTACGTCGCCATCGCCACGCTCGGCATCGGCATCGTGACGGTGGCGCTGATTCGCAATTGGGAATCGGTGACGCGCGGCAGCTACGGCATCTTCGGAATTCCGGCACCGGAGATCCTCGGAGTCGAATTCACCACGCACACCGAGATTTTCCGGTTGGAGCTGGTGGTGCTGGCGATCACCCTCGCGGTGATTCTGGGTGTGCAGCGGTCGCGTCTGGGCACCGCCATTCGCGCCATCGGCGCGGATGAGGTGGCGGCGCGGTCGGCGGGCGTTCCGGTGCGGGATTACAAGGCGCTGGCGTTCGCGCTGGCCGCGTTCTTCTCCGGGATCGGCGGTGCGCTGCTGGCGCACCAGTACTCGTATATCGATCCGACCGTGTTCAACCTGCCGATGTCACTGCTGGTGGTGACGATTCTGGTACTCGGCGGGACGGCCTCACCGTATGGCGCGGTACTCGGCGCGGCCGTGCTGATCGGGGTGCCGGAGGCGCTGCGGCTCGCGCCCGAGCTGCGCATCGTGCTCTACGGCTTGGTCTTGCTGCTGGTCGTGCGGTTCCGCCCGCAGGGCATTCTGGTGAGGAGGGAACGTGTCCGGGTCACAGCCTGAACCGGTACTCGCGGTGCGCGGTCTCCGGCGTTCGTTCGGGGGTGTGAAAGCTGTGGATGGAATCGAATTCGCCATCGCGCCGGGCGAATTCGTCTCGATCATCGGACCCAATGGGTCCGGGAAATCGACAACGGTGAACCTGATCTCCGGCGTCTTGAAGCCGGACGGCGGCGAGATTCTGGTGCGCGGCAAGCGAATTCGCGCCGGTCGGCCGGAAGCGGCCGCGGCGGCGGGTATCGCGCGCACCTTCCAGAACGGGCGGGTGTTCGGCAATATGACGGTCCGCGAGAATGTGGATGTCGGCTTGCAGACCACCCTGCGCGCCACCCGCCCGCTGCGTGCGTTCGCCGGAATTCCCCTGCTGCGCTGGATATCCCTGCTCGCCGAGGTCTTCGTCGCGCTGATTCCGACCCCGGCGGCTCGCGCCGAACGCAAGGCCATCGCCGAACGGATCGACGCGCAGATCGCCCGCTTCCAGGAGCGGCTCGGCCCGCGCGCCGACGATCTGGCGTACACCCTGTCCTACGCCAATCGCCGCCGCACCGAGATTGCCCGCGCCCTGGCGCTGGAACCCGATCTACTGCTGCTCGACGAGCCCGCCGCGGGCATGAATCAGACCGAGACCGCCGAAATCGGCAGGCAACTCGCCGAATTGAAGGCGCACGGTCACACGGTGCTGCTGGTCGAACACAAAATGGACCTCGTTCACGACCTGTCCGACCGCGTACTGGTGCTCGACGAGGGCCGCGTGATCGCGGAGGGCACCCCGGATCAGGTGCTGGCCGATCCGCGCGTCATCGAGGCATATCTCGGGCGCAGCCGGGCGGCCGCCGTGGAGCCGGACCGGACGCATAGCGAACCACAGACCGAAGGAAAGGTCACCGCCGATGTCGGTTAGTGCTATTCCGCAGGTCATATCCGCTGCGGCCGGGTTCGACGCGGACATCGAGCCGATCCTCGAATTCGACCGGGTGGTGGTGCATTACGGGGCGTCTCGGGCCTTGAACGAAGTATCACTGCGGGTTCGGCCGGGGGAGATCGTTTCGCTGTTGGGCGGCAACGCTTCCGGGAAGTCGACGACCATGAAGACCGCGCTCGGATTACTGAAGCCGACCTCCGGTGCGGTGCGCATCGACGGGGTCGATGTGAGCACCACGCCGCCGTCGGCGCGCATCAAGGCCGGGTTGGCGTCGGTTCCCGAGGCGCGCAGGGTCTTTCCCGCGATGACGGTGGCGGAGAACCTCTTCGTCGGCGGCTATATCCGCAGGGAGCGGCGGTCGGTGCTGGCGGCGCGGGCGGCCGAGATGTTCGAGCATTTCCCGCGCCTGGCCGAGCGGCGCACGCAGCGCGCGGGCACCCTGTCCGGTGGTGAGCAGCAGATGCTGGCCTTCGCCCGCGCGCTCATGAGCAAGCCCCGGCTCATCTGCATGGATGAGCCGACCATGGGTCTGTCGCCGAAGTTCGTGGACCGGGTGCTCGATGAAATCGCCCGGCTGAACCGGGAATTGGGCCTGGCGATCCTGATCGTCGAACAGCAGGCCGAGCTCGCGCTGAGCATCGCGCACACCGCGAATGTATTGCGCACCGGCGAGATCGTGCTGCACGGTCCGGCCGGCGAGCTCGTCGACAACCCGGCCGTCCGCGACGCCTACCTGGGCAAGGCGACGGCGTGATCGATAGGGAGGAGACGGCATGACCCCGCAGCGGTTGGGGCTGTTCACCAGGCTCGTCCGCGCGCAGGCGACCGAGGACGCGGCCACCGTCTACCGGCACGCGCTCGAGCAGTTCGAGCTGGCCGAGCGGCTCGGGTACGACGCGGCGTGGGTGGCGCAGCATCACCTGGATCCGGATGAGGGCGGGTTGCCGTCGCCGTTCGTATTTCTCGCGCACGCGGCGGCGCGGTATCCGCGGCTGCGGCTCGGAACCGCGATCGTGACGCTGGCACTGGAGGATCCGATCCGGGTGGCCGAGGATGCCGCCGTGCTGGATGTGCTCAGTGGCGGGCGGCTCGAAATCGGTGTCGGCGCGGGCGGTTCCAGGCACGCCTTCGAACTGTTCGATCTCGCCGGGGCGGATCGGCAGCAGGTGTACGCCGAGAAGCTGGCGGTGCTGACGGCCGCGCTCTCGGGTGCCGCGTTGGTCGGGGATCGCGGTTTGAACCCACCGGCGGGGACGCTGCGGGATCGGGTGTGGCAGGCCACCTTCTCCGCCGCGGGCGCGCGCCGGGCCGGGCTCGCGGGTGACGGCCTGCTGCTGTCCAAGGCGCAGCCGCGTGATCGGGACACCGCGGCCGCCACCCTCTGGGAGATTCAGGAGCCGCTGGTGGCGGCGTATCTGGACGCGCTCCCGGACGGCGTGCAACCGCGCATCGGCGCTTCCCGAGGCGTTTTCGTCGCCGACGACCACGACGTCGCGTGGAGGCTCGCCGAACGCGGCGCGACCCGCTTCCTGGAGCAATTGCGCCGCAACGGCGGTCCGGAGGTGGGCGGCACCGTCGCGGAGGTGCTGCGCGATTCCTTCATCGGCACCCCCGATGAGGTGGTCGCGAGACTCGCCGCCGACACCGCGCTGCGGCAGTCGACGGATTTCATCGTGCAGGTGCATCCGGTCGATCCCGGCCACGAGGCGACCCTGCGCTCGATCGAACTCATTGCCACCGAGGTTGCGCCGCAACTGGGTCGGCGGGAAGGAACGGAACAGTGAGCGAAACAGCCACCGGCGCGGGCATACCCGTGGCCGAGGACACCCGGCCGGGCGGGAGCGGCACCGCCGCAACCGAACTCACGGCCGAACGCGAACTCACGGCCGAGGTGGCCGATGTGATCGCCGCGGTGCTCGGTCCCCGCGCCGCGGCCGTTCGGGACCTCCGGAACGAGCGACCGGCGGTCGTGGAGCACACCCAGGGTGTGTACGAGGCGTTGCTGAACGGCCCGGCGGCGGAGTCGGTGGGGCGGTCGCGATTGATCGCGGCGGCCGTGGCGGTGGCGGAGCTGGCGGGTGCGCCGGAACTGGCCGCGCACTACGCGGGCCTGGGAACCGTTCCGGCGGAGGGTGATCCGGTACTGGCGGCGATTCTGCGGCATGCCGCGCTGGTGAGCACCGCCCCCGCCACCGCGACGCGCGCCGATATCGACGCGCTGGCGGCGGTCGGCCTTTCCGAGAACGACATCGTCACCGTGGCGCAGCTCATCGGCTACGTGCACTTCCAGGTCCGGCTGCTGGCCGGGCTCACGCTGATCGGAGCGGGACATGAGTGAGAACGCCGCCCCCGTGGCGAGAGCCGAGGTGGCGCAGCCCGTGGCTGCCACACCGGTATCGGTTGTGCGCGAGGTGCGCGGTGTCGAACCCGCCCGTCGCCCTGCCGGTTTCACGCAGGAGCACCTCGATTGGGTGCCGTGGGTGGAGCCGATAAAGCTCGCCGACGCGGACTCCGAACAGGCCCCGTTGCTGGCGGGAGATCGCGGTGTCGGACCGTATTTCCGAGTATTGGCGCGTAATGCCAATGTGCTCGCGCACCGCAGCGGAAATGACCGGGAGATCTTCTACGGCCGGGCCGGATTGGGCAGGGCCGAAAGGGAACTCGCCGCCACGGTGACCTCTCGCCACAATGGTTGCGAGTATTGCGCTTCGGTGCATTCGCGCTTCACCTCGGCGCTGTCCAAGCGCGAGTCGGACGTGCAGCGACTGCTGGACGAGGGCAATGGCGCGCGCATCGACGAAACCTGGGACGCCATCGTCGATTTCGTGGACGCGCTGGCCGCGAACCCGCCGCGGGCGCTGCCGGCGCATATCGAGCGACTGCGCGAGCTGGGTTTCGCCGCCGCCGAGATCCACGATCTGGTGCTCTCGACCGCTTCCTTCTCCTGGGCCAATCGGCTTATGCTCACCCTCGGTGAGCCGGAGGTTCCCGCTGGTAGAGGGTGATCTAGGGCCCTATCGAAAAAATTCTAGAATTTTCCTGCAAAAGCTTCCCCGGGTGGGGTTGGGCTCGGTATGTTCCCGATGGCAAACAGTCAGTGACCGCACTGACACTGGTTATCGATCGGAGCACCACCATGACCAACCTCCTCTCTGACGTCCTCGTGCAGACCATCCTGAAGCTGCTCGCGACCGGCTCGGCGAGCGGTTCCGCCAAGTAGCCACGCGAATGCCACCTTTCGGCTACTGCGCGGAAGCCGGGGAGGCAGGTAAGGGCCCGATCCCTGACGAGGGGATCGGGCCCTTCGTCATGTCTGCGGATAAGCCGGGAAATAAATCCTAAAAAACTCCTGCAAAAGTATTCCGTCCAGTTCGCCTGCTCTGTATCGTGCTGAGTGGCAAACGATCAGTGATTTTCGGTCCAATGCGGCATCGGAAAGCGATTCTCCCCCCGGATTCGCGTTCCGAACCTGGGGCGGTTCCCCTGCCTATACCCGCCGCTCCCAGGTGCGCCGCAGCGTTCCGAACCACTGAGCCAACTTTCGGCTATCGCGCGGGATACCGAAGGTGCAAACGAAGGGCCCGATCCATGACGAGGGGATCGGGCCCTTCGGTATTGTCTGGCGCAATGTCTCAGGAAACGAACGCGGGAAGAATGTACGCCGGGCAGCCCGTAGAAGACCGGCAACGGCAGCGTCGTGCACGTTTTCTGGAGTCGGGGCTGACGGTATTCGCACGCGACGGATACGCAAACAGCTCCGTCGGCGCCATCTGTAAGGACGCCGGACTCTCCTCACGCCAGTTCTACGAGGAGTTCACCGGGCGCGAATCGCTACTGCTCGAGCTCTACGAGCAGATCGATCGCGAATCGCGGGAAGCCGTGGCGGCCACCATCGCCGATCACTCCGACGCCAGTGCCATCGACATCATCGACGCCGCGGTGCGCGCCTATATCGAGTCGATCGGGCGAGATCCGCGCAAGGCGCGGGTCGCCCTCGTCGAAGTCGTGGGCGCCGGGCCGAAGGTGGAGAAGTTCCGACTGGAACTGCGCCGCGCCTGGGGCGCGCTGCTGGCCGGAGCCGCCGAGGATGCCGCCATGCACGGCGAAATCCCGCCCGGCGACTACGAAATGCGCGTACTGGCCATCATCGGTGCGGTGAACTACGTCGTCGACGCCTGGAGCGGTTCCGAACCCCGCCAGCCCCTCGACGAGGTCATCAGCGTGCTGCGCCGCGTCATCATGGGCGCCGTCAGCGCCTGACATACCGAACAGCGTCCGCCGCACCGGCTTTGCGCCGGTGCGGCGTCCTGCGTTGCCCACAGGGCCGCGTTCGTGCCGCTGTGCGGGTGCGGGGCGGGCAGGCGGTAGCGTGCGGTGCGTGGAGAGTGTGCCGATCCAGATGCCGGACGGGACGACCGTCACGGTGCGGCTTATTCCGGCGAAAGGCCCGCACCGGCATCCGATTACGCCCGATACGCCGCGACCGGTGGTGGTGATCGCGCCCGGGCTCGGGGTGCCGGGGGAGTACTACTCGCTGTTCGGAATCCCGTTGGCGGCGCGCGGGTTCGATGTGGCCCTGCTGGAGATGCGCGGTAACGGGGACAGCCGCGCGGCGAATCGTGCCGCGCCCGGCGGCTACGGCTATCAGGAATTGGTCGCGGTGGATTTCCCGGCCATGTTCCAGGTGGTGCGCGAACGGTTTCCGGACAGCACGCCGTATCTGCTCGGGCACAGCATGGGCGGGCAATTGGGCCTCATGTACGCCTCGCGCATTCGCGGGCGGCTGGGCGGACTGATCCTGGTGGCCTCGGGGACGCCGCATCACCGGGGTTATCGCGGACTCGCGGGGCCCGGATTCCTGCTCGGCAGCGCGGCAATCTCGTTGACCGCCAACATCGCCGGGTTCTGGCCGGGCGACACCGTGGTCGCGGGCAGCTTCGGACGGCAGTCCCGGCTGCTCATCGAGGACTGGGCGCGGGTGGCGCGCACCGGGCGCTTCGAACCCGCCGGGGCCGATATCGATTACGAGGAGCGCATTTCCCGGCTCAAACTGCCGGTGCTGTCGATCACCATGACCGGTGACGATCTGACACCGGTCCGGGCGGCGAGACTATTGCTGGACAAGCTGCCCAAGGCCGAGATCAGCACCTGGCACAACCCGGTGCCGCACGGGCACAACGGCTGGATCAGCGATCCCGGGAACACCCTCGACTACGTCGAGAAATGGCTCCGGGACCGCTGATTCGCGAACAGGACCGTCAGGCGTCCCGCTCGATCAGTGTGCGAGTGAAGAATTCGTAGATGAGCGCGGCCTGGAACGCGGACTGCTTATTGTCCGCCGCGCCGCCGTGCCCGCCCTCGATATTCTCGTGGTACCAGATGGGGTGGCCCTGGGATTCCAAGAGCGCGGCCATCTTCCGGGCGTGACCCGGATGCACGCGATCATCGCGGGTGGACGTGGTGAGCAGGATCGGCGGATACGCACCGGCCGGATCGGTGTTCTGATACGGCGAATACTTCGAGATGTACTCCCACTCCTGCGGCTTGTCCGGGTCACCGTATTCGGCCACCCAGGACGCGCCCGCCAGCAGCAGGTGATAGCGCTTCATATCGAGCAGCGGCACCTGGCAGACAATGGCCCCGAACAATTCCGGATAGCGGGTGAGCATGACGCCCATCAGCAGACCGCCATTGCTGCCGCCGACCGCGCCCAACTGTGCGTGGGTGGTGATGCCGCGCGCCACCAGATCCCGCGCGATGGCGGCGAAATCCTCGTACACCTTGTGCCGGTTGGCCTTCTGCACGGAGGTGTGCCACTCCGGGCCGTATTCGCCGCCGCCGCGAATATTGGTCATCACCCAGGTGCCGCCGCGCTCGAGCCAGCCCATTCCGGCCGCACCGCTGTACGCGGGGGTGCGGGAGACCTCGAAACCGCCGTAGCCGGACATGACGGTGGGGCCGGGGGTATCCAGCCGATCCCGGTGCCGCAGAACGAAATACGGGATCATGGTGCCGTCGTCGGAGCGGGCGAAGAACTGTTCGGTGTGCACGCCGTCGGCGTCGAAGAATTCGGGTTCCTTCTTCAGCACCTCGGTGCCGCCGCCCACCGAACTCGCCAGCAACGTGGTGGGGCTGGTGAAACCGCTTGTGGAGAGCATGAATTCGTCACCGCCCTCCAGCGGATCCAGATTCATGACGCTGGTGGTGGCCATCGGCGGGGCGTCCGCGAGCACCTCGCGGGTCCAGCCGTCCGGGCCGGGGGTGAGCACGTACAGCTTGGTCTGCACATCCTCGAGCGTGATGAGCAGCAGATGGTTCTCGGTCCAGCCGTAACCGTGCAGGGCGGTGTGCGCGTCGGGGGTGAAGATCACTTCGAAATCGCGTGCACCGGAAAGGAATCGCTCGAAATCGATGGCGAGCAGCGCGCCCGACGGGTGCGTGACGCCCTCGATCTCCCACGGGGATTTCAACTGCACGAGCAGCCAATCCTTGTACCAGGATTCCGAGGCGTCGGTGGGCACGTCGAGATGCCGTAGCGTGCCATCGGATTCGACCAGGTAGACCTCTTCGTTGAAGAAGTCGGTGGCGCGGCCGACGAAATGCCGTTCGTAGCCCGGGGTGCGGTCATAGCCCGCGGAGACGGCCACATCGGTGGCCTCGCCCTCGTACACGGTTTCGGCCGCGGTCAGCGGGGTGCCGCGCTTCCAGCGCTTGGCGATGCGCGGATAACCGGAATCGGTGAGCGCGCCCGGACCGAAATCCGTTCCCACATAGACGGTGTCGATATCGATCCAGCGAATCTCGGATTTGGCCTCCGGCAGGAAGTAGCCCTGGTTCTCCGGTTCGATGAAAACCTTTGCCTCGATATCGAATTCGCGCACCACCTTGGCGTCCGCGCCGCCCCGGGACAGGCTGATCAGCGCGCGCTGCTGTTCCGGGCGCAATACCGCGGCCCCGCCCCACACCCAGTTCTCGCCCTCGGCCTCGGCGAGCGCGTCGAGATCGATGAGCACTTCCCACGCCGGTTCGTCTTTGGTGTATTCGTCGAAAGTGGTGCGCCGCCACAGGCCCTTGGGATGCGCGCCGTCGCGCCAATAGTTGTAGAGCCAGCGGCCGCGCCGTCCCGGATAGGCGATGCGGGTATCGGTGTCGAGCATGGCCAGAATTCGCGATTCGAGTCCACTGAATCGCTCCGACGCCGCGAAGCGCTCCAGCACCACCTCGTTATGCGCTCGCGCCCAATCCAGCGCTCGTTCACTGGTGACCTCTTCCAGCCACAGATACGGATCCGTCACGCCCTCGTCCACACCGGTCATTCGTACATTGTCGCCGAGCCCGCGCCCGCCCGGCGTTCGGTCACCGCTTCCGCCAGCGTTTGCCGGTGTCGGCGGGTGCTGTCAGAATCTGCGAAGGCAATCGGGGGGATCGTCTTTCGGCTGCCGTTCGCACACCGAAAACCAGGGGGAACAATGTCATCCGATCTGCTGCACGAGGTCGTCGGCGGAGCACTGCGCGGCGGCCTGATCGCCGCCGCGGCCGCGGGCGGCGTCGCCTGGCGTCGCAGCCGCGCCAAGCGCCGCGAGGAACAGCAGAATCCGCAGCCGGGCGATGGGCAGCACCAGCCGCCCGCCCAGTAGCCGACGACCAGCCGCACCGATCGGGTGCGGCTGTGGCCGAGGGTGATTCCGAGGGGTTTCGGGGGTCACCCGAGTCGGACCAGCATCTTGCCGGTGTTGGCTCCGGACAGGACGCCCAGGAATGCGGCGGGGGCCTGGTCCAGGCCCTCGTACACCGTTTCGCGGGTGCGCAGGGTGCCGTCGGCCAGCCAGGCCGCCGCCTTGCCGATGTACTCGGGGAAGAGGCCGAGGTAGCTGGTCACCAGCATGCCGCGCAGGGTGACCTCCTTGGTCGCCGCGAGGTAGAGGTCGGGGGTCCGGGCGGGTTCGACGCCGTTGTAACCGCTGATCGCGCCGACCAGGGCGATGCGGCCGTGCTGTCCGATGGCGTCGACCGCGACGCGCAGGTGCTCACCGCCGACGCTGTCCAGGTAGACGTCGATGCCCTGCGGTGCGGCGGCCGCCAATTGCCCGGCCAGATCGCCTGCGCGGTAGTCGATGGTGGCGTCGAAGCCGAATTCGTCACGCAGCAGCGCGGTTTTGGCCGCGCCGCCCGCAGAGCCGATCACCCGGGCCGCGCCGAGCGCCTTGGCGATCTGGCCCGCGACGCTGCCGACCGCGCCCGCGGCCGCCGAGATGAAGACGGTGTCACCGGGGCGCACCGGGGCCACCTCGGTGAGCGCCGCGTAGGCGGTCAGGCCGGTGGTGCCGAGCGCGCCGAGGTACTGCTGCGGCGCGGCCAGCGCGGTATCGATGGGATCGGCGGCGGCCGCATCGACCACCGCCAGTTCCCGCCAGCCCGCGAAATGCGAGACGGTGCTGCCGACCGGGATTGCGGCGGAACGGGATTCGATCACCTCGCCGACCGCCGAACCCTCCAGGGCCGCGCCCAGCTCGAACGGCGGGATGTAGGACGGGTGGTCGTCCATCCGGCCGCGCATGTACGGGTCCACCGACATCCAGGTGTTGCGCACCAGGATCTGGCCGTCCGCGAGTTCGGGGATCGGCCGCTGCACGATGGCGAAGTTCGCGGCGGTCGGCACGCCGTCGGGGCGCGCTGCCAGCTGGATCTCCCGACCGGTACGAAGCTGAGTTGTCATGTCGCACTTGCCTTTTCGTTATCCGGAGCGGGTTGTCCGTTCCGATGTGGATAACGTTATGGCGGGTGCGCGGCGCATCCCAGGTCCCGCGATGCCACCGCCCGGTCCTAACGCGCCAGCGCGGTGGGCGAGGCTCCGGTCCAGCGGTGGAAGGCTTTGCGCAGCGCGCGATCGTCGGCGAAGCCGAGCTTGTTCGCAATCGCCGTGGTGGTCAATTTCCCTTCCGCGAGAAGGGATTTGGCTTGTTCATAGCGCGCCAGATCGACTTCCTGTCGCCACGTGGTGCCGTGTTCGGCGAGCTGGCGTTGCAGGGTGCGGCGACTCAGCAGCAGTCGGCGGGCCACCAGATCGAGGGAAACCTCACCGCGGTCCAGGGTTTCGGCGAGGGCGGCGCGGAAGGCATCCAACGGGTCGGCGATGGGGCGGGCGCCGGCCAGGACCAGATCGGCGTGACTGCGCAGTAGTTGATTGAGGGTCGGATCCGGCCGCAGCAGCGGAGCGGTGGCATCGGCGGCGGTGAACGTCATCGAGTCGGCGGGTGCATCGAATTCGATGTTCTCGGTGCCGAACGCGGTCGCCAATTCGGAGTGATCGGCGGGCGCGGCATGCCCGAATGTCACGCGCGACGGGCGGATCGGGCGGCCGGTGGCCTCCCGTGCGCGGCGCAGGTAGTAGGCGAGCACGTATTCATTGACGACGGCCACGACGGCGGGGTCGCCCGCGGTGGTGCGGTATCCGATGGTGAGATCGCCGTCGCCGTCCAGGTCGAAGCCCTCGGCGGCGGCGGTGACCAGGCGGTGGTAGGGCTGGGCGGCGCGCAGCGAATCGGTCAGTGTCGCACCGGTTGTCACCAGGTAATCCCAGGTGTTGAGGCTGCCGAGCGGTGCGTCGCGCACCACCGCGACACCCGCGCCGGGGGTGGTCCGGGTGTGCGCGATCAACTCCCACAGGCGAACCAGCGAATCGAGCGGAATCCGATTGAGTTCCCCGGTCAGCGCCGCTTCGTCCACACCGTGCACGGCGGCGATCTGTTCGGGGCGCACCCCGGCCCGCAGTGCCGCGTCCCGGACCAATCGAATGAGATGGGTGGAGGCGGTGCCGTCGAGCGGGTTCACGCCTGGAACATTAATCGTCGTTAAGATTGCTGTTTTTATGCCGATCCGCCCAGGAGGTCCCGGATTGCTGTGGGAACAGCACTGCTGCCTGCCGCTGCTGCCCTCGGCCGATATTGCCGAGCTGGCGCGCTATCCGCTGGGTTCGTATCTTTCGGTGAATGTGGGTTATTCGCTGCACTCCACCCGGGATTCGGAGCGGATGATCGATCAATTCCGCCGAGATGCCTTGGCGGACGGTCGATTCCGGCTGGTTGAGCGCATCGCCGACGCGGTCGATCCGGATCCGGACCTCATCGCGCTCGCCTTCGATCTGGAGGATTCCGGACCGCTCGGCGGTGACCTCGACAATGTGAAGATGTTCTACGACCTGGGTGTGCGGTCGCTGCTGCCCAGCTATAACTACGCGAATGCGGCGGGCTGCGGCTGCCTCGATACCGAGGACACCGGACTGACCGCGTACGGCCGCGATCTGATTCGCACCCTCAACGAGGTCGGCATGTTCGCGGACGGTTCGCACTGTTCGCCGCGCACGGGCCTGGACATCGCCGATATCACCACCGTTCCGATGGTCTACAGCCATTCGAATTTCGCTGCGGTGTGGGCGCATCCGCGCAATATCTCCGATGATCAAGCGCGGGCGTGCGCCGCCACCGGCGGGGTGATCGGCATCAACGGCGTCGGCATCTTCCTGGGGCGCAATGCGCCGGGCGAGCGCGCCGAACGCGTCGAGGCCATGGCCGATCACATCGTCTACGGCGCGGAGCTGGTCGGAATCGAGCACATCGGGTTCAGCTCGGATTTCTCGTTCGACGGTGATGACTTCAATGCGGAGGTGGCGGCGAATCCGGAGGTGTTCTCCGCGGAGTTCACCCGCTGGGGTCCATTGCAGTGGACGCCGCCGGAGGATCTGCTCGGCGCATCCGATGTGCCGGGGCTGGATGAGGTGCTGGCGAACCGCGGTTTATCGGCCGCCGAGCGTGCCGCCGTCTTCCATGGAAATTTCGCCCGCATCGCCGCTCAGGTCTGGCGGGACTGACCGACCACTGGCGTAATCGATCTTCGCCGCTAGACTCGAACCCGGTGTTTGCCCTGCTCAACCCATTCCGTATCGAAGGGGAGATCAGATGACCCAGCTCGATCGCACGGTGCAGAAATTCGTGGACGCCGTCAACGCGCATGACGTGGACGCGTTCTTCCAGACCCTCACCCCGGACGCCAGCATGTCCGATGACGGCAATGAGCGGAATCTGGCCCAGTGGACCGATTCGGAAATCTTCACCACCAATGGTCGGATGCAGGTCGAATCGGTCACCGCGCCTACCGAATTCGTCGCCGATTACGCCAATGACCGGTGGGGGAGCATGCGCACCGCCTGGCGCTTCACGGTGCGGGACGGTCTGATCAGCCGCTTCGAAACCGGGCAGGCTGGATGAGTGCGACTCGCGCGGCGGGGCTAGGCTCGCGGGTGTGACTTCCCACTACGATGTCGTCGTTCTCGGCGCTGGTCCCGGCGGTTACGTCGCTGCGATCCGCGCCGCTCAACTCGGCCTGCGAACAGCTATTGTCGAGCAGAAATACTGGGGTGGCGTGTGCCTGAACGTGGGCTGCATTCCGTCCAAGGCGCTGCTTCGAAACGCGGAGCTGGCCCATATTTTCCATAAAGAGGCCAAGACCTTCGGTATTTCCGGTGAGGTGAGCTTCGACTTCGGCGCTGCATTCGATCGCAGTCGCAAGGTGGCGGACGGCCGCGTCAAGGGCGTCCACTTCCTGATGAAGAAGAACAAGATCGACGAGTTCGACGGCACGGGTACGTTCACCGATGCCAAGACGATCTCGGTCGCGCTGTCCAAGGGCGGCACCGAGACCATCACGTTCGACAATGTCATCATCGCGACCGGTACCACCACCAAGCTGCTGCCGGGGACCTCGCTGTCCGCGAATGTGGTGACGTACGAGGAGCAGATCCTCACCCGCGACCTGCCGGGTTCCATCCTGGTGGTCGGCGCGGGCGCGATCGGCATGGAGTTCGCCTACGTTCTCAAGAACTACGGCGTCGATGTGCGGATCGTCGAATTCCTGGACCGCGCACTGCCGAACGAGGACGCCGACGTCTCCAAGGAGATCACCAAGGCGTACAAGAAGCTCGGCATCACCATCACCACCGGTGCGGCCGTGCAGTCCATCGATGACGACGGCTCCAAGGTCACCGTCGCGATCAAGGACAACAAGTCCGGCAATATCGAGACCGTCACCGTCGACAAGGTGCTGCAGGCCGTCGGCTTCGCACCGCGCATCGACGGCTACGGCCTGGAGAACACCGGCGTGCAGCTCACCGATCGCGGCGCCATCGCCATCGACGAGTACATGCGCACCAATGTCCCCGGCATCTACGCCATCGGTGACGTCACCGCGAAGCTCCAGCTCGCGCACGTCGCCGAAGCGCAGGGCGTGGTCGCGGCCGAGACCATCGGCGGCGCGGAAACCCTCCCGCTCGGCGACTACCGCATGATGCCGCGCGCCACCTTCTGCCAGCCGCAGGTCGCCAGCTTCGGTCTCACCGAGCAGCAGGCCCGCGACGAGGGCTACGACGTGAAGGTCGCCACCTTCCCGTTCACCGCCAACGGCAAGGCGCACGGCCTGGGCGACCCGAACGGTTTCGTGAAGCTCATCGCGGACGCCAAGTACGGCGAACTCATCGGCGGCCACCTCATCGGCCCCGACGTCTCCGAACTCCTCCCCGAGCTGACCCTGGCCCAGAAGTGGGACCTCACGGTCAACGAACTCGCCCGCAACGTCCACACCCACCCCACCCTGAGCGAAGCCCTCCAGGAGGCCATCCACGGCCTCGCAGGCCACATGATCAACTTCTGATCACTTCGCCCGCAGCACAACTCGATCCGGCCCGGTATCAGCGAAACCCGCTGATACCGGGCTGTTTTTGTCCCGAGTGGTCAACCTCGGGGTTGGTTGATCCCGGAGTCAGACGCCCAGATGCAAGCGCCTGTGGAGGGCGTGAATTCGGTCGGTCAGCTCCGGGAAGGGCCCGGTGACGGGGATGTTCGGGGCTACCTGGCGGATGGGGAGGGGATTCACCGGCCCTCCGGGGACGCCGAATTCGGCTAGCCAGGTGGTGAGTTGGTTGGTGGAGGCGGCGTAGACGATGGGGCCGAGGCCGACCCAGGCGTGGGCGGCCGAGCACATGGGGCAGTGTTCGCCGGAGGTGTAGACGGTGGCGGTGGCGCGGTCGGCGGGGGAGAGGTTTTCGGCGGCCCAGCGGGCGAGTTCGAATTCGGGGTGCAGGGTTTGATCGCCGCCGGAGACGCGATTGCGGTCCTCGGCGAGGATGGTGCCGTCGGCTCCGACCAGTACCGATCCGAACGGTTCGTCGCCCGCGTCGAGTGCTTCGGTGGCGAGTTCGACGCAGCGTTCGAGGTAGTCGAGGTCGGTGGGCATGGTTCCGCTCCTTCGTCGATGGTTTTGTCGCACAGGTGATTTCGACGTCGCTCAGTCGCGGTGGTAGTTGTCCTGGGCGGAGCGGATCTCGTGGATATTGGTTTCCAGCAGGACTACCAGGCCCTCGAGCTGGTCGGCGACTTTCGCGCCCAGATCGGTGAGGGTGTATTCGACGTGCGGGGGGATCGATTGCTGGACTTCGCGGTGGATCATGCCGTCGCGTTCCAGGGTTTGCAGGGTTTGCGAGAGCATGCGTTCGCTGATGCCGTCGACGCGGCGGCGCAGGGCGCTGAAGCGGAAGGCGCCTTCGCGCAGGGCGACCAGGGAGAGCACGCCCCAGCGGCTCGCCACGTTCTGCAGGACCGGGCGGGAATCGCAGTTTCGGGCGAAGACGTCGGCCTCCAGGGTGGGGTCGTCGTGCTCGGGGGCGGGCGTGCTCATGATTCGAGATTACCTAACCGTTCGGGTTGCGGTGCGGGAATGGTATGTGCTTACTATTAGTTAGTACACGTCGATACCGTAGTTCATTCCCTTGAATACCTGGAGGAAGTCATGACCGTCGCCGTCACCGGAGCAAGTGGTCAGCTGGGTCGCCTCACCATCGAGGCGCTGCTGCGCGAGGGTGCGCAGCCCGTGGCCGTGGTGCGCGATGCCTCGAAGGTCGCCGATCTGGCCGAGCGCGGCGTCGAGGTTCGCGAGGCGAGCTACGACGACGCCGAGGCGCTGGACCGTGCCTTCGCGGGTGTCGATCGCGTGCTGCTGATCTCCGGCAATGAGTTCGGCAGCCGAGTCGCCCAGCACACCAACGTGATTCGCGCCGCCGAGCGCGCGGGCGTGAGCCTGCTCGCCTACACCAGCATTCCGAACGCCGAGCGCAATGAGCTCATCCTGGCGCAGGAGCACCGCGGTACCGAGGCGGCGCTGGATGAGGCGTCCGTACCCGTGGTGCGGCTGCGCAACAGCTGGTACTGGGAGAACTACCTGAACGGGGCCACCGCTGCGGCCGAGTCCGGCGTCTTCTACGGTGCGGCCGGCGAGGGCAAGGTGGCGGGCGCGGCCCGCGCCGATTACGCCGAGGCCGCCGCCAAGGTGCTCACCGGCGCCGGGCACGAGGGGCAGACCTACGAACTCGGCGGCGATCTGGCGACCTATGCCGAACTGGCGCAGGCGATTTCGGAGGCCGCCGGTAAGCCGGTGCGCTACCAGGATCTGCCGCAGGCCGACTACGCCGCCGCCCTCGAGCAGAACGGCGTCCCCGCGGGCTACGCCGCCGTACTCGCCGACGCCGATGCGGGTATCGCCCAGGGCATTCTCGCCGTCGACAGCGGCGACCTGCGCAAGCTGCTGGGTCGCGAGACCACCCCGGCGGTAGAGGTCTTCCGCGCCGCCCTCAACTGAGCTCGCTCAGTACCAGTTGTGTTCCTGCCAGAACGCCCAGGCCGCCATCGGGCTGCCGTAGCGCTCGTTCATGTATTTGTAGGCCCAGCGCAGCTGGGTCAGCGGATTGAAGATCCAGTCCGGTCCCTCCGCGCCCATTTTGTGCGCGGGGAGGGCCTGGGCCAGGCCGTACGCGCCCGAGGCGGGGTTGACGGCGAACACCCGCCAGCTGCTCTCGTGCGAGATGATCTGGTCGAACGCGCCGAACTGGTCCAGTGGAACGATGCTGAGCGCCATGGCTTTCAGCGCCGGTCGCGGGAAAACCCAGGACGGTTCCAGGAATCCGGCCGCCCCGCTCGAACTGGAGGCCAGTTCGGACAGGCTGGATGACAACTCCGACATCCCGGGCGCCAATGAGGTGACGCCGGAGGCCAATCCGAGCATGGTGGGAGCGGTCTGGGAGAGTCCCGCGGTCAATTGCAGAAATCCCACCGACAGGTCCGAGAGCCCATTGGTGTACTCGGACAACTGCGCGATCTCGGCGGCGGTGACCCGCCTGCGCTCCTGTCCGGTATCGGTCACCCAGCGCAATCCACCGCCCTGCCAGACCGGCCCGGTCTTCGACGGCTGGGTCGCGTTGGCCTGCGGTTGATGACCGCCGGGGGCTTGCGCGCTGCCGCCGGTGGCGGTCGGGCCGGAGAGTCCGGCGGGTGGTGCGCCGGTGTCCGCGTACGCGGCCGGGCTGCCGACGCCGAACAGGATCGGCGCGACCGAGATCACGAGAATTCCAATGGTTTTCGTAATCACGACTAGGGCGGAGAAGCTTCCACCGTACGCGCCTCGCGGCGGTTCACGTGGGAGCCGGACCGGCGCGCCGAATCGGAAACTTCCGGGGTTCGCGCTGTTCGGCGGTCTATGCTCGTAGCTTTTCCGGAGCGGTACTCGCGGCGGTGGCTAGTCGTCCTTCGGAGGGATTTGTTCCGCCCGGCCGGTCAGTAACGCCTGTTCGGTGCTGTTGCCGGTGAGTTCGGCCGCGCGCAGGAAGGCGGCGCGCGCTTCGGGACCGCGGTCCAGGCTGGCGAGCAGGTCGCCGCGCACCGCGTGCAGCAGGTGGTAGCCGTCGAGTGCGCCGGATTGTGCTGCCTTGTCGGCGAGTTCGAGTCCGGCGGCGGGACCGTGCAGCATGGCTACCGCCACGGCCCGGTTCAGTTCCACGATTGGTGATGGAAACCGTTCGGCGAGAACGGCATACAGTCCGGCGATGCGCCGCCAATCGGTGTCGGCGGTGCTCGGTGCCATGGCGTGCACCGCCGCGATCGCGGCTTGCAGCGCATAGCGTCCGGGCGGGCGGCCCTGCGTGCGGTTCAGTGCGTGTGCACGTCCCAGCGCCGCGAAGCCGCGGCGAATGTACAGCCCGTTCCAGTGCGCGCGATCCTGATCGGCAAGCAGCACAGGCTCATTGGCAGCCCCATGTCGCGCCTGGAGGCGGGACGCCTGCAATTCCAGCAGCGCCGCCAGCCCGTGCGCCTCCGGTTCTTCGGGCAGCAGCCCGGTCAGGATGCGCGCCAAACGCAGTGCGTCCTCGCATAATTCGGCTCGCACCCAGCGATCTCCCGCCGTAGCGGTGTACCCCTCGTTGAAGATCAGATAGATCACCTCGAGCACCGACTCCAGCCGTGCCGCCAACTCCGCCCCGCGCGGCACCTCATACTTCACCCCGGAGTCCGCGATGGTGCGCTTGGCTCGCACGATCCGTTGCGCCACAGTCGATTCCGAGATCACATAGGCCCGCGCGATCTCCCCGGTACTCAGCCCGCCGACCATGCGCAGCGTGAGCGTCGACCGCGCGGGCGGCGTCAGCACCGGATGGCAGGCCGTGAACATCATCCGCAGCAGATCATCGGAGGCGGCCGCATCAGCCGGGGACACTCCTGCCTCGGCGGCGCTGTCCGCTGCCGATTCCCCGGTGAGAGGGTTGTCGGGGGACGCTCCATTGCCCAGCGCGCCGGAGGTGGTCGTCGCCGAGATGGGCGGCAGCGCGGTGCCGGATCCGAACCGGCCGGGCGCGAATCCGCCTGTGTCGGACTCGTCCACCCCGAACGCGTCGGCGCGCGGTCCGTGCTCGTCTATGCGCAGTTGGTGTCCGAGTAATTCGAGTTTGCGGGCGAAGGTGGCGTCGCGCCTAATCCGGTCGATGGCACGGTGTTTCGCCGTCAGCATCAGCCAGCCGCCCGGATTCGGCGGCACCCCGTCGCGTGGCCACTGCTCCAGCGCTGCCACGAGTGCATCCTGGGCGAGTTCCTCGGCGGTGCCCATATCCCCGGCGATTCGGGTGAGCCCGGCGACGAGCCGCGGCCACTCGATGCGCCACGCCGCCTCCACCGCTCGACGTGCGCGCTCCTCCGACGGCCGCGAGGTATGAGCCTCGCGGCCGGGAGTTTCCGCACCGGGCGGCCGACTCTCGTCAGCTGGGCGCACTGCCCTGGCACTGGCGTCGAGAGGATGTCGAGTGCTCGCGTGGCCGCATGCGGTCAGCCCTGGTCGTCGAGCTGCCGGACCTCGACCTCGATCTCCCATTCCGGGCCGTGCACGCGCAGGAAGCGCGAGGCCCATTCCACCGCTTCGGCATTGGAGCGGGTTTGCAGCAGGCAGTAGCCGCCGATGATCTCTTTGGATTCGGTGAACGGGCCGTCGATGACGGTTTGCTTACCGCCGGATTGGCGCACGCGGGTGCCCTCCTCGGTGGGGCGCAGGCCCGCGGTGTCCAGCAGGACTCCGGCCTTGGTCATCTCTTCGATGAGCACGTTCATATCCGCCATCAACTGCTCGTCCGGGCCGCCGGTGGGGGCGGCGGACGGGTCCAGGCGGATCAGCACCATGTGTCGCATTGTTCGATCCTCTCGCTCACGCGACCTGGTAGCGGACATATGCCGCACCCGAGTCGAAGGTCTTGGATTCCAGCAGATTCAGGTCCAGTGTGGCTTTGTCGTGGAAGAGCGGGGTGCCGGACCCGATGGTCACCGGGTGCACCATGATCCGGAATTCGTCGATGAGGCCGTTGTCGATGAACCAGTGCACGAGTTTGGGGCTGGCGTAAATGGCAAGCGTCCCACCGTCTCCGGCCTTGAGTTCGGCGACGCGCGCGGCCGCGTCGGCGGCGATGACGCGGGTGTTCGCCCAGTCGGGCGCGCCGAGCGTGGTGGAGAAGACGATCTTGTCCACATTGTTGACCCATTCCGCGTGCGCGAGTTCGCCCGGGTTGGCGTCGGGGTTCGACGGCACCTGCGACCAGTGGCCGCGCATGCCCTCGAAGGTCCTGCGCCCGTACATCGCGGTGTCCACGTCGGCGCGCACGTGCTGGTTACCGAAGGCGTCGACCTCTTCGCTGTAGCCGCGGAAGGTCCATTCGAACCCCATTCCGGTCTGCGAGTCGACGTAGCCATCCAGCGTCATGTTCTCGATTGCCACTACTTTGCGCATTACCTGTCCTTCCCGTTCGAGGCGGACCGTTCAGCGGTCCTCACCTACTCCTCGAACGGGAAGGGACGGAATCGACACGACTAGACCCACTGGACGAGTTGAATCACGATTCCATTCGGATCGACGGTTTGGAAGTAGCGCTCACCCCAGGGTTCGGTCTCGATCTCGGTGACGATCGGGACGCCTTCTTCCCGGACCCGGGCGTATTCGGTGTCGATGTCCTCGACCGTGAATACCACCAGCACGCCCTGTCCGGCGCTGCCCGCGATGGTTGCCGGTTTGAAGCTGGCCAGGCCGGTACGCAGGTAGATGACGTTGATTCCGGCGTCCGGCCGGGTCAGGGAGACGAAGCCGTCGGCGGACATGGCCTCGGTGAAGCCGAAGTGGTCGATCAGGAATGCCGCCGAGGCGGTCGGATCGGGCACGTTCAGGGAGAGGGCGGATGCGGTGATCTTCATGGGGGCTCCTCGCTGCCGATAAACTCCGTACTAAGTACGCTGTACTTTGTACGTAAATTCCCGATGGCCTGCATCGTGACGCGCGTCACATGGATACGATCGGCGTGGAGGTGAGGCGATGGGTGCACGAGAGCGCAGTTCGGCCGGAGATCCGGTGCGCACGCTGGAACTGCTGTGGCGCGAACCCGGACAGGGCGGTCCGGCGCGCGGGCCCAAACAGCGCACCACGGTGGACGCGGTGGTCGCGGCGGCGCTGGAGATCGCCGACGCCGAGGGGCTGGGCGCGCTCACCATGCGGTCGGTCGCGGCGAAACTCGGGGTGACGCCGATGGCCACCTACACCTATGTGCCGGGTAAGGCCGAACTACTGGATCTCATGCTCGATACCGTCTATCACGCGATGCCGCGGGCGGATCTCACCGGAATGCCTTGGCGGGAAAAGGTTTCCGTGATCGCGGCGGAGAATCGGGCCTTGCTCGCGGCGCATCCGTGGGTCGCGTACGTGCCGACCACGCGGCCGCCGCTGGGGCCGGGCGTCACCGCCAAATACGACCATGAGCTGCGAGCGTTCGACGGGCTCGGCCTGAGCGATGTGGAAATGGATGCCGCGCTGACGTATCTGCTCGGCTTCGTCACCTCGGTGGCGCGCATCGCCATCGATACCGCGCGAACGGCCGCCGACAGCGGCGAATCCGATCATGAATGGTGGGAGCGTGCCGCACCGCTGCTGGAACGGGTCATGCCCGCCGAGCGCTATCCGCTCGCCGCCCGGGTCGGGGCCGCCGCCGGGCAGGTGCATGACAGCGCCTACAGTGCCGATCACGCCTACCACTTCGGATTGGCCCGCACCCTCGACGGCCTCGCGGTCCTGATCGAATCTCGCGCGGGTTGATCGCATCTCGCGCGGGCCGAACAAGTCTCGTGGGCCGCACGGGTTCTGGGGTGGGCCGGGTCTCGTGCGGCTCGACCGGGTCTCGGGGCCGACCGAGCCCGTTGGGCAGACGGGTGCGGGGTGGACGGATCCCGAGGAGTCGGGTGAGTGTTGCGCGGGATTGGCTCCGGGTGGGGTCGGCCGGATGAATTCCGCTACCGATGTCCGAGTCGCGCCAGTGGCCGAATCGCGCCGGAGATTGCCCGGAACTCAGCGGGGCCCTGTCGGCTGTTGGCGCAGCCGTTGCGAATCCTGTTCGGCTGGAATGCCTTTCGCTCGACCGGTGGCCCGTTGCGGTAATGCGACCCCGCAGTCCGATTGCGGCCGATCGAAATTTCCCACGACACCACCGCCGCGCACGGGGCAGAATTCGAAGTATGCCGCGTTCCATCCCGGCAATCGTTGCCGCCGAAGTCTTCACCAGAACCGCGCAACCGGTGCTTCCGGCGGGCGAGGATCTGGTGTTGCGGCCGTGGCTGCGCCGTGATGCCGAGGAGGTGTTCACCGCGTTCCAGGATCCGCTCATCCAGCGCTGGCATCGGCGCACCGCCGAGACCGTCGAGGAGGCGGGTGAGCTGGTGGCCGCGTGGGGCCGGACCTGGCACGGCGGGGTGGACGCGAATTGGGCGGTGACCGATAGCCGTTCGGGTCGGGTGGTGGGTCGCGCGTCGATCCTGGGGATGGAGCCGCCGCACGGAACGGCGGCCGTCGCCTACTGGGTGATGCCCGGTGCGCGCGGTCGCGGCATCGCTCCGCGCGCGGTCGAGGCGGTCACCGCGTGGGCCTTCGACGAGGTCGGTTTCCATCGGCTGGAGCTGCGCCATTCGGTGCACAATGAGCAGTCCTGCCGGGTGGCGGGCAAATGCGGTTTCCTGCTCGAGGGCGTCAACCGCAGCGCCACCCTGCACGAGGACGGCTGGCACGATATGCACCTGCACGCCCGCGTCCGTGGCGACCACCCCGCCGAAACCCTGCCCCTCGCACTGGGTTCCCGCGCCAGGCACCGCGCCGAACCCTAGCGAGCGGGCGCACGTGGATCGGCGGGCGATCGTGATCGCCGCGGTGTAGGGCGGTCGTGTCGGCATCGGCTGATGCGTCGAACATATGGTGGCCGCTGACTGGGACAGGCTGTTAGCGTGAGGCATGGTGTCGACGCAGCCACGCATAGCTCCCGGCCGTCTCCGTGAGCTCGGTCCGATCAACTGGGTTGTCTGGCAAGCGCTTTCGCGCGCCGCCGGGACCGAGGACGCCCACCTGTTCAGCACGCTCGGCCGCACCGGCGGCCTGTTCCGCGGTTGGCTGCACTTCTCCGGCAAGCTCATGCCCGGCGGCCGCCTGCGCCGCTACGAGTCCGAACTCGTCATTATTCGCGTCGCTCACCTGCGCGAATGCGATTACGAGATGGATCATCACATTCGCCTCGGCAAGCGCGCGGGCGTCACCCAGGAGAAGCTCGACTGGATTCGCACCGGTCCCACCGCGCCCGGCTGGAACGACAAGGAACGCGCCCTGCTGGCCGCCGTCGACCAACTGGTCACCACCCGCGACCTGGACGACGCCGCCTGGCAAACCCTGGCCACCCACTACGACGAGCGCCGCCTCATCGAAATCGTCCTGCTGACAAACCAGTACGAGGGCCTTGCCAGCACCATCACCGCCCTGCGCATCCAAACCGACCACTGACCGATACGGCAGCCGCCGCATCGGCGCTCACTCCCGTACGGCCTGGGCGAGTTTCGTCATTTCGATCGCGCGCTTGGCTCGGGTGAGGACGTGGGCTCGGGAGCTGGTGAGGTGGGCCATGAGGGTGCGCAGCGCGGTGTCGAGGTCGCCTGCGAGCAGGCTTTCGGCTATAGCTATGTGATCCTCGGCCATGGCGGCTACGCGTTCGGCGGTGGGCATGTCGATGGCGCGGACCGGGCGGACGCGGGCGTGCACGGTGGCGAGGGCGTCGGCCAGCGCCGAGTTGCCCGCCGCTACGAGCAGGGTGGAGTGGAATCGCTCATCGGCGGCGATGAGTTCCGCACCCGGCTCGGGTGGCTGGTCGCGGAGCTGGCGCCACAGCTCCAACTCGCGGCGCAACGCCTCGGCGTCATGGAGCAGCTGGGTCGAACCCGGTCCCGGTCCGGTAGCGGTGGACAGGTAGGGGGCGCGGGTGGCTGCGCCGGGCGTCGTATCGAACTGGTCGAGTCCGGCGGCCGCGGTTTGCAGGCGTTGAATTCCCCTGGCCTCCAATACTATTCGGAGTTCGTAGAGGTCGCCCAGTTCGTTGACCCGGGGGCGGTAGGGGTAGAGGCCGTCGGTGTGGCGTTCCAGGAGACCGTCGGCGTAGAGGCGGGCCAGGGCCTCGCGGACGGGGGTGCGGGAGACGCCGTAGGTCTCGGCGAGGCGTTCCTCGCCGAGCCGTTCGGTGGGGGTCAGGACGCCCGCCGCGAGGTCACGTTGCAGCGCGTCGTAGACCCGCTCGGACAGTGGAATACGCCCCCTGCGCGCCATGTCGGATCGCCTGATCAGATCGCCATGGCCAGTCGGACATCGGATTCCGCGCCCGCGCCACCCGCCCCGGTGGAGGTGATGCGCCCCGATTGCAGGACGTAGTACTGCTGCGCGGCCTGTAGCGCGAAGCCGATGTGCTGTTCCACCAGCAGCACGCTCAAACCGCCGCGATTGGTGAGATCGATGATGGTTCGCTCGATTTCGGCGACGACGGACGGCTGGATGCCCTCGGTCGGCTCATCCAGGATGAGCAGTTTCGGTTCGGTGATGAGGGCGCGGGCAATGGCCAGCTGCTGGCGCTGACCACCGGACAGCAGCCCGGCCTTGCGGGTGAGCAGTTCCTTCAAAGCCGGGAACAGATCCAGGGATTCGGCGATGAGCTCCTTGGCGCGCTTGCGCCCGTCCGCCACCACCTGGAGGTTCTCCATGGTGGACAGCTGCGGGAACGACTGCTGCCCCTGCGGCACATAGGCGATACCGCGCTTCACCCGCCGCGACGGCGACAGCTTGGTGATGTCCTCGTCATTGAAGCGGATCTTGCCGGATTTGGCGGGCAGCAGTCCGACCGCCGCGCGCAGCAGCGAGGTCTTCCCGGCCCCGTTGTGCCCCATGACGGCGACCACGCCATCGCTCGGAACCGTCAGGGAGACACCGTGAATCACCTGGGTGCGGCCGTAACCGGTGGTCAGGTCAACGAGTTCAAGCATTCGCGGCCTCCGTGACGTCGGCGGATGGGGTTTCGGTGACGGGCGGCAGTTCACCCGCGGCGGCGGTGCCGAGGTACACCTCCTGCACCTTCGGATCGGCCTGCACCTCTTCCACGGTGCCCTCGCTCAGTACGCGGCCACCGGCGAGCACCGTCACCGAGGTGGCGAAGGCGCGCATGAAGTCCATATCGTGTTCGACCACCACCACGACGCGTTCGGTTCCGATGCGGCGCAGCAGGTTTCCGGTCTCCTCGCGCTCCTCGGCGCTCATGCCCGCGACGGGTTCGTCGAGTAGCAGCACCGAGGCGTTCTGCACCAGCAGCATGCCGATCTCCAGCCACTGCTTCTGCCCGTGCGCGAGGATTCCGGCGGGCTTGTCGCGCAGTGCGGTGAGGCCGATGGTCTCCAGGGCTTCCTCGATGGCGGGCAGCACCGATTTGCGCTTGCGCAGCAGGGTGAGCGCGGAACGTCCTGCCCCGGCGGCGATATCGAGGTTTTGCAGCACGGTGAGCTGTTCGAATACGGACGCGGTCTGGAAGGTGCGACCGACCCCGAGCCGGGCGATCTGATGCACCTTCTTGCCGATCAGTTCGTTCCCGGACTTCTGCGCCGATCCGGTGGCGACGGCCAGACCGGTGATGGCGTCGATGAGCGTGGTCTTGCCCGCGCCATTGGGCCCGATCAGGAATCGCAGATCCCCTTGCAGCACAGTCAGATCCACGTCGGAGACGGCCTTGAAGCCGTCGAAGCTGACCGACAGGCCGCGGATCTCGAGGTATTCGCTGTCCATTTTCATGCGGTCACCTTCGCTTCGTCCGCAGGGGTTTCCGGTTCGGCCGGTGCGCCGGTGGACATGACCGAGGCCACGATCGCGGTGCTCGCCGGGACGGCGGGGGTGGTGCGAGCTGAGCGCAGTCTTTCCGCCAATTGCTTTGCGATGGGTCCGAATCCGGCCAGGCCGGCGGGCAGGAAGCCGACCACCACGATGAACAGCGCACCTTGGAGGTAGATCCAGCCGGACGGGAACTCTTCCGAGAAGCTGGTCTGCGCCCACGCCACGCCGATCGCGCCGAGCGCCGGGCCGAGCAGGGTGGTGCGCCCGCCGATGGCGACGCCGATGAGGAAGGCGATGGAGGGCACCACGCCGATATCGGCGGGGGAGATGATGCCGACGATCGGCGTGAACAGCGCACCCGCGATGCCCGCGAAGAAGGCCGCCACCACGTAGGCGACGATCTTGATATTGGCCGGGTCGTATCCGAGGAAGCGCACCCGCTCCTCCTGATCACGCACCGCCACAAGCAGTTCCCCGTACCGGCTGTTCATCAACTGCCGGGCCACGGCCACCACGATCAGCAGCGCACCCGCCGCGATGAAGAACAGCATGCGCCGGTTCACCGGATCGTCCAGCCGGAAGCCGAAGAAGGTCTTGAAATCGCTGAGCCCGGTGAATCCGCCGATGGTCTGCTGCCCGGTGAGCAGAATCGCCAGCGCGGCCGCCAGCGCCTGGCTCAGGATGGCGAAGTACGCGCCCTTGACGCGTCGCTTGAAAACACCGAACCCGAGCACCGCCGCGATGGCGGCGGGCAGCACCAGAATCCCGAGGATCGCGACCGGCGCGGAAGCGAAAGGCTGCCAGTACGAAGGCAATTCGGAGATGCCCGCGATCGACATGAACTCCGGCACATCCTCGTGCGCCTTCGCCGCATCGGCCATCTGCATATGCATCGCCATGATGTACGCGCCGAGCCCGAAGAACACGCCCTGCCCGAGCGTCAGCATCCCGCCGCGCCCCCACGCCAGCCCGATACCCACCGCGACAATGGCGAAGCACAGGAATTTGGCGAGCAGACTCAACCGGAAATCGGTGAGCACCGCCGGCGCGATTCCGAAGAGAACGATTGCGGCCAAGGCGAATCCGCCCACGGCCTTGAGCGAGGAATTGGTACTGAGCCGTTGCACAACGGAAGTCATTGGAATCCTTCCCGAGACGCCCGCGCCTGACGGCAGGTGACGCGAGCCCGGGTTCGTGAAAACCGAGGCGCGTATCGAACGGGTGTGCTAATTTTCTGATCATGCAATCCGCTTCTGTGAAGCGGGCGTTCAAATTTCGCTTCTATCCGACCGATGTGCAGGCAGCTGAGCTGACGCGAACTTTCGGATGTGTGCGGTTCGTGTACAACCTGGCGTTGGAAGCTCGAAGTGAGGCCTGGCGCCTGCACGGAGAACGAATTACCTACAACACCACTTCGGCGATGCTGACGTTGTGGAAGCAGACCGACGAGCTTGCGTTCCTGAACGATGTAGCGGCTGTTCCGCTGCAGCAGGTACTGCGACACCTGCAGTCCGCATTCGTTGCTTTCTGGGATAAGCGGGCGCGGTATCCGCGGTTCAAATCCCTCAAGAAGTCCCGTGCCAGTGCCGAATACTCGCGCAGCGGCTTTCGGTACCACAACGGGCAACTGACGCTTGCCAAGTTGGCCGAACCCTTGAAGGTTGTCTGGTCGCGACCACTGCCCGAGGGGATTCAGCCGTCCACGGTCACCGTGTCGTGCGATCGCGCCGGGAGATGGTTCGTATCGCTGCTGTGTGATGACTCCGGAGTCGAGTCCCCGCCCGTCACCGATGCCGCGATTGGTATCGATATGGGTTTGGCGAGCCTTGCGGTGTTGTCCACGGGGGAGAAGATCCTGAACCCCAAACATGAAGTCCGCGAGCAGATCAGACTTGCCAGAGCACAGCGGAGCCTGGCTCGGAAGGCCCCCGGCGACGGCGAGAATCGGAAGAAGGCTCGCCGGGCGGTTGCGCGCATCCACTGCCGTATCGCTGATCGGAGAAGCGACTACCTGCACAAAGTGACGACTCGACTCGTGCGTGAGAATCAAACGCTCGTTATCGAGGATTTGAAGGTCCGAGGGATGGTTCGCAATCGCGGTCTCGCGCGGGCCATCGTGGATGCTTCGTGGCGACAGTTCCGAACCATGCTGGAGTACAAGGGTTCCCGGTACGGGCGTGAGGTGATTGTCGTCGACCAATGGTTCCCCTCGTCCAAACTCTGTTCGGCGTGCGGAGCCGTTGCCGACGACATGCCGTTGGCGGTCAGGGAATGGGCCTGTGAAACCTGCGGTGTCACCCACGATCGTGACGTCAATGCAGCTCGGAACATTCTGGCCGCCGGACTGGCGGTTGCAGTCTGTGGAGATGGCGTAAGACCTCATCGGGATACCCCGGGACGGCAGTCGTCGGTGAAGCAGAAACCTCGGCTCGTGAGAGCAGGGACCGCTACTCGATAGGCGTGGCGGGAAGTCAAGCCAGGCTCCTGGTGCGAACGGTGAACAGGCCCTGCGGGCGTACCTGCAGGAAGATCACGATCACGATGAAGACGATCACCTTGGCGACCGAGGCCGTGGTCGAGTATTCGACGAAGGAATTGAGCAGGCCCATGCCGAAGGCCGCGATGATGGTGCCCTTGATCTGGCCGAGGCCGCCGATGACTACCACCAGGAAGGCGTCGACGAGATAGGACTGGCCGATGGTGGGGCTGGTGGAGCCGATCAGGGTCAGTGCGACACCGGCGACGGCCGCCAGGCCCGAACCGATGAAGAACGTGCTGATATCGGTGAATCGGGAAGAGACGCCGGAGGTTTCGGCGAGGCTGCGGTTCTGCACCACGGCCCGGATGCGCCGGCCCAGCGGCGTGGTCTTGAGTGCGGTGGCCAGCGCGATGACCGCGGCGACCGCCAGCACCATGATGAAGATGCGGGTCTTGGGGACGACGGTTCCGGCGATGGTGATGCCGCCGGTCAGCCAATCGGGGGCCACCACGTTCTTGGCGGGCGCGCCGAAGATGTCCCGGGTGACCTGCTGGAGCACCAGGCCGACGCCGAAGGTGACCAGCAGGGTATCCAGCGGACGGTCGTACATCCAGCGGATGAGACCCATTTCCAGGGCGGCGCCCAGCAGACCGCCGACCAGGAAACCGACGAAGAGCGACACGATCAGCGCGACGCCGGTGGAGTGAATGACTTGCTGTACAACGAATGTGGTGTAACACCCGGCCATGATGAATTCGCCGTGCGCCATATTGATCACGCCCATCTGACCGAAGGTCAGGGACAGACCGAGCGCGGCGAGCAGCAGGATAGAGCCGAGGCTCAAACCCGTGAACAGCTGTCCGACAGCGACTTCCATTGTGAATACCTCTGTGGTTCTCTCGCGCCGCCGTGGCGGGGCAGCGCGTCGTGGGCGATCCTCATGGCCGGGATGGCCGCCGTAACGGCCGGTGCGGCAACGAGTTCCGCACCGGCCGCCCCTCATCGGCGGCTATCTGATTACTTGAGGCCCTTGGCCCAGTCGTAGGACTTCAGGTACGGGTCCGGCTGTACGGCCTTGCCCGAATCCCACACGGTGTAGATGAGTCCGTCCGGCCGGATCTCACCGATGCGCGCGGTCTTGGTGATGTGGTGGTTGGAGCCGTCGATGGTGACGGTGCCCTCCGGGGCGTCGTAGCTGACGCCGTCGGCGGCGGCCTGAATGTCGGCCACCGCGAAGGACTTCGCCTTCTCGACGGTGTTCTTCCACAGGAAGACCGAGGTGTAGGCGGCTTCCATCGGGTCCGAGGTGGGCTTGTTGGCGCCGAAGGCGGCCTTGTACGCGGCGACGAACGCCTTGTTGGCCGGGGTGTCAACGGTCTGGTAGTAGTTCCACGCCGTCAGCTGGCCCGCGATGTTCTGCGCGCCGATGCCCGCGACCTCTTCCTCGGCGATGGACACCGAAACCACCGGCATATCAGTGGGTTTGAGGCCCGCGTTGGAGTACTCGCGGAAGAACGCGACGTTGGAGTCGCCGTTGAGGGTGTTGAAGACCGCGCCCGCCTTGGAGTTGCGGACCTTGTTGACGATTGTGGAGAAATCGGTGGAGCCGAGCGGGGCGTAATCCTCGCCCTTGATCTCGATCCCGTTGGCCTTGGCGTACGCCTTGATCTCGCGGTTGGCGGTCTGCGGGAAGACGTAATCCGAACCGACCAGGTAGAGGGAGGTGATGCCCTTCTGCTTCAGGTAGTCCAGGGCCGGGACGATCTGCTGGTTGGTGGTGGCGCCGGTGTAGAAGATGTTCTTGCTGTCCTCCAGGCCCTCGTACTGCACGGGGTAGTAGAGCAGCGAGTTCAGGGATTCGAACTTGGGCTTCATGGCCTTACGGCTCGACGAGGTCCAGCCGCCGAAAACCGCTGCGACACAGTCGGAGCTGATCAGCTTCTCGGCCTTCTCGGCGAAGGTCTTCGGATCCGAGGCGCCGTCCTCCAGCACCAGGTCGATCTTCTTGCCCATGACGCCGCCGGCCGCGTTGATCTGGTCCACCGCCATCTTGGTCGCGTTCGCGACGGTCACCTCGCTGATGGCCATGGTGCCGGTCAGCGAGTGCAGCGACCCGATCTTGATGGTGTCCTTGGAGGTGTCGACGCAGGACTTGGCGTTGGAGCCCGCGGCGGTATCGCTGTCGCGGGAACCGCAACCGGCGATCATGGCTGCGGACAGCACCAGTGCGGTCGGGATGGTGATGGCCTTGACCAGGCGCTGAGTTCGCTGCCGGCGGTGGGAATCTTGCATTGGGCGGACCCTTCTCACTTGCACATCGACGCCACGTGCGTCGCTTGCGAATACGGCCGCGTATACAACCGCTGTATTCGTGAGGGGAACCGTAAACGGGAAGTATTGCGCCGGAATGACTCTCGATGACAGTCCGATTGCCGATGTTTCGTGGCCGTGAATTTCCGCTCACCGCAACGAAGTTCGATTCGATCACCGCTGCTATGACCGCAGCTGAGAGGCCGAAAATGCGAGCGGGCCGGGCCAGCGTGAGCTGACTCCGACCCGATCGGGATTGTGAGATGTCGTACCGCGAACGTCGTCGCACCCGCGGCATCGGTCTACGGCGCTGGAACCAGCCCACCGTGGTCCGGGAGCAGCAGTGTATCGATGGCCAACGCTCTGCGATTCTCGAATCCGACCACGCGAACCGCTTTCGGCCAGCGCACCGACTGCACGGGCACGGTCTTCATCGGACCGCCTTCGTTTTTCACGAACAGGTAGTACCCGTACACCGTGTGATCACTGCCGTCCCCCCGCGGAAGCCCCCTCCAGCAATTCTCGGACGTGCCCGCATCGCGATTCAGGTCTCGTTCGGTGATGTTCGGCGGCACCTCGACCATTCGCACCCAGTCGTCGGACCATCCGGCAGCCCGGGTGATATCGCCCAGTCGAACTGGCTCGGCACGCTTCTCGGCGTTCTGATATTCGGTGAAGAAGCGGTCGGCGGATCCGAGCGTCTCGGCCGCGCGCCCGATGTCGAACCCCGCCGTACAGGCCGGCTTGCTGTCATCGTGCGTACCCGCGAGCGAGCAGCCGCCGAGAATCGATGCCGTCATGGCAACCAGCGCAATGAAGCACCTAGTGCGGGTTGTCCTCATTGTTTCCCCGGCAGCGGTACATAAAGGTCCGTAGGCAGGCCTTGCAGCTCCGGATGGTCCTTGGAAATCTGGTTGCTCCACATGATCTGTGGCGTGGCGCCAGCGTTTTCTTTCCCGATGATGACCGCCCTCCCGTCGTTGATCGCCTGCGTTACTTTGGTCTTCAAGTCTTCTGGCGATGCAGTGGGGTTGTCCGCGCCTATTTGTCGTCCGATGCTGTTGTTGTACAGATCCATCGCTTCACGATGGGACGGCTGACCGGCGCCCCCCTCATGTGATGTCGCATACTCGTCGGCAAACGTCTCGCCGAATCTCCTGGTGAGCAACGCGTTCCAGTATGTGTGGCGGAACGCGTCGCCCTGACCGTCGTTCACGGTCGCGCTGAAGTCGCTCTCGTTCGCGGCTTGTGTCGCCATCTTCTTGATGTTGTAGAAGTCGACCAATCCCGCAGGCCCTTCCCGCACGAGCAGTTTTTCCAGGGCTGTCACCTCGGATTTGGTCATGGCGTCCGGCGTGAAGGTGGGATCGACGGCCAGGATGGATTGGAGGACAATGCCACTCGGCCATACCTCCATGTCCTCGGGGTTCACCTGGAAATTCAGCAGGATGTTGGCGAGCTTCGGGTCGTTGGGGATGTTCGCCATCCCGATCTTCACCGAATCGGTCAGCTTCTCCAGGACTCCGGCAATGCTCGCGGTTTTGGCATCCTGTTCGAGGACGTTCGCGAGTGCCTCTCTGAACATCCTGGTCAGGACGGTCTCCTCCAATTCCTTGGCGGCGATGGCGCTGACCGGGTTCATCCAGTTACTCTTCGCGGTCTCCCAGTTGGATTTTCGCGAGACAACTTCGCCGTCATCCTTGTAGAAGAGATCCCATTTGGAGGCCGCGGTCTTGGCGGCAGCGATCTGCATCCTGGCGATTTCGACTTGGAATGTGTTGCAGACACCTGTGATCTCGCCCGCGAGTGCCGCGTAGACATCTACTGTCCCGAGGCCGTCGGTCTTGTCCGTGGCGCCCCGAGTGCGAGCGGCTTCGCCCCCTTCTCCGACGAAGTAATCATCCGACTTATCGATACGTGTTGCAGCCGAAACCATTTCGGTCTCGATCTCCGGTCCCACCTTCGTCAGGGTGTCCACCACGTCACGCAGATGCTTCAGATTCCAGCCGAGCACGATCGGAACGGTCAGGTTGCCATCCGTCACCGCGGTCCAGCCTTCTGTATATTTCCTGCGTTGGCGCCGTCCATCCCCTCGGCTGTGGTGGCCGCCGCATCGGTCGTGTCCGCCATCTGCCGCAGCTTGGTGACGTGATATTTCATCACCGTATCCAGGGTCAACACGGTCTCGGAGATTGTGACCGCGATGCGAGAGCCTTTCATTCCCTTGCCTTCATCGATAGCGGCGAGTCGACTTTCATTCGCCACCGGAACTTTCCCCGCGATGGCATCGGCGCGTTCTCGCACGAAGGTTGCGAGCTGACGCATTTGTTCTGGATCGAATCCGACCATGTGTCAACGCATCCCGTCACATCGAGAAGGTAATGGGGGACGGTCCGAATTCGTTCGGGTCCTCCCATTCGGAGGCCGCCGCGGCGGGTGCTGCCGCGCGTTCCGCGGTCGCCTCGGCATACGCCTGCTCCGCCGCGGTCTCGACTTGCTCCGAGGCTTGCTTGTGCAGGGCCGCGATCACGGTCGCCAAGCGCGTGGAATCGCTGCTCATCGCGTGCGGCGCTATACGGAGATCGGTGATCATTTTGTAGGCGTCGACTTCCACGACAACCAGACCACCGGACGATTGGGCCCGTCCGCGTACTTTCGCGATCGCGGCATCGATTCGTCCGGCGCGCTCCGCGAGCATCTCGTCGTCAACCATCCGCCGGATATCCCCCAACTCCCTCGGAACTGATTCTGGTCGCTATGTGAGCGACGACCGGCCAACCCTAAAGGCCTGGTGTCCGGCGATGCAACACAAACGCGCCGGTCCCGGGATGCCGCGTCGCGAGGTACGCCCACGGCTGTCTCACTGGATGACGTAGGGGGAGATGGAGCTGCGGTGTTCGCTGATGTCGAGGGTTTTGCCCAGGGGTGGGAAGGCGCGTTGGGGGCAGTTGGAGCGTTCGCAGACGCGGCAGCCGGCGCCGATGGGGGTGGCCTTGGGTTCGTTGAGGTCGAGGCCGTCGGCGTAGACGACGCGGCCCGCGTGGCGGAGTTCGCAGCCGAGGCCGATGGCGAAGACCTTGCTGGGTTCGCCGTAGCGGGTGGCGCGGCGTTCCACGGTGCGGGCTACCCAGAGGTATTTGCGGCCGTCCGGCATCTGGGCGATCTGGGTCATGATCTTCGCTGGGTAGGCGAAGGTCTCGTAGACATTCCAGAGCGGGCAGGTGCCGCCGCTGGAGGAGAAGTGGAAACCGGTGGCGGACTGGCGTTTCGACATATTGCCCGCGCGGTCGACGCGGACGAAGGAGAACGGGACGCCGCGCAGGCGCGGGCGTTGCAGCGTCGAGAGCCGGTGGCAGATGGTCTCGTAGGACTGGGTGAAGAAGGCCGAGAGTCGTTCGATGTCGTAGCGGAAATCCTCCGCCATTTCATGAAAGTGGCTGTACGGCAACACCGTCGCGGCGGCGAAGTAGTTGGCCAGGCCGAGTTTCGCGAGCACGCGGGATTCCGGGCTGGAGAAATTGCCCTCCTCCACCAGCTTCTCGATGAGATCCCCGCACTCGAGATAGGCGAGTTCGGCGGCGAGTTTGAATACCCGCTGCCCGCCCGACAGATGCGGCGCGATTTCCAGGCGGCGCAATTCCGGATCGTATCGGTGCAGCACCCCGTCGCCCAGATCGATGCGCTCCACGATCTGCACGCCGTGCGCGGTGCTGAGGCGGCGCGCGATCTCACGTTTCAGATCGCCGCCGTGGAATCGCATTCTGGTCGCGAGTTCCTCTGCGGCGGTATCCAATTCGTGAATATAGTTCTGCCGCTGATAGAAGTAGTCGCGCACTTCCTCGTGCGGTTTGGAGATGGCTCCGGAACCGCTGCCGTCGGCGAACCGGTCCTCGGTGGCGGCGGCAAGCTGCGCGGTGGTGTTGCGATAGCGACGATGCATATTCACCATGGCGCGCGCCAAACCCGGGTGCGCGGAAACCATTTCGGCGATTTCCTGGGCATCGGCCTCGATGCTCAATTCCTGATCCATGACGACTTCCTGGAGTTCGGCGATGAGCCGGGTGTCGTCCTGGGAGGAGAAGAATCCGGCGTCCACCCCGAAGACCTCGCTGATGCGCAGCAGGACCGGTACGGTGAGCGGGCGGACGTCATGTTCGATCTGGTTGAGGTAGCTGGCCGAAATCTCCAGCTTCTTGGCGAGGGAGACCTGACTCAGCCCGCGTTCGGTGCGCAGCTGACGTAGCCGCGCACCGACGAAAGTCTTGGCCATGCGCCCAGTTTATGGGCGGTTTAGCAACCCTGCCAACCCGGAATTAGCACCCCTGCTGAGGGGTGCGTCACAGGGACGCTCGGCCCGAGGTCCCCGATGTGTCGGACCTCGGAGTTACCGTCGGGTGATGTATTTGTCGCAAGTGGTCGAGGCGTTGCAGGCGGTACGCGCGACCTCCTCGCGGAAAATCAAGATCAATACCCTCGCTGAGCTGCTGGGCCAGGCCGAGGCCGGGGAATTGGCGAATGTTGTCGCCTGGGCATCGGGCGAATTGTCGCAGGGGCGGATCGGCACCGGATGGCGGACGCTGATCAGCATGGAGGTGGCCCCCGCCGCGGTCGGCACGCTGTCGGTCACCGAGGTAGATCGAGTTTTCACCGAACTCGCGGGCGTCAGTGGAAACGGGTCGGTGGCGCGGCGGCGTGAGCTGTTGGAGCGGCTCTTCGCGACGGCCACCGCGGACGAGCACGATTTCGTGCTGCGGTTGCTGACCGGGGAGATGCGGCAGGGAGCGCTGACCGCGATCGTGGCGGAGGCGGTGGCCAAGGCGTTCGAGGTCCCGATCGACGCGGTGCGGCGCGCGCACATGCTGTCCGGGCGACTACCGGTGACGGCGGTCGCGGCCGCGAGCGGTGGGGTGGCCGCGCTGGAGGCGTTCCGGCTCGAGGTGGGGCGGCCCATTCAGCCGATGCTCGCGTCGCCGGGGGCGGCGCTCGATGAGGCCATGGCCGAATTCGACGGCGATGTGAGCGTCGAGCACAAGATGGACGGTGCGCGAATCCAGGTGCACCGGGACGGCGATCAGGTGTGGGTGTTCACCCGCACGCTGCGCGATATCACCAAGAGCGTCCCCGAATTGGTCGGGCGGGTAATGGAACTCGACTGCACGAGTGTGGTGCTGGACGGGGAAACGCTGGCGCTCAACGATTCCGGCCGCCCACGCCCGTTCCAGGAGACCATGAGCCGTTTCGGTGCGGCGACCGCGCAGGAACTGCTGCTGCACCCGTATTTCTTCGACTGCCTGCACCTGGACGGTGTCGATCTGCTGGACGCACCCCTGCGGGAGCGCCGCGCGGCGCTCACGAAAGTCGCGGGCGCGCTGAGCATTCCGGCGCTCATCGCCCCCGATGCCGAGGCGGCCGCCGAATATTTCGACGGCGCGCTGGCCGCCGGGCACGAGGGCATCATGATCAAATCCCTGGACGCGCCGTACGCGGCGGGGCGGCGCGGTCGGTCCTGGCTGAAGATCAAACCCACACACACCCTGGATCTGATCGTGCTGGGCGCGGAATGGGGTTACGGCCGCCGCACCGGGTACCTGTCGAATCTGCATCTGGGCGCACGGGATCCGGACGGCGGTGAGCCGATCATGGTCGGCAAAACCTTCAAGGGCCTCACCGATGCGCTATTGCAGTGGCAGACAGCCGAATTCCCGCGTCATGAGCGCGAGCGGGACGGCACCACCGTGTACCTGTGGCCGGAACTGGTGGTCGAGATAGCCATCGACGGCGTCCAGGTCAGCCCCCGCTATCCGGGCGGCCTGGCGCTGCGGTTCGCCCGCGTGGTGCGCTACCGCCCGGATAAGGAACCGCACCAGGCCGACACCATCGGCACCCTGCGCGCCCTGCTCCCGGAACCGACCGGCACACCGGTCGACTGAATCCGTCAGCCTCGAAACCAAGCCCCGTCATTCCGGCATGCTTTTGGCCGGAATCCACACGGGCAGCTGGTGCGCACCAATGGTGGATCCCGGCCAAAAGCGCGCCGGGATGACGAGCCGATCTCGCGGACCTGTTACGCCGAAACCGCGGTTCCCAGCAAGTTCACAGTCGGATCCACGCCGGTTCCGAGCTTCGCGGCGCACGATTCTTCTTGTCGAGCTCGAGCCTGGTGGTTGTCAGGTAACAGCGAATGGGCACTGCCACCGCACTCCCACGCGGGTTCTGTTCGCTGTAAACCCTGGCCCGGGTCTCGACGGTGGATTGCGCATGATCCACCTGTGCTGTCGACGGCGTCCCGTACCCTCGCCGGGCGCCGTCGACGACACGAATTCGCGCCGTGATCGATAGCCGATCCGTGCTGTGTTCGGTCCCGTATCCGGGCTGTCAGTACTCGTATTCGCGATTCCCGGTCAGATTGGGCAGTCGTCGCCGGCCCGCGGCCAATTCGTTCGCCAGATGCTCGTAGGCCAGAGCGAGTTCGCGCAGTCGCGTCGCCGCCTCGTGCATGGCTTCGTCGGCGTACGCGAGCGTCAGATAGGCCAGGGCCGAGAATTGCGCGAGCCGGTCGATCACGGTGCCGACGGTCTCGGTGTGCAATTGGGCGTCGCGGTCGGCCTTGGGCAGTTCCATCGCCACCCACCGGTCGATATCGAGCACCATGCGGGCTCGTTCGTGGTCGATCAGCCCGGTGGCCCCGGCTTCCGCGGTCAGTCGCTTCTCGTGCAGATCCGCCAATAGGCCCGCGCAGTGCAGCACCGGGTGTCGATCTTCGGGCGGGAGGCCGCGGCAAGCCTGCAGCAGCAGATGTTTCGGCGGGAGATGCACGGCGGTCATCCTGCTACGCGAATGTCTCCGATTGGCAACGACATTCGCGGACGATTGATCAATTCGCGGCGAGTTGCGCCGACACCCAGGCGATCACCGTGTCATTCCTGGGCATGTCCTTGTGTGTCACCACGCCCGGGCTCAGATCCTGAACGAATTCGTTTCGCACACCGGGCTCCACGAGGAAGGACGCCGCGCCCGCCGGAGTGCTGATGGTGTCGTCGCGCGTGGCCAGCACCGCGTAGCGAACACCCGGCTGGGCGATCGGGCCGTCGTTGAGGGCGCGGGTGAGATCCGAACCGACCTCGAGGTCGGCGCAGGCGGCGCAGACGACGGGCAGTACGAACCGATCTGCCGCATCGTGCAGTGCCGGAACCTGATCCGCGAGCTCGGTGACGCCGCCGAGCGTGGTGCCGTGACTGACCGGCGAAAGCAGCAACTCCGCACGGACGTTCGCCGCCCGGCCGAGATTCTTGGCGTAGTACTCGGCGATGGTGCCGCCCTGCGAATGGCCGACGATATCGACCCGGCTCGCACCGGTCGTCGCGAGTACGCCGTCGATGTAGGCCGCCATCTCATCGGCCGAACCCCGCACCGCGGCGACGCCACCGAACGGGATCAGCGGCGAACCCTTGCCGTAGCTGGGCGCGAAGACGCAGTATCCGGCGGCGGTCAGCCTGGGCCCCAGCACATTCCACGCGGTGGCATCGTCCGCCGTACCGTGCAGCAGCACCACGGGGTACGGATGTGCGGCCGTCGGCCGACAGGATTCGTACGCGAGCGGTGCGGCCCCGGCGGGGGCGATGCCGAACCCCGCAGCGGTGGTCAGCGCGGTGACGGCCAGTACCGACGCGGAGATGGCGCGGGCCGATGGGAAAGAACGGCGCATCGGATCCTCTGCTCTGGTGGTGGGCGACACGCTACCGGTGCCGTGGTGAATAGCGCTGGGATACAGCCACTTCGGCTCAGTGGGCGGGCAGACCCGCGGTGCGCGTGCGGTCGGTGAATTCGCCGTACCCAATACCTTTGGTCCCGGCCCACAATTGCTGAGCCATGATCGGCAGGCGAGCCAGCACCGGCGCGATCATCTGCTCTTCGGTCATGGTGGTCGGATCATCGGCCCAGATGCAGAGTTTCGCGCCGAGCAGCCGGGACTGTTGATCGGGCCGCAGCCGGGTGCCGTTCACGAAAAGGCCGGGGTCCCAGGCGTACAGGAGTTCCGGCGGGGAGTTCAGGGGTGCGGCATAACCACCGGTGGCCCAGTAGGTGGGGGTGAAGGCGGCATTGCTCAGGGTGTAGCCGCGATCGGCGAGTTGTTCGGGGCCGCCGTCATTTCCGAGCCAGGGCAGCAGGCCGTTTCCGGCGGTCCAGTGATCGACGATGATCGAAGTGTCGACGGGGATACGGCTGCCGCGTGGGATGCCGTCATTCCAGATGCGCGCGGTCTTGCCGTACGAGCGCACGATGCCATTGGCCCAATTGACGGTGTCCGCGACCAGTTCCGGTCCGCCGAGCTGCGGATAGCGGCTGTAATCGCTGACGTACTCATCCCCGCCGAGGTGGAAATAGCGCCCGGGAAACAGCGGAAGATATTCGCGCAGCAGATCTTCGATGAGTGGCCGCGCCCCCGGATTCGACAGGTCGATACGACCGTCGGCGGTGCCCGCGAGCAGGCTGTCGGTGGCGGCATCGATCGGGCCGGTGGTCGCGGGGTGCAGGATCAGCTCGGGATGGGCTTCGAGGATGGCGTTCATATGTCCCGGGAAGCCGATCTCCGGCATTACCTCTACGCCGTATTCGGCTGCGTAGGAAACTATTTCGGCGATATCCGCGCGGCTGTAATGCTCGGACGAGGTGATCTCGGGATGTGATCGGCTTTCCAGTCGGAAGCCGTAGTGATCCGAGAGATGAAGTTGCAGCAGGTTCATCCGGTAGTAGGCCATCTCCCGAATGCGCTGCTTGATCCAGTCGACGCTGAGGAACTTGCGGCCGAGATCGAGCAGCATGCCGCGCTCGCGGTAGTCCGGCCAGTCCGTCACGGTTCCGGTAGGCACCGTGGCGGACTGGGAAAACCATTGCAGCAGAGTCTGTGTCGCGTGCATCGCACCCGCCGCGGTGCGCGCGGTGGCGGTGATCGCCGCGCCGATCTCGATGCGATACGACTCCGGCCGCTCGGGCCCGGAATCGTCGATGCGCACCACCACATCCCCGGGCCCGGGCGCGCCATTCCCCTCCGCCATGGTGCGCCCGGCTCGGTTCATATCCGCCGCGAAACGCGCGGCGATCGATGCGGCAGCGCCCGGGGCGATAATCCGCGCCGCGCCGCCGAGCGTGAAACTGCCTGATCCGGCGGCGAATTCGTGCACGCTCGGCACGCTGACCGGAAGGGTGGCGATATCGGCCCGAGCATCAGGTGCGACGGTGCACAGAACCACCGCCGCCAGCACCGTGAGCGCGCCCAGCTTTCCGGCCCCGCTGTGCCGCACCGATTTCACGATCCGCTGACCGGAAGCTCGGCCGCGGACGGCGAACCGAAGACGACGGTGCTCCCCATCGGCGTCGAACTCTCGAACGGGATCGGGTCCTGCGTGGTGACGGTGAGCGTGAGCCGATGTCCGGGCGCGAGATTCCAATACGTCGGCGCGAGATCCCATTCCAGCGTGGTGGGCACGCCGGGCGCGAGTCCGTGCCGGGTGATCGGCCAGTAGCTGATGGTCTTACCGGTGCCGTCGGGGCTCTCGTCGTAGAGGATGCCGATCATGGTGAGGTCCGGGCCGGACGGGGCCGCGGTGATCCGTAGGTGCGGTGTACCGGACAGCACGCCGCCACCGGCGAACGGTACGGTGCGCCATACGCCCGCCGCGTTACGGTCCACGGTGCCGAGCGGAATCGCCGGGGCCAGCCCCAATTGCGCCAGGGAGCCCGTCACGTAGGGCACCGCCGCGACGGCGGTGGTCGGCGCGGAAATCAGCCCCCGGCTCCAGGATTCGTTCGGATCGGCCCCCAGTACGCCCGCACCGGGCGCGGACAGCGCGAATTCGCGCGGTGCGATCTCCGCCGCCTCAACCGACGGGAAGTGCACCAGGGCATGGGGATCGGGTAGCGGGCTCACCGTGTTCGCGGGCTGGATATTGACCGTCGGCTCCCGGTCGATGCCGTTATCGGCCCCGTTGACGTAGTGGTCCAGCCAGCGCAGTCCGGCATCCCAGATCGAATTGGGCAGTCCGGCAACACTTCCCGGCCCGCCCCCGGTGGAATGATCGCCCGGCACCACGTACAGCATCTTCGGCCCGGTCAGCTGATCGAACATGGCGTAGATCGGCCCCACCGGCAGCAGGCTGTCCTGCCAGTCGTGAGCCAGGAACACCGCGGTGCCATTGGCATTGAGCTGTGGAATCGCCTTGGCCAGCAGATGCCGATTCGGCAGGGCGGCAAAGGCGTTCGCATTGTGGTTCACGATGGCGTCGAGTCCGTGCGTCACCAGTTCCGGGCTGAACCGGTTGGTGGCCACGCCCGCGAGGGTGAGCGCGATCGGCCCACCGGTTTTCGGTGTGCCATTGGGCGCGAGCGCCTCGGTGACATCACCGGGCGGGGAATCGGCCACGATCGCCTTGATGCGCGGATCATGCGCCGCCGCAATCAAACTCATGCCCGCTCCGTACGATCCGCCCGCGATGGCGATGCGATCCGGGTCGATATTCAGGTTCGCGATGGCCCAGTCGATCAGCGCCGAGGCATCCTCGGCGTCCTTATCGCCCAGCAGATCGACATCGCCACCGGACAGGTACATGCCGCGCGCGGTGTATTCGATGGAGACGAATCCTTCCCCGCTGGAGAGCTTGTACGCCGATCCGATGCTCCCGACCGCGGGCATGCCCCAGCCGGAAGGCTGTAGTACCAGTGGATTCCGATGCTCGGCCAGATCCGGCGGTGCGGTGATCACCGCGTTGATCGGCACGCCGTCCGCTCCCGGCAGGAAGAGCGTGGTCACCTGCCCGCCGGGAATCGGCACCGCGGCCGCGGGTGTCAGGCATACCGCGCTGCCGGTGGCGAGCAGTGCGGCGGCCAGGGCGCCCAGGAGCGGTGTGCGCATGGCCGCCCTCATCGCAGGGTCGCGAGCAGTTGACCGAGGTTGTGCAGCAACGACATCGGTGACATGAGCAGATATCCGAGGATCGTGCCGATCAGATCGGGGGCGGGCAGTTCATGCATGAGAAGTCCTCTGAGACAGCGCCGGATTATCGGTGCATCCGAGAGTAAGTGCGCATTTCTGCTCTGTCTATAGAGAAATCGATCATTAACAATCATTCAATCTGGGCGCGGCGATACCCGGGAAAGTTCCGGATTTTTACTGGCTCAGACGAGGTCGACCCGGACCCCGGAGGCGCGCAGCGCGGCCACCGACTCCGGATCGGCATCACCGTCGGTGACCAGAACGTGGATCCGATCGATGGGACAGATCCGCGCCAGCGCCGTGCGATGCAGTTTGTCCGAGGTCGCCACCGCGATGACATGCTGTGCGCGGCGCACCATTTCGGCATTCACCCCGGACTCGTCGAGGTGGGTGCACTGCGCCCCGCCCTCCACCGAGATGGCGTTGACGCCCAGAACCACCGTGTCCAAACGCAATTCGGCCAGCGACCGCTCGGCCAGCGGCCCGTGCAGCTCATACGATTCCCGCCGCGCCATGCCGCCGAGGCAGATGGTGCGCAGATACGGCCGCAGCACCATCTCGGCGGCGATATTGAGCGCGTTGGTGACCAGTGTCAGCCGCTCATCGGTGGCGGTCGCCAGATCCGGGCGGCTCGCCAGCGCCCGTGCGACCGCGGTGGTCGTGGTGCCCCCGTTCAACCCCACCACCGCATGCGTATCGATCAGCCCCGCAGCGTGTTCCGCGATCCGCTGCTTGGCCTCATCCCCGTGCCGATACCGCGCGGGCAGGTCATAGGCCACCGAGGTGGCCACGATCCCGCCGTGCGTGCGGGTCGCCAGCTGCTGTTCGGCCAGCGCGGTGAAGTCCCGTCGCACCGTGGCGGGGGAGACGCCGAGTCGCTCGGACGCCTCCTCCACCGAGAGCCGCCCCGCTTCGGCGAGCAACTCCAGCAGACGGTTCCAGCGCATGGGCCTATCGGCCGCTGCGGTCATTTGACGCTTCCCGCGGTCAGACCGGCGACCAGGCGTTTTTCGATAACTGCGAAGAGGATGACGACCGGCACGATACCGACCGTAGAGATGGCGAACACGTATTGCCAAGCCGTGTCGTATTGGCCGATGAATTTGGTCAGGGCCACGGACAGCGGCTGGTTCTCCGGGGTAGTCAGAATGACCAGGCTGGCGGCGAATTCGTTCCAGCACGCGACCACGGTGAAGATGGTGGCGGTCACGATGCCGGGCCAGACCAGCGGCAGGCTGACGCGGGTCAGGATTTGCAGGCGGGACAGGCCGTCGAGCTGGGCCGCCTCCTCGATCTCCACCGGGACCGAGGCGAAGAAGCTGTGCAGGATCCAGACCGCGAAGGACAGGTTGAAGGCCGAGTTCACCAGGATCATGGCCAGCCAGGTGTCATTGATGCCGAGTGTGAAGAACTCCCGGATCAGCCCGGTCACCAGCACGGTCGGTTGCAGCATCTGGGTGATCAGCACCAGGCCCAGGAAGGCCACCCGGCCCGGAAAGCGGCGGCGCGCGGTGTAGTACGCGGCCGGAACCGCCACCAGCAGCACCAGCAGGGTCGCGGCCACCGAGATGACGATGGTGCTGACCATATTGAACGCGAGCGGGGTCTCCGGGGTGTTCCACATGGTGGAGTAGTTGTCCGGGTGCCACTGCTGCGGCAGATAGGTCGGCGGAATGTGCAGGATCTCGGCGCGCGATTTCAGCGAACCCAGCACCATCACGAGGTAGGGGATCAGGAAGATGGCCGCGAGCAATACGCCGACGGCGGTGAGTTCCCAGCGTCGTCGTTTGCGCCGTGGCACACGGGGTTTCGGCGTGCGCTGTTCCTTCGACAGCGTCGGCCCGGTCGTCGTCATGCGTCCACCTGCTCGGTCGGGCGGATCACCTTCACGTAGATCGCGATGATCACCACGATCAGCACGAAGTTCAGCACGCTCATGGCGGCGGCGGTGTCGACCTGTTGATTCTGCCGAATCAGCTTGAACGTCAAGGTGGTTGTGGTGTCGGCGGAGAAGCCCGCGATACTGCCGGTCAGCACCTGGAGAATCGGCAGCGAGTTGAAGACGTTGATGATGTTGATGATGGCGGCGACGGCGATCGCCGGGCGCAGCTGCGGCAGCGTGATGTGCCGGTAACGCTGCCAGGAATTCGCGCCGTCCACCCGGCCCGCCTCCTGCACCTCGGCCGGAATCGATTGCAGCCCCGCCAGAATCGTGTACGTGGTGAACGGCACCGAGACGAAGACGCCGACCACGATCGCCACGATGAACGCCTGCGTCGGCTGTTTGGTGAAACCGTAACCGCGATCGAGCAGGCCGATATCGACCAGGAGCCGGTTCACGATGCCGACATCGGGATCGAGCAGGTAGTAGAAGATCGTCGTCGTCATCACCACCGATGCCGCCCACGGCACCAGCACCGCCATGCGCACCGCGGTGCGGCCCGGGAAGTCCTTGTTCAGGAATTGCGCCAGCGCGGCCGAGAGCAGCAGGGTCAGCCCGACCACCGCCACCACCCACACCACCGTGTGCACCAGGATCGGGCCGAGCTCCGGAATCGCGAAAAGCCTGCGGTAATTGGCGAATCCGGCCGGACCCTGATCCTGCCCGTACGGGCTCAGTACCCGGGTGCTGGTCCACAGCATGTACCCGGCCGGGAAGACCACGATCGCCGCGATCAGCACCAGCACCGGGCCGATCCACGGCAGGGCTGCCAGCCCCGCCGTGAATCGTGTTGTCCGCCTGCTCAACTCGCCGCCTGCGTGATCTTCTTCAGTACATCGGCCGGGTCCGCGCCCTGCGCGATGGTGCCCATCTGCTGTTTGATCGCGCCCTGCACCGCACCCCATTTGGGATTGTTGCTCGGGTAGAACTTCGCGACCGGGAGGGTGGCGGCGAAGATCTTGGTCACCGGATCGTCGGCCAGCGCGGTGACCGCGCTCTTGGTGATCGGGATGAAGTGCTCGTTCTTGACGAAGTTCGAGTACACGTCCGCGGTGTAGAAGTAATCCAGGAACTTGCGGATCGAATCCTGCTTCTTCCCGTCCTTCTTGAACGCCATCAGATGATCGGCCACGCCGAGCGTGACGGGCGCGCCGGTCTCGGTGGGCGAGGGCGCGGTGGCGTACTTCAGCGCCGGATTCTTATCGCTGATCATGCCGAGCACCGGGGGCAGGCCCTCGATCATGCCGATCTTGCCCTGGATGAAGGCGTTGATCACGTCCTTGCGATCGGTCGCGCCCGGATTCGGCTGTGTCACACCGGCATCCGCGATGGCCTTCATGGCCTTGACGCCCGCCAGATTCTGCGGGGTGTCGATGGTGAGATTGCCGCCGTCGGACCAGTTCCCGCTCGCGCCGAAGGTCCAGATGGAGGTTTCGCCCTGTGCCTCTTCACTTCCCAGCGGCAGGCCGTATCCGGAGACGCCGCCGCCGAGCGCCTGGATCTTCTTGGCGTCGTCGGTGAGTTCGGCCCAGGTCTTGGGCGGGGTGGTGATGCCCGCCTTCTCGAATAGCTCGGAGTTGTAGAACAGCGTGCGGGTGGAGGCGAACAGCGGTAGCGCCCACTGGGTTCCGTCGATGGTGGCGTTCTGCGCGAAGGCGGGCTGGATATCGGCGAGGGTGGCGTCGGAGGTGACGTCCTTCGCGGCGTACAGCAGTTTGTCCTTGGCGAAGGTGGAGTAGGCGTCGATATTCAGGATGTCCGGGGTGGTGGACTGGGATTGCAGTTTGGTGCGCACCACGTCATTGATGCTGTTCCAGGACTCGATCTGGAGATCGACCTTGATGTCCGGGTTCTTGTCGTGGAATCCGCTGATGATGTTGTCCCACAGCGCCTTGGTGCCGTGCGCGCCATCGCTGTACGAGGGCACCAGCAGTTTGACGGTGTTGGGGTCGTTATCGTCCGAGCTCTTGGAACCGAAGCCGCAGGACGAGGTGGCCAGCACCGCGGCGGTGAGCACGGCTACGCCGGTGAGTGTCCGATGGAGACGTCTTTTCACTTGTCGAACCTTTCGATACACACACCCGGGTCAAACGGGGGATGATGGGTCGACCGGGTGATCGTTGTCGAATCTAACCCAGCCGTGATCGATTGTGACTACTTTGGCTGTAAATTTGACATGAACGATCACTGGGCGCACGCTGGGCTGGTGCTGTCCTCCGCCGAACACACCCCAGCCACCCACCTCTCCACCGAGATCGCCTCGCAGCCGGACAACTGGGTCCACGCGCGGGTCATCGCCGAACGAAATCGCGCACTACTGCCCGCATCCGGCGAACGCGTGGCCGCGATCGGTTGCGGCACCTCGCTTTTCATGGCGCGGGCCTACGCCGCGCAGCGCGAGCGCGCCGGGCACGGGCTCACCGACGCCTGGCCCGCCGGCCAGCCGCCCATCGGTCGCGACTACGACCGCTATGTGATCATCTGCCGCTCCGGCACCACCACCGAGGTGATCGATGTGCTGCGCGCGCTCCCGGCCGGGACGCCGCGCGTGATCATCTGCTCGAGCCCGGGCACACCCGTTCTCGCCCTGGGCGATTCGATCCTCATCGACGAGGTGGACGAGCGGTCGGTGGTGCAGACCCGGTTCGCCACCACCACCCTGGCCATTCTGCGCTGGAGCCTGGGCGAGGACCTGACGCCGGTGATCGCGCAGGCCCGCGCGGTATTGGCCGAGGATCCGGCGGTCGCGCTCGCCGCGGTGCGGTACGCCGACCAGATCACCTTCACCGGAATGGGATTCGCCGCCGCGCTCGCCGACGAGGCCGCGCTCAAACTGCGCGAATCCTGCCAATCCTGGACCGAGTCCTACTTGGCGACCGAGTATCGGCACGGGCCGATCAGCATCGCCGCGCCCGGCCGCGCGGTCTGGGCGTTCGGACCGCTGCTGCCCGGATTCGCCGCCGATATCGCCGCCACCGGCGCACATCTCGAGCATCGGGACATCGATCCGATGGCGGATCTGGTTCGGGTGCACCGGCTCTGCGTACTTCGTGCGGCCGATATCGGGCTGGATCCCGATCATCCGCGTAGCCTCACTCGCTCAGTGGTCCTCGATTCCTGAGCCATGATGTGAGCCTGAGCGTGTTCGTCCGATCGGAGCCCGATATGAACCTGCAAACCGTCATCGGACTCGGCCCGCAGGCCCTGGTACTGGGCTTGGACGTCGGCGGCACCACCATCAAGGCCGAGATCAGCGATGCCGCGGGCGCGGTGCTCGCCGCCGGGGATGTCGCCACCCCGCGCGGTCCGGCGGCCTTCGACGCCATGCTGACGCTCGGGGACGCGTTGCTGGACAAGCTCGCCGAATCGGAGCGGGCACGGGTGGAACGGGCGGCGGTACTGCTGCCCGGGGTGGTCGACACGGCCAATTCCATCGCGGTGTTCAGCGCGAACGTGGGGTGGCGCGATATCGAGGTGGGCTCGCGCTTCACCGAACGCTGGGGCATGCCGGTGCTGATCGAACACGATGTGGCGGCCGCGGGCTGGGCGGAATGGCGCTTCGGCGCCGGCGGTGATCGGGGCACCGTCTGCGTCGTCATCATCGGCACCGGGATCAGCGGAACACTCTCCGTCGGAGGGCGATTCGTGCGCGGTGGCATCGGGCAGGCCGGGGAGTACGGGCATATCGCCGTGCGCCCGGACGGTCTGCCCTGTCCGTGCGGCAATACCGGCTGCGTGGAAACCGTGGCCTCGGCCGCCGCGATAGCGCGCGCCTACACCCGGCGCACCGGTATCGAATGTGACAGCGCGGCAATGGTATTCGAACGCCTGGCTAATGCCGATGACGATGCCCGCGATGGCGGCACGCGCGCGTACGACGAGCACGCGCGCGCCGTGGTGGACGATGCCGTCGACGCACTCGCCGACGGCTTGCTAGGTGTCATCCACGCCGCCTGCCCCGAACGCATCGTATTGGGCGGCGGTCTCGCCGGTGCGGGTGAAGCGCTCGCCCAACCCCTGCGCGATGCGCTCGCCGCACGGCTGCGCGTGGTCCCCGCGCCCGAAGTGGTGCTGGGAGCCTTCGGCGCTCGCGCGGGCCTCACCGGCGCGGCGCTGTTCGCACGCTACGGAGTGCTGGCATGAGCGCGCCGGGCGAGCATCCGAATGGGACGAGCCGGAATCGGTCGAGCCGGAGCCGGGCGCGGCGCAAAGCGCAGGCGGCGAACGAGGTGAGTGTGCCGAGCTTCGCGGTGGATGCCGGGGTGCATATTCGCGGGCGGGTCTTCGCGCCGAGTCACATCGTCGAGGACGGGGTGATATCCGTGCTGGGAGAACGGATCATCGCGGTGCGCACCCATGAGCAGTGGGCGGTGACGCATCCGGAATCGGGGGAGTTGCCGTTCGAGGGGATGCTGTTGCCGGGGCTGGTGGATATTCACGTGCACGGTGGGGCCGGGCGTCGGTTCGACACCGTGGATCAGGAGGAAGCCGCCGGGGCGGCGGCCTATCACCGGTCCATGGGAAGCACCACCGTACTGGCCGGGATCGTCACGGCCGCACCCGACGATATGGTCGCGCAGGCGGCGGCGCTGCGGGAGCTGGCGCAGGACGGGGTGATCGGCGGGATCTACGCCGAGGGGCCATTTCTTTCCGAAACCCGTTGTGGCGCACAGGATGCGCGCTATCTCAGCGATCCCGATCCGGTGCTGGCGCGGCGGTTGCTCGAAGCGGCGGGCGGGCATCTGCGCATCATGACCATGGCACCCGAACGGGACGGGTACGCCGCCGTGGCGAGTCTGCTCGCCGATCACGGGGTGACCGTATCGCTCGGGCATACCGACGCCGAGTTCGGAGTCTTCCGGGATGCCGTGCAGCCCAACGGGGTCGCGCGCTCGGTCACCCATCTCGCCAACGGAATGCGGCCGCTGCATCATCGATCGGGCGGGCCGGTGGCGGCGGCCGTCGCGGCCGCGGCGCGCGGGCATGCCACCGTGGAACTCATCGGTGACGGAGTGCACGTCGATGCCGGTTTCGGCGCGCTGGTGTTCGCCGCCGCCCCGCAGCGGATCGCGCTCATCACCGATGCCATGTCCGCTGCCGGAATGCCGGACGGCACGTACCGGCTCGGTCCGCAGGAGGTGCGGGTCAGCGATGGCGTGGCGCGCATCGCGAGCGGGTCCATCGCGGGTGGCACCGCGCATCTGCTGCGCTGTCTGGCCTGGGCGGTGTGGGAATGTGGTGCGTCCCTGGATGATTCGGTCCGCGCCGCCACCATGACGCCCGCGACCACCGCCGGGCTCACCGATATCGGGGATATCAAATCGGGCGGCTATGCCGACATCATCGCCGTCGACGAAAAACTGGAATTGCGCCGGGTGCTGCATCGCGGACGGTGGTTGTCATGATCCTCACGGTCACCATGAACCCGGCCTACGATCTGACCTATCGGCTGGAAAAGTTCGAATACGCCGCGGTGCAGCGCATTCCGGCGGTCGAACAGCGAGTCGGCGGCAAGGGGCTGAATGTCGCACGCGTGCTGGGCGCACTCGGGCACGAAGTCATCGCCATGGGATTCGCCGACGCCGCGTTCGCCCGTGCGGCCGCCGCCGAGATGCCGGTCGATTTCGTCGAAGCGCTGCCGCACGTGCGCCGCACCGTCGTCCTCAGCGAGGCGGACGGCACCACCACCGGACTGTGGGAACCCGGTGCGGCACTGCACGATCCGGCCGCCGCCGACGAGCTGAAAGACCGCATCTCCGCCCGGCTGCCGCAGGCGCGCGGCCTGGTCATCTCCGGCTCACTGCCCGCCGGACTCGACCCCGGCTTCCCGGCCGCGCTGGCCCGCCTCGCGATCCGCGCCGACGTGCCGGTCATCTGCGATGTCGATGGTGAGGCGCTCCGTCGCGCCGCCAGGGTGGAGGGCGTCGTGCTCATGCCCAACACCGATGAACTCGCGGCACTGCTGAGCGGGGTTCCGGGCGGACATCCCGCATCGCCCCGCAGTGCTCCGAATGATCATGCCTCGGTGCCCGGCGGTGCTCTGGGTGACCGTGCCGCGCTGCTCGGCGACGTGTCCGAGGACCCGGGTCGGCTGCTGGATGTGGTGCAGCCGATGCAGAAGTCGGGGGTGGCCGTGATCGTCGCGACGCTCGGCCCGGCAGGGGTTTTCGCGACCGTGCGCGGGAAGGGCTGGTCCGCTGCCCCGCCCACCGCGATCAGCGGAAATCCGACCGGGGCGGGGGATGCGGCCGCCGCGGCGCTCATTGCCGGGTTGGCGGCGCTGCCGAAGATTCCCCGCTATATCCCGCCCGAGCTGTCCTTTCCGGAGACCATCGCACCCGGTTGGCTCGGTGCGCCCGAACTCGATTGGCCCGCACTGGTCGCCGAGGTGGTGGCGACATCCGCCGCCGCCGTGGCGCGGCCGGTGGCGGGCGAGATCGATCTCGACCTACGCGCCCGCCTCATTCCGGAGATCCGGGTGCGGGACTGGCACACCTGGCTCTACTAGGAGAATCCATGCTCACCCCGATTCCACGACTGATCGAACTGGCCCGGCCGGGCGGGCTCGGCGCGTTCAATGTGATCACCCTCGAACACGCCGAAGCCATCGCCGCCGCCGCGGAAGCCGTGGAAAGGCCCGCGATACTTCAGATTTCGGAGAATACGGCGCGCTATCACGGGAGCGTGAAGCCATTGGCCCGCGCCTGCCTGCAAATCGCGCAGGACAGTTCGGCCGCGCTCGCGGTGCATCTGGACCATGCCACCGAGATCGATCTGGTCAAGGAGGCGGTCGAGGTCGGGATCGGTTCGGTCATGTACGACGGGGCGGCGCTGGACTATGCCGAAAATGTCGCTGCCACAGCCGCGATCACGCGGTGGTGTCATGAACGCGAGGTCTACGTCGAGGCCGAGCTCGGTGAGGTCGGCGGGAAGAACGGCGCGCACGTGCCGGGCGTGCGCACCGATCCGGATGAGGCCGTCGCCTTCGCCGCCGCGACCGGGGTGGACGCGCTCGCCGTCGCGGTCGGCTCGACGCACGCCATGCAGACCCGCGCCGCGACCCTGGACACCGATCTCATTGCGAGGTTGGCGAAGGCACTGGATATCCCGCTGGTCTTGCACGGTTCGTCGGGTGTGCCCGATGATGGCCTGCGGTCCGCCGTGCGGCACGGCATGGTGAAGATCAATATCGGCACCCGGTTGAATATCGCGCTCACCGAGGCGGTCCGCACCGCGCTCGCGGCGGCCCCGGCCAGCTCCGATCCGCGAAAGTATCTGGGCCCGGGCCGGTTCGGCATCCAACGGGATGTGGAGCATCACCTACGCGTGCTCGGCACCCGAATCCTGCGGGCCGTACCGGACTGATCCGTCCGAACTGCCGCCTTTGCGAACCCTTTCACTGCCCATTCGAGAGGTTTGGGTCTTGCGTCCGATGTGCGGACATGAACTAGTTGTCAGGGTGATCCTCACCGTGACCATGAACCCCGCCTACGACATGACCTATCGGGTCGAGCAGTTCGAACGGGGCCGCGCACACCGGGTGCGCTCGGTGGATCAGCGGCTCGGCGGTCGCGGCATCAATGTCAATCGGGTGCTCAATCAGCTGGGCAAATACGCGCGCGCCACCGGATTCAGCGATCACTCGTTCGCCGCCGCGGCCGAATTGGAGATGCCCGTCGACTTCGTGCACGCACTGCCGTGGGTGCGGCGCACCGTGGTGATCAGCGAATCCGGGGACGGCACCGCCACCGCGCTCTGGGAGCCCGGGCCGCGCATCTCCGAACCGCACGCGGTCGATCAACTGCGGGTGCGGGTCGCGGGCATGCTCTCGGATATGAGCGGCATGGTCATCGCCGGATCACTACCCGGCGGCGTCGACCCCGGCCTGCCCGCCGAACTCGCCCGCACCGCCGTGCACGCCGGGGTGCCCACCATCTGCGATCTCGACGGGACGGCGCTGGAACTCTCCGCCCGCGTGCCCGGGGTCATCCTCACCCCCAATACCGAAGAGCTGGAACGACTCACCGGCCGCCCCGCCACCACCGTTCCGGAAGTGCTGGCCGCGGTGGACCCGCTCATCGCCGACGGCGCGGGCGCGGTCATCGTCACCCGCGGCGGTGCGGGCATGATCGCGGTCACCGCCAATCGCGCCTGGTCCGCCGCCCTGCCCGAACCGCTCGCGGGCAACCCCACCGGTGCGGGCGATGCCGCCGTGGCGGCCATCATCGCGGGCCTCGCGGGCACCCGCACCCCCAACTGGCCCGCCCTGCTCACTGACGCCGTCGCCACTTCGGCCGCCGCCGTGGTCATTCCGGTCGCGGGGGAGATAGACCGCGTCCTGCGCGACCGGTTGATGCCGACCGTTCGAGTCACCGAATTGGAACCGGTGGCCGCTCGCTCATAGTTAGCGGGTAATCCCCACGGCGGCTGTGCATGACTGTGGACAGGTGGCGCACGGCACTGCCGCGCGGCGGCGTGGTGACCGGATCGGCCCGGCGCGGCGGGGTAAATTCGCTGGGATGCCGGATCTGCGGACCCCGTCCGACCACGGGCAGGGAGTAGACGAGACGTACCGGATGCCGCGGGCGGTGCGCGCGGCACAGTTCATCGCGGTGCTCATGGCCCTGGTCGGAATCCTGTGTACGGCGTCCTCCGGCTGGTTGCTGGGAAGTAGTTCCGCCATCCAGACCGCGATTCCATTCATACCGGCGTGGCTGCTCGGGCTGGTGGCGTTGACCTTTCAGTCCGAGGGCCAGTCGGTGCGCATCGGCGCGATTCTGCTGGCCGTGCTAAATATGCTGTGGACGGTGCCGTCGATCACCGACGGGCATCCGCCGGGACCGCTCGGCCCGATCACCTCGCTCGTATTGATCGTGCTGCTGTTTCGCCGGGAAGCCCGGGACTGGTTCGAACCCTCCGGCTGGTGAGGATTCGGTAACCGGATTCGGGCGGCAGTCGTAACCGGCGCGAAATCCAGTCTGCCGATTCGCAATCTCGGTGCAATTCCCTGCTCCTATCGTGGCCCTATGAGCTCGGGCGGAACAGGCATACACATCAGCGGTTTGAGCAAGACCTTCCGCTCCGGGCGGCGCACTGTCGCCGCGCTGGACTCGGTCGACCTGCACACCGACGAGGGCGCGTTCCTGTCCTTGCTCGGGCCCTCCGGCTGCGGGAAATCCACCATCCTGCGCATTCTCGCCGGGCTCGACACCCCGAGCGCGGGCACCGCCCGCATCAATGGCGAGACACCGGCCGAACTGCGGCGCAGACACGAATTCGGCATCGCCTTCCAGGATTCGGCGCTACTGCCCTGGCGCACCGTGGAATCCAATATCAAACTGCCATTGCAGGTCGCCGGACTGCCCGCCGATCCCGGACTGATCGCGGACCTGATCGCCCTGGTCGGACTCGAAGGCTTCGAGAAGGCCAAACCCGCGCAGCTGTCCGGCGGTATGCGGCAACGGGTTTCGATCGCCCGCGCACTGGTGGTGAAACCCAAGATCCTGCTGCTGGACGAACCCTTCGGCGCACTCGACGATATGACCCGGCAGCGGCTCAACCTGGAACTGCTGCGCATCTGGACCGAAAAGCCCGCCACCACACTGATGGTCACGCACGGCATCGCCGAAGCGGTGTTCCTGTCCGATGTGGTCGCGGTGATGAGCCCGCGGCCCGGCCGCGTGGTCGAGATGGTCGATATCGACCTGCCGCGCCCGCGCACCCCGGAGATGATGCGCACCACCGAATTCCACAAACTCTGCGACTATCTGTCCGAGCTGCTGTTCGGGCGCACCGGACAGGGCGGGGTGGTGACCGAATGACAAGCACGGCAACAGAATCGGTGCGGGACGAACCGCGCGGCGCGCTGACCGCGCTGCGCGGGCGGCTGCACATCTCCACGCTCGGCGGCCTCGCGGGCATCGTGATCCTGGTGGGGGTGTGGGCGGTGCTCGCCGCACTGCACGTGGCCAATGGCACCGTGCCCGGGCCGTGGCAGGTGCTGCACACCATGTACACCGACGGCTGGTCGCTGTACGGGCCGAACTTCAAGGTGACCGCCTGGGGCGCGCTGCAGGGATTCGTCTGGGGCAATACCCTCGCCATCGCGCTGGCGCTGCTGGTGGTGCTGATCCCGCCGATCGAAATGCTCGTCACCCAGCTGGCCATCCTCAGCTACTGCACACCGCTGCTGGCGCTCGGGCCGATCATCCTGGTGGTCTTCGGCGGGCGCACGCCGACCGTGTTCCTGGCCGCCATGTACTGCTTCTTCCCGACCATGGTTGGCGCGGTCTCCGGCCTGCGCTCGGCCGACGGCACCAGCCTGGACCTGGTGCGCGCCTACGGCGGCGGCCGCTGGCAGCGCATGCGGCGGGTGCAATTGGTGTCGGCGCTGCCGAATACCTTGGCGGCGTTGAAGATCGCCGCACCCTCGGCGGTGCTCGGCGCGATCATCGGTGAATATCTGGGCGGGGTGGACAGCGGTATCGGCGTCGCGCTGACCGCCGCGCAAACCGCGTACAACGTGCCGCGCACCTGGGGTATGGCGCTGGCCGCCGCCGCACTCGCCGGACTCGGATACGCGGTCGTCGCCCTGATCGCCCGCGCCGCCCTACCCTGGACCCGAGCAGAGGTGCGATGAAAGCCCTGAACATACTGCGGCCGATCGCCGGATTCCTACTGCCGCTACTGGTTTCGCTGATCCTGCTGGTCGTGCTCTGGTACGGCTTCCTGCAGCTCTATCCGCAGGTCGGCCTGGTCGGCAAGAGTCCGGGGGACGTATGGAAGTACCTGGTCACCGGCCCCACCTCCGGCACCGCGCGGCAGGCCATCTTCGCGGAAATGCGAATCACGCTGCGCGACGCGGGAATCGGCTTCATCGCCGGACTCGGCGGCGCGCTCGCGGTGGCGGCGCTGTTCGTCGGCGTCCCGGCGGTATCGCAGGCGTTCCTGCCGGTCGCCATGCTGCTGCGATCGGTGCCGCTGGTCGCGCTGACCCCGATCATCGTGCTGGTGTTCGGGCGCGGGGTGCTCGGCGTCACCGTCATGGCGGCCATCGTGGTGTTCTTCCCGGCACTGGTCATGATCATGACCGCGCTGCGCGGAGCGCCGAAACAGGCGATGGAACTCGTTGCCGCGTACGGCGGTTCGCGCTGGACCGCGATGCGCATGGTGTCCATCCCGGCCGCGCTGCCCTCGGTGTTCGCGGCGGCCCGGGTCTCGGTGCCGGGCGCGCTCATCGGCGCGCTGCTCGGCGAATGGCTGGGCAGCGGAACGGGATTGGGCGCGGGGCTGATCCGCGCCATCCCGACCTTCCAGTACAACCGATTGTGGGCGTCCATCGCACTGGTCACCGTCGTCTCGGTATTCGCGTACGCGGTGGTCGGCGTGCTGGAGAAACTGGTGCTGGCGCGGTTCGCCCCGCAACAGGGCCGCGATTAGTCACAGCGTGAGCAGCAGCAGACCCGCGGCGACAATCTCCACACCGCAGTAGAACCAGTTGGGATAGAAACCGGTGGCATCACCGAGCAACCGGGAGATGATGCGCCCCAACGCCATTCCGCCCAGCGCGGCCGCGACTGCGATGACCGCGCCCGGGCGGATATCGCCCACATCGGCGGCGGCCGCGCCCAGCAGCGCCGCGATCGCGATGCCGAACCCGCCGTAGACGGCCCGGATCTCCGAACGCGCCACCGGCGAATCGATACGAATGCCGAACGGCTGCGCCAGCGCCGCCGGCACGGCCAGCGCGTACAGGCCCATCAGCAGGAAGAACGCCGCCACGACGAGGATCAGAACGGTGCCCATGGAACCTCCCGGAAACGATGCGCCGCACGCTGCGGCCACCATGCGATGATCGGCGCTGTGCCCGCCGACCCGCTTCCGGAAACGTGCTACCCGGCCACCGTGTGGCTCGGGCCGGGCTATGCGGTCTACCTGGGGCCTTCGCTGCGCCTGGACCCGCACTCGGGCTCGGTGCACTGTCTCGTGATCGGTGTCGACGCACCGTTCACGCTGCGCATCGGCGATCACGAGGAAGTGGTTCGCAGTGCGCTGATCCCGCCGCGCACCACCCATCAGGTGATCGCGGGCGGGGAGCGCATGCTGTTCCACTACATCGATCCGGTTGCGATGGATACGCGAATAACCGCCGCGCTGAAGACGATTCGCGCCGATATCGCGATGAACCCGGCCGCCGCCGAACTGGCCGCCGACGCCAATCTCTCGGTCTCGCGGTTCCTGCACCTGTTCTCCGCCGAGACCGGGACCAGCTTTCGCCGATACCGGAACTGGGCGCGGATGGCGCAGGTCATGCGCGCGGTGGCGGCGGGCGCCGATTTCACCACCGCGGCCGTCGACGCCGGGTTCGCATCGCCGAGTCATTTCAGCGATACCTTCCACGCCATGTTCGGGCTGACCGCCGGTGCGCTACTGCCGAACACGCGTTTTGTGGTGTGCGGTGACGAACCCTGAACCCGCCGTCGCGCGTTAGTTAACCTGGCGCACACAAATACGTCGGCGAAAGCAAAATAATCGAAACTGAATGGCCCTAGGTTCGGTACATGAGTCGTTTGCGTCAGCCGGGTTCGGTTTCTCCCCTGTCCATGGATCGGCGATCCTTCCTTCGCGCCGCCGGGCTCACCGGCGCACTGGTCGCCGGTGGTGGCCTGCTCGCCGCGTGCGGAAAGGACTCGTCCAGCTCCGGAAACGGCACCACCGCCGACGGATCCAAATACGGGACCGTCGCGGTGCAGTTGTCCTGGCTGAAGAACATCGAATTCGCGGGCGAGTACTTCGCGGATTCGAAAGGCTATTTCAAGGACGCCGGATTCGGTTCGGTGAATCTGGTCGCCGGCGGCGCGGCCAGCACCTCGGTGGAGGCGGGCCTGGGCACCGGCAAGATCTGGATCGGCATGTCCGCGCCGCAGACCACCGCACCCGCCGTGCTGGAGGGCTTGAACGCCAAGATCGTCGGCGCGACCTATCAGAAGAATCCGTTCTGCATCGTGAGCTCGGCGGGCAAGCCGATCAACTCACCGCAGGATATGAAGGGCCGCAAAATCGGTGTGCAGGACACCAATCAGCTGATTTTCAACGCCCTGCTCACCGCCAACGGCATGACCCCGAACGATGTCACCATCGTGCCCGCGCAATTCGACCCCAGCCCGCTCGCCAACGGTGAGGTGGACGGCTGGGTCAGCTACGTCACCAATGAGCCGATCACGCTGAGCGCCAAGGGATTCGCGAACGCCAACTTCATGTTCGCCGATTACGGGCTGCCGCTGACCGCGGAAACGCTCACCGTCAGCCAGCACACCATCGACAATGAGCGCGAGAAATTGAAGGCGTGGCTGGTCGCCGACATCAAGGGCTGGCGGGACGCGGTGGCGAATCCGGCCGAAGCCGCGCGTTTGGCCGTCGAGGTGTACGGCAAGGATCAGCGACTCGATCTGGAAGAGCAGAAGAAGGAGGCGATCGCGCAGAACACGCTGGTGGTGTCACCGGAAACCCAGTTCGATGGATTGTTCACCATGAGCGAGGCGTTGATCGCGCACAACATCACCGCGCTGGGCAAGGCCAAGATCGATATCACGGCCGACAAGCTGTTCGATATGTCGATTCTGAAAGAGGTCTACGCCGAGCATCCGGAACTCAAGCAGGGCTGAGGATTTCGGGGATTTCGGGTCCTACGACACCAGCGTGTGCCGCTGCGGCGGGCCACCCAGGCTCGACAGTGGTTCCGCGCTGGTGCTGTTCCGGGTGGCCAGCAGTTCGGCGGTGATCGACACCGCGGTCTCGGCGGGGGTGCGCGCACCCAGATCCAACCCCGCCGGGGCATGCAGCCGCGAGAGCGTCTCGTCGTCGAAACCGCCCGCCTGCAAGGCCTCCATCCGATGCGCGTTCGCGGCCCGGGAACCCAGCGCTGCCAGGAACCCGAGCTCGGGTAGTCGCAAAGCGATTGTCAGCAGCGGTATTTCGAATTTCGCGTCATGCGAGAGCACCACAACCGCTGTGCTGGAATTGATCTCACCCGCCGCCGCCAGGGTATTGAGATAGCGATGCGGCCAGTCCACCACCACCTCGCAACCCGGGTAGGCATCGGCATTGGCGAAGGTCGGGCGGGCATCACACACCGTCACCCGATAGCCGAGCAGCCGGGCCTGAATCGCCAGCGCACCGGCAATCGCATTGGCCCCCACGATGATCAGGCGCGGCGGCTGTGCGAACGAGGAGACGAACACATCCGAATCCGGCAGCGACACCAGTTCGGTGCCGTGCTTGCGATCGGTGATCAGATGCTGGCCGATCACATCCGGATCCGAATGCCACACCACCGTGAAAACGGTGACCTGGCGCTGCGCCGCCATATCGGCCGCCACATCCGGGAATTCCGGAAAATGCCTGCGCGAGAACGGTTCCGTGAACACATCCAGGGTGCCGCCGCAATCCATTCCGGCATCCAGGCCACTGCCCGGGGCGAAACGATGCAGACCACGTCGACCGGTGCGCGCCGCCTCCACCGCCGCCTCGTACGCGGCCGCCTCCGCGCATCCCGCCGACACCGAACCGAAGGCCCGGCCCTCCGCGTCGACCACCATGGCCGCGCCGATCGGAAGCGGAGTGGAACCCATGGTGCGCACCAGGGTGGCGAGCCCGCCCGTCCGGCCGCTGTGCCACACCCGTAGCAGGTCGTCGACGATATCGCGCATCACTAGCTCCCGATCACCGTGTGCCGCACGGGTAGTCCCGGTCGATCCCCGTCGCTAGGTCATCACACGTGACGCACACCATATCCGCTCTTCCTCGCAAATAAGTCCCCGCCCCATAATTTCCTGTGGCATTCACCATCACGTCGGCCCAATGCGCGCGGCCCAATACCACCGGATGCCCCGGAGTCTTCCCGAAAAAGGCGCGCGCCAAACCGCTCTCGGCGGTGCGCGCGGCCGCGATCACCCGGCGCACCACATCCGGGCCGACATCGGGGGTATCCACCGGCATGATCGCGACGTGACTCGGCGGACCGGTGATCATGTCCGGAACGCTAATGCTCCCGGCGCGGGAATTACCGCCCGCAGTATTCCCCGCAGGGGTAATACCTTCGGCAGCAGTCCGCGTCGCAATGAATTCATCGGGGGTGATTTCGCCCGGTGGAAAGGCCGATTTCGAAGCCGAGGCGGGCGCGGTGAACAGGCTCGGCGCGGCCGATACGGCGGCCAGACCCGCCTTCATCGAGGCGCTCACCCCGGTCGCCCAGTCCGACGCCCACACCGGACGCGCACCCTCCGGCACCGGGATGCGGGGCGTTTGCGAGACGAGCCAGGCTGGGCCGGAACCGGATTCGTCATCGCGTCGCGCCGGGCCGGTCGCACCCAGCACCACGAAAACCCGCGCACACCCGCCGGCGCGCAGCGCGTGCACCGCGGTGCGCAACCACGCGCCATCCTCGGCCAGCGCTTTCGGCATGCCGTAGCGGGTGCCTGCGCCCGCCGCCAGCACAATGCCATCGCAGCGATCGGGGGTCATGCCAGGCAGGGTAGCCCCGCGTACTGATCTTCGCGCTTCGAGTGGCGGGGGCGGTTGCCATCGCCGATGCTGGAGGCGATGACGGACAACCGGATCGGCCTCGACGAATTCACCGCGCTACCCGAGACAGCGGCGGTGGAATTACTGCTGACCTGCTGCTCCGCACCCGCATGGGCACACGCCGTCGCCGCGCGCCGCCCCTTCGCCGGTATCGATGAACTGTTGCGCGCCGCCGATGCCGAACTCCGTGAGATCTCCCAAAGTGAAATGGAACGTGCCCTGTCCGGGCACCCCCGGATCGGGGACCGCACGGACAGTGCCGCCTCCGCCCGCGAACAAGCCGCAATGGCGGACGCCGACACCGCCGTGCGCGCCGCGATTGCCGCCGGGAACCGCGAGTACGAGGCAAAATTCGGACAGGTGTACCTGGTGTGCGCCACCGGGCGGACGCCTGGCGAATTGCTGGCCACGCTCACCGCTCGACTGGGAAACGACCCGGACACCGAAAGGCGCATCGTGCGAGAGGAATTGGTGAAGATCAATCGAATCCGGCTGCGGCGGTTGTTCGATGCGGCGGACGCCGCATGAGCACCCTGAGCACCCACGTACTCGACGCGGTACTCGGCACGCCCGCCGCCGATGTCACCGTGACGCTGTTCGATTGGGATGGAACCGAATTGGCCGCCGGTCGCACCGACGCCGACGGACGCATCGGCGCCCTCGCCGAACTGCCCATCGGGGACTACCGGCTGCGCTTCGGCACCGGCGGCTATTTCACCGCGCAGGGCATCGACGCGTTCTACCCTGAGGTGATCATCGCCTTCACCGTCACCGGGGAACGGCACTACCACGTGCCACTGCTGCTCTCACCCTTCGCGTACTCCACCTATCGAGGGAGCTGAGCCCCATGACTGCCGCCGCCGATCCGAATGACGCACTGATCATCGACGGCTGTGCCATCGCCACCGTCGACGCGGCCGGAACCGAATACCGGGACGGACACCTCGTCGTGCGCGGGAAGCGCATCGAGGCGGTGGGGGCGGGGCCCGCGCCCGAGGTGCCCGGGGCCACGCGTATCGACGGGCGGGGTTGCCTGCTCACACCGGGCTTGATCAATACCCACCATCACCTCTACCAATGGGTCACACGCGGGCTGGTGCCCGATGCCACGCTGTTCGAATGGCTCACCGCGCTCTATCCGATCTGGGCTGGGATCGACGCCGACGCCACCCGCATCGCCGCGACCGGCGGGCTCGCCTCGCTGGCACGCACCGGGTGCACCACGACCACCGACCACCACTACGTCTTCCCGCGCGACGCCGGTGATCTGCTGGCCGCCGAGATCGACGCCGCCGCACAGGTCGGGTTGCGCTTCCACCCGTGCCGGGGCTCGATGGATCTGGGCCGCAGCGCGGGCGGGCTGCCACCGGATTCGGTGGTCGAGACCCTGGACGACATTCTCGCGGCCAGTGCGGACGCGGTGGCCCGGTACCACGACCCCGGGTTCGACTCCATGCTGCGCATCGCGCTCGCGCCCTGCTCGCCGTTCTCGGTCTCGGCCGACCTGCTGCGCGAATCCGCGCTGCTGGCAAGGGAACTCGGGGTGCGGCTGCATACGCACGTCGCCGAGACCCTGGACGAGCAGGAGTACTGCCTCGCCACGCACGGCGTCACTCCCGCCGACTACATGGACAAACTCGGCTGGGTCGGGCCCGACGTGTGGTGGGCGCACGCCATCCACCTCGACGACAGCGCCATCGCCACCATGGCCCGATCCGGTACCGGAGTCGCGCACTGCCCCACCTCCAACGGCCGCCTCGGCGCGGGCATCGCCCGCACCGCCGACCTGCTCGCCGCCGGGGTGCCCGTCGGCCTCGGCGTCGACGGCGCGGCCAGCAATGAGGCGAGTTCGCTGATCGAGGAACCCCGCAACGCGCTGTTCTTCGCCCGCCAGCGCGGCGGACCGCAGGCATTGTCCGTGCGCACCGCGCTGGAGCTGGCCACCATGGGCGGCGCCCGAACCCTCGGCCGCGCAACCGAAATCGGCTCCCTGGAACCGGGCAAGCTGGCGGACCTGGCGCTCTGGGACCTGTCCACCCCCGCCCACGCGGGCATCGACGACCCGATCACCGCGCTCATCCTGGGTTCCGCCCCGCCGCTCGCCGCGCTCCTGGTGAACGGCCGAATCGTGGTGCGCCACGGCGAAATCCGCACCATCGACGAAGCTCAGGTCGGTCGCGACGTGGCCCGCACCCAAGCCGCCCTGGTGGCCAAGGCGGGCTGACCGCGCACAATGGCCATGGCCACGGGTCGGGGTCGATGCCAAGGTGCGTTCGCCGCGATGTCGGGCCGCGGCTGCATCCGATGCCGCCGGGTGCTCGACGGGCATGGAATGGTCGGATGATCGGATCATGAGAAGAGTTACCGGCACGAAACAGGTGTGAGGGGTGTCGCAATCTCCGCGCAACTCGTGGCTCGTAATCTGAAAGGGAAGTCGTTACCAGCTGGCGCGGGGACGGCCCCGCAGGTGAGAGCAGGTGATGACAATGGATCTGGATACGATTCGAGAGGTGCTGATCGCCCGCGACCGGGCCGATCTGAAGGGATTGGGCGCGGGCACGGCGGTGCTCGCCGGAGGCACCTGGCTGTACTCCGAACCGCAGGATCACCTGGAACGGCTGATCGATATCACCCGCCTGGGGTGGGCCCCGCTCACCATCGATGACGCCGGGCTGGAAATAGCCGCCACCTGCACACTCGACGAATTGGCCACCGGGGACTACTCGGCGCGCTGGCCTGCGGTGCGACTGTTCGAGCAGGCGTGCGGCGCACTCGTCGCCTCGCACAAGATCCGGCGGACGGCCACGGTCGGCGGCAATATCTGCCTGGCGCTCCCGGCGGGCGCGGTGGCGGCGGCCCTGACCGCCCTGGGTGGATTCGGGCTGGTCTGGGGGCCGCGCGGCGATCAGTGGATTCCGCTGTCGCACTTCGTAACCGGGGTGGGGGAGACTGTTCTCATGCCCGGCGAAATGCTGCGGGCCATTCGGATACCGGAGTCGAATCTGCGCTCGCGCACCGCATTCCGCAAGATCGCACTCGCCCCACTTGGGCGATCGGGTGCGGTGGTCATGGGCCGCCGCGATGCCGACGACACCTGCGTGATCACCCTCAGCGCCGGGACCATCCGGCCGGTGGTGCTGGAATTCCGCGCGCTGCCCACCATAGGCGAACTATCGGCAACGATCGCGGCGCTGGATTCCGGCCTCTGGTACGACGATCCGCACGGCGCACCCGACTGGCGACGCGAGATGAGCGGCCGCCTCGCCGCCGAAGTCCTCGCCGAATTGGGCGGTCGGCCATGAGATTCGAGGTGGACGGCACCCCGGTCGACAGCGCCGCTCGCCCCGGGCAATGCCTGCGCACCCTGCTGCGCGAGACCGGCCACCAAGCCCCGAAGAAGGGCTGCGATGCCGGCGACTGCGGCGCGTGCACCGTCCTGGTCGACGGTGCGGCCGTGCACTCCTGTGTCTACCCGGCCCATCGCGCCGAAGGCCGCACCATCACCACCGCCGCCGGACTCGGCACCGAGGGTGCGCCGACCGACCTGCAACGCCGATTCATCGACAACGCCGCCTTCCAATGCGGCTTCTGCACCGCCGGAATGCTGGTCACCGCAACCGAACTGGAGCGCACCGGCGACCTCACCCCCGCCACCCTCCCGGAAAAGCTCAAGGGCAACCTCTGCCGCTGCACCGGCTACCGCGCCATTACCGATGCGCTCACCTCCGGCCGCCCCGGCTGTGCCGCGAACGGTGGGACTGCCCTGAACGGCGGGACCGCCCCGAATGGTGCGCCTGCCCCGAATGGTGCGGCGAGCAGGAATGGTGCGACCGCTACGAAAAGTGCGGCCGTGGCAAGCGTTGCGGTCGCCTCGGAATCGGAAGGTGCGGCCGTTGCCTGTGGCACGCGGTCGACCAGGGCCGGAGCTGGGACCGGGGTAGGAGCGGGGACCGGGGCGCTCGCGGGTGGGCGGATCGTGCGCGGGGCGGAGCCGTTCACCATGGATACCGGTATGGGGGAACAGGATTCGGGCAAGGTGCCGCCGGGGGAGGTGTTGCGGCTGGAGGTGGTGCGCAGTCCGCACGCGCATGCGCGGATCATCTCGATCGATACCACCGCGGCGGAGGCTGTTCCGGGTGTGCGGGCGGTATTCACCCACGCGGATGTGCCGGGGTTGCCGTATTCGACCGCGCGGCATGAGATTCGCGAGGACGATCCGGACGACACCCGCATGCTCGACCGGGTGGTGCGATTCCGGGGCCAGCGCGTGGCGGCCGTGGTCGCCGATTCACCGGCCGCCGCGCGGGCGGGCTGTCGCGCGATCAGCGTCGAATATGAGCTGCTGCCTGCGGTTTTCGATCCGGAGGAAGCGCTCGCGGAGCACGCGCCGCTACTGCACGCGGATAAGGGGCCGGACTCGCGGATCGCCGATCCCGGACGCAATGTGGTCGCCGCTGCGCAGGGGCGGGTGGGGGATGTCACGGCCGGGCTCAGCGCTGCCGTCGAAGTGGTGCAGGGAGAGTGGCGGACGCATCGGGTTCAGCATGTGCACCTGGAGACGCACGGCAGCATCGGCTGGCTGGACGCGGACGGTCGGCTGGTGTTGCGCACCAGCACCCAGGTGCCGTTCCTGGTGCGCGATGAGCTGTGCCGACTGTTCGGGCTGGAACGTTCGGGCGTAAGGGTTTTCGCGACCCGCGTCGGCGGCGGCTTCGGCGCCAAACAGGAGATGTTCACCGAGGATCTGGTGGCACTGGCCGTCCTGAAGACCGGGCGGCCGGTGCAGTACGAGCTGACCAGATCCGATGAATTCCACACCACCTGCCGCCACCCCATGCGTGTGCGGGTCACCGCCGGGGCCGATGCCGACGGCATTCTCACCGCCCTCGCCGTGGATGTGCTCGCCGACGCCGGAGCCTACGGAAACCACAGTGTCGGAGTGCTTTTCCACGGGGTCGGGGAATCGGTCGCCATCTACCGGTGCCCGAACAAGCGCGTCGACGGGCGCGCGGTCTACACCAACAATGTCCCCTCCGGCGCGTTCCGCGGCTACGGCCTGGGCCAGGTCATGTTCGGCGTCGAATCCGCCCTGGACGAACTCGCGCGTCGAATCGGCTTGGACCCCTTCGAATTCCGGCGCCGCAATCTGGTGCGCGCCGGTGACGAGCTGATCGGCGGTGCGGGCCATGCCGAACCCGACCTCACCATTGCCAGCTACGGCCTCGACCAGTGCTTGGAGCTGGCCGAACAGGCCCTGCGCCGCGGCAATGGCGTACCCGCGCCCGGCCCGGACTGGCTGATCGGCGAGGGGATGGCCCCCGCCATGATCGCCACCGTCCCGCCGCGCGGGCACACCTCCACCGCGCACGCCACCCTGCTGGCCGACGGGAATATCGAACTGCGCGCGGGCACAGCCGAATTCGGCAATGGCACCACCACCGTGCTGGCGCAGATCGCCGCCACCGTGCTCGGCACCGATATCGGGCGGATCGTCATCCGGCACGCCGACACCGATGTCACCGCCCACGACACCGGTGCTTTCGGCTCCACCGGCATCACCGTCGCCGGTCGGGCGGTGTATGCCGCCTGTGCACAACTTCGCGACCGCGTTCTGCGCCGCGCCGTCGACCTGACCGGTCTCGACGCCGACCGGCACGCATTCGTGCCCGGCGGCATCCGCGTCGACGGCCGATTCCTCACCGCCGCAACGCTTGTCGCGGACGGTGCACTCACCGCCGCCGCCACCCACGACGGGACCCCGCGCTCGGTCTCCTTCAATGTGCACGCCTTCCGGGTCGCGGTACACCCGGACACCGGCGAGGTCCGCATCCTGCAATCCGTGCAGGCCGCCGACGCGGGCACCGTGCTGAACCCGGTCCAGTGCCGCGGTCAGGTGGAGGGCGGGGTGGCGCAGGCCATCGGTTCCGCGCTGTACGAGGAGATGCGCGTCGAGCAGGGTGAGGTGCTCACGAAAACCCTGCGGCACTACCACATTCCGCAACTCGCCGACCTGCCCCGCACCGAGGTGCTGTTCGCGGAGACCGCCGATCCACTCGGCCCGCTGGGCGCGAAATCCATGAGCGAATCGCCGTACAACCCGGTGGCACCGGCCCTGGCCAATGCCATCCGGGACGCGGTAGGCGTTCGACCGCAACAACTTCCGATGACGGCCGATCGCATCTGGCGACTGCTGTGCGATGCCGGAACGACAGCGGCCCCGCACCTACCGGTGCGGGGCTGATGACCGTGCGGTCGTGAAGGGTCGAGACCATGCGATCCTGGCCGATCAGAACAGGGCGACCGCGATGCCCAGTCCGGCCAGCGCCACCGCCTGCAGGCCGACCCGGTAGGGCAGGATGCTCTCCCAGCGGTCCTGCAGCGCACGGGCATTCGCGGGGATGACGCCGGTCCGGGCGGCGGCGGTCTGCACGGTATTGATCGGCTTGGCGACCCGGACGTAGAAGCCGAGCCAGCTCACCAGCGCGAGCACCGCCACACCCGCCGCGATGGCGGCGCCGAAATGTCCCGACACCAGGGCGGCCGCGGTGGTCAGCACGGCGGTGATGACGCCGCCCGCGCCGAAGGCCGGCATCCGCTTATCGCCGTAGTAGTGCCCCCACCCGGCCGAGGTGGTCACGGCCGCGTCATCGAGGTGCTTGTTGACCGAGCGGATGATGGCGGCCGCGGAGATATCGGTGCCGTAGACCGCGCCATTGGCGAGGATGGCGGCGATGGCGAGGATCTGGCCGGTGGTGGTGAGCATGTCGTGCCTCTTCCGATTGAAATCTAGCATCGCTAGGAACTGGAGCAACCATAACAGTAGCTCGGCTATGTTGTCTAGCGTTGCTAGATTTCAGTCCGGAAACCCGGCGTGATCAGGCAAAGAGATTGCGCACGAACGGAACCGAGTCCGGCAGCGAGGCATTGACCGTGCCGTCGTGATTGGTCGGGTAGGTGTGCAGCGTGACGGGCTGGCCGTTCGCCTGCAATCGCGCCGCGAATGCCAGCGTCGCCGGGGTGATCACATCGGTGTCCAGCAGGCCCTGACCCATGAAAAGCGGCTTGTCGTAACCGGATTCGGGCAGACCCATCACGCGGGTGAGCAGGCCGGGCAGATCCGGGATCTGCGAGAGCGGCCGCGAGAACAGATCGCCGACGATCACATTTTCGGCGCTCAGCTCCTCACCGAGCGACTCCAGGCATGAGGTATTGGCGAGATTCAGCCAGTTGCGGCCCGCATCGGTCAGGTACGACTCGATATTGAGCTCCGGATACGTCGTGCGCAGGCCGTTCAGGATGTACAGCACATATCCGGTGCTGTGCGGCGGCAGCTTGGTCGGCGGCATGCCCGGCCCCAGCGGCAGCAGAATGTCCTCGATATAGGCCGGTACGCCGGTGCCGACCGCGCCCCGGTAATCGAGTCCCGGTCCGCCGAATTCGGTCGCGTAGCGCGCGGTGAAGACCGCCGCGCCGCCACCCTGTGACTGCCCGACCACCGCCCACTTATGCGATAGCGACGCATAGTGGCCGGTCGCGGCCTTGACCGCGTCCACGACGTTATGCGCCTCGACCGTGCCATTGAGGTACGGATGGTCGCCCGGGGTGCCCAATCCGGCGTAGTCGGCGGCCACGATCGCGTAGCCCTGTTTCAGCCAGGTGCCCAGGTAGGCCCAATCCCGTTCGCGCGCACCCGGTCCGGCGATGGAGTAGGCGCATTCGTCGCCGAGGCCGATGGTGCCGTGCGCCCAGGCGATCACCGGCCAGCCCCCGGCGGGCGCGTCACCGGGCGGGAAGTAAACCGCCGCACTCGTGGTTGTGGGTCGGTCGTTCGCGGTGGTGCTGCCGTAGAGAATGCGTTCCGCGCGGGCCGAGCCGGGCAGGACGGCGGCCGGTGCGAGCGGTTCCACCGAACTCACCGCGCCGATCTCGGTGGCAGGCGCTGCCAGTGCGCTCGGCACGCTGACCAGCGCCGCGATCGAAGTGGCGGCCAGGGCCGTCGTGCACAGCCATCGTTTCGGCATCGAAGCTCTCCTTAGGTTCTCTGACGTCGCACCTGCGCTGGACGCGTGCCCAGATTAGGGCCTTTGGGGTACCCCGGGTGGTGTGCCCCACAGCCATCAAGATCACAATCGATTGTGAAGGTCCTCACAGCTCGCCGTCCATCGGCGCGTCGCGTGCCGGTGGCCGTCGTCACCCAAACAGTACGGGCGTTATGCAAAACTGCACGTCAGAGCTACTCGCAAGTAGATCCCCCGGCTGCAATTAACAAGCAAATTTCGCAGCATTAGCAAAAGCACGGCCAAAGCTAGCCGGGATTCACACTTGCAACAGGTAGACGCACATTTTTTCCTGTGCCATCGTGTGGAAGTACACCTCGCGGGCATAGCAAGCCTGCAAATTGCCGCTCCAGCAGTGTCCGAATCATCGCGAGAGGGTTCGACCGGCGGGGCAACCGAGACCGAACGAAGAAGTGGAGTCAGAGATGTCGACTGTCGGCACCCCGAAGACCGCTGCGGAGATCCAGAACGACTGGGACACCAACCCCCGTTGGAAGGGCATCACCCGTAGCTACACCGCCGAGCAGGTTGTGAAGCTGCAGGGCACCGTTGTCGAGGAGCACACCCTCGCCCGCCGTGGTGCCGAGATCCTGTGGGATCTGGTCAACAACGAGGACTACATCAACTCCCTGGGCGCCCTCACCGGCAACCAGGCCGTGCAGCAGGTGCGCGCGGGCCTCAAGGCCATCTACCTGTCCGGTTGGCAGGTCGCCGGTGACGCGAACCTGTCCGGCCACACCTACCCGGACCAGTCGCTGTACCCGGCGAACTCGGTTCCGTCCGTGGTGCGTCGCATCAACAACGCGCTGCTGCGCGCCGACGAGATCGCCAAGGTCGAGGGTGACACCTCGGTCGCCAACTGGCTGGCCCCGATCGTCGCCGACGCCGAGGCCGGTTTCGGTGGCGCGCTGAACGCCTACGAACTGCAGAAGGCCATGATCGCGGCCGGCGCCGCGGGCGTGCACTGGGAAGACCAGCTCGCCTCGGAGAAGAAGTGCGGCCACCTCGGTGGCAAGGTGCTGATCCCCACCCAGCAGCACATCCGCACCCTGACCTCGGCTCGCCTCGCGGCCGACGTCGCCGGTGTCCCGTCGGTCATCATCGCGCGCACCGACGCCGAGGCCGCCACCCTGATCACCTCCGATGTGGACGAGCGCGACCGCGAGTTCCTCGATGGCACCCGTACCGCCGAGGGCTTCTTCGGTGTGAAGAACGGCATCGAGCCCTGCATCGCGCGTGCCAAGGCCTACGCCCCGTACTCCGACCTCATCTGGATGGAGACCGGCGTGCCGGACCTCGAGGTCGCGCGCAAGTTCGCCGAGTCGGTTCGCAGCGAGTTCCCGGACCAGCTGCTGGCCTACAACTGCTCGCCTTCGTTCAACTGGAAGGCGCACCTGGACGACGCGACCATCGCGAAGTTCCAGCGTGAGCTCGGCGCGATGGGCTTCAAGTTCCAGTTCATCACCCTGGCCGGCTTCCACTCGCTGAACTACGGCATGTTCGACCTGGCCTACGGCTACGCCCGCGAGGGCATGACCGCCTTCGTCGACCTGCAGGAGCGCGAGTTCAAGGCCGCTTCCGAGCGTGGCTTCACCGCCGTCAAGCACCAGCGTGAGGTCGGCGCCGGCTACTTCGACACCATCGCCACCACCGTGGACCCGAACACCTCGACCGCGGCTCTGAAGGGCTCGACCGAAGAGGGCCAGTTCCACTGAGTAACCCCGTGACCAGTTGTTTCCTTGTGTGACAACGGGTTTCGAGAACTCACCTCGGAGTGGCAGTCGCATCACACCTTCCGCCACTCCGGGGCCAGGAACCCGTCGAGGGGGATTCGTCCCCCTCGACGGTGTTCACCCGCCCTTCCCGTCGACAGCCCCGGCGGGGAGGGCATTTCCATATAGCTTTGATCGAAAGACCTTACGAAGGCGCAGGGTCACAAGTAAGTCCGACGCCTTCACCCATAAGCCACGACGGCTAACTAACAGCAGGAGCGGGACGTGAGCAGCGAAAAGATTCAGCGCGTTGGAATCATCGGCGCCGGACAGATGGGCGCGGGTATCGCCGAGGTTTGCGCTCGGGCACACGTCGATGTGCTCGTGTTCGAACAGACCCGTGAGCTCGCCGCTGCCGGTCGCGCCCGCATCCTGCGGTCGCTGGACCGCGCCGTCTCCAGCGGCAAGATCTCCGAGCGGGAGCGCGAGCAGACCGCCTGGCGGCTGCGCTTCACCTCCGACCTCGCCGATTTCGCGGATCGCCAGCTGGTCGTCGAGGCCGTGCTGGAGAACGAAGATGTGAAGACCGCCATCTTCGCCGAGCTCGACAAGGTCGTCACCGACCCGAACGCGGTGCTCGCGTCCAACACCTCCTCCATTCCGATCATGAAGATCGCCGTCGCCACCAATAACCCCGAGCGGGTCGTCGGCATGCACTTCTTCAACCCGGTGCCGGTGCTGCCGCTGGTCGAGCTGGTCACCACGCTCAAGACCACCGAGGCCGTCTCCCAGCGCGCCGAGCAGTTCGCCTCCGACGTGCTCGGCAAGCAGGTCGTGCGCTCCGCCGACCGCTCCGGCTTCGTCGTCAACGCGCTGCTGGTGCCGTACCTGCTCTCGTCCATCCGCATGGTCGAATCCGGTTTCGCCACCAAGGAAGACGTCGACAAGGCCATGGTGCTGGGCTGTGCCCACCCGATGGGCCCGCTGGCCCTGACCGACCTGGTCGGCCTCGACACCGTGAAATCCATCGCCGACTCCATGTACGCCGAATTCAAGGAGCCGCTGTACTCCGCTCCTCCGCTGCTGATGCGCATGGTCGAAGCGGGCCTGCTGGGTAAGAAGTCCGGCGCGGGCTTCTACCAGTACAACCGCTGACGACTGGCACGCGGGTACGAGTCTTTCGTCGTCCGCGTGGGCATAAGCTGCAATAAAGGGCTGGTGTCACCGGCCAGCCCACTCGGGGTGGACTCGAGTCCATTCCAAATCAGGGCGCAAACTGTGCGGCGCTCACCCTCGGTGGTGGGCGCCGCACAGGTGACTTAAGGAGGAGTGGCGCGCTCATGGCCAACGTCACCGATGGCTTCGGATCTAGCATTCTGGGCTATCCCCGCATCGGACCGCACCGCGAACTCAAGCGTGCACTCGAGTCTTATTGGCACGGCACGCTTTCACGCGATGAACTGGTCGAGGTGGGTCGCGAGATCCAGGAATCCCAGTTCCTCGAGCTGGCTGCCACCGGGTTGACGCAGGTCCCCGGCAACACCTTCTCTTATTACGACCACGTGCTCGACAGCGCGCTGCTCTTCGGCGCGGTGCCCAAGCGGTTCGAGCCGTATCGCGAGGGGCTGGACCCACTCGATTTCTATTTTCTGATGGCGCGCGGCAATCCGGATGTGCCGCCGCTGGAACTGGTGCGGTTCTTCAATACGCCGTATCACTACCGGCAGCCCGAGCTCGACACCGATACCGAATTCTCTTTGCACCCCGAGGCTTTGCTCGACGAATTCGATCGCGCCAAGGCGCGCGGCATCGAATTGCGGCCGGTCGTGCTCGGCCCGCTGTCGCTGCTGCTGCTGTCGAAGACCGGACATGTTCCGGGCGAGACCGAATTCGACAAACTGGTGCTGCTGGACAAGCTGCTACCGGTGTACGAGGAGCTGTTCGAGCTGCTCGCCAAGCGCGGCGCGACCTGCGTGCAGCTGGACGAGCCCTGCTTCACCAGTGACCGCTCGCCCTCCACCATCGAGGTGTTCGAGCAGGCGTACAACCGGCTCTCCAAGGCTTCGCTGCGGCCGCGGCTGCTCGTCACCGGCCAGTACGGCGACTTCGGTGAGGCGCTGGAAGCGTTGGCGCGCACCAAGGTCGAGGCCATCGGGCTCGACCTGGCGAACTTCCGCATCCGGCCCGAAGACCTGGCCAAGATTCCCGGCATCGGCCGCAAGCGGCTGTACGCGGGCGTCATCAGCGGCACCAATGTGTGGCGCGCGGACCGCGTGGTCGCGCTGGAATACCTGAACGAGCTCGCCAAGGTGTGCCCGGACATGGTCGTCTCCACCGGTGCGACGCTGCTGCACGTGCCCTACGACCTGCTCGTGGAATACGAGTTGGAAGAACATGTCGCCGACCGGCTCGCCTTCGCGAAACAGAAGGTGCTGGAAGTGGTTTCGCTCGCCAAGGCGCTCACCGAAGGGCCTTCGGAGAAGTGGCGCAAGCGGCCCACCTCGGTGCACTTCAAGCAGAAACACGCGGTGCGGCAACGGGTGTACAACGTCACCCCGCAGATGCGCGAGCGCGCGCCCTACGCCGAACGGCGAATCGCGCAGCAGGCCAAGCTGAATCTGCCGCTGGTGCCCGCCACCACGCTCGGCTCGTTCCCGCAGACCAATGCCGGCCGCCAGGCGCGCTACGACCTCGGTCAGGGGCGGCTGTCCTACGACGAGTACCGCAAGCGCATCGAAGCCGAGATCGAGAGCACCATCCGGTTGCAGGAGGACATCGGCCTCGACGTCTTCGTGCACGGTGAGCACGAACGCAATGACATGATCCAGTTCTTCGCCGAACAGCTGGACGGCTTCGCCACCACCCACTTCGGCTGGGTGCAGGTGTACGGATCACGCTGTGTGCGACCGCCGGTGCTGTACGGCGATGTGTCCCGGCCCGCGCCCATGTCGGTGGACTGGACCACGTACGCGCAATCGCTCACCGAGAAGCCGGTCAAGGGCATGGTCACCGGACCGGTCACCATGCTGGCGCGCTCCTTCGTGCGCCAGGACCAGCCGCTGTTCGAGACCGCCGACCAAGTGGCGCTTGCCATTCGGGACGAAGTGGTGGATCTGGAACGGGCCGGAATCGCCATCATCCAGGTGGACGAGCCGTCCATTCGCGAACTGCTGCCGCTGCGGGTCAAGGGGCGGGCCGAATACCTGCGCTGGGCCGTCGGCGCGTTCAAGCTGGCCACCTCCGGCGTGCTGCCGGAAACCCAGATCCACACGCACATCGGCTATTCCAGCCGCGGTGACGTGGTGCAGGCCATCGAGGAACTCGATGCCGATGTGACGGCCATCGTCGCGACCCGCTCCATCGAATGGGTGCTCAAGGCGCTGGAAGAAGACAATGCGGAAGGTCGCGGCCTCACCCACGGCGTCGGACCCGGTGTGTACGAAAGCCGTTCGGCGCGCATCCCGGATATCGACGAACTCGATGAGGCACTCACCGCCGCCGCGGCGGCCGTGACGCCGCAGCGGTTGTGGGCCAATCCGGACGGTGGTCTCAAGACCCGGCACCACTGGCAGCTCGACCCGTCCCTGCGCAATATGGTCGCGGCCGCCCGCCGCGTCCGGCGACGCGCGCTCGCGGCGGAAGCCGAAGCGGGGCAGTAACTCACACGCGTGAACACGACGGCGCGGCGGCACGGAAGCTAATCCGTGCCGCCGCGCTGTCGCGTATTCACGGTCTCGTCACGATGCAGGAATTAGCCTGCGGGCACACTTCTTTCGAGACAGGAGGCGGATATGGATCCGACGGGTAAAGGGGATCAGCCGGACCCGGACGAGAACACCAAGAGTTTCAACGAATCCGCGCAGAACAAGAGCGATCAGGTGGATCCGGATCAGCCCTGGAAGCACGGGAACTAGTCGCGAACCACACACTCGTCGTTCTCCTGTCCCGGTCGGCACGGCCGATAGCCTGTGGGCCGAGGTTGATTCGAGATAGGAGTACGACGGTGGGTCTGTTCGACAATCTGAAGGACGCGGCGGGCAAGGCGGCCGAACTGGCGAGCGCGCACGCGGACAAGCTCGACCCGCTGGTCGACAAGGTCGGCGATGTGGTCGACGACCGGACCGAGGGCAAGTACGCCCAGCACATCGACAAGGTGCAGGACGCCGCCAAGAAGGCCCTGCACGAGCAGGCGAAGAAGTAATCTCGGCCGGTCCCGCGCGACAGTGTGCGGGACCTCGGGCCGGGCAGTAGTGGATCGCGCTCGGCGTCGAGCTGCCGTCGGCCACACTGCCGTCGGTAATCCGCTACCGCCGCGACATCAACCCGTCATTCCGGCGTGCGGTTGGCCGGAAGGCACTGGAATCTGTTGTGCTGCTGCGAGTGTGGATCCCGGCCAAGTACACGCCGGGATGACGGAGTGGGGTTCTCACCAGCCGTTGTGGCTGTCGTGGCCGCTGTTGTGCTCGCGCTGGTAGCGGTCGCGGTAGTGGCCCCAGCAGTAGTTCCAGTCGAAGCCGCGGCTGTCGCGATCGCAGTACCAGTGGTAGTCGTCGCGGTCGTAATTGGCTGCGGCGGTACCGGTTCCGGCGGGCATGGCGGACGCGATGCCCGCGCCGAACGGGAGAATGAACAGGGTGGCCGCCAGAGCGGTGGTGACGCGCTTCGCGGTGGTGGTCATATGATCGGCTCCTCTTGCCTGGTCCGGGAGGTATTTCCCGATGCATGCAATGGTGCTGGTCCGCCGCGAATTACTCTGTCGCCGCATACACGCTGGAAGTGTGTCCGCGCCGACACTTCCGCGCGGCTGTTCGCACGACTTCGGCGCCTTCCGGTGGGCACGGGGCTCGGCTTCGACGCTGCGGCCGCATCAGTGGTAGTCGGCGACCTTCCACAACCGCACCGTGTTGTCGGCGCTCCCCGTGGCCAGCAGTGTCCCGTCAGGGCTGAACGCGACCGAATGCACCGCGTCGGCATGACCACTCAGCGGATTACCGATCGGTTGGCGAGACTTGTTGTCCCACAGGCGAACCGTGCCATCTCGGCTGCTACTGGCCATGAGTGTGCCGTCCGGGCTGAAGGCGATAGCCAGCACCGGTTCGGCGTGACCGCTCAGTGGATCCCCTGCGGAAGTGCGAGTATCGGTGTCCCACAGACGAATCGACGCGTCATCACCGCCGGTGGCGAGTAGCTTCCCCTCCGGGTGGAACGCCAGCGTGCGCACCGCGCCATGATGCCCCGACAGCGCCGCACCCGAGGCGATGCCGGTGCCGCCGCGCCACAGCCGGGCCGTGGTGTCCTGACTGCCGGTGGCGATCAGTGTGCCCTTCGGATGGAACGCGATCGCGCGCACCGGACCGGTGTGCGCGGCCATGGCGGTGCCGGTGGGCTGCCGCGTCTGCACCGTCCACAGCAGCGCGGTGTTGTCATCGCTACAGGTCGCCATGAGGCTGCCGTCGGGGTGAAAGGCGATGCCGCGCACCGCGTTCGTATGCGCGGTCAGCGGGCCGCCGATCGGCTGCCGGGTGTGCGCGTCCCACAGTCTCGCGGTGCGGTCATCGCCACCGGTGGCCACTAGCTTCCCATCGGGGCTGAAAGCCACCGCGCGAATCGAATTGCTGTGCCCGGTAAGCGAATTGCCGTTCTCGACGCCGGTGTGCACATCGATCAGCCGGGTCGTATTGTCCTTGCCGCCCACGGCCAGCAGTGTCCCGTCCGGGCTGAAGGCGATCGTCATCACCTGCGTCGGCAGCGTGAATTCGGCTGGGCCGCTCGGTGTTCGCGTCGGTTGGGGCGAGGTCGCCGAATCCTTCGATCCGCCACTCAGGCTCACCCCCGCCGCTGTCGCGGCCGTCCCGGCGGCGACCACGGCCCCGCCGATCAGCACCCACCGCCGCGTGAATCGGCGCGGCCGCCCGGCTCCGGGGGACATCCCGGCGGGCAGGGGCGCGGGTTCGCGGCGACCATGCGGGACCGGTTCATCCACTCGGCCGCCGCCGTAAGGCACGGACGGATGCGGCGGTGAGAAGGCCGTTTCCGCGTCCTCGCCGTGCCAGACCACTGCGGGGCCGGTAGCGCCGGGCCGACCGCCGGGGCCGGGTGCCGCGCGCCCCGGATCGGTCGAGAAGTAGTGTCCCGCAACGGTCGATCCGGAGCGATCCACGGCGTCACGGGCGGCCGCGGCGAAAGCGGCGCAATCGGGAAAGCGGTGTTCGGGCCGCTTGGCGAGCACCGTGGCCAACACATCGTCCAGACCGCTCGGCAGATCCGGGCGGTACTGGGTGGCACGCGGCGGCGGGGCGTGCAGGTGGGCCGCGACCACGGCGGCGTCATCGGCGCGCGGATACGGCGGTTCACCGGTGAGCAGTTTGAACAGCGTGCAGCCGAGCGAATACTGGTCGGCGCGATGGTCGGTCGGACCGCCCGCGAAACGCTCGGGGGCGGCATAGGCCAGCGTGGCGCTCACCCTCGAATTGGTTTCGGCGTCCTCGACGCTGCGGGCGATCCCGAAATCGGTGACCACGGTGCGTTCGATACCGCCGATACCGCGCTCCACCAACAGGTTCGCGGGTTTGATATCGCGATGCAGGATGCGATGCCGGTGCGCGTGATCGAGCGCGCGGCCCGCATCGGAGATCATCCGCACCGCCCATTCGGCGGAGACGCGGCCGCCTTCGCGGGCCAGCATGGCCGCCGCGTCACCGCCGTCGACGTATTTCATGGAGATCCACAGCATGGGATCGCCCGGCGAATTGCGGTCGTAGATGGGCACGATATTGGGGTGATCCAGGGTGGTGATCAGTGCGGCCTCGCGCTCGAATCGCGCTCGCGCCCGGTAATCCTCGGCGAAGGTGTCATTGAGGACTTTGAGCGCGACCGACCGCTCCAGCCGGGGATGCCGCGCCAGGTACACCACTCCCATGCCACCCGCGCCCAGCTGCCGTTCGATGGTGTAGCCGGCGAATACCGCGCCTGTCTGCAGTCGCATTCGGCTCCCACCCTCCGCGCCGTGCTCGCCGTCCAGCGACAGTATGCCGTGACGGCGGGCCGGGTCACCCGAGTTTGCCCGCCCTTCCGGTGGTTACGGGCGTGGCCGGTAGCGGGTTCATTCGGCCGGGGGAGTGTGGCCCCGATCACGCCGGAAGCGCTCGGCGAGCGGTTTGCGCTCGCGCGGTGGCGGTTCGGTGCCGGTCGGCGACTCCACCTCGTAGCGGCGGATATACGCGCCGATGAATGCCTGCGCGGACGCGGTGACCGGGATGGCCAGCAGTGCGCCGGTCGCCCCGAACAGGGCCGCGCCCGCGAGCACCGCGCCGAAGGCGACGGCCGGATGCATATCCAGGGTGGTCGCGGTGATGCGCGGTTGCAGCACGTAGTTCTCGAACTGCTGGTACACCACGATGAATCCGAGAATCCAGAGCGCGGTGCGCGGACTGTGCGACAGCGCGACCAGCACCGGCAGCGCACCGGCCAGATAGGTGCCGACCGTCGGAATGAATTGGGAGACAACGCCCACCCAGAGCGCGAGCGCGATGGCGGACGGGATGTCGAGGATGCGCATGGCCACGAAATGCGCGATCGTCGAGCAGAGTGCCAGCAGCGCACGGGAATACAGATAGCCGCCGGTCTTCTCCACCGCGATATCCCAGGCGCGCAACACATGTCGCTGTCGCTTGGGCGGCAGCACCGAGCACACCGCATTGCGGAAACGCGGCCCGTCGGCGGCGAAATAATAGGTGAACAGCAGCACGCCCAGCGCCTGGAACAGCACGCCGATGGCGGTGGTGCCGATACCCCACACATCACCGGCCAGTCCGACCAGCCACGACTCCAGTCTGGAACTCAATTGCGAGGCGCGTTCGGTGATATCGGTGCCGGAGAGATCGGTATGGAAGGTGCGATTGATCCAGGCGACCAGATCCTCCGCATTGTGCGGTGCGTTCTTGACCAGTGCGGTGACCTGATCCACCACCAGATCGCCCATGGCCCAGGCGAATCCGACAATCGCCAGCAGCACGATCAGGAATACCGCACCGGTCGCCGGACCGCGCCGCCAGCCGCGCGCGGCCAGCTTGTTCACCGCCGGTTCGATGGCGAACGCCAGGAACAGCGACACCACCAGCACGGTCAGCAGGCCCTGCAACTTCTGCAATGACCAGAACGTCACGACAATCCCGGCCACCGTGGCCGCCGCCAGCAGATACGCGCGCGGCAGCCACGTCGGAATCGCCACCGTCAGCCGCAATGGCGTGTCATCGTCCCCGCTCGCATCGATCCGCGCGGGTGTGTCGTTCTTCTCGGCCGCCTCGCCGGGCGCGCCGTCGCTCTCATCGGGCACACCGTCAACGTAGCGGCGCGGCAGCTTTCCCGGTGGGAGCGGCGTGTTGGACTACATGGTGGCGGCGTCGATGACGAAGCGGTAGCGGACATCGCTGGCGACGACGCGGTCGTAGGCCTCGTCGATGCGGTCCGCGGAGATGACCTCGATTTCCGCGCCGATGCCGTGTTCGGCGCAGAAGTTCAGCATCTCCTGGGTCTGCGCGATACCGCCGATCATGGAACCCGCGAGTGACCGCCGGTAGCCCGCGATGGTGAAAGGCTTTACGCTGAGCGGGTTTTCGGGCAGGCCCAGGATCACCAGGGTGCCGTCCAGCGCCAGCAGCTTCATGTAATCGTCGATGGGCAGATCCGCCGACACCGTATTGAGGATCAGATCGAAGCGTCCGCGCAGCCCGCGGAAGGTCTGCCGGTCGCTGGTCGCGTAGTAGTGGTGCGCGCCGAACCGCTCACCGTCGGCCTGCTTGCTCAGCGAATGGCTCAGCACGGTGACCTCCGCGCCCATGGCCGCGGCGATCTTCACGCCCACGTGCCCGAGCCCGCCCATACCGATGATGGCCACCCGCTTACCGGGCCCCGCACCCCAGTGCCGCAGCGGCGAGAACAGCGTCACGCCCGCGCACAGCAGCGGTGCGGCCTCGTCCAGGCCGATGCCCTCCGGAATGCCGACCACGAAGCCCTCGGTCACCACGACCTGCGTGGAGTACCCGCCCATGGTGTACCCGCCGGGCTGATCCTGCTCCGGAACCGGGGTGTTGTAGGTCATGGTCGCGCCGGGCTGACAGTACTGCTCCTCACCGGCCACGCATGGATCGCAGACGCCGCAGGAATTCACCATGCAGCCCACGCCGACCCGATCGCCGACCTTATGCCGGGTGACCTCGGATCCGACCGCGGCGACCAGGCCCGCGATCTCGTGCCCCGGGACGCAGGGGTAGCGGGTGCCGCCCCATTCATCGCGCGCGGTGTGGATATCGGAGTGGCAGATGCCCGCGAATTTCACGTCGATCAGCACATCTCGGGGTCCGAGCTCACGGCGTTCGATGGCGAGCTTCTCGAACCGGCCATCGGGCGCGGACACGGCATAGGCGGCAGCAGTGCTCATGCGTACATGCCTACCATTCCGGCGCGGCGCGCTCACGGCGCGTCGCCGGATCGGCATGCTGATGCCCGTGGCGATTCTGCTGGCACTGGTGTCGATGTGCTCCACGTTCATCGGCGGACTGGTCGCGGACCGGCTCGGCGAGCGCAAACGCCTGGTTCTCGGGCTGGCCGCGGGCGTCATGCTCGGCGTGGTCGCCTTCGACCTGCTGCCCGAGGCGCTCGAACACGACACCCGCGTCGCACTCGGCGTCCCGGTGCCGCTGCTGGCCGCGGTGGTCGGCTTCTTCACCGTGCACATCGTGGAGCAGACGGTGGCGCTGCACACCGGGCACGAGGACGAATTCGGTACGCACCACCACGATTTCGCCTCGATAGGCCTGGTGGCGGCGGGCGGACTGGTGTTCCACAGCTTCCTGGACGGGCTCAGCATCGGACTCAGTTTCCAGGTCGGCGCGGCCACCGGGGCGGCCGTCGCCATCGCGGTGATCAGCCACGATTTCGCGGACGGCTTCAACACCTTCACCCTCACCACGATGTACGGCAATGCCCGCAAACGCGGGCTGACCATGCTCGCCGCCGATGCCATCGCCCCCGTATTCGGTGCTGTCGCAGGCACTTTCCTGAAGGTGCCGGCGCAATTCGTCGGCATGTACCTCGGCTATTTCGCGGGTTTCCTGCTGTATCTGGCGACCGCGGACATCCTGCCGGAGGCGCACGCGGGCAAACCGTCCAAGGCCCCGCTGCTGCTCACCCTGCTCGGACTGGGATTCATGCTGGCCATCGCCGCACTGAGCCACTGAAAAACTGGTACACCAGTAGATACAGAGTTCGCAGCCGACGCCGCAGCGGAGGATTCCGATGTACGACCACCCGCGTCGCACGAATCATGCCGGTGGCGGACGACTATTCGCGCTGTGCTGCGTGGCCGTCGTCGGAATCACCGCGTTCCTCGGCTATCACGGTGATCTGGCGCGCTGGCCCTTCCATCGGGATCCGCCCACCGCCAGCCTGATCGGACCGCCGCTGCCGCCGCTGGACACCGAACTGGTGTCGCACCTGGTGGATCCGGTGCTGGTGAACATCACCGCCGCCATGCGGCCGTACGGGCTCGGCGCGTCCGGTTCGGGCATCGTGCTCACCGCCGACGGGCAGGTGCTCACCAGCCATCACGTCATCAAAGGCGCTGACACCGTATCGGTTTCGGATATCGGCACCGGTGCGACCTTCCCGGCCACGGTGCTCGGCTACGACTCCTCGGCCGATATCGCGCTCATCGCGCTCACCGGCGCGGACGGCCTGCCGATCGCGCGCATCGGCAGTTCCGCCGGATTGCGGCTCGGCGACCAGCTTTTGGCGATCGGCAATGCGGGCGGCACCGGCTCGCCGACCTCGGTCGGCGGTGCGATCACCGGCCTGGACAGCACCATCGTGGCCCGCAATTCGGCGGATCTGTCGCGAAAGTCCTTGCACGGCTTGATAGAAGTCGAGGCGCCCGTCGCGGCCGGACAATCCGGCGGGGCGCTGGTCGATCGATTCGGCGCGGTCGTCGGCGTCGTCACCGCCGCCTCCGGGGATCTACAGAAGGCACTCGGGCGCGGACCGGAGGGCTATGCCGTGCCCATCGACGCCGCCATGGCCGTGGTGCGCCAAATCCGTTCCGGCACACCGACGGACACCGTGCACATCGGTCCCACCGCCACCCTCGGCATCATCACCTCCGACGCACAACCGGCGGGCGCGCGCATCGATGTGGCGGTATACGGGCAACCGGCCTTCGCGGCCGGACTCGCCGAGGGGGAGGTGATCACCGCCATCGACGGCCGTTCCATCGCGAGCACCCAAACCCTCAAGGCCGCACTGAATCTGCACAAACCCGATGATGTGGTGCGCCTGGATCTCACCGCGCCCGGCGGCGGGCAGCGGACCGTGAACGTGACGCTCACGGTCGGGCCGCCCAACTAGCTCACAGGTGATCGCGCCAGTAATCCTGGAATTGGATGTACAGGATCAGAATCACCACCGCGTAGTAGATGGCGACGACGGTCCAGCGCCACTCCACCACGATCTGCAACAGCCCCCGGGACTTACCCCACAGCTGCCCGGTCACCACCGCCAGCAGCAGCGGCGTCACCGCCCACACCACCATGCACCACGGGCACAGCGCGTGAATCTGGAACACCGCCTGATAGATCAGCCAGCCGATGAACCCCATGCCGAGCACCAGCCCGGCCCACAATCCGCCCCAAATCCAGCGCGGCAGACCGATATTGGCCACCGCGAGCACCCCGAGCGTCACCACCACCGAGAACCCGACCACACCGATGATCGGATTCGGGAAACCGAACGCCGCCGCCTGATCCGACTCCATGATCGTCGTGCAGGACAGCGTCGAATCGATACTGCACAGCGGTTTGAACCCGGGTTCGGTGAACAGCTTGAACTTGTCGACCAGCAGCGTCACCGACGCACCCCAGCCGATCAACGCGCCGAGCAGCAGCGGCCAGGCCGACCGGGGTGGAGCCGAGATGATCACTTCGCCGCGGCCTCGATGACCGGCTTCAGGCCGTTCGGGCTCATCAGCGACTGCTGATCGCTGATCTGCTTACCGTTCACGTACACCGAGGGGGTCGACTTGATGCCGGTGTCGAAAACGCCCTTGGTCTCATCCTTCACGAACGCGGCGTACTTCTGATCCTTGATGCCCTGTGCCACAGCGGGATCGGTGTATCCGACGGACGCGGCGATCTGAATCAACTGATCGTCGGTCATGCCGTTGCCGCCCTCCTTGGGCTGCGCGCTGTACATCGCGGACAACCAGGCCTGGAACTTCGACGGATCCGCCGAGGCCACCACGTAGGCCGCGCTCGCCGCGCGCGTGGAGAACTGGTTGCCGCTGGAGGCGCGGTCCAGGAACGAGATGATGTTGTACTCCACCACCGCGGTGCCGTTCTTCACCTCGTCCTCGAGCACGGCCGAGTTATTGCTCTCGAACATCTGGCAGGCCGGGCACTGCAGATCGGCGACGACCTGCACCCGCACCTTGGCATCGGACTTGCCGATGCGGATCGCGCCGCCCTCGGTCAGATTGGGCGGCGTCGCACCCGTACTCGCGTCATGCGTGACGACCGGCGCGAACGATGACGTGTTCTTGTCATCGGACTTGCGCATCGCCAGGCCGATACCGATGGCCGCGATCAAACCCACCAGGACGACACCCACGCCGACCTGAATGAGGATCTTGCGATTGCGATCGGCCTGTTGAGCCTTGGCCAGAGGATTCTTGCGATCACCCGGTTTGCTCACCGCGCGTTCACCACGCCTTTCGTAGTCACGACTGCTGCGGCCCCATCTTCACCCGCGAACCTGAGAGATTCCTGGTGAAACACCGCCGTTGCTGCCAACGGCGGTGTATGGGCGGCGCGAATCACGCCTGGGCGAGCTTCTTCTTCTCGGCTTCCACATCGAAAGTGGCGGCGGGCCAATCGAGTTTCAGGCCCTGCATGGCATCGATGAGCAGTTCGGTCACCGCGAGGCGGGCGTACCACTTCGAATCACACGGCAGCACATGCCAGGGGGCGTATTCGGTATTGGTGCGATCCAGGACCGCCTGGTACGCCTCCTGATACGCGGGCCAGTAGGCGCGCTCGGCCAGATCGTTGGGGCTGTACTTCCAGTACTTGTCCGGGCGCTCCAGGCGCTGGGACAGCCGTTTCTTCTGCTCGTCGAGGGAGACGAACATGGCCACCTTGACGATCGTGGTGCCGTCGTCGACGAGTTTGCGCTCGAACTTGTTGATCTCGTCATAGCGCTTGCCCCACACCTCCGGCGGCACCAGATCGTGCACCCGCACCACCAGCACATCCTCGTAATGCGAGCGATCGAAGACGCCGATCTGCCCACCGCGCGGCAGCTGCTTGCGAATGCGCCACAGGTAGTGGTGCTTCTTCTCCTCCGCGGTCGGCACGCCGAACGCCGCGTGATCCACGCCCTGCGGATCCACCGAGCCGATCACATGCCGGACGATGCCGCCCTTGCCCGCGGTGTCCATGCCCTGCAACACCAGCAGCACACTGCGATTGTCGCCGTGCCTGCCGTTCGCGTAGAGCTTCTCCTGCAACTCCGACAGGACGCCCGCGCGTTCGGCCAGCAATTGCTCCCCGGCCTTCTTGTCACCCTTGAAACCGGGAGTCGCGGATGTGTTCAGTTCGCTGACCTGCACACCGTCGGCTCGCAGCGCTTTGGTGACCGGTTTCGACCAGGATGTTGCCTTCGCCATCCGTCATGCGTAACACGCGACGCGGCCCGGTGGGGGCAAGCACGCCGAAATTCTCCCGGTGAACCCGAGGTGATCGAGGACCGAACGCCGGGTGTCCGGGCGGTTACAGTCGGGCCAGGCGCACCAGGTGTTCGGCCAGATCGGCATCACCGACCGGGGTGAGGGTCAGATCGGTGGCGGTGGTGAGCAGATAGCGGCCGTCACCGCTGAAATCCAGCCAGGTGCGATGCCGGGTGGGCGGGGACAGCGGATTCGCGGGTTCCACCGTGACGGTGATGAAACCGCGCCCGTCCACCGGCTCGCGCAATTTGCGGCGGAAGTTGTCGGCCGCCTGATCGGGCGAATCCGTTTGGGCGGCACTGTCTTCGGCTTGCTCGCCCGGCTCGGCCGGCAGCAACACCGCATGCTGCGGTTCGCGCATCTGGGCCTGTTGCCCGGCGGGTGCGGACCCGATGATCTCCACCAGCTCCTGACCGAGTTGATCGGCGGGACAGATCATCACCGAGACGGCGTCCGGCAGCGCGACCAGAATGCCCGCGCGCTGCTGCGCCACCGCGGCGAAGGCGAGGATGCGCCGCGGCGCGGGGTGGGTGCATTCGCCGTACAGCGTGATGGTGGTGGTGTCGGTGCGCGCGCACAGCATGAGCGCGGCGGTCAGGTCCGGATCGGTGCGGCCCAGGTAGCGATGCCGCAATCGCGGTGCGGCACTCGCGTTTCCGGTGCCGCGGGTCAGGGTGTCGAGGGGATAGGGGCGGCGTTCCAGCTCGGTTTCGCGGGTCCAGACCAGCGCGAATTCGTCCGGGGTCAGCATCCACTTCATGCAGAGTCCGGCCTGCTGTCCGTCAAGGACATACGGGCGTCCCCCTTTCCTGCGGTACGACCCTCCGTCCCGATCGCGACCCTACCGGAGCGTTTCGACGGCCGCGTCCCCTCGCGTAAGGGGGCTTACTGTGACGTACCGCACGGTAGGGTTCGGCGCGGCGGTGTGCGATCATGCCATCTTGGTCGAACGACCAGAGCTGTGTGCCGTTGTGCCGCAAACAGATAGCCGGAGGCAGCAATGCATATCGAATATCCGGCGGCGGCCGCGCCCATATCGCGACCCGCGCGCCGACACCGGGCGTCGTCGCTGGTGAGCGCGCTGCTCGCGGCGGGCACCCTGGCGCTCACCGCCGGCACCGCCGGGGCCGCACCCATTCCCACCCTGCCCGGACCGGACTTCCTCGGCACACCCGCCACCGCCCAGCCCGTCACCGGCGTCCCCGCCGTCCCGCAGCACCCCGGACTCGCCGCCAATGGGAACTCCGGCATCCACGGCGACGGCTGGATGAGTGATACCTACACCCGGCCCGGCCCACTCGGACATGACACCCGGGTTGACTCGCTGCTGCTCGGCAGCGAATGCGGATCGGTCGCCTTCGATCGCGCCGGGCGCATCATCTCCACCTGTCCCGGCCTCAATCCCGGTCTGTACCTGATCGATCCGGCCGGAATGAAGGTGCTCGGCAAGTACGCCCTGCCCGGTCGCGGCCCAGGGGAGATGCTCAAACCCGGGGCCTTCTCCAATTTCGGTGGCGGAGCGTACTTCTTCCTCGACGATCAGGACCGCGCGGTGGTCGGGTCCAGCAGCGGGCACGTCCAGCTCTTCGCGGAAACCCCTGCGGCGGACGGCTTCACCCTCGAACACGACTACGACCTCACCGGCGCGCTGCGACCCGGAGAAACCCTGAACTCGGTGCTGCCCGACTCGCACGGTCTGCTCTGGTTCGTCACCAAGACCAACGGCGTCGTCGGCACCCTGAACACCGAAACCGGTGCGATACAGGTGATTCGGCTCGGCGACGGCGCGGACGGCGAGATCGAGAACTCCTTCGCCGTCGGCAATGACGGCGACGTCTACATCGCCACCAACCGCGAAATGCTGCGCTTCGACGCCGGACCCGGCGGCAGCCCCGAGGTCACCTGGCGCATCACCTACGCCAATAGCGGCCAGCACAAACCCGGCCAGGTCGACGACGGCACCGGCACCACCCCCACCGTGCTGCCCGGCGGCTACGTCGCCATCACCGATAACGCCGACCCCATGAACGTGGTCGTCTACCGCACCGCCCGCGATGCCGCGCAGCGCGAGGTGTGCAGCGTCCCGGTGTTCGCGAAAGGCGCAGGCAATACCGAGAATTCGCTCATCGGCGCGGGTAACTCGCTGATCGTGGAGAACAATTTCGGCTACTCCGGCCCCGAGGCCACCCTGGCGGGCCGCAACACCACCCCCGGGTTCGCCCGCGTCGACATCGACGCCGACGGCAATGGCTGCCACCTGGTCTGGACCAACTCCACCGTCGCCGCCCCCAGCGTGGTCGCCAAACTCTCCCTCGCCACCGGCCTGATCTACACCTACACCAAGGGCAACGACCCGACCGACCCCTGGTACTGGACCACCCTGGACTTCCGCACCGGAAACCTGGTGTGGCAGCGCCGATCCGGCTCCGGACCGCAATACAACAACAACTACGCGGGCCTGGCCCTCGGCCCGGACGGCACCGCCTATCTCGGCGTCCTCGGCGGCCTCATCTCGCTCCGCGACGGCAATTAGCGGCCGCACCCTCAGCCGCCGACCGGGCCGACGAACGGCAACACCACTGTGCACCCCACGGGCACAGCGTGTTCCGGGTCGAGCGCGTTCAGTACCACCCGCACGGCAACCGGGTCGTAGGGGAGTTCGTAATGCTCGGTGAAATCGGTCGCGCACAGGTCCTGGAGCACCACATTGCGTACGTTCGGGCCGTCCAGCAGTCCGGTCGTATAGGGCGTTGAGATCTCGTCGTAGCGCGTAACCACCGTGGTGAAAAGGATATTCGGCGCTTTCGCCGGATCGGGATCGAGCGTGCGCAGGAACGGCTCACCCGGGGACAGACCGCACGGGCCGCACTGTCGCAGCAGGTCCCGCCCCGCTTCCGTGGCCGCGGCGAGCGGCTGTAGCGAAGCCAGACCGCTCACCGTCGATCCGTGCAGCGGTGCTGCCAGCGCGACGAAATGATCGACCTTCGGAACGCCACCGAGCTGATTCAGGTAGTAGAAGGCCACCGCGCCACCGATCGAATGACCGACCAGGTCCACCTTTTCGGAACCCGTCGCTGCGCGCACCCGATCGATGAACGCGGAGATCTGCCCCGCACTGTCCTCGACGGGCGCGAACGCGCCGATCAGCGGGCCCGCCGCACCTACCCCGTACGTGGTGGTGAAGACGCAGTATCCGGCCCGGACGAGCACCGGTGACAGCGTGTTCCAGGAGATCGCGTCATTGGACAGTCCGTGCAGCAGCACCACCGGATTCGGGTGTGCCGCATCGGGTTTGCATTCCCAGTCGTTCGCGCCGGGTGGCGGCAGGCCCGGGCTGGTGAACTGGGCGGCGAGCCCGCCCGGGTAGCTGTAGGACGGTTCGGTATCGGCGGCGGCGCTGCCCGCCGCCAGTACCGGCAGTGCAGTCGCCAGTGCCAGCAGGCCGGTCGCCAGTGCCAGCGAACCGATTGTCCGCTGCTGCCGATCGGTTGTCTGTGCACCGCGGATCTTCGCTGATCGCATTGCGGGACTCCATGTTTCGTGGACCGGTCGTCTCCCGCCGTCCCCTGCGCGGCGGGATGACCGACCGGTCGGTCACAGGTTAGCGCGGGTGGGTACTCTTCGGGAAGAGCAAGTTGCCGAGAGGATTACATCGATGCCACGTCCGCCCGAACCGGGACGCAATGCCCTGCTCACCGCAGGAGCGGAAATAGCGGGGCGCGAGGGGATGCGCGGACTCTCGGTCAATGCCGTCGTCGCCGCCGCCGGAATGGCGAAAGGCACCTTCTACCACCATTTCCCGGACCGGCGCAGCTACGTGATCGCGCTGCATCACCGTTATCACGAGGAACTCGGCGCGGTCATCCTCGCGGCCATCGCCGGATGCGAACCCGGCGCGGAACGCCTGCGGGTCGGTATGACCGCCTACCTGGACGCCTGCCTCGCGACCAGCGGCACCAAAGCCTTTCTCGCGCAATCCCGCACCGATATCGACCTGATCGATCAGGTGCACGAGCGCAATCGACTGTTCGCCGCGATGATCGGCCCCGACCTGTCCGAACTGGGCTGGTCCGATCCCGCACCGGTGGCGCTGCTGGTCATCGCGATGGTCGCCGAAACCGCACTGGCCGAACTCTATTCGGCCGGTCCGCGCCCGGACCTGCGGGCCGCGCTGACGGCCCTGATAGAACGATACCCCCGCCACCAAGGGTGAGCGGGGGTCTCGCCGAGGTATGCGATCAGGCGAGGTCGACGTCGATTGTCATGCCCGCCTTGCGGAGTCGGTCGGTGAGGGCATCGCCCATGGCCGCGGCCGGGGTGAGAATGCCTGCCAGTTCGGGCAATTGGTCGAAGGCCAGGGCTAGACCGGACTGGCCGAGCATGACCGAGGTGGCGGCGTAGCCCGGATCGCCCTTACCGGCGAAGGTGCACACGTATTTCGCGCCCGAGGTGGTGTTCGCGAAGGTGCGCATGGTGAACCAGCCGCTGTTGCGGGCCTTCTCGCTCGGACCGGTGCCCGGCTTGGGCACCAGGCGGTCCAGCAGGCGACGGCCGACGGCGACCCGGGACAGCACCGCGCCCGCCGCCATACCCGCCACGATCCCGCCCGCCATACCCGCCGCCACCAGGGGAGCGGTGGCCGAGGTGCCCGCGCTCATCACCTCGCGGTAGCGGAAGTTCTTGCCGTACGGCCAGCCCAGCAGGCCATTGCTGCGGCGCACGATCTTGGTGTTGTGCGCGCCCATGACGAAGGTGGCGACCCAGCCGCGCAGGCTCGGATCGATATTCGCCGCGCGCTCCAGCGCCTGATCGCTCTGGCGGCCGACATCGGGTTCCAGGGACTTGTCCGGGCTCAGCGAATACGGGTGCGACATGATCGCGCCCTTCTTCGGATCCGCGGCGATGGCCTCCATCATGGCGCGCCCGGAATCGACCGTGCCGCCGGAGACGCCGCCCTTGAGCCACGCCACCAGGGTGACATCGGTGAGCTCACCGGTGTTGTCGTCCACGCTGCGCTTGTACAGCTGGTACACGCTCAGATCCGACGGAATCGAGTCGTACCCTGCGGAATTCACGATTTTCGCGCCGGTCTCGGCGGCCCGATCGGCGAACCGGTCGATGCATTCGCGAATGAACAGCGGCTCACCGGTGAGATCGGCGTAGTGCGTGCCGTTCTCGGCGCACGCCTGCACCAGCGGCAGCCCGTAGCGCAGGTACGGTCCGACCGTGGTGACCACGACCTTGGTGCGCGCGGCCAGATCGTTCAGGCTGGCCTGGTCCGTCGAATCCGCCTGTACCAGCGGCCATTCCGCGGCACCCGGACCCAGTTCGGCGCGTACCGCCGCCAGCTTGTCCAGCGAGCGTCCGGCCAGTGCGATCCGCGCTCCGGCGGGTGCGGCCTCGAGCAGATACTCCGCGGTCAACTTGCCGACGAAACCCGTCGCGCCGAATAGCGCTAGGTCGAATTCCCTGTCTGCCATGGTTTTTCCCGTCCGGTGGGGTTACGCCTTCGCGGGGCGTTTGCGAGTGGTCTTCTTCTTGGGTCCGGTGGTTGGCGTCGGCGCGGGCCGGGTGGCCAGCCAATCCCGGTGTGCGATACCGAGTTCGGTGACCGGCTCCTCCTTGTACAGCCACTCCCGGGAGATGCGATGCCAATTCCCGGTCGCTTCCAGCTGCCCGAGCATGCCGAAGGTAAGGAAGTCCGCGCGCCGCGAGAACAGATGCTCCGGCGGCAGATTCTGCTGCTTCATCCCGGAGAACTCGCTGGCCCGCGGGTCGACGGCGAGAATGAAAGCGCCCGAGGCGAGCTCGGGCGTAATGGTGAGATCCTCATCGACCAGCGCCCATTCGCAGGCCGCCAGCACGTATTCCAGACATTCCTCCGGGGTGATCTCATCCGGGGAATCGATGACGCCGCGCTGAATCATCAAGTCGCGCAACTCTTCCGCGTGATCCTCGGCGGCGGCGCGAATGCAGGTGGCCTCGAACTCGACGTGTTCGGGATCCATCCGGTTGTAGAGCCCGAAGTCCAGGAACGCCACCCGGCCGTCCGCGCCCAGCAGCAGATTGCCCGGATGCGGATCACCGCAGAACTCGTTGAAGGTGAACAGCGAACCCACGTAGAACCGATAGATGATCTCGCCGATGCGGTTTCGCTCCTCGGCGGGCAGCGCCCGGATCTCCTCGAAGCCGCGCCCCGGGAAGTATTCGCTCACCAGCACCCGCTGCGTGGACAGCTCCGGCATGGTGTCCGGCACCACGATGAACGGATGCCCGCGATACAGCGCCGCGATCTGCGACTGGGTATTGGCCTCGGCGACGTAGTCGAGTTCGCTCTCCAGATTCAGCCGCAACTCATCGAGCACCGCCGGGGTCACCCACGGCATGGCCGATTGCAGAATGCGTCGGAACATGGCCAGGTTCTTCAGATCCGCGCGCACCGCCGAATCGATGCCCGGATACTGCACCTTCACCGCGACCGTGCGGCCGTCATGCAGTTTCGCCCGATAGACCTGCCCGATCGAGGCCGCCGCGATGGGCTCGGGCTCGAAATCGGCGAAGACCTCCTCGAGGGTTTTGCCGAAATCCTCCTCGATGACCGCGCGCATCACCTCGAACGACACCGAGGGCGCGCTGTCGCGCAGCACCGCCAGCCGTCGTTGGAAGCGTTCGCGATGCTCGGGCGGCACCAGATCCAGATCCAGCACCGAGAGCATCTGCCCGAGTTTCATGGCGACGCCCTTCATGGTGCCCAGCACCATGACCATCTGCTCGGTGGCCCGGATCATCGACTCCTCGGCCATGCGCTCGCGCACCGCTTCCGAGCGACCCCGCATCGATCTCCGGGTCTTCTGGGCTCGTATGGCATTACCGGCGACGGCCATTCCCAGCTTGGTTCCCCGCGCAAGCCTGGATGTGGGCAGCTCTTTCGCCATCAGTGACCCTCCATTGGAACCGACACCCCCATTGGCGCCGACACTGGCGGATACCCCGATGTGCCCGCCGCGCTCAGCCTAACCACATCTCGATCGTCCAGCCCAGGCCCGATTCGGCCGGATTTGCTCCGGGCCGCTCAGGCCTTGTTCTCCGGATCGGGTAGTACATGCGGCTTGGAGTTGAAGTAATTCCGGTCGCCGCCCGCGCGCACCATGCCCTCGATGGCGCTCCACGCCATCATGGTCAGGTAGTCGAGCATCTCCTCGCTGGACATGGTGCGGTTGGTGATCCACCAGTCCGTGGCCAGCTGGACGCCGCCGACCAGAACGTAGGCCCAGAGCATCGCGCCCTCGGTCTGCACCTTGCGGTCGAAGGCCTTGTCGATGATGACCGCCGACACCACCTGCGCGAACAATTTCTCGAAATCGGCGAGGGTCGAGGTATCGGTGGACGCGCCGTTGCCCATGATGAAGCGGTAGACATCGGTATCGGCGTCGACGGTGTGCACGTACGCGGCGAGCGTATTGCGCACCAGCTGATACTCGTCCAGATCATCGCTGATGGCCTCGTAGATGCGCGGCATCAGCGTGGTCTCGATGAACCGTTCCATGGTGGCCCGGGTGAGATCCTGCTTATCGGAGAAGTACCGGTAGAGCACGGTTTTGGAGACGCCGATCTCGGCGGCGATCTCATCCATCCCGGCATCCCCGCCGCGGGCGCGAATGGCCGCGAGCGTGCCGTCCACCAGCTCTTCCCGGCGGTCGATCTTGTGTTGCTGCCAGCGCCTCTTGCGTCCGTCCTCTCGACCCGGTCGAGGGGTGGCGCCGTCGGCTCTGGTGCCGGCGTCGACGGCTCTTTGGGTGGACAGCGTGACTCCCCGTGGTTCGTGTTGTGGGCTGGGCCTATTCAGCTTAAGCCTCGCACGCGCCGGATCGCCGACGTTCGGGACCGGCCCGGTGGCCGGGAGTAATTTCTCCGAAGCAGCAGAATGGAACATATGGAGCAACCTGCCGGCACCGCCGGGGTCCTCGAATCGAGCGGGCGTGCGTCGCAGCCCGCCCCCGCACCGGGTGGCGCCTTCGCCGACCTGCTGGGTGACGAAGGCAAGGCGAAGGACTTGTGGCGGATGAAGGCCATCGCCACCGCGTTCCTCGCCGCGGCCACCGTCATCTACCTGTTCTGCCGCTGGACCGAATCACGCGGGGCGGGCGGCGACTGGGTCGGCTATGTGCGGGCCGCGTCCGAGGCGGGCATGGTCGGCGCGCTCGCCGACTGGTTCGCGGTGACGGCGCTGTTCCGTCATCCGCTCGGCCTGCCGATCCCGCACACCGCCATCATCCGCAAGAAGAAAGATCAACTCGGCGCGGGTCTCGGTGATTTCGTGCGCACCAATTTCCTCTCGCCCGATGTGGTTGTGACGAAACTCAACTCCGCGCAGATCTCGTTCCGGCTGGGTCGCTGGATGGCCGATCCGGAGCACGCAGAACGCGTCGCCGAGGAGAGCGCCACCATGCTGCGCGCGTTCATCGGCGTACTGCGTGACGAGGACGTCGAGCAGATCATCGACCAGACCATCGTCAAGCGCGTCGCGGAACCGCTGTGGGGTCCGCCGCTGGGCAAGGTGCTCAAGGAGCTCATCGCGGACAACAGACAGGGTCCGCTGCTGGATCTGCTGGCCGAGCGCGCACACCAGTGGGCGCTGGACTCGCAGGAGACCCTGGACCGCATCGTGAATCGGGACGCGCCCTCCTGGGCCCCGAAATTCGTGAATTCGATGCTGGCCGAACGCATTTACCGCGAGTTGGTGGAGTTCACCTGGAAGGTCCGCACCCAGCCCGATCATGAGATCCGGCTGGCGGCGAATCGCTTCCTGGAGGATTTCGCGAACGATCTGCAATACGACGACGTCATGATCAAGAAGGCCGAGCGGATCAAGTCCGAGCTCATGGGCCGCGCCGAGATCACCGGTCTGGCGCACGCGACCTGGCGCGCGGCCAAGCGGTTGATCCTGGAGTCCGCCGAGGACCCGAATTCGACGCTGCGCCGCAAGGTTTCGGAGAATGTGCAGAACCTGGGCCAGCGCTTGTCGTCGGATGAGGGCATGCGTGACAAGGTGGACGGGTGGCTGGAGCGTGGCGTCCGATACCTGGTCTCCAACTACGGTGATGAATTCGCCACGCTGGTCAGCGATACCGTTGCCCGGTGGGATGCCGACGAGGCCAGCCGCAAGATCGAATTGGCGGCGGGTCGCGATCTGCAATTCATCCGCATCAATGGCACGGTCGTCGGTTCCCTGGCGGGCCTTGCGATCTACGCCGTTTCAAATTTGCTGTTCAATGGCTGATCCCGGTACCGCCGGCGGTTTGCCGCAATGGTGCTAGCAGAGCGCTTGCAAGAGTTAGCACCCCCCTTTAGAATTGACCGCACAACCGCCGGAAGGTCAGTGATGACACACGATCCCGAGGTTCCCGAATCGAGCGACGGCACACAGGCGGAGACGTCCGCCGCCGACGAACGAGCGGGCCGCGTAGCCAACGCGGCGCACGACATCGGGGGCTTCATCCGCGCGCAGCGTGAGGCCGCTCAGGTCTCACTGCGCCAGCTGGCCCAACTGGCGGGGGTGAGCAATCCGTATCTCAGTCAGATCGAGCGCGGACTGCGTAACCCGTCCGCCGAGGTGCTCGCGCAGATCGCGAAGGGTCTGCGGGTGTCTTCGGAGGTCTTGTACATGCGGGCCGGGTACCTCGAACAGAGGCCGCACGGTCCGGTCCGGGACGCACTGCTCGCCGATACGGAAATCTCCGAGCGGCAGAAGCAGGTCCTCCTGGACATCTATGAATCGTTCCGCCGAGAAAATGCGCAGAACGAGGACAGAGGGGACGCGACGAACCAATTGGGGGGCGCTCCCGGGGGAATCGAGGGCGCGAATGCCCTCAGGGACAACGAGGTTCCGATCCGTACTACCGAAGTTCCGCCACGCCAGGAGAACGAAACATCATGACTGAACCCACTCGTACCGCCACCGTGACCAAGCCGATCTACGCGACGGTCGGCGCCGGCGATGCCATCTACGCCTCCGTGCTCGACACCATCGACAAGGTCCGCACCCGTGCGGCCGCCGCCGACGTGAACGGCCGCGTCGAAGAGGCCCGCGAGCGCTTCGCGAACCTGCCCGCCGATGCCAAGGGCCAGGTCGACGTGGTGCGCCAGCGCATCGCCGCCCTGCCGTCCGAGCTGCCGGAGGACCTCGCCGGACTGCGTGAGAAGGCCACCCCCGAAGAGCTGCGCAAGCTGGTCGACCAGTACTACCACCAGCTGCTCGACCTCTACGCCGACCTGGCCGCCCGCGGCGAGGAGACCGTCGAGAAGATCAAGACCAGCAACCCCGTCTTCGAGGAGCGCTTCGGTCAGGTCGAGTCGCTGTACACCGATCTGGTGAACCAGGCGCAGGACGTCATCGGCAAGGTGTCCGATCAGGTCGCCCCGCTGCTGGGTGGCGCGAAGGAAGCGGCCGCCGAGGTCGAGGAGACCGTCGAGGCCGAGGTCGTCAACGTGACCACCGAGTCCGAGCCCGCCGCCCCGGTCGCCGAGCCGGTCGCTCCCGCGAAGAAGGCCCCGGCCAAGAAGGCTCCGGCCAAGAAGGCCGCGCCCGCCGCCAAGAAGTAATCCGGCGCTGAAACAACCTGCGGCCCTCGCGCATTCATTGCGCGGGGGCCGCGGTCGTCGTGTCGGCCGCGAGTAGCGGGAATGGGCGCGAGTGCCCTCGTATGATGGGTGGGGTGATGGGTATTCCGGGGTTGATTCTGTCGGCGTTACTGCTGCTCGAGTTCGGCATGGTGGTGTTCGCCCTGGTGCACGCCCTGCGGCAGCGTTCGGACGCGTTCCCGGCGGTCGACAAGCTGACCAAGCCGGTGTGGCTGGCGATTCTGGTGGCTTCGCTGGGCGGATTGCTGCTCACCCGGAATCCGGTCAATTTCCTCAGCCTCGCGGCGGTCATCGCGACGGGCGTCTACCTGGCCGATGTGCGGCCGAAGGTGGACGAGGTGCAGCGCGGGCCGCGCTGGTAGCAAGCGCTCGCGGACATTTCTTTCGGCCGTCTTCCCTGGTCAGGGGAGGGCGGCCGATTTTTTTTATTTTTCAGTGCTTGCACTAGCTAGCACGCTCCCGCAGAGTTACTGTATCCAGGAGTAACACAAAGGAGTGTGTGTCCCCATGCGAGCAATGCTGCGAGCGCACCGGGCGAACCTGCGTACCCGGACCTACGCCAACGCGGATCTCAACCCGCCGGCCGGTCCGTACGAGACCATTCCGGTCACCACCACCGACGGCGCACGCCTGCGCGTACACGCCTACGGCCCCGCCGACGGTGATGTGCTGGTCCTGGTGCACGGCTGGACCTGCTGTCTCGAATACTGGAATCCGCAGATCAACGCCTTCGCGGGTGAATACCGCGTCATCGCCTACGACGTGCGCGGGCACGGTGAGAGCGAGCCGGGCACCGCCCCGCTCAGCACCGATCAGCTCGCCGACGATCTGCAGGCCGTGCTGGAGGCGTCCCTGAAGCCCGGTCAGCGCGCGGTGATCGTCGGCCACAGCCTCGGCGGTATGACTACGCAGGCGTGGGCCGGACGGCATCCCGAGCAGGTGCGCAAGCGCGCTGCCGCGGTGCTGCTCACCAATACCGCCGCCGGACAGCTCATCGCCGAGACCACCGTGGTGCCGCTGTTCAATCGCGGCTTCCTGAAACTGCCCTTCAAGATGGGCCTGCTGGGCCTGAGCCTGCCGATCGTGTTCCCGCCGATCGCGCCGGTGCAGTGGCTGTTCCGGCGGCAGATCATGAGCCTGGCCACGGTCGGCGATGTGGCGACCTTCGCGCAGGACATCGTGCGGTCCTGCCCGGCGCGGGTGCGCGGCCGGTTCGGCACGCTGCTCTCGCATCTGGATGTGGGGCGCGGTGCGGTGCGGCTGACCGTGCCGACCTCGCTCGTCGCGGGGTCCGCCGATGACATGACCCCGGTCGTGCATTCGGATCGGATCGCCGAAATGCTCCGGGAGGCGGGCAGTCTCGACGGCTACCTGATTCTGCCGACCGGTCATCTCGGCAATGTCGAGGCGTACCAGGAGTTCAATGCCGAACTCGCGCGAGTTGCCCGGTCCGCCTTCGGAATTCCGGCGGCGGTCGTCGGCGCTTAGGCGGCAGGGGGTGGGTTTCCCACCCCTGGGGGCACTTCATCCGGGCACAAAACCTCGGCACGATGTGTTCTAGGTAACAGCAGATTTCCGGTCCGCCGCCTCCGAAATGGCGAATGTGGTTGTGGCGGATGGGTATCCCAGGAAAGACGGGGCGCAATGCGGCAGGTTCGAAAAAACCTGCCGCTTGCTCTAGCAAGCACCACGGCTAGCGCGGTACTGTGCCCTGGAACACAAAGGAGTGCTCATGCTGGTAAAGCTTCCTGAGGCCGGTGCGGACCTGATGACCGCGCCCTTCCGCAGCTCCCTACGGTCCCGCACCTACGCGACCGAGACCTTGAATACGCCGGTTCCGGCCGAGGTCATCCCCGTCACCACCCCCGACGGCGCCCGCCTGCGCGTGCACGCCTACGGTCCGGCCGACGCCGAGGTCATCGTGCTGGCGCACGGCTGGTCCTGCGCCCTCGAGTACTGGAACCCGCAGATCAACGTGTTCGCCGGGGATTACCGCGTGATCGCCTTCGATCAGCGCGGCCACGGCGAGAGCGAGAGCGGCACACGGACTTTCGGCGCGGAACAGCTCGCCGACGATTTCGCGCAGATCCTGGACGCGGTGCTGCGTCCCGGCCAGCGCGCGACCCTGGTCGGGCACAGCATGGGGGGTATGACCATCCAGGCGTGGGCCAAGTACTACCCGGAGCAGGTCGCCCAGCGCGCCGCCGCGGTGCTGCTGGCCACCACCGCCGCGCGGCAGATTCCCAACCGCGCCACCGTGATTCCATTCCTGAACGATCTGGTGCCCGCCCCCAGCTGGGTGGCCAAGGTGATGTTCGGGACCCCGCTGCCGCTGCCCGGCGGCGCGGCGGTCAGCGCGATCGCCAAGTCCCGCTTGATGACTCCCGCGGCCACCGCCGACGAGATCGACTTCGGCCTGTCCATCGTGCGGTCCTGCCGCCCGTCGGTGCGCGCCGCCGTGGCGCGTGGCCTGCTGCATCTCGACTTGCACGGTGCGGCAGCGAATCTCACGGTGCCGACCACGGTCATCGCGGGTTCGGCGGACCGGCTGCTGCCCGAGATCCACTCCCGCGAAATCGCCGACACCCTCGCCGATGCGGGCTACCTCGACCGGTACGTCATTCTGCCCACCGGTCATCTGGTGAATATCGAAGCGCCGCAGGCGTTCAACACCGAACTACAGCGCACGATCCGGATGGGTCGTCGCGGACTGGTCGCGGTCGCGGGCTGACACAGGCTTTTTCCCGATAGCAGCAATGCCCCCTCCACAACGGCGTGGCGGGGGCATTGTGATGTCCGGGCGAAAAGCGTTTCAGGAGAACACGACTGTGCGGCGGCCGTGCACGAGCACCCGGCCCTCCAGATGCCAGCGCAGGCCGCGCGCCAGCACCACGCGTTCGATATCGCGGCCCTGGCGGACCATGTCGTGCACGGTGTCGGCGTGGTCGATGCGGGTGACGTCCTGCTCCAGGATCGGCCCGGCATCCAGTTCTGCGGTCACATAGTGGCAGGTCGCGCCGATCAGCTTGACGCCGCGCGCGAACGCCTGGTGGTACGGGCGCGCGCCGACGAAGGACGGCAGGAAGCTGTGATGGATATTGAGCGCCCTACCCGCCCAGTGCTCGCACAGTTCTGCGGGCAGCACCTGCATGAACCGGGCCAGCACCACCGCGTCCGGATCGTGCGCGTCGACCAGTTTGCGGACCTGCTCGAAGGCCGGGCCGCGCTCGGCCGGATCCTTCGGGAACGGCACGTGATGGAAGGTGATGCCGTGCGCCTCGGTGATGGCCGCCAGATCCGGATGGTTGCCGATCACGGCCTCGATGGTGGCGGGCAGTTCCCCGCTGGCCGCGCGGCCCAGCAGATCGTGCAGGCAGTGCGCGTCCTTGCTGACCAGCAGTACGGCGCGGCGGCGCGCGCCGGTGTCCAGCACATCCCATTCGGTGTCCGGGCCGAGTTCGGCGGCCACGGCCGTGAAGCGCTCGCGCAGTTCGTCCAGGTCGAACGGGACGGTGGCGGCCTTGATGGCCTGCCGGGTGAAGAACCAGCCGGTATCCAGGTCGGAGTGGTATCCGGCCTCCACGATCGAGCCGCCGAAATCGGCGATGAACGAGGTGATGCGGGCGATGATGCCGGGACGGTCCGGGCAGCCCAGGGTCAGCACGTAGCGACGGTCATCAGGGTTTGCCGGGGTGGAACTCATACCGGTAATAGTCGCAGTAAGCGCTGCTACAGCTCGTAGAAGGGGTCGGCGTAGCGGAATTCGCCCTTGATCTCCGGGTCGTAGGCGGCGAGGGCGCGGATCTGGAAATGCGAGGTCCAGTCCGGCTGGTCGGGCACGATGCCGAGCCGGACGCCCGGCACGAAGCCGAAGCGCGGGTAGTAGTCGAGGCTGCCCAGCAGACCCACCAGGGGCTCGTCCAGGGCGTCCGCCGCGCCCAGGGCGGCGTGCATGAGGGCCGAGCCGACACCGTGCGCCTGCGCGTCCGCGCGGACCCCGATCGGGCCGAGCGCGAGCACCGGGAAGGGACCGACCCCGGCCCGGGTGAGGCAGACGTGGCCGACGATGTCGTCATGGGATTCGGCCACCATGGACAGGGTCGGCATCCAGCCGGAATTGTCGCGCAGCAGCCGGACCAGGCCGACTTCGACCGGGTCGGCGGTGGGGGCGGGGGAACCCGGCGGGCGGTCGCCATTGGCGTTCGCGAACTCGCGTGCGAAGGCGCTGCGGTGCACCGCGTCGATCGCGGCGTTGTCGCCGGTTCGTTCACGACGGATCAGCACACCTACGAGTGTGGCCGACCGCGGCGGCGGCTCGCAATGAAATTCGCCACGGATATGCCAAACTCCATGCTCATGGCTGAGATTTCCCGTCGAGACGTGGCCGCGATGATCGACCACACCCTGCTCGCACCAGAAGCGACTGCTCAGGACGTCGACGCGCTGATCGATGAGGCCCGGGAGCTAGGCGTGTTGGCGATTTGCGTATCGCCGTCCATGCTGCCGGTGCGGGCGCCCGGGCTCGTTGTCGCCACCGTCGCGGGATTCCCGTCCGGCAAACATCATTCGCTGGTGAAGGGCGCGGAAGCGCGACTCGCCGTGGAACAGGGCGCGAACGAAGTCGATATGGTGATCGACGTCGGGGCGGCGCGCGCGGGGGATTACAACGCGGTGCTCGGCGACATCATCACCGTGCGCGAGGCCGTGGGGGACCGGGCCGTCCTGAAGGTGATCATCGAATCGGCGGCGCTGAGCGATGCGCAGATCGTCGAGGTGTGCCGGGCCGCGGAACAGGCCGGGGCGAATTTCGTGAAGACCTCCACCGGTTTTCATCCCGCCGGGGGTGCGAGCGCGCACGCGGTGCGGCTCATGGCCGACACCGTCGGCGGGCGACTGGGTGTGAAGGCCAGCGGCGGTATCCGCACCTCGGAGGCGGCGGCCGAGATGATCGCGGCCGGAGCCACCCGCCTGGGTCTCTCGCGTTCCCGTGAAGTCCTGCAAGGCTTTCCGGCATAGCTGTCCCCGTCATCCCGGCGCGCTTCTCGGCCGGGATCCACGGCGGTCAGTGTGGATCCCGGCCAAAAGCATGCCGGGATGACGAAGGGGGTTGTCAGCAGGTCACATTGGTGGTCTTGCCGGTGGAATCGGTTGCCTCCAAAGTGGTTTTGCCACCCTTGAGGCTGACGTGGATGCCGGTCGAGGTGACCTCGACCTTGGTGGGCTGCAAGCCCATCGGGTAGGTCTGCAGGCTCTCGGTCATGAGTTCGACGATGCCCGAGACCAAATCGGTGGGCAGACCGAAGCCCAGCAGTGAGGCGGACATGGTCTCCACCTCCACCTTGTCGCCGACGATCTTCGGCTTGACCTGGAGCTGCGCCAGACCACCGAGCACATTGAAGCTCAGCGTGCCCGCGCTCGGATCCGAGGTCGCGCCGGATACCAAGCCGCCCAGCGTTTTCACGATGCCGTCATTGCTCCAGTCGACCTCGGCCTCGGAGCTGCCGATGGTGCCGCCCGCGCGGCCCTGATCCTGCACCTCGATGTCGTGGAAGGTGGCGTGCACGACCATGCCGACCGCCGGGCCGAACTTGGTGTCGTCGCTGTCGACGGTCACCTTGCCGACCTTGTTGTCGAACATGGTGAGCAGCATGGGTTTCGCGCCGAACGACACGTCGATCTTGGAGCCCATCTGCGCCTCGAACTGCGAACTGATGCAGTTCTCGACGGTGCGGCGGGCATACGCCTCGCCGCCGGCCAGGCCGCCGACCACGATCAGCGCGGCGACCAGTCCGACGATCAGGAGCGTCCGCTTCTTGCGGCTCTTGCCCGGCGAACCGCCTTCTCCGCCAGTGTTGTTCGCGGTGGGAGGCGGCGTGCCCGGTGGCGGCGGGGTGCCGCCGACGGTGGCGGCACCGGCCGCGTAGGCGGCGGCTTCGCCCGGATCGAGTACCTGGGTGTGGTGCGAACCGGTGGACCCGAGTACCTCGGTCGGATGCGGACCGCTCTGACCGGCATCGGCCGGGTAGCCCTGAGCTGCTCGGCCCGAGATGACCTGGGTGCGCTGATCGATCACCTCGGTGGCGGGTTCGGTGGCCTGGCCCTCATGCCACCATTCGGTCGCTCCGGCAGCGGGTTCGGGCTCGCCGCCCTGCTTGTCGAAGGCCGTGGTCGGGGCATCGCCTTCCGGGGCCTGCGGTGCGTTCTTGCCGCCGATCACCTTGGTGGTGTCGTTGGTGCCGCCCGCGCCCGCCGGATAGGGCGCGCCGCCTAGGATCTCGGTCTGCGGATCGGCGCTTTCGGGCTTGTCGAGACGGGGTGCCGGAGCGCCGGAATCGGCTGCGCCGGAAGGGATCTCGTAGTTCGCCGCGCCCGGGTGTGCGGGTGAGGTGCCATTCGCGCGCGAGGTCTCGGTATCGGGTTCCGGGCGCTTCGCGTCGTCCGAGGTGGGGTTCGAACTCATGCGGCCGATTCTTCCCGAGCTTTCTGTGTGAGCTCTGTGCTTCCGATGAGGTGTCGGTGGAGTCCGAGCTGATTGTGACGTAACACACAGGAGGTCGGCGTAGCCTGAGTGCATGGCTGGGAACCCCGCAGCGGAGCCGGACCCCGAACACGGCTGGCAGGCGCTGCAAGAGCTGGCCGGTCGGCACGCCGGATACTTCACCACCCGACAGGTGCTGCAAACGGGCTGCGAGGCGCGCATACGCGACGGCCTCCGCGACGGATCGGTGCTCCGCGCGGGCGTCGGCCTGTTGCGCCTGGGCCGCTGGCCCGACGGGCCGCTCGACGAATACGCCATGTGGTCGGCGTGGTTCGACGGCGCGGCCGCCGTCTCGCACCACAGCGCCGCCGAATTGCACGGCCTGGGCCGGCTGCGCCCGCGCTTCGTGCACATGTCCGCGCGCATCGGCCGCTTCCCGCTCTCCCCGCGCCTGGTGGTGCTGCGCCGCACCTTCGCCCGCAAGGATGTGGAATCCGCGGGCACCTTCCTGGTCACCACCCCGCTGCGCACGGTCCTGGACCTGGCCGAAGCGGGTATCGGCCAGGCCGCCCTCGACGAAGTCGTCGCCGACGCCGTCGCCATCCACCGCTGCGCCCGCGCCGAAATCCGTTCCGCCAGCGACGCTCTCCCACCCGCCACCGCCGCCCGTCTGCACCGCGCCCTCATTCGCGTCTGACCCGGGCGGGGGTTTACAGAATTCGCCGGTTGTTCCGGCCGGTTCGAGTTTTGCGCGGGGCGGATTCGTGGCAGGGTGACCGGTATGGGGACGGTCCGTAATGGCATGTGGGATCTGGCTTTTCCACCCGGACCGCCCGATCGGATCGCGGAGATGTTCTCGGCGGCGGTCGTCGCCGACGCGGTGCGGAAATATGACGCGGATCTGGCGCAGTCGGTGGAGACGTGCCGGGACTGGCGGCATGATCATCGGCGGGTGTTCCGCGCCATGACGGCGCTTCAGGTGAGTGCGCCGCGGACTTCGCTCGGAATCGCCGCGGCGGGGCTGCATTCGGTGCGCACCATGCTGCGGTTCGCGGCCGGGCGCACCGTGACCGCGCTCGATGCGGTGGATGTGACGGCGGTGGCGCAGGGTTCGCGGCTGGAGACCGCGGCGGTTTCCGGGACCGGTGCGGCGGTGCCGCGACTGGAGGTGCCGTGGCAGGGAAAAGTGCTGTCCGAGGACGAATTGCGGCAGCAGCTCGGTGACTGGGAGCGGCGCGGGATATTCGAACCCGGATTCGTTGCCGTGCTGCGGCGGGTGATCGACCATCCGGAATGGTTGCGGCTGCCGGGATTCCGGCTCTCGATCATCGGAGCCGCGGCGGAGTTGAGCCCGCTGCGGCCGTTGCTGGCCTGGGGCGCGGACGTGCTCGCCGTGGATCGACCCGGCCGGGCGCGCTGGGATCGACTGCGCGCCATGGCGAACACCGGTGCCGGGACCATGCGATTCCCCGTCGCCGCGGACGGGCCGGGGGTGGATATCACCAGATTCTTTCCGACCCTGGCGAAATGGCTGATCGCGCACACCGACGCGCGGCTCGCGCTCGGGCTGTACGCGGGGCTGCCGGGGGCCGCCGGGTTGCGCCTGGCCGCCGCCTCGGACGTGTTGGCCGAACATCTGCTGTATGAGCGACCCGATGCCGCACTGGCGCTGCACGGTTCATCGGCGGACTGCTACGCCGTTCCCGAATCGGTGGTGCTGGCGGCGCGGGAGCAATTGGCGCGCCGCGGTATTCGCGGTGCCGCGCAGGACATTCTGCACCGGCTCTCGCCGAATTCCCTGTACCGCTTGAATTATCTGCGCCCGATCGTCGACGCCGACGACGCGCGCTGGGGCCTGTTCGACAATCTCCCATATCTCGGCGGCCCGGATTACGCACTGGCCCAGCGCCTGCCACGCTGGCGCGCGGTCACGGCCGCCGCCGCCGGTCACGCCGTCTCCTATACGGTCGCCCCACCCGCGTGGACGACCTCGGTGCATCGCAGCTCATTGCGCACGGCCGCACATCGCACGATCAGTCATTTCGGAGTAGAGGTCTTCGATCCCGCGACCGCGCGAATCCTGCTGGCCGCCAAACTCGTCGGCGATCTGATGTCGCCCGTCCCGCCCGGATCCGGCGCTGCCGCTGCTTCCGAGAAGGTTGTGCCGGCCGTAGCGGCGATCGGAGACGCCGACGTCGCCGCACCGGATGCGACTGTCGCCCCGGGCAATCCCGAGGCGCTGTTCACCGTCGGCGCGGCGCACGGCGGCCTGTGGCGGCAGCCCTTCGCGCCGCGCTCGCTCGTCGCGCCCGCGGTCGTGTCCGGCACCGTGCAGGAGCTGCGGGACCGCGCCGCGAACGTCTTCGGTATCGGGGACTCCTGAGCCTCAGCCCGGTAGGGGTGCGACGGCTGACCAGGGGATGGTGAGGAGGTTGTCGCGGAGGCGGCGGCGGTAGGGGCGGAGGGGGAAGCCTTCCTGGCGTAGGAGATTCGCGGCGTGCCGCCAGCGGACGCGGGGGCCGTAGGGGGCCAGGGGGGCGGCGTGCGACCAGGCGCGGTCGGCGGCGGTCAGCAGGGCGTGGATGGGTTCGCCGGGAATGTTGCGGTGGATCAGCGCTTTCGGGAGGCGTTCGGCGATATCGGAGGGCTGGTCGACGGTGCAGGGGTCCCAGGCCAGGGTCAGGGACATCGGGCCGGTGCGGTCGAGCAGTACCCAGGCGCAGCGGCGGCCGAGTTCATCGCAGGTGCCGTCCAGCAGCAGGCCGTCGGGGGCCAGGCCGGACAGGATGGTCGACCAGGCTTCGGGGACAGCGGATTCCGGGTACTGGCGCAGTACGTTGAAGGCGCGCACCAGGTTCGGGCGCAGGCCCGCGAGTTCGAAGCCGCCGCGGGCGAAGGTGACGTTCTCCTGGGCGGGCACCACGCGGGCCGGATCGATCTCGAGTCCGGTGACGCGCAGGTCCGGCCGAATGGTGCGCAGTCGCCGCGCCATTTCCAGGGTGGTGACCGGACTGGCCCCGTACCCGAGGTCGACGACCAAGGGCTCCGGGGCATCCAGCAAACGTTGAGTGACCAGGGGGTCGTGCATGAGCCAGCGATCCCCGCGGCGCAGCCGGTTGATGCCGGTGGTGCCGCGGGTGATCGCCCCGATCGGTTTGCTCAGGCGACGCGATGCTGTTGATCCAGCCAGCGCTGTGTCACCTCGGCCTCGGCTCGGAACAGGTCGATCAGGTTCACCAGCATGAGCTGTTCGAGCTTGCGTCCGAGAAACGGGAGTTGCACGGTGGCGTACGAGGAGGTGCGCAGGGTGCACCCGGTCTCGGTCGGGAAGAGCCGCATGGTGCCCTCCAGGGTGCCGGGGCCACCGGGCAGGAATGTGATGTATTCGCCGGTCACCTCGGGTCCGAAGGCGCTGTAGCGCTCGGTGCGGGTGATCGTCATGTCCTTGCGCATAACGGCCTGCGCGAGATCGGGCAGGCTTTCACGCGGCAGCACGTGCCGGGTTTCCACCTCGATGCCGTTATCGCCGGATTCGAGGCGTACGAGATCGTTGGGAGAGTGTTTGCGCATCTCCTCGATCCGCGCGTCCCATAGGTCGCGGTTCTGCAGCGCCGCGTACACCTCTTTGGTGGTGTGCAGCGGATAGCGCGCGGAGTAGTCCAGTCGACGAGGCACGATCGGTCAGACTACTGCCGTGCGGGACGTGTCTGTGCGAACTCGGGCAATCTCACTGCGAACTCGTGGCAATCGCATTGCGAAGCGGGGGTGGTCGCGGAGCGAATCGCTCAGTGCGAGCTCAGCCAGCTGTCGGTGAATTCGGCTTCGCGCTCCAGCAGTTCGGTGAGGTGTCCCTGGATGGCGGCCTCGATCTTCTTGCCGAAGAGCGGGATCTTCACCTCGATGGTGGCATCGACGGTGAAATCGGATCCGGTGCCCGCCTCGCGCATGATGAGGCTGCCGTTCACGGTGGCCGGAACGCCGTCCACGTGCGCTTCCACGGTGCCGCCCTGGCCGTTCCAGGTTTCGGTGCGCGGAATGACCAGATCGCCGGGACGGACCGCGGTCACCTGCGGGGGCAGCTCGGAGGCCGGGATCGCCTGGATCATCTCCACGCGCACGTCATCGCCGTTGATGCTGATCGATTCGATGCGCGCGTTCGGGCCGCCGACCGCTTCGATGCGGTCCTTCCAGTACTGCTCGTTGGCGAAGGCAGCGCGCACGGCGGCGGTGGAATGGGTCGAGTGCGCAGTGAAGGCCAGAGGTGTCGCCATGGTCGGACAGGCTACCGTCTGTGCCTGTGCGTACTACTGGGGTGGTGTCCTTCGACGACGTCCGGGACCGGTTGGCCGGGACCGGCGCGAGCCTGCGGGCCGCGGTGCCGCTGGCCGAGCTGACCACGCTGCGGGTCGGCGGCCCGGCCATCGTGGCCGAGTGCGCGACCACCGACTCGCTGGTGGCGACGGTGCGGGCGCTGGACGCGGCCGGTATTCCGGTGCTGCTCATCGCCGGTGGCTCCAATCTGCTCATCTCCGATGCCGGTTTCCCAGGTGTGGCGGTGCGCATCGCCAATGCCGGGGTCGAGCTCGGTGACGACTTCCTGATCGCGGAGGCGGGCGCGAATTGGGATGCGGTGGTGGCGAAGTCGGTCGCGGCGGGGCGGGGCGGCCTCGAATGCCTTTCCGGCATACCGGGTTCCGCCGGGGCGACGCCGGTGCAGAATGTCGGCGCGTACGGCGTCGAGGTGGCGGCGCTGTTGCGCCGGGTGCGGCTGCTGGATCGGGCGAGCGGTGCGATCCGCTGGGTGGAGCCGGGCGAACTCGGATTCGGTTATCGCACTTCGGTGTTGAAGCACAGCGCTGCCGCGGTGGTGCTTGCGGTCGAATTCGCGTTGCGCGCGGATGGCTCCAGCGCACCCCTGGGGTACCGGGAATTGGCGAGCGCCCTGGACGCGCAGGAGGGTGAATCGCGGCCGGCGGAGCTGGTGCGCGCCGAGGTGCTGCGCCTGCGCGCGAGCAAGGGCATGGTGCTGGACGCCGCGGATCACGACACCTGGAGTGCGGGCTCGTTCTTCACGAATCCGGTCGTTCCGGACAATCGGGTCGCATCGGTGCGGGCGGCGATCGCCGCGCGGCTCGGCGAAGATGTGACGGTGCCCACATGGCCGGTGGACGGCGGGGTGAAGTTCTCGGCGGGCTGGCTCATCGAGCGCGCGGGTTTCGCCAAGGGTTTTCCGGGTACGGGCGCGCCCGCGAGACTGTCCACCAAACACACATTGGCTCTGACCAATCGCGGTGCTGCCACCGCTGAGCAGCTCGCCGAACTCGCTCGCGAAGTTCGCCAGGGAGTTGCTGAACGCTTCGAAATCCACCTCGAACCCGAACCTGTCACTGTGGGAGTCGCCCTGTAGGGGTGGCCGGTACCACGGTTTCGGCGGCTGGAGGACTCGGTTTGCGGGGGTAACGTCGAGGAAGTGAGTAGACGAGGATTCCCGGTCCGGCGGGCGACGGCTGTACTGGCCGCGCTACTGGCCGCGGTGGCGCTGGTGGCCGGATGCACGTCCGACAAGGGCGGAACCCCCGACAAGCCAGCCGCTCCGGCCGCCAAGGTGACCCCCGAACCCGGCGATGGCGCACAGAACGTCAACCCGACCACCCCCGTATCGGTTTCCGTCAGCGGCGGCCGCATCGACCAGGTGGCCCTGACCAACCCGAACGGTAAGCAGGTCACCGGCGAATTCAGCCCGGACCACAGCAAGTTCACCGTCAATGAGGCGCTGGGCTACGGCATCACCTACACCTGGTCCGGCACCGCCACCGGCACCGACAACAAGCCGGTGCCGATCGACGCGAAATTCACCACCGTCAATCCCAAGACCGAGGTGAACGCGACGATCAATATCGCCGACGGTCAGGAGGTCGGCATCGCCGCGCCGATCATCCTGCAATTCAACAAGCATATCGACAACAAGGCCGCCGTCGAGAAGGCGCTCACCGTCACCACCACGCCCGCCGCCGAAGGCTCCTGGGCCTGGCTGCCCGACGACAACGGCGGCTCCCGCGCGCACTGGCGGCCGCGCGAGTACTGGGTGCCCGGCACCGCCGTGCACGTCGGCGCCAAGCTGTACGGCCTCGATATGGGCGCGGGCTCGTTCGGCGCCGCGGACATCACCTCGGACTTCAAGATCGGCCGCTCGCAGATCGTGAAGGCCGTCGCCACCAGCCACCGCATGCAGGTCATCCGGGACGGACAGGTCGTCTTCGACTTCCCGGTCAGCTACGGCGAAGGCAATGAGGACCGCAATGTGACGCGCTCCGGCGTGCACGTGGTGACGGAGAAGTACGAGGACTTCGTCATGTCGAATCCGCCGTTCTACACCAATGCCCGCGAACGCTGGGCCGTGCGCATCTCGAACAATGGCGAATTCATTCACGCCAACCCGGAATCGTCCGCCGCGCAGGGCAATACGAACGTCACCAACGGCTGCATCAACCTCAGCACCAATGACGCGCAGTCCTACTTCCCGACCGCCCTCTACGGTGATCCGGTGGAGGTGTCCGGCACCCGCATCAACCTGTCGGCCGCCGACGGCGACCTCTACGACTGGACCATCGACTGGGCCACCTGGAAGTCCATGTCCGCCATCCAGGGCGAACCGGCACCCGTGGTGACCGCCGCCCCCGTCCCCCCGCAGGCCCCCGGCGGTCGCTGACCGCAACGCTCACCGGCACGGCGCGGGCACTCGGCAGAGTGCCCGCGCTGTCCCGTTTCCGGGCCCTGTGCGGCCGCTCGCCCGCACGGGATGCGAACCCCGCCACGTCGCACTAGTCTCGCCGGACAGGCGCGGCGAGAGGCTCTACGGTGGTTGCGAGCAGAACGGCAACGACGACAACCGATTCCGGCCGCGAACTGAGCCCCTCCGAACGCTGGTTCTGGATCATCGACCGCATCTCCCCGGCGAATTGCGTCGGCAGGGTGCGGGTGCACGGGCGGTTGACCACAGAACAGTTGGAGCGCGCGACAGCGGTGGTGCTCGCCGAGTACCCGCTGCTGCGCATGGGCGTTGTCGACACCGGCGACGGGCACCCGCGCGCCGAACCTCTCGCTGAGCCGCGAATTCCGCTGCGGCAGTTCAGCTGCGATGAGAACGACGCCTGGCAGCGGCACATCGACACCGAAATGATCACGCCGATCGAGGTGTCCGCGGGCTTCGCGCGTCTCGCCGATATCGCCTATGCCCCAGGCGCTTCCGATGAATATCACGATCTCGTCCTGACGATCTCACACATCATCGTCGACGGCCGCTCCCTCATGACCGTCCTGCGCAAGATCATCGAATACGCCGTGCGAGACGAGATCGAACCGGTCGCGAGCCGCCCGTCCGTCGCACCGTCGGATGATCTGATTCCCGTTGCGGCACGCGGATTCTGGCGCTACGTGTACACGACCATGTTCGACCAGGCGGCCGCCCTCGCCCTGCGTCCGCGACGGCTACGCGGAAAAGTTCCGGTCGCACTGCCCGACCGGCTGACCCGGGCGATCTATCGGAAGGTGCCCGCCGAACCCCTGGCCGAGCTGGCGGACGACTGCCGCCGAGCCGGGGTGACGGTGCACGGGGTACTCGCGTCAGCGGTCGCGCGCGCGATCGGGGCGGCGGCGGGATCCACCGGCGGGATCGCGGGAATCGGCTCGCCGGTGGATTTCCGGGGCCTGTTGGAGCCGCAGCCGGACACGGACGAGCTGGGCAATTACGCGCCCGTGCTGACCGCTTTCGTGCGGTACGGGGCAGGTGTCTCGCCGTGGCAGGCGGCGAGATCGGTGAACCGGCAGCTGTCGCGCGGTGTACGGCAGCGGCGACACCTTGCGACCGTGGCCGGAATGCGCTTCGGGACGCCGCGCACCGTACACACGGGCACGCGAATTGTCGAGATGGTGGATCGGCGTGCGCCGTGGAATGTCTCGGTGACCAACCTGGGCCGCGCGGACTTCCCGGAAGAGATTGGCGGCCAGCGTCTTTCTGGTGTCACCGTGGCGGCAACCAATTCCTGTGTCAGTGCCCTGACCGTGGCGATCGTGACCGCGCACGAGGAAATGCGAATCGCCTTCTGCTACGTCGACGGGGTCCTGACCGCCGCACAGGCCGCGCACTTCGCCGACCGCGTCATCGCCGAACTCGTGTCCCGCTCTGCGGCATAGCGCACCCTCGTCATCCCGGCATGCTTTTGGCCGGGATCCACACATTTGGTGGTGCGCTGATCGGTGTGGATCCCGGCCAAAGACGCGCCGGGATGACGAGGGGATGGTGCGCGGAAAGGCTTCCTTGGCAGCGTAATTCAGTTCGTGCGTGCGGCCAATTGTGTGCGGAGGGCGGCGCGGTCGGGTTTGCTGGTGCGGCCGGAGACCGGGATGTCGTCGACCAGGGTGATGTCGTCGGGGAGGGCGGAGATGTCGATCAGGGCGGGGAGTTCTTTGCGCAGGCGCGAAACGATATCCGCCGCATCGGGATCGGGGACTACGGCGAGGATTATGCGCTCGTCGCCGATTTCGTCGGGGAGGCCGATCATGATGGCTTGGCGCACGCCGGGGATGGCGTTGATGGCCGGTTCGTAGAGGCCGGGGTAGATATTGGTTTTGCCGCGCAGCATCATGTCTTTCTTGCGGCCCATGAGGATCAGGGTGTCGCCGTCCAGGCGGGCCAGGTCACCGGTGCGGATTTCGGTGAGGGGTGGTTCGCCGAGGTAGCGGTGGCAGAGGTTGGGGCCGGACAGGATCAGTTCACCGTCGTCGGCGATGGTGGCGGTGACGCCGTGCACGGGTGCGCCGAGGGGGTCGCCCGCGCCGTCGAATTCGAGTTTGGCGGTGCCGGAAGTTATTGCCACCGGCAGGATTTCGGTCATGCCGTAGATGGCGAGGAATTCGCAGCCGGGGAGCGCCGCGCGGGCGCGGCGCAGCAGTGCGGTGGTGACGGGTGCGCCGCCGAGGGAGATTTCGCGTAATCCGCTGGGCGCGATGAGATTCCCGGTTTCGATGGCGGTCAGCACCACGGCCAGATCGGCGGGGGTGAAGAAGGCGTGCGTCGCGTCCGTGAGGTTCCGCGCGAACCCGATCGGTTCGATATGGGTGCCGAAGCGCGGGTAGTGCGGCATGGACCACTGCGCACCGGCCAGCAGTGCGGGCAGTCCCATCATCAATTGCTCGGTGTGCAGGTGGCTGCCCGGTCCGAGGGTGCTGCGCCCGGCCATGGCGGCCAAACCCGCACCGAGCGAACCGCGCGTGTGCACAACGGCTTTGGGCGCGGCGGTGGTGCCGGAGGTGAACACGATCAGCGCCTCGGCGGCCGGATTCGCCACCGATTCCGCCGAATCACCGGTGACCGCCGCGTTGTCGAACAGGTGTCGCAGCGGGAGGGAACCGCCCGGTGTCCCGGGCAATCGAGGGCCACTGTGAATGTGCCGCACCGGAAGTCGGCCGAACGCGGGCAGTGACAGCCCCCGCATGCGGCCCACTCGACTCAGCGGGCCGCTCAACAGGTAAAGCAGTGATTCCGTTGCCGCCCAGGCGGGTTCGACCAGTCCGATGCGCCGCGCGAACAGTTCCGGCCCCACGCCCGGGTCCACGAACACGATGGTTCCGCCCGCGGCGATGGTCCCGAAGATCAGCACCACCGCGTCCACGCACGGCCGGATGGAGAACAGCATGCGGTCGCCCGCGCGGAAACCATTGGCACGCAATCGTTCCGCGACGGTCGTGATCCGGTCGTCGAGTTCGGCGAAGCTGAGCGGGCGTTCCCCGACCATGCCCAACGCGGGACTGTCGGGCTTGTTCCGGACCTGTTCGCGCAGTAGGTGCAGGAAGTCGCTCGCCGGTGCGGTCACCGAATATCCACCAGTTCCGGTTTGTAGCGGTGGTCGGCGTACCAGGCGAGGGTTTTGCGCACGCCCCAGGCGCGCACCCGCCGGTTCGAGGCGTGCACGCGCACATCGCGGCGCAGCCCGTAATCGGTGGTGATCATGCGTACCGCGTTGACCAGCGCCCGATCCTCGTGCAGATCCTCGATCGCGGTGCGCGGGAAGCCACCCGCGGCCTCGTAGAGTTCGCTGGTAATGGCCATATTGCAGCCGGGCGTCATGACGTACGGCCCCAGATAGCGCGGGTCCTGATTGCCGGGCCGGAGTTTGCCGAACGCGGACGCGACTTCGAGCACGATCCGGATGATGGTCCGGTCCCGCCAGCGCACGCCCTCGTCGGTGCGGGGGATGAGCTGTCCGCTGACCAGCCGCAGTCCGGAGTCGAATCCGGCGTTGATCCGCTCGATCCACTCCGGATAGGGCAGGCAGTCGGCATCGGTGCGGGCCAGCCGGGTCGCCCCGCCCGCGATGGCGTACCGCATACCGGTGTCGGAGGCGGCTCCCGTGCCCTTCTGGGTTTCGGTGATGACCTCGACGCGCATCTGCGGGTGCGCGGCCGCGAACGCCTCGATCACCCCGACGGTGCCGTCGGTGGAGTTGTTGTCCACCACGACCAGGGTGAATTTGGGGTCCCGCTGGGCGGCGAGCGCGTCCAGCGTGGCGGATATGCCGTGCTCTTCGTTGTATGCGGGCACGATCACCCAAAGTTCGCTCATGATCATCCCTCCGGCGTCGATTATGCCGGAGGCAGGCGATACGCGATGGCCGCGGCGGCGGGCCCCGCCCCGGCGGCCACGAACAGCGCCACCTCGGCGGTGGCGAGTTTCCCGCTGTCCCGGGCCGCGAGGTAGGCGGCGGGGAGGGCGGAGGTGTGCGCGTCGCCCTCGATGTCGGCGGCCTGGACGGCATCGGCGGGCAGCCCCAGCCGCGCGGCGAGCAGGGCCGGGAAATCGGCGGTCGGACGGCTACAGATCAGCAGGGTGCGCGCCGGATCGGCCTCGGCCACCTCGAGCGCTTCGCTGGCGGCCGAAATCGCATGGTGTAGTAGATCTTCCACCGTATTGACGGTGCGGTCGACGATGATGGTCGAACGCCCGGTGCTGCCCATCTCCGGTAGTCGCACGTAGCCGACCGGTTCGGGGGTCGCGTCGGTCGCGCTGATGTGCAGTGCGCCGAATCCGGCCGTGCCTTCGCCTTTTTCCAGCAGGAGCGCCGCGCCGACCGGTGTGATCGGGAAACCTTCTTGTGGCGCAGTGGATTTCGAGGGATGCGCGTCACCGCTGACCACCAGCACCCGGCGTACGTTCGGCGCCTGCAACAGCGCCTGGCTCACCTGGATGGCATTGAGCACACCGCAGGCGCCGTTCATCAGATCGAAGGACAGGCAGGGCACATCACCGCTGTGGTATTCGAGCCCGATTCCGGCGGCCTGCTGTACCAGTGCGGACATGGCCGGTTCCACCATGTTCGAATCCCGGTAGACGCCGGTATTGATCAGCGCGTCGATCTGCTCGGGTGTGCTGCCCGCCTCGGCGACGGCCCGCTTGGCGGCCGCCGCGGCCTGTTCTATCGAACTGCCGCAACCGGTTTCGACGGCCACGGCGGAAATAACAATATTCATGCTCATCACACCCGCAGTTCTCCGAGAGTCACCGACAGAAATCCCGCTACCACGCCGGAGGCCGCGGGCACCATCAGCACTTTCATTCCGGACGCTAGCCGCTGCTGTCGCAGCGCGTCGTGCAATACCACGAAATGCGAGGTGGAGGCCGTGTTTCCGTACCTGTCCAGCACCGCGATACCGGGTGGGACGGCGGCGTCGAATTCGCGTTCGGCGATTTTGTTGATCAATTCCACTGCGGGACCGCTGAATTGGTGATGAATGACGTGGTCGTAGCCTTCGGCGGCGAAATCGCTGTCCCGTTCGGCCAGGAAATCGCGCTGCCGCGTGGTCCACAGCAGGTACCGGGATTCGTTGTGCATGGCCCGGTTGTCGGTGTACAGCGCGATGCCCGGACTGCGGTCGCTCGGCATGCCGAGGCACAGCTGCGCGAAGGCGGCGCTGGTATTGAGTTCGATGTAGTCGATGCCCTCGTCGGCGGTGCCCGCACTGTCGAGGATGACCGCGGCCGCGCCGTCGCCGACGGTGAGCGAGGCGAACTGCGGATCGTATTTCTCGGACATCTCGCGCACGGCGGTATCGGAGATGGGGGTGATGTACTCGCCGGACACCACCAGCCCGTTCTTGACGATGCCCGCGCGAATCATCCGTTCCAGCACCAGGACCCCGGTCAGCATGCCCGCGCAGGCATTGGAGACGTCGAAGTGGATGGCTCCGGTCGCGCCGAGTTCATTGCGCAGTAGCAGCGCGAAGGACGGTTCGACCCAGAAGTCGTCGTCGCGGATGCGGGTGATGGAACAGGAGATGACGATATCCAGTTCGTTCGCCGCGTATCCGGAGTTGGCCAGGGCCGTGCGCGCGGCGGCCAGCGCCACGGTGAACGAGTCCTCGCGCTGCCCGTCGGCGTCGACGCCGCAGCGGCGGCGGTGTTTGACGCCGCTGACCTTCTCCAAGTCGATGGGGGATTCGACGTCGAGTTGCGTCAGCAGCTCGGCGGTAGATACTTCCAGGGTGGGCAGGTAGGAGCCCACCGCCTCGATTCGTGCTCGCACCATGTGATCACTCCAAACTGCCCACGGTTGCGGCGACGGTAGCAGCGCCGGTATTGCCAATATGAAAATTCCGCAATTCACTTTGTGTGAAGTGAACTACATTGGGACGCAACATGATCAACGCAGCCACCCGGCACGAACTGACGCTGCTCGCCGCCGGTCAGCCCTGGCTGCCCGCCGTCCTGCTGGCGGGCCGCGCCGCCAAACCCATCCGCAAACTGCCCAAACTCGGCTGGTTCGTCGCCGATCCCCTGGTCGCGCGGCAGATCTTCAATGACAGCAACCACTTCAGCATCGTCGCCGAGGGTGCGGCCGGACACTGGTGGGCCCAGGTCATCGGCGACTGGGTCGAGGACCTGTTCGAAGGGCCCGGGCACACCGCGCTGCGCACCAAGGTCCGTGACCTGTTCACCGCCGCGCACACCGACGCCCTGGTGGACGGGGTGCTCGGACCCGCGCTGAAACAGATCACCGCCGATCTCGCGGACGGTAAGACCGTGGATATCGCCGAACGCGCCCGCGTGCTGGTCGGGCGCAGTGTTTCGGATCTGGTCGGTATGCGGCCCGCCGATATCGCCGCCATCTTCGCCGAGGACGGCGCGGCGCTCGACGAGAGCGATGATCCGGATCAGCCGTTCCGGATTCTCTTCGAACACGTCGAGGAATTGGTCAACCTCGCGATGGGCACAATGGCGTCAACCACCCTGGATCCGGTGGCCGTGGCGCGCGCCCGCACCCTCGCCACCAAACTCGCCACCTCGGTGCCCGATGCCTACGAGCGCGCCGATCCCGCGACCACGCTCGGCCGCTGCCGCGAACTCGGCCTGGAACTCGAACACGCTTCGGGGCTGGCCATTCTCATGGCCGTGGCAGGAACCGACACCCTGGCCAGCGCCATGACCCGCATGGTCGCGCTACTGCACGACAGCGGCGACCACCGGGAATTGATCGCCCGCCCCGAACGCACCCCCGATGCCGTGCGCGAGACCCTGCGCGTCACCAGCCCGGCCTATCTGGTCGGGCGGTCGGTCATCGGTGATGTGGAGGTCGCGGGGCGGCAGCTGCGCGCGGGGGAGCACGTCAAAATCCTGACCTGGTCGATCAACAACGCGGCCGGGCCGTTCAGCATCGATCGCGATTACAACCCCGAGACCCGGCAGCTGTGGTTCGGCGGCGGCCGCCACCTCTGCGTGGGCCTGCAACTGGTGCATTCGGAGCTGACGTCGCTGCTGGAAGCCTTGACCGCCAACGGCCGCCCGTGGGAGATCGTCGAACGGCGTTACCGCCGAAAGGTTTTCATCCCCACCTACGAGACGCTGCGAATCCGCTTGCTTCCCTAGCGGTTTCAGCGGCGCGCGAAACGACCCGCTTCGGCCTGATCGCGCGGCTTCACCACGATGGTGTCCAGGTTCACGTGCGCCGGACGCGAGGCGACGAAGCCGATGATCTCGGCGATGTCCTGCGCGACAAGGGGATCGATGCCCTCGTACACCTTGGCGGCGCGGTCGGCGTCACCGTTGAAACGCACCAGCGAGAACTCGGTCTCCACCGCGCCCGGCGCGATCTCGGTGAGCCGCACCGGCTGGCCGAGCAGTTCACCGCGCAGCGTCCGGTGCAGCACCGCCTGCGCGTGCTTGGCGGAGGTGTAGCCGGAACCGTTGTCGTAGTGCGTCATCGCCGCCACCGAGGTGATGGTGACGATCAGGCCGTCGCCCGAGGCGATCAGCTTGGGCAGCAGCGCCTTGGTGAGCCGCAGCGTGCCCAGCACGTTCGTCTCCCACATCCAGCGCCAGTCATCCAGATCGGCGTCGGCGACCGAGGCCAAACCCTTTGCGCCACCGGCATTGTTGACCAGCACGTTCACCTCGCCGATCGCCTCGGTGAAGGCGCGCACCGACTCCTCGTCGGTGACATCGAGCGGCAGCGCCGTCCCGCCGATCTCCGCGGCCAGCTTCTCCAGCCGATCGACCCGCCGCGCTCCGACGTACACGTGGTACCCCTGTTTCGCGAGCTCCCGGGCAGTAGCCTCCCCGATTCCCGAACTTGCCCCGGTCACAACAGCGGTACGAATGCTCATGTCATGAGCTTAGGCAAGGGTCGGAAAACCCTCCCGGTTAGCCTGACCGGTATGGCAATTCGGGAAGTGGTCAGCGCGGACGGCACGAATATCGTTTACCGGGTCACCGGACCTGAAGACGCACGGCCGCTGGTGCTGCTGCACGGCTGGTCCGGAACCCTGCGCTGCTGGGGTCGCGCCGCCGACGACCTGGCCGAGCGTTTCCGGGTGATCGCGCTCGATCTGCGCGGGCACGGCTACTCCGACGCCCCCGAAGCCGGATACGACGATCCGAAGAACTGGGCCGCCGACGTCGCGGCCGTGCTGGCCGCGGAGAACATCTCCGCCGGTGCGGTCCTGCTCGGCTGGTCCTACGGCGGCATCGTGCTCAGCGATTACCTCACCGCCTACGGCACCGCCGCCGTCGCGGGCGTGGTCTACACCGGCTCGCAGGCCGGTATCGGCAAGAACGTGCCCGGCGCGGCCACCGGACCGGCCATGCAGAAGGCCATCCCGGATGTGTTCGAGGAGAGCGCCGGTCGCGCCATGCGCGGTTTCGCCGCCTTCGGCAATGCCAATACCGGTCCCGGCCGCGATAAGGGCGGCGACGCCCAGCGTCTGTTCGGCGGCAGCGTCGCGACCCTGCCCCGGGTGCGCAAGGCGCTGTTCTATCGCACCGTCGACAACACCGAAACGCTCGCGAACCTCGATGTCCCGGTGTTCGTCATGCACGGTGAAGCGGACCCGGTGGTGCCCGTGGAGAACGGCCGGTACATCGCCGACACCGCCCCGAATTCGAGCACTTCCTACTGGCCGCAGGCCCAGCACGGACTGTTCATCGAGGACCCTGAACGCTTCGTGGCAGAGCTCACCGCCTTCGTCGAAACCCTGTCCTGACCGGGGCTTCCCGTGTGAGAGAGGTCACTAGGTCGGGTAACCCACGTATATTCGCTTACCGCGGGCGTGCACACTGGTGTAGTGAGTCAACGTTCCGACCTACGGCCCAATCGGATTGCCGTGCTATCGGTGCACACCTCACCACTGGCCCAACCGGGTACCGGCGATGCCGGCGGCATGAATGTGTACGTCCTGCAGACGGCCATCGAATTGGCTCGCCGCGGCACCCAGGTGGAGATCTTCACCCGGGCCACCTCCTCGAATGACGAACCCCTGGTGGAAGCCGCGCCCGGGGTACTGGTTCGCAATGTGGTGGCCGGGCCGTTCGAAGGTCTCGACAAGCATGATCTGCCCACGCAGCTGTGCCCGTTCGCGGCGGAGGTGCTGCGGCAGGAGGCCCGGCATCTGCCCGGGCACTACGACCTGATCCATTCGCACTACTGGCTGTCCGGTCAGGTGGGCTGGCTGGCGCGCGATCGCTGGCGGGTGCCGATGGTGCACACCGCGCACACCTTGGCCGCGGTCAAGAATCTCTATCTCGCCGAGGGCGATACGCCCGAACCGGCCGCCCGGGTGATCGGGGAGAAGCAGATCGTCGCCGAGGCGGATCGGCTGGTCGCCAATACCGGCGAGGAAGCCCGGCAGCTCGTCGACCTGTACGGCGCGGATCCCGAACACATCGATGTGGTGCTGCCCGGCGCGGACCTGAACCGATACCGACCGGGTGATCGCGCCACCGCGCGCGCCGAGCTGGGCCTGCCCGACGATGAGCGAATTGTGGCGTTCATCGGGCGAATTCAGCCTTTGAAGGCACCGGACGTACTGGTTCGCGCGGCCGCGCAGGTGCTGGCCGAGGAGGCCGCGCTACCGCAGCGTCCCGAGCGTCCGCTGCGGGTGCTGATCGTCGGCGGACCGTCCGGCAGCGGACTCGAGCGCCCGGACGCGCTCATCGAATTGGCTGCCGCGCTCGGCATTTCCGATCGCGTCACCTTCCTGCCGCCGCAGCCGCCGCACCGCCTGGTACAGGTGTATCGCGCCGCGGATCTGGTCGCGGTGCCCAGCTACAACGAATCCTTCGGCCTGGTCGCCATCGAGGCGCAGGCCAGCGGCACCCCGGTGCTGGCCGCCGATGTGGGCGGACTCGGCACCGCCGTGCGCGACGGCGTCACCGGACTGCTGGTGCCCGGCCATCGCACCCCCGACTGGGCCGCCGCACTGCGCTCGCTGCTGGAAAATCCGGGCCGCCTGGACCTGATGGGCGCGGCCGCGGTCGAGCACGCCGCGAACTTCTCCTGGGCGCATACCGCCGACGGCATGCTGGACAGCTACGCCGCCGCCCTCGGCCAGTCCCGGGACCGCCGCAATCGCACCGGTAGCGTGCATACCGAGACCAATCAAGCCAGATCACTGGCGCTCTGGCGGCGCCGGATGGGAGCCGTACGCCGATGAGCGACCCCGTGCAGCCGGGCGATACCGCCGCGCCTTCGAACGGTGCTGCGGCACAGTCGAATCCCGCGGACCCCGTGGCGGCCACGGCGCAGCTCATCGACCAGACGCTGCGCGACCGCGAGATCGAGTACTCGCGTGAGGCCGACGGCACCTTCGTGGTGGTGCTGCCCGGTGAGCGCAAACTCAAGACGGTCATCGGCGTCACGGTCGGCAAGCACGGCATTCGCATGGAATCGTTCGTCTGCCGCAAACCGGACGAGAATTTCGAGGGCGTCTACAAATTCCTGCTGCGCCGCAATCGCCGCCTCTACGGTGTGGCGTACACCATCGACAAGGTCGGCGACATCTACCTGGTGGGCCGCCTGGCCAATCACGCCGTCACCGCCGATGAACTCGACACCTGGTTCGGCCAGATCCTCGAGGCCGTGGACGCGGACTTCAATACCCTGCTCGAATTGGGCTTCGCGGAATCCATTCGCCGGGAATGGAAATGGCGGGTCTCGCGCGGGGAATCGCTGAAGAACCTGCGCGCCTTCGAACACCTCGTCGACGCCGAGGACAAGCTGTAGTCTCCCCGCCATGGTGGCATTGGCGCTGGATATCGGTGCGACGAAATTCGCGGCGGGCATTGTCGGCGCGGACGGCGGAGTGGAATCCGTACGCCGCATCCAGGTTCCGGAATCGAAGGTCTGGGAGGCCTGTCTGGAACTGCTGCTGACCGTCGCGGGCACCGCCGAGGTGACCGCGGTCGGCATCGGCGCGGCCGGACCGGTGGATGTGCGCACCGGCGTGACCGGACCGCTCAATATCCCCGAGTGGGTGGACGGCTTCGCACTGGTGGACGCGGTCCGGGAGTTGTTCCCGGACGCCAGGATTCGCTTCGCCATCGACGGCGTCTGCCTGGTGCTGGCCGAACAGCGCTTCGGCGCGGCGCGCGGGGTGCCCAATGTGCTGGCCCTGACCGTATCCTCCGGCATCGGCGGCGGCGTCATCTCCGATGACCGGGTTGTCATGGGCCGCACCGGAAATGGCGGCCATATCGGCCACATCATCGTGCCGGGCAACGAAGAACCCTGCGCCTGTGGCGGTTTCGGCTGCGTCGAGGCGGTGGCCAGCGGGAAATCCTCGGTGCGCTGGGCGCGCCGGCAGGGGTGGACCGGGAGCACCGGCATCGAACTGTCGAAGGCCGCACACAACGGGGACGAGATCGCGGTGGCGGCGCTGCATCGCGCGGGCACCGCGATCGGGGCGGCGGTGGCGTCGGCGGCGGCACTGCTGGACACCGATCTGGTCGTCATCGGTGGCGGCTTCGCCCAATCCGGTGAGCTGCTCTGGGCTCCGCTGCGCGCGTCGGCCGCCGCGCACGCACGCCTGAAATTCCTGCGTGAGCTGCGCGTGGTCCCCTCCGAGCTCACCGATCAGGCCACCCTCGTTGGCGCCGCGCTGCTCGTGGAAAGATGACCCCCATGACGTACACCCTCGTGCTGCTGCGCCACGGCGAGAGCGAATGGAATGCCCTCAACCTGTTCACCGGCTGGGTGGACGTCCGTCTGACGGATAAGGGTGTCGCCGAAGGCAAGCGTGCCGGTGAATTGCTGGCCGAGCACGGGATTCTGCCCGATATCGTCTACACCTCGCTGCTGCGCCGCGCGATCAGCACCGCGAACAACGCGCTCGACGCCTGTGACCGGCATTGGATTCCGGTCGTGCGCGATTGGCGTCTGAACGAGCGGCATTACGGCGCATTGCAGGGCAAGAACAAGGCGGAGATCAAGGACCAGTACGGCGACGAGCAGTTCATGCTGTGGCGCCGCAGCTACGACACCCCGCCGCCGCCGATCGAGGCCGGTACCGAATACAGCCAGGACGCCGATCCGCGCTACGCCGGTATCGATGTGCCGCTGACCGAATGCCTCAAGGACGTCGTGGCCCGCATGGTGCCGTACTGGGAGGACACCATCTCCCAGGATGTCACCGCCGGTAAGACGGTTCTCATTGCGGCGCACGGCAATTCGCTGCGCGCGCTGGTGAAGCACCTGGAGGGCATCTCGGACGACGCCATCGCCGAGCTGAACATCCCCACCGGCATTCCGCTCAAGTACGAGCTGGACGAGAACCTGCGCCCGCTGGGCCCGGGCGAGTACCTGGATCCCGAGGCCGCGGCCGCCGGTGCGGCCGCCGTCGCCAATCAGGGTGGCAAGTAACAGTAAGTAACGCGAACGCGCTGTAGCCGGATTACATGGCTACAGCGCGTTTTTCATTTCTCCGGACAATTCGTGTCTTCCGCAATTCATAGCGGGAATGACTTACGATGTGATCCACCTCTCAGTACGGCACCGTAGGGTATTCCGCCGCAAGGTAATTCAAATTTGCCGGAATTTTGCCCATTTAAAACGGTACGTGTAACCGGGGTTTGCAACTTACTTCTCGGTAGTTATGCTCTGGACGTTCGACCATTTGCGAGAGGTAGATCACGTTCGATGAAGCACGCGCTACGGGCCACTGTGCTAGCCACGGCAGCCACTCTTTTCGTTCCTTTGACCGCCATCACAGCGGACGCGGCCCCGATTCCGGCCGGTCCCGACGGTGGCGCGGCGGGAGCGGCCTGGACCGCCACCGAAGACGGTCAGCAGCAGTACCCGAACGTATTCATCGAATGGGACGTCCCCATCACGATGAGCGACGGAACCGTGTTGAAGGGCAACGTCTATCACCCGGCGGACGCCTCGGGCCGCCCCATCGCCACCCCCACGCCGACCGTGCTGAACCTGACGCCCTACACCAAGCTGGTGTCGAACGTCGCCGACAGCGCCTTCGCGATTCCCGGCCTGGGCGACGCCCTGGTCAATGTCTTCCGGAATATCAACCTCTCCGGTACCCCCATCTCCGGCTTCGGTGAACTGCTGAACGCCGCGGGCAACGGCGAACTCCGCAACTTCTCCGTCGACCGCCAGCTCATCAAATCCGGATACACGCAGGTCGTCGTGGACGTGCGCGGCACCGGATTCTCGCAGGGCGAATGGGACATGCTGCGCGGTCGCGAGCAGCAGGACACCGTCGAGACCATCGACTGGGCATCCAAGCAGAGCTGGTCCAACGGCCGTGTGGGCATGAACGGACTGTCCTACAGCGCCATCAACCAGGTGCAGGCCGCGGAGAAGCAGCCGCCCGCGTTGAAGGCCATCTTCCCGATCGTGCCCGGCAGCGACCTCGTCGACGATGTGCTCGCGCCCGGCGGCGGCTTCGGCTTCAACTTCATCCCGCTGTGGCTGTCCGCCATCAACGGGCTCAAATGGGTGCCGGATCTGGCCTCGATCGCGCAGGGCAAGTTCGACTTCCAGTGGCTGCGTGACCGCGCCGACGACCCGTTCACCTATCTGGACGTGCTCATGTCGGCGTACACCAGCACCGATATGAACAGCCTCGACCCGCGCGTCAAGGCCATGCTCAACGATATGTCGGCCGAGCGTAAGGATTGGCTCGGCGATCCGAGCCGCATCCAGATCCCGACCTTCGTCACCGGCGGCTGGCACGACCTGTTCACCTACTCGGAATCCAAGATCTACAACGAGATTCCGCTGCCCGCCGGGCAGAAGCAGCTGCTCATGGGCAACACCTACCACGTGACCTCGGGGTCGGAAGCCGGTCGCCCCGGGCTGCCGCCGCGCCTGGACGTGCTGCAGCGCGCCTGGTTCGACAAGTGGCTCAAGGGAATCGACAACGGCATCGACAAGTACGGCCCGGTCACGCTGCGCCAGCAGGGCGGCGGCTGGATCACCCAGGGCGGCTTCGGCACCTCCGCGCCCTCGGAAGAAGCCGCGCGCTACCGTCGCATGTACCTGTCCGCGCAGCGCAGCGGCACCGCGAACAGCCTGTACGACGGTTCGCTGACCGCCGAGGCCAACGGCGATACCGACCGGTTCAGTGTCGCAATGGGTTTGACCACGCTGTGCTCGAACGACGCCGCCCAGGGCAGCGCCGGCGTGCTGTCCATCATCGACGGCTGCGCGCTGGATTCGCGGGTCGCCGAACTCAACGGCCTGACCTTCACCAGCGCCCCGGTCGCCGAGGCCACCACCATCTCCGGCCCGATCGCGGTGCACCTCAACACCGTTCAGGACGCCGCCGACGGCTACTGGACCGTCACCGTCAATGACGTTGCGCCCGATGGCAAGTCGACCGTGCTGACCTCCGGTCAGATGATGGCGTCCATGCGCCAGATCGACGAGGCCAACAGCGCGCGCTCGGAGAACGGCGACTACACCGACCCGCGCGCCCTCACCTCGCTGGACAAGAGCGAACCGACGGTGCCGGGCGAGGCCACCACCCTCGATATCGCGCTCAGCGGTACCCAGGGTCTGCTGCAGCCGGGACACCGGTTGCGGGTGGACGTCTTCGCGGGCAACTTCCCCAAGGGCCTGCCGATTCTCCCGATGCTCATCGATACCGGTCTGAAGCCGCAGCATGTGCAGCTCGACCCGAATCGTCCGAGCTTCGTGAATGTCCCGGTTCGCGGTAACACCGGTTGGTGATTCCGCCCCTCCGGGCCTGAAATCCGAGTGTGCACAACGGCGTGCGCACTCGGATTTTTCTTTCGGACTACTCGTCCACTGCGGCGAAGGTCGCCTCCAGCGGCGGGAACATGGCGCGAGAGTCATTGCCGCCGAACCACTGTCCGACCACGAACGCCGAGGTGGCCTCGAGATATCTGGCCTGCGCCAGGCCACCCGCGTGGCAGGGGCGCAGCTTCAGATCCTCCGCGAGCGCGGAGACGCGGGCGACGGCCTCCGGATCGTCACCGCACAGCGGGACCAGCAGCGTGCGGCCCTCGAACTCGCGCTGTGTTCCGGCATAGACCTCGGCCGCACAGAGATTGAAGCCCTTCACCACCTGCGCAGCCGGGACGGTCGCCGCGATGCGTTCGGCCACAGCGTCTTCGGTGAGCACGAACTTCCCGCTGTCCGGGCGGAACGCGTTGGTGCAGTCGACGAGCGTGCGCCCGGCCAGCGCCGCGCCGCTCGCCGCCAGCACTTCGCTCAATGCCGCGACCGGTAGCGCCAGCAGTACGACCGTGCCGAACTCCGCCGCCTCTTCGATGCTCGCCGCGTGCACCCGGCTCGCGGTGGGGACATATTCTCGCGTCCCGGCTCCGGCTTCCGGCGCGATATCGGCTCCCGCCGTGGCCATGATCTCCGCGGCGGCATCGCGCGCTCGCGTCGCATCGCGTGCCCCGATAACGAGCTCGTGCCCGGCCGCCGCCCAGCCGCCGCCGAGCGCCCGCGCCATGGCTCCGGCGCCGATGATTCCGATTCGCATGTGAACTCCTGTGTCGTGGTTGCGAATTCGACGTTAGGAATTCCGATACGCACTCGCGGGTGCGCAATGACGCTGGCAGGCTGGAACCCGTGACGATCGAGATGGCCGCGCCGGAGACCCCGGAGATCGTGGAGTTCCCGGAGTACGGCGACTACGAATCCGACTGCCCCGCCCGCCTGGCGGTGGACATCTTCGGCAACTCCTGGCTGACCGTGATCGTCTACACCCTGCGCGACGGCCCGCTGCGCCCGATCGAATTGCAGCGCTCGATCGGTGGCATCAGCCAGAAGATGCTCACCCAAACCCTGCGCCGCATGGAACGGATGGGATTGCTGGATCGTCGCCGCTACGCCGAAGCGCCGCCGCGCGTGGAATACGAGCTGACCGCGGCGGGCCGGGATCTGCTCACCCCGATCCTGGCGCTGGGCGTGTGGGCGGATCGGCACGGCGATGCCGTCCGCGCGGCCCTGTACGGCGACCCCGAGGACTGAACCGGACCTACCCGGTGTTTGCCACAAAAATGCCGAACGCCGCCCCCGACCAGTCGAAACATTGCGTGAACGGCGGGCCAACTCCCGTCGAAGCCCCTGTGACCTGCGTGAAACTTCCTGCACCCGGGGTTGGCGGCGGCTGAGTCGACCGTACGATTCAAAGCGTGAGCGTTCCACAGGCCGTGCTGTTGGCAGTCCTGGCGGCCGTCGTAGGACTGGCAGTCGGTGGATTGCTCATTCCGTATGTCAATGCCCGGCAGGAGCGCATCCGCGCCGCCACCGACTCGGGCCTGACCATGTCGCAGGTCCTGGACCTGATCGTGCTCGCCTCCGAGAGCGGTATCGCCGTGGTCGACCAGTACCGCGATGTGGTGCTGGTGAATCCGCGGGCCGAGGAGCTGGGCATAGTCCACGACCGGCTGCTCGACGAACGCGCCTGGGCCGCGGTGCAGCAGGTGCTCGCGGGCGGCAGCGATATCGAATTCGAGCTGACCGCGAAAATCCCGCTGCCCGGGCGTGCGCGGCTGGCAGTCCGGGGTGTTGCCAGGCCGCTGTCGCAGGAGAACCCGAACTTCGTGGTGCTCTTCGCCGACGACGATTCCGAACAGGCCCGCATGGAGGCCACCCGCCGCGACTTCGTCGCCAATGTGAGCCATGAGCTCAAGACCCCGGTGAGCGCCATGAGCCTGTTGGCTGAGGCATTGCTGGAATCGGCGGACGATCCGGAATCGGTGCGGCACTTCGGCGAACGCCTGCACGGCGAGGCCCGCCGCATGGGCAAGATGGTCACCGAACTCATCGCGCTGTCCCGGCTGCAAGGCGCGGAGAAGCTGCCCGAACTCGAGGCCGTCGACGTGGACAGCGTCGTCAACCAGGCCATCGAGCGCTCCCGCACCGCCGCCGAGGCTGCGGGCATCACGGTGAGCACCGATTCCACCAGCGGCCTCGAGGTGATCGGCGATCAGACCCTGCTGGTGACCGCGCTGTCGAACCTGGTGGAGAACGCCATCGCGTATTCGCCGCGCGGATCGCAGGTTTCGGTGAGCCGCGCGCTGCGCGGGGGCCACGTGAACATCGCGGTCACCGATCGCGGTATCGGCATCGCCAAGGAAGACCAGGAACGCGTCTTCGAAAGATTCTTCCGGGCCGACAAGGCGCGTTCGCGCGCCACCGGCGGTACCGGGCTCGGGCTGGCTATCGTCAAGCACGTAGCGGCCAACCACAGCGGTGAAGTCACCCTGTGGAGCAAATTGGGCACGGGGTCCACGTTCACCCTGCGTATCCCGTCCCACCCCGCCGATCTCAATGGCGGCGACAAGAGACTTTCCGCCGGGATTCCGGCGGCGAAGAAGGAAACCGGCCCGCGCCCCCTCGGGCGGGCCAGAACCAACGGTGTGGAGGCAACCCGATGACGAGTGTGCTGATCGTCGAGGACGAGGAGTCGCTGGCCGATCCGCTCGCATTCCTGCTGCGCAAGGAGGGGTTCGAGGTCACCGTTGTGGGTGACGGCCCGTCCGCGCTGGCCGAGTTCGACCGGTCCGGGGCGGACATCGTCCTTCTCGACCTCATGCTGCCCGGCATGAGCGGCACCGATGTGTGCAAGCAGTTGCGCGCCCGCGGCAGTGTCCCCGTGATCATGGTGACCGCGCGCGACAGCGAAATCGACAAGGTGGTCGGCCTGGAACTGGGCGCCGACGACTACGTCACCAAGCCGTACTCCTCGCGCGAGCTCATCGCCCGCATCCGCGCCGTGCTGCGCCGCGGTGTCGGCGAGGAGGCCGACAGCGGTGGCGAGACCAGCGTGCTGGAGGCCGGACCGGTCCGCATGGATGTGGACCGGCACACGGTCCAGGTGAACGGCAAGGCGGTGACGCTGCCGCTCAAGGAATTCGACCTGCTCGAATACCTGCTCCGCAACTCCGGCCGAGTGCTGACCCGCGGCCAGCTCATCGACCGCGTCTGGGGCGCCGACTACGTCGGCGACACCAAAACCCTCGACGTGCACGTCAAGCGCCTGCGCTCCAAGATCGAGTCCGACCCGGCCAAGCCGGAACACTTGGTCACGGTCCGCGGCCTGGGCTACAAACTGGAAGCTTAGGAACCAAAAGACCGCGCTCTCTTCGAAATTCGAAGAGAGCGCGGCCTGTGGTGTGCGGGAACGTCCGCTCCGATTCTCGGTGCGGGTGTCCTCCCTCGCCCCCCACCAAAACGCCCCGCTTCGATGTCGAAGCGGGGCGTGAATTGTCTTGTGCTGCTTAGGCAGCCGGGTCGGACTGCATCGTGTAGACCCAGCCCGGGCCGAGGCCTGGGATGTCCTGCTGGGCGAGGTTGATCCAGCCCAGGTCGTCCTGCTGCTTGCAGTCGTAGTACGCCACGTCCTGGCCGTTGCCGCGGCAGGCGATGGTCCGGGTGGTGCCGTAGGGGCTGACGATGATCAGCTTGCCGCTGTCCTTGGCGCTGAGCACGTTCAGGTCGTTGTACGGCACGAAGTTGGCGGTGACATCCGAGAACTTGGCGGGATCGGTGTTATCGGCACCGGCGTGCGGCGCGAGGGTGAGAACAACACCGGCGGCCAGCGCGGCGACGGTGAGCGATTTCTTGATCATGGGCAGGATGTCTAACACGTTTCGGTGAATCAGCAGTAGCGAGCCGATGTCGCGCGCACTTCCGTCACCTCACTTCCCGAGGTCACGGCGCAGGTAGAACTCCGAAACACCTTTCCGCGCAGCCTGATTCGAATGTCGGCCGCCGCCCGGGCCGGTTCACCCGCTGTACACCTGTCGCGATTGCCACAGCTGTAACGCGGTTCAGCGGACGCCGCCCCGCGAACGCCCGCTGTAACCGCCGTCACTTCCGGGGCCTAGCTGCCCGCGCTGCCGGTCAATCCGCCGAGCAGGCCGCCGAGGCCCTTGCTCGCGCTGCCGGAGCTGCCGCCGGGGGTGCTCGGGTTGCCGCCGCCGGGGGTGCCCGGGTTGGCCGGGTCGGTGACGTTCACGGCGATGGTCTTGGTGCTGCCGCCCTGGGAGGCGGTGAGCAGATGCTGTCCGGGGGTGGTGGGCTTCCAGGTGATGCTGGAGAAGCCGACCGGCCACGGCACCTTGGGGCCGCTCAGGTCATTGCCGTTGTCGGTCCAGTAGACGAGCAGGCCGATGCCCGCGCCGCTGAGGTTCGCGGTGAGCGTGTATTCGGTGTTGATGGTGTGCGGATCGCTGCCGGACACGGTGATCGCGTCCACGGTCGCGCTCGCCTGCGGTGCGGCCAGTACGACGATCGCGGCCGCGGTGGCGATACCGGCGACGCTGCTGCCGAGTCGCCGGGACATGCTGTTCATGCTGGTGGTTCCGTTCACTTGCCGTTGCCGGTGGTGCCGCTGCTGCCGCTGCCGAGCGGTCCGGCGGGTCCGAAACCGCTGCCGGAGCTGGAGCTGCCCGAGCCTATCGGCTTATCGGCCACCGTGACGGTCGTGGATTGGGTGCTGCCGCCCTGTTCGACGGTGATGATGTGCTGGCCCTTGGTGGACGGCTTCCAGGTGATGCTGGAGTGCCCGACCGGCCACGGCACCTTGGGGCTGCCGATGAATTGGCCGTTATCGCTGAAGTACACGAGCAGGCCGATGGACGCGCCGCTGAGGGTCGCCGAGATGGTGTATTCGGTGTCGACCTGGAAGTTGGAGCCTTCGACGGTGACGGTGTCGACCGCCGCGCAGGCCGTTGGCGCCGCGATGACGGCCGCCGCGGCGATGGCGGCGAAGCCGGTGATGCCCGCGCCCGCTCGGCGGGCGGTGATCCTCGGTGGTGCGATGCGCATGTGTGTCTCCTTCCGGTGAGTGAAATGTATCTATTTCGCAATACTCGAGCAAGCGTCCGCTTGGTTTCGGTGGGCGTGCCGAAGCCCGGAGATTCCGGTCACGCCCACCTCTACCCGGCCCGCACTGCCCGCGCGCCGCGTCTGGAACTAGGAGCTGCCGAGCAATCCGCCGAGCAGCTTGCCCGCGCTGCCGGAGCCGAGGCTGCCGGTACCGCTACCGCTGCTACCGCCACCCGGGGTGGTGGTCGCCGGGGGAGTGGTGGTCGGCGGCGTTGTGGGCGGCGTAGTCGGCGGCGTGGTCGGGGGAGTGGTCGGCGGGGTGGTGGTCGACCCGCTCGACACGTTCACCACGACCGACTTCGTGCTGCCGCCCTGCGAGGCCGTCAGGATGTGCTGACCCGGCGTGGTCGGCGTCCAGTCGATGGAGGCGTGCCCGACCGGCCACGGCACCTTCGCGCCGCTGAAGTCATTGCCGTTATCGCTCCAGTACACGAGCAGGCCGATGCTCGCACCGCTCAGATCGGCGTTGAGCGTGTAGGTGTTGCCCACCCGGAAGTCCGATCCGGCGATGCTGACCGTGTCGACGGTGGCCTGGGCGGTCGGGGACATCGCGACGACGACGGCCGCGCCCGCGGCCACGGTCAGCCCGGCGATGCCCGCGCCGAGCGTGCGGCGAGAGGTGTTGTTGCGCATGGTTTCTCCTGTGCATACCTGGGGATAGATCTGCGCCCCAGGGGATTTCGAAAGGCTCGGTGTCAGAGACCGAACGGGAGCAGGCCGTTCGAGCTGCCGGTGCCGCCGCCATTGGGCTTGGTGGTGGTCGTCGGCGGAGCCGTGGTCGTCACCGGAGGTTCGGTGGTCGGCGGCGTCGTCGTCGGCGGGACCGTGGTGGTGGTCGGGGGGACCGTGGTGGTCGGCGGCTCGGTGGTGGGCGGCACCGTGGTGGGCGGTGTCGTCGTGGTCGGCGGGGCCGTGGTCGTCACCGGCGGTTCCGTGGTGGGCGGCACCGTGGTCGTGGGCGGGACCGTCGTGGTGGGCGGTTCGGTCGTCGGCGGCACGGTGGTCGTGGGCGGGACCGTGGTCGGGGGGACCGTGGTGGTCGGCGGCACGGTGGTGGTCGGCGGGGTGGACCCATCCGTCACGGTTACCGAGAGCGATTTGGTGCTGCTGCCCTGTGATGCCGTGATCACGTGCTGCCCAACGGTTTTCGGCGTCCAGTCCAGGCTGGCGTGCCCCACCGGCCACGGCACCTTGCCGGCCGGGGTGAGGTTGGCGCCGTTATCGCTCCAGTAGACGAGCAGGCCGATGGACGCGCCGCCGAGGTCGGCGTTGAGGGTGTAGGTGTTGCCGACCTTCAACTCCAGGCTGGACACGCTGATCGAGTTGACCGCGGCGTTGGCCGACGGGGCGTCGGGCGCCGCGAGGACCGCGATGACGCCCGTGGCGACGGCGAGTCCGGCCAGGCCCGCGCCGAGGACGCGCCGGTTGGGCGGGGTGTTGCTCATGTGCTTCTCCTGTGCTGCGACCCACAGGATGTGGGTCCGTCGCACAGTAGGTGAGCAGTGAAGTGAAAATAGGTACTTTCAGAAAGTTACCCGTGAGTTCTGTTAACCCCGTTTAGTGGCCGTGGCCTTCTTCGACCCGGTCGCGGGCTTGCTCGCGGCCGTCCCCGCGCCGACCGTTTTATCCGCCTTCGCAGCGGCCTCGCGCACGCTTTTCCCCGCCTTGTCGGCGATGGCGGCCTCGTCCGCGGCCTTTTGCTCGGCGATAACCGTGGCCGGATGGACCGCCACGATCCCCAAGCCCTGCCGTCGCCGGCAGTGCTGCGCCAACTCGTCGTAGGCGGGCTGGCCCAGCAATTCGATCAACTCCGGCGCGTACGCCTGCCACACCGGCCGGGTGCCGACATGCGCGTCCGGCGATCCGGTGCAGTACCAATTCAGATCCAGACCGCCCGGACCCCAGCCGCGCCGGTCGTATTCGCCGATGACCGTGCGCAGGATTTCCACCCCGTCCGGCCGGTCCACCCAGTCCTGGGTGCGGCGAATCGGCAGCTGCCAGCACACCTCGGGCTTGACCGTGAGCGGCTCCAGGCCCTCGCGCAGCGCCATGGTGTGCAGCGCGCAGCCGATGCCCTTGTCGAACCCGGGGCGGTTGAGGAAGATGCACGCGCCGTCCACCCGCCGGGTGCGCAGCGCGGGCTCGTCGTCGAGGTCGTCCTCTTCCAGATACAGCTTCTTGCGGACCTTGCCCTTGTCGTCCTGGGCCATCGGCATCAGCTGCCAATCCTCGAGTGTGAGCATTTTCACAGCCCGGGCCAGCTTCTTGCCATCCTCCTCATCGGAGAGGAACGCGCCGTGCGAACAGCAGCCGTCATCCTCGCGTCCGGCGATGATGCCCTGGCATGCCGGAGTGCCGAAAACGCACGTCCAGCGCGACAACAGCCAGGTCATATCGGCCGCGATCAAATGCTCGTCATTAGCTGGGTCGACGAACTCGATCCACTCACGCGGGAAGTCGAGCTCTACTTCGGGAGCCGGGTCGATCTTCGCCGCTGGTCGCAGCCCGGTCGGGCCACTCGCGGATGCACCTGCCGTCACACCGCGGAACGCTAACAGCTCAGTCGCCTGGCCTGAAGTCGTGACGCACCCAGTACCGTGTTCTTGTGCGGCTAGGTGTACTCGATGTGGGAAGTAATACCGTCCACCTGCTGGTGGTGGACGCGCATCGCGGTGGCCACCCGATGCCTATGAGCTCTACGAAGGCCACGTTGCGGCTATCGGAGAGCCTGGACGACCAGGGTCGGATCACGCCCGCGGGAGCCGCCAGGCTCACCGCGACAGTGGCCGAATTCTCAAGTATCGCAAAGACTTCCGGGTGTGCGGAGTTGATGGCGTTCGCCACATCCGCGGTCCGCGAGGCGGCGAATTCGGAAGAGGTACTGGCCCGGGTGCGCTCGGAGACCGGGGTCAATCTCCAGGTCTTGACGGGATCCGAGGAGGCCGCCCATACCTTCCTGGCGGTGCGCCGCTGGTACGGCTGGAGCGCCGGGCGGATCCTCAATCTGGATATCGGCGGCGGCTCGCTCGAAATGAGCAATGGCGCGGATGAGCAACCCGATGTCGCTCTCTCGTTGCAGCTGGGCGCGGGGCGACTCACCCGGGATTGGCTGCGGCACGATCCGCCGGGCAAGCGCCGGGTGGCGGTGCTGCGCGATTGGCTCGACGCCGAGCTGGTGCTGCCGTCCAAGCAGCTGCTCGAGGTCGGTCGCCCGGATCTGGCGGTGGGTACGTCCAAAACGTTCCGTTCGCTGGCCCGATTGACCGGTGCGGCCCCCTCTGCCGCGGGTCCGCGGGTGCGGCGTACCCTCACGAGTTCCGGCCTGCGGCAACTGATTGCGTTCATATCGAGAATGACAGCCGCGGACCGGGCAGAATTGGAAGGCGTGAGTTCCGATCGGTCACAGCAATTGGTGGCCGGCGCGCTGGTCGCGGAGGCGAGTATGCGGGCATTGTCACTGGATACGCTGGAAATCTGTCCCTGGGCACTGCGTGAGGGATTGATCCTGCGAAAACTTGATACCGACCTGGGTAGCGAACCGATAACTGGCGGACCGAACGGTGGCCAGCCGGGCACGATCGAAACGGTGTCTCGATGACCGAGGATATAAGTCAACTGTCCGTAGCCGAGCTCTTGGCGCGCAACGGGCAGGGCGCGGCGCCCAATGCGGGCGGCGGGCGCAGACGTCGGAGTGGGCGCGGCATTTCGGTCGCGGATCTGACCGGCGATATGCCTGTGGTGCGGAATGGTTCTTCCTCGCACGCGGCATCGGATGAAGGGGACGAAGCGCCGGAGAGCGCGGCCCCCGCGCCTCAACCTAATTCGGGCGAATCGGACTATTCAAACTATTCGAATTATTCTGACTACTCGAACTTTCCGGAGTACTCGGACTTTTCCTACAGTTCGCCCACCCCGCAGGCCGACTTCCCGGACTACTCCGGGTACACCGCCCCGGCCGATCCCGAGCCCGCCTACTCCCCGCTCTCCGGGCCCATCTCGTACTACGACCCGCTGGCCGCCCCCGAATCCCCCTCACTACCCGAGCCGTCCGGCTACCAATGGTCGGGCGGCTCCGACCTTTCCAACGGCCACGCCGCCCCGGAGCAGCCCCGCTCGGGCCGTCGCCGCAAGCCCGACCCGCTCGACGCCGACGTATCGCTGGCCGAGCTCGAAGATCCGTCCGCCGCCGCACCGCGCCAGGAAGGCGGCCGACGCCGCCGCTTCGATCCCGAGGACGACACCACCGACGAGGTGCGCCCCTTCCGCGGTGGTCGCTCCGACGGCGCCCCCGCCGGGAACGACAGCGCCATGGGCGCACTCGACAGCGCGGGCCGGGCCCGCCAATTCGACGCCCGGTCGCCCGAACCACGCACCCCGGGCTTCGATCCCGCGGCCGCGTCGCTCGCGCCCCCGCCGACGCAGGCCGCCCCCGCCGCCCCGCCGCTGTCCCGCTCCGCCCGCAGGCATGCCGAGGCGCAGCGCGCGGCCGAGGCCGAACGCCAGAGCGCCCCGCCCGCCCGTCCCGAGCCGCAGCAGTGGCAGCAGCCGGAACCGCAGCAGTGGCAGCAGGATCCGCGCCGGCAGCCGGAGCCGTGGCAGAACGGCGCGCGCCGCCCGGAGGCCGACTGGCAGCAGGACCCGCAGCGGCAGCCGCAGCCCTGGCAGGAGCCGGAGCAGTGGCACGAGGACGAACCGGCCGCCCCGCCCCGGGATGATCGCCGCAATGGCCGTGCCGGTCAGGACGCGGGCCGCAACGGTCGCGGCGGCCGCGACGCGGGTCGTGCCGCGGCGGAATCCGGCCGCGGTTCGCTGCCCGCGTGGTCCGCGCGAAGACGTGGGGACAACGCGCCCGCCGCGCAGCCCGATCCGCGCGATCAGGCTGCCATCCCGACCACGGCCTGGACCTCCCCGGATCAGGATCAGCAGCTGGTCTCCGGCGGCACGGTTGCCGGTGATCTGCTGCACAATGCCCTCGAGCGAGAAGATCAACGCGCGGAACAGGATTCGCGACGCGGCGGCAAACGTCGCGCCGCCGGTTCGCGCCGTCGCGGTCACCATGACGATCATCCGGATCCGGACGATCATCTGACCGACGTCTACTCCCCGCTCGACGAGGACGATGACGACTACGACGACGATGACGATTACGACGACGAGCCCCGGACCTCGGTGGCCGAGCGTTTCTCGGCGCTCACCTCGAAGTTCACCGCGCGCGCCGGATCGCTCACCGCCGGAAGGAAATCCGCGCCCTCCCGGGCGGCCGGACAGCGGCTCTCCACCGAGGACGAGAACCGTCGCCAATGGCTGGTGCTCGGCGGACAGAGTGTGGGCGCGGCGGTCGCGGGCATGTTGCTGTTCAAGGGTTTCGAGCGCATGTGGGAAATGCTCCCGTGGGTTGCCCTGGCCCTGGCGATGATCGTGATCCTCGGTTTGGTCGCGCTCGTGCGTGTGCTGCGGCGCACCGATGACATTTTCAGCACTGTGATTGCCGTCGTCGTAGGCGTCTTTGTGACGCTGGGACCGCTAGCCTTTCTACTCAGTACGAACTGAGCAGGGAGCGGGCAGTGGGGCATAACGCGCAGGGGGCGAACGACAATCGAGCGGGGCGAAGGGAAGTCCGGATCGGACTTTCCAGCGCCTCGGTCTATCCGGAGAACACCGAGGCGGCCTTCCGGTACGCGGCCGAACTCGGTTACGACGGTGTGGAATTGATGGTGTGGGCGGAACCGGCCAGCCAGAGCATCTCCACCGTCCAATCGTTCTCGCACAAATACGACATTCCGGTGCTGGCGGTACACGCGCCGTGTCTGCTGATCTCGCAACGGGTCTGGGGGTCGGACCCGATCGCGAAGCTCACCCGCAGCGTGCACACCGCCGAGGCGCTGGGCGCGGCCACCGTGGTGGTGCATCCGCCGTTCCGCTGGCAGCGCCGCTACGCCGACGGTTTCGCCGCCCAGGTGGCCGAGCTGGAGAACTCCAGTCCGGTCGCGGTCGCGGTGGAGAACATGTTCCCGATGCGGGTGGACACCCTGTTCGGGCGCGGCGACACCTCGATCAAGCGGCTGGAGCGCCGCGGCGGTCCGGGCCCGTCCATCACCACCTTCAGCCCGTCCTACGACCCGACCGATACGGGTTACCGGCACTACACCCTGGACAGTTCGCATACGGCGACCGCCGGGATGGATGCGCTGGTGCTGGCCGAGCGCATGGGCCGCGGCCTGACCCACCTGCACCTGGCCGACGGCCGCGGCGCGGCCACCGATGAGCACCTGATCCCGGGGGAGGGCACCCAGCCGGTGGCCGAACTCTGTGAACTGGTGCTGGCCAACGGTTTCGAGGGTCAGGCGGTGATCGAGGTCAATACCCAGATGGCCCGCACCACCATGGATCGCGCGGCTATGTTGAACCGCGCGCTGGTCTTCGCGCGTAGGCATCTGAACGGCGTCACGCCCGCCCCGGAACCCACGCTCGCGCCTCGGCCCGAGCCCAGCGGCGTCAGTCGCGGCTGATCGCCAGTGATTCCCGCCACGGGACGGTGAGTTAGCCGGTAAGTCGCTTGTACGCTGTACAAACCGACTGTGGAGAGGACTAGCGGATGACAACGGAGTTGACCGTCGATCTGGAACCGGCGACCCGCGCCGACGCGCCGTTCAGCCGCGTCTGCACGGTGACCGAGTTGCCCTCGGACGATCCGGGTATCGGCCGCTACGCCGGTGTCATCGAATCGATCTGGACCATCGGCAAGAAGCTGCACGGCGGCACCATGGTCGCGGGCAGCGCCGCGGCCGCCACCGAATGGCTGCGCCGCACCGCCCCCGAACGCGCCGAGATGTTCCCCATCGCCGCGAGCTCCGATTTCCTCGGCGCTCCCGATCCGGGCGAGGTCGAATATGAGGTCCGCACCCGCAAGATCGGCCGCCAGATCTGCCTCATCGACGCGAGCCTGATCCAGAATGGCCGCACCCTCGTGCACACTGCCTTCACCTTCAGTCACCTCGACGATGACGCGGCCCCGGTCTACTCCGCCGACCACGCGCAGGGCATGCCCGCCGAACCCGGCGACTCGGCGCTGAGCTACGACGACGAGAACCCGATGGGCAAGCTTGTCCATGTGGCGCAAGGCTCTTCGGTCGCGATCGACACCGAATGGGCGCGCTTCCTTTCCGGTGAAACCTCGGAACCTCGTCTGCGCCTGTGGATTCGCCCCTTGGAGGGCGATGAGCGGGATCCGGATGTCGCCGCCTTCTTCGCCCTCATGGCCGCCGACATGTCCCCGCCGGTTCCGATGAACCTCGGCCATTTCGGCTGGGCCCCAACGGTTCAGCTCACCACCTACCTGCGCCGTCGTCCGGCGCCGGGCTGGTTGCGCGTCATCGCGAGCGCCCGCGAGGTCGGCGGCCGCATGTTCGACGAGGATCAACTCGTGATCGATTCCACCGGCGCGATCATCGCCCAAAGTCGCCAATTGGCCTTGATTCCGCAATCGCGATAGCGGAATTCATCCGCTGTAATTGCGCGAACCCGAGGTGTCGAATGCGATACCGCACGCACTAACCTTGGATTTCATGACAAGAGTTGCGGTGATCGGCGGAGGCCGGATCGGGGAGGCGCTGCTGGCCGGGCTCCTCGAATCCGGGCGGGCGAGCAAGGATCTGGTGGTGGTCGAGTCGTTCCCGGCGCGCGCGGAGTTGCTGGCGCAGCGTTTCGGGATTCGGGTTACCGATGTGGTGGCCGAGGCCGCCGTCGGCGCCGATCTGATCGTGATCGCCGTGAAGCCGCAGGATGTGGACGGCGTGGTCACCGAACTGGCCAAGGCCGAACTGGGTGAGTCGGTGACCGAGCCGGTGATCGTCTCGCTGGCCGCGGGCGTGCCGACCATCAAGTACGAGGCCAAACTGCCCGCCGGTTTCCCGGTGGTGCGGGTGATGGCGAATACCCCGATGCTGGTGGGCCAGGGCATGAGCGCCATCGCGCCGGGCCGCTACGCCCGCAAGGAGCAGCTGGCGCTGGTGACCGAGGTGCTGGAGTCGGTCGGCAAGGTGGTGACGGTCTCCGAGACGCAGATGGACGCGGTGACCGCGGTCTCGGGTTCGGGTCCGGCGTACTTCTTCCTGATCGTCGAGGCGATGATCGACGCCTCGGTGGGCCTGGGTCTGACCCGCGATGTGGCGACCCAGCTGGTGGTGCAGACCATGCTCGGCTCGGCCGCGCTGCTGGAGGAGTCCGAGCAGAGTGCGGTGGAGTTGCGCGCGGCCGTCACCTCGCCCGCGGGGACCACCGCCGCGGGTTTGCGGGAGTTGGAGCGGGGCGCGGTGCGTTCGGCCTTCCACGAGGCGCTCAATGCCGCGAAACGCCGTTCCGCCGAACTCGGCGCGAGTGCTGATTAGGCTTACTTCCCAGTAGCTCGTTTGCTGCCGGGCCCCGACTCGCCACAGCAAAGGCTGATTTCTCACACCCGTCGCAGCAATCCCACTGGTCCCGCTAAGCTTCAAGGAGCACGTGCGTGTCTGTTCCGCCGGTGGGGAAGCCGGCGGCGCGGACGTGCCGGAGGTCAGTGGCGCAATGATGTCTGGAAACAGCCAAGCGAGGTCCGCGAACACCCCAGTCAGCGCAGCCAGCGGAAACATTCTCGGCGGAGGAACGCAGTTCCTCACCGTCGCCGAGGTGGCGAGTCTGATGCGGGTATCGAAAATGACCGTGTACCGATTGGTGCACTCCGGAGAGCTGCCCGCGGTGCGGGTCGGCCGATCATTCCGGGTGCACGCGAAAGCGGTGCACGACTATCTGGAGACGTCCTACTTCGACGCGGGGTGAGTCCCCGGCCGAGGTGACGTGAGCGGAACGAGCGGGCGGTGCGGTCTCCGCACCCACCCGTTTCGTTCGCTCGTCGGTGGCCCGGTAACATGAACCGGCATCCTGTACGTGCCGGTGGTGCCGTCGGGTCCATGTCGGCCCGTTACGGGTAGGACTTGTACAGGGTTGAAAGTGTGCTCCCCGCGAAGGTGGGGGTGACCCGAGAGAACGCGAGGAACAACCCTATGGGTTCTGTGATCAAGAAGCGCCGTAAGCGCATGTCGAAGAAGAAGCACCGCAAGCTGCTTCGTCGTACGCGCGTGCAGCGCAGGAAACTCGGCAAGTAAGCGCTACGTCGTAGCTGGAGCCCGTCACCTCAGGTGGCGGGCTTCCGCTTTTTTTACGGTGACAGAACTCATCGTTAGATCCTGGTTAATACCCTTCGGAGAGCCCCGGTCGCGCGGTTACCCTGGGAGCGCGGGAAAACTAGAAATGGGGGCTTGCGAGTGGGATCCGGTGCGACAGGTGCGGGCACCCGGGACGGTTCGGCGCCCAAGATCGTAATGGTGACCGGCGCCAGCCGGTTCTTCGGCGGCAATGTGGTGGCCCGGCTGGCGGCCGACCCTGCCATCGAACGCATCATCGCGGTCGACGCCAAACAACCGAGCCGGGAGTTGCTGCGCCGCATGGGCCGGGCCGAATTCGTGCGCGCCGATATTCGAAATCCGTTGATACGCAAGGTGATCGACGGAAATCAGGTGGACACGGTGGTGCATCCCGCGGCACTGTCCCGCCCGCCGGCCGGTGGGGGCCGGGCGGCGATGAAGGATATGAATGTGCTGGGCGCCATGCAGTTGTTCGCGGTGTGCCGCAAGGCATCCAGCGTGCGGCGCGTGGTGGTGCGTTCCTCGTCCGCCGTTTACGGGTGCAGCGCAAAGGATCCGGTGAAATTCACCGAGGAAATGAGCGCGCGTACGCCACCGCGCGGTTGGTTCGCACGGGATATGGTCGAGGTGGAGGGATTCGTGCGCGGTTTGGCGCGGCGGCGTCCCGATATCTGCACCGCGATATTGCGTTTCCCGCCGATCGTGGGTCCGCAGTTGGCGAATCGCGGTGTGCAGTATTTCCGTTCGCCGGTGACGCCCACCATTCTGGGCCGGGATCCGCGCATGCAACTGCTGCACGAGGAGGACGCGATCGCCTCGCTCACCCATGCGGCGCTGGAGGCTCCGGGTGGCACCTTCAATGTCGCGGGTGACGGCGCGATGGCTTTGTCGCAGGCGATTCGCCGGGCGGGCCGTATCGAAATGCCGGTGCCGTACAGCATGTTTCGCACCATCGGCCGCACCCTGATGGGTCCGGTCATGCGGGAGTTCACCGCAGAACAAATCGACTATTTCCATTTCGGCTGTGGACTGGACACCACCAGGATGCGCAGCGAACTCGGTTTCGAACCGCGCTGGACAACGGTGCAGGCTTTCGACGACTTCATAGGGGGCGCAGCGTTGCGGCCCGTGATCGATCCTCGCTGGATCGACGCCGCAGAGAACAAACTTCTCGGCCTGCTCGGGGCCGGGACGGGAGCACACCAATGAGTGATGTAGCGAAGGTAATTCGACTTCACGACGTGGATATCGAGGCGCGGCATCGTCCGTCGCGCGTCTGGCCGGGGGAACCGGCCCTGAAACCGGTCACCTCATTGACCGATCGGCTCGCCGAAACCGAAGCGCGCCAGCCCAAATCATTGAGCGAGACGATTCGGGGGGCGGTGGCCGAGGGGGTCGGTCGCACCGCCGATTTCGCGCGCCGCCGTTTGACCGGTGATTACCAGGTCGACGAATTCGGTTTGGACGAACACCTTTTGGAGACGGTGATCCTGCCGCTGCTGCGTCCGCTGGCGGAGCTGTGGTTCCGGGTGGAAGTCAGCGGGATCGAGAATATTCCGGAGGCGGGCGGCGCGCTGATCGTCGCCAACCATGCCGGCACCTTCCCGATCGACGGCATGATGCTGCAGCTGGCGGTGCACGACAAGCATCCCAAGCAGCGCGCCCTGCGCCTGCTGGCCGCGGATCTGATCTTCGAATTGCCGCTGGTCGGCGGTATGGCGCGCAAGGCCGGGCATACCCTGGCCTGCCCCGCGGACGCCGAAAGGCTTTTGCGCGCGGGCGAAGTCGCGGGCGTTTTCCCCGAGGGCTACAAGGGCATCGGCAAGCCGTTCGGCGACCGGTACAAGTTGCAGCGTTTCGGCCGTGGCGGTTTCGTCGCGGCGGCGGTGCGCACCGGGGTGCCGATCATTCCGTGCTCGATCGTCGGCTCGGAGGAGATCTATCCGAAGATCGCCGATCTCAAGCCGCTCGCGCGCCTGCTCGGCATCCCGTATTTCCCTGTGACGCCGACGTTCCCGCATCTGGGTCCGCTGGGTGCGATTCCGTTCCCGTCGAAGTGGTACATCGAATTCGGTGAGCCGATTCCGACCAGCGAATACGAACCGTCCGATGCCGATGATCCGATGACCATGTTCGAGATCACCGATCAGGTGCGCGAAACCATTCAGGGCACGCTGTACAAGAATCTGACCAAGCGCCGTAATCCGTTCACCGGATAATCCAGCCCCGTCATCCCGGCACGTTTTTGGCCGGGATCCACACTGGCTCAGTGGATCCCGGCCAAAAGCACGCCGGGATGACGAAGGGGCTAGCTCGCCTTCGCTTCGCGTTTGCGGGAGATCACCGCTGCCGCCGCGCCGCCCGCCGCGCCGAGCGCGAGTGCGGTGGGCACGCCGACCTTCGCGGCCTTGCGCCCGGTGCGGAAATCGCGAATCTCCCAGCCGCGGTTCTTGGCGACCTCGCGGAGGTCCGCGTCCGGGTTGATCGCCACCGCGGTGCCGACCAGCGAGAGCATGGGTACGTCATTGTGGCTGTCCGAGTAGGCCGTACAGCGTTTGAGGTTGAGCCCCTCGCGGATCGCGAGCGTGCGCACCGCGTGCGCCTTGCCCAGGCCGTGCAGGATATCGCCGACCAGACGGCCGGTGAACACGCCGTCGTGGCTTTCGGCCACGGTGCCCAGCGCGCCGGTGAGCCCTAGTCGCTTGGCGATGACCTGCGCCAATTCCACCGGTGTCGCCGTCACCAGCCACACCTGCTGACCGGCGTCGAGGTGCATCTGGGCGAGCGCGCGGGTGCCGGGCCAGATCTTGTCGGCGATGATCTCGTCGTAGATCTCCTCGCCGAGCGCGGCGAGTTCGGCGGTGGGGCGACCGGCGATGAACTCCAGCGCGCGCTCCTTGCCGCTGCTCATATCGGCGCTGTTCTCTTTGCCGGTGACCCGGAATTTCACCTGTTTCCAGGCGATATCGACCAGGTCGGAGGTCTTGAAGTATTTGCGGGCGGCCAGTCCGCGGGCGAAGTGCACGATGGACGCGCCCTGCACCATGGTGTTGTCCACATCGAAGAACGCGGCCGCGGTCAGGTCGCGCGGGATCGCGGGACGCGGCTCGTCGTAGAGGGCCAACTCGGCGTCGTGCAGCGCGAGCGCGGCATCGGCGCTGGCCTCACCGGCCAGATTGGCGCGGACCTCTTCCTCGCTGGGACCGAATGGGCTGCGGGTGATTCTGGTGAACTGGTCCTGTAGACCCTGTCCCCAGCGGGCCGGGAATTCCCCGAATCGGCCCGCGATCAATCCCGACCGCGAGTCCTTCGAACCCGTTCCGGCCTCTTTCGATCGTTCCGGCACCAGTACCTCCGCCTGTTAGCGCGAACAAGTCCACAGTAACGCCCACCGGTGACCACAACGTAGACGGCGAACAACATGCCGGGTGTTGAATGTTCAGCATGAGCGTTTCCACGCATTCGGTGACCCTGTTGACCCGCAATGGCTGCGGTCTGTGCACGGTCGCGCTGGAGCAATTACGGCCCATCTGCGCCGATTTCGGTGTCGAGATCGCGCTGGTCGATGTGGACGAGGCCGCGGCCACCGATCCGGGCCTGCGCGCGGAATACGGCGATCGGCTGCCGGTGGTGCTGCTCAACGGCCGTGAGCACAGCTATTTCGACGTGGACGAGCCGCGCTTACGCGCTGATCTCGCGCGCTGAAACAGCGGGTCGTCCGGTTCGGTCCCCAACCGTCCCGACGCCACCCCGTAACCGGGTGTTCGAGTGTTCGATTCCCGGCGCGTTGCATGGCGGGTTCCCGTTTCGCGGGGTTGAATGATCCCGGGGCAGGAGGCCCCCCGCAAAGTGACTGAATTCACCGACTTTGTGCAGGGCTTCACAAGCGGTTACGGTGGTGGCACGCAACCCCGCCTTCAGCGGAAGCGACCCCGAACCCCTGACTCGACCTCGTCTGTTATGACCGCCCCGTTGACGGTCACCGGCGTCGGGTCGACAAAAGAACCCGGACACTCACCCCCGGCCGGACGAGGAGCGCAAGCGACGTGACAGAGCAGCATGAGACGCCACCGAGTGGTGTCTCCGGCAGGGCTCTGCAGAAGGACATCCCGCAGGCCACAGTGGCGCGTCTCGCCACTTATCTGCGGGTGCTCGCCGTACTCGCCGACGATGCTGTTGCCATCGTATCGAGTGAGGAACTGGCTGTCGCGGCGGGTGTCGGTTCCGCCAAATTGCGCAAGGATCTTTCCTTCCTCGGACCCAACGGCGTGCGCGGTGTCGGGTACGACGTGATCAAGCTGCGCGACCGCATCGAAGACGTGCTCGGGCTCTCCGAGGGCCATCGGGTGGTGCTGGTCGGCGCGGGTCATCTGGGCCGGGCGCTGGTCGGTTACGGCGGTTTCCGGCGGCGCGGTTTCGCCATGGTCGGACTGTTCGACAACGATCCCGCGGTGATCGGCACCCAGGTGTGCGGATTACCGGTGCGCGATGTGGCCGAATTGACCGGTGCGATGGCCGAACTGGAGCCGACCATCGCGGTCATCACCACCCCGGACGCGGCCGCGCAGGGCGTATGCGACCTGCTGGTCGCCGCCGGGGTGTTATGCATTCTGAGCTTTTCGCCCGTCGCATTGGACGCGCCGCCGCACGTAGAGGTGCGGCGGGTTGATCTCGCGGTGGAGATGCAGCTGCTCTCCTTCGAGCTGGCCCGCAATGCGGAGGCCGAGCGGGAGCCGATAGCCGCGGTGGGCGATTCGGTGGGCGTGATCTACACGCCGGAGGCAACCAGCAAGGGAGCGGTGGTCCAGCCATGAGTGTGCTTCTCGTCGGGATCTCACATCGCAGCGCGCCGGTGGCGGTGCTCGAGAAGATCGCGATCACCGAGCACGATCGACCCAAGCTGACCGAGTTGATGCTGGCCTCCAGCCACGTCTCCGAAGCCATGATCGTCTCCACCTGCAATCGCGTCGAGATCTACGCCGTGGTCGATGCCTTCCACCCCGCGCTCGGCGAGATCAGCGAATTGCTCACCAAGCATTCCGGGTTGCCATTGCCCGAACTCACCAAGCACGCCTACGTCCGCTACGCCGAGGCCGCCGCCGAACACCTGTTCGCGGTGGCCTCCGGACTGGATTCGATGGTCGTGGGCGAGCAGCAGGTGCTCAGCCAGATCCGCGCGGCGTACGCGGCCTCGGATTCGCAGCAGGCCGCCGGGCGCACCCTGCACGAGCTGGCGCAGCATTCGCTGCGGGTCGGCAAGCGGGTGCATTCGGAGACCGGGATCGATCGCGCGGGCGCGTCGGTGGTCTCGGTGGCGCTGGATCGGGCGCGCCTGGTGCTGGGCCCGCTGGAGGGTCGCACGGCACTGGTGCTGGGCGCGGGCGCGATGGGCGGGCTCGCCGTCGCGCAGCTGGCCCGGGCCGGGGTCGCGCGCATCATCGTGGTGAACCGGACGCTGGAACGTGCTGAGCGCCTTGCCAATACGGCCACCACCATGCACGGCGTCGCCGCCGAGGCAATGGATATGGACCGGCTCGTCGAGGCGATGGCGGCCGCCGAAGTGGTGGTCACCTGTACCGGCGCGGTGGGCACCGTGATGACCATCGCCGATGTGCACCTGGCGCTTTCGGCCCCGGGCGCGAGCGAGCAGCTGGTCATCTGCGATCTGGGCCTGCCGCGCGATGTGGACCACGCGGTCGCCGGATTGCCCGGTGTGACCGTCATCGATATCGAGACGCTGCAGCGCGATCCGTCCGCAGGCGCGGCCGCCGACGACACCGCCGCCGCGCGCGCGATCGTCGCCGCCGAACTCACCAAATACCTTGCCGGACAGCGCATGGCCGAGGTCACCCCGACCGTGGCCGCGCTGCGGCAGATGGCCGCCGATGTGGTCGAGGGCGAGCTATTGCGCCTGGATTCGCGACTACCCGGGCTCGACGCCGCACATCGCGAGGAAGTGGCGCGCACGGTGCGCCGCGTTGTCGACAAACTGCTGCACGCGCCGACGGTGCGGGTCAAGCAGCTGGCTTCCACACCCGGCGGCGACAGCTACGCCGAGGCGCTGCGGGAGCTGTTCGAACTCAAACCCGGTGCGGCGCAGGCGGTTGCGGCTCCGATGGAGATCGCCACCCCCGCCGGGGCGCTGGCCGATGATTTCACCGCCGCCCACTCGGGGGACGAACAGGGGCTGACCGCATGACCGGAGCGATGGTGCAGGACACACAGACAGGGCGGGAAGCCGTGCCGGACACATTGCGTGGAACCGTGGACGCGCCGTGGCGCATCGGTACCCGGGGCTCGCTGCTGGCCCTGACCCAGGCCGGGCATGTGCGCGACGCGCTGGTCGCGGCCGGGCAGCAGGCCGAACTGGTGATCGTCAAGACCGCCGGGGATCAGTCCTCCGCGCCGGTGCAGACCATCGGCGTCGGTGTCTTCACCGCCGCGCTGCGTGACGAATTGGCCTTGGGCACAGTCGATATCGCGGTGCACTCGTACAAGGATCTGCCGACCGCGCAGGATCCGCGCTTCGATATCGCGGCCATTCCGCCGCGCCAGGATCCGCGCGACGCCCTGGTGGCGCGCGACGGTCTGGTGCTGGGGGAGTTGCCCGCCGGTTCGAAGATCGGCACCTCCGCCCCGCGCCGCGCCTCGCAGCTGCTGGCACTGGGCCTCGGTGTCGAGATCGTGCCGCTGCGCGGCAATCTCGACACCAGAATCTCCAAAGTCTTCAATGGTGAACTCGATGCCGTCGTGGTGGCCCGGGCCGGGCTGGCCCGCATCAACCGGCTCGATGTCGTGACCGAATCGCTGGAGCCGGTGCAGATGCTGCCCGCTCCCGCGCAGGGCGCGCTCGCTGTCGAATGCCGCAGCGAGGACACCGAACTCGTGACCATCCTGTCCGCCCTCGACGATGCCGGCACCCGTGCCGCCATCACCGCGGAGCGGGCGCTGCTGGCCGAACTGGAGGCGGGTTGCACCGCCCCGATCGGCGCGCTGGCCGAGGTCGTCGAATCCCTCGACGATGACGGCCGGGTGGTGGATGAACTGTCGCTGCGCGGATGTGTGGCGGCGATCGATGGCTCGGACACCATCCGGGCCTCTGTGGTCGGCTCGCTCGCGGACGCCGCGGAACTGGGCCGTGCACTGGCGCGTGAGCTCTTGGAGCTGGGGGCGCGCGACCTGCTCAGTGACCCCGGGGACAGCACACCGGTGGCCGAGCAATCCGACGACAGCAGCAGCAATCCCAGCCCAATGGAGAACATTCGATGAGCCGAGCGACGAAGAAGCACCCGGGTCGGATCCTTTTCGTTGGATCCGGGCCCGGTGATCCTGCGCTGCTCACCGTGCGTGCCCGCGAGGTGCTCGCCCGGGCCGAGCTTGCATTCACCGATCCCGATGTCGACAAGGGCGTGCTCGCCCTGATCGGTATCGCGGGCGAGCCGGGCCCGGACGGGCAGCTGCCCGTCGATGTACGCCCGGCGCTCGGTGATGCCGCCGAGGTCGCCAAGACGCTGATCGCCGAGGCCCGCAATGGTTTCGACGTGGTGCGCCTGGTGTCCGGCGATCCGCTGACCACCGATTCGGTGATCCAGGAGGTCAACGCCGTCACCCGTTCGCACCTGATGTTCGAGGTGCTGCCGGGCCTGTCGGCCGGAACCACGGTGCCCGCGTACGCGGGCATCGAATTGGGCTCCAGCCACACCGAGGTCGATGTGCGCGGTGAGGTGGACTGGGCGGCCGTCGCGGCCGCACCCGGCCCGCTGGTGCTGCACGCCACCTCCGGACATCTGGCCGAGACCGCCAGTGCGCTGGTGGAACACGGTATGGCCCCGCAGACCCCGGTGGCGGTGACCGTGCGCGGCACCACCCGGCAGCAGCGCACCATCGACGCCACCCTGGCCACGCTGAACAACGCGGCCTCGGAAATGGTCGGCCCGCTCGTGGTCACCGTCGGCAAAGAGGTCGAGAAGCGCGCCAAGACCTCCTGGTGGGAGTCGCGGGCGCTGTACGGCTGGACCGTGCTCGTGCCGCGCACCAAGGAGCAGGCGGGCGAGATGAGCGAGAAGCTCGTCATGCACGGCGCGATCCCGATGGAGGTGCCGACCATCGCCGTCGAGCCGCCGCGCAGTCCGGCGCAGATGGAGCGCGCGGTCAAGGGCCTGGTCGACGGCCGCTACCAGTGGGTGGTCTTCACCTCCACCAACGCGGTGCGCGCGGTGTGGGAGAAGTTCGGCGAATTCGGTTTGGACGCACGGGCTTTCTCCGGTGTGAAGATCGCCTGCGTGGGCGAGGCCACCGCGGAGAAGGTGCGCTCGTTCGGCATCAACCCGGAGCTGATCCCCAGCGGGGAGCAGTCCTCCGAGGGCCTGCTGGCCGATTTCCCGCCCTACGACGATGTTTTCGACCCGGTGAACCGGGTGCTGCTGCCGCGCGCGGATATCGCCACCGAGACGCTCGCCGAGGGTCTGCGCGACCGCGGCTGGGAGATCGACGATGTCACCGCGTACCGCACCGTGCGCGCGTCTCCGCCGCCCGCGGAGACCCGCGAGATGATCAAGACCGGTGGTTTCGACGCGGTGCTATTCACCTCGTCCTCCACCGTCCGCAATCTGGTCGGTATCGCCGGTAAGCCGCACGCGCGCACCATCGTGGCGTGCATCGGCCCCAAGACCGCCGAGACGGCAATCGAATTCGGCCTGCGCGTGGATGTGCAGCCGGAGATCGCCCAGGTCGGTCCGCTGGTCGAGGCGCTCGCCGAGCATGCCGCGCACCTGCGCGCCGAGGGTCTGCTGCCGCCGCCGCGTAAGAAGAGCCGCCGCAGCCGCTAGCGAATTCGGCAGTAGCCGAAGCGTTCGCGGTCCGTGAACCGAGCCCCGCATCCACCGATGCGGGGCTCGGTCATTTCCGCGCGGCGTGTTCACGGGTCTGTTCGGGGGCCGTGGAATCCACTGCCCAAGAAAGTATCGGCATCTCACATTCGCGTCCTCCCGCTAACGTTCAGCATCGGGTTCGAAACAGACAAAAAGGATGCATTTTCGTGAAGCGAATGATTGTGAATACGGTTGCCGCGGTTGCGCTTTCGAGCGGCCTGCTGCTCGCCGGAACGAGCGCCGCCCTGGCCGCGCCGTCCGGCCTGCCGCTCGAGCCCGCACAGGTCGCCGACGGTCCGCTCTCCCCGTTCTTCGGCAGCGGTTCCGCCTCCGGTTCGGCCCTGCTGCTCAAATGCCTCACCAATGGATCTTCGGTGGCGCACGGCGGCGATCCGATGGGCTTCCCGGCCATCTGCGTCTGACGCGGGTAGCGCGGTTTTCGCAGCCGCGGACGGCCCCGGATCGCGAACCGCTGCCCGGTTCCGGTGATCCGGGTCCGACGGCCCCTCTCGTCATCGCGACGAGAGGGGCTGTTCGGTTCTTACCCCTCGATCAGCGCTGAGCCTGCATCATGCGGCGCACCATGCGGCAGGTCGCATCCGAAGGCCGGTGCACGCCAACGGTTTCCGCGGTTTCGCGGATCTTGTCGTTGGTGGCTATATCGGCGCTGAAGGCGCCGGAATCCAATAGCGCGATGGCCAGGCGCATGGCCTTGAGCCGCCGATTGTGCTGGATGTACCACGAGCGCGGCCGGCCCGCGGGCAGCGGCTGTTTGAACAGCGGCCGCCAGGTGTGATCGATCACGTCCCCCTTCTTGGGTACCGCTGCCTCATCGGACATGTTTGTCTTGCTGGACATGTTGGGTACGGCTGCAAGCACGACCAATCCTCCCGTCGCGATCAGAGCTCCCGGCGAAATCTCCCGCCGCGATCTCTTCGAACACATCTTCGATTCTACTCGCGACCACCGACAAAGTCTGCTGCTCACAATGGTTTCCGGGGCGTTCGCGACGCGGTGCGGGCCACTCGCGACGGGCATACGGGACGGGCATATCATCGCCGTATGACCGGAATGGACCGCCCACGGCGGTTGCGCCGTACCCCAGCTCTACGTCGCCTCGTGGCCGAAACCACCCTGCAGCCACGGCAATTGGTGCTCCCCATGTTCGTCGCCGACGGGCTGGACGAACCGCGCGAGATCTCCTCCATGCCGGGGGTTTACCAGCATTCGATGGATTCGCTGCGCAAGGCCGCGGTCGAGGCCGTCGCCGCCGGGGTGGGCGGGCTCATGCTGTTCGGGGTGCCGCGCCCCGAGGACAAGGACGCGGACGGATCGCAGGCCAGCGATCCCGAGGGCATTCTCAATCGCGGCCTGCGCGCGCTGGTGCACGAGGTCGGCGGCTCCACGGTCGTCATGGCCGACACCTGTCTGGACGAATTCACCGATCACGGGCACTGCGGCGTCATCGGCAAGGACGGCGGCGTCGACAATGACGCGACGCTGCGCCGCTACGTGGATATGGCCGTGGCGCAGGCCGAGACCGGTGCGGATCTGCTCGGCACCAGCGGCATGATGGACGGTCAGGTCGGCGCGATCCGTGCGGGTCTGGACGCCGCCGGGCATACCGATACCGCGATCCTGGCCTATGCCGCCAAGTACGCCTCCGCGTTCTACGGTCCGTTCCGGGAGGCGGTGGGTTCCTCGCTGGAGGGTGATCGCCGCACCTATCAGCAGGATCCGGCGAACCGGCGCGAGGCGATCCGCGAGCTGGAGCTCGATCTCATGGAGGGCGCGGACATCGTCATGGTCAAGCCCGCCATGTCGTATCTGGATATCCTGCGCGATGTGGCGGACCGTTCCACGGTGCCGGTGGCGGCGTATCAGATCTCCGGTGAGTACGCGATGATCACCGCGGCCGCGCAGAACGGCTGGATCGATCGGCGGGCCGCGATTCTGGAGTCGCTGTTGGGTATTCGGCGCGCGGGAGCGGATATGGTGCTCACCTACTGGGCCACCGAAGCCGCGCACTGGCTTGTCTGAACAGGCTCTGCGCACGGTGAATCCGATGATCCCCCCGACCGGCGCGCGCCCGGTGCCCGAGGACGTGCGCACCTCCGCTCAGCTCTGGTGTGCCGCGCTCGCGGTCGGCGTGGTGCAGGCGATCGCTGTTCTGCTCGCGCAGCTGGGGCAGCGAGGTGAGTTGGCGCAGAAGCTGTTCGAGCAGGAGCAGGGTTCGCGCCAGCCGGTGACGCTGGCGGCCGCGCAGGTGCAGGTGCTGGTGGGTCTGGTGCTGATCACGCTGCTGTGGCTGGCGCTGACCGGTGCCGGAACGGCCGTGGTTTTCCAGCTGTGGCGCGGAAAGAACTGGGCGCGAGCGATTCTCACCGGATACGGGTTGTTCCTCATCCTGGGCGCGGTGCTGGTGATGTTCGGCGTGAACACGCAGTCCGGGATCGCGGGCGTGGTTGCCGGGGGTGCGTCGATCGTGCAGGCGGTGCTGGCGGGCGGGGCCGTATTCCTTTGCTACCGAATCGAATCGGAGCCGTACTTCCGGCCCGGACCGCGGTGAGTACTGCGGAGTTTGTTACCGGCGTACTACCGGGTATGGTGAGGGCTGTCACAGAGAGTTCGGGAACCGGAAGTCGCTCGTCATGCGTTGTGCCATGGTGCGTTCGGCTCCGGAGAGGCGGAGGCAACGATGCGAGTGGTTATTCAGCAACCACACAGCCTTCGGCGCGACGTGCTGGGGTTGAGTCTGCTTTTCCTGTTCGGATTGCTCACCCTCGCCGTGCTGCTGATTCCCAGCCTGCTGGCCTGAGCGCCCCGCACGCTGTGCGCCGTTCGTCCGTTTCGTGCGGTCCGGCTAGGTTCTACCTATGAGTGACCCCGCCGCGAACGTGCTGTACTCCGAGCCCGGTGCGCGCTATCGCACCATTGCCTACGGTCCCGTGCTGTGTGGAATCGTGCTGGCGCTGGAGGTTATTCGCGGCGGCGAGGCGCACTGGTTCGGGCTGATCTTCTGCGGACTGCTGCTGGCCGGCTTCGTCTGGTTGCAGGTGATCGCCGGAAAACGGCATATCAGTGTCGAACTCACACCCGACACGCTGCGCGAAGGCACCGAAACGCTGCCGCTGCGCAACATTGCCGAAGTGTTGCCGGAGATCGACGAGGAGTCCTGGGATGATGAGGACTGGGAGTCGGCGCGCGCCCTCGGCGAACTCACCGGGGTACCGCGGCGGCGCAAGGGCATCGGACTGAAACTGCGCGACGGCAGCCTGGTGCAGGCGTGGGCGCGGGATCACCACACGCTGCGGGCGGAATTGACCGCGGCGGTGGCGGCGCTGAACGGAGTCACCGCACCCGCGGTCGAGTCCGAAGGCGCGGTCGCCGAGGCCGGACCCGCCGAGGGTGACGAGGAGAAGGAGGCGCGGTGATGCGGTGGCTCGCCGTGCTCGCCGAACTCGTGGTCGCCGCGCTGATCGCCGCCGCGGCGGTGTGGTGCTGGCGCAATGGGATTCACACCACGTGGTTCAAACCGTCGGGGGATGTGCCGGGCTTCTCGGCGACCCGGTATTCGGGGCCGTGGCTGGCCGGATCGGCGGCGCTGGTGATCATCGCCGGACTCATCGGCATCGATCTGGTGGCGCGGGCGCTGGTTCCGACACGCCGCGTGCAGGTGCGCGAAGAGCACTGATTGCCGGTGTTCCGGTGTGCTGCGCTGGGAGAATGGAACCCATGACGCTGATGCCTACGCCCGCGTTCTCCTGGCAAGACCTACTACCGGTGCAATTGAACTGCCTGCTCAGCACAGGCTTTGCCGCCTTCTGCCTGGGCGTTCCGCTGTCGTAGCGGCGCTGATACGCGCCGCCGGTGGCGACAGCTCGGCTCGGCCGCACCTGGCGGCCGAGCCGAAAAGTGTTCAGCCCCAGTTCTGGTAAACATCCAGCACTCGCCCGCCACGTGATCCGGGGGCGTTCAGATAGATGACGACCGACCCGTCGGGATGGTCGGCGGCCTCCATCACCACCTGTCGCAGCGACGCGTGCACGCCGCCGGTCTCGTCCTTGTAGATATTGGTGTCCGGCTTGAGCCCCGCACCCATGCGGCTCAGCGGTACGAACATGCTCACCACCGCGGGCACCGGTCCACCGGCCAGCCCGGCGGTCTCGTCATGCGACAGCGCGAACCCGACCCGTCCTTGGTCCGGCTGCACGATCGGCGTCCCGGCGGCCGCCGTTCCGGCGCACGTCAGCACCCCCGCCGAAACTCCCGCTGCCACCAGTACTCCCGCACCGACACGCGCCACCCGCATACAGTTCAGCCCTCTCTCGATGCCTGATACCTGGATCGTGAGATTACGCATCAGCAACTCTTCAGCGATCGATGTTGTCCCCGAACCAGTCCGGCGTGTTGCCCACCGCCACCCAGTTGGAAGTGGCACGGGGGTGAGCTGAGCTTCTTGCGGATGCGGAGGGCCGCGCGGGATGCGAGGATGTCGGGTTGGGCTGTGGGGCAGCGCACTCTCCTACACCCTGTCGTCGACGGGGATGCGACGGCTGAGAGACTGGGTGGCGTGAGTTCTTCTCCGCGTGTGAGCCAGGCGTCGGTGCCGGTCTCAGCCCAGCTTTTCGAACGCGCCGCGGCGGTCATTCCGGGCGGTGTGAATTCGCCGGTGCGGGCCTTCAATTCGGTGGGCGGGACGCCGCGGTTCATCAAGTCCGCGAGCGGTTACACGCTGACCGATGCCGACGGCAACGACTACATCGACCTGGTGTGTTCGTGGGGTCCGATGATTCTCGGGCACGCGCACCCCGAGGTGGTCGAGGCCGTGCAACGCGCCGCCGTGGGCGGGTTGTCGTTCGGTGCGCCGACCGAGGCGGAGATCCTGCTGGCCGAGGCCATCGCGGCGCGGGTGGAACCCGTCGAGCGAGTGCGGCTGGTGAACTCCGGGACCGAGGCCACCATGAGCGCGGTCCGGCTGGCGCGCGGGTTCACCGGGCGCTCCAAGATCGTCAAGTTCAGCGGTTGCTATCACGGGCATGTGGACGCGCTGCTCGCCGACGCCGGATCGGGTGTCGCGACGCTGGGTCTGCCGACCTCGCCGGGTGTCACCGGTGCGCAGGCGGCGGACACCATCGTGCTGCCGTACAACGATCTCGAGGCCGTGGCGGCGGCATTCGCCGCCAATCCGGGGCAGATCGCCTGTGTGATCACCGAGGCCGCGGCGGGCAATATGGGCGCGGTCGCGCCGCTGCCCGGTTTCAACGCGGGCCTGCGCAAGCTCACCGAAGACAATGGCGCGCTGCTCATCATGGATGAGGTGATGACCGGCTTCCGGGTGAGCGCCGCCGGTTGGTACGGGCTCGAGGGTGTGGCGGGCGACCTCTACACCTTCGGCAAGGTGATGAGCGGCGGGCTGCCCGCTGCGGCTTTCGGTGGTCGCGCCGAGATCATGAATCATCTGGCCCCGCTCGGCCCGGTGTATCAGGCGGGCACGCTGTCCGGTAATCCGGTCGCGGTGGCGGCGGGTCTGGCCACGCTGCGCGCCGCCGATGCCGAGGTTTATGCCGCGCTGGATCGCAATTCCAAGCGGCTGGGCACGCTGCTCGGTGACGCGCTCGCGGCCGAAGGCGTCCGGCATCAGGTGCAATTCGCAGGCAATATGGTGAGCGTGTTCTTCGCCGACACCCCGGTCACCGACTATGCCGCCGCCAAGGCGGCCGAGACCTGGCGTTTCCCCGCCTTCTTCCATGCCCTGCTCGCGGCGGGCGTGTACGCGCCCCCGAGCGCCTTCGAGGCCTGGTTCGTCTCCGCGGCACTCGACGAGGACGCATTCGATCGCATCGCCGCCGCCCTCCCCGCCGCCGCGCGTGCCGCGGCCGCCGCCACCCCCGAAGGATCCGCCGCGTGACCTCCCAGCCCGAGACCGGTCTACCCGCCCCGGCCCCCGTCCCCCTCACCCCCGCCGAGGCCTCCCGCCTACTGGACTCCATCCGTCAGGCCGAAGACGAACTCGCCGAAACAGGCGAGAACATCTCTGTCGCGCCGGCCGCCGAATCCGCAACGCCCGCAGCCGAATCCGGCACGCCGGACCTCGAAACCGGGACGCTCGCAGCCGATTCCGCTGCGCCTGCCGCGCCCGTCGTGTCGTCCGAGGGTGCGGCCGCCACGGTGGATGTCGCCGCGAACGCGGCTCCCGCCAAGGGTGATTCGAGCGCCACTCGCGCGGGCGGCCCGGCCGCCGCCAAATCGAAGAAGCCGCCTCGCAAGAAGAAGGCGGCCACGCCTGAGCCGGCCACCGAGCCGGTGCCGGTTACTGCCGAAGCACCAGCCGTCGTGGTCGCCGCCACCGAGGCCGAAATCGCACCCGTTGGCGACACCGAGATTGCCGCTGTCGACGACACCGTGGCGCTGGGCGCTGCTGAAACTGCGGGTGCAGCCGGGACCGTGACCGCCGTGGACGCGCAGGTGATCGACGAAAACTCTGCTGTCGCAGGCGATATCGGGCGTGGTGACTCAGCGGTCGCGGGGTTCGGTGTTGGCGCGGAGCAGGAGGCGTCGCCCGCTGATCTCGCGGCGATCGTGGCCGAGTGGAATGCCGCGTCGGCCGCCGATGCCAGCCGGTCGGCGGCCGCTGTGGCCGCCGCCGTGGAGGACGCCGATCGTGCGGACGCCGGTGCCGCCGCGGTGGATTTCTTCGCCGCCGCGGTGTCGATCGGTGAGCCGAGCGCCGAGGCGGTTTCGGCCTCGCTCGATACGGCCGCAACCGATTTCGCCGCTGTCGTCGAGGTCGCGGCGGATGAACCGTCCGCCGCCGATGTGGATGATGCGGTTACCGAGCCGTCGACTGCGGTCGATTCCGGCGAAAGCGCGCTTGCCGCAAGCGGTTTCGTGCTGCCCGGTGATGTGGCCGATGATGTCGAGACCATCGTGCACGTGATGCGGCACGGTGAGGTGCACAATCCCAAGGGGATTCTGTACGGGCGGCTGCCCGGCTTCCAGTTGTCGGTGACGGGGCGGGCGCAGGCGCAGGCCGTGGCGCGCTCGCTGGCCGATCACGATATCGCGCTGGTGGTGGCGTCGCCGTTGCAGCGCGCGCAGGAGACCGCCGAACCCATTGCGGCACATCACGGTTTGATCATTCGCACCGATGACAATCTGATCGAGGCGGGCAATACCTTCGAGGGCCTGCGGGTCTCGATGAGTGACGGCGCGCTGCGCAAGCCCCGGCACTGGTGGAAGATGCGCGATCCGTTCACCCCGTCCTGGGGTGAGCCGTATCTGCAGATCGCGCACCGCATGCTGGCCGCGGTGAACAAGGCCCGGGTCGAGGCGGCGGGCCGCGAGGCCGTGCTGGTGTCGCATCAGCTACCGGTGTGGACGCTGCGCCGTTTCCTGCAGGGTCAGCGGCTCTGGCATGACCCGCGTAACCGGCAGTGCTCGCTCGCATCCATGACTTCGCTTGTGTACCAGGGCGATACGTTGATCGATATCGTCTACAGCGAACCCGCGGGCGCCTCGGATCCCAAGGTGACGGGGGCATGAGCCGGTCCGCGTCCCGGCCCGGTCGTATCGCGTCGATCCTGCTGGCGAGCCTGTCCCTGGTGGCGGTGCTCGCCGGTTGCTCGACCGCGGGCAAGGACGCGGTGGCGCAGGGCGGGACCTTCGATTTCGTCTCGCCCGGCGGTAAGACCGATATCTTCTACGATCCGCCGGAATCGCGCGGCACCATCGGCAAGCTGTCCGGCCCGGATCTGATGACGGCGGGGAAGACCACCTCGGTGGACGATTTCCCCGGCAAGGTCGTCGTCATCAATCTGTGGGGTCAGTGGTGTGGCCCGTGTCGCGCGGAAGCGCCTGCGCTGGAACAGGTTTACGAGGCCACCCGGGACAAGGGAGTCGCTTTCCTGGGTATCAACGTGCGCGATAACCAGCAGGACAAGGCGCAGGATTTCGTCACCGACAACAAGGTCGGCTACCCGTCGATCTATGACCCGTCGATGCGGAGCCTGCTCGCGCTGGGCGGCAAGTTCCCGACCAGCGTCATCCCGACCACCATCGTGCTGGACCGCGATCACCGTGTCGCAGCGGTGTTCCTGCGGTCGCTGCTCGCCTCTGATCTGCAGCCGACGGTGGACAAGCTGGCCAAGGAAGGTCAGCAGTGAGCGTGACAGTCCTTGCCAGCGTGGGTGATTCGTTCCAGCAGACCGCCGCCACCGGCCCGCTGCTGCTCGCGCTGGGTGCGTGCGTGCTGGCGGGTCTGGTGTCGTTCGCGTCGCCGTGCGTGGTGCCGCTGGTGCCGGGTTATCTGTCCTATCTCGCGGGTGTCGTCGGCGCGGAGGCCCCACCGGTGACGGTGGAATCCGCACAGCGCACCGCGGTCGCCGAACGCAATCGCGGTCGTATGCGAGTCGCGGGCGCGGCCGGATTGTTCGTACTCGGCTTCACCGTCGTTTTCGTGCTGGCCTCGGCCACCGTCTTCGGCACCATTCAAGCCTTGAACGTCAATCGTGAACTGCTGCAGCGCATCGGCGGCGGTGTCACGATTCTGATGGGCCTGGCGTTCATCGGCCTGATTCCGGCGCTACAGCGCGATACACGGATGGAACCGCGCCGCCTGAGCGGCCTGATCGGCGCACCGCTGCTGGGCGCGGTATTCGCGCTCGGCTGGACGCCGTGCCTGGGCCCCACGCTGTCGGGCGTGATGGCGGTGTCCGCGGGCACCGAGGGCACCACCGCCGCGCGCGGTGTCGCCCTCATCGTGGCCTACTGCCTCGGCTTGGGCCTGCCCTTCGTAATCCTGGCGTTCGGTTCGGCGACCGCGTTGCGCGGTGTCGGCTGGTTGCGCCGTAATTCCCGCACCATTCAGGTGATCGGCGGCATCCTGCTGGTTGCCGTCGGCATCGCCCTGGTGACCGGGGCGTGGGACCAGTTCATCTCCTGGATCCGCGACGCCTTCGTCTCGAATGTGACCCTGCCGATCTGATGACTGCCACCGTCGATACTCCCGCCCCTGCCCGTCCGCCGCGACAGTCGTTGCCGCGCAAGGTATTCGCCGTGCTGCGCAATACCTGGCGCGGTTTGACCAGTATGCGCACCGCGCTGATGCTGCTGTTCCTGCTGGCGCTGGCCGCGATTCCGGGCGCGCTGCTGCCGCAGCGCAGTCTGAACAAGCAGAAGGTCGATCAGTACATCGCGGACCGGGCGACGCTGGGTCCGTGGATGGATCGCCTGCAATTGTTCGACGTGTTCTCCAGCGCGTGGTTCACGGCCGTCTATGTGCTGCTTTTCGTTTCGCTGGTGGGCTGCATTCTGCCGCGCGTACTCGATCACTATCGGGCGTTGCGTACCCCGCCGGTGAAGGCCCCGCGCAATCTGTCGCGGTTGCCGCATCACTTCGACGGTTCGGACGACGCCACCCCGGACGCGGTGATCGAGCGCGCGCGTAAGGAATTGCGCGGCTGGCGCACCGTGGTGCAGCCGGGGACGCGCGAGGGTGAGATCACGCTCTCGGCGGAGAAGGGCTACATCCGCGAGGCAGGCAATCTGGTTTTCCATTTGGCGCTGGTGTGTCTGCTGGCGGCGATCGCGATCGGCAAATTGTTCGGGTACGAGGGCAATGTGGTGGTCATCGCCGATGACGGCCCGGGTTTCTGCACCACGTCCCCGGCGGTATTCGATTCGTTCCGCGCGGGCAATGTCAACGACGGCACCGGTTTGTCGCCGATGTGTGTGCGGGTCAAGGACTTCAAGGCGGACTATCTGCCGAACGGTCAGGCCGCCATGTTCTCCTCGAATATCCAGTACCAGTCGGGTGCGGATCTGGAGTCGGGGACCTGGCGGGACACCAGCATTCAGGTGAATCATCCGTTGCGGGTGGCGGGGGACCGGGTCTATTTGCAGGGCCACGGTTTCGCGCCGACTTTCACGGTGACGTTCCCGAATGGCAAGACCCGCACCGAGACCATTCAGTGGAAGCCGGATGACGCGACCACATTCCTGTCCTCGGGTGTGCTGCGCATCGATCCGCCGGGCGGTATGTATCCGAGCGAGGATGAGCGGCGTAAACATCAGGTCGCGATCCAGGGTTTGTTCGCGCCGACCGCGCTGCTACACGGTTCGCTGCTGACCTCGATGTATCCGGCGATGCGGGATCCGATGGTCGCGGTGGATATCTATCAGGGCGATACGGGTTTGGATACCGGTCGCGCGCAGTCGCTGTTCTCGCTGGATCCGGAGATGATCAAGCAGGGGCGGCTGGTCAAGGAGCAGCGGGTGAATTTGAAGCCCGGTGACACCTCCACGCTGTCCGACGGCACCAAGGTGACCTTCGATGGCGCGAAGGAATTCGTGAACCTGCAGGTATCGCATGATCCGGCGCAGCAGTGGGTGCTGATCAGCGCGATCACCATGATGGCAGGTCTGCTGGTGTCGCTGCTGGTGAAGCGGCGGCGCATCTGGTTGCGGGTGTACCCCGGCGCCGAGACCGACGGTGTACGACGTACCGTAGTAGAAATGGGTGGATTGGCCCGCACCGACCAGGCCGGTTGGGGCGGCGAATTCGACCGACTGCGTGAGCGGCTGCTGACCGAGAACACGGGAGACAAGTAATGCCGATCGACGAGAACATCGCCTCCTACAGCGATCTCGCCTTCAAATCGGCCATCGTGATCTACGCGCTGGTCTGGATCATGCTGGTGTGGCAGTTCGCCATCACCCGCACCGTGCCCACCACCGCGCGGGAACTCGTCACCGCGGGCGGCGGTTCGGACAAGGCTCCCGCGGCCCCGGACGTGCCCGGCCGCGTGGTGCCCACCGAGCGTGCCAAGCGCCCGTTCCCGGAACGCCTGGGCAATATGGCCTTCGCGGTGCTGTTCGTCGGCTTCGGCGCGCACGTGGTCTCGATCGTGTTGCGCGGCTTCGCGACTCACCGTTTCCCGCTCGGCAATATGTTCGAGTTCATCAGCATGGCCTGTGCCGCGGCGGTGCTGCTGGGTCTGGTGCTGCTGCGGGATCAGCGCTACCGCGCCATGTGGGCGTTCCTGCTGGTGCCGGTGCTGGTCCTGCTGTTCCTGGCGGGCACCAAACTGCATGTGGACGCGGCCCCCGTGGTTCCGGCCCTGAAGTCCTACTGGCTCCCGATCCACGTCACCGTCGTCTCCATCGGCAGTGGTGTCTTCCTGGTGTCGGGTGTGGCGAGTCTGCTGTTCCTGTACCGCATGTGGCAGCCCGCGGGCCTCGAATCCGACAATCTCTGGGGCCAGCTCGCGCGCCGTCTGCCCGACGCCCAGCTGCTGGACCGCCTCGCCTACCGCACCACCATCATCGGCTTCCCCATCTTCGGCACCGGCGTAATCCTCGGCGCCATTTGGGCCGAAGCCGCCTGGGGCCGCTTCTGGGGCTGGGACCCGAAGGAAACCTGTTCCTTCATCGCCTGGGTCCTCTACGCCGCATATCTGCACGCCCGGGCCACTTCCGGCTGGCGTGACACCAAAGCCGCCTGGATCAATATCGCCGGTTTCGTGGCAATGCTTTTCAACCTCTTCATCATCAATATCGTGGTGAGCGGTCTGCATTCGTATGCGGGCTTGAACTAATACCTTTCGGCCCCGATGGCCGATCGCAGTGTCGCCGAACACAATTGGCCCGAGTGCGCATAACGGTACTCGGGCTTGATTTGCCGACTGCGATCGGATAGAACTTGTTCCGTTGCCTTTCGCAACGTGAAACGTTCTGCGCGCCATCTCATTCGAGCGCGCACGGGGTCGGGAGAATCAGGAAAATCATGCGTCGCACCATGCGTAATTTCGGTCGTAAAGCTCTTATCGCGGCATTGCCGCTCGCCGTCGGCATTGCCGTCGTAGGCTCGGGAACCGCCTCCGCCGACGCCCCGGTCGGAATCCTCCAGCCCGCCGCCGTGACTCAGGTGATCTCGGCCGAACAGGCCCCGGTCGCGGTGCAGCAGGCCGCCCCGGTCGCCGAGGCCGCGGCCGTCGTCGAACAGCCCGCCGTGCAGGATGAGGTGCAGCCGGTCGCGGCCGCGCAGGAGATCGCCACCAATCCCAATGCGGCCAACCATGATCCGCTGGGCAACGGCGCCGCCGCCGGCGCGATTGTCGGCGCCGTGGTCGGCGCGGTCGTCTGTGCCGCCACCATCGTCGGCATCTTGCTCATCCCGCTGTGCGCCCTCGGCCCGGCCTTCCAGGGCGCGCTCGTCGGCCTGATCGTCGGCGCCATCGCCCCCGACGTCATCCCGCAGGTCCTGCCCTGATCCCTCGGGGATAAACGACTTTCGTTGCCGGTAGCCGAATTCGATTCGGCTACCGGCAACGGTCATTTCACGGGGATGGTCATGAGATCGCCATATGCGCCGCTGATGAGAACGCCCCAGGGTGCGGTAACGGACGGGCTCGATGTATCCAGCACGCCCAATTCCAGCAGCGGGTGTTCACCCCGGGCGGTCGGCCCGGGTCCGGCGACAACCGTCCGCGCGCCGGTCCGCATATCGAAGGCCAATAGCCAACCGGCGGTGCCGTGGAGTTCGGTCATCATGGCGAGCACGGTATTGCCGATTCCGTGGCCGTCCCACACCGTGATTTTCTCGTTCTCGTCGGTGAGCGGCACGGTCCACCGGATACCGCCGTCGGCGTCCTCTACGCGCAGAAACTTCTCGACGGTCGACCTGTAGGTATTCGCCGCGAGCACCGAACCGTCGGGCAGCAGGTCCCGCTGTAGGTCGTCGGTGAACGAGTCGGTCAGCAGGGCTCGGCCGGTAAGCGCGTCAACGGTTTTCATCGCGCCGGAAGCGCCGTAGCGGAGCAGATTCCCGGGTTGGTGCCCGAACAGATGCATGCTTCCGCGAACCCGCTCATCCCACAGTTTCGCGCCGGTGGCGGAATCCAGTGCGCCGACCATCCATTCGCTCGAGTAGGGCGCGGTACGGCAGCGATAGGTGGTAACGGCCGTCTCGGCATATGCGGCCGGAGCGGCCATATGGTGCAGTAGCTCCGGGTCGATGGTGGTCGGTGGGTCGAGTGCCGGATCCGCGCAGCCGAGTGCGGTGAGCTCGATCGTCCACCGTTCGGCTCCGGTGCCCGGATCGTTGCGGACGAAACGTCCGTCCCGCAGTGTGGTTTCGGACCAGGTGTCCGCTGTGGTTGACCACAGTTCCGTGCCCGTCTCGGCGGAGTAGGCGACCATGCCCGGCTGATTCCGCCACTTCACCAGCAGGGTGCGCCGGGCGTCGATCGATGTGATGCCACCGGCTTCCGGTACCGAATCCGACTTCCGCACAGTCCATTTCGTGGACCCGCCGTGGGGATCGATGCCACGCAACTCGCCGTTGGCCAAAAGATACACGCCGTAGGCGGTGGTTCCGATGGCATCGTGGCGCGGCAGCGTGAGGGCTGCGGCGGCGGGGACATCCAATTGCACACCCGCCGTGGCGATTCGGGTGGCCGGGGTAGGGGCGCAACCGGCGACGCCGAGCAGTAGTCCCGCGGCCAGCAGCGCCGCTGCCGGGGTTTTCGAGTAGATCCGCACCGGCGGATCCTCGCAGGGGCGCCATGGTGATCTCGTTAACGAATCCTTGTGATCGATAGCAATTCCGGGCGCAGCCGATGGAATGAGTGGGACATCACGTCTCGGTGGTCTAGGTCGGGGTCGGGGCCGCTTGTAGATTCCATATGTCTGTGACACTCCGTATCGGAAACCCTTGGGAGAAGACGTGATCGACCCCGCGACTGCTGTTCTGCCGGTCGGCATCTGGCTCACCCTGCGTGTGGCCTCGCACCTCGGCGGCGGCACCGACCTCGACTATCGGGGGCGCGAACAGCGCGCCGCCTATACCCTCAGCCATCAGCCGCGTGGGCTAGCGCATATAGGGCGTCGCCTGCACCCAGTGGAAACCGCGGGAGACCGCGGGGAAGTGGTCCAGGGGGACCAGTTCGAGGCGCATATGGATCGGGCGGCCCGCTAGCGTGCCGTCCAGCACCAGCTGATTCGGTTGCGGCTGTTGGTAATTCAGGCTGGCGAAGGTTCGCACCGCATCCTGCGGGATGGTGATGGTGTGCCGCTCGGTGTCGATCGAGGCCGGGAAGGGCAGTAGCGAATCATCCATGCGCTGCGCCGTGATGGCGGTGGGAATGTCGAATATCAACCGCCGCAATCGATCCGAGGCGTTCGGCAGGCCCGGATTGGTCGTTTCGCGGAAGTCGACCAGTGCGGGAACCTGCTGTCCGGCGACGGTGTACTCGGTGACATTCCATATCCCGTAGAGCGGGGAGTGCGGTCGCGCGCTGCCGTAGGTCTGCCACCCGTCATAGCCCTCGCTCACGGCGGTGAACAGCAGCCAGCCGCCGAAAATCAGTTGTGCCGCAATGAATATCCGGCTCCCGCGCCGGGTTCCGAAGCGCAATTCCGGTGCCCGCGCGGGCACCGCTCGCCCGATCAGCGCGCGCACCGTGCGCAGTATCTCCGGCGCGGCCAGCACCGCCGCGAAGGCCAGCAGTTGTAGCGAGAAGATCTTCACCGGCACATCGAAAGTCAGATTCAACAGCGCGATCTGCAATGTCACGATGAACGCCAGCACCGCCCCCATGCCCGCCGTCACCGGCAGTACCAGCAGCAGCGCGGCCGTGATTTCCGCTGCGCCCAAAGCGATCTCATACGGCTCCGACAGCGAAGTCTGCGCCCACAGCACCGACATCGGACTCATATCCCCGAACGGCTCCACCAGCCGCTGCAAAATCACCGACATCTGCGACGGCAGCAATTTCACCATCCCGTACAGCAGCAGCGCACTCACCAGCGCCGCCCGCAACCCCACCCGGAACCACGCGTACAACCGCGCATACTCCGCCCGCCGCCGATCCAGCACCGACCACACCGCACTCGCGACCACCGCGACCAACAGCCAGGTGAACATCGAAACCCACTGCGCCGCAGTATCACTACTCCCGGTAGGCGTGTAATCCACACGCGTACCGAAAACGTGCACCCCCACCCAATCGGTCAGCGGATGCAACGCCGCCCACTTCGCCACCCCATCCACCGACTCCTGCGCCACCCCCAACGACCGATACAGCGCCGTAACCAGCCACACCCCCGCCATCCCGAGTCCGATGAAGACGAATCCGAACCGAAAAGCGATGCGCACCAACGGATGCCACCGCACTCCCATATCCCGCTCGGTGTCCGCCCCAGCCACCTCGGCCGTCAACTGCGCAACCACGTCAATCCCTCCCACGGCCCCGACGGCCAATTCCTTTGCAGGTCAGAAGGTTATTGCGCCCCCAGCCTCCGGAGAATCCGGCAAAACCCTTGCCCCAACCCCCGCTGCCCCCAGAATTCGTGCCCCCGATTTACGATCGAATAACCCGTCACGAGCCAGGAGTAGTGAATGCACGCCAAGCGCATTGTCCCCAATCTGCCGGTGGCAGATATCGAGGCCGCGAAGGCCTTCTACACCGATTTCCTCGGTTTGAGCGTCGAGGAGTTCAATCTCGGCTGGGTAGCCCGCTACACCTCACCCGCCACCGGCGCGAACCTGCAACTCGTCAGCGGCGACGCCACCGCCCGCATCGATTCGGTGATCTCGGTAATGACCGACGATGTCGACGCCGCCTACGCCGAAGCCCAGAAACTCGGCTACGAAATCGTGCATCCGCTGACCACCGAGGAGTGGGGTATCCGCCGATTCTTCGTTCGCGACCCCGACGGCAACGTGCTCAACATCGCCGCTCACCGCGACTGACGCGGCGGTAGCGCAGTAGCGGGCCGAGCTCGCCCGGAACGGTTGCGAAGTAGGACATGCCGAGGCGTTCCAAGAGCCCGGCGGAGGCGGTGTTAGCCTCGTCCACTTCGCCGAAAAGTTCTGGAAGGCAGAGGGTTTCGAAGGCGTAGTCGATTACCGCCATTGCCGCCTCGGTGGCATAGCCGTTGCCCCACGCGCCGGGGATGAGGCTGTAGTAGATCTCCTGGCCGAGGTCGTCGAGGGGGCGTAGGCCCGCGGTGCCGATGAATGTGTCGGAGGTGGTGATGAGCCAGAGGCCGTGGCCGACGGTGGCGAAGGTGTGGTCGCTGGTGGTGATGATGTGTGAAATCTCTTCGGGGGTGAGGGTTTTGCCGTCGAAGAGGTATTCGCGGACTGCGGGGGTGGTCCAGTGGGCGAGCAGGGTGGGGTGGTCGGCGGGGGTGGCCGGGGTGAGGGTCAGGCGTGGGGTGGTGAGGGTGGATGCGGGCATTTCGCCGATTCTGGTGAGGGCGGGGGCGATGCGCACATGAATATCCCCGCCGGGCGGTAGCGGCGGCGGGGATGCGGGGGAGTCAGGGGGCGGTGTCGCCGAGGTCGGCGTTGGCCAGTTTCACCGCGTCGGCGGTGGCTTCCTTGGCGCGGGCGCGGTCCCATTTGTGGTTGTCGGTGTGATTGTTCTCCGCGACCTTGGCCTGCATCGGTTCGAGCAGGGGGTCGGGCGGGGGACCGGTGCCGGAGGCCAGGCGGGCGTCGTCGATATCGCGGCGCTGCTGGCGGCGTTCGGCGGCGTGGGTGTCGCCCTGCTTGCGGCGGGCGTCCTGCGAGAGGTTTTCGTCCTTATCCATCGGGCACCTTCCGGTCGCGTTGGTGACACCAGTATGCGCTCGGAAAAAGAGGCCGGTCGGTTTGCTAGGAGAATGCCGACCGGACCTCGGTAACGTCAATGATCGGGAGAACCGGGTTCGCCGTCCCGGTGCTGGCGCGAGAGCCGCCAGAGAAAATCGGGATCGTCATCGGGACCGATGATGCGGTTGCGTGGTGCCGATGCTGTGCCGGTGCGGGCCGGTCGCTGGGGGCCGAAAGCTTTCCAGCACAACATCGCGACGGCCACTACCGCGATCAGTGCCAACAGGTACGTCACGTCGCTCACCTCCTGCCAACGAGGGTAATCCGTGTCCGTACCCGCGGCACCGGGGAACGGTAAATAGGGGTTAGACGCGGGTCGCCTCGGTGGTGAGAGACCGGAGAAGCTGCAGAACTTCGCTTTCGCGGAACCGGCGGTGACCGCCCGGAGTCCGCAATGAGCCGAGCCGTCCCGCATGAGCCCACCGGGTAACGGTCTTCGGATCGACATGGAACATTGCTGCTACCTGGCCGGGGGTGAGCAGGGTGTCCTGGCTGTTGACGGAACCCATTACGCGGCTCGCCGCGGTGAACGCAGTCATTCGCAAACCTTTCCGTTTTGTCAGATCCCTCATCAGTAGCGACATCGTTGCACTGCACCCCCCGAGTGTTCGAACAGTCTCGATTTGGTAAAGGGGAAGTAATAGACAAAACGGATATCCGTACTGTGTTCGCGGTCACGGTCTACCCGGGAGTAGCGAATATCCAGCGACATTCGGGCAGAGGGCACCGCATATGCCCGAATCCTCGTCACCTAGGCTGTCAGCGTGAGTGACGCAACCCCCACGGAGAGCGCGGGCCGCCGGCTGGCCAAACATCTGGCCCTCTATACCGTCGCCCGGCTCGGCCTGGTCGTCGTCATCGCCGCGATCATCCTGGGCGTGGCCGCCATCGTGAAGGTCGACATCCCGCTCATCGTTGCCGCGCTCTTCGCGCTGCTGATCGCCATGCCGCTGTCCCTGCTGCTGTTCAAGAAGCTGCGGACGCAGGTGAACAAGGACATCGCCGAGGTGGACGCCAAGCGGCGCAGCGATCGCGAACAACTCATGACGCGACTACGAGGCGAAGACCAGTGAAGCGCTGTGATCGCTCGGCGCCCCGCGACTGGGTCGACAACGCGGTCCGGCTGATCGACGCGGACGCCCAGCGCAGCGCCGACACCCATCTGCTGCGCTATCCGCTGCCCGCCGACTGGGGCGTGCAGCTGTACCTCAAGGACGAATCCACCCATATCACCGGCAGTCTCAAGCATCGGCTGGCGAGATCGCTGTTCCTCTATGCCATTTGCAATGGCTGGATCACCGAGGGCACCACCGTGGTGGAGGCCTCGTCCGGTTCGACCGCCATCAGCGAGGCGTACTTCGCGAAACTGCTCGGCCTGGATTTCGTTGCGGTCATGCCCGCCACCACCTCGCCGGAGAAGATCGCGCTCATCGAGGCGCAGGGCGGCCGCAGTCACCTGGTCGAAAAAGGCCCCGAAATCTATACCGAGGCAGCGCGTTTGGCGCGCGAGTGCGACGGCCACTACATGGACCAGTTCACGCACGCCGAGCGGGCGACGGACTGGCGCGGCAATAACAACATCGCCGAATCGATCTTCCAGCAGCTGGCGCTGGAGACGCATCCGGTGCCGGAGTGGATCGTGGTCGGCGCGGGCACCGGCGGCACCAGCGCGACCATCGGCCGCTATATCCGGTATCGCCGCCACGCCACCAAACTGGCCGTGGTCGATCCGGAGAATTCCGCCTTCTACGGCGGTTATGAGCTCTCCGACGCGGGCTATCAGACCGGGATGGGTTCCCGGATCGAGGGGATCGGCCGCCCGCGGGTGGAGCCGTCCTTCGTCGGCCAGGTCGTCGATTGCATGCTCGAGGTGCCGGACGCGGGTTCGATCGCGGCGGCGCGGCATGCGAGCCGGGTGCTCGGCCGCCGGGTCGGCGGGTCCACCGGCACCAATCTGTGGGGTGCGTTTGCCCTGATTGCCGACATGATCGCGGCCGGTCGCACCGGCAGTGTGGTCACCCTGCTCTGTGATGGCGGGGACCGTTATGCCGGAACCTATTTCAATGACGCGTGGGTTGCCGGTCAAGGGCTGAGCCTGGACGAACCGACCGCGATCATCGATCGATTCATCGCCGGCGGTACTTGGTCCGGCTAGTTTTCGCACCGCACAGGGGTCGGCTGAGAAGGCTTGCTCACCCCTCCAATCGATTGCTGGAAATTTGCTGCAATGGTTGAGTTGGTGCTGGCTCGCGAAGTGAAGCATTCATGTTCGGTCGGTTTCGGGCCAACTCTCGCGTCCCATCGGTGTTAATAGGCCTTGACGCTTTTGGCATTTCGCGCAGCACTGGACGAGTGACCGCCATGGGTTGATCGACCCCCGCGCCGACCACGAGCATCCAGGATTGCAGCGTCGAGGAGGTGCGCCAGATGTTCATTCGCAACTCGGTGATGACGAGCGTTTTCGGATCGCGCACCACCTTGGTGCGATCGCGTCGTTCGCTGGATAGGCCGTCATCGCGCCACATGGACTCGAACTCCGGACTGGCCATGCAGTTCTCGATGATTCGCGCGGTGTGCTGATCGGGGCCATGCCGGGCGAGCAGCATCCGGAACATGCCGAGGGTCTGCCGCGCCTCACCCTCCCAATCGACCAGTACTGTCCGAGCCACCGGATTCAGCACCATCCACTCCACATAGTTGTGACCCGGATCGAGCTGCGGGAAGGCCTGCGCGTGCGCGGCATTGACCGCGAGGATGTCCATGGCCCCGGAGATGTACGCCGCGATCTTGGGGTTGAGCAGGTGGAGATACTCCAGATCGGTGGCGCTCGGGTGATCCGGTTCGCCGCGCGGGAACGGCCCCTCGGCCAGGGTGAGCGCGTATTCGAATTCGACGGCCCGCAGTTCCAGTGCGGCGCCGAGGGATTCGACCACCCGGCGGGAGGGGTTGGCGCCGCCCTCGATCTTGGTCAAATAGGGCACCGACAGGTTGGCGAGCCAGGCCAGTTGCGGGCGGGTGAGGTTCGCGGTTGTCCGGCGCTGGCGAATGTACTCGCCGAACGTTGGTACTCCATTCATTATTTAGGGTGACCTTACTAGGTGGGGTGGTATCCCGTTTTCGCCCCAGTTTGAAACAACAACAAATCTGAAGTCGCGCCGGGTCGTCCCGGTTTCCGGTCGTGTCAATTTTCGTTGACACGCTCGCGGTGTCAACGTAAATTGACGTCATGAGTGAAGCAACGACTCTGGCGGCCGCCGCCGGTAGCCCCGACCCGCAGGTCGGACTCCGCGCGGTCCTCGCCCTGCGCCGGCTGCTCGAGCGACTCGAAGCCATCCAGGTCACCAATGCCCGCAAACAGGGCTGGTCCTGGCAGGCCATCGCCGACTCGCTCGAGGTCAGCAGGCAGGCGGTCCACCAGAAGTACAACCGGAAGGGCGGTATCCGCTGATGTTCGAAAGATTCGACAGGGCGGCCAAATACGCGATCGTCATCGCGCAGGAGGAAGCGCGCGAATTACGTTCGCCGTCAATCGAAATGGAGCATGTGCTGCTCGGACTGCTGGTCAGCCCGGACGCGGGCCTCAAACAGCTGCTCGCCGAACACGGCCACACCGCGGAAGGCGTACGAGAAGCATTGGCGCGCAAGCGAACCAGCGAACCCCTCGGCGAAGAGGACGCGGCCGCGCTGCGCTCGATCGGCATCGACCTGGACGCCGTGCGGGAGAGTCTCGAGGCCACCTTCGGTGAGGACGCGCTCGAACGCGCCGTCCCGGTGGCCGAACCCAAGCGCGGGTTCATGCGCGGCTGGGGAATGGCCAACGGGCACATCCCCTTCGACCGCGACGCCAAGAAGGTATTGGAACTGTCGCTGCGCGAAGCGCTCACTCGCGGCGACGATCGGATCGAGGCCGGGCATCTGCTGCTGGGCATCCTGCGCGCCCCCAATGCCGCGACGCGGCGGCTGCTCGGTGACGAGACCGCGACCAAGACGCTGCGCGCCGCCGTCGGCGACTACCTCGATCGCGCGGCCTGAGGCGGACGAGGTGCGAACGCGTGTGAAGATCACCCTCCAGCGCGTTCGCGCCCTACGATCGGGGCATGACGCTCCTGCTACGTCTGCTGATCAACGGTGTGGCCATCTGGCTCGCGTCCGTATGGGTCGGCGGAATCGAGATCCACGGTCCCGACGACCCGGCCACCACCACCGACAAGATCCTCGTCATCGCGGTGATCACGGTGATCTTCACGATCGTGAACGCGCTGGTGAAGCCCCTGGTGAAACTGTTGTCACTGCCCCTGGTGGTGCTGACGCTCGGGCTTTTCCTGCTGATCGTGAACGCGCTCATGCTGTGGCTGACCTCGAAGATCACCGAGCACACCGATTACCAGCTGCATGTGAACGGATTCTGGGCCGCCTTCTGGGGCGCCATCATCATCACGCTGGTGAACTGGGTGCTCGGCGTGCTCGTCCCCGACGAGGACTGACCGACCCGGGACCGCACAACTCAGCCGAAGGCCAGCGCCAGTCCGGTCACGACCGACCAGATCAACAGCGCCAGGCCCGTACCGGCAAGGGCGGGAATGAGTCCCGGCCCGTTCTTGCCGGAGCGGACCGGCTCATTGGCCTTGATCGCCAACGGCAGCGCCAGCAGACCGGCCAGCGCCCACGGGGTGCGGGCGGCCAATGCCAGCGTGGCCAGGAACGGGACCGCCAGCAGCACGATATGCAGTGTGCGCGTGCGGGTATCGCCCAGGCGCACCGCCAGGGTGGTCTTACCCGTCACCGAATCGGTCGGGATATCGCGCAGATTATTGGTGACCAGCACCGCACTGGAGAACGCGCCCACAGCGACCGCGCAGGCCAGTCCGGCCCAGTCGACGCGTCCGGCCTGTACGAACTGGGTGCCGAGCACCGCGACCAGGCCGAAGAACACGAATACCGCGATCTCACCGAAACCGCTGTAGCCGTACGGATTCCGGCCGCCGGTGTAGAACCAGGCCCCGGCCAGGCAGGCCGCGCCGACGATCAGCAGCCACCAGGCGCTGGTCACGACCAGGATCAGGCCGAGCACCGCGCCGAGGGCCAGGCAGCCGATGGCGGCGTTGCGCACCGCGGCGGGCGAGGCCAGCTTCGAACCCACCAGGCGCAGCGGTCCGACCCGCTCGTCATCGGTGCCGCGAATACCGTCGGAGTAGTCGTTGGCGTAGTTCACGCCGATAATGAGGGACAGCGAAAGCAGCAGGCACAGCACCGCTTTCCACCACACCGCCGCATCGATCGAGGCGGCGGCCCCCGTGCCCGCCAGGACCGGAGCGATCGCGTTCGGCAGAGTGCGCGGCCGAGCGCCCTCGATCCACTGTGCTGCTGTAGCCATGCATCGCAGCCTAGTGCGAGGGTTCCGGCCGCACCCGCCAGCGTGCGGCGCGGGCCGCGCTCATGCTGCCGCGTTCACGCTTCCGCGGCGGCCTTCAATTGCGCCAGGCCCTTCTCGAAGTCCTTGCCGATCATGGAATCCATCGGCATGAGCTTGGCCATGAACGACATCAGGCCGGTGCGCTCACCGGTCATCCGCCAGCTGACGGCGGTGCCCTCGGGTTGCGCGATGAATTCGAAGGTGACCTGATTCGTGTTCCGGATCGGCTTCTCGAAATTCAGCCGAATGCCGATGGCCTGCGAGGTGACCGAGGTGATCTCCATATCGCCGCGGCCCGCCTTGCGATTGCCACTCCAGAAATACCGGGCGCCGATGCCACGATCGGCCCCGCTGTACGTACGTTCCATGGCCGGATCCAGGCCCTCCCACGGCGACCACTGCTGCCACTGGTGGAAGTCGTCGACGAGTGCTTGGATCCGGGCGGGATCGGCCTTGATGACCGTTTCCCGGTGGATGTCGAATGCGGCCATGATCGCCAGCGTAGGGGACCGCACCGACGGATCCGGTGAATCGGGCGTCCCCCGCGTCGCTCACCTAGGATTGGCAAGGAATGTTTTCGGAAACAGGCAGTGCCAACGGCGCCGGGAGTACCCGGCCGGCACCCGCGAGCGACACGGTCCTGCTGGCCCTGCTGGGCGAGGTCGCCGTACGTCGCGACGGCGGGCTCGCACCCGTACCCGGAGCCCGGGCGCGCCTGCTGGTCGCGGCCCTGGCCACGCATCCCGGCCGCAGTCGCAGCGCACAGGCCCTGATCGACGATGTCTGGGGCGAGGATCCGCCGCGCGCCCCGATGAACGCGCTGCACACCCAGGTCTCCCGGCTCCGCTCCACGCTGCCCGAGGGGGCGCTGGAGATCGGCCCGGCCGGATACCGCCTGGTGCTGCGCCCCGATCAGGTCGACCTGACCCTGGCACAGCAGCTGGAAAACCGAGCCCGCCAAGCGCATACGCGCGGTGACGACGACCGGTGCCTGGCCCTGATCGCCGAGGCGCGCGGCCTGTGGCGCGGTGATCCGGCCGCCGATCTGCCCGCGGGCTCGGTCGCGGACGAGCTCACCGAGCTCGCGGCCGCCCGCCGCCAGGGGCTGGACGCCCTCGAACTCGCCGCCCGCGAAGCCGTGGGCGATGTGGCCGGAGCCCTCGAACTGGCCCGATCGGCCGCCGTCGCACAGCCTTTCGACGAACCCGCGCACGGCGCCCTCATGCGCCTGCTGGCCGCCGCCGGGCGGACCAACGAGGCCCTGGATGTATTCGCCTCGCTCCGAACTCGTTTGGTGGATCAACTCGGCGCGGACCCGGGCCCGGCGCTGACCGCCATGAACACCGCTCTGCTTCGCGGTGAATCGCTACCGGGCGCACAGCCCGGGCGGGACGCCGTCAGCGCGAATGTCACTGCCGGACAAGGATATTCGGGTAGCAGGTCGGCGGACCGGCCGGGGCGGCCGAATTCCGATGCGGTGCCGGGGTACGGCGGCTCAACCGCGGTGCAATCGGGCGAATGGCGCGGCGGTGCGGGCGAAGCGGGGGACGCCGGTACGGGCTGGGGGACGGCGCAGAGTCTGCGGCGGATGGCGGCGGCGCAGCATGCGGCTGGAACGCGCGATGTCGGTGACGGCGTCGGGGTGGGGATCGGATTGCGGGCCGCGCCGAATCCGCTGCTCGGCCGCGAAGCCGATATCGATGCGCTGGAAGGACTGCTGCGCACGTCGCGGGTGACCACGGTGCTCGGGCCCGGCGGTACCGGCAAGACCCGGGTCGCCAATGAGCTCGGCGCGCGCGTCGCACACGAATGCACGGTGGCGCTGGTCGAATTGGCATCGCTGCGCGCGGATCCGGCAGGGGACGCCGAGACCCGGGTGGAGATCGAGGCCGCCATCGCGACCACGCTCGGGGTGGGCGAGTTCAGCCGGGACACCAATATTCTGCGGGCCACGCGCACCCGGGATCTGGGGCAGCGATTGCGCGAGGCGCTGTCCGCGCGGCCCATCCTGCTGATTCTCGACAATTGCGAACATTTGGTGGACGCGGTCGCCGAACTGGTCGCCGATCTGGTGGGAGCCAGCGATCAGCTGACGGTGCTCACCACCAGTCGCGCGCCACTGCAGATCACGGCGGAAACGGTATACCCTTTGCCGCCCTTGACCATCGACGCGCAGGGTTCACCGGCCACCGAACTGTTCATCGCGCGGGCGCGCGCGGTGCGGCCGTCGGTGCGCTTGGATCCGGAGGTGGTGGCGCGACTGTGCCGCACCCTGGACGGTCTGCCGCTGGCCATCGAACTCGCCGCCGCGCGCACCCGCACCATGAGCGTGGAGGAGATCGAGTCCCGGCTCGACCACCGTTTCGCGCTGTTGCGCAGCGGTGATCGCAGTTCCCCGGAACGGCATCGCACCCTGCACGCGGTAATCGAGTGGAGCTGGAACCTGCTCGACGGGGAACAGCGCGCCGCACTGCGCCGACTATGCCGATTCCCGGCAGGATTCACGCTGGCCGCGGCCGAGATCGTGCTCACCGGATCCGATATCACCGATGCCGCGGCCGCTGTCGACGGTCTGGTGGGCCAATCTTTGCTCACCGTGCTGGAATCCGATGATCCCGAATACGACGGCACCCGCTACCGCATGTTGGAGACGGTGCGCGAATACGGTGAGGAACAGTTCGCCGTCACCGGGGACGCCGATCTGGTGATGGACCGGATGGCCTGCTGGGCAAGGGAATTCGCGCTCCTGTCGGCGCGCCGGTATCACGGTGACGATCAGGTGGCGGTGGTGCTCGGCGTCGCCGCCGAGGCCGACAACCTGAACGCGGTGCTGCGGTACGCCGTCGACCGCGGCGATACCGCGACCGCGCACGCGGTGTACCCGGTCCTTGCCATGCTGTGGATGATGCGCGGCGCGCACCTGGAACTGATGAGCTGGTCCTCCCGCATGGCGACCATGCCGCTGCGCACCGGCGCGCTCGGCGCGGAGGAAGCCGATCTGCAGATGTTCGGGCAGCTCATTCTGGGCCTGCACATGATGTTCCTGGGCGGTGAGGGCAATCGCGATGTCATGCGCGTGCGCACCCGGGTACGGCGACTGCTGCGCAGCGGAGGTCCGCTCAGCCCGGCATTCCGGTTCCTCGGCGAACTGGCGGCGCTGACCAGGAACGGTGTGCAACTGGGCCGGAAATTCTGCGAGGGCACGCATTCGCCGGACGCGCACACCCGGGTGGTGGCGCTGCTGTTCCGCGCCAATGTCCGGGAGAACTCCGGTGATGTATACGGCTCCATTCGAGATGCGGTGCGCGCCTTGACAACCGGTGCGCAGGACGATCTGTGGGGCACCGCCATGGTGTGCCAGCACCTGGGCGGCATGTACGCGCAGTCCGCGCGCTACACCGATTCGGTGGAGTACTACCGGCGCGCCGCCGAACTGCTCACCACACTGCGCGCCTATGACGAGAGCGTGGAGATCCGCAGCTATCTGGCGGTCTCGTTGACCGGCACCGGACAGCTCGACCAGGCGCGGCGGGAACTCGCGCCGCTGCTGCCCGGCGCGGGTATCGATCCGGCCGCGGTGCAGGTCGACGTGCCGCCGAATCACCGGCGCGCCACCGTGACCGCCGGGCTGGCCGAACTCGAACTGGCCGAGGGCGATATCGATACCGGATTGGCCCGCTTCCGGCAGGCCCTGCGGCTGATGGCCTGGCCGCACGGCGCGGTCGCACCCGGTCCCGGCGATCTCATGGTGGCCTCGGCGGTGATCGACGCGCACGTATTGCACGGGCATCTGGCCGAGATCGACGAATTGGTCGCGCAGCTGGTCGGATTGGCCGTGCTCAAGCTCGGGCAGTTCTGGGATCTGCCGCAGATCGGCGCCGTCGCCACCGCCGTCGGCAGCTATCTACTCGCGTCCGGGCACGATCTCGATCGGGGGCTGGAGATTCTCGTGCTCGCGCCGAAAGTCTTCGCGCGGCAGGACTATCCGTCCATGCACTGGCGGCGGCACATCGAGCTGAACCTGCCCGCGGTGGGCGCGGAACGCCTCGAAGCGGCGACGCGTGCGGCGACCCGCTGGAATCGGCGCGGTGCCTCGGAGCGGATCATGGAACTGATGCGCGAGGTACACGAAAACCGCTGACTCGAATGACCTTGCAGGTCAGTCTTTCTCGGCGAATTCCGGAGCTTGCTCGGCGGTGCCGGTCGGCTCCTGGGTGCGTAGCAGCCGCCAGCCGATCAGACCCAACGCGCCCGCGCCCAGGATCAGCAGCACGGTGGTGTCGGACACCGCTCGACCCAGGCGCTGCACCGCCGCTTCCAGGTGGAATTCGGTTTCCGCGCCCAGCAGGCCCGGTAGACCCGAGGTGCCGTCGAAGACCAGGAATACGGTGCCGAGCAGAATGAAGAACAGTCCGGAAATCAGTGCGGTGGTGTGCAATTCCAATCTTCCGATGCTGAATGATCTGCCGCGCAACCACTTCCGCCGACCCAGATCGAAACGGTCCCAGCACGCCGCCAACGCGAACAGCGGGGCCGCCATGCCGAGCGCGTAGACCGCCAGTAGCAGACCGCCCTCGACCGGTGAGCCGCCGACCGCGGCCACCGCCAGAATGGAACCGAGAATCGGCCCGGCGCAGAATCCGGCCAGGCCGTAGACCAGGCCGAGCAGATACACCGCACCGGATCGTTCGGGGCGGCCCTGCTTCGCCGCCGCGCGCTGTGCGAAGCCGAAACCGAAACCGCGACCGAGGATCTGCATGATGCCCAGGGCGATGATGGTCCAGCCGCCGATGCTGATCAGCAGTTCACGATTGTTCGAGAATAGCTGTCCCGCAAACGATCCGGCGATGCCCAGCGGGACCAGTGTGGTGGCCAGACCCAGATAGAACATGCCGGTGCGGGCCAGCAGCGCACCGCTCGAGGTGAACGAATAGGCGAAGAAGCTGGGCAGCAGCAGGGCGCTGCACGGGCTCAGCAGGGCCAGTAGACCGCCCAGGAAGGCGGCGAAAAAGCCTACGGTGCCGCTCATTCGGTGTTACCCGATGCGATATTCGCCGCCGCCTCGATCACGGCGGAGAACTGTTCGATGGGTTGCGCGCCCAGTACCGGGCGGCCGTTGATCAGGAAGGTCGGCGTGGAGGACGCGCCGAGCGAATACGCTTCGGCGGCATCACGCTGCACGGCCGCGGTGGCGGCGGGGGAGTCCTGATCCGCGCGGAACTTCGCGATATCGGGTACGCCCGCCTGTTCGGCGAATTCGGCCAGCCGGTCCGGGGTCAGCACGCCGGTGTTCTTCTTCTCGGGCGCGTTCGCCTGCACGGTGTCGTGGAATTCCCAGAACTTCCCCTGCCGCGCGGCCGCCCAGGCGGCGCGGGCCGCGTTCTCGGACTCCTGGCCGAAGATCGGGAAATTGCGCCATTCGATGCGCAGCACACCCTGATCCACGTACTTCGCGATGAGCTTCGGTTCGATGGTGCGGCCGAAGGTGCGGCAGAACGAGCACTGGAAATCCGAGTACTCGATCATCACCACGGGAGCGTCGGCGCGGCCGCGCGCGAGCGGATCGCCGGCATCGCGCCGCGCCAGTTTCGCGAGTTCGGCGAACATGGGATTGGTGGTGGCGGCCGCGCCCTCCGGTGTGGCTTTCTTTTCGCCGCCGAGCATTTGGAATCCGGCAATGGCGAGCAGGCAGGCCGCCGCGAACAATGCGAGCCCGGCGAACATCTTCCTATTGCCGCTCGGGCGCTTCTTACGATTTTTGGACATGCGAATACCCCTGGACGACTCGGGTCCTGATCGATGTGAAATGTGCTTGAAGACATGGCTGTACGCCGGGTCTCCTAAATGATCAGCACCGTCGTCAAATGGGGGGATGCCACGGCCCGCGTCGGCCCGCGCGGCCGCATGTCATACGAAAGCCACTGGGTGGCAGGGAGTTCCGGAAGCACCGCGAAAACAGGCGTGAGCAGCTGATCCGCCGCCGAACGCGGTGGTGCGGCGACCTGGCCGACCGGGTCCTGCCCCTGCTGATCCCGGCGCTCGCAGAAGGGTGCGTGAATCGCGGTCACGGCATCGGCGGGCGCGACCGTCGCCTGCACCGAAACCTGTTGCGTCGAACCCCAATCCGCCACCGCGGCGATCAATCCGACAATGGCGAAAAGACCCATCAACAGCACAGCACAGGACAGCCGGAATGACTTCCGGCTGTGCGGGGCAGGATGGGAATTCACCGCCCCGACCATAACAGGGCAACTGCCGGGCGCGGCAAAATGCCCGCCCACCGGGGATTCGGTGGACGGGCATCGAGATGCGATTCGGATTACGCGTGCCGCATGTAGGCGCGCAGTGCGAGCGGGGCGAACACGATGATCACCACGACGCCGCCGATGAGCGACCAGGCCAGGTTGGCGGTGACGCCGGTCCCGTTCATGAGCTCGCGGGCGGTGTTGCACATGTAGTAGACCGGATTGGCCTTGTTGATGCCCTGCAACCAGCCCGGCATCTTCTCGACCGGTGCGAAGGTGCCGCCCATGAAGGTCAGCGGGAACATGATCATCATCGAGATGCCCTGCACCGAGGCCGCGCTTTTACCGGTGACGCCGACCAGCGCCCAGATCCAGCTGATGGCGAAGGAGCAGAACACCACGACCAGTCCGGCCGCCACGACACCTAGCACGCCACCCTCGGGACGGTAGCCGAGCGCGAGACCGACGATCACGGTCAGCGTGGTCGCCAGGCCGTAGCGCACCATATCGGCCAGCAGTGCGCCCGCCAGCGCCGAAATACGGGCGATGGGAAGGGATTTGAAGCGGTCGAAGACACCCTTGTCCATATCCTCACGCAGCTGGGTGCCGGTGGCGACCGAGGTCAGCACCACCGTCTGCACCAGGATGCCGGGGATGAGCAGCGGCAGATAGCCCGAGACGCTGCCGCCGATCGAGCCGCCGAAAATGTAGGCGAACAGCGCGGTGAACAGGATCGGCTGCACGGTGACGTCGAACAGCTGTTCCGGATTGTGCCGGATCTTGAGCAGGCCGCGGTACGCCATGGTCAGCGAGTTCTGCGCGGTCTTCTTGAGGCTGATGTGATTGCTGACATCGGGAATCGGGGCCGGGGTGACCTGTTTGGTCAGGTCCGGCGAGGTGAGAGTGGTGGTCATGCCGCGCTCTTTTCGGTATCGGCGGAGTCGTCTTCGGCACCGTGTCCGGTGAGCGCGAAGAACACCTCATCCAGGCTGGGCTTGCTGACATTGATTTCTTCGACCCGAATGTCGTGCTCGCGCAACCGGATCAGGATGTCGGTGGTGATGGCGGGATCGGGCAGCGGTGCGGTGATGCGACCCGCCTCGGGGGAGACGGTCGCCTCGACGACCTTGCCCTCGGCGCGGGACAGGTACTCCGAGACCAGCACCCGTGCCTCATCGATGCGGGCGCGGTCCTCCAGGGTGAGTTGCAGCGCGGACAGGCCGACCGAACCCTTCAACTCGTCGGAGGTGCCGTCGGCGATGACCTTGCCGCGATCGATGACCGCGATCCGGTCGGCCAGCTGATCGGCCTCGTCCAGGTACTGCGTGGTGAGCAGCACCGTCGAGCCCTCGCGCACCAGGCGGCGGATGGTCTCCCACATCTGGGCGCGGGTGCGCGGATCCAGACCGGTGGTCGGCTCGTCCAGGAACAGCAGCGGCGGGGTGGAGATCAGGCTGGCGGCCAGATCCAGGCGACGCCGCATACCGCCGGAGAAGTTCTCCAGGGCCTTGTTGGCGGCTTCCTGGAGCCCGAACTCCTCGAGCAGTTCGGCCGCCTTGCGCCGGGAGTCGGCCTTGGACAGGCCGAGCAGCCGCGAGAAGATAATGAGATTCTCGGTGGCCGTGAGCTTTTCGTCGACCGAGGCGTACTGTCCGGTCACGCCGATGAGCGAGCGCACCGCGGTGGGTTCGGTCAGCACATCGCGGCCGAAGATGCGGGCGCTGCCGCCATCGGGCTTCAACAGGGTGGCGAGCATGCGAATGGTGGTGGTCTTCCCGGCGCCGTTCGGGCCGAGTACGCCGTACACCGCGCCGCGCGGAACCGCCAGGCTCACGCCGTCGACAGCCCGCTGCTCCCCGAAGATCTTGACCAGGTCATTCGCCTCGATGGCGAGTGCCTCAGCAGGTGTGTATGAAGTCATGACCCATACTCTGCGGACCGGTACTTACACGCCCCTTGCACGGCGATTGCGCGCGCACGCAAGCCGGTGACGGTACCCGTGCAAGCCGGTCACGCGGGCGCGCATGCGGGTGCGGTGCGCCGACGCGACCCGCTTCGAACTGGGTGTTCGTCGCGACCGCCGCGCGTTCCCAGGCATTCGGACCCTCGCTTGTTAGCCTGGCCACACGTTTCTTGCTCGCCTGCTTTTCGTTCCCGGTTCGTTCCGTGCGTATGGATTGCGAGGTTCCGTTGAGAGTCGTTCCCGTCGCCCTGACCACGGCGCTGGCCGCGCTGACCGCGGTCGTGAGCACCGTCACCGCGCATGCCGCGCCGCTTGCGGTGGATGCCCCGGATTCGCACGTCTCAGCGGACGCGCCCGGGTCGAATCAGCTGCTGCTGACCTGCCCGCCGACACCGGACGCCGATGATCCGCTCGCGCCGATTCCGCCGCGCGATCCACTGTGCGGTGAGAACGATATGCAGCTGACCGGGGATGTGTACCTGCGCAGCAACGCCTATCGGCGGTTGTCGACCATCTACGGCCCGGATGTCGCGGTCAGCCTGATCGGCAACAACCACTATCAGCTGCGCGATCATTCGGGGAACCTGATCCTCGGCGAGGATCGCAGCACCCTGCACCATGTCCCGTTCGGTCGCGAGATCCCGCCGCCGCTGCCGGGCAATACCGCCGATCTGACACCGCATGAGCAGGCGGTGCGCGAGGGCATGTCCCGGGTGACGGTCGGACTCATGCAGGGCGTCGTCTACACCGGCGACCTCACCGATATGTCCGCCTACCTGACCACGCCGATCGGTTCGCTCATCGTGCAGGCGCCCGGCACCGGAGCCGATCCGTTGCAGCCGGGTCCGGGTGGTGACCGAGAGTTGCAGCTGCTCAACAACTTCCAGGTGCTGGACACGCACGGCCGCTACGTCATGGGCAATACCCTGACGCTGGGTTCGCCAATGGCGTTGTGGCCCAACGCCGCGGTGCCCTGCCCCGTCGGCACCGTACCCATTTCCCAGCTGCCATCGGCCGATAAACTGCCGCGCACCGCGGCGGAATTGCCGGATCCGGTGTGCAAGGCCCCGGCCAGTGTCCCGATCACCGGATTCGTCGATGATCCGGCGGTGGACCCGGCCGCCCCGCCCGCACCCGGAGCCAAGCCGAATCCCGATCCGGTGCAGCGGCAGAAGGACATCAACGACGCGTACAGCGCGGTCGGAACCCAGTTCGGTCTCGCGGTCAGCGTCGGCGGTCTGGTCGGCGGTATGACCGGGCTCATCATCGGTTGTCTCGCGGGCGGAATCGGCGCGGGCACGGCGGGCACCTTCTCCGCGGCGCTCGCGGGCACCGCGACCGGATTCGCGGGCGGCTGCCTCACCGGTGCGGCCCTGCTCGGTGCGATGGGCGGCACCATCGGCAGCCTCGCGATCGGTGTGCCGGTCGGCATCATCTCCGGCGTGAACGCCTACAACACCCTCAAGCTCCAGGGCGATGTGGCGCGCAACCCGATCGCCGAACTCCTGCCCGCGCCGAAAGCACCCGAGGTGTCACCGCTCATCACCGCGGGCGTCCCAGCCGAACTCGCCGCAGCCGTTCCACCGCAATTGATTCCGGCCGTAGCCGACTTCATCGCCCCAGTGGCCCCGCAATTGGCCGCCGATCTGAAAGCACCGCAGGACGCCCCGCCGATCGCGCCGATGGACGGCCTGACCCAACTCGCCGCGAGTGTGGCCCCGATGATCGCGGACGCGATACCCGCGCTCTTCGGCCAGCCTGCCCAGCCCGCCCCGGCGGTATAACACTTCGTCATCCCGGCATGCTTTTGGCCGGGATCCACACGGCTGCAATGACAAGCGTGTGGATCCCGGCCAAAAACGCGCCGGGATGACGGGGCTTGGATAGCTGAGTGGTCAGTTGGGAGAGGTGCTGAGCAGGTATTCGCGGAGCGCGGCGCGGTCGGGTTTGCCGACGCCGCGCATCGGGAGTTCTTGCAGCACAGCCAGTTCGCGGGGGGCGGCGATGGCGTCGAGTTCCGCGACCACGTGGTCGCGGAGTTCGTCCAGGGTGGGGGCGGTCGCACCGGGGGCGGTGACGATCGCGGTGACCACGCGCTGGCCGAGGCGGGAATCGGGCAGGCCCAGGACCACGCATTCGGAGATGGCCGGATGGGTGATCAGCACCGCCTCGACCACCTGCGGCAGCACCAGCAGGCCGCCGGTCATGATGGCCTCGTCGAGTCGCCCGGTGACGGTGAGGACGCCGTCCTCGAAGCTGCCCGCGTCCTCGGTGCGGAACCAGCCGGGTTCGGCGAACGCCGGATGGTCGGGCTGATTGCGGTAGCCCTTGGCCAGCGTCGCGCCGCCGAGCATGACGCGCCCGTCCTCGATGCGGACTTCGGTGCCGTCCAAGGGGATTCCCTCGTAGACGCAGCCGCCGCAGGTTTCGCTCATGCCGTAGGTGCGGAAGATGGTGATGCCCGCCGCGCGGGCGCGCTCCAGCACCGGTTTCGGGGTGGCCGCGCCGCCGATCAGCACCGCGTCGAGCTGTGCCAGCGCGGCCGTGGCGGCCGGTTCGTCCAGCGCCTTGATGAGCTGGGTCGGCACCAGCGAGGTGTACCGGCGCGGCCCGCGCATTCCGGCGATGGCTCCGGCCAGCCCCTCGGGCAGGAAGCCGCCGGACACATCGAGCACGGCGGGTTCGGTCCCGGCCTGAATGCTGCGCAGCAGCACCTGGATTCCCGCGATGTGATGGGTCGGCAGTGCCAGCAACCACTGTCCGGGCCCGCCCAGGCGGGTGTGCGTGGCCTCCCCGCTGGCGCGCAGCGCGGCGGCGGAGAGCATGGCGCCCTTGGGGATTCCGGTGGTGCCGGAGGTGGTGACGACCAGCGCCACCTCGTCGTCGATCTCCTCGCCGGGCCGCAGGCTGCTGCTGAGCCGCTGCGCCTCGCGGCGGTCGGCGGTGGGTATGGGCAGCCAGGCGGGGCCGTTGCCCTCGAGGGCTTCCCGCAGGTGCGGCAATACATCGCCCACCGATGCACCGGTGGGCATGGGGAGGGTGCGGAGGGTATTGCTCACGTTCGCGATCGTGTCATGTGATGGGGTGGCCGCGCACCTGTGGGGGTCCGAGGCCGGGGGTCGATGGTGGTCGGTCGGTCAGTCGGACGTCGGTGTCGCCAGCGGCCATCCACCGGCTGCCAGCCGGGAGGCCACTCGGGCGATATCGTCCTCGCCGGGTTGTTCCTTGGCAACTCGGGAAATGGCGGCCTCGATATCGGCGCGTTCGATCTCGCCGGTGGCGACGCGTTCGCGCACCAGCTCCTCGACGACCAGGTGCACTTCGTAATCGGTGAGCCGCCGGTGCAGCACCGCGAGCAGCGCCACGTAATCGGACTGCGGAATGCCCTGCGGATACCCGGCTTTGAGCCAGTCCAGGACCTTTTGCAGCACGTTCGGGCGCGGCGCGGTGCGCGCCGGATCGGTGTTCGGCTGTTCCGGAGTAGTCAGCTGCGTGCCTTTCTTCCCGTGGCGTCAGGCGCCGAGCAGATGGATGCCGAGCCGGCTGGCGAGGAAGCCGCGTGCGATGAAGAGCACACCGACCACCACCGCGATCATGACCACGGCGAAGCAGAGCGCGGAGACGGCGACCGCGGTGGTGCGCGCGGTTCCGGTCGCGCCGTCGTCGAGTTGCGAGCGATACCGAATGCCGAACGCGAAGATGACCGGCAGTCCGGCCCCGAAGACCAAGGCGGCCAGCGTGACCCGCCACAGATCGCTGATATTGGACAGGAAGGTGTGCACGGCGTCGCTCCTATCCGATTCCGTTGCCGACGGTGTCATCGCTGCGCAGCGCGGCGGCCTGGCGCGCGGTGTCGTCCGGACCCGCGGCGTCGCCGGCCGCGGCCTGTTCCGCCCGCCAGTCGGCATTCACGTTGTGCGAGTTCACCTCGGTGCGCTTGGACCGCCGCCAGATCGCCCCGGCCGCCGCGAGCAGCAGCGCGAACACCACGAGGACGCCCGCGGTGCCGCCGATGCCGTGCAGGATGGCCCAGCACAGCGCGCCCACCACACCGGCCAGCGGCAGCGTCAGCACCCACGCCACCACCATGCGGCCGAGCACGCCCCAGCGCACTTCGGCGCCGGGCCGTCCGATGCCCGAACCCAGGATGGATCCGGTCACGGTCTGCGTGGTGGACAGCGGCAGGCCGAAGTGCGCGGAGGTGAGAATGATCGCCGCACTGGTGGATTCGGCCGCGAAACCCTGCGGCGGCGCGATATCGACCAGGCCCTTGCCGAGCGTGCGGATGATGCGCCAGCCGCCCAGGCAGGTGCCCGCGGCGATGGCGACCGCACAGGACACGATGACCCACAGCGGCAGCGGATCGCTGGCCTTGGCCGAACCGTGCGCGATCAACGCCAGGAAGATGATGCCCATGGTCTTCTGCGCGTCATTGGTGCCGTGCGCGAGCGAGACCAGGGACGCGGAACCGATCTGCCCCCAGCGGAATCCGCCCTCGACGGTTTTCTCATTGCTGCCGCGCGTGATTCGGTACACGGCCCACGAGCCGAGCGCGGCGACCAGCGCGGCCACCACGGGTGCGGCCAGCGCCGGAATGATGATCTTGGCGAGTACGCCCTTGCTGCCCGCCGCCCAGATGACGCCGTCCCAGCCCAGCGCCGCGATGGTGGCGCCGATGAGACCGCCGAACAGCGCGTGCGAGGAACTCGACGGCAAACCCAACAGCCAGGTGAACAGATTCCACAGAATGCCGCCGACCAGGCCCGCGAAGACGATGTCGAGCAGTGCCCGCCCGCTGACTTCGGAGAGGTCGACAATGCCCTCGGCGACCGTCGCGGCGACCGCGACACTCAGGAAGGCGCCCACGAGATTGAGCCCGCCGGAAAGGAGTACGGCTGTTCGAGGGGGGAGCGCACCGGTGGCGATCGAGGTGGCCATCGCGTTCGCGGTGTCGTGGAATCCGTTGGTGAAGTCGAATACCAGGGCCGTGAGAACAACGATCAGCAGAACGAGCAGTTCGGCAGACACACCGTTCAGTTTGCGCTACGGCGTTTGTCTGTTGTTAACCGGTGCCCCCCGACACGCCTCACAGTTACTCGCGTGCTAAGGCTTTCGAACATCCCGGCGAATCGGATGGTCGGCCGGGATCTCCACCAGCACGATCGGCACGTCATCCGGATCGCGCACCCACATTTCGATCAGGCCCCACGGTTCGCGAGTCGGCGTGCGGTCGATGGCGACGCCCGCGAGTGCGAGTTCGGCGGCGGCGTCCGAACAATCGCGCACCTGCAACCAGATCGCCCCCGCGAATCCCGCCGGACCCTCGCCGCGCCCGTGCCCCGCGACTTCGAGCAGCCCCTGCCCCGCGAAGAACACCGTGCCGCCCGGATACTCCCGGGCAATCGCCAATCCGAGCGTGTCGCGGTAGAACTCCAGCGTCCGCTGATAGTCCACCGGCCGCAGGATCAAGCGACTGCTCAGGATCTCCATGGCTTCTACAGTGTCAGAAGTAGTACGGGTACGGGGACCAGTCCGGGTCACGCTTCTGCAAGAACGAATCCCGGCCCTCGACGGCCTCATCGGTCATGTAGGCCAGGCGGGTGGCCTCACCGGCGAACAGCTGCTGTCCGACCAGACCGTCATCGCTGAGGTTGAACGCGTACTTGAGCATGCGGATGGCCTGCGGCGACTTGCCGAGAATCTCCCCGGTCCATTCCAGGGCCACATCCTCGAGCCGATCGTGATCCACGACCTCGTTGACCGCACCCATGAAATGCATCTCCTCGGCGGTGTACGGCCGGCCCAGGAAGAAGATCTCGCGAGCCCGCTTCTGCCCCACCATCTTCGCCAGGTACGCGCTGCCGTAGCCGCCGTCGAACGAGCCGACATCGGCGTCGGTCTGCTTGAACCGGGCGTGTTCGCGGCTGGCGAGGGTGAGATCACAGGTGACGTGCAGGCTGTGCCCGCCGCCCGCGGCCCAGCCGTTCACCAGTGCGATGACCACCTTGGGCATGAAGCGGATGAGCCGCTGCACCTCGAGGATGTGCAGTCGCCCCGCCCGCGCCGGATCGACGGTGTCGGCGGTCTCGCCCTCGGCGTACTGGTAGCCGCTGCGCCCGCGAATCCGCTGATCGCCGCCGGAGCAGAACGCCCAGCCGCCGTCCTTGGGGCTCGGGCCGTTACCGGTGAGCAGCACCGCGCCCACATCGGAGGTCATGCGCGCGTGATCGAGCGTGCGGTACAGCTCGTCGACGGTGTGCGGGCGGAAGGCATTGCGCACCTCGGGCCGATCGAACGCGATCCGGACCGTGCCCTGCTCCACATGCCGGTGATACGTGATGTCGGTGAGGTCTTCGAATCCAGGGACGGGTTTCCACAGCGCTTCATTGAAGGTCACCCTCAAGAACATAGCGGGGCCCTATGGACGTAACGCAAGGTGACAACTTATTTCGGGTCGATCGATGGTTACTCCGGGGTACGCCCGAAACTCGCTGGCTACGCGATTGCGAACATGCGGTGCGAGGCGATGGGGTACCCAGGAAAGGCGCTGAAAAACCTGCCGGGGCACCGGAGGTGGTCGCTTGGTCGAGTGAATGGTGCGAATGTGAAACGCTGCCAAGGGATTGCGGAGGCTTTACAGTGCAGTAGCTGCCCTGGCAGTCGAGGCGCGTCTGCATCATGTGTGCGGGAACATCGGTGCGTATAGTTCTGTGCGCTCGTTCATCGAAAAACTATCCGGAGGAACCTGAAAGTGGTTGCAGCACTGTCTGAATCCCTGCTCGATGACGCCAAGCGTCCGGCCTTCCTGGCCGACGCCAAAGAGGTTCTGGATGCTGAGGTGTCGGACAAGGGCGGCGCGTCGGGTCTGGCCGTCAAGGGCGGCTACGCCGCGGTGAAGAAGGTCAGCCCGACCATCGTCGGCGATGCGCTGGAGTCCTTCATCCCGAAGTTCGTCGCGTCCCTGGAGCCGTTCTGGTCCGAGTACCAGGCTTCCGGCGCCGGCTCGTTCGCCGACCTGCTGGTCGCCAAGCAGGACGAGGTTTCCGAGGCGCTGCTCTCGGTCACCGACGAGCGCGCCCAGGCGTCGTCGCGTCCCGCGCTGACCAAGGTCTACAACTCCATGCGGTCCTCGGCGAAGAAGCATGTGGCCGAGGCGCTTCCGCGCGTCGGTGCGCTGGTCCAGCGTCACGCCTGATCTAGCGACCGGTCCGCGGCCGATACGGCCGCGGACCGACGATCGCTCGTCATCCCGGCGCGTTTTTGGCCGGGATCCACGCATATCGGCGCGAGTTCGCCGCCTGTGGATCCCGGCCAAAAGCATGCCGGGATGACGGGTGTTCGGGTTCATCCCGCGGCTTTGCCGACCCGCCAGTAGCCGGTGAAGGTGATGTCCGCCTTGGGGATTCCGCGTTCCTGCGTCCAGTGCCGGCGCAGGCCGGAGGCGAGTTTCTGTTCGCCCGCGACGAAGGCGTAGACGCCCGTGCCGGGAATCTCCTGTCCGCGTACCGCTTCCGCGACCACCGAGCCGACTTCGGCATTCGGGTCGGTGCGGATCAGCCAGTGCACTTCGACGCCCGCGGGCGCATCCAATTCCTGGGCATCCTCGCTGTTCGGGATCTCCAGGTAGGCAGCGCCTTTCAGATCGCGCGGCGCGGAACGCAGAATGCCCGCGATACCGGGAACGGCGCTTTCGTCACCCACCAAAAGCGACCATTCGGTATTTTCCGGGGCCTGATAGGTAATGCCCTCATCCAGCAATCCGACTTTGTCGCCGGGCGTCGCGCCGGTGGCCCAACTCGACGCCGGGCTGTCATCGCCGTGCGAGAAGAAGTCGATATCGATCTCGGCGGTGCTGCCGAATTCGCCGAAGCCCGCGGCGCGGTAATCGCGCACGGTGTAATTGCGCACCAGCGGCCGGTGTTCCTTGCCCATCATGAGGTACTGCGCGTACCAGCCGAGCGTGCTCGCCGAGGTGGGCAATTTCAGGCTGCCGTCGCGGCCCGGCATGAAGAGCCGGAACCACTGGTCGAATCCCATGGCGGTGAAGCCCGCCAGTCCCTCGCCGCCCAGGGTGACGCGCACGAAGTTCGGGCTGATCCGTTTGCTCGCGAGCACCTGCGCGGTGAGGATCTCCCGGTGCTCGGGCTTGACGTATTTGGGTCGCTTCGACATGGGCTTAGGTTAGCAAACCCTAAGTATAGATGACAGGTGTGAGCGGGCTGACGCAGCGCGGAATTCGACTGTCTGAGAGGCTGGGAGGGTGAATCCTTCGACAGCACAGGCGCACGTCATCGTGGACGAGCTCGCGCGCGGCGGAGTCCGAGACGTGGTCCTGTGCCCGGGATCGCGAAATGCCCCACTGGCCTTCGCATTACAGGCCGCCGACGCCGCCGGGCGGATTCGGCTGCACATGCGCATCGACGAGCGCAGCGCCGGATTCCTGGCCATCGGCCTCGCCTCGTCCAGTGGCCGGCCGGTTCCGGTGGTGATGACCTCCGGCACCGCCGTCGCCAATCTCGGCCCCGCGGTACTCGAAGCGAACTACGCGCGACTGCCGCTGATCGTGCTCAGCGCCAACCGGCCGTACGAGATGCTCGGCACCGGCGCCAATCAGACCGTCGAACAATTCGGGCTGTTCGGCAGCCAGGTGCGCGCCGCCATCAGCCTCGGCCTCGCCGAAGCCGAAACCGGCGAACCGCTCTATCCCACCCAGAACAGCGTGTGGCGCTCCGCGGTCTGCCGGGTGCTCGCCGCCGCGCGCGGCACCCGCTCCGGCAATGCCGGACCCGTGCACTTCGATATCCCGCTGCGCGAACCGCTGGTGCCCGATATGGCCGCCGGTGATCCGCTGCCGCTCGGGCGCGAGGGTGACCGGCCCTGGACCGCAACGCAATACGCGACCCTGGATGTGCCGCTCGATATCGATCTGAGCATCGACACCGTGGTCATCTCCGGTCACGGCGCGGGGCATCGGCCCGAACTCGCGGCCCTGCCGACGGTCGCCGAACCGACCGCGCCCATGCACGGTCCCGCACTGCATCCGCTGGCACTGGGCCTGTTGCAGCCGAAGCAGGCCATCATCACCGGGCGGCCGACGCTGCATCGGCAGGTGTCCAAGGTGCTCGCCGATCCCGAGGTGACGGTGTACGCGCTCACCACCGGTCCACGCTGGCCCGATGTATCGGGCAATGTGGTGGGCACCGGTACCCGGGCGGTCACCGTGGGCGCACCGCGTGCGCAATGGCTGGAGCAGTGCCGTGATCTGAACGAGAAGGCCGTCGCGGTGGTGCGCGCGGAGCTCGCCGGACATCCGAAACCGACCGGCCTACACGTCGCGGCCGTCGTACTGGACGCCCTGCACGAAGGTGATCAGCTGCTGCTCGGCGCGTCCAATCCGGTGCGCGACGCGGCACTGGTCTCGCACCCGCGCACCGGGATTCGCGTGCTGTCCAACCGCGGTGTCGCCGGTATCGACGGCACCGTCTCGGCCGCCGTCGGCGCGGCGCTCACCCATCCCGGCCGCACGGTCGCGCTGATGGGCGACCTGACCTTCCTGCACGACGCCTCCGGCCTGCTGGTCGGACCCGGCGAACCGCGACCCGAGGACCTCACCATCGTGGTCGCCAACGATGACGGCGGCGGCATCTTCGAACTCCTGGAACAGGGCGATCCGCAGTACGCGGGCGTCTTCGAACGGGTCTTCGGCACCCCGCACGGGATGGACCTGGCCGCGCTCTGCGCCGCCTATCGCGTCCCGCATCGCCAAGTCGACCCGGCCGAATTGGCCGAGGCGCTGACCGGTCACGCACACGGCATCCGGGTGCTCGAAGTCGCCACCGAACGCTCCAGCCTGCGTGAACTGCACGCCACCGTGCGCGCGGGCATCTCCGCCTGAGACGCTGAAAACCGCTGTGGCGGTGCGTGTTCGCACCGCCACAACGCGAGTCGCGCACCAATGGCGCGGCCCGGCCAAGCGCCGGGATGACGGCTGGGCCGATCAGGCGTCGGTAGCGCCCGTCTCGTCGTAGTCGTCGTCCAGCGGGACCGAGATGGACTGTTCCACCAGATCCGCCTCATCGGCGGTCCAGCCGAGATCGCCCTCCGGGAGCGGTGTGACCTCGGCTTCCGGCTCGATCACCTCGGTCTGCTGCTCCAGATAATCGGCCTCGGGCACGGCATCGATTCGATCGGTCATCACAATGCTCCTCTCCGCCATATCGGCAAAGCCAGGTGAAGTCGGGCAGCTTCGAGCCTGCCCCGCATCGCCCGGCACGGCAACCCCGCCCGCGATTCGGCCGCCCGGGCACGCGCGTCGCGATGCCCGGCGCGCCGGACCCGAATTCAGTTGGCGGGTGCGCCGAACCACGTGGTCAGGTGGGTATTCAGTTCCGGCTGCTCGGTACCGAGCCATGCCACGTGGCCGTCCGGTCGCAGCAGTACGGCGGGGGCGTCGAGTTCGGTGCTGACATCGGCGATGTGATCGACGCGATCAGCCCAGTGCGCCGCCGAGAGCCGCCCGGTCTGATCCAGCAGCAGGCCGCGGCCGGTGTGCATGTGGTCGTAGAGGCGGCCGCTTTTCAGTGGGATATCGCGCAGCCGACGGCCGATCAGGTCCGCGCCGGCGCCGAAGTCGTAGCGGATGTCGACCGCGATGATGCCCTCGAGCAGGCGGCGGTTCACCTCGTCGATGGTCATCAGCTTCGTCAGCAATCGGCGCAGCGCCCGGGCATTGGGGTCCAGGGACATCAATTGCATTTGGGCGCGGGTGTTTTCGAGCACATCGGCGGCGACGGGGCGGCGCTCGGATTCATAGGTATCCAGCAGATCCGCGGGGGCCCAGCCGTTTACGACCGCGGCCAGTTTCCAGCCGAGGTTGAACGCGTCCTGCACACCGAGATTGAGACCCTGCCCGCCCATCGGCGGATGGACGTGCGCGGCGTCGCCCGCCAGCAGTACCCGACCCGATCGATACGCATCGGCCAGGCGGGTGCCGTCACCGAAACGGGAGAGCCAGCGCGGTGAGTGCACGCCGAAATCGGTGCCCGCGGTGGCGTGCAACTGCTGCCGGAACTCATCCAGGGTGGGCGGGACGGTGCGATCCTCGGCCACGCCGGCGGCGGGGGCCACCACCCGGTACGCGCCGTCGGCCAGCGGCATCGCGCCGAACAGCCGCTGGGTCTCGCGCACCTGGGCCACGATCGCGTTGAGTGTCTCCGGCGGTTCGGTCAGTTCGACCTCGCCGACCAGGGTGTCGACTCGGCTGGGTTCGCCCGGGAAGCCGATGCCGAGCAGTTTGCGCACCGTGCTGCGCCCGCCGTCGCAGCCGATGAGATAGCGCGAGCGCAGCCGGGTGCCGTCGGCGAGATCGACATCGACGCCCTCGGCATCCTGATCGAACCCGATCAGCTCACTGCCGCGCCGGATATCGACGCCGAGTTCGGCGGCGCGTTCGGCGAGCAGGCGTTCGGTGACGGGTTGCATGATGCTCAGCACATAGTCGTGCGAGGTGTCGAGCGCGCCCGGCCGCGGTGCGGGGATGCCCGCGAAGAAGCCGCCGAGCGGGTATCGCTTGCCGAGCGCCAGGAAGCGATCCAGCAGCCCGCGCTGGTCCATGATCTCGATGGTGCGCGCGTGGATTCCCATCGCGCGCACGATTGCATTGGGCTCGCCCTCTCGCTCCAGTACGACCACGCGTACCCCGTGCAGTCGCAGTTCGTTCGCCACCATCAATCCGGTCGGTCCGCCCCCGGCCACGATCACGTCGATCATGTGCTCTCCCATCGATCATTTGCGCTGGTACTGGCTTCGGCCGACGATTGTGCGGCATCGATGGGGTCTTGCCGCAAGCCCCGGGGTGCGCTATATGTTGAGTGGGGCAAGAGAGTGAACCAACCTCCTTGCCTTTCCTTATGACCTCCCCTCATAGCCGCGGTGCCGGGCGTGTGACCAGGTCTTATGGCACGCGCGCGGGGACGCCGCTAACCTCGAAACCGGGACAATCGCGGCGCTCGCCGGACAACGCAGGTCAGGGGAGTGGCTGCGCTGTTTCCGAAATCCAGCTGGATTGGGTTTGAAAGGCACTGCAGGACAATAGGTTTGGAGCTCACGTGGTAAAGGCAACGCATCCGGCATCGACCGTCGCACCCCACCCGCACACCGAGACTCCGCCCCCGAGTCCCAGTCCCTGGTACGAAGGCTCGCTCTGGTGGGACGCCAAGAGCGTCGTGGTGACCCGGGCCGTCGAGCCGGGCGTCATCGCCACCACCCCGCACCTGGTGGTCCCCGCCGAATTCGGCCGCTTCGCCTTCCTGCTCTCCTCCTACGGCGAGGAAGCCATGCAATTGGCCCGCGACCCCCGGGTGGTCATCCAATCCGGTGATTGGCGCGGCCGCCCCGCCATCGGCTCCCGCCAGCACTACGGCACCGCGCGCATCGTCGGCGATCCGGGCCTGTCCCACCGCATCCAGGACGGCATGCGCATCAAATACGGCGCGCGCACCAAACTGGCCCGCATGGCACACCGTTTCGCCAACGGCTCGGTCCCCTACGGCGATGTGGTGGCTCTGGTGGAGTTGCACCCGCACCGTCCGCTCATGATCGCGCCCTGAGGCCGATCTGGCATCGAGCGGTGCGCTCATTCATCGGGCAGTAGCGCATTGTCGGCCGGGTGCTCCACGAGTGCGAGTACCCGGCCCGCCATGAACCGGGCGGTTCGGACCGAGGTGCCGGTGCGGGTCACCTCGCTGACTTCGACGACGCCGCGCGCGATGCGCACCTCCACGCGGCGGCCCGCTCGGCTGGCTGTTATTTCGTAATTTCTGGTTCCGTCGCCCATATCGACGACGATCTCCACGCGATCACCCTTCATCTATCAATTCTCCTCGCTACCAGGGCTTTTCGCGAGGAAAGCGGCTCGAAATCGGCTAACGAACGGGTTGCGAATCAGGTGGGTTCGGGGTGAAAACCCCTGCCTCGGCGGCGATTACGGCGGCCGCCACGGCGGTGACGGCGGCGGCTTCGTCCGGCGGCGCGGAGCTGGTGAGCAGGCGATAGTACAGCGGTGCGGAGACGGCGGACAGGACTGCGCGCGGGTCGGTGCCGGGTGGGATTTCGCCTCGGGTGACGGCGTATTCGACGCAGGGAGACCATTCGGTGAGGCGGGTGTCGTAGAAGGCGTGCAGGGCGGCGGCGGCCGTGTCGTCGGTGGTTCCGGCGGCGATGAGGGCGCGGAAGAGGCGGCCCTGGCGGGGATCGGTGAGCGTCTTGGTCACCAGGCGGGCGTTGGCCAGCAGATCGCCGTGCAGTGAACCCGTATTGCTGTGCGGCAGTGAGGTTTCCGCCATATCAACGAGTAGGTCGGCGACCAGTCCGGCGGGGGTGCGCCAGCGGCGGTAGACGGTGGTCTTGCCGACCTCGGCGCGGGCGGCGACCTCGCCCAGATCCAGGTGCGCGTAACCGCGTTCGGCGAGCAGATCGCCGGCGGCGCGCAGGACCGCTTCGCGAACACGGGCGGTGCGCCCGCCGGGGCGGATCGAGCCGGGTGCGGTGGTGTCCGAGGTCATAATGGGGCTCCAGTTCCATTTGCGTCCAGGCGAGTGTACTGTCTGTTTTGTTAATGAAACTGTAGTCCCGTTAGGGGTTGGTCATGGAATACCGTCGGCTCGGTGCGTCAGGTCTGCTGGTTCCGGCGTTGAGCTTCGGCGCGGGCACCTTCGGTGGGCGCGGTGAACTGTTCAGCGCGTGGGGCGATACCGATGTGGCGCAGGCCCGCAGGCTGGTGGACATCAATCTGGAGGCGGGGGTCACCATGTTCGACACCGCCGACGTCTACTCCGACGGCGCGTCGGAAGAAGTGCTCGGACAGGCGATCTCGGGTCGTCGCGACCGGGTGCTGATCTCGGCCAAGGCGGGGCTGCCCACCGGTCCCGGACCGAATGACGCGGGCACCGGCCGGGCCAGGCTGATCGGCGCGGTGGAGGGATCGCTGCGACGACTCGGCACCGAGTACATCGATCTGTTCCAGCTACACGCCTTCGATGCGGGTACCCCGGTCGAGGAAACCCTTGCGGCACTGGATGATCTGGTCCGTGCGGGCAAGATCCGCTATGTCGGCGCATCCAATTTCGCGGGTTGGCAGCTGATGAAATCCCTTGCCGCTGCGGACAAGAGCGGGTTCCCGCGCTATGTCGCGCACCAGGTCTACTACTCGCTTGCCGGACGCGATTACGAATGGGAGCTGATGCCGCTCGGTGTCGATCAGGGCGTCGGCGCGGTGGTGTGGAGCCCGCTCGGCTGGGGTCGGCTCACCGGGAAAATCCGTCGCGGGCAACCACTTCCGGCGGGCAGTCGACTGCATCAGACCGCGGCGGCCGGACCGCCGGTGGATGACGAGAAGCTCTACGACATCGTCGACGTGCTCGACGAACTGGCCGCCGAGACCGGCCGCACCGTGCCGCAGCTCGCGTTGAACTGGCTGCTGTCCCGGCCCACCGTGGCGACCGTCATCGTCGGCGCGCGCAATGAGGAGCAGCTGCGGCAGAACCTCGGCGCCGTCGGCTGGAGCCTGGACGCCGAGCAGATCGCCCGCCTGGACAAAGCCAGCGCGGTGACCCCGCCGTATCCCTACTACCCGTACTACCGGCTGCCGGACTTCGCGCGGCTCAACCCGCCCGCCGTGTGATGCGGACTACGGCGCGGAGTTCAGGCCCGCCGCCAGCACCGGCCAGGACGTCTTCAGATCGTCCTGCCAGTAACCCCACGAATGCGTCCCGGTGGGGCGGTAATTGAAGGTGGCGGGAATGCCGAGCGAATCCAGCTTCTGCTGCAGGGTGATGGTGGACAGTTCGACATTCGCCTCGATGAAGCCGCCGAGCGCCACCGTCTGCGGCGTCTCCGACGGCTTCTCCATCCGGAACTTCCCGCCCGGGACATCCCAGATTCCCGGAATTCCGGTGCCGGAGGAGATGAAAAGGTTGGTGCCGCGCAGCTTTTCGGCATTCAGCGTGGGATCGTTGGCCGCCCACAGCGGATCGTTCTCCGGTCCCCACATATTCGTGACATCGCCGCCGCCGTACAGCTCGGTGACGGCCTTCACGGCCTCGCGGGCGATCGGGGTGGTGGTTTGATACAGGCCGCTGTAGGAGGCGGCGCTGCGGAACATGCCGGGATGCGCGATAGCCATGTTCAGAATGGGCAGGCCGGCCATGGAGATTCCGGCAATCGCGTTGACCCGGTTGGTATTCAGCGCGGCGTCGATCAGCGGCGGCAGTTCCTCGGCGAGGTAGGTGCTCCACCGGTTGACCCCGAGCGAGGGATCGGACTTGACCCAGTCGGTGTACCAGGCGAACGCGCCGCCGACGATCTGCACCACATTGATGTTCTTATCGGACAGGAATTCCAGTGCGTCCGTGCGCAATTGCCAGGTGGCGTCGTCCACGCCGCCGCCCGCGCCATTGAGCAGGTACAGGGTGGGGCGCGGCGCCGAGGTGTCCTCGGGGCGCAGCACATCCACCGGGAAGGTCTGGTTCATGGCCGCGGAGAACACCGTGAGACGGATATTCCGCGCGTCCTTGATCTCGACATTCTTGATATACGAGCCGTCGGCCGATTTCGCCGTGATATTCACCGCCGGTGCGACCGGGGTGTCCGCGGTCGCGGGATACGCGCCCAGCCCGATCGATACGGTCGCCGCCAGGGCCGCCATTGCGATACGCCCGGTGATTCGTGGGTTCAAGACCTGCCCCTCCATGAAAAACGCAACGTTTCACATCGTAGGGGCGGGACCCCGGGGAATCCACCGCCGCGCTGCCCCGAGAAATCCGGGCGCGATCAATAGACGTCGCGCACGTACCGCTTCTCGGCGACCAGTTGCTTCTTGAACGCCAGTGCGCCGTCCTCGCTCAACTTCCCGTGAATACGAGCGATTTTCAGCAGTGCGTCATCGACATCCTTGGCCATGCGGGCGGCATCGCCGCATACATAGAAGTGCCCGCCGTCGCGCAGCCACGACCACAATTCCGCACCGTGCTCGATCATGCGGTGCTGCACGTAGATTCGCTCGCGCTGATCCCGCGAGAACGCCAGATCCAATCGGGTCAGAAAACCCGAGCGGAACATGTCCTCCAGTTCGGTGCGGTAGTAGAAGTGCTCGTTCGCGTGCTGATCACCGAAGAACAGCCAATTGCGGCCCTTGCAGCCCAGCGCCCGCCGCTCCTGCAGGAAACCGCGGAACGGCGCGATACCGGTACCCGGGCCGACCATGATCATCGGCGCGTTCGGATCCAGCGGCGGCCGGAAATGTGGTGCGCGCTGCAGGAAGATCGGCACCTCGGCATCGGCGCGATCGGCCAGGAAGGTCGAGCAGACCCCGCCGCGCCGCGCCGAATCGGCGGTCACCGGAGCGCCGTAGCGCACCACCCCGACCGTCAACTGCACCTCGTGCGGGCTCACCAGCGGACTCGACGAAATCGAATACTGGCGCGGCTGTAGCTTTTTCAGCACGCCGAGCCATTCCACCAGATCCGCCCGGACCGGAAAATCGCGCAGCACGTCCACCGGCTGCCGGTCCCACAGATACCCGTCCAGCTCATTGCGATTATCCCGGCGCAGCAATTTCGCCAGTCGCACACTGGAATTGCGCTCCGCGATGAAGGACAGCAGATCCGTGCTCACCTTGGTGATATCGAATCGGGTGCGCAGCGCCTCGGCCAGCGGAATCTCGCGATCATCGGCTTCGATGGTGCGGCGGCCGTCCAAACCGGTGGCGTGCAGCCATTCCGCCACCAGCGCTTCGGAATTGGCGGGCCGGATCCCGAGCGAATCCCCGACCTCATAGGTGGCGTCGAGTCCGCGCAGATCGAAGCCGAACTGCCGCACCTCTTTCGCGGATCCGCGTGAGAGCAGCTCATTGCGCGCCAGCCGGGCCGGAACCGGGGCATTGCGGGTGAACTGTGCGGTGGCGGTGGCGGTCACCGTGGAGCCGCCGTTCCGGCGCGTGCTCGCCGGTCCCGGTCCCGGTTCCGGTGCCGATTCCGGTCCGGACGGGCTGTCCGCCAGCGCGGCGGTCACATCGGTGAGCCACCGCTCGGACAATTCCTCGTGGTCGGGCTCGCTGTCCACGCGGGGGAGCAGCCGGGTCGCGCCGCGCTTGGCGAAGAGTTCATCGAGTTTGCGGCCGTGCCCGCAGAAATCGTCATAGGAGGAGTCGCCGAGGGCGAATACCGCGAATCGCACACCGTTCAGCCGAGTTTCGCTGTCGCTCAATCGATCCCAGAAGTCCGAACCATTGTCCGGCGGTCCGCCGTCACCGAAGGTGCTGCTGATCACCAGCACGTCGCCGGTCAGATCGGTGAGTTCGGCGGCATCCATATCCAGCAGTCGAGGCGTGAAATCGGAGTCCGCGAGGGTGGTCGCGACCGCGGCGGCGAGTTCCTCCGCCGTGCCGGTCTGCGAGGCCCAGAGCACCGTTACGGTCCGGGTGGCGACGGTGACGCCGCCCGTCGCACCGCCGCTATCGCCCGCCGGTGCCGAGATAGGTTGCGCGCCGCGCGAATACATGCCCGCGAGGAGTCCGTCAATCCACATCCGGCTGCCCGCGGAGATCGGCGCGGTCTCCGGCAGCACCGGCACGCCGCTCACCGGAATCGATTGCAGTGCAGCGAGATACCCGCCGAGATAGATGCGCTCGGTTTCGCTCAGGGTCGGTGCGGTGGCACGCTCCAGACCCAGCATCGCCGACAGCGGATGCGTGCCCGTCTCGGGCGCGGTGACCGGCGCGGGCTCGCCGACCGGTTCGGACCGCACCGGAGCCGACACCACGGCGACCTTGCGCAGCCGCACAGCGCACGCCTTGAATTCGGGTTGCAGCGAGGCCGGATCGACCGCGTCATTGGTGACGGCGTTGATGGTCAGGTACTCGCCCTGCTCGTCATTCCAGTGGAACGGCGCGAAGCAGTTGCCCGGGAGCACCCGATCGCTGATCCGCACCGGCAGCACGGCCCGCCCGCGGCGCGAGGCGATCTCGAGCTGATCGCCCTCGCGGACATCGAGTGCGGCGGCGTCCTGCGGATGCACCTCCAGGAACGGTTCCCCGTTCAGTTTGACCAGTTTGGCGACCTTGCCGGTCTTGGTCATGGTGTGCCACTGATGTTGCAGGCGGCCGGTATTGAGCAGGAACGGGTGATCGTCATCCGGCATTTCGGCGGGCAGCAGATGCGGGCGCGGATAGAAGATCGCGCGGCGACTCGGGGTGGCGAACGCCAGCCGCGGCCGGGTGCCGTCGGCGTCGGTGTACAGCTCCTGGCTGACGCCGTCGTTCAGATAGCGAATCGGGTTGCGCCGCTGTGCCGGATCGGGGCACGGCCACTGCATCGGTCCATCACTCAGGGCGTCGTAGGTGATGCCGCGCAGATCGTAACCGGTGTTCGGGTTCGTGAATTGCCTTATCTCCTCGAAGATCTCGGAGCTAGAGGCGTAGTCGAACCCCGGGAACCCCATGGCCGTCGCGACCTGGGCGATCAACTGCCAATCCGGCCGCGCGTCACCGACCGGCGGCACCGACTGCCGCAGCAGGGTGAGGTTGCGTTCCGAATTCACCATCACCGCATCGGATTCCGCCCACAGCGTGGCGGGCAGCAGCAGATCGGCGTAGGCGTTGGTGGCGGTATCGGTGTACACGTCCTGGGCGATCACCAGCTCGGCCGCTTCCAGTCCCGCGATCACATTGCGCCGATTGGCCATGGAGGCAACGGGATTGCTGCACACGATCCAGCAGGCCTTGATATCGCCGTCGGCCAGGCCCCGGAACATCTCGACGGTGCCGGGTCCGGCCGCGTCGCGAATGGTCCCGGGTTCCAGGCCCCACGCGGTCTCCACGAAGGTGCGGTCCGGATCCGACAGCAGGTTGCGCTGACCGGGCAATCCCGGTCCCATATAGCCCATTTCGCGCCCACCCATGGCATTGGGCTGCCCGGTGAGCGAGAACGGCCCGGAGCCGGTGCGGCAGATGGCCCCGGTGGCCAGGTGCAGGTTGATGATGGCATTGCTGGTCCAGGTGCCGTGCGTGGACTGATTCACGCCCATGGTCCACAGCGACATCCATTCGCCCGCCGCGCCGATCCATTCGGCCGCGGTGCGGATATCGGCCTCGGCGACCCCGGTCAATTGCGCGACCAGATCGGGGGAGTAGTCGGCCAGGAATTCCGGCATCGACTCCCAGCCCTCGGTGTGCGCGGCGATGAATTCGCCGTCCACGACACCGTTTTCGACCAGCAGGTGCAGCAGTCCGTTCAACAGCGCCAGATCGGTGCCCGGTTTGATCTGCAGGAACAGATCCGCGCGCGCCGCGGTATCGGTGCGGCGCGGATCCACCACGATGAGTTTCGCGCCCGCCTTGAGCCGATCGGCCATGCGCAGGAACAGAATCGGATGACAGTCGGCCATATTCGCGCCGATGGCGAAGAACAGGTCCGCGTGATCGAGATCGTCATACGATCCGGGCGGCCCGTCCGCGCCGAGGGACTGTTTGTACCCGGTCGCCGCGCTCGCCATGCAGAGCCGGGAATTGGCCTCCATATGCACGGTCCGGATATAGCCCTTGGCCAATTTCGTTGCCAGATACTGGGCTTCGATCGACATCTGCCCGGAAACGTAGAGCGACACCGCATCCGGGCCGTGCGCGTCCAGAATCTCGCGCAGCCGCCGGCCCGCCTCCAGCACGGCCTCGTCCACCGGCACCGGCACCGGCGGCTGCCCGCGTTCGGGACGCCGGTAGGCCGATTCCATCCGGCCGTCCGCGCGCATCATCTCCGCGTGCGTCGCACCCTTGGTGCACAGTCGACCGGCGTTCACCGGATGCAGTTTGTCGCCGCTCACCTTGGCGATCACGGGCGCACCCGCGGCATCGGTGCCGGTGTGCACGGTAATGCCGCAGCCGACCCCGCAGTACGAGCACGCGGTCCGGACGCTCGTCGAGGGTGCGCTGGAATCCGGCATGGTTCCGATCTTCGTCATCCCCGATTGCGCCGAATTTACCGAAGGTTATCTCCAGGTGACGTTTCTCCTCACAAGCGTTCGGCAACGCCGTGAGGTGCGCGAACGCTGTGAGAACGACCACAGCGGACGGGGCGTCAGCCCAGTTTGTAGCCGCGATGCAGGGCCACCGCGCCACCGGAGAGATTGCGCCACTTCACCTGCGACCAGCCCGCGTCCGCGATGCGCAGCGCCAGCTGCGACTGGGTCGGCCAGGCCCGGATCGAATCGGCGAGGTAGATGTAGGCCTCGGGATTGCTGGACACCCGCTTGGCGACCGCGGGCAGCGCCTTCATCAGGTACTCCATGTAGACCGTCCGGAACAGTGCGAAGGTCGGCGTGGAGAACTCCGCGACCACCAGTCGCCCACCGGGCTTGGTGACGCGCAGCATCTCGCGCAGCGCCAGATCCGGATCGGACACATTGCGCAGCCCGTACGAGATGGTCACCGCGTCGAAGGACTCGTCCGCGAACGGCAGCGCCATGGCATCGCCCGCGACCATCGGCACCTTGCGGAACCGCCCGGCGGACAGCATGCCCTGCGAGAAATCGGTGGCCACGCACCAGGCGCCGGACTTGGCGAGCTCCAGGGTCGAAACCCCGGTTCCGGCAGCCAGATCCAGTACCTGCTCACCCGGTCGCAACGCCAGCGCCTTACGCGTGGCCCACCGCCAATAGCGGTCCTGACCACCGGAAATCAGCGTATTGGTGAGGTCATAGCGCTTGGCAACACCGTCGAACATGGAAGCGACCTCATGCGGCTGCTTGTCCAACGAAGCCGTAACCAATTCCCGCCGCTCTGTTTTCGCCACACCCGCACATTAGCTCGCGTCGCGCGTACGCGACCAACGCCTGCGCGCCGCGCCGAACCAGCGCGCCGGAGGCGATCCCAGCAGCCACAGCGCGGGCAGCGCCACCAGCCAGGTCACCACGATCACCGAGGCCGCCGGGATGATCGCGACACGGGCGTCGCGGCCCGCGACACGCACCAGATCCGGATCGCTGCGCCGGTACTCGACATTGATGCGCTCACCCGCGGTCAGCTTGGTCGGGTACAGCACGCCGACCTTCGGATTGTGCGTCTCGCCATCGGGGGTCACGAAGGTGACCGCGGAGCGCAGCCGTCCCGCCGACAGCACTTCGCCGCTGGTGGTGCCCATATCCGAGCTGATGAGGTGGTCATCGCGCCAGGCCGCGAGCACCAGCAGCACCGAGAGCACGCTGATCGCGCAGGCCGCGACGGCGATCACCATCCGGGTGCGCCGGAAGCGACTCGCCGATGGCTGCGCCTGTACGCCGCTCGCCTCCGGAGCGGTGACAGACTGGCTGGTTTCCGACACTTCACCAGGCTATTCCATGACTGGACTACGGTAGCCGCCATGTCCCGTAAATTCAGCTTCACCGTGCAGTACAGCGTTCCGGTAGAAGAGCTTCACCGGGCACTGACCAACGACGAGATGTGGAACGCCCGCTTCGCGGACGCCACCACGGCAACACTGGACCTGTCGCACCCGGACGGCCCAGGCACGATTCGCATCCATATGACCGAAAAAGCACCCGAAGACAAGATTCCCGGCCTGGTCAAGAAGGTCCTCAAGAGCGACCTCGTACTCGAGCGCACCGACACCTGGGGCGCACTCGACGGCGATATCGCCAAGGGCACCTTCGCCGGCGCCTCCGGCGGCATCACCACCGAAATGCAGGGCACCTTCGAATTGCGGCCCACCGCCGAGGGTTCCGAGCTGGAGGCCGCGGGCGTCGTGACCGTCAAGGTCCCGCTGGTCGGCGGCGCCATCGAGCCGCTGGTGGAAAACCTGTTGGAGAAGGTGATGAACAGCGAGCGCAAGTCCGTCGAGGCCTGGTTCGCGGCTCAGAACGCCTGATCCGGTTGTAACTGTTCCATCCGAGAACCATTGCCACTGAAGGGTTCTCACGTTCGAGGGGTACCCCGTGGCTGCGCCCACCCGCAGCCACGGGATTCCATGACGGCCCGCGTGGAATCGCTACCGCGCTCGTGGAATCGCTACTGCGCTCGCGTGGGATCGAATTCGCGGTTCTCCACCAGCACCAGCCAGTTCCCGGAATTGTCGCGAATGATCGCCTCCACCCCGTACGGCCGCTCGGCCGGGGGCTGTACGAATTCCACACCCTTGGCGGTGAGTTCCTCGAAGGTCTTGTGGCAGTCGTCGGTACGCAACCCCAGCGCACCGTGCGTGCCATTGGCCAACGACCGCCGGATCGCCTCGGCCAGCTGCTCGTCCAGCGGCGGCCCGGGGACCATCAGGGTCACCTCCAGCTCCAGATGATCCGGATGCGCCACGGTCACCCAGCGGAACCCGTTCTCGCCCATGGTCACATCGCTGACCTCGACGAATCCGAGCTTGTCGACATACCAGGCCTTGGCCTCGGACTGATCGGTCACGTAGACGGTGGTGAGGGAAACGTTCGTAATGGTCGTCATGCGATAAGGCTATGGACCCGCCCGCCGCCCGTGCTTCTCCGAAATTGCGGTGAGTGTGACGTAACCCGTGGGAAATAAGTCGGCAAACCCAGCTCTACATCAGCCGACCAGTCTCGACCACGGAAACCGCACACCCACGAGCCTGATCGAGGAGTTATCGGTGGTCGAAGTCGATACCCGCGCGACGAATTCCGTCGCGGCGACCAAGGAGACGCTGGAGGACTACACCCTCCGGTTCGCCCCGCGCAGTTACCGCACCTGGAGTCCGGCGGTGGTCGGCGTCTCGGCGCTCGGCGGCATCGCGTACCTCGCCGACTTCTCCATCGGCGCGAATATCGGCATCGCCAACGGCACCGGCAACGCGCTGCTCGGCATCGGCATCTTCGCGATCGTCATCATGCTGACCGGTTTCCCGCTCGCCTACTACGCCGCGCGCTACAACATCGACCTGGATCTGATCACCCGCGGCAGCGGATTCGGATACAAGGGGTCGATCGTCACCAATGTGGTGTTCGCGTCGTTCACCTTCATCTTCTTCGCGCTCGAGGGCTCGATCATGGCGCAGGGCCTCAAACTCGGCCTGCACGTGCCACTTCCGCTCGGCTACCTGGCCTCCACGCTGCTGATCTTCCCGCTGGTCATCTACGGCATGAAGACGCTCACCAAACTCCAGGTGTGGACCACCCCGCTGTGGCTGCTGCTGATGGTGCTGCCGTTCGTATTCCTGCTGGTGCGGCATCCGGATTCGGTCGGCACCTTTCTCGCTTACGGGGGCAAGGACGGACAGGGCGTGAGCCTGACCGGCGCGCTGCTCGCCGCCGGTGTGTGCCTCTCGCTCATCGCGCAGATCGCCGAACAGATCGACTACCTGCGCTTCATGCCGCCCAAAACCCCTGAGAACAAGCGCAGTTGGTGGGGCTGGATGCTGCTAGCCGGACCCGGCTGGGTGCTGTTCGGCGCCATCAAGCAGGTCGTCGGCCTGTTCCTCGCGGTCTACCTGATCGCGAATCTGCCCGGCGCACAGGACATCGCGAATCAGCCCGTGCACCAGTTCCTGGAGATCTACCGGGACATGATGCCCGCCTGGCTCGCCATGACCCTCGCCGTCGTGCTGGTTGTCATCAGCCAGATCAAAATCAATGTCACCAACGCCTATTCGGGCTCGCTGGCCTGGACCAACTCCTTCACCCGCATCACCAAGAACTACCCCGGCCGCCTGGTCTTCCTCGGGCTCAATCTGCTCATCGCGCTGATCCTGATGGAAGCCAATATGTTCGACTTCCTGAACAATATCCTCGGCTTCTACGCCAACTGTGGCATCGCCTGGATCGTCACCGTCGCAACCGATATCGCGGTCAACAAGTACCTGCTGAAGATCTCGCCCAAGCAGCCGGAATTCCGGCGCGGCATGCTCTACGACTACAACCCGGTCGGCCTGGTCGGCTTCGGACTGTCCGCGGTGCTGTCGATCATGACGTTCTTCGGGCTCTTCGGGGAGACGCTGAAGCCGTACTCGCCGATCATCGCGGTCATCGTGTCCTTCGTGGCGACACCGCTGACCGCGATCCTCACCAAGGGCAGGTACTACCTGCGCCGCACCGACGACGGCATCGACGCGCCCATGTTCGATGAACACGGCAACCCGTCGGGGGAGACCCTGACCTGCCACATCACCGGCATCGACTTCGAACGCCCGGACATGATCGCCTCCCCGGTGCCCGGACCCGAGGGCGAGATCCAGTACATCAGCTCGCTGGCGCTCTCGACCGACAAGACCGGCATCCACGTGCTGCCGCCGCAGTGAGAACCGCTGCTACGGCAGCGGTTTGCGATCCGAGAGCCCGTGCATGAAGACGTAGCACCCGGGAATATGGGGAGCGCCCTCGGCGGCGAACTTGGCCTGATACTCCGAGGGCGACATCCCCACCAGTTCGGTGAACTTGCTGCTGAACGAACCCAGGCTGCTGTAACCGACCATCATGCACGCCTCGGTCACCGTGATATTGGTGGCGCGCAACAGATCCTGCGCCCGCTCGATCCGGCGTTCGGCCAGATACAGGGCGGGCGTCTTACCGTAGGTGGCGGCGAAACAGCGCAGGAAGTGATACTTCGACACCCCCGCTGCCGCCGCCAGACTCGCCAGATCCAAAGGCTCCGCGTACTTCCGGTCGGCCAGATCCCGTGCCCGCCGCAAATGCGGGAGCAGATCCTCGGGAACCGGCTGGGGAGTCACGCGAAGGGCTGGAGCTTGTCGAATCGCATCGAGGCCCGGCCCGCGCCGCGCCACAACCGGGCGGTGAGATCCAGATCCTCATCGGTCACCAGATTGCCCATCACCCGGACCGCGGTGCGCTGCAACAGTTGTGAGCGCATCACCGGCGGACCGCCGAACGGCACCGCGCGCGGATGGGTGGCCAGCGCCGCCAGCCGCCGCGCCACCGAATAGGTGCGGCCGTAGCGCTCGCGCAGCAGCTCCGGCCAGATCCGGGTCAGGTCCGGCTCGTCCAGCAGGTTCGAAAGCATATGGCCGCCTTCGAGTCCGTAGTCGATACCCTCGCCGTTGAGCGGATTCACACAGCCCGCCGCGTCACCGACCAGCACCCAATTGCGCCCGGCGACATGGGATACCGCGCCGCCCATGGGCAGCAGCGCCGAAGCGACCGCGCGCGCTTCACCTTCGAAGCCCCATTCCTCGCGACGCAGCGAGACATAGTGCTGCAAAAGCGGTTTCAGGGCGATATGCGACGGCCGCTTCTCGGTGGCCAGCGAACCGACGCCGATATTGACCTCGCCATTGCCGAGCGGGAACACCCATCCGTAGCCCGGCACCAATTCATTGTTCGCGTCCCGCAATTCGAGATGCGAGGAAATCCACGGATCATCGTGCCGCTCGGATTTGATGTACGCCCGCGCCGCGGTCCCGTACGCGTACTCGCGATGCCAGGTGCGCCCCAGCAGCTTTCCGACCGGCGACCGCACCCCGTCCGCCACGATGAGCACCTTGCAGGACACCGCCCGCAGCCCGCCCTCGGTCTTGACGGTGACCCCGGTGACCCGATCCCCGTCCCGCGCCACCTCAACGACCTTCGCGCCCTCGACCATGCGCGCGCCGAACTTCACCGCGGTATCGCGCAACTTGTCATCGAGTTCGGTTCGCGGAACGGCGCTTCCGTACACCGGAAACGATCCCGTCGGCCACGGCAGCAGCGACTCGCGCCCGAACCCGGCCATCCGCAACCCGTGATTGACCGTATGCCCGCGCACCCACTCCCCGAGCCCGAGATGCTCCAGCTCGGCCGTGGCCCGCGGCGTCAGCCCATCCCCGCACGTCTTATCGCGCGGGAACACCGCCGAATCCAGGAGCAGCACATCGCGTCCCGCCTGCGCCGCCCACGCCGCCGCCGCCGACCCCGCCGGACCCGCCCCCACCACCAGCACATCGGCATGCGCGGGCAGAACATCCGACGTGTGCCCCTGCTCCGGCGCGATTTCCGCTGAACCCATGGCGTCAATACTTGCAGCCCATCGTGATCGGTGTCGATGCGGCTGCGCCTTGTGCACGTGCATATCGACACCCGCGACGGCGACCGACGCCATACTGCAGTGTTCTGTTGCTCGCACTACGGTGGTGTCCATAGGGGGCTGGCTGTCCACACGCTAGGTTCTTTGGCGTGGGGTCGGACGCGGCACTGGGAGATGAAATGAGCGCATCGGCTGTGAGCGATGAGAGCACGGTGGTGGCGGGGGTGGATCTCGGCGATCCCGAGCTCGCGGTAACAGTGCGTAAGGGCCTGGTCCAGGTAGAGGATCTGCTGATCACCGAACTGTCCGACGGCGAGGATTTCCTGCAGGAGGCGGCGCTGCACCTGGCCAAGGCCGGAGGGAAGCGCTTCCGGCCGCTGTTCACCATTCTCACCGGACAGCTCGGCCCGAATCCGGACAGTCCGGACCTGATCACCGCGGGCACGGTGGTCGAACTCGTGCACCTGGCGACCCTCTACCACGACGACGTCATGGACGAGGCCCCGATCCGGCGCGGCGCCCCCAGCGTGAACTCGCGCTGGGGCAACAGCGTCGCCATCCTGGCGGGCGACTACCTGTTCGCGCACGCCTCCCGCCTGGTCTCCACGCTCGGCCCGGACGCGGTGCGCATCATCGCCGAAACCTTCGCCGAACTGGTCACCGGCCAGATGCGGGAAACCATCGGCGCCCGGCAATCCCAGGATCCGGTCGAGCACTACCTGCGCGTGGTGTGGGAGAAGACCGGGTCGCTCATCGCGGCCTCGGGTCGCTTCGGCGGCACCTTCTCCGGTGCGGACCTGGACCATGTGGAGCGCCTGGCCCGGCTCGGCGACGCGGTCGGCACCGCCTTCCAGATCTCCGACGACATCATCGACATCTCCTCGGTGTCCGAGCAGTCCGGCAAAACCCCCGGCACCGATCTGCGCGAGGGCGTGCACACCCTGCCCGTGCTCTACGCGCTGCGCGACGAGGGTTCCGAGGGCGATCGCCTGCGCAAACTGCTGGCCCGCCCGCTGGAGACCGACGCCGAGGTGGAAGAGGCCCTGGACCTGCTGTCCCGCTCGCGCGGCATGGTGCTGGCCAAGGAGAAGCTGCACGGCTACGCCGATATCGCGCACGCCGAACTGTCCGCGCTGCCCGGCGGCCCGGCCAACGAAGCCCTCGAGCGGCTGGTTCGTTACACGATCGAACGAGTCGGCTAGCAGGGAACTTCGGAGCCGCCCTCTATCGTTGAGCAGGAGTAACGCAACGATGGAGGGGGCGCGGCAAAGGAGATCGGATGCACTCGCACGGGTATGCCAATGGCCTGAAGACTTTCGGGCTGTTGGTGGGCATGTCGGCGCTGATCGTGTTCGCCGGAGCCCTGTTTCGCAGTCCGACGATTCTGATCCTGTCGATCCTGATCGCCGTGGGCATGAACGCCTACGCGTATTTCAACAGCGACAAACTCGCGTTGAAAGCCATGCACGCACAACCGGTGACCGAACTCGAGGCCCCGGTCATGTACCGCATCGTGCGCGAATTGGCCACTGCCGCAAGGCAACCCATGCCGCGGCTGTACATCAGTCCGACCAATGCGCCCAATGCGTTCGCCACCGGGCGCAATCCGCGCAATGCGGCCGTCTGCTGCACCACCGGAATTCTGCAAATCCTGGACGAGCGCGAATTGCGCGCGGTGCTGGGTCATGAACTCTCGCACGTCTACAACCGCGACATCCTGATCTCATCGGTCGCGGGCGCGCTCGCCTCGGTCATCTCCGGCCTCGCGAACCTGGCCTTCTTCGCCAGCGCCTTCGGTGGCAATCGCGACGGCGAAGGCCCGAATGTCATTGGCATTCTTCTGGTTTCGCTGCTCGGCCCGATCGCTGCCTCGCTCATCAAACTGGCCGTCTCGCGCTCCCGCGAATATCAGGCCGACGAGGACGGCGCAGCCCTCACCGGCGACCCCCTGGCGCTCGCCTCAGCGCTGCGCAAGCTCGAACGCGGGGTGCAGGCCGCCCCGCTGCCGCCGGAGCCGCAGCTGACCGCACAGTCGCACCTGATGATCGCCAACCCCTTCCGTGCCGGCGACAAAATGGCGCGCTGGTTCTCCACCCACCCGCCCATGGCCGACCGCATCGCGCGTTTGGAAGCGATGGCAGGCGGCGCAAGTGGCCCGACGGCAGGCCCCCGCGAGTACTGAGCAGGACCTTTCGTCATCCCGGCATGCTTTTGGCCGGGATCCACACCCCCAGTACCTGCACTGATGGGTGTGGATCCCGGCCAAAAACGCGCCGGGATGACGGGCGAGGCTAGCGGTAATTCACGAACTGCAGCGCGACCTCGAAATCGCCATTGCGCAGCAGTGATTGGACCGCCTGCAAGTCATCGCGGCTCTTGGAGCTGACCCGCAGCTCCTCACCCTGGATCTGCGCCTTGACGCCCTTGGGCCCCTCGTCGCGGATCTTCTTGGTGATCTTCTTGGCCTGCTCGGTGGTGATACCCTGCACGAGCTCGCCTGTGATTTTGTACACCTTGCCGGACGCCTGCGGATCGCCCGCGTCGAACGCCTTCATGGAGATATCCCGGCGAATCAGCTTCTCCTTGAACACGTCCAGCGCCGCCTTGACGCGGTCCTCGGAATCGGCGGTGAGGATGATCTTCTCCTCGCCCGACCATTCGATGCTCGCGCCGGTGCCGCGGAAGTCGTAGCGGGTGGCCAGCTCTTTGGCCGCGATGTTCAGCGCGTTGTCCACCTCCTGACGGTCGACCTTGCTGACGACATCGAACGACGAATCGGCCACGCGTGTGCTCCTGTCCGAGATCGGAAAGTTGGGGGTTGCCCCGCCGAAGGTAGTCCGTCCGGCACCGCGTTTTCCAGCCGGTTTGCATTCCGGGCGGGTGTTCGATGTATTCTCGTCACCGCGCTGCAAGGCGTACCCAGGCAGATTGCCCGAGCGGCCAATGGGAGCGGACTGTAAATCCGTCGGCGAAAGCCTACGTAGGTTCGAATCCTACATCTGCCACCGCGAAACCCCCCGCGACCGATTCCGGTCACGGGGGGTTTCGTGTTTTTCACCCTCGGTCGCGGGTGTGGTCGACGCCGTTGTCGACCAGCATGCGGCCTTGACCCTGGAGTACCCACTCCAAACGCGGTAAAAACCTCCGATGACCAGCCGGTTTGGAGAGTGGGCGAGATGTTGTGTAACCTCGTTCAAGTCTTCAGCGCCCGGTTCGAAAGACCGGAGCAACGCAGACATGCCCCCTTAGCTCAGTCGGCAGAGCGTTTCCATGGTAAGGAAAAGGTCAACGGTTCGATTCCGTTAGGGGGCTCGCCGGATTGCCGGTGGTGTCACTCGGCATCCAGATCGATGGACCGGGCTCGCGCCGCCGCGAATCCTCGCATGGCGGTGTAGCTCAGTTGGTAGAGCAAACGACTCATAATCGTTGTGTCGCCGGTTCAAGTCCGGCCATCGCTACCCATACTGATTAACCACATCAGGCTTACCGGAAAGAGGGCGCATCGTGGCCGCGAAGTCCACTGATATCCGGCCAAAGATCACCTTGGCCTGCGAGCAGTGCAAGCACCGTAATTACATCACCAAGAAGAACCGGCGTAACGACCCGGATCGTCTCGAGCTCAAGAAGTTCTGCCCGAACTGCGGTACCCACCGGGCCCACCGCGAGTCTCGCTAACTTAACCCCGCGCGTTCTACCGCGTGGAAGAAGTGCCGGATCGGCTCGTCACTACGTCCTCCCTACCAGGGGACAGTGGCACTCGGTCCGGCACTTGGTGTATATAGCGGTGGTTCAGCGCTCTGCCGATTCCGGTGACGGGATCAGATAGGTGACTTCCTGCCGTGACAATCAACACCGAAATCGAGATCGAATTGGGTAACTCCGAGGCACTCGACCCGAGTGCGGTCTTCGATCCCGCCGCGCACGCCGCCGCGATGGTCGGCCACCACTACCGGGTGGAGGACTACTACGAGGTCGGCCGCGAGAAGGTGCGTGAATACGCCCGCGCCGTGCAGGACTACCACCCCGTGCACTGGGACGAGGACATCGCCCAGGAATACGGCTACGACAGCCTGGTCGCCCCGCTCAGCTTCATCTCCCTGGTCGGAATCCTGGCCCAGCGCAAGCTCTTCGAGCAGATCGTCACCGGCTACGACCTGAGCCAGATCATGCAGACCGATCAGATTCTGGAATTCCACCGCCCCATCAAGGCCGGTGACCAGCTGACCTGCATCGTCTACCTGCATTCGTTCCGGCAGGCGTTCGGCGGCGACATCATCGTCACCAAGAACGACGTCGTCGATCAGCACGACGAACTGGTGCTCACCACCTACACCACCCTGATCGGCCGCAGCGGCGGTGATATCGATCCCAATGTCGGTGACGCGGTACGCAATGTGCTCATGCACGGCGTCGGCCCCGAGGAGACCCCGGATCACAAGCCGCGCACGCTGGCGGTCGCGGATCTGCAGCCCCAGCCGGTGCCGGTTACGCTGCCGGGCAAGATTGTGCCGAGCAAGCACGCGCTGCGCTTCGAGGACGTGACCGTCGGCGATCCGCTGTCCACCCGCGTGGTGCGGCTCACCCGCGGCGATCTGGTGAACTACGCCGGCGTCTCCGGCGATGCCAACCCGATCCACTGGAGCGATGAGGTCGTCAAGCTCGTCGGCCTGGAAAACGTTGTGGCACATGGCATGTTGACCATGGGTCTGGGTGGCGGCTTCGTCACCTCCTGGCTCGGCGATCCGGGCGCGGTGAAGGAATACAACGTCCGTTTCACCAGCCCCGTGTACGTGCCCGTGGACCAGGCCGCGGAGATCGAATACACCGGCAAGGTGAAGTCGGTCGATCCGGAAACCCGCACCGCCGTGATCGCCATCGTCGCCAAATCGCAGGGTCGCAAGATCTTCGGCCGCGCCACCGCGACCGTCCAATTGGCCTGATTCGACCGGTGACCCCCGATTGGCGATTGCCGCGCGAGGTAACGTAGACTCGGCAATCTGGGGTCACCAGCCGCTGCGCGCTGCTCCGAGGAGCGGCGCGTATGTATGTGAGGGCCCTGCTGTACAACTGAAGAGATACTGTGGTCGGACATTGAGCAATCGACGTCCAACCGAAGGGGCGTAGCTCAATTGGCAGAGCAGCGGTCTCCAAAACCGCAGGTTGCAGGTTCAAGTCCTGTCGCCCCTGCCCTTAATGCCAGCGACGAGGAAGGATCGACGTGAGCGACGAGCGGGATACTCGCCACGAAGATGGCGATGACACCGCCGCAGTGGCTCGTCCGAGCGGCAAGCGGTCCGCCCGGCGTCGTAATACGTCGGCCGCGACCGTGGCGACGATCGATCGACCCACGTCATCGGCGAAGGCAAGCAAGAAGTCCGGCAATGCCGGTCGTGGCGGTACGGGCAATCCGTTCAAGCGCCTGGTGAAGTTCCTCAAAGAAGTAATCGCGGAACTGCGCAAGGTGATCTGGCCGAACCGCAAGCAGATGGTCACCTATACGAGCGTTGTTCTGGTGTTCGTGATCTTCATGATCGCGTACATCAGCGGGTTGGATCTGGCGTTCATCAAGGGTGTCAACTGGCTGTTCGGCTAGCTGACCGTCGGCGCCGGTAACCGTTCCCCGAGCAGAGGCGGGGCGCGGGGCCATCCGCCGGGTACCCCCCGGCGCGCACAGGATTACGTGACGACAAGGAAGCGAGTGCCCCAGTGAGCACCCCGGAGAACGGCACAACCGACGAATTCCAGGTCGACGAGCTGGTGGAGGAGACCACCGACGTCGATGAATTCGTGGACCCCGCCGACACGGAGGACGCTGAGCCGACCGCCGAAGAGCTGGCCGCACCCGTCGATGCCGAGCCCGCCGATCCCGTCGCCGAAATGAAGGCCGCGCTGCGTCGCGCCCCCGGTGACTGGTACGTGATCCACTCCTACGCCGGTTACGAGAACAAGGTGAAGACCAATCTCGAGACCCGCGTGCAGAACCTCGGTCTCGAGGACTACATCTTCCAGGTCGAGGTTCCGACCGAAGAGGTCACCGAGATCAAGAACGGCCAGCGCAAGAACGTCAATCGCAAGGTGCTGCCGGGTTACATCCTGGTCCGCATGGAGCTGAACGACGAGTCCTGGGGCGCGGTCCGCAATACCCCCGGTGTGACCGGTTTCGTCGGCGCCACCTCGCGCCCGTCGCCGCTGTCCATCGACGATGTGGTGAAGTTCCTGGTCCCGGCCGCCAAGCAGCAGAAGCCCACCGCGGCAACCGCTTCCGGCTCCGGCGAGACCTCGGGCGAGACCCCGATCATCAAGCCCACCATCGATGTGGACTTCGAGGTCGGCGAGTCCGTCACGGTCATGGACGGTCCGTTCGCCACCCTTCCGGCCAGCATTTCCGAGATCAATGCCGAGCAGCAGAAGCTCAAGGTGCTCGTCTCGATCTTCGGCCGTGAGACCCCGGTCGAGCTGGCGTTCACTCAGGTCGCCAAGATCTGACACCGACTTGCAAACCGCAAGAACCTAACCAAGGAAGAAAGATGCCCCCGAAGAAGAAGAAGGTCTCTGGGCTTATCAAGCTCCAGATCAAGGCCGGTGCGGCCAATCCGGCTCCGCCCGTCGGCCCCGCGCTGGGTCAGCACGGCGTCAACATCATGGAGTTCTGCAAGGCTTACAACGCCGCGACCGAGTCGCAGCGCGGGAACATCATCCCGGTCGAGATCACGGTCTACGAAGATCGTTCTTTCGATTTCAAGCTGAAGACCCCGCCTGCCTCGCAGCTGCTGCTCAAGGCCGCCGGTGTGCAGAAGGGCTCCGCCGAGCCGCACCGCAACAAGGTCGCGCAGGTCACCATGGATCAGATCCGTGAGATCGCCAAGACCAAGGCCGAAGATCTGAACGCCAACGATATCGATCAGGCCGCCAAGATCATCGCCGGTACCGCTCGCTCGATGGGTATCACCGTCGCGGAGTAGCCCTTTCGGCTGCAACTCCCGTGGGAGGGCCCGCCTGGCCCGCAAACCACGTCTGAACTTACGAACAGGACAGAACAACATGGCAAAACGAAGCAAGGCTTATCTCGAGGCGGCCGCCAAGGTCGACCGCGACTCGCTGTACGCACCGCTGGCCGCCGCGCGGCTCGCGAAGGAGACCGCCACCACGAAGACCGACGCGACCGTCGAGGTCGCCGTCCGTCTCGGTGTCGATCCCCGCAAGGCCGACCAGATGGTCCGTGGCACCGTCAACCTGCCGCACGGCACCGGTAAGACCGCCCGCGTCATCGTGTTCGCCGTCGGTGACAAGGCCGCCGAGGCCGAGGCCGCTGGTGCGGACGCCGTTGGCGCCGAGGACCTGATCGAGCGCATCCAGGGCGGTTGGCTGGACTTCGACGCCGCGATCGCCACCCCGGATCAGATGGCCAAGGTCGGTCGTATCGCTCGCGTGCTGGGCCCGCGTGGCCTGATGCCGAACCCGAAGACCGGCACCGTCACCCCCGATGTGACCAAGGCCGTCAACGACATCAAGGGCGGCAAGATCAACTTCCGCGTCGACAAGCAGGCCAACCTGCACTTCGTCATCGGCAAGGCGTCCTTCGACGACAAGAAGCTGGCGGAGAACTACGGCGCCGCCCTCGACGAGATCCTGCGCGTCAAGCCCTCCACCGCGAAGGGCCGCTACCTCAAGAAGGTGACGTTCTCGACGAACACCGGACCGGGCATCCCGGTGGATCCGAACCGCACCCGCAACTTCGCCGAAGAAGACTGATTTCTTCGACGGGCGAGCGTAGCAACGCACAAGCCTGAAGGGCCGGTACAGGGAATCCTGTACCGGCCCTTCGCTTTTCAGAGATCGTGCAGATTGCAGAGTGCGCTGCCGGGATTCACCCCGCACAGCAGCTTGGCGATCAGCGCGGGCAGCGGATTGACGAACGCGGTGGATCCGGCCTGGAGCAGGCTGGAACCGGCGTCGACTCCGGCGGAACCGGTGCCCTTCGGCGGCAGGACGACGTCGGCGTTCGCCGGGGCGGCCGCCATTCCCGCGATACCGACGCAAAGTGCCGCTGCGGCAAGGGTTTTGGTGAGCTTCTGGCTCATGGTGGTGACCTCCATGCTGGGTTGGTCGAACCCTAGCCGCGCTCCGGAAAATTGAAATACCTCAGTTTCACTGGCTTGTGAGGGGACCCGTTTTGGCGGATAGATGCACGTCCGCTATGCTGGTCCACGGTCACCGACCTGTTCGATGACCACCCAATCGTTCTACCGAAGACCGTTGGTTGCTGCCGCGAGGCAGTCGAAGGTCCAGCGATACTGCTGGCGGCCCACGCAGGGAGAGCCGAGGTTGGGAAACCACTGCGAGTCAATCGCCTTGTGTTTCTTCTGCGCCCCGGGACTCTGCGTCCGCGGGGCGTTTGCTTTATCGCTGGCCCCTGGCGGAAGTCGGTAGTTCATCACGAACCGACCATCCAGAGAGGAGGCGAAGTATGGCAAACGCAGAGAAGGTCACCGCGGTAGCGGAGATCACGGAGCAGTTCAAGAGCTCGACGGCGACTGTTGTCACGGAATACCGTGGCCTGTCGGTCAGCAAGATCACCGAGCTGCGTCGTGCGCTCGGCAGCAATGTCAGCTACTCCGTCGCCAAGAACACCCTGGTCAAGCGTGCCGCCGCTGAGGCGGGCGTCGAAGGCCTGGATGACTTGTTCGTCGGTCCGACCGCCATCACCTTCATCAAGGGTGAGCCGGTCGACGCCGCGAAGGCGCTCAAGGCCTTCGCCAAGGACAACAAGGCGCTGATCATCAAGGGCGGCTACATGGACGGCGTCGCGCTGTCCGTTGCCGAAGTTGAGCGGATCGCCGACCTGGAGTCCCGCGAGGTCCTGCTGGCCAAGCTGGCCGGCGCCATGAAGGGCAACCTGTCGAAGGCCGCGGCGCTGTTCGCAGCCCCCGGCAACCAGCTTGCCCGCCTGTTCGCAGCGCTCGAGGAGAAGAAGGCGAACGAGGGTGGCGCTGCCGCCCCCGCCGCCGAGGCTCCCGCGGCCGACGCCGAATAAGTCACCACCCCAAACCTATTCGTCACCGCTCGCGCGGGGATGAACCACCGAAAGGAAACATCAATGGCTAACGTTGACGAGCTGCTCGAAACCTTCTCCGGCATGACCCTGCTCGAGCTCTCCGAGTTCGTGAAGGCGTTCGAGGACAAGTTCGAGGTCACCGCGGCTGCCCCCGTGGCCGTCGCCGCCGCCGGTGGCGCTGCCCCGGTCGAGGCCGCCGAAGAGCAGGACGAGTTCGATGTTGTCATCGAGTCGGCCGGCGACAAGAAGATCCAGGTCATCAAGGTCGTTCGCGAGATCGTCTCCGGCCTGGGCCTGAAGGAAGCCAAGGACCTCGTCGAGAGCGCCCCGAAGGCCATCCTGGAGAAGGTCAACAAGGAGGCCGCCGAGGCCGCCAAGGCCAAGCTCGAAGAGGCCGGCGCCAAGATCACCGTCAAGTAATTCTTGCCGGTATCCCCGAGGGGCTGCGGAGTTGGTGTGGGGGCTTCCCCCACACCCCCGAGAACCCAAGGATGCAGTATTTGAAAAGAGCGGTTCCCCTTGGGGGACCGCTCTTTTCGCGTATTCGAGTCCTCGTAATAACGTCGTTATTGCCCGCTCCGGAATGTTTCGTTACTGACCGGTCAGGTCTCGGTGTCCGAGACGGGGCTTATGCGATACAGTGACCGGACCTACTGTGATGCGCCACACCGCGCAATGCATCAGTGCAATTAGTGCAAGTGAGGGTCGCCGCAGTGGGGCGCTCGTCGGAGAAATTGTGGAGGTTGGCGTGGGCGTCGAGGTCAGGACCGAAGGCATCACCAAGTCGTTCGGTTCGCAACGGATTTGGCAGGACGTCTCACTGACGCTGCCGTCGGGGGAAGTCAGCGCGTTGCTCGGCCCCTCCGGTACCGGTAAGTCGGTCTTCCTGAAGTCGCTGATCGGCCTGTTGCGGCCGGAGCGCGGTTCCATCTACATCGACGGCACCGATATCACCACCTGCTCCAACAAGGAGCTGTACGAGATTCGTAAGTTGTTCGGCGTTCTGTTCCAGGACGGCGCGCTCTTCGGCTCGATGAACCTGTTCGACAATGTCGCGTTCCCGCTTCGTGAGCACACGAAGAAGAGCGAATCCGATATCAAGAAGATCGTCATGGAGAAGCTCGAGCTCACCGGTCTGCTCGGTGCGGAAGGCAAGCTCCCCGGTGAGATCTCCGGTGGTATGCGCAAGCGCGCCGGCCTGGCCCGCGCCCTGGTGCTGGACCCGCAGATCATCCTGGTCGACGAGCCGGACTCCGGTCTGGATCCCGTTCGTACCACCTATCTTTCGCAGCTGTTGATCGATATCAACGCGCAGATCGACGCGACGATCCTGATCGTCACGCACAACATCAACCTGGCGCGTTCGGTGCCGGACAACATCGGCATGCTGTTCCGCCGCAACCTGGTCATGTTCGGCCCCCGCGAGGTGCTGCTGACCTCGGACGAGCCGGTGGTGAAGCAGTTCCTGAACGGCCGCATGCAGGGCCCGATCGGTATGTCCGAGGAGAAGGACGAATCGCAGATGGCCCGCGAGCAGGCCATGTTCGACGCCGGTCACCACGCCGGTGGCGCGGAAGAGGTCGAGGGCATCATCCCGCAGATGAAGGCGCAGCCGGGTATGCCCGTGCGTGCCGCCGTGGGTCGCCGTCGCGAGCGGGTGCGCCAGATTCTGCACACCCTGCCGCCCGCCGCGCAGGAGGCGATCCGGCACTCCATGGAGGAGAACGGTGACGCCGACACACAGGTGATGCCCGCCTACACGGGCGGGTATGACGCCACCGTTCGCCATAACCTGACTAACGGGTAACATACCGCCCGTGAATCAAACCCTGACGCGGCTGCGCACCCCGGTCGAGTCGGGTCTTGCCCAGGCCGGCAACATCTTCGCGCTCCTATTGGATGTTATGCGCAAGACTTTCCGCCGGCCCTTCCAGTGGCGGGAATTCATCGAACAGTCGTGGTTCATCGCGAGTGTTTCGATCCTTCCCGCCGCCCTGGTGGCAATCCCGTTCGGCGCAGTAGTCGCCCTGCAGACCGGCTCGCTCATCAAGCAGCTCGGCGCAGAAGCGTTCACCGGTGCCACCAGCGTGCTCGCAACGGTTCAGCAAGCCGCACCGGTGGTCACCGCCCTCATCATCGCGGGCGCCGCCGGTTCCGCCGTGGCCGCCGATCTCGGCTCGCGCACCATTCGCGAGGAGATCGACGCCATGGAGGTCCTCGGCATCGATCCCATTCAGCGCCTGGTGGTTCCGCGCGTGCTCGGCATGATGCTGGTCGCGCTGCTCATGAACGGCTTGGTCGCGGTCGTCGGCATCTGCGGCGGCTATTTCTTCAATGTGGGTCTGCAGGGCGGTACGCCCGGCGCCTATCTGGCATCGTTCTCCGCGCTCGCCCAGTTGCCCGACCTTTGGATCGGCGAGATCAAGGCCCTCATCTTCGGACTCGTGGCCGGCGTCATCGCCGCCTACAAGGGTCTGCATCCAAAAGGGGGACCGAAAGGAGTAGGTGACGCCGTGAACCAGTCCGTGGTTATCACGTTCCTGGTGCTGTTCTTCCTGAACCTGGTGCTGACCCTGATTTACCTTCAGGTCGTCCCGGCCAAGGGCGCGTGATCCATGGTTGTTTCGCAGCGCACCAACGCGATTCAGCGGGGGGCGCGCCGGTTCTCCGGTGTCGTCAAAGCGCCCGTCAACCTGGTCGACCGCGCGGGCGATCAGATGTCGTTCTACACCCGGGCCGTCACCTCGATCCCGAAGACGCTCGTGCACTACCGCAAGGAGGTCATGCGGCTGCTGGCCGAGGTGACCTTCGGTTCGGGTGCGCTGGCGGTCATCGGCGGCACCATCGGCGTCATCGTCTTCATGTCGGCGTCGGTCGGCGTGGTGGTCGGACTGCAGGGTTTCAAGGCCCTGGATTCGCTGGGTTCCGGTGTGCTCACCGGCTTCCTGACCGGGTACATCAACACCCGTGAACTCGCGCCCCTCGTTGCGGCGCTGGCACTTTCGGCCACGGTCGGTTGTGGTTTCACCGCGCAATTGGGCGCCATGCGCATCTCCGAGGAGATCGACGCGCTCGAGGTGATGGCGGTGCCCGGTGTGCCGTTCCTGGTGACCACGCGCGTCATCGCGGGCTTCATGGCGGTGATTCCGCTCTACATCGTCGGCCTGCTGGGCACGTATGTGGCCTCGCGGTTGATCAGTATCTACTTCAACGGGCAGTCGAGTGGTTCCTATGACCACTACTTCCAATTGTTCCTGCCACCCGAAGATGTCATCTATTCATTCCTGAAGGTGCTCGTCTTCGCGTTCGTCATCATCCTGGTGCACTGCTACTACGGCTTCAATGCCAGTGGCGGCCCTGCGGGCGTGGGTGTGGCGGTGGGTCGCGCGGTGCGCGCCGCCATCGTGCTGATCAATGTGCTCGATTTCTTCCTCAGCCTTGCCATTTGGGGCACGACCACGACGGTGCGGGTGGCCGGATGAGTAATCCAGAGCGCGTGCTTTTCTGGCGACGGACCGAGAAGCTGCGCAAGCGCACCATGGGCGTGCTGTTCTTCGTGGTCGTCGCGGTGTTCCTGTGGGGCACCATCGCCATCTACAACAAGCAGTTCGTGGACACCGTCCGGGTGAACCTGCTGACCGATACCGTCGGAAACGCCTTGACCCGCAACGCGGATGTGAAGGTCCGCGGTGTGACGGTCGGCGAGGTGCGCTCCAGTTCCTATGACGGCCATCAGGTGAAGCTGGACCTGGCGCTGGATCCGGCCAAGGCCGACAAGATCCCCGCCAATGTCACCGCGCGCCTGCTGCCCAAGACCCTCTTCGGTGAGCGCTATGTCGAATTGGTGTGGCCGGAGCAGCCGGACGGCAAATTCATCACCGAGGGCATGACCCTGCATCAGGACACCAGCGGGCACGCCATCGAGGTGAGCCAGCTGCTCGATCATCTGCTGCCGCTGCTGCAGGCGCTGCCGCCGCAGTACCTGGCCTCCACGCTGGGCGCGATCTCGCAGGCGCTGCAGGGGCAGGGCACCGAACTCGGCAAGACCATCGATCGCCTGGACGACATCTTCACCCAGGTGAATACCGAACTGCCTACGCTGCAAGAGGATTTGAAGAGCTTCGCCGATGTGGCCGCGGTGTATTCCGATGCCGCACCGCAATTGGTGGACGCGCTGGACAATCTGCGCACCACCAACGCGACCATCATCCAGAAGCGGCCGCAGATCGATCAGATGCTGGCCACGCTGACCCCCAGCTCCGCGGATCTGGCGGATTTCCTGCAGGCCAACCGCGACAACATCATCGATGTGGCGGCGGATTCGCGGCCCGCGCTGGAAGCGCTGGCCAAGTATTCGCCCGGCTACACCTGCGCGCTGAAGAACTTCGCGCAGATGAAGCCGCGCATCGACGAACTGTTCGGCAAGGGCACCGATCTGCCCGGTTCACGCGTGACGGTGGAGATCGTCAACCCGCGCGGCCGCTACGTGCCCAACCAGGACGAGCCGCGCTGGTTCGATCCCCGTGGCGCCATGTGCATTCCGGAGTACCCGCTCACCGTGGATCCGGGCCAGTACACCAATGGTTCGGCCAATGACGGCTCCTACCAGCCGCCCAGCCGCACCCCCGGTGATCAGGCCATCGGGCTCATGCCCGCGCCGCAGTACAAGGTGTTCGGCCCGCACGCGCCGACCACCGCCGGATCTCCGCAGGAGCAGCAGACGCTGAACACGATCTACGGTGCGGCCAACGGTGTTTCACCGGAGCAGGTGCCCAGCTGGATGTCGCGCATCGCGGCCCCGGCCTTCCGCGGCAGCGAGGTGACCATCCGATGAGGGACCTGCTGCGCGGACTCGGCGGCACGCTGACCAAGCTGATCATCTTCATCGTGGTGACGGTGCTCGCGACCGGCATGCTGGCGCTGACCATCGCCAACTACGGTGGCGGCGGCACCAAGTTCAATGCCCGCTTCACCGATGTGACCTCGCTGAATCCCGGTGACGAGGTGCGCATCGCCGGTGTGCGCGTCGGCAAGGTGACCAAGGTCGCCATTGTCGACAAGCGGCTGGCGAACGTGGAATTCGAAGTGACGGACCGCAATTGGCTGCCCGCCTCGACCACCGCGACCATCAAGTACCGGAACCTGGTCGGCCAGCGCTATATCGCGCTGGAACAGGGTGCGGGGGAGCAGGGGCGCAAGCTCAACAAGGGCGGCACCATCGCGCTCGAGCACACCAAGCCCGCGCTGAATCTGACCGAGCTGTTCAACGGTTTCCGGCCGCTGTTCCAGACGCTCACCCCGGATGATGTGAACAAGCTGTCCTACAACATCATTCAGGTGTTCCAGGGCGAGAAGGGCACCATCACCGATCTGGTCGCCAATACCGCCGCGCTGACCAACAAGCTCGCCGACAAGGACGCCGTCATCGGTGAGGTGGTCAAGAACCTCAACGCCATCCTGGACGCGGTGAATCAGCATGACGGACAGCTGGATCAGCTGATCGTCAATACCGAAGCGCTGGTCACCGGATTGAACGCGGATCGCGGCACCATCGGCTCCGCGGTCACCTCGCTCGGCAATCTGGCCTCGGCCACCGCCGATCTGCTGGTGCCGGTGCGGCCGAACCTGCAGGGTGCCATCGCGGGCCTGAACCAGTTGACCGGAACGCTGAACGATCGTTCGGACGAGGTCAACGAGGGTCTGGCGAATCTGCCGATCAAGATGGACAAGCTGGGTCGCGCCGCGAGCTACGGCTCCTGGTTCCAGTTCTACCTGTGCGGTATCGACATCGTCGCGGGTCCGGGCACGGCCGACGCGCCGCAGCTGAATCTGCCTCCGGCGATCCAGAACATGCCGACCGTCAATCAGCCGATCTACACGAATCCGGCTCCCCGCTGCCATGGAAAGGGAGGCCGCTGATGGATGACCGGGTCGTGCTCGGTAAGCGCAGTCCGGCGTTCATGGGCGGGCTGGGCCTGGTCATGGTGCTGTTGGTGACCATGTCCGCGTTCAGCCTCGACAAGCTGCCCATCCTGGGCGCCGGAACCAAATACACCGCCGAATTCTCCGAGGCCGCGGGCCTGAAGAAGGGCAATGAGGTCCGCATCGCGGGCGTCAAGGTCGGCCAGGTGCAGGATGTGCGCCTGGACGGCGACAAGGTGCTGGTCGACTTCCGCACCCAGGACGCCTGGATCGGCAATGAGACCACCGCGTCCATCCAGATCAAGACGCTGCTCGGGCAGAAGTATCTGGCGCTCGATCCCAAGGGCGCGAATCCGGCCGATCCCTCGGACGCGATTCCGCTGTCCCGCACCGTATCTCCCTACGATGTGGTGGACGCGTTCAGCGATGCCGCCGCCGATATCGAGGACACCAAGACCGATCAGCTGGCGCAGAGCTTCCGGGTGCTCTCGGAGGCCTTCTCCGGCACCCCGGCCGATATCCGCGGTTCCATCGACGGTGTCGCCCGGCTCTCGGAGACCATCGCCAAGCGCGATGACCAGCTCAAGAAGCTGTTCGGCGCGACCAAGAAGACCACCCAGGTGCTCGCGGACCGCAATGCCGAATTCGAGCGGCTCATCGGCAACGGCGGGCAGCTGCTCGCCGAGCTGAATATGCGTCAGCAGTCCATCGCGCAGCTGTTGTCGGGCGCGAAAACCATTGCGGCCGAACTGAGCGCGCTGGTGCACGACAACGAGGAACAGATCGGCCCGGCGCTGACCAACCTGCGCAAGACCATCGATCTGCTGAACGCGAACCAGGCGAACATCTCCAAGACGCTCACCCTGGCGGCTCCGTTCTACGGCCTCTACGCGAACGTGCTGGGCACCGGCCGCTGGTTCGACGCGGTGATCACCAACCTGATCCCGCCCGCCCTGCCCGATGTGCCGGGCGACCGTGCGCCGATCCGAAAGATGGGAGGCTAGCGATGGCGACCAATCCGCTGACCGCCCTTAAGGCGTCCAGTACCAAGAGCAAGCTCATCGCCGGTGTGGCCGTACTTGCCGTGCTCGCCGCCGGACTGGTGTGGTGGGGGCTGGACAAGCTCAACACCACCACCATCACCGCGTACTTCGACAAGTCGGTCGGCATCTACGAGGGTTCGGACGTCCGCATCCTCGGCGTGCCGGTCGGCAAGGTCGCCTCGGTGACCCCCGAAGGTGAGCAGGTCAAGGTCGTGCTGCACGTCGACCGCAAATACGACGTGCCCGCCGACGCCAAGGCCGCGCAGATCACCCCGTCGGTGGTCTCGGACCGGTACATCCAGCTCGCGCCCGCCTACAAGGGCGGTCCGAAGATGGGGCGCGACGCCACCATCCCGAAGGATCGCACCGCGACCCCGGTCGAGGTGGATCGGCTGTACAAGAGCATCACCGAACTCTCCGATGCCCTGGGCCCCAACGGCGCGAACAAGGACGGCGCGGTCAACGACCTCGCCCGCACCGCCGCGCAGAACCTCGCCGGTAATGGCGACGCGCTCGCCAACAGCTTCACGCAGCTGTCCAAAGCCGCTGCGACGCTGTCGGATTCACGCACCGACATCTTCGACACGGTGAAGAACCTGCAATCGTTCGTGCGCATGCTCTCCGATAACGACGCGCAGGTGCGGACCTTCAATTCGCAGCTGTCCTCGCTGGCCGGATTCCTGGCCGATGAGCGCCGCGATCTCGGTGACGCGCTCAGCCTGCTGTCCGTCGCGCTCGGCGATGTCGCCCGGTTCATCGACAACAATCGGGAACTGGTGCAGTCCAACGCCGATGCGCTGACCTCGCTCACCAAGACCCTCGCCGATCAGCGCGACGATCTGGCCAAGGCGCTGCCGCTCATCCCGACCGCGCTGAGCAACCTGATCAACGTGCACAACGGCGAGACCGGCACCCTGGACATGCGGCCCAACTTCACCGATCTGCAGAACCCGTTCGGGGTGATCTGCAAGATGCTGGATCTGGGCAAACTGCGACCGGGCGATCCCAAGTTCGACGCCATCTCGCGCCAGCTCAAGCCGATTCTGGACAACTGCGGGATCCTCACCGATCAGCTCACCGCGGGCGTGAAGACGCCGTCGCTGGTGCTGCCGTTCGGCATCCTCAGCGGTGACAATATCCAGCGCAATACGGTGCCGGGCTCGGTGCCGGGCGTGCCGTCCGATCAGCAGCCGCCGTCGACGCAGGAAGGTGGACAGCGATGAGCCGCAAGCGCATTGCCGCTCGGGCACGCACCGCCGCCCTGGCGCGCCGCAGCACCGTCGCGCTCGCGGCGACGCTCGGCGCGGCGACCTTCGCGGTCGCGGGCTGTGGCAACGGCGCCTTCAGCGTGCCGCTGCCCGGCGGCGCGGACGTGGGCGATCACCCCATGCACCTGGATATCCGCTTCTCCGATGTGCTGGACCTGGTTCCGCAGTCGACGGTGAAGGTGGACGGCGTCGCCGTCGGCCGGGTCGACAAGATCGAACTCGCGCCGGACGGCTGGACCGCCAGCATCAAGGCCGTGGTGAACAAATCGGTGAACCTGCCCGCCAACGCGCGGGCCGAGGTGCGCCAGTCCAATCTGCTCGGCGAGAAGTTCGTCGAATTGTCCGCTCCCGCAAACGATCCCGATCAGGCGCGGTTGAAGGACGGTTCCACCATCAAGGTCGAGAACACCCGCACCGCCACCGAGGTGGAGCAGGTGCTGGGCGCGCTCTCCCTGCTGCTCAACGGCGGCGGCGTTGCCCAGCTGCAGCCCATCGTGGTCGAGCTGAACAAGGCCCTGGACGGCCGCGACGCCAAGGTGCGCTCGCTGCTGGAACAGGCCAACACCCTCATCAACGGGTTGAATCAGCAGGTCGACGACATCACCCGCGCGCTGGACGGGCTCAACACCCTCGGCAGCCGGGTCGGTCAGCAGACCGAGCAGATCGGCAAGATCCTCGACGAACTGCCGCAGGGCATCAAAATCCTCAATGAGCAACGGCCGCAACTGATTCAGCTGCTCACCCAGCTGGATCGGGTGGGCCAGGCCGGATTCGACGTCCTGGATCACTCCAAGGAGAACCTGATCACCGACCTGAGCTCGCTGCGGCCCACCCTGCAGGAGCTCGGCAAGTCCGCGGGCGATCTGGTGACCGCGTTCCCGCTCATCCCGACCTATCCGTTCCCGGACGAGGCGATCAAGTCCGCGTTCGGCGGTCAGGTCAACACCTGGCTGTCGGTGGACCTCGAGGTCGGCACCCTGCTGTCGAATCTCGGTGTGGGCAAACCGGATCCGGTGTACCTGCCGCCCAACGGGCGTCAGGTGAACGTCGATCCGAGCAACCCGTACTACAACGGCAACGGACCGCGCGGTGGCTGGCCCACCGTCTCGCTGCTGCCGCTGCCGCCCACCGTGGCCCGCCCGACCGGGGCCCCCGGACCGTTCGATCCGCTGGGATCGATTCTCGACCAGCTGGGAGTGGGTGGTCCGCGATGAGCCGTCTGGTACGCAACCAGCTGATCCTGTTCGTGATCATCGCGGTACTCGGCGTCACCTTCGTCGGCGCCAAGTACGTGCGGCTGAACAATATGCTCGGCTTCGGGCTCTACAAGGTCACGCTGCAGGTCAACAACACCCCCGACCAGCCCGCGGGTACCGGCAACCTGTCCAAGGGCGCGGAGGTCACCTACCGCGGCGTACCCGTCGGCCGGGTCGGCGATCTCGACATCACGCCCGACGGTGTGATCATCACGCTCGAAATGGACTCCGGTAAGCCGAAGGTCCCGCTCAGCGCCAAGGCCGTCATCGCGGACCGCTCCGCCATCGGCGAGCAGTACGTGGATCTGCAGCCCACCGGCAACGGTGCGCCGTACCTGAAGGACGGTTCGGTCATCACCGGCGCGGTGCTGCCCATCCGGGTCGAGGACCTGCTCGCCAGCGTCGACCACTTCGCCCAGACCACCGACCTCGCCGCGCTCAGCACCGCGGTCACCGAACTGGGTAAAGCCTTCGACGGCAAGGGCAATGACCTCAAGGTGCTGGTGGACTCGCTCAACAAGTTCACCGCCACCGGCGTCGACTCGCTGCCGCAGACCCTGGCCCTGATCCGGGACGCGCGCGGCGTGCTCGCCACCCAGGCCCAGCAGGGTCCGGCCATCCGCAACTTCAGCGACGGCCTGGACAAGCTCACCGCACAGCTGCGCTCCAGTGACCCGGATATCCGGCGGCTCATCGGTACCAGCACCAGCGCGGGCGCGCAATTGCAGAAGCTGATCCAGGAATCCGGTCCGGCCCTGACCCAGGACCTGACCAACCTGCGCACGCTGCTGCTCACCATCTCGCCCAAGTTCTACGCGCTCGGACCGGTGCTGCAGATGCTGCCGCTGCTGTCCATCGGCGCGTCCGCGACGGCCCCCGGTGACGGCACCACGCACTTCGGCCTGGTGCTGGAAACCAACAACCCGCCCGCCTGCACCGTCGGCTACGAGGGCACCCAGGCCATCATCGACCAGATGAAGGCGCAGAACCCCAACTTCGACGATTCGCGCGACGATTTCCCCTTCAACACCGAGGCGAAATGCGCCGCGCCGCAAGGCAGTGAGACCGCCGTGCGCGGCGGCGCGCACGCCGAGACGGCCGACCCCAGCGTTCCGCAGCCGTGGGACGACAAGCCCAAGTACGACCCGGAGAAGCTCAACCTGAACCCGGTCGCCAATCAGCTGGCCACGCTCATGGGCGTGACCACCAAGCGGTGACGCGCCGCGCCGTAATCCCGGCCGCGCGTCCGCCGTCAGTACCCCGGCGTGTGCCATCGAACCCCATGGGCCACCCCCCAGGCGGGGGCATGGGCCAAGCGGCCCGGGGGGGGGGGGGGGGGGGAAGGTTGGTGGCGGGGGGTGCC
>NZ_JBHVSA010000006.1:0-340834 GCF_042885355.1 Nocardia sp. NPDC058058 | reverse complement strand
CCGGAAGCTAAGGCCACCTGCGCCGATGGTACTGCACTCGACAGGGTGTGGGAGAGTAGGACACCGCCGGAACATCATTCGAGAAGACCCCCAGCCATTGGCTGGGGGTCTTTTTCGTTTTATAGATCTTTCTGTGAGTTTCGGTTGTTTAACAGCAGGTTCTCGAGGAACTCGTAGTCTGTACGGAGCGGCGCCAGGGATCCTGGAGTCAGCGTCGTGGAGAAGGAGAGCATCGTGGTGATCGTCGAGCCGGTCGCAACGACCCGTACGGGTTGGCGTCGCCTGTTCCTGCCGGTCACCTATGGCTATGCGGCCCTGCTGATCTCGGTCACGGTGCTGCTGTCCATCCTCAGCGAGGCCACCCAGACCCGGGTGGTGCTGCACGCCAGCACGAATCTGTACAACCTGCTGCACGGCCGCGTCGGCACGCTGTTCTCCAGCGCCTTCGTCATCGACGATCTGCAGAGCGCCGCGGTCATCATTCCGCTGCTGGCCTGTCTGCTCGCGCTCGCGGAGATGAAGTTCGGCGCGCTGCGCCTGCTGCGCATCTTCGTGGTCGGCCATGTCGGCGCGACGGTCATCGTCGCCCTCGGCCTGTGGGTCGCGGTATCGGCGAATTGGCTGCCGGTGGAGGTCACCCGGGTCTCCGATGTCGGTGTCAGCTACGGGGCGATGGCTTTGATCGGCGCGTTCATCGCGCTGGTTCCCTCGCGCTGGAAGCCCACCTGGGCCATTACCTGGCTGGCGGTCGCGGTGGCCGGTGTGGCGATGGGCCGCACCTTCACCAATGTCGGTCACCTACTCGCCTTTTCGATCGGCCTGTTGGCCGGTTATCGGGTATTGCGACGCGGTCGTACCGAATTGCCGAAGCTGAATGCCTGGGAGGGTGGGCTGCTCACCGCGGCCTCGATTCTCGGGTACATCATGCTGGTCGGTTAATCCGCGAAAAGGGCCGTCCCCTACAGTGCTTGGGTGCGCCTTGTGATTGCTCGTTGCCAGGTCGATTACGTCGGTCGTCTGACCGCCCACCTCCCGATGGCCCGCCGCCTGCTCATGGTGAAGGCGGACGGTTCGGTGCTGGTGCATTCGGACGGCGGTTCCTACAAACCGCTGAACTGGATGAGCCCGCCCTGCTGGCTGGAGGAGCGGGAGCCGGAAACCGATACGGCGCAACAGCTTTGGGTGGTCACCAATAAGGCCGGCGAGGAATTGCGGATCACCGTCGAGGAGATCGAGCACGATTCCAAGCATGAGCTGGGCGTCGATCCGGGTCTGGTGAAGGACGGCGTCGAGGCGCATCTGCAGGAGTTGCTGGCCGAGCACATCGAAACCCTGGGCGCGGGGTACTCGCTGATTCGCCGCGAGTACATGACCGCCATCGGCCCGGTGGACATCCTGTGCCGCGATGCCGACGGCGCGACGGTGGCGGTGGAGATCAAGCGCCGCGGTGAGATCGACGGCGTGGAACAGCTGACCCGCTATCTGGAGCTGCTCAACCGCGATCCGCTGCTGGCTCCCGTCGCCGGTGTATTCGCGGCGCAGCAGATCAAACCGCAAGCCAAAACCTTGGCCGCCGATCGCGGGATTCGTTGCCTGACACTGGACTACAACGCCCTACGCGGCACCGACAGCAGCGAATTCCGGTTGTTCTAGGGTTGGTTGATGCCCCGCCGGAAACCTCGCCCCAAGGATGCTCAGGCGCGGTCCCAGCCGGACCAGCGCCCGCTCGGTGACGTCTTCGGCCGCACCGAGGACGGCCCGGGCGGAGACGAGACCTACATGGTCCGCACCATCCCCGGCACCCGCGCGACCAAGTACTACCGCTGCCCGGGCTGCGATCACGAAATCCCGCCCGGCGTAGCCCATATCGTGGCCTGGCCCGCCTACGGCGGCGAAGAGGACCGCCGCCACTGGCACACCGGTTGCTGGAAAGGCCGCCACACCCGCGGCATCACCCGCCGCTGGTCCTGATTCGCGTTCGGTAGTGTGCGGGCGCTCCGCGGGCCGTCAGGGCATTGTGCGGGCCATCAAGGCATAAGGAAGGCCGCTCCCGGATCGGGAGCGGCCTTCGAGGTGTGCGGGTGTCGCCCGGGCGGAGGATGTTAGCCGGAGATCTCGGCGTTCTCGCGCTCTTCGTCGACGAGGTCGTCGTCACGAGTGTCGATGGCCTTGCGGCTGCTCTTGTTCAGCGAGCGCTGTTCGGGCGCGCCGTCCAGGAGTTCGCTTTCGCGGTTGACGGCGGCGAGCATGGCCGGCACCGAATCGAGCTGACCGCGGATGCCGAGCAGCTGGGCCAGCACGCGGCCGCGCAGGACGCGCATTTCCTCGGCCAGTTCCTTGGCGTGCGCGATCTTGCGATCGGCGGTGTTGGTCGCCGAGGTGATGAGGCGGTTGGCCTCGTCGGTGGCGTCCTTGATGCGCTGGGCGGCCTCGGCGCGCGAGGTGGCCTCGAGCTCTTCCATGGCACGGGTGAGCTTGGTGCGACGCTCGGCCATGGTGACCTCGAAGTCCTGCTGCGCGGCCTTGCGCTTGGCCTCGGACTCCTTGGTGAGGCGATCGGCTTCGGCGTTGGCCGCTTCGACGATCTTGTTGGCCTCGGAGCGGGCGTTGGCGAGGGTCTGCTCGAATTCGATTTCGAGCGCCTCGCGCTTCTCCTTGGTTTCAGAGAGGAGCGATTCGTACTTACCGCGCATCTCGGTCGCCTGCTGTTCGGCGATCGAGATCATTTCGGCGGCCTCGGCCTGGGCCTGCGCCCGCACCTCGGATGCCTCGTCGGAGGCCAGCCGCAGCATGCGAGAGATACGGTCCGACATGCCTTCCGCGGTGGTCGGCGGCACGGAGAGGCGGTCGACCTCCTTACGGAGCTCGTCGATCTCGTCGCGGGCGTCCTCCAGCTGGGCCGCCAGGTTGCGCGCCTGGGCTGCGGCGGCATCGCGATCGGTCGCGGTGACCCTTAGCTCGGCATCGAAACGGTCGAAGTAGTTACGCACCTCGTCACGGTCATAGCCCTTCCGCACGACGGTAAAGGGCAGTGCAACGAAGCGATTACGATCGGGCTCAGTGGACGACATGGCACACAAACTACAGCCTGGTGACCACTGATGGTGACCCGACCGCGAATGTTGTTACAGCCTCTTTAGGGTCGCTGATCTCGGTACTAGTGGGTAGTTTTCGCCGCCGGTTCCACGAGTTCGACCAGCACACCGCCAGCATCCTTCGGGTGGATGAAGTTGATGCGCGAACCCGCTGTTCCCCCGCGTGGGGCTTCGTACAGCAAACGCAAGCCCCGTGAACGCAGAAACGCGGAGACCGCCTCGATATCGGTGACTCGATATGCGAGCTGCTGCAGGCCAGGCCCGTTTCGGTCGATGAACTTGGCGATGGTGGAGGACTCGTTCAGCGGAGCCAGCAACTGGAGAGCAACAGTCCCGGCGGGGGCGCCCGCATAGGACAGCATGGCCTCGTGCACGGCCTGCGCCTCATTGATCTCGCGATGTGCCTCCACCATCCCGAGATTGTCCCGGTACCAGGCCACAGCCGTATCGAGATCGGGGACAGCGATACCGACATGATCGATGGCGGTGATGTATTCGGCGGGGATGAATTCGGTGTTCTCGGTGTTGCTCACACCTCGAACGGTAGCGCGCACCTGGGGAAGGCCGCCCGGGTCGGTCGGGTTACCTTTGAGTAGGGCTCCGATGGTTGGCGGAGCCACATCATTCGACGTAAGCGAGGCCTATCGTGACCACCACCGTCATCGTCTCCGGCGCCCGCACCCCGATGGGTCGGCTGCTCGGTTCGTTGAAGGATTTCAGCGGCTCCGATCTGGGCGGCATCGCCATCAAGGCGGCCCTGGAGAAGGGCGGCGTCGCCCCGGAGCAGGTCGATTACGTGATCATGGGTCAGGTGCTCACCGCGGGTGCGGGCCAGATCCCGGCCCGGCAGGCGGCGGTCGCCGCGGGCATTCCGATGGATGTTCCCGCGCTCACCATCAACAAGGTGTGCCTGTCCGGCATCAACGCGATTGCCTTGGCGGATCAGCTGATTCGCGCCGGTGAGTACGAAATCGTGGTGGCCGGTGGCCAGGAGTCCATGACCCGCGCACCGCATATGCTGGAGAAGAGCCGCGAGGGTTTCAAGTACGGCGATGTGACGCTGCGCGATCACATGGCGTACGACGGCCTGCACGACATCTTCACCGATCAGGCGATGGGCGCGCTCACCGAGCAGCAGAACGACGTGCAGACCGTCACCCGCGAGGAGCAGGACGCGTTCGCCGCCGCCTCGCATCAGCGCGCTGCCGCCGCGTGGAAGAACGGCCTCTTCGACGATGAGGTTGTGCCCGTTGAGATTCCGCAGCGCAAGGGTGATCCGGTGCGGTTCGCCTCCGATGAGGGCATTCGCGCCGACACCACCGTGGAATCGCTGTCCAAGCTGCGTCCGGCGTTCCGCAAGGACGGCACCATCACCGCCGGTTCCGCCTCGCCCATCTCCGATGGCGCTGCCGCCGTCGTGGTGATGAGCAAGGAGAAGGCCGAATCCCTCGGGCTGTCCTGGATCGCCGAGATCGGCTCCGCCGGTGTGGTCGCCGGTCCGGATTCCACCCTGCAGGATCAGCCCGCCAACGCGATCATCAAAGCCTGTGCCCGCGAAGGCATTTCGCCTGCCGATCTGGACCTGGTCGAAATCAACGAGGCGTTCGCGGCGGTCGGCGTGGCCTCCACCCGCAAGCTCGGCATCGACCCGGAGAAGGTCAACGTCAACGGCGGTGCGATCGCCGTGGGTCACCCCCTCGGCATGTCCGGCGCCCGCATCGTGCTGCACCTGGCCCTCGAGCTGAAGCGCCGCGGCGGTGGCGTCGGCGCGGCCGCCCTGTGCGGTGGCGGCGGCCAGGGCGACGCCCTCATCATCCGCGTCCCCTGAGACCCCATTCCCTGGCGGGGTCGACAGACTTGAATCCCCGCCAGGGATCCAGGCTCACGCGGCTCCGCGTCGCCACTTCGGTAGGCCCACGCCAATCCGCCCCTCGAAAGGGGGTTTGCGGGGCGGGGTGTGACCCATCTCCACTACGGGTCGTCGTAGCTGTCCGGCACAATGGACGCCATGGGTGACTTCTTCGACCTGAGCACGGTCGCTAAGCGGGTTCGGTTCTTCGGGATTCTGGAGGCTCCCAGCTGGGCGCTGCTGCTGCTCGGGTCGGTGCTCAAGCGTGCGGACGCGCTGGGTATCGCCGATGAGCCGATCAAGTGGCCGGTCATGGTTTTCGGCATGCTGCACGGCATCATCTTCATCGGATTCGCGATCAGCGTGCTGCTGGCCTCGCGTGAGTTCGAGTGGCCGGCCAAGACCACCGTGCTCGGATTGGTCTCCACCGTCATACCTTTCGCATCGGTGTTCTTCGAGCGCTGGGCGATCCGTACCGGTCAACTCGGGGAACTGAGTGAGGCTGCGGCACCCGCCGCCGCCCGTTCGTGACAGACTTGTAGTCGTGACTCGACCCGCGCGACGCCCCTCAGCCGCCGCTGCCGCCGCTATGTCCGGCGCGGTGGACCTGTCCAGCTTGAAGCAGCAGCCGGTGACGGATGTGCCCGCGGGGCATGCCGTCACCGAGGCCGATTTCGAGACCAAGGTGCTGCGCCGCTCCGCCCAGGTGCCCGTGGTGGTGGCGCTGTATTCGCAGCGTTCCCCGGGCAGCATCGAACTGGTGAAACTGCTGGAGCAGTTGGTCGCCGGTAACGGTGGTGAGTGGGAGCTGGCCACCATCGAGGCCGAGGCCAATATGCGGATCGCGCAGGCGTTCGGCGTGCAGGGCATTCCGACCGTGGTGGCGGTGGCCGCCGGTCAGCCGCTCGCGGATTTCACCGGTAATCAGCCCGAGGCGCAGGTGCGGCAGTGGCTCGATGCCGTGGTCGACGCGGTGCGCGGCAAGCTGCCCGGTGTCGGCGAGGGTGAAGGCGAGGCCGAGGAGCCGGAGGATCCGCGTTTCGTGGCGGCCGAAGAGGCTTTGGAGCGTAGCGATTTCGCGACCGCGGAGGCCGCGTACAAGGCGATCCTGAATGCCGAGCCCGGCAATGCCGAGGCCAAGGCCGCGCTGCGTCAGGTGCAGTTCATCGCGCGCGTGCAGGAGATCGATCCGGGCGCGATCGCCAAGGCCGCTGCCGATCCGGCGGATCTGGACGCGGCGTTGGCCGCATCGGATCTGGAGATGTTCAATCAGGAGCCGGAGGCGGCGTTCGATCGCCTGATCGGGCTGATCAAGCGCACCGCCGGTGATGACCGCACCCGGGTGCGCACGCATCTGCTGGAGTTGTTCGAGCTGTTCGATCCGGCCGAGCCGATCGTGATGGCGGCGCGCCGCAAGCTGGCCGCCGCGCTGTACTGATTCCGTTCCTCGACAACGAACCGCGCCCCTGCCGAATCGGCAGGGGCGCGGTCGTTTTCACCGTAGTGCGGTATCCCCGGCCGTAGGGTCGCCGGGGAGCGGCGCGACTACTTGGCCGGGTCGGCCGGGGTGGTGGCGGGCTTGCTGCCGAGGCTGCCGGTCAGCGTCTCCAGCAGCTTGGGCAGCAGCGAGGAGGAGCCGGTGGTGCCGGTGGGGTCCGGCTCGCCCGGGGCGACCACGGGGGAGGCGGAGACCGCGGGGGCCTCAGCGGAGGCCATGCCGGCGCCGGAGCCGATGATGGCGGTCGCGGCGGCACCGATGAGCATGGCAGTTCCGAGCTTCTTCATGCAGATTCATTCCTCTTCAAAGGTTTGCGATTAATTGGCGGCGCCGCCTCGCCAAGTCCACTACAGCGCAAGATGATTCGGCAGCCCGAATAGTTCGGGGCACAGAATCGTGTAACGCGTTCCAGATGCCCGGACTTCTGTGGGGTTGACCGCTTGGAGTAGATCGCCTACGGGGTAGCCAAGTTCGGAAAAATTAGTAAGCTGATGCTTATGATTTCGAATTACGACGAACTGCTCGCGGCCGGACCCGAGCTACTGTCTCTCGATGCCCGTGCGGTGCGCGCCAGCATCGACGTGGTCGCCCAGCTGTCCGGCGCCGATCTGGACGCCCCCACCCCGTGCGCCGGGTGGGCACTGCGGGATCTGTTGGAGCACCTGATCATTCAGCATTACGGCTTCGCCGCCGCCTCGCGCGGCGAGGGCGATCTCGCGCTCTGGAAACCGATTCCGCTGGGCCCGGACCCGATCGCGGAGTACCGCGCCGCGGCCGAGCATGTGCTGACCGCCTTCGCCGATCCGGGCGCACTGGACCGGAGCTTCCCGCTACCCGAGATCCGGGACGGCATCGTCATTCCTGGCACGCTCGCGGTCAGCTTCCATTTCGTCGACTACGTGGTGCATTCCTGGGATGTGGCAAGGACTTTGGGCGTGAGCGTCGACTTCGACGCGGATGTGCTCGCGGCGGCACTGGTGGTCGCGCGGGGCGTGCCGGGTGGGGAGGCGCGCACCCAGCCGGGGGCGTCCTTCGCGCCCGAGATCGTGCTGCCGGACGGTTCCGGGCTCGATCAGGTGCTCGCGCTACTGGGCCGCTCGCCGAGCTGGCCGCACTGATTCGGCGGGCGGCGCGGTCGGCACCAGCCACAGTCCGCTGCTGGGCGGCAGCGTGATGACCGCGGACGCCGGGCGGCCGTGCCAGGTCTCCGCGGTCGCGGTGACCGCGCCCAGATTCCCGATGCCGTTGCCGCCGTACGCGATCGCATCGGTATTGAGGACCTCGCGCCACTCACCGGTGCCGGGCAGCCCGATGCGATAGTCGCGATGTTCGGTCCCGGAGAAGTTGTAGACGCACGCCAGGATCGAGCCGTCCACGCCGTAGCGCAGGAAGGACAGCACATTGTTATCGCGATCGTCGGCGTCGATCCAGGAGTAGCCGCCGGGTGAGGTGTCCTGGCTCCACAGCGCGGGCGTGCCGCGATAGCGCTGGTTCAGATCCCGCACCAGGGTGTGGATGCCTTGGTGCAGTGGGTTTTCCAGCTCGTACCAGTCCAGTCCGCGATCGTGATCCCATTCCCGGAACTGCCCGAACTCCTGCCCCATGAACAACAGCTGCTTACCGGGATGCGCCCACATGTAGGCGAGCAGCGCGCGCACACCGCTGGCCTTGGTGAAATCGTCGCCGGGCATGCGGGTCCACAGTGTGCCCTTGCCGTGCACCACCTCGTCATGGCTGATGGGCAGCACGTAGTTCTCACTCCAGGCGTAGGTGAGCGAGAAGGTGATCTCGTTGTGGTGCCAGGTGCGGTGCACGGGATCATGTTTCAGGTATCCGAGGGTGTCGTGCATCCAGCCCATATTCCACTTCATGGTGAAGCCGAGGCCGCCGACTTCGGTGGGGCGGGTGACCCCGGGCCAGGTGGTGGATTCCTCGGCGATGGTGACCACGCCGGGATGGTGCTTGTGCACGGTGGCGTTCATTTCCTGTAGGAACGCGACGGCTTCCAGATTCTCCCGGCCGCCGTGGATATTCGGTTCCCAGTCGGGGCGGGAGTAGTCGAGGTAGAGCATGGAGGCGACCGCGTCCACGCGCAGGCCGTCGATATGGAATTCCTCGATCCAGTAGCGCGCGTTGGCGACCAGGAAGTTGCGCACCTCGTGCCGTCCGAAGTCGAAAACGTAGGTGCCCCAGTCGAGTTGCTCGCCGCGCCGGGGGTCGGGGTGTTCGTACAGCGCGGTGCCGTCGAAGCGCGCGAGCGCCCATTCGTCGCGCGGGAAGTGCGCGGGCACCCAGTCGAGCAGTACGCCGATGCCGTTGCGGTGCAGGTGATCCACGAACCAGCGGAAGTCGTCGGGGCTGCCGAAGCGGGCGGTGGGGGCGTAGTAGGAGGTGACCTGGTACCCCCAGGATCCGCCGAAGGGATGCTCCGCGATCGGCAGCAGTTCGACATGGGTGAAGCCCTGGGCGGCAACGTATTCGGCGAGTTGTTCGGCCATTTCGCGGTAGCCGAGTCCGGGTCGCCAGGAGCCCAGGTGCACCTCGTACGCGCTCATGGGGGAGCGGGTGGGATCGTGCGCGTCGCGGGCGCGCAGCCATTCGGCGTCACCCCAGACATGGGTGCTCTCGGTGACGACGGACGCTGTGGCGGGCGGGATTTCGGTGCCGAACGCGAACGGATCGGCGTGGTCCACGATGCGCCCGTCGGCCCCGTGCACCCGGTACTTGTATTTGGCCCCGGCCTCGATTCCGGGCAGGAATACCTCCCATACGCCGGAGTCGCCGAGCCGGCGCATGGGTGCGGTATGCCCGCTCCATCCGTCGAAATCGCCGATGACCGCGATCCCGCGCGCGTTCGGCGCCCACACCGCGAAGGCGGTGCCGGTCACCTCGCCGTCGAGGGTGGTGTAGCGCCGGGGGTGCGCGCCGAGCACATCCCAGAGTCGTTCGTGCCGTCCCTCGCCGAGCAGGTGCAGGTCGAGTTCGCCGAGGCCGGGCAGGAAGCGGTAGCCGTCGGCGTCGATCACGGTGCGCCCGCCCGGATAGGACGTCACGATCCGGTAGTCCCACAGTTCCGGAAACGGCACGGTGCCTTCGAATATCCCGTGGTCGAGGTGTTCGAGCGGATGATCGTCCGGGCCGATGCGCGCCGCGACGGTCTCCGCGTGCGGGCGCAGCACCCGGATGACGGTGCCGTCCGGATGCGGGTGCGCGCCGAGCACGGTGTGCGGGTCGGGGTGCGTTCCGGCGGCGAGCAGCAGCAGATCGCGCCGGTTCATCAGAAGTTTCTTCGATGTGCGAGTTCGGTGCGGACGGCGGCGGGGACCGGCGGCAGCACGAGAATGTGCGCGACCGCGCGAGAGGGGTCCAGGCGCACGAAATTGTGCTGGCCCCAATGGTATTCCTCGCCGCTGATCTCGTCGAACACCACCGGGCGGTCATGCCATTCGCGGCCGATGGCTGGCAGATCGAGCGAGATGTGACCCTGTTCGGGACCGTACGGATTGAGGTTCACCACCACCAGGACGGCGTCACCGGTGCTCGGGTCGAACTTCGAGAAGGCAAGCAGCGCATCGCTGTCGGTGCCGTGGAAGTGAATGCAGCGCAGCTGTTGCAAAGCGGGATGCGCGCGCCGGATCTCGTTGAGCCGGGTGATCCACGGTTCCAGCGATTCCCCGCGCGCGGCGGCCTCGGCGTAGGGGCGGGGCCGCAGTTCGTATTTCTCGGAGTCGAGGTATTCCTCGCTACCGGGTTGTGCCGCTTGATGTTCGAAGAGTTCGAAGCCCGAGTACACACCCCAGGTGGGTCCGAGGGTGGCGGCCAGCACGGCGCGAATGGCGAACATGCCGGGTCCGCCGTGCTGCAACGTCTCGTGCAGGATGTCCGGGGTGTTCACGAACAGGTTGGGCCGGGCCTCATCGGCCTTGGCCGCCAATTCCCGGCCGAATTCCTCGAATTCGTGCTTGTGCACCCGCCAGGTGAAATACGTATAGGACTGGGTGAAGCCGCGCCGGGCCAGGCCGTAGAGCCGGGCGGGGCGGGTGAACGCCTCGGACAGGAAGATGATCTCGGGGTTGGTGCGGCGCACCTGTGCGATCAGCCACTCCCAGAAGTCGGCGGGCTTGGTGTGCGGGTTGTCGACGCGGAAGATGGTGACGCCCAGCCCGATCCAGTGCCGGACCACGCGCAGCACCTCGGCGTACAGGCCGTCCGGATCATTGTCGAAATTGACCGGGTAGATGTCCTGGTACTTCTTGGGCGGGTTCTCCGCGAAGGCGATGGTGCCGTCCGGCAGGGTGGTGAACCATTCGGGATGCGCGGTGACCCAGGGGTGATCGGGTGCGCACTGCAATGCCAGGTCCAGTGCCACCTCCATCCCCAATTCCCGTGCGGATTCCACGAATTCGCTGAAGTCGGCCGCATCGCCCAGCGCCGGGTGGATGGCGTCGTGCCCGCCCGCGGCGGAGCCGATGGCCCACGGTGAGCCCACATCACCGGGTGCGGCGGTCAGAGAGTTGTTGCGCCCCTTACGATTCACCGTGCCGATGGGGTGGATGGGCGGCAGGTACACCACATCGAATCCCATGGCGGCGATGCGCGGCAGGTCCTTCGAGGCGGTGGCGAAGGTGCCGTGCACGGGCGTGCCCTGCGCATCGCGGCCGCCGGTGGAGCGCGGGAAGAATTCGTACCAGGCCCCGTACAGGGCGCGCTGTCGTTCCACCAGCACCGAGAACTGCGGTCCCTGCGTCACCAGCTCGCGAAGCGGTGTGGCACGCAGGATTTCGCTCACCTCGGCGCTGAACGCCGGGCCGACCCGGGCGGGCAGTTGGGCGTCGCCGCGCAGTGCGGCGGCCGCCGCGCGCAATGCCTCCCACTGCTTCTTCGGCACCGACTGTGCGGCCCGTTCCAGCAGTCGCGCCCCGATCTCCAGGTCATTGGCCAGATCGATCGCGCTCTGTCCGACCGCGAGTTTTGCCTCCACGGCCGAGCGCCAGGTGGCGAGCGGATCGCTCCACCCCTCGATGCGATAGGTCCACAGTCCCGGTTTCCCGGGCGTGAAAACCGCGTTGAAGACATCGGGCTGATAGTCCGGCGTCATGCGAATGCGCTGCGACCGCGAGGATCCGGGCGCTTTCACCGCGAGCGTGGCGGCCACGGCGTCATGTCCCTCGCGCCACACCACGGTGCGCACCGGGAACACCTCCCCGACGACGGCCTTCGCCGGCCGACCGCCGGGTATCGCGGGGGCGGTGTCATCGATGGCGATGCGGCCGGTCACCCGTTCGAACTTACCGGGTGCCGTGCCCGCGTGATGTCCCGCCGCCGAGGTGTCGCCGCCGCGACGCGCGTATATGGCTACTGCTGGCCCGGCTTGAGCATCAGGAACAGGCCGTTGGCTTCGGCGCACAGGCGCTCGCCGTCGTGCAGGGTGGCGCGGACGAAGACCTTGCGGCCCTCCACCCGCTCGACCCAGCCGTGCACCGCCAGTTCGGTGTTCAGCGGCGTGATGGAGCGGTAGTCGACGTGCAGGTACGCGGTGCGGGTGACGGCGCGGGTGTGCACGGCCGCGGTCATGCCGAGCAGATCGTCGAAGCCGAGGGCGATATGCCCGCCGTGCGCCGCGCCGTTACCGCCGAGATGGAAGGTGCGGAAGGTGATTCGCGCCCGCACGCCCTCGCGGTCGGCCTGATCCACCAGGTACGGCGGCAGCGTGAGATTGCCGCGCGCGGGCAGATCGGTGCGGTGCCAGCTGGGCGCGGACCATTCGTCGGTGACGACCTCGTCGAGACGCTCATTGAGCTTCTTCAATTCGGCGATGGCCTCGAGGGCGATCTCATCGGTGGGGCTGGCCAGGCGCACCCGGTCCATCAGGCCGCGCACCTGCTCGATGAATTCGCCGTAGTGGGGGCCGCCCTTGCTGTTGTCCCGGCCCAGTTCCGCGATCGGCCGGAATCCGCCCTCATGGTGCTCCTGGGACGGAGGTGTCTCGACCTGCTGCTCGCTCATGAGAACACGTTATCGGTTGCCACCGGAATGCTCTCCGCTGGGCTGTGCATATTGCATATCGGTGCGTAGGCGCAGGCAATCCCGCACAGCGCAGCGCGGGGAAAACCGTCCCGGTAGGGTTTTGTGGGTGAAGGCATTGCGTCGATTCACCGTTCGCGCCCATCTGCCCGAGCGGCTCTCCGCGCTGACCGAGCTGGCGACCAATCTGCGATGGTCCTGGCACGGGCCGACGCAGGATGTGTTCGCCGAGCTCGATCCCGCCCTGTGGGTGGACCTCGGGCGTGATCCGGTGCGCATGCTCGGGGAGGTGCCCGCCGAACGGCTCGACGAATTGGCCGCGGACGCGGCGTACACCCGCCGGGTGGATGCGGCCGCCGCCGATCTGGCCGATTACCTGGCCCGCCCGCGCTGGTTCCAGCGGCAGGAGCAGGGGCCGAAGGGGATCGCCTACTTCTCGATGGAGTTCGGCGTCACCGAGGTGCTGCCCAACTATTCGGGCGGACTCGGGATTCTCGCGGGCGACCATCTCAAGGCCGCCTCGGATCTGGGCCTGCCGTTGATCGGTGTCGGGCTGCTGTACCGGTCCGGATACTTCCGGCAGTCGCTGACCGCGGACGGCTGGCAGTCCGAGCACTATCCGGCACTGGATCCGCAGGGTCTGCCGCTGCGACTGCTCACCGACGGTGGCGCACCGGTGCTGATCCACGTGGCCATGCCCGAGGGCCGGGTGCTGCGGGTGCGGGTGTGGATCGCGCAGGTGGGGCGAATTCCGCTGCTGCTGCTGGATTCCGATATCGCCGACAATGATCCGGAACTGCGCGCGGTCACCGATCGGCTGTACGGCGGTGATCAGGATCACCGCATCAAACAGGAGATCCTGGCCGGTATCGGCGGGGTGCGGGCGGTGCGCGCCTACACCCGCGCGTACGGCCTGCCCGATCCCGATGTGTTCCATATGAACGAGGGCCACGCGGGTTTTCTCGGCATCGAGCGCATTCGCGAATTCATGGTCGCCGGAATGGATTTCGACGCCGCGCTGACGGCGGTGCGGGCCGGAACCGTATTCACCACGCACACCCCGGTCCCGGCCGGTATCGACCGGTTCGCGGGCGCGCTGGTGCGCCGGTATTTCGGCGGCGCGCACGGTGAGCGGGAATCGCTTGTGCTGCCGGGTGTTTCGGTGGATCGCATTCTCGCCATGGGCCGAGAGGCCGATCCGTCGGTCTTCAATATGGCGCATCTCGGATTGCGACTCGCCCAGCGCGCCAACGGTGTATCGAAACTGCACGGTGAGGTCAGCCGCGATATGTTCGCGCCGCTGTGGCCGGGCTTCGACGCCTCCGAGGTGCCGATCGGTTCGGTCACCAATGGCGTGCACGCGCCCACCTGGGCCGCGCGCGAATGGATTGACAAGGCCCGCGAACTCATCGGCGATGAACTCGTCGAGGAGGCGCGCGGCTGGGAACGGCTCTGCGATGTGGACCTGCGCGAGCTGTGGTCGACCCGGAACGCCTTGCGCGGCATCCTCGTCGACGAGGTGCGCCGCCGGGTGCACGCGTCCTGGTTGGAGCGCGGCGCGGCCCCGGCCGAACTGGGCTGGATCGACGACGTCTTCGATCCGAAGGTGCTGACCGTCGGTTTCGCCCGCCGGGTGCCGACCTACAAGCGGCTCACGCTGATGCTGCGCGATCCGGATCGCCTGCGCGCCCTGCTGCTCGACCCCGAACGTCCGGTGCAGTTGGTCGTCGCCGGTAAATCGCATCCGGCCGATGACGGCGGTAAGGCGCTCATCCAGCAGATCGTGCGCTTCGCCGACGATCCGGAGGTGCGGCACCGCATCGTCTTCCTGCCCAACTACGACATGTCCATGGCCCGGTACCTGTACTGGGGATGCGATGTGTGGCTGAACAATCCGCTGCGGCCGCTGGAAGCGTGCGGCACCTCGGGCATGAAGTCGGCGCTCAACGGCGGGCTCAACCTCTCCATCCGCGACGGTTGGTGGGATGAGATGTACGACGGCGAGAACGGCTGGGCCATCCCTACCGCCGACGGCGTGCGCGATGACCACCGGCGCGATGATCTGGAAGCCTCCGCGCTCTACGAATTGCTGGAACGCGCTGTGCTGCCGCGTTTCTACGACCGCGATCACGATGATCTGCCAGTGCGCTGGATGGAGATGGTGCGGCACACGCTCCAGACACTCGGCCCCAAGGTGCTGGCCTCGCGCATGGTGCGCGATTACGCCGTCGACTACTACACCCCGGCGGCCGCGGCCTATACGGCGGTGTCGCAGAACGACTTCAAGGGTGCGCGGGACCTGTCCGAGTATCGCCGCCGTATCGAATCCGCCTGGCCGACGGTGCGGGTGGTGCAGGTGGACAGCTCCGGCCTGCCCGATATCCCGGTCATCGGCGCGGATCTGGCGTTGCGCGCCCGCATCGATCTGGGCGGCCTGACGCCCGCCGATGTCAGCGTGCAGGCGGTGCTGGGCCGGGTCTCGACCTCGGACGATCTCTCCGATGTGCACACCATGCCCATGACGCACACCGGAACCGACTCCGGCACAGAGGTTTTCACCATCGAAACCCCGGTGCCGCTGTCGGGCGCGGTGGGCTACACGATTCGGGTGCTCCCGAGTCACCCGCTGCTCGCGTCGGAGGCCGAGTTCGGTTTGGTGGCGACGCCCAGCCCCTAAGTCGCCTGTCCCAGTGTGCGTTTGAGGATCTTCCCGGTCGCGTTGCGCGGCAGCGCGTCCAGGAAGGTCACATCGCGCGGTACCGAGAATCGGCTCACCCGGTGCCGGATGTAATTGCGCACCATCTCCGAATCGAGCCCGGAGCCGGGCCGTTTGACCACGAAAGCCGCCAGCCGCTGGCCGAATTCGTGATCCGGCACCCCCACCACCGCGACCTCGCTCACCTGCGGCAGATGCGAGAGCGCCTCCTCCACCGAGCGCGGGAAGACGTTCTCACCGCCGGAGATGATCATCTCGTCATCGCGTCCGGCCACGAACAGTTTCCCGGCGGCGTCCAGGTACCCGATATCGCCGGTGTCGAGCATGCCGTGCGCCTCGGCGGGCGGGGTGGCATCGGTGTAGCCGTCGAAGAGCATGTGATTGCCGACGAAGATGCGGCCCGTCTCACCGACCGGCAGAATCCGCTGATCCGGTCCCAGCACACCGATTTTCGTGCCCAGCGGCGGCCGCCCGGCGGTGGTGGGGGACATGCGCAGATCGGCCGGATCGGCGATGCTGGCCCAGGACACCTCGGTGGAGCCGTACACGTTGTAGAGGATGTCCCCGAAGGTGTCCAGGAAACGCAGCACGGTCGCGCCCGCCAGCGGAGCCCCGCAGCTGGCAACGACTTTCAGGCTGGACAGGTCATAGCGCGCCCGCACGTGTTCGGGCAGATCGAGAATGCGGTTCACCATGACCGGCACCACGATCAGCGCGGTCACCCGGTGTTCGGCGATCCGCCGCAAACAGTCCTCCGCGTCGAAGCGGTCATTGAGCACCAGGGTGGCGCGAATGGCGGTGGAGATCTGTAGCGCCGCCAGCCCCCAGGTGTGGAACAGCGGTGACGGAATCAGCATGGTCTCGTTGACGCCGAACGGAATTCGCGACAGCAGCGCCGCCACCGTCCCGAAACCCTTGGGATGCGGTCGTCGTGCGCCCTTGGGCGTGCCGCTGGTGCCGGAGGTGAGCACGATCAGCCGCCCCGGCCGCGACGGCTTCTTGGCCGTCAGATTGCGCATCGAGATGAGGTCCTCGATGGTGGTGCGCCCCGGTTCGGGCGGCCGGTCATCGGTGGTGAAGCGCGGCAGATCCGCGGGCAGATACCGCACCAGATGCTCGAATTCGCTGTCCACGAACAGCGCCGAGAGCGCGTGCCGGTGCACGATCTCCTCGATCTGGCGGGCGGGCAGTCCGGTATTGAGCAGTACCGCGTCCGCGCCGGACTTGCCCGCCGCCACCATGGCCTCGACCATGCCGGTGTGATTGCGGCAGAGCAGTCCGATCGCGGTGCCGGAGCCGAAGCCGAGCGCACCCATCGCGCCCGCCAAAGCGGTACTGCGCGAGTGCAATTGCTCGAAGGTGCTGGAGTACCGATCGTCCAGCACGGCGAGCCGGCCGGGGGAGTGCGCCGCCGCGGCCGCGTATCCGCCCGCCAGGCTGAACCCCCATTTGGCCAGGCTGCCGATCTGTTTGAGCCCCACATCGGGGCGGTAGGTGCGCACCACCCCGGAGGCCACCATCTGCTTGGCGACGCCCGCCTGGAGTTTCATCGGCGAATCCTCGCCATTGACGATGACGGCGGTCGGCGCGCCGGTGATCAGTTCGACCGCGCGTTTGAGCCCGGCGTGCGTCCAGGACACCGCCGCCGCGTTGGGCAGCTGTGCGGCCAGCGGATGCACCAGCGCCGCTTTGAAATAGGTGACGGACACCCGCGTCTTATCGCCGACCTCGCGCAGCCGTACGGCCGCGAAGCTGCCGGTGGCGGCGCAGTGCAGTTCGAAGTTCTCGTATTCGCGGCCCAGGCGCAGCTGCACCTCGAGCGTGCGGACTTCCTGCCCGACCCCGCCGATACGCAGGGTCAGGGTGGGGTATTCCGCGGCCGCGTCACGCTCCTCGCAGGCGCCGACACCTCGGAAGAGCCTGGGGTAGGACTGTGGCTCGACGAGCACATCCCAGAGTGATTTGCGAGTGATCGCGAACTCGGCGATCGCATCGATGACATCGGTAACCACGCGTTTGCAATTCTCGTCCGCCGGTTCGAATCCCTCACTCCCGGATTACGTATTTGTAACGTCCCAGACAGTCGTGCGCAAGGTTTTCTAATTACCGGTGAGTAATTAGACTATTTGCTTGGTAATAGCGCGGAAGTTGCCACAAAACCAAGAGTGAGGCAGGTGTGCTTGCCTGCGATTCGCCGGGCCGGTTGAACATCCGGCGAACAGGACAAGTACGGTGCCCAGGGCACCTCTCTGACCTCCCGCCGACTGGAGACCACACACCAATGAGCAGCGACGTCCGCACGCGCACCAAGGGGCGCGTCGACGCGTACTTCGGCATCAGCGAGCACGGCTCGACCGTCAAGCGCGAGCTCATGGCCGGAACCATCACCTTCCTGGCCATGTCGTATGTGCTCGCGGTCAACCCGGCCATCCTCGGCGATCACGGCGTGCTCGGCGACAAGGGCATGCCGACGCAGGCGGTCTTCACCGCCACCGCCGTCGCGGCGGTCGTGGGCACGCTGGTGATGGGCATCTGGGCCAAGTATCCGGTGGCGCTCGCGCCCGGTATGGGGCTCAATGCCTTCTTCGCCTACACGGTCATCCTGAATATGGGAATCCCGTGGCAGGAGGCGCTTTCGGGCACCTTGCTCTCGGGCATCATCTTCTTCATTCTCGCCATCACCAAGGTCCGCGAGAAGATCATCGACGCCATCCCGTTGCAGATGAAACTGGCGGTCGGCGCCGGTATCGGCATGTTCGTGGCCTTCCTGGGCCTGAAGAACGCGGGCATCGTGGTGGCCAGCGACGCGACCTTCGTGCACCTGGGCGACTTCCACAAGGGCACAACGCTATTGGCGCTGTTCGGGCTGCTGGTGACGGTCGTCTTCCTGGTGCTGGGCTGGCACGGCGCGGTGCTCTACGGCATCCTGTCCACCACCATCCTGGGCATTGTCTGCGGACTGGTGGAATTGCCGAATTCCATTGCGGCACTGCCGCACGGGCTGGACAAGACCTTCGGCCAGGCCGTCATCCATCTGCCGGACGCGTTCACCGGACAGATGATCATCGTGGTGCTCACCATGCTGTTCGTCGACTTCTTCGACGCCTCCGGCACTTTGATCGGTGTGGCGAATCAGGCCGGGCTGCTCACCAAGGAGGGCAAGCTGGAGCGCGCCGGACAGGCGCTGGCGGCCGATTCGGTCGGCACCGCGGCGGGCGCGATCATCGGCACCTCCACCACCACCGCGTATGTGGAATCGACGGCGGGTGTGTCGGCGGGCGGGCGCACCGGTTTGACCGCGGTGTCCACGGCGGGCTGGTTCCTGCTCGCCATGTTCCTGTTCCCGTTGTTCGCGGTGGTCGCGGATGTGCCGTCGGTGACGGCTCCGGCGCTCATCGTGGTCGGCGTGCTGATGTCCCGCGCGCTCGGCGATATCGACTGGAGCCGTTTGGAATACGCGGTTCCGGCGTTCATCACGGTGATCATGATGCCGCTGACCTATTCGATCGCGAACGGCATTGCCATGGGCCTGCTGTTCTATCCGATCGTCATGGTGGCCAAGCGTCGCTGGCGCGAAGTGCATCCGGTGATGTGGGTGCTCATGGCGGTGTTCTTGTCGTACTTCTGGTTCCTGGCCGAATAGTCGGGCCGGGGGCGGTTTGTGGTCCCCGCGCCGCGTGCAGGGCTTGGCGCGGGGACAATGACACTTCGATGTGGGAATTGGGGGGTCCACCGGAGTATCGCAAGCCAATTTACTTCTGTTCGGAAGTATGAACCACCCGTGTGACTGTTCTCACACGGGTGTTTTCGTCTCCGAAACACTCTGTGTCAAACGCGCCAAAGCCTTTGTCACCACTTGTGGATCGGACGTTTCCCAATAGGGCGGCAGTGACGCTCGCAGATATCCGCCATAGCGCGCGGTCGCCAGACGTGAATCCAGAATAGCGATTACACCGCGATCGTCCACGCTGCGCAGCAGTCGTCCGGTGCCCTGCGCCAGCAGCAGCGCCGCGTGATTGGCGGCGACCGAGAGAAAACCATTGCCGCCCCGCGATTCCACCGCGCGCTGCCGCGCGATCAACAGCGGATCATCCGGGCGCGGGAACGGAATGCGGTCCAGGATAACCAGACTCAGCGACGGGCCGGGAACGTCCACGCCCTGCCACAGCGAAAGTGTGCCGAACAGTGAGGTTTCCGGATCGTCGGCGAATTTCTTCACCAGTGCGCCGGTGGCGTCATCGCCCTGGCACAGCACCGGGGTGTCCAGGCGCTCGCGCAGAATCTCGGTGGCCGCCTTGGCCGCTCGCATGGAGGAGAACAGGCCCAGGGTGCGGCCGTTGGCGGCGGTGATCAATCGTTCGATCTCGTCCAGATACGCGGTGGGCAGGCCGTCGCGGCCGGGGGCGGGCAAATGCTTTGCCACATAGAGGATTCCGGATTTGGCGTGATCGAACGGGGAACCCACGTCCACCGAATTCCAGCGCAGTTTCGCAGCGTCGGAAGGGGTTTCCTTACCGCTGGCCAGTGCCGGATCGACCTGGGCGGCGGATTGGGGCGGCAGGCCCCAGGTGACCGCCAGATTGTCGAACGAGCCGCCGATCTGGAGCGTGGCCGAGGTCAAAACCACTGTGGCGGTGCCGAACAGCTGGCTGCGCAGCAAGCCGCCCACCGACAGCGGGGCCATGTGCAGGGTGCGGCGCGGGACGCCGCGCATCTCGTCCACCGAGAGCCAGATGACATCTCGGTGCGCGGCCGGATCCGGTTCCTCGTAGGTGGTGAGCACGCGCACTGCGGCATCGTGCACCTCCTCGATGGCGGCCAGCGCCTGATTGCGCAGCGCCGCGCCCTCGGGATCCGCCTGTGCGCTGTTCGCGCCCTGCGGTGCGAGTGCGGTGCGGGCATTCCACGCCGCATCGCGGATCAACGCCAAAACCGGTGCGGCACCGTCGGGTAGGCGATCCCAGCGGCCGGGATTCAGTTCGTCGAGCAGCGTGTGCCAGGCCTCCGCCGCGCCTTCGAGCCGGTCCACTTCCTGCTCGTCGATCAGCTTGGTGCAGCGCTTGGCGGCGGCGCTGATCGCGGCCGTGGACAGCTCCGCGGTGGCCACGCCGGTGACCCGGTCGACGAGTTCGTGCGCCTCGTCGATGACGACCACATCGTGTTCGGGCAGCACCTGGATGCCGCTGATGGCATCGATGGCCAGCAGCGCGTGATTGGTGACCACCACATCGGCGGCCCCGGACTCCGCGCGCGCCTTCTCCGCGAAGCAGTCCTGCCCGAAGGAGCAGCGCGACTTACCAAGGCATTCACGGGAACTCACGCTCACCTGCCGCCAGGCCTGATCGCTGACGCCGGGTGTGAGCTCGTCCCGATCGCCCTTCTCGGTATCGGAGACCCACTCGTGCAGCCGCTGTACCTCGCGCCCCAGTCGCGAGACCGCGAAGGCGTCGAACAATTCCGCCTCGGCGGGCTCGTCCGGAATCGCGCTATTGATCTTGTTCAAGCACAGATAGTTGTTGCGCCCCTTGAGGATCGCGAACTCCGCGACCCGCCCCAGCGGTTCGGCCAGCGCCTGACTCAAGCGCGGCAGATCCCGATCCACCAGCTGCCGCTGCAATGCGATGGTCGCCGTCGACACCACCACGGTCCGCCCCGTCCGCACCGCGTGCCGCAGGCTCGGAACCAGATACGCCAGCGACTTACCGGTACCCGTTCCGGCCTGAACGGCCAGGTGTTCCCCGGTATCGATGGAATGCGCCACCGCCGCGGCCATCGTCTGCTGTCCCTTGCGCTCTTTACCCCCCAGCGCCTCGACAGCAGTGGCCAATAGCTTCGGGACCGGTGGGAGTTCAGGCACGGCGGCCAGGGTACTGCGCGCCGCCGACAACCCGCGCGCAAACCTCGGTGTGCCGGACGATATGGCGCGTGCTAGCCGGGTAGCTACTCACTTCTCCAGCGTGCCCGCGAGGTCCACCCCGGAGGAGCGCAGCGTGTCGAGGGCGGTGCGCACGGTCGCGGGCGTGACGGCCGCCGTGAGCCCGAGCAGGACGCGGGTGTCGAAGCCCGCCGCGCGGGCGTCCAGGGCGGTGGCGCGGACGCAATGATCGGTGGCGATGCCCACCACGTCCACCGCGTCGATGGCGTGCGCGCGCAGCCAGTCCGCGAGGCCGGTGGAACCGTCCGACGCGGTGCCCTCGAACCCGGAGTAGGCGGCGGTGTACGCGCCCTTGGAGAAGACCTCCTGAATCGGCGCGGTATCGAGCGCCGGATGGAACTCCGCCCCCGGCGTGCCGACCCGGCAGTGCGGCGGCCAGGTGTCCACGTAATCCGGGGTGTCGGAGAAATGCGCGCCGGGATCGATGTGGAAATCGCGGGTAGCCACCACGGCGGTGTAATCCGAGACCCCCAGGTACCGGGTGATCCGCTCGGCCACCGCCGCTCCGCCCGCGACGGCGAGCGATCCGCCTTCGCAGAAATCGTTCTGTACGTCGACGACGATCAAGGCTCGGCTCATGGCAACCTCCCGTGGATGAACCGCGACGGTTCGATGCTCGTATTGCATTGTGCCGCCCGCTGGTCAGCGTGGTCCACGCGCGGTCGGCGGACGCCATTCTCGACGCTCGAGCCCCTCCTCGCGCGTCGAGACATGGCGGCCCGCACCGCCCGGCAGCCGCTAGGCGGTGAGGAAGGTGGTCGGGATCGCGGGTTCGCCGGCCGAGAGTTTCAGGCCCTCCCAGGGGAGGCTGATCAGGCCCTGGGCGACCAGTTCGCGGCTCTGCTGCAGGGTGGGCTGGTCGGGCAGGATGTCGCCGCCTCGGACGAGGGGGGTTTGCAGATCGCGGATCTGGAAGCCGTTGGGTTCGGGATGGGGTGCGGAAGCGGGGTAGACGATTTCCTCCACGACCGTTCCGGTGCTGCGGGACAGGCGCACGGCCTTCTTGGTGCCGCCGCGAGATTCCTTGTGGGAGCTGCGTTTCGCGACCGGGACGCCTTCGACCTCGACGAGTTTGTAGACCATTCCGGCGGTGGGCGCACCGGATCCGGTGACCAGCGCGGTGCCGACGCCGTAGACGTCCACCGGTTCGGCGCGCAGCGAGGCGATGGCGTATTCGTCGAGATCGCCGGACACCACGATCCGGGTCTTCACCGCGCCGAGCGCGTTCAGCTGTTCGCGCACCTGGCGGGCCAGCACTCCCAGATCACCGGAATCGATTCGCACGCCGCCCAATTCGGGTCCGGCGACCTCGATGGCGGTGGCGACGCCGCGGGTGATGTCGAAGGTGTCCACCAGCAGTGTGGTGCCGACGCCGAGCGCGGCGATCTGGCTGCGGAACGCGTCGGCCTCGTGCTCACCGTCGGATCCGCTGTGCAGCAACGTGAACGCGTGCGCGCTGGTGCCCGCGCCGGGAACACCGAAGCTGCGCACGGCCTCCAGGTTCGAGGTGGCGTCCAGGCCCGCGAGATACGCGGCGCGCGATGCCGAGGGCGCGGCCAGCTCATGCGTTCGGCGCGAACCCATTTCGATCATCCGCCGTCCACCGGCGGCGCTCACCATGCGCGCGGCGGCCGCGGCGATGGCGCTGTCGTGGTTGTAGATCGACAGCGCGAGTGTCTCCAGCAGCACGCATTCGGCGAAGGTGCCGCGCACGGTCAGGATGGGCGAGCCGGGGAAGTACAGCTCGCCCTCGCGATAGCCGTCGATATCCCCGCTGAACCGGTAGTCCCGCAGCCACGTCACGGTGTCCGCGTCCAGGAACTTCGACACGATGGCGAGTTCGGGCTCCCCGAAACGGAATTCGCGCAGTGCGGCCAGCAGTCGCCCGGTTCCCGCCACGACGCCGTACCGCCTGCCGTGCGGCAATCGCCGGGCGAATACCTCGAACGTGCAGCGCCGATGCGCGGATCCATCGGCCAGTGCGGCGGCGAGCATGGTCAGCTCGTATTGGTCGGTCAGTAGCGCCGTGCTCTTGACTCCGTCAACGATCGTCACGATCACACTGTAGGTCGAGAGATCGCTCAGATGGTTCACACCCGTGTTCGCGGCCCGTCCCGGTTCTGGACTGACGGAGCGGGGGAGCGAAGCGGAGGAGCGGAGGAGGGAAGGTTCGGGACTTTCGGGGCCGCGAACCGCGTCCGGAGCGTAGCGGAGGGCGCAGAGTAGCACCTCTGTTGTTTCTTCGGGGTCGAGTCGTACCCTGGACGTTATGGGTCTGTGCAGAGAGGACGCTGTCCGGATTGCCGCCGGGACGGGCGGCGCGAATGGGACGGTGTCAGCGGCACAATCGACGTTATCCACAGCCGAGGTAGTGCTCGGCGCGTCGCAGGCCATGCCCGAGGCTGTCGAGTACACCGAAATCCTCGAAGCCGAGGACCGCCCGTGGGTGACGGTCGTTTGGGACGATCCGGTCAACCTCATGCACTACGTGACGTACATCTTCCAAAAGCTGTTCGGCTATAGCAAAGCCAAGGCAACCGAACTCATGCTCCAGGTGCACAACGAGGGCAAAGCCGCGGTCTCCTCCGGTTCGCGCGACAAGATGGAACACGATGTGCAGCGCCTGCACGCGGCCGGACTATGGGCCACCATGCAGCGTGACCAGTGACCCGGGCGACTACGGTAGGCCCGTGCGGAAGTGGAGCAGGAAGAACTCCCTGGGCGGGTTGAAACTCCGTTCGGAAATGGACGCCCACGAGGCGGAGGTACTGCGCTCGCTGGTGGGCGCGGTGACCGGATTACTCACCGATCGAGCCCGTTCGGCCCCCGAGGACGATCTGGCCGCGCTCACCGGGTTACAGCTGGGCAACTCCACCCCGCCGGATGATCCGCGACTGGCCCGGCTGCTCCCGGACTTTCACCGCAGCGAACCCGGTTCCCCCGACGCCGACCGCGCCGATATGAACAGCGCGCTGCGCAGCCTGCACGAACCGGACATCATCGAAACCAAGGTGTCCGCCGGACTGGTCATCCTGGAAACCCTCCCGCCGCAGGGCGGCAAGGTGGTCATCACCCCGGAGCAGGCCGAACACTGGCTCACCGCGCTCAATGACGTCCGCCTGGCGCTGGGCACCGCGCTCGATATCAGCGCCGATATGCCGGACCAATTGGACGAGGACGATCCGCGCGCCCCGAGCCTGGACGTCTATCACTGGCTCACCTGGATGCAGGACTCCCTGCTGCAAGCGCTCATGCCGTAATCGCGCCCCCGCCGCGCACATTCGGCGCGGCCACCCTCGCCTTCGGAGGTGCATTTCGTGAACAACATTGCGGGACCGAACAATTCGATCACCGATGTGGCGGGGGTGCTGGTCGGGCACGAACATCGCATCGATGCGAACGCCACCCTCGGCACCGGCGCGGCCACCGGGTGCACGGTGCTGCGCGTCCCCGGTGGCGCGACCGCGTCGGTGGATGTGCGCGGCGGCGGACCGGGCACCCGGGAAACCGATCTGCTCGATCCCGGCAATACCGTGCGCCAGGTGCATGCGGTATTGCTCACCGGCGGAAGCGCTTACGGCCTCGCTGCCGCCGACGGCGTGATGCGCTGGCTGGAGGAGCACGGCGAAGGCATCCCGATGGATCCGGCCGATCCGTCGCGCGTGGTGCCCATCGTTCCCGGTGCGGTGATCTTCGATCTGCCGGTGGGCGCGTGGGACATTCGCCCGGACGCCGATTTCGGCTTTCTCGCGAGCGACACCGCCGCAACGGATTTCGCGCGCGGCTCGGTGGGCGCGGGCGCGGGGGCGCGCGCCGGTTCCATCAAGGGCGGCGTCGGCACCGCCTCGGTCCGCTTCACCGACGGCCCGGCCGCCGGAATCACGGTGGGCGCGTTGATCGTCGCTAACCCGGTCGGCTCGGTCTTCGATCCGCGCACCGGATTGCCGTGGGGCACGGGCACGGACGGCCCCGAGCATTTCGGCCTGCGCCCGGTAGCGGCGGACAAACTCGCTGCCGCCAACGCCCTGCCGGTCAAGAGCACCGTCCTGAACACCACCATCGGCGTGGTCGCCACCGATGCCGCGCTGGACCCCTCGGCCTGCCGCCGCCTGGCCACCACCGCCCACGACGGCCTGGCCCGGGCTATCCGCCCGGCGCACTCACCGCTGGACGGTGACACCCTGTTCGCCCTGGCCACCGGCGCGGTCGACCCCGCGCCCGCCTTCCCGCTGCCCCCGGCCTTCCCCGCCGACCTGCTGCTGCTCGACGAGCTCTGTACCGCCGCGGCGGTCTGTGTGGAACGCGCCATAGTCGACGCCATCCTGTCCGCCACCTCGGTGGCCGGAATCCCTTCCTACGCGGAGCTTTTCGGCGATTAGCGTCATGCGCACCGGGTGTCGCCGGTCACTCGCGCCGCAGCGGGCGCGGGGGTGTGATCCCGATCGCGGGGAATAGGTGAATATCCTGACCTGTTGAGGGCAGCGGTAAAGGGAAGGATTCGAACTGTGCTGGTGATCAGGGCCGATCTCGTGGAGGCAATGGTCGCGCACGCGCGCGCCGATCATCCCGATGAGGCGTGCGGTGTCATCGCCGGTCCCGAGGGTTCGGATCGTCCGGAGCGTTTCGTGGCCATGCTGAACGCCGAACGCTCGCCCACCTTCTACCGCTTCGATTCCGGTGAGCAATTGCGCGTCTGGCGCGCGATGGACGACGCCGATGAGGAGCCGGTGGTCATCTACCACTCGCATACCGCCACCGAGGCGTACCCGAGCCGCACCGATATCTCCTACGCGTCCGAGCCGAACGCGCATTACGTGTTGATCTCCACCCGCGCTGCCGACGCGCACGAGCTGCGCAGCTACCGCATCCTCGAAGGCGTGGTCACCGAGGAGCCGATCGAGATCGTCCCCGCCTACTCCGGCACCGGGTCGGATACCGAATCCGCCGACGCCTGAACATCTTCCGCCGGAAACAGCAAGGAGTCCCCAATGCCGGTCACCGTCTCCATTCCCACCATCATGCGCACCCTCACCGGCGGTGAGAAGCGCGTACAGGCCGAGGGCGCGACCCTGGCCGAACTCATCGACAACCTGGAGGCCAATCACACCGGCCTCAAGGAGCGCCTGCTCAAGGACGGCAAGCTCAACCGGTACGTGAACATCTACGTCGACGACGAGGATGTGCGCTTCACCGGTGGTCTGGCGGCCGAGGTGCCCGCGGGCGGCACCGTCACCATCCTCCCGGCGGTCGCCGGCGGTTCCCGCTAACCGTGGCGCGCTACGAGTCGCTGATCGCGACGCTCGGCGATACGCCCCTGGTCGGCCTGAAGAACCTGTCCCCGCGCTGGGACGGTGACAACCACGTCCGCCTGTGGGCCAAACTCGAGGACCGCAATCCGACGGGTTCGATCAAGGATCGCCCGGCGCTGCGCATGATCGAACAGGCCGAGGCCGAGGGCAAACTCACCCCCGGCTGCACCATCCTGGAGCCCACCAGCGGCAATACCGGCATCTCGCTGGCGATGGCCGCGAAACTCAAGGGCTATCAACTGGTCTGCGTCATGCCGGAGAACACCTCGGTGGAACGCCGTCAGCTGCTGACCATGTTCGGTGCGCGCATCATCGACTCGCCTGCCGCGGGCGGCTCCAATCAGGCTGTGGCACTGGCCAAGCAGATCGCCGCCGAGCATCCGGACTGGGTGATGCTCTACCAGTACGGCAATCCGGCGAACGCGCTCGCGCACTACGAGACCACCGGCCCGGAGATCCTGGCCGACCTCCCCGAGATCACGCATTTCGTGGCGGGCCTGGGCACCACCGGCACCCTGATGGGCACCGGCCGCTTCCTGCGCGAGAAGGTCCCGTCCATCGAGATCATCGCGGCCGAACCGCGCTACGGCGAACTCGTCTACGGCCTGCGCAATATCGACGAGGGTTTCATCCCCGAGCTGTACGACGCCTCGGTGCTGACCTCCCGCTTCTCGGTCGGCCCCTACGACGCGGTGCGCCGCACCCGCGAACTGGTGCTGGAAGAGGGCATCTTCGCGGGCGTCTCCACCGGTGCGATCCTGCACGCGGCCCTGGGCGTGGCCAAGAAGGCCGAAAAGGCGGGCGTCACAGCCGACATCGCCTTCGTGGTCGCCGACGGCGGCTGGAAATACCTGTCCACCGGCGCGTACGACGGCACCCTGGAAGAAGCCGAAGACCGCCTGGAGGGTCAACTCTGGGCCTGAGTGCTCGCCGCGCCGATCCCCGGGGGCGCTGATCGCTCGGGCTCGGTGATCGCGCGTGCGGGCCGCCGGGCGAGCGGCGGCGGTACGCTCGGGGCAGAGCTTGGCCTAGGAGGTACCGGCTATGGGCGGCAGCGGCGGCGTCGGCGCGTCATTCGATCCCGATCGGATCGCGCGACTGCGGGGTCAATTGACGAATCCCGGGGTCGCGGAGCGCGGGGGCAACGCGCTGAAGCTGCTGTGGCAGCGCGCGATTGCGATCATTCTCGCGTTTACCGCGTTCCTCTACGGGGTAGAAGGCGTCGACAGCGTCACCGGGCATCACCTCGACGCGGCGGGCGGTGTGAAGCCCCGTCAGGTCGACGGTTTGGACGGCATTCTGTTCGCCCCTGTGCTGCATGCGAATTGGCCGCATCTGATCGGTAATACGGTTCCGGTATTAGTGCTCGGCCTGCTGACCCTGCTGACCGGTATCGGCCGGGGCCTGGCGGCGACCGCCATCATCTGGGTGATCGCGGGGACCGGCACCTGGCTGATCGGCCAAAGCCACTCCGTTCACGTCGGCGCGTCGGTGCTCGTGTTCGGCTGGCTCACCTATCTGATCTCGCGCGGTGTGTTCGCCCGCAATGTGGTGCAGATCGCCATTGGCCTGGTGGTGGGGTTGCTGTATGGCTCGATTCTGTGGGGTGTACTGCCCGGACAGCCCGGAATCTCTTGGCAAGGGCATCTTTTCGGGGCGGTGGGTGGACTGGTTGCGGGGTGGGTACTCTCAGCGGATGAACGTCGTCATCGTCGCGGGGCCAACGCCGGCCGACTCGTGTCGTAAGGGTGACGGTGGACCCGGTCGGCGATTTGGGGGATCCCTCCTTGAGTGAGACAGCAGCGTGGCAGCATGGGGGAATGCGCCTCACCGTGATCGGGTGCTCGGGCAGCGTGTCCGGCCCGGATTCCCCGGCGTCGGGATACCTGCTCACCGGCCCGGATATGACTCCCACCGTCATCGATTTCGGTCCCGGAGTGCTGGGCGCGTTGCAGCGCTACCTGGATCCGGGCGAGGTGGATATCTTCCTCACCCATCTGCACGCCGATCACTGCCTGGATCTGCCCGGGCTGCTGGTGTGGCGGCGCTACCATCCGAATCCGCCCAGCGGTAAGGCCATCGTGTACGGGCCTTCGGATACATCGCTGCGCATCGGCAACGCCTCCGCCGAGATCGGCGGCGAGACCGACGACTGGTCCGATGTGATCGATATGCGGCAGTGGTCGGTGGGGGAGCCGATCCCGTTCGGTCCCGGCCATACCGTCGAGGCGCGCCGCATGTACCACCCGCCCGAGTCCTACGGCCTGCGCATCAATACCGCGGCCGGGCGCACCTTCGTCTACACCGGCGATACCGCCATCTGCCCCGAGGTCTACGACCTGGCGCGCGGCGCGGATGTGCTGCTGGCCGAGGCGTCCTGGACGCACGATCCGGCGAACCGGCCCCCGGGTATCCACCTCTCGGGCACCGAGGCGGGCATGATCGCCGCCGAGGCGGGCGTCGGCGAATTGCTACTCACCCATATTCCGCCGTGGACCTCGCGCGAAGATGTGATCGCCGAGGCGAAGGCCGTCTTCAGCGGTCCGGTGCACGCGGTATCCCCGGGCGAGACCTTCGACATCTGAGGCTCGTCCGCCCGTATTCATCGCACATGTCCGCGACCCGTATGGGCCGCGGACATGTTCGTTCCGTGCACTATTAGGCTGGGCCCGTGTCTAAACGAGCCGATGGCAGGGCGGATGACGAACTCCGCGAGGTAAAGATCACCCGTGGGTTCACCACGCATCCGGCGGGATCGGTGCTGGTGGAATTCGGCGGGACCCGCGTCATGTGCACCGCGAGCGTCACCGACGGGGTGCCGCCGTGGCGTCGCGATTCCGGATTGGGCTGGCTCACAGCCGAATACGCGATGCTGCCCGCCGCCACGCACACCCGTTCCGGGCGTGAATCGGTCAAGGGCAAGGTCGGCGGCCGCACCCAGGAGATCTCCCGGCTGATCGGGCGTTCGCTGCGGGCCTGCATCGATCTGTCCACCATCGGCGAGAACACCATCGCGGTCGACTGCGATGTGCTGCAGGCCGACGGCGGCACCCGCACCGCCGCCATCACCGGTGCGTACGTTGCGCTTTCGGATGCCATCACCTATCTGGCCGCGGCCGGGCAGCTGACCGATCCGCAGCCCATCTCCTGTGCCATCGCCGCGGTGAGCGTCGGCGTGGTGGACGGCCGGGTGCGCCTGGACCTGCCGTACGAGGAGGATTCGCGCGCCGAGGTCGATATGAACGTGGTCGCCACCGATACCGGCACCCTGGTCGAGATCCAGGGCACCGGTGAGGGCGCGACGTTCCCGCGCTCCACCCTGGACAAGATGCTCGATTCCGCGCTCGCGGGGTGCGAGCGCATCTTCCAGGTGCAGAAGGAAGCGCTGGCGCTGCCGTATCCGGGCGTGCTCCCGGAGCCGTCCGAGGGGAAGAAGAAGTCCTGATGTCCCGCCGCGTGCTGGTCGCCAGCCGAAATGCCAAGAAGCTCAACGAATTGCGCCGCATCCTCGATGAGGCCGGTATCGCGGGCGTCGAAATCGTGGGCCTGAACGACGTTCCGGAGTACGAGGAGGCCCCCGAGACCGGCGCGACCTTCGAGGAGAACGCCGTCGCCAAGGCGCGTGACGGTTTCGCGGCCACCGGATTGCCCTGTGTCGCAGACGATTCCGGTATCGCGGTGGACGCGCTCAACGGTATGCCCGGTGTGCTCTCGGCGCGCTGGTCCGGTACGCACGGCAATGACGAGGCCAATAACGCGCTGCTGCTGGCCCAGCTCGGCGATGTCCCGGACGAGCGCCGCGGCGCGAACTTCGTCTCGTCCTGCGCCCTGGTCGCCGACGGTGTCGAAGAGGTCGTGCGCGGGGAATGGCCGGGCGTCATCTCCCGGAATCCGGTGGGCGACGGCGGTTTCGGTTACGACCCGCTCTTCGTTCCGGAGGGCGGCACCGTCTCGGCGGCGCAGCTCACCCCGGCCGAGAAGGATGCGGCCTCCCATCGCGGCCGCGCCCTGCGCCAACTCCTCCCGGCCCTGAAAGCCTTGGCCGCCAACTGAATTGCCCGGGTAATCCCGGCAACTCCAGCAAGCGAACGCGCCCCCATCCATCGGATGGGGGCGCGTTCGTTGTGTGTGCGGCTCAGAGCCCGAAGGCGGCCTTCACCTCTTTGGTGCGCATGTGCTCGAACACGAAGGACAGGAACGGAATCGTGCCCGCCAGGCAGGTGAGCGCCGTGGTGACCGGCTTCCAGCGCGCCTTGATGCCCAGGTCGATGGTCATCACCAGGTACAGCATGTAGAAGATGCCGTGCACCTGACCGACGTAGAACAGCCAGTGCGGCGCGGTGCTGCTGTCCTCGAGCAGCAGGTACTTGTAGATCACCTCACCGGTGAGCACCAGCAGCCACAGACCGGTGATCCAGGCCAGGATTCGGTAGCGCAGCAGCGCGCCGCGAATCTTCTCGGGTGCGGCCGCACCGAGTGGCCGGGGCGCGAGGGTGTCCGCACCGGTCGCGACGGGGGCCTGGGAGTTGTCGCGCGCGGTCACCCGGCGCTCCTTTCGGGGTGGTTGCGCAGCCCGGCGTCCTGGATCTGCTGATCGAGATCGCTGGCGTGCAGTTCGGCCAGGTACCTGTTGTATTCGGCGGTCTGCGGATCATCCTGCGCGGCCGCCTTGGGCCGTTCGGGCAGCAGCCCGGCCGGAATCTCGCGCGGCGCCTGCGGCTTGGGCCGCTTGGGTCGCGGTGCGACCTCACCTTCGGCGACCGGTGCCGCGGCGTCGAACTCGGCTTCCAGTTCGGCGTCCTTCTCCAGTCGCACGAATCGGAAGTACGCCCACACCACGAATCCGGCGAACAGCGGCCACTGCAATGCGTAACCGAGGTTCTGTGCGGTGCCGGTGCCCGATTCGTAGCGCCCCCACTGCCACCAGCCCAGGCCCAGGCAGGCCACGAATGCCACGACCACGAACACGATCAGGGCCGGACGGCGTTGGGGAGCGGACACGACCTCCACGGTACCTGCCTACTACGGCCACCGTAGTAGGAGGTCCATCGCATTATCGGAAGCCGTTGATGCTCAGAACTTGTAGGTGACGCCCGTGAGCCGCTCGGATTCCTCCCACAGCCGACGCCACAGTTCGCGATCCTGGGACAGCTTGCTGGAGGGCGCGTGCTCGACCGGGCCCTTATTGCCCATCAGGCGGGCCGGACCCCAGTAGACGGTGGGATCGGCGTCGGGTTCGGTGGCGGCGAAGAGCGAGGAGTGCGCGGCCAGCGCGGGGGAGTGACCGACCAGGCGGACGAACGGCTTGGAGATGCGGTCCAGGGGAGTTTCGGTGCGGGCGAACAGATCCGTCGCCGAGACGCCGGGGTGCACGCCGTAGGACCGCTTGGCCGAACCGGCGGCGGTGAGGCGACGCTGCAATTCGCGCGCGAACATCAGGTTCGACAGCTTGGACTGCGCGTACGCGAGATTGCGCTGATACCTGCGGTTCTCGTAGTTGAGATCGTCGACCCACAGCTTGGGGGTCTGCTTGTGCGCGATGGAGGCGAGGGTGACGACCCGGTCGCCGATCTTGTCCAGCAGCAGCCCGGTGAGCGCGTAGTGCCCGAGATGGTTGACGCCCCACTGGGTTTCGAAGCCGTCCGCGGTGCGCGAGAACGGCACGTTCATCAGTCCGGCGTTATTGATCAGCACATCGAATTCGCCTTGGCTGTCCGCGAATTCGCGTACCGAGGCCAGGCTGGCCAGATCGAGTCCGGCGACCCGCACATCACCTTCGATGCCGTCGGCCACCTCCTGCGCCTTGGCGGTATTGCGGCAGGCCATGATGACGGTGGCGCCCTTGCTCGCCAGCACCTTGGTGGTCTGCTCGCCGATCCCGCCATTGGCTCCGGTGATCACGAACGTGCGCCCGGACTGGTCCGAGATTTCGCTTGGCTTCCATGCCATGGCTGTTGACCTCACAGGTTCGGCTTCGGCGCGCTTCGTCGCGCACGCGGTCCGCTGATCTTACTCCAGAGTAAGTTCCCGCGATAGGCCGAGTGTCCGGGACGCGCCGCCGCGGTATCCCGGACGCGCCGCGAGCCGCGCGGCGCGTCCCGGACCTCAGCCGAGCATGTCCGCGAAAGCGGATTTGCGCGACGGCTGTCGCAACCGTCCCATGGCCTTGGACTCGATCTGCCGCACCCGCTCCCGCGAGACGCCGAACAGTCGCCCGACTTCCTCCAGGGTGCGCGGCTCGGCACCGTCCAGACCGTAGCGCAGTGTGATGACCTGCGCCTCCCGCTCGGGCAGACCCGCCAGGACTTGGCGGATCCGGCCGTGCGCCGCGGCCTCGGTGACCGCGACCGAGGGGTCCGGGGCGCCGTCGGCCAGCAGTGCGCCGAGTTCGGTGGCATCCTCCTCGCCGACCGGGAGATGCAGCGAAATCGGTTCGCGCCCATGGCGTATCACCTCGCGGACCTGCTCGACCGGCAGCTCCATCTCGGCCGCGAGCTCATCCATCGTCGCTTCGCGCCCGAGCTGCTGGGACAGCTGCCGCTGCGTGCGCCTGGCCCGATTCAGCACCTCCACCACGTGCACCGGAACCCGAATCGTGCGGCTCTGATCGGCCAGCGCCCGGCCGATGGCCTGCTTGATCCACCAGGTCGCGTAGGTGGACAGCTTCAAACCGCGGCGGTGGTCGAATTTGTCGATGGCGCGCATCAGGCCAACGGTGCCCTCCTGGGTCAGATCCAGCAGCGACATGCCCGCCGGGGTCGGATAGTGCTTGGCGATGGAGACCACCAGGCGCAGATTGGCGCGCACCATATGGTCCTTGGCCAGCCGCCCGTCGGCGCTCGCCAGCTGTAGTGCGCGCCGTTCGGCGGCGCTGAGTTCGATTGCGGCGGAGGCGGACTCGTCCATCCGCCGCTGTGCCAGCCGTCCGGCTTCGATGCGTTCTCCCAAGGCGTATTCATCCTGCGCGGTCAGCAATGCGGTACCGCCGATGCGGCGGAGGTAGTCCTGGATGGCGTCTTCGCTGAGGGTGATCGCGCTACTCATGCCGACAAACTTAGATGCGACCTAAAAATATGTCAAGAGTGAATTTGTGACGGGATCAGTTATAGTTCCGGATATGAGCGCACAGATCACCGATGCCAGGTCATCGGGGCTGCGGGAGCGGAAGAAGCAGCAGACCCGGCAGCACATCTCCAATACCGCCACGCTGCTGTTCCTCGAACGCGGCTACGACAGCGTCACCATCGCCGAGATCGCGGCGGCCGCGGACGTCGCCAAGATGACGGTCACCAATTACTTCCCGCGCAAGGAGGACCTCGTGCTCGACCTGCACGACGTCTTCGTGGAGACGCTCGCGGAGACGGTGCGCGAGCGCGAGATCGGTGAATCGGCGCTGGCAGCACTGCGCCGCAATTACCTCGCCACGGTCGCGGAACGCAATGCGGTGGTGGGCTTCTCCGGCCCCGATTTCGCTCGCCTGATCACCGGCAGCCCGGCCCTGGTGGCGCGGCTGCGCGAATTCCACGATGAGCGCGAGCGTCGCCTCGCGGCCTGTCTGGCCGTCGAAACAGCCGCCGCGCCGGACGAATTCGCCCCGCGGGTGGCGGCGGCCCTGCTCGGTGGCATTCATCGCGCGCTGTTCGAGGAGACGCTGCGCCGTACGGTCGCGGGGGAGTCCAATGAGGTCATCGCCGGAGCGCTGACCGGGAATGTCATCACCGCGTTCGACACCTTGGAGCCGTCCCTCGGCGGCTATGCGGTGCGGACCGCTTGACGCTGGGTTCGGCGGACGGTATGGATCCCGGCCACAAGCATGCCGGGATGACGGGTGGCGGCGTGCCGGGGTGGTGGAGTGGCGTGTGGGGGTTGCGGCGGTTCACGAGTTAGCCGTGTCGTTGCTGTGTCTTCGGTAGCGGGCGAAACATACTGGGCCGATGACCGGTGCCAGCGTGGCCGTCGCTCCTTCGGTGCCCCAGCCTCTCAGCCGGGCCCGAATCAATGTCATCTTCGGCACGGTGGTGCTCGGGATGCTTATGGCGGCACTCGATTCGACCATTGTCGCCACCGCCCTGCCCACCATCGTCGCCGATCTCGGCGGCTCCGGGCATATGGCCTGGGTGGTCACCGCCTATCTGGTCGCCGAGGCCATCGCCACGGCGCTTGCCGGAAAATTCGGTGACCTGTTCGGCCGCAAACTGATCTTCCAGCTCAGCGGAGCGATCTTCATCCTGGGTTCGATCGTCGCCGGTATGGCGCACGGAATGGATTTGCTGATCATTGCCCGGGCCGTGCAGGGGCTGGGTGCGGGCGGGCTCATGGTCACCTCCATGGCGCTCATCGCCGATGTCATCCCGCTGCGCGAACGCGGCCAGTATCAGGGCGCGCTGGGCGCGGTATTCGGCGTGACCACGGTGGTCGGCCCGACCCTGGGCGGACTGTTCACCGATCACCTGAGCTGGCGCTGGTGCTTCTACGTGAACGTGCCCATCGCGATCATCATGATTCTCGTTGCGGCGCGGACGATTCCGGTGGTCCGCAATGCGGTGAAGCCGATCGTCGACTATCTGGGCATCGCGCTCATCGCCATCGGCGTCACCTGCCTGATCCTGGGTCTGGAGTGGGGCGGACAGGAATACGCCTGGGGCTCGGCCATGATCATCGGCCTGTTCGCGGCGGCCGTGCTGGCGCTGGCGGCGTTCGTCGCGGTGGAGCTGCGCGCCGAGGAGCCCATGCTCCCCATGCGCCTGTTCCGCAGCAATGTGTTCACCGTCTGCTCGATCCTGAGCTTCATCGTCGGTTTCGCCATGCTCGGCGCGATGACCTACCTGCCCGCGTTCCTGCAATACGTGAAGGGCGTGTCCGCCACCGCTTCCGGGGTGCAGACGCTACCGCTGGTGGTCGGCCTCTTCGGCACCTCGATCCTGTCCGGCACCATTGTCGGCCGCACCGGCCGATACAAGTTCTTCCCGATCGCGGGCACCGCCGTGATGGCGCTGGGCCTGTTCCTCATGTCCACCATGGATTCCGGCACCAGCTTCTGGTTGCAGTCGCTGTACATGCTTATCCTGGGTCTCGGCATCGGTCTGGCCATGCAGGTGCTGACCATCGCGGTGCAGAACAGCGTGCCGTATTCGGATCTGGGCACCGCGACCTCGGGCGTGACCTTCTTCCGCACCATCGGCAGCGCGTTCGGCACCACGGTTTTCGGCACGCTGTACTCGAATCAGCTCGGTCCGCACCTGACTTCGGCGCTGATGGAGGCCAAGGTGCCGCCGGAGGTGGCGCAGAATCCGCAGGCGCTGCGCGCGCTGCCGCCGGAGCAGGCCATGCCGATCATCGACGCCTACGCCACCTCCATCGATTACGTCTTCCGCTGGGTGGTGCCGGTCGCGGTGCTCGGCTTCCTGATCGCCTGGTTCCTGAAAGAGGTTCCGCTGCGCGACAGTTCGCGCGGTCAGGCCGGGGATGTGGGGGAGGGGTTCGCGGTGCCGGACTCCCCGGATCGCGGGGTGCAGATGGAGCGGGCTATCGTCCGCGTGCTGCGCAAACTGCGCGACAACGCGGTTCCCGAGCCCGGCATCCTCGCCGCGTCGGGCAGTTCACTGGCCAAGGATGAGGCGTGGGCGCTCGGCCAGGTGCGCATGTACCAGCGCCTGCGCGGTTCGGTGACGGTCTCCGATATCGCCAAAACCCATTGGGTGCCACCGGAATTGGTCGAGCCGGTGTTCGAGAAGACACAGCGCGAGGGCCTGGTCCGGCGCGACGGCGACGAACTCTCGCTGACCGAGCGCGGCCTGCGCGAGGTCGACACCGTGCAGACCGCCTGGAAGCACTGGCTCGAAAACCAGCTCGACGACTGGGATCTCACCGATCCCAAGGAGCGCGCCCTGTTCGACCAGAGCATCGACAATATCGCCACCAAACTCCTGGACGAGGCCGACTACCCCGACACCCTCCCCGCCAAGCGCTGACCACCCACGGTCGCGCAACCACCCACGGTCGCGCGACCACCCACGGTCGCGCGACCGCCCGCGATGGCGCGACCAGCCTCGTCATCCCGGCGCGTTCTTGGCCGGGATCCACATCCCGCAACCGCCCCGCCGCGTAATTCGCGGCGGGGCAGTTCATTTCGAGCCTCAGGCGCGCACCGGCACCGCCCGCACCGGTGCGTCCCAATCGATTCGGAAATGCTGTTCGGGTCCGAACGTCTTCTCCGGATCCATTCGCTTGAACATCATCGGCATGATCGCGCCCATGAACGCCCGGGTGATCGGCCCCGCCGCCTTGGTGTGATTCATCCGCTTGACCCGGTTGGCCACGCCCTCCACCCGGGGCCGCCGCAGTGCCTCATAGGTCGCGAAAGCCGTTGCCGGATCCTCGATATCGCGCAGGCAGCGCGCGAGTTCGATGGCGCTCTCGATGGCCATGGACCCGCCCTGCCCGGAGGTGTTACTGGGCGCGTGCACCGCGTCGCCGGTGAGCACCATGCGCCCGCGATACCAGTGCGGCACCGGCGGCATGATGTGCAGTGCGCCGACGACCTGCAAATCCGCCGCCTGGGTGGCCTGCGCCAGGGCCGAACCCGGGGTGTCGTCCGCATAGGTCTCGCGCAGGATGCGCAACCATTCCTCGTTCGAGACGGTGCGCGCCTCGCTCAGCGAAAGATATTGCGGGTGCGGCAGATTCGCGCCCCAGGCCACGCGTCCGTCCGGCATCACCCAGTACAGGTAGTAGGCGCGTTTGCCGAAGGCGAAGGTCATATCCGACGGTTCGAGATCGACCGGGCATCGGGTGTACGCCCCGAAACCGAGCATGTTCAGGTACTGCGGCCCCGGCGCTTTCGGATCGATGAGCGTGCGCACCGTGGAGCGGATGCCGTCCGCCCCGATCAGCACATCGCCGGTGGCGCTGCTGCCGTCGGCGAAATGCGCGGTGATGCCGTCCGCGTGTTCCTCGACCTCGACCAGCCGCCGGTTGTACTCGAAGCTCACCCCGGCGGCGACGGCGATATCGTGCAGTGCCGCGTGCAGGTCGGGCCGGTCGACCAGTTGCAGCGGTTCGACGCCGCTGATCCCGGGCAGCTTGATGATCTTGCCGTTGACGGCCATCGACTGCGACCGGATCGGGGCGGCGATGGCCCGCACGGCGTCGGCGGCCCCGATGATCTCCAGTGCGGCCAGCCCGTTCGGGGCCAGGGCCAGGTTGGAGCCGATGCCGTAGGCGGGTCCCGGATACGCCTCGAAGACGCGGGCTTCGATCCCGGCCTTGTGCAGTGCCGCGGCGACGACGGGTCCGGAGATGCCGCCGCCGATGACGAGGGCGCTGCGCACAGCGCGTGAATTGCTGGACATGGGTTGTCTCCCTGAATATTCGAAGGGTGCGATAAACCCCGAATCAGAGCGCGCGCGGAGAACCCAGTTATCCTGTAGTTGCCAAACTCGGTACGAGTTCGCCTGCACGAGCACGGATCGGGAAGGTGTGTTCCCGGGTCTCGGCGGTGGTGTTGCAGCACCTTCGCCGGGGCCCGGTTTCGATCGGTGGTTCAGTCCGGCGGCTGGTGCGCGCCGGGCAGCCCTCCCTCCACTTGCGCCACGACATCGGCGGGTGCGGCGCCGTCGCGATGCCACGTCCGCCACATGTCGACCTGCGGAAAGCTGCCGTCGGCGAGTGCGTCGCGCAGGCTGCGCGCCCAGCTCGCCTCCGCGGTCAGCATGGTGAGCTCGTAGTCGTTCTCGACCAGGAACAGGCGCGGCAATGAGCCCGCGAGAGTGTCGATTTGAGCGCCGATGGCGGCGATCATCGTCTCCAGCTTGGTGATTCGCTCGGTGAGCAGGGTGATCACCTCATCGGGCGGCAGCACCGAGAGCACCGAGAGTCCGGCCATGAACGGCCGCTGTTCGGGTTCCGGGCCGGCGATGAGTTCCCTTGTCCAGTCGGTGAGTTCGGCGCGGCCGGCCTCGGTGATCCGGTAGATGGTGCGTTCGGGCCGCGCGCCGTCGCGCTCGCTGCCGGTGACCTCGAGGAATCCGTGTTTGGTGAGGTTGTCCACCACCGTGTACAGCGAGCCCCATTTGACGCCCATGTCATGGTCTTTGCCGTACTCCCGCAAACGCGCGGCGATCTCGTAGCGGTGCATGGGTCGCATGGCCATGACCGACAGCACGGCCAGTGCCATCAGATTTCCGACCTTGCGCTTGCGAGCCATCTCCGGCACCTCCCTTACTCGTCTACGAATATACGTCTACGAGTATTCAGGGACAAGGCCCGAAAAGCAGTGCGCCCCGCGCGGCCGGAGCCGGGCGGGGCGCTGGTGCCGAGGCGTGCTCAGGAGGTGGCGAAGCGCGAGCGCAGATAATCCGAGGTGGCCTGATCGGCGGGCAGGAAAGCCTCCAGGTGCAATTCGGCCAGGGTGATATCGGTGGCGGTGGCGAACGAGGTCAGCGTGGTGATCAGGCGCAATTCGCCGCCCGGGCTGCGCAGCCGCAGCGGTACCGCGAAACCCAGATGCTGCGGTCCGGGATCGACCCTGGGCAGGTACGCCTCCAATTCGGTGATGAGCGCGTCCAGATCCGGATCCGGGCTGCGCGCCGCCCGATTGCGCAGGCTGTCGGTGATATGCCGCCCCCATTCGGGCAGATTGATCACCCGCCGCGCCAGGCCGTCCGGATGCAATGCCAGCCGCAGCACATTGAGCGGGGCTTCCAGGAGTTCCGGCGCGCAACCCTCGGCCAGCATCTCGAACGCCGCGTTCGCCGCCACCAGCACCCCGTACGGCCGGGTCACCACCGCCGGATACGGCAGATGCCCCTGCAGAATGGAGTCAAGCGCATGCCGCACCGGTCCGAGTTCCGGTGCGTCCAAGGCGGATTCGGGAAACGCGGGGGCGTATCCCGCTGCCAGCAGCAGCGTATTGCGTTCGCGCAGTGACAGTCCCAGCGATTCGGCCAGCCGCACCACCATGGTCCGCCCCGGATGCGAGCGCCCCTGCTCCAGGAAGCTCAGATAGCGCTGACTGGTCTCGGCGCTGATCGCGAGATCGAGCTGGCTGATCCGGCGCCGGGTGCGCCAGTGCCGCAACTGCTGTGCGAAGGGGCTCGCCGGGGCTGCCACCGCCATGATCGTCATACCTCCACTGTGTGCGCCCGGTTGTCTCCTGGCGATTCCCCGGAGGGAATCGCGCGCCCGTGGAAAGACAAGCGCGGCGGCCCGATCATTCCCTGCGGAACATGATCATTCCCTGCGGGGAATCGCGCTCGATGACGCGGCCGAACAGACTTTTGACCATGAGCAACGAGCTGAACACCGCCGCACTGACCACCCTGACCGAGCAGTACATCACCCTCTGGAACGAGTCCGACGCGGCCGCTCGCACCAAGCTGATCGCCGAACTGTGGGCCGAGGACGGCGCGCAGGTGCTGACCGATCCGCCGCAGGAGATTCGCGAGGCGGCCGCCGCCATCGCCTTCCCCGTCCCGTACCTGACCGTGCGCGGCCACCGCGAGCTGGATGCCCGGGTCACCCGGGCCTACGAAATGTTCATCGCCCCGGGCGAATGCACCTTCGAGCCGCTCGGGGTGGCGCAGCGCCTGGCGGGCGGTCTGGCCGGTCTGGGCTGGGCGATGGTGTCCACCGCGGACGGCTCGATCGGCGGCACCGGCTACGACGTGCTGGCGCTGGACGAGGACGGCCGCATCCGCAGCGATCACCAGTACATCGGCCCCGCGTAGCGACAACTTCATCGGCACAACCACTTTCGAACGCTTTCAGGAGAACCACAATGAATGGCATTGCGTACCAAATGGATCCGCTGCGCGGTCTCGACGGCCTCGGCACTCGGGCACAGCAGCTGCCCGAGCCCGGACCGCATCAGGTCGTGGTGAAGGTCCGCGCCACCTCGCTGAACCGGCGCGACATCCTGCTCTACGAGGGTAGGTACCCGGTTCCCATGACCCCGGGCATCACGCCCTTGGTCGACGGGGTCGGCGAGGTGATCGCCCTGGGCGAGGGCGTGACCCGCGCCGCGCTCGGCGATCGGGTCACCGGCACCTATTTCGTCGCCTGGAACGACGGGCCGCAGACCCAGCGCAACTCCTTCGAGCAGTACGGGGCCAACCATCACGGCTGGCTGGCCAACTATGTGCTGCTGGAAGAGGATTCGGTGGTGCACGTGCCCGAGCACCTCACCGACGCGGAGGCCGCGTCGCTGACCGCGGCCGGCCTGGTGGCCTGGTCGGCGCTGACCAAGCCGGTCCCGGCGGGACCGGGGGACACCGTGCTCACGGTCGGCACCGGCGTGGTCGGACTGTTCGCCGTACAGCACGCCAAAATGCTGGGGGCACGGGTCATTTCGATCACCTCCGCACCGGACAAGGCGGAGCGGCTGCGCAAGCTGGGGGCCGATGAGGTCATCGATCGCAAGGAGTTCCCGGACTGGGAGCACATGGTGCTCGAGCTGACCGGCGGGGACGGCGTGCAGCACGTGATCGACGCGGTCGGCATGCCCACGCTGCCGAAATCGCAGGCGTCCGGGGCGTACAACGCGATGATCACGCTGATCGGCGCGTTCCCGGCCGAGGCCGGACAGCAGCCCGGCGATCCCACGGGTTTCAAATATCTGGGCGTCCGGCGCATCGCGGTCGGCAGCCGCGCCGATTTCGAGGCGATGAACCGCACCATCACCGAGCATCGGATGCGGCCGCTCATCGACCGGGTCTTCCCGTTCGATCAGGCGCGCGAGGCGTTCCGCTACTACACCGAGGGCGATCCGTTCGGCAAGGTCGTCATCTCCATCGCCTGACCGCCCGCCGACCCCGCCCGCCGACCCCGCCCGCCGACCCCGCCCGCCGACCCCGCCCGCCGACCCCGCCCGTCATCCCGGCATGCCTTTGGCCGGGATCCACAGCCCGGCAGCGGTATTCATTCATCCGGGCTGGGCGGCAGCCTCCGCCGCACTCACGAACCCCCGGATGCGCGCGCTGTCATTTCCCTTGCGCCACAGCAGTACCCACTGAACCGGCGCGGCATCACGCAGCGGGACATAGGCCACATCGGGGCGGGCGTGATAGCGCCGCGCATGCGCCCCGATGGGCAGCACCCCCTTGCCCGCGCCGACCGAGGTCAGCAATTCGCCGGTGGTCCCGGTTCCGGTCAGCACCGTGGCGGCCGGGATATCGGCCAGGGTCACCGAACGCCGCTGTGCGAGGCGGTGATTCACCGGCACCGCCAGTATCCGTGCCTCGGTGACCAGCACCGGCCCGGCGGTGATATCCGGATCGTGCACCGGGAGCGCACCCAGCGCGATATCGATCTCACCCTCGCGCAACCACGGAATCACCTGTGCGGGTTGAGCTTCCCGAATGCGCACGGCGCAATCCGGCAGTCGCTCGCGGAAGAGTTCGGCCGCTCGGGTGAGTAGTTGTCCGGTCGCCGCTTCCACGAACGCCACCTCCAGGGTGCCGCCGCGTCCGCGTCCGGTCGCCACGGTGTGCTCCACCGCCGCCGAGATCCGATCCCAGGCGGGCCGCAATTCGGCGTAGAGGTCGCGACCGGCCGGTGTCGCCGCCACCCGCCTGCTGCTCCGGTCGAAGAGCGGAACACCCAGTCGCCGTTCGAGTTTGGCGACGGTCTGACTCACCCGGGCGGTGGAGATGCGCAGCCGGTCGGCGGTGCGGCCGAAGTGCAACTCCTCGCACAGTGTGAGCAGGACCTCGATTTCGTGCCGCTCCAGCATTCCGGCCTCCACCAGCATCGTTAAGTCGTGCTTGACGATCGTTGCATACCGGCGCATTGCCGCCACCCGCGCGGGAGCAGACAGTGGGGCAATGCCCGTCACCGCACCGCACGCCCTGTCCGCCCCGGCCGCCGATTACACGGCGGTGGTCCGGGAATTGCGCGATCGCGCCGAGATCGCCGACGCCCTCTATCGCTTCGCCCTCGGCCAGGATCTGCGTGATCGTGAATTGTTCGCCTCGTCCTTCAGCGAGGACGCCGAACTCGACTTCCAGCCGACCGCCGACCGCTGGGGTGGTAAGGCCCCGCTCATGGAGGGCCGGGATTTCATCGTCGACACGATCCTGAGCGGTTTCGCCGGACGCGTCGACACCAGCCACCAGGTGACCAATCCGCGCATCGTCATCGACGGCGACACCGCCTGGCTGACCGCCATGGTGGAGGCGCAGCATCTGCGCACCTACGACCACGATGTCTTCGCGCTGCTGAAGAACCGCTACGAGGTGGAGTTGGTTCGCGATGGCGAACGGTGGCTCATGCGGCGCGTCCGCATTGTCAATATCTGGTTCACCGGGGACCCGAAGGCGATCTTCTAGCTACAGCTGAAAATAGATACTGAGCTGGAATGATTCTGAGTCGCTCGCCCTGTTCAGGTTCGTGGCAAACCTGTGTACGGTCCTGGAAGACGAGCTTTTCGGATCGGCAGGCAAGCTGCCCGGGAATCTAAGGAGTTTCCGGTGTCCCTCGGCGCGGTGCGCGAGAAACCCGAAGTGCGCGATGGCGACGGCACACCCGGTGTGGTGGAGTCCGGCGAGATGTCGGCGCGCACGCTGGTGTTGATGATCGTGCTCTCCCTGGGTGTGGTGCTGGCGCTGGTCGGCGGCAGTGTGCGCGGCAGCTTCGGCGGCTCGGGCGAATCCTCCGATGAACCCGCGGCTCCGGTCACCAGCTCCACCCAGCAGCCCGCCAGTGTGGGACCCGCGCCTGCTCCGGCACCCGCGCCCCCGCCGCCCGCTCCGGCCCCCGAACCCGCGCCCGCTCCGGCCCCGGCTCCGGAAACCTATTACGCTCCGGCCCCGGTCGCTCCGGCGCCCGCGCCCGAACCCGCGCCGCCGCCCGCGCCCGCGCCGCCGCCGCCCGCGCCGATCATCCCGGACATTCTCGCGCCCATCCTGCCGTTCCTGTTGCCACCGCCCCCGCCACCACCGCCCCCGGCGCCCTGATCGGCAGTCGGCCGGAATCCGAAGGAGGACAACCATGCTCGGTAGCCCGCGGCAATCCGACTCGGCGCACGAAGGCGATCTCGACCCGCGCGGCCTGGCCGCGGTCGTCCTCGTTTCCGGGCTCATGGTGCTCGCCATCGGCGCGGGCATGCTGCTCACCCGATCCGGCGATACGGATGCGAATCCTGTTCGCGGCGTGCTGGATCCGAGTCGCACCTCGATGTATCACCCGCCTGCCGCGCCCGCCGCGGTCGCTCCGGCCGAACACGATTCCATCGCCCCGGCACACGGGTTGCTGCCCCCGTCGAAGGCTCCGGTGGCAGGTCCCGCCGCGCCGGTGAACGGACCCGCCACCCCGCAGATCGGCTCGCCGGAACTGGTGTATCCGCGCATGGCTCCGGCGAATCCGCCTGCCCCGCCCGCCGTTCCGCCGCCTGCCGCGGTGGCCCCGCCGGTCGCGCCGCATCCGGTGGAGCTCCCGATCCTGTTGCCCCCGCGCTAGTTCCGCGCCGGTCAGATTCCGGAAACGCCTGCGAGCTGGCCGATTCCGTAGGTGACCGCCATGGCCAGCGCACCGCCGATCACCACGCGCAGTACCGCGCGCCCGGGGTTGCCGCCGCCCAGACGTGAACTCACCGAACCCGTAATCGCCAGTGCCACAAGCACTGCCGCGAAGGTGACCGGAATCCGCCAGGACACCGGCGGCAGCAGAATGGCCAGCAGCGGCAGTATCGCCCCGAGCGTGAACGAGACGGCCGAGGAAATGGCGGCGTGCCACGGATTGGTGAGTTCGGTCGGATCCAAACCCAATTCGGCCTCCGCGTGCGCCCGGAACGCGTCGTGCGCGGTGAGTTCCTCGGCCACCTGCCGAGCCGTGGCGCTGGAGAGCCCCTTGCCCTCGTAGATCTGCGCCAGCTCCGCCAATTCGTACTCCGGCGACTCGGCCAGCTCCCGCCGCTCCTTGGACAGCAGCGCCCGCTCACTGTCCCGCTGCGTGCTCACCGAGATGTATTCACCCGCCGCCATCGAGATCGCGCCCGCGGTCAGCCCCGCGATCCCCGCGGTGAGAATCGCCGAACTCTCCGTCGTCGCCGCGGCCACACCCACCACCAGCCCGGCGGTGGAGACAATCCCGTCATTGGCCCCGAGCACCCCCGCCCGCAACCAGTTCAGCCGCGAAGCCAGCCCCTCGTTATGCGGTTCATGCGGATGCGGTTCCCCATTCCCGCCCGCCTCGACACTCGTTTCGGCCACCCCGAAAGCCTATTCCACCCACTAGGCGATTTGCCGCATCCGCACGGTTCGTCCGGTAGCGCCGAGGATCGCGATTTTCGTCATCTCAGTGTGCGGCCGGGCGGGTGGCGGGCTGGAACTTGAAGGAGATGGCTTCCATGACGGGCTTGTGCTGGGTCTTCTGGACGGCGGCGATGCGCCATTGACCGTCGGTGTCGCGAATAACGGTGTAGGTGGCCAGTTTTCCGAGCTTCTTGGCCGTGCCCTTACCGGATTCGCCGCGGGTGAGCACGATCGCGGTGTCCGTGCCGTAGCGGCGGATCTCCAGGATGTCGATGGTGAGCCGGGTGCCTTTGAGGAAGCTGTCGAACAGCGCCTGATGTGCGCCGCCGATCTCGTCGCCGCCGTGGTAGACGGTGCCGACGTAGGTCACGTCGGTGGCGTCGGCGGTGAAGCAGCTTCCGTAGCCGGCGCCGTCGCCGCGGCCCCAGGCCTCGGCGCTGCGCTCGATCAGGGCGCGGATGGCGGTGGTGTCGATCTCGGTGGCGTTCATGGCGTCTGCCTTTCGGTAGTGATCATTGGTGTGTGGACGATGGGGTGGTGGCGAAGCCGTGCTATTCTTCTGCCTGGAAGAAGCTTCTTCTTAGAAGAAGTATCTTCGTTAAGGAAGAGATTAATTGAGGGAGGCGAACCGTGTCAACACCTGCGGGATCGAGTGAGCACGAGATTTTCCGGCGCTATCTGAGTGCTGTCGTGCTGCATGCGCAGGCGGGCGCGAAGGCTGTCGGGTTGGGTGCGACCGATCTGTACGCGCTCAATATCCTGGAGTTGAGCGGGGCCATGACCCCCGGCGAGCTCGGTACTCGCACCGGTTTGACCACCGGGCCGACCACCCGGCTCATCGATCGGCTGGAGGCGGCCGGGTATGTCCGGCGCGCCGCCGATCCGGGGGATCGGCGCAAGGTGATTGTGGAACCCGTGGGTAGGCCCGCGGAGCTGGAGGCGGTGCTCGCGCCGGCGCGCCGGGCGATCGGCGAGATTCTCGGCGATTACCCCGCTGACCAGCGCGCGGTGCTGTTCGACTACTTCGAGCGGGCGGCCGCCGCCTACCAGCGCGCCGCGGGCGAGATCGGCTGAACGGCTTCATGCCCCCGGCTCGCCGAGGGAGGCCTGGCTCTCGTTTTGCGGTGAATGCGAACAATTTGCTGGAACGATGAAGGTCATGATCCGCATCGTCTGCCGCTATTGGTCGCTCGTCATCCCACTGGTCGCCGCCCTGGTGCTGGCGGTTTCCTGGGGTCGTGACCTGGGTCCGGCGGTGGTGGTGCTGGTGTCCGCGGCGCTGGTGGGGGCGGTGTTGTCGGCGGTGAGTCACGCCGAGGTGGTGGCGCACAAGGTGGGTGAACCGTTCGGATCGCTCATTCTCGCGGTGGCGGTGACCATTATCGAGGTCGGCCTGATCGTCACGCTCATGCTCTCCAGCGGAGACAAGGCGGCCTCGCTGGCCCGCGATACCGTCTTCGCCGCGGTGATGATCACCTGCAACGGCATTCTCGGCCTATCCCTATTGGTGGCGGCGGCGCGGCGGCGGCTGGCGGTCTTCAACGCGGAGGGCACCGGCGGCGCGCTGGCCACGGTCGCCACCCTGGCCACGCTGAGCCTGGTGCTGCCGACCTTCACCACCAGTGAGCCCGGCCCGGTCTTCTCGGCCTCGCAGCTGATCTTCGCGGCGACGGCCTCGCTGGTGCTCTACGGCGTTTTCGTCATGGTGCAGACGGTCCGGCATCCGGGTGACTTCCTGCCCGTGGAGGACGGCGAGCAGGGTGATGACGATCATGACGAAATGCCCACGCGCAAGCAGGCTTTCACCTCCCTCGCACTGCTGCTGGTGGCGCTGGTCGGCGTGGTCGGCCTGGCCAAGCTGGTCTCGCCGTCCATCGAAAGCGGTATCGCCGCAGCGGGTTTGCCCGCCTCCGCGGTCGGTGTGGTGATCGCGTTGCTGGTGCTGCTGCCGGAAACCATTGCGGCCGTGCGCGCCGCGCGCCGCGAGCGGGTGCAGATCAGCCTCAACCTGGCGCTGGGTTCGGCGATGGCGAGTATCGGCCTGACGATTCCGGCCATCGCGCTGGCGTCGATCTGGATCGAGGGTCCGCTCATGCTCGGCCTGGGCGCGACGCAGATGGTGTTGCTGGCGTTGACCGTCGTGGTCGGCGCGCTCACCGTGGTGCCCGGCCGCGCGACGCTGTTGCAGGGCTGTGTGCACCTGGTGTTGTTCTCGGCCTTCGTCTTTCTGGCCGTCAGTCCGTAATCGGGCCGCTCACGAGGTCCAGCGATAAACCTGTCCGTCGCGCAGTTCGTACGCTCGCGCCGGTTTGATGCCGTCGTGTCCGGAGAGCAAGGCCATGACCCGGGTGCGCCCGCGCGTGGTGATGCCGTCCTCGGTCCAGTGCACATAGGGGTGTACCAGTTTGGCGAATGCCGTCCAGTCATCGGATGCGATCGCCGAAAGGACTGCCGACACTGTTGGATCCACAGGCACAGTGAACACTCCGGTCGGTCTTCTCGCGCTGGCTTGGCGGAAAACCGCCATAGCCGAAGCGCACCCACCGCCCGTTTTTCCGAATAGCTGACTGTTCACTCATTTTCGGTTTCGGTATGGCACCAGCCGTTTTGGGTGCCGCGCGACCGGTTCACTGGACGTGTGTCCAGTATCATGCCGATAGCCTTCCGGCCTAATAACACGTTTCAGAACCGCAGGTCACATGGGCAATCTCCGTTTTGAACAGCGGCGTCCGACATGTACTGGAAGGTAACTTAGAGGCCTGAGTCACACTTCCGACGGATTTGTTGTAACTCCGCGTAACCATTAGCTTTGATGGCAGGCAGTGTTGCCGATCACGGAGAAGAAGATTTGAACCTCGTCACCCGGCGCCGAATTCGGCGTCTCGCAGAAGTCACCCCGCAATGACCCGGACCCTCGCGCGCCGCTCGGCCGTGCGCAGCAATGTCCGCATCGTTCGGGAGAACTTCTCCGGCACCGCGGTGGCCTCCCTGCGCACCTTCGGCCGCGCGGCCGGTATCGCGCAGGAATCGGTGGCGGGCACTTTCACCGATATCGTGCGCCGCGAATTCCAGTGGAAGGAAGCCATTCTCCAGGCTTGGCGGCTGGTGACGGTGACCGCGATTCCGGCCATCCTGATGGCGATTCCCTTCGGCGTCATCGTCTCGGTGCAGGTCGGCAACCTCATCCACACCCTCGGCGCGGATTCGCTGCTCGGCGCGACCGGCGGCCTCGGCGTCATCAAACAGGGCGCACCGCTGGCCACCGGCTTCCTGCTCGGCGGCGCGGGCGCGGCGGCACTGGCCGCGGACCTGGGCGCGCGCACCATTCGCGAGGAGATCGACGCCCTGAACACCATGGGCATCAGTCCGATTCACCGCCTGGTGATTCCGCGCATGGTGGCCATGCTGGTCGTCGCGCCGCTGCTCAATGTGCTGATCATCTTCGTCGGCGTGCTCGCCGGATACGTGGTGGCCATCGGCGGTCAAGGCGTCACCCCGGGTAGCTACTGGGCCACCTTCGGCTCCTTCACCACCACCGCGGACGTGTGGATCTCGCTGCTCAAGGCGGTCATCTTCGGGTTCATCGTGGTGGTGATCGCCTGCCAGCGCGGGCTCGAGGCCAAGGGCGGTCCGCGCGGTGTCGCCGATGCGGTGAACGCGGCCGTGGTGCTCTCGGTGGTCTCCATCGTGGTGGTCAACCTGATCGCCACCCAGATCACCGCCATGTTCCTGCCGACGAGGCTCGCCTGATGTCCGCTACTTACGTCCCGAAGGGACTGGGCTGGTTCGCGCGCTTCTATCACCGGCGCGGGCTGTTGCTGCGCCGCGTCGAAGGCGTGGGCTTCGTGCTCTCCTTCGTGTGGCAGGTGCTGTCGTCGATTCCGTTGACGCTCAAGCGCTATCGCGACGAGACCATGCGCGCCATCACCAATATGACCTGGGGTCGCGGCTCCATCATCGTGGGCGGCGGCACCGTCCCGATGATGATCGTGCTCGGTCTGGTGATGGGCGCGTCGGTCGCGGTGGAATCGTTCGCGACCCTGGACATGCTGGGCATGGGCCCGGTCACCGGTCTGGTGTCGGCGTACGCCACCACCCGTGAACTCGCGCCCATCGCGGCCGCCATCGGTTTCGCCGCGCAGGCGGGCTGCCGCATGACCGCCGAGATCGGTTCCATGCGCATCTCCGAGGAGATCGACGCCATCGAATCCCTGGGCCTGCGTTCGGTTCCCTTCGTGGTGACCACCCGCGTACTGGCCGGTGTGGTCGCGATCGTGCCGACCTTCCTGATCGCGCTGATCATGTCGTACCTGGCCTGCCGCGGTCTGATCACGCTGGTGCTCGGGTCATCCGCGGGCGTGTACGACCATTACTTCTTCCAATTCGTCTCCGGCTTCGATGTGATCGCGGCGGTGGTGAAGGTGGCCATCTTCGCGGTGGTGGTGATTCTGATCCACTGCTACTACGGCTTCTTCGCGACCGGCGGTCCCGAAGGTGTGGGCATCGCCTCCGGCAAGGCCGTGCGAGCGAGTTCGGTGGCGATCATCGCCCTGGACATGGTGCTCTCGCTCGGGTTGTGGGGCTTCAATTCGGCGATCACGTTCACGGGGTAGGGGATGCCGAACTACGGAATGCCTGGTGTTGCCGTGGACCGGAAACGGTCCATGGCGGTCGGCGCGGTCGCGCTGGCGCTGATCGTCGCGGTGGCGATCGGCTGGACGGTGTACTCGTCCGCGAAAATCGAAGACGGAATCGCGATTTCGCTGCGCACCGAGCAGATCGGTGACGGCGTATTGGTCGGCACCGATGTGCGGGTGAACGGCGTGGTGGTCGGCAAGGTCACCGATATCGCCCCCGACGCGCACGGTACGCAGCGAATCGGGTTGCGGCTGGACGATTCCCGGCTCTTCGGGATCGACGATTCCATGCTGGTGGATTACGCGCCCGCGAACCTGTTCGGCATCAGCGAGATCGATCTGCGCGGCGGCCCCGGCGGTGCGCCGTTGCGCGCCGGCTCGGTCATCGATCTGACCGGTGCCCGGGCGAACGCGGTGTACGACGCCACCATGGGGTCGATTCTGCGTAGCGCCTCGCAGGTCGGCGGTTCGGTGCTGACCCCGCAGATGGCGTCGGTGATCGCGCAGGCGGCCGCCGATACCGAGGCGCTGACCCCGCTCGCGCAGGCCCTGATCACCGCCACCCGCACGGTCGCGGACAACCAGAAGATGCCGCTCTCGGAGCTGATGGGTCAGCTCGGCCCGGCGTTCGACGGCGGCGGCAAATTCGCCGGGGCCACCGTGCAGGTCGTGGACATGATCCGCAGTGTGCAACGGCTGCAAGGCAATCGGGCCACCTACGATTCCAATCTGGCGCTGGTGACCGGGCAGCTGCTGCCCGAACTCGCGAAAACCCTTGGTACGGCCGGTAATCAGCTTTCCGGACTGACCGATATGCTCGCGCCGGTGCTGGCCATGCTGGCCCAGATGGTGCCGCAGCCGCAGCAGTCCAGCGCCGAATTGCGCACGCTCATCGAGCGTTTGCGCGCCGCCATGCCGGATAACGGGCAGGGCCCGGTGCTCAATGTCGAGGTCGATCTGCGTGGCGTGCCCGCCGTCGCGATCCCGCTGCTGGGAGGCGCGCGATGACGGTCAAGGGCGCCGCGTGGCGGCTCGGCCTGTTCACCTCGGTGATCGTGGTGGTGCTCATGCTGGTGATCACCGCGATTCAGCGGCCGGTCTCGGGTGAGACCGAAACGCACGACGCGATTTTCACCGATGCCAATGGGCTCAAGGTCGGCGATGACGTGCGCATGTACGGCGTGCAGGTCGGCAAGATCAAGCACATCGAACTGGAGGGCGCGAAGGCGCGCGTGCAGTTCTCGGTCAAGACCGACGCACCGATCTACGACAACAGCAAGCTGGCCATCCGGTATCAGAATCTGACCGGGCAGCGCTATGTCGATCTACAGCAGCAGCCGCAGCCGGGCCAGCGTGTCCAGGCCGGTGCCCGCATCGAGATCGACCACACCGTGCCGTCTTTCGATGTCACCAGCCTGTTCAACGGCTTGAAGCCGGTGCTGTCCACCATTTCTCCCGAGGCCATCAATCAATTCAGCGCCAGCATGGTCGCTTTGATCGAGGGTGACGGCAGCGGTGTCGGCCCGGCCATGGACGCCATCGGCAAACTCGCGTCCTACGTGGACAATCGGCAGCAGGTGATCGGCACGCTGATCCGCAATATGTCCGATCTCGACGATCGGCTGAGCGGGCGCGTGCACTACCTGGTGCCGCTGCTGGCCCGCCTGAGTGACATTTTCGAAGCGCTACAGGCGAATATCGGTGGGCTGGCGCAATTCGCGGCGACCGCGCCGTCGGTGCTCGGGCCGATCGACAGCCTGCTGCGCACGCTCGGCATCGACAGCGGCAGTGATGTGGACGCGCTGATCCGGCGCGTCTTCCCGGACGCCCAGCAGGCCGTCGAGGTATTCGGCCGCCTGCCGTCGGTGCTGGCCGCGGCCGATGTGTCCGCGCCCAACGCCACGGGCTGGAAGCCGGTGTGCAGCAAGGGGAGTGCCGATATTCCGCCGCTGGTGCAGGTGCTGATCTCGGGACAGCAGGTGGCGATATGCAAGGGGTGAGATTGCCGCGGCTCTTCGCCAACGCCGATCGTGTGGTCGACGACGCCACCAGGAAGAAGCGCGAACTGCGCCGGGGCATTATCGGCGCGGCCCTGGTCGCGCTCGGCCTGCTGGCCGCGGGCGTGCTGTTCGTGGTGCCGTTCGGCAAGCACACCTACACCGCCGAACTCTCCGAGGCGCAATCGGTGAAAACCGGTGACGACGTGCGCATCGCGGGCATCTCGGTGGGTGAGGTGAAATCGCTGGAGCTGAAGCCGGATCGCGTGGTCATGCGCTTCACGGTGAATTCCGATGTGTTCCTGGGTGATCAGACCTCCCTGGACATTCGCATGCTCACCATCGTCGGCGGTCATTACGTCGCGGTCTTCCCGGCGGGCGATAAAGCGCTGGGCGACAAGGCGATTCCGCCGGATCGGGTGCGCCTGCCGTACAGCCTGGCGCAGACCTTCCAGGATGCGGCGACCCCGCTGGCCAAGATCGACGGTCAGACGCTGAACCGGAATCTGGCCGCGCTCGGCAATTCCGTCGACGGTGCGCCGGACAGTCTGCGCACCACGTTGCAGACCGTGAGCACCTACGTCGACGCCCTGGATCGCCAGCGCACCCAGGTCTCCAACGCGGTCTCGGTCGCCGATGAGTACGTGCGCATGTACGACGGCGCGAAGACCGATCTCGGTCGCCTGATGGACAACGCCAACCTGCTGGTGACCGTGCTCGCGGACAAGCATTCGGAGATGGCGGAGGCGCTGCGCCTGCTCAGCGCGGTACTCGATCGGCTCGATGGCGCGCAGCCGCAGTGGGATGCCTCGCTCAAACCCAAGCTGAACGACGCCATCACCCAATTGGAGCAGCTCGGAACGCGTTTCGCGCCGACGCTCACCGCGGCGCAGGAGCTACAGCAGAAGCTGTCGTCACTGGTGGTTCCGGACGGCGGCGTGACCATCGACCAGTCCGCGCAGACGGTGCCGGTATGCGTGCCGCTGCCCGGGAAGGACTGCTGATGCTCAAGCGGATGCTCGCCTCGCAGGCGTTCATGTCCATCGCCGGCGCGGTGCTCGTGGTGGTGCTGGCCGTGGTCGGCTATTTCATCTGGTTCGATCCCATGAAGAAGACCGAATCCTATTGCGCGGTAATGCCGGACGCGGTGGGCCTGTACGTGGGCAACAAGGTGACCATGCGCGGTATCGCGGTGGGCACGGTGACCTCCATCGACTCCGACGGCGCGAAGGTGAAGGTCGGCTTCTCGGTCGACGCGAAGTATCCGGTGTACGCCGACGCCGCGGCCACCACGGTCGCGGATTCCATTGTCGCGGACCGCAATCTGGCCGTACTGGCCAGCGGTAAGGACCGGGCGCACTGGGATTCCTCGCAGTGCATCACCAAAACCCTTACGCCCAAGAGCATTACCGAGACGCTGACCGCGCTGGCGGATCTGTCCTCGCAATTGCAGCAGGCGCAGGCCCCGGACGCGCTGGCGCACGGGCTGGCCGGGCTGGACACCGCGACCGCCGGTTCCGGACCGCAGATCAATGCGATCGTCAAGCAGCTCGGTTCCGCGCTGGCCGCGCCCGATGCCGATATCGGCCATCTGGCGGGCATTTTCGATGCTTTCGCCTCGGTGGGCGAGAAGGTGGAACAGCATTGGGGCGATCTGCGCTCGATGCTGCTGCGCCTGGCGCCCGCGCTGAACAATGCCAGCACCGAATTGATCGGTCCCGGAGCCGAACTCATCGACCGGCTGGGTCAGGCCCTGCCCATGCTCAATGACCTGATCACCATTGTCGGCGATCCGATCATGCGGGCGCTGGACGACACGCTGCCGCTGGTGCGCCTGCTGCGCGCCAATGTCGGCTCGCTCTCGGAGATCATGCTCAAACTCCCGGTGCTCAGCAATGCCGCCAAATCGGTCATGGGGTCCGGCGTCACCTACGGTTCGCCGCGCGCGGCGCTGCCCGCCCCGGACGCCGCCCAGGTCTGCGCGGCCGTGAACGCCGTCACCCCCGGCGCGTGCACCGACCCCGGCAACGGCATGGTCGATGTCCCGCTGGTGCCCCTCGTGCTCGGAATGGCAGGTGCGCGATGAGAATCGGACCCTGGGAAATCACCCGCAATGCCGGTTATATCCGCTTTGCCCACCAGGTAGTAACGCCTGAGCAACCCACACCGACACACCTCGTGCAAGCAGGGGCTGCGCTGGCCGCAGGTACTGCCGGGCCTATGGAATTTGCGATGAGGGCAGATTCCGCACACCGGGCAGCGACCCCCGGGCGTGCGGGCTCCGTGCCGAGGGCAGTCGGCCGGAGCCACCCCGCCCAACCCACTTCGGGCGCAACGAACCCCCGTCAGTCGGGCGCGACCAACCCCCGTCAGTCGGGCGCGACCAACCCCCGTCATCCCGGCATGCTTGTGGCCGGGATCCACTCTCCCCGCGTAGATTCCGGCCAAAAGCCCGCCGGAATGACGGGGCGGGGTGTCAGCCGCGCGTTCGGAGCCGTGCTGTTGTCCGTCGGACTCGTGGCCGGTGCGGCGGGTTGCGCGTTCGATCCGGCATCGGTTCCGGTGCCGGGCACGTCCGTCTCCGGGCCGACGTATCGCATTCATATCGAGTTCGGCAATGTGCTGAATCTGCCTGCGCGGGCGAAGGTTATCGCCAATGGCGCACAGGTCGGGACGGTTGCCGGGGTGCGCGTGGTGGATTCGGCGCATGCGGGCGGGCGCGGCGGCTATGTGGTTGTGGACGCCGATATCTCGACCAAGGCGCAGTTGCCCGCCACCACCATCGCGGAGTTGCGGCAGAACACGGTGCTCGGCGATATCCACCTGGCGTTGACGACCCCGCCCGACGGGTTCGGCGCGCTGCTGCGCGAGGGCGGCACCATTCCGCAGGAGCGCACGCATCCGGCGGTGCAGCTGGAGGACACCATGGCCGCGCTGGCCGCCTTCACCCAGGGCGGTGCGGTGAATCAGTTGCAGGACATCATCAATCGCTTCAACGCGGTGCTGCCCGCCGATCCGAACGAGACCAAGCGCATCGCGCAGAACGCGGCCGGGAACGCGGTGGATCTGGCCGCGAATCTGGATCAGGTCGACGCACTGCTCAACGGCCTAGGCGTCAATGCCCAGGTGCTGCACGATCGCGCGGACTTCCTGGACCACGAACTGAGCCAGGAGTCGGTGGACACCCTGAACGGCGTCACCAACTCCATTCGCGGTGTGGCGCAGATCTTCACCGCGCTCGGCACCCTGGGTAACTCATTGGCCTGGCTGGCCCCCGTGGTGAGCTCCGCCGACGGTGCGGCGAAAGCCTTTGTGCCGCTGGCATTCTCAGGCGCACCCCTGGACCTATCGGTGCCCTCGAACCTCTCGCTGCTGGTTTCCCTGCTGCGCGACAAGCTGATTCCATTCGTCGAACACGGCCCGAAGGTGAATATCACCGGCGTGCACACGGATTCGGTCCCCAAGGACGACCAGGTGGGCAATATCCTCGCCACCCTGCGCATGATCGGAGCGGTGCGATGAAGTGGGGTTCGCTGGCGTCCCTGGGCGGTATCGCCGCCGTCACCGTGCTGGGCGCGGGCTATCTGACCTTCGGTGTGGTGCGCGCGGATCCGTTCGCCGAGTACACCAGCGCGTCCATGGTGCTGGCGAATTCCGGTGGCCTGAGCGTGGGTTCGCCGATCCTGTTGACCGGCATGAAGATCGGCCGCATCACCTCGGTGGACAGCAATGCGCGCGGTGTCGAGGTCGGCTTCCGCATCGACGCCGATCGCAAGGTGCCCACCGACAGCGTCATCAGCATCGAACAGCTCTCGGCGCTGGGCGAACCGTATGTGGAGATCCGCCCCAAGACCGGCGGCGCGCCCTATCTGAAGAACGGTCAGCGCCTGGACACCTCGGCGGTGAAGTCCCCACTGTCCATTCCCGAGGTATCGCGCCTGGTCAACAAGGTGATGAACCAGCTCGATCCGACGGTCGCGGCCTCGCTCGCCAATACCCTCGGGGTGGCGTTCCACGACACCGATTCGGCCATGCCGGCGCTGACCCGGGCCGGTGATCTGCTGGCGTCGGCCATCATGAGCCGCGAACCCAAGATCGTGCAGCTACTGAACAGTTTCCAGGCCGCGGCCTCGAATATGGACGGTATCCCCGAGGCGACGGCCGCTGCCGCGCCCGCGTTCATCCAGTTCGCGCAGTCTCTGAACGATCTGGTCGAGGCGGTCGGTAGACTCACCGATCGAGTGCCCGGACCGCAGTCCTATGTGGACAGCAATGGACTGGCACCCTTCCTGGCGAAGCTGACCGACTGGTTGCAGCAGGCCGGACCCGAACTGAAAACCCTCGCGCCCCAATTGCAGCCGCTCGCCGATGCCGCACGCACGACCGGGCCGCAAATAGATATCAGCGCCCTGATCTCGCAGGCCCTCGCCAGTACCGGCGATAACGCCGTGCGGGTGCAGGTCAACGTCAAGTAGTCACCGAAGAAGGAGAAGCGGATGTCGCAGGACACCGAGCCGAAGCGGGCAGTCGACGCGGAGGCCGCTGCCGTCTCCGCTCCCGAGGCGCAGCAGGCGCAAGCCCCGAAGGTCGAGATGTCGAAGCCCGAAGCGCCGCAGGCCGAGACCGCGCAGGCCAAGACCGTCTCGCTGAAGCTCTCCACGCTCGGCACGGTCGCGGCGGCGGTACTGCTGATCGGTGCGCTCATCACGGTCAGCGCGCTGTGGCTCTCGGCGCGCGGTGATCTGAGCGATCGCGATACCGCGGCCGCGGACGCGCAGCGCGCCGAGCAGATCGCCACCGACTATTCGGTCGGCGCCTCCAATATCAACTTCTCCGACCTGAATTCGTGGACCGGCCGCCTCAAGGCCAATACGACTCCGACGCTGGCCAATAAATTCGAGGCGACCGCGCCGAAGTTGCAGGAGATCCTGGTCCCGCTGAAGTGGACCTCGAGCGCCACGCCGGTGACGGCGAAGGTGATGTCGCAGAACAACGGCGTCTACCAGGTGAATGTGTTCCTCAATGTCACCTCCACCAATGCGCAGAATCCGCAGGGCGTGCAGACCACCGTCACCTACACGGTGGCGGTCGATCCGAACAATGGCTGGAAGGTCGCCGATGTGGGCGGTATGAATCTGGCGCTGCCCAAGCAGTAATCCTGCGGGACTTCCCGTTGTTCGGCCCCACCGGCACTTCCGGTGGGGCCGAACTCATTTGGACGGGATTGCGATTCAGGTCACTTTCATGCGATAGTTCTCCCATCGTGTGAGACGGAGCAGTCTCACATTTGGTCGGAGGGTGGAAGAGAGTGCGCAAGCCGAGAACCGCACGGCGAATTGCCGTCGTGCTGGCCGGAATCCTTTCGTCGGCGGCCATGATGGCCACCGGCACCGCCGGAGCGGATCAGGTTCCGGTGCAACCGGCCCCCGCGATCGCCGTTCCGCCGGAACTGGATTCGGCCTTCTACCGTCCGGACCCGGAAATGGTGGCGAGCAAGGCGCCCGGCGAGATCATCACCGCCCGCCAGGTCAATGTCGCGAACTTCGGCCTGATCCCGGTCAACGTGGATGCCTGGCAGCTCTCCTACCGCTCCAACAACAGCCGTGACGAGGCCATCGCGGCCGTGACCACGGTGCTCAAGCCGCGCGGCTCGGCACCGGACAAGCTGATCTCCATGCAGATCGCCGAGGACTCGCTGGCCGGATATTGCGCGCCGTCCTACGCGGTGCAGCAGTGGTCGCTGAGCGCCCTGGGCGGTCAGGTCGTGGTGCCCGCCGAATTCGCCATCACGCAGGGGGCGCTGGCGCAGGGCTGGGCGGTATCGATTCCGGATCACCAGGGCCCGAATGAGGCCTATGCCGCCGGACCGCTGGGTGCGCGCATCACCCTCGACGGTATTCGCGCCGCGAAGAATTTCGATCCCATGCGGCTGGCCGCCGATACCCGCATCGGCATGTACGGCTATTCCGGCGGCGCGATCGTCACCGGGCACGCCGCGGAATTGCGGCAGTCCTACGCACCCGAACTCAATATCGTCGGCGCGGCCGAGGGCGGTGTGCCCGCCGATTTGGGTGTCACGCTCAATGTGGCGAACGGCCAGGCCACTTCGGGCCTGATCTTCGCGGCGGTGCTCGGATTGACCCGGGAATACCCCGATTTCGCGCGCTTCGTGAACGAGCGCATGGATCCGCTGGGGCACACGCTCGCCGCGGTGAAGAACAACCTGTGCCTGCAATACACGGCCATGCTGCTGCCTTTCCTGAATTTGAAGGGCATGCTGCACACCGCCGGTGATCCGCTGCTGGAGCCCGCCGTCGCCGATGTCCTGGACAAGACTCGAATGGGCAAAGTCGTCCCCGATATGCCCATGTACATCTGGCAGGGCAATCCGGATGAGGTCATTCCGGTCGGTCAGGTCAATACGCTGGTGGATACCTACTGCCAACATCCCGAAGCGAATGTGAAGTACACCCGCGAGCATCTCGGCGAGCACGTCGTCACCGAGATCTCCGGCGGCGGCCCCGCCATGCTGTGGATGAAGGATCGCCTCGATGGTGTTCCGGCACAACAGGGTTGCTCCACCACCGACGCGGGCTCGCTGTTCCTGGACCCGAACGGCACCGCCCTGCTGTTCAACACCTTCGGCGAGGTGTTCGCCTCCTTCTTCGGAAAGCCGCTCGGCGCGAAGTAATTCCGAGCGGACGCCGGACGGTGGCGGCCGATGGTTCCCGTGACGCCGGACGGGGCGGCCGGTATCATCGCGCGCGCTACTGATCACCTGGAGGAACCGTGTCCGCGAACCCCACTGCCGCCGAACTGCTGGCGACCGTCGAAGCCTCCCCGCGGGCGGTGGCGGCGCATCACCGCGCCGCCTGGGTCGGCCTTTTCGCCGACTCCGCCGGCGTGGAGGACCCGGTGGGTTCGCGCCCGCATATCGGCCGCGCCGCCATCGAACGGTTCTACGACACCTTCATCGCGCCCAATGGCATCGCCTTCGATGTCGCGCACGATGTGGTCTCCGGCTCGACGGTGTTCCGGGATCTGACCATCGCCACCACCATGTCCACCGGTGTCACCCTGCACGTGCCCATGCATCTGCGCTATGACGTCACCGAGATCGACGGGGAACTGAAAGTCGCTGCGCTGCGCGCACATTGGGAACTGCCCGGCATGATCACGCAGCTCATGGGCTCGGGTGTACAGGGCCTGCTGGCGGGCGCGAAGCTGGGACCGCAGCTGCTCGGCAACCAAGGCGTCGGCGGCGCACTGGGTTTCATGAAGGGCATGCGCAGCGTCGGCGCGCCGGGCAAACAGGCCGCCGGGCGACTGCTGGATGCCGCGGGTCGCGGCGAATCCGCCGGTGCGCACGCCGCCCTGGCTCCGGTTCCGCGGCTGTCCTGGGCGGAGGATGAGCGAATGTCCCTGGAGGACTTCATCGTTCGTGCCAAGGGTCTGCGCTGGAGCAAGCCGATCGCCGCGGGCCGCACCGTGACCGCGACGGTCGAAACCCGCGACGGCCGCGGTATCGCCCAACTCGACTTCCACGAGCGCGGCACCCGCATCGAAGCCGTCCGGGTCTTCGTGCCCTCGCGCTAATCCCGTCTGGTGACGATCGCCGCCAGCGGATCGGTCCGGCTGAAATTGCTGCCACCGGCCGCGCCGACCACCTTCCCGTGCACGGCGATCATCCACTGTCCGCATACGCACCGTAGGTACTGCACCGACCGGTGCGAGGACACGGGCGTGGGGGAGGGCCAAGCGCAGGAAGGGCATTCGGCTATCACCACTTCATCCTGCGCGCGTGCGCGGCGGCACGCTCGCAGGACACGCGGCAAGATCGCAAACTGATTGCGAGAATTGCCTGGTTCACATTGCCCGATTCCCAATGGATACAGGCGAACTCGAGCCGGTCGTCCCCGGTCGCGGCGATGCCGAGTCGGATGCCGTTGTGTCCCGGCGGCTTTGCCGAACCCGCGCGCGCGGTCCTCAGTGCGCCGCCGCGCCGCCGTTGCGCCGCAACGCGGTAGGCGTCGCTCCCCACCAGCGCCGGCAGCAGCGGGTGAAGGTGGATTGTTCGGACAGCCCGACCAGCGACGCGACCTGACTCATCGGCATATCGGTGGTGGTGAGATAGCGATGCGCCTCGGTGCGCCGGACTTCGTCCAGCAGCGCCGCGAAACTGGTGCCCTCGGCGGTCAGGCGGCGTTGCAGGGTGCGCGGGTGAATGGTGAGCAGCCGTGCGACCGCGCCGATTTCGGGTGCGGCGGTGCCGAGCAGCTTCTGCAGCGTGATGCGCACCTGCGGGGTGAGCGCCCTGGAATCCCCGCCGGACAGCTGCGCCAGGAACGCCATGGCGAGCCGATGCAGATTCTCGTCACCGCCGGACAGCGGACGATTGGCCAGACTGCTCGGTACCCGCAGCATCGCGATCGGACGCTCGATGCGCACCGGTGCGCCGAAGAATTCCTCGTACACCGCGATCGGCGCGGCCGGGCGATAGGGCAGTTCCACCGAGCGCAGGCCGTAGCGCTCCTCGGCCAGTCGCTGAATTGTGCGGTGTACGAACGCCAATCCGACATCGGTGCCCTGGACCGGCGTCGGCAGTCCGTGCGCGGTGACGCCGTAGCGCAGTGCGGTGACGCCGCGATCGCCGTACGGGTCCGGCGTCATGGTCAGGCTGAGCGAGCGCGCGTGCACGAACAGATAGCGCGAGGTGCACTCCAGCACATCGGCCAGGGTCGGCGAATTGCGGATGGCCAGCGCGAGCGGTCCGAGCATGTCCAATTCCTGCCGCCGGGACATGCGCAACCCCAGATCCGGGCAGTTCAACCGGTGCGCCGCGAGTTCCAGCGCCGCGCCGACGGCCTGATCGGGGACGAGTAGATCGTCGGTGTCCAGCGCCTCGGGTGGCAGCCCGCAGAGCGCGGCGAGCTCCTCCGCGTCCCCGCCCAGTTCGGAGACGGTGGCGCGGAAGCCGCGCAATCCGGCGGATCGAATGACCGACATGTCGTTCAGAATCAAATACTTGTCGCGCAGAGTCAAGAAGGGGACGCCCGGCGGACGCAGACTGGAGTTCATGAGCGCCGCGACCTCCAGCACTGTCGAGCATCTAGACGTCGTGATCGTCGGAGCCGGGCTCTCCGGCATCGGCGCGGCGTATCGATTGCAGGCCGAACATCCCGGCCGCAGCTATGCCCTGCTGGAATCCCGCGCCGCGCTCGGCGGCACCTGGGACCTGTTCCGCTATCCGGGCGTGCGCTCGGACAGCGATATGTTCACCCTGGGCTACCCGTTCAAGCCGTGGACCGATGCCAAGTCCATCGCGGACGGTCCGGCCATCCTGCGCTACATCACCGAGACCGCCACCGAGAACGGTATCGACAAGCACATTCGCTACGGCACCAAAGTGCTTGCCGCGCAATGGGACAGCGGTGATTCGCGCTGGACGCTGACACTGGAGACGCGCACCGGCGACAGCGTCGAACAGCGCACCCTCACCTGTGGCTTCCTGTACTCCTGCGCGGGCTACTACAACTACGACCACGGCTACGAGCCCGAGTTCCCCGGCATCGGTGATTTCGCGGGCACCGTCGTGCATCCGCAATTCTGGCCGGAGGACCTGGATTACACCGGTAAGAAGGTCGTGATCATCGGCAGCGGCGCGACCGCGGTGACCCTGGTGCCCGCCATGGCCGATCAGGCCGAGCGGGTCACCATGCTGCAGCGCAGCCCCACCTGGATCTCCGCGGTCCCGGGCCGGGACAAGATCGCCGACCGGGTGCGCGAACTGCTGCCGCCGGGCCTGGCGCACCGGGTGATCCGCACCAAGAACATTCTGTTCAATGTCGGCTTCTACCAGTACTGCCGCCGTCGTCCGGAGTCCGCGCGCAAGATGCTGACCGGTCTCACCGCGCGCATCCTCAAGGATGACGCGCTCGTGGCCGAGCATTTCACCCCCGACTACAACCCGTGGGATCAGCGCCTGTGCGCGGTGCCGGACGCCGACTTCTTCAGGGCCATGCGCAAGGGTAAGGCCGAGGTCGTCACCGATCACATCGAAACCTTTGTGCCGGAAGGGATTCGGCTGAAGTCCGGGCGGGTGCTGGAGGCCGACGTGGTGATCACCGCGACGGGTCTGCAACTGCTCGCCTTCGGCGGTATCGGCCTCTCGGTCGACGGGGCTCCGGTGGATCTGGCCGATCAGTTCGTCTGGCAGGGCACCATGATCACCGGCGTGCCGAATTTCGCGGTCTGCATCGGCTACACCAACGCCTCCTGGACGCTGCGCGCCGATCTGTCCTCGCGCCTGGTGTGCAAGGTGCTCGGCTATATGGATCGCAGCGGCTACCGGGCGGTCGTCCCGCAGCCCGATCGCGCGCTGGGCGAGCGTCCACTGCTGGATCTGGCCTCCGGCTATGTGCAGCGCTCGATTTCGGAGTTCCCGCGCCAGGGCGATCGGCACCCGTGGCAGGTGCGCCAGAACTACCTCATCGATTCGGCCACCACCATGCGCACCGATCTGCGCAAGACCCTGCGCCCGGTGGCGGCGAAAGCCCCGGCGCGGGTCTGAGTTCCGGACCCGCCCGAGTGTGGTACGTCACAGTCGGGGGTGAATTGCCAGTCGTTAGCATCGGATTCGTGAGAGCGAAACGGACGGCGGCGGCGGTAGCGACCATGGCGGTGCTGGGATCGACGGCGTGGCTGGTGCCCGCGGCCGCCCAGGCCGCCCCGCCCGCCGCGGTGGATCTGTGGACCGTGCCCACCGCCCCGGCGGATTCGGCGACGCTGATCGTGGCGTACAGCTTCGGCAATCGGCTTGCGCCCGGCACGGATTCGACGCGCACCGTCGGTGAGCCGGGTCCGGTGAACGAGGCGCTGGCCGCGGCGGTGGTTGCCGCGCGCGGTGATCGGGTGGTTCCGGTGTACGCGCAGACCGAGATCGCGCAGGTGCTGCGGGAGCGGTACGGCCTGACCGATGTGATCTCCATCGATCCGGATCGTGCGGCCGACGGCACGCTCGTGTACCTGTCCACCGATGGGGTGGCGGCCAAGGTGGCGGAATTGCGCGGCGGCGCGGCGGCTTCCGACGCTGCCGCCGTGGTGGCGTTCCAGGACCACCTGTGGCGGGCCACCCGCACCACGGCCAAGCGCGGTTTCACCGCCTTCGCGCCCGCCGGGGTGGCGATGCCCGCGCAGTACGATCCGCAGTCCGGACAGCCGTGGACGACGAGTCCGTTCCTGTATCTGCCCACCGATTTCGCGGGGCGGCTGGCGCTGCTGAAGTAGCGGGCGCGCGACATTCCGGCAAGGGGTGCGCGAAGCCGCACTTGGGGTTTACCACTGGCAACATCGCATGTCAGGCTGCCGATGCGGCGGGGTGAATCCGCCCGGGGAGGGAGCGCAGATGATTTCCGGCGATGCCGCGATACTGATTCCGGGCACCGCCCCGATGTCGATTCCGGGTGCCGCCGCCGTTCCGATTCACAGTGTCGCGGCGGTGCCGATTCATGAGTCCGCCGCGGTGATTTCCGGCATTGCCGCGGTGCCGATTTCGGGTGTTGCCACGGTGCTGCCCGCACCGGATTTCGAACCGCCGCCCGCGCCCTGTATCCGTTCCCGGAGTCGCCCGGCGCGACGGCGCGCCCGGCCGCGTACGCAATCGGCGGCGCAATCGAGCCCGCGCTCCTGTCGCAATCACGTCATGCGTAATGCGGCCGCGCGGCGTACCGGAACCGTTGCGCTACAACGGGTATTACAGGCTTCGCACGCTGCGAAATCACACCCCTGTGACGCGGGCGATACTGCCCCGCGCCAATTCGCCGGGGCGGCACTGCGGTTGGCCCTCGAGGTGCTCGACGGGCGGCGTTCACCGGTGCAACTGCGCCCGCTCGCGGAGCCCGGTGTGATCGCCGCGCTGCGCACCTTGGCCGAACACGGGCAGGCCCCGGGGCGTGAACTCGGCGCCGCCACCCTCACCAGGATCGATGTGATCATGACCGGCGCGGGGGCCGCGGAAGTGTGTGCGGGATACGACCGGGGAACGCGACATTTCGCACTTGCCGCCCGTATTGTCCGCGGTCGTTCCGGGTGGCGGTTGACCGTTTTCCGGGTGTGCTGAAGACCGGATGGTCTCCGCGGTAATAGCAGAATAGTCTGATCTCACCGAATTCCATTCGCGCCTGGTTTGAAACTACCCCGCCGCGGCATTAGCATTTCGGCGAATAGCGGCACCTCTACGTGGAAGGGCAGTCCATGGCGAAGAAAGTCACCGTAACGCTGGTTGACGACTACGACGGCGAATCGAAGGCCGACGAGACAGTCTTTTTCTCGATCGACGGCTTGGACTACGAGATCGATCTGTCGATCAAGAATGCCGGCAAGCTGCGGGAGTCTCTCGAACCCTGGACCGAGAAGGCCCGCAAGGTCGGTCGTTCCAAGCAGCGCAAGGTCACGGCCGCGGGCGGACGTACGCGTCCGGCCGTGGACCGGGAGGAAAGCACCGCGATCCGGGAGTGGGCGCGCGCGCAGGGCCATCAGGTCTCCTCGCGTGGCCGCATCCCGGCCGAGATCGTCGATGCTTACCAGCGGGCGAAGTAATACCGGGCGATTAACCCTCGCCCGTAGGGAAATTCGGCGGCAGCCGGTGACCACTGGTCACCGGCTGCAGTCATTCCATCCGGATATTTCGGACCGCAGATGTTAAGCAAGGCGAAGTAGCGAATTTCCCGCTATCGGAAGTTCGGTGCGGATTCGCTCGAGTTGCCGCCGGGCGCGTTCCCGATGCGCGGCCGCCGCGGCGGTATCGCCGAGCGCCTGCGCGAGCGTGGCCAGCACCGCGTCCACGGGGCCGAACGAGGCCATACTGGTTTCACTGCCGATGATCGCGCCCGAATGCGGCAAAAGGTATTCATAGAGCGCCGCGATATCGTCCGTTTCGCCCAGTGCGATGGCGGTGTGCGCCCGCAGCGCGGACATCAGCATCGGATACATCTCCTCGCGCACCCCGGCGGTCTCGGCGTAGACCGCGCGTGCCCGGTCCAGGTCACCGGCGTGGACGAGAGCCAGCGCGTACGCCTGGCCGAAGGTGCCCGGCAGTAGCGTGTACGTTTCGCCCAGGCGGCCCACCAGCACGGACAGATCGGCGCGTGCCCAACCGATCGCGAGCGCGCAGAACAGCTTCGCCTCCGCCGCGTTCGCGATTCCCGAACGCGTTATCCGCCTGCCGAATTGCTCGTACAGTCGCTCGGCGGGTTCCACCTCGCCGCGTAGCAGTTCCAGGCTCGCCGCGAAACAGCTGACCAGATCCAGCAGCGGCTGTAGCTGCCCCTCATCGGCCAGCTCCACCGCCTGTGCCGCCAGGCGTCCGGCCTCACGCAGATCCGATCGCGCCACCGCCGCCCGGTATCCCATGTAGTGCGCGACGGCCTGGTACTCGGCCAGCCCCGCCCCCGCCGCCACCAGCTCCAACTCCGCGATCAACGCGAAGAAGTCCACCCCGTAGTCGTACTCCAGATACGTCACCGCATTGACCGCCGCACAGAACAATTCGGTATCCCCGAGCGTGCGCGCCAACTTCAGCGCCTCCCGCGCCAGCCGCTGCCCCGCCTCGTACTCCTCCAGCCCCGCCTCGAACGTGGCGGCGATCAACAGCCGCACCAACTCCTCCAGCGAAAGCCCTTCGGCGGCACCCCAATCCGCTGCCGAAGCCCGCAACCGATGCCCGGACAAATCCATCTCCGGCACGAATTGATCAGGAGCGTAATGGATTTCGCCGACAGTCTCGCCCGGCCATCCGGTCGCGGAACCGATTTCGCTGCCGGCTCGAGCCGATGCGCCGGGCGTGGAGCCCACAGTGCCGACCCGTCGAGCCCCCTGCCCCTGCGCGGAGCCCGAACCGCCGCCCGATCGGATCGATTGTCCTGGTGCGGAACCCGGCCCCGTCGACTGCCGCGCCGTCGCGGCCATCTCGGCGGCGGCCGCGGGGAATCGGCCTCGCTCGAAGGTCGCTTCGCCGCCGTGCTCGGGTGCTGATCGGCGTGCCGAAGGGGTTTCGACATCCGACTCGGTGGTCCAGGACGCGGCGGGATACGCGATGCCGTACGGGGCCAGGGCGCGGGAGAGAGCTTGGCGTACCCGGTGGTCGGGGGTGCGCCATTCTCGGATGGCCCAGATGACGGGGGCACGCCAGCAGGTGAGGGCTTTGGTGCGCAGGCGGGGGGAGCCGAGGGTTTCGGCCAGGGTGACGGCGCGAGCGCGTTCGGCGCGGGCCTCGCGGTGCAGGTTGTCGTAGGCCAGGGCGGTGACCAGGGCGCAACGGGTGTCCAGGAGTGCGACGCGGTCGGCGTATTCCGCGTGTTCGGCGGTATCGCCCGCCAGTTCGTGGAGTTCCACGGCGGCGTGGAGCAGGCGCACGCATTCCGCGCGATTGCGCTGGGTGGTGCGGCGTCGGGCCGCGGTGAGCACATATTCTATTGCGGCCCTGGCTGTTTCGGTGCTTGCGCCGAGGATGGCGTGCCGGGCCAGCACATCCGGGTCGCGGGCGAGGGCGGGCTGGGAATCGGCCTGAGAGCGGAGCAGTTCCAGTGCCGCCCAATGCATTCGGCCGCGGCGCAGCGGCGGTATGCCGAGGTAGACGGCATCGCGAATGAGGGCGTGCACGAATCGGATGCCGCCGGTGCTGTCGGTGCTCACCAACCCCGCGGCCTCGGCGGCGGCGAGCAGATCGATGAGGGCATCCTGTCCCAGCCCACTCGCGCGGCTGAGCAGCCCCAGCTCCATTCCGCTGCCCCAGATCGAAATGTGTTGCAGCACTTCGGTGACACCGGCGGGCAGGCGCGCGATGCGATTGCCGACGATCTCCCGAATGGATTCCGGAACCTGTTCGATACTCCCGTGCGCCGCCAGCAGCTTGGCCAGCTCCCGCACGAACAGCGGATTCCCGCCGGTGCGGCCGTGTAACTGCGCCAACGTCTCCGGCCCCAGCGGCGTCAGCCCCGACGCCTCCGCGACCTGTCGCGTGCCCGCCTGATCCAATCCGTTCAACTCCATATGCACGGCGGTGGACCGTGCCAGCGCGGCAGCGGTATCGCGCACCTGCGGCCCGGCCTCGGACCGCCGGGCGGTCACGATCACCAGCACCGGCTCATCCCGTAACCAGTGCACCACCTGCCGCAGCACCTGCAAGGTCGCCGCGTCGGCGCGGTGCACATTCTCCAGCAGCAGGACCACCGGCCCGAAACCAGCCGCCTGCCTACATGATTGCGCCAGTCGCCGCGACAGCGTGAACGCGTCCTCGGCCTCGCCGGGGAGCACTACCCCCGGTTGACCGTTTCCGCTTTTGCCGCCGTTACGAGGCGTTTCCGTCAGTCCGGTCGCACCGCTGTGGTCGTCGTCGGGCGTTCCCGCCTGGTCGGCTCCGCCGACGGTGCTATCGGGCATCGCTCCCGTCGACCCGGCTTTATCGACATGGCCGTCGCCGATCACTCCTACCCGGGCGAAATCGCTACCGCCCGGAAACTGTTGTGCCGCGGCGCTGTCCAGCGTCGCGCCGATTTCGGTCCAGGCCCAGCCCATGGGCGCGCCGTCGATTTCCGGGCAGTTGCCGGTGGCGGCGATCCAGCCGGTGGCGGTCAACGCGGAGAGTGCGCTCTCGGCGAGGGTGGTTTTGCCGATTCCGGCCTCACCGGAGATCCAGGCCAGTCGCAATCGCCCGGCCCGGGCGCTCTCGGAGAGGGTGAGCAGTTCGGAGAGTTCGGCGGAGTAGCCGGTGGCGGAAGGGGTTTCGGGAAAGTAACCGACGGCGGCCGGATGCGGTTCGGCGGCCTCGGCGACGGTGAGCAGTCCGCCGGGAACGGTGAGTTCGGCGGCATGGGTGAGGATCGCGGTCTCCAGATGCCGCAGTCCCGGTCCCGGGTCGACGCCGAATTCGTCGCTGAGGAATTCTCGGGAGCGCCGAATTGTGGTGAGCGCCTCCAATTGCTGGCCCTGCTGATATTGCGCGGTGGCGAGCAGCCGGACGAGTTCCTCACGTCCCGGGTGTTCGTCGAAGAGCGCGCGCAGTTCGATGACGACCTCACCTGCCCGCCCCAGTTCCAGTTTCGCCTGCGCATTGAGTTCGACCGCGGTGAGCCGCAGATCGGTGAGCCGGTCCGCTTCCGCGGCAGCCCATTCGAAGTCGGCGAAGGCTTCCAGCGCGGGTCCGTGCCATTGTGCGAGCACGGTTTCCAGCAGCGCGTTGCGCTCACCGGGTGCGGGCCGGGTCTCGGGATTGCTGATCAGTTCCTGATAGGTCCGCAGTTGCTGTTCGAATTGCCATGCGTCCACGGCGTTCTCAGCGATTTTCAAGGCATAACCGGACGATTCGGACACAATGTATCGGGAGGGGGCGCGGCGTGCCCGATCCGGTTCGAACAGCCGCCGCAGATTGTGGATATGCACCTGCAATACCGAGGCGGCCTTGGGTGGCGGCACCCCCGCCCACAGGTCATCCACCAGCCGTTCGGCGGGAACGGCCTGTCCGCGTGCCACGATCAGCCGCCCGAGTACGGCCCGCTGCATGGGCGTTCCGAGCGGAATCCGCTCGCCGCCGAGGGTCAGGCGCAGCGGGCCGAGCACCCGTATCTCCGGCCCCGTCATCCACCCTCCTGACACCCCGAAAGCAAACTGGACGTTCGCCGCAAGAAGAGCACTATCTCGCAAAAACTCGAAGATGCCAAAAGTTTGCGCAATAGTTGTCGGATAGTTATGACCATGCCCGAGCGCGGCCCGAATCCCGTGCTAAGGAACATTGTTTGCCGGGCATACGGTATTCGCCCGCCGTGCAACCCCACCGGAAGTGAATCGGAAGTGGCGTGCCGGATACTTTCGGGTGGAAGCGAACCTGAGGAAGAGGGTGTCCGGCATGTTGGAGCAAAGCGATTTCCCCGGCGGATTCGGAGAAAGCGGTGTCGAGCCCGCCGCGGACGGCTTCTACGTCGATCGTGACGGCGATATCTGGGAGAAGCAGGACCACAGTTGGCGATTGATTCTGCAGCGCGGCGTCGCGGTGGATCCGATGTCGCTCTGGGATTGGACCGAGGGCCACGTCCGCGATTACGCGCCATTCGCTCCGGTGGGCGCCGGCGCGGAGTGACCGCCGGGAACTGAACACAAACGAGTCACGGTCCCTTGCCGTTTCGAGCCCGGTCGCTAGTGTGGATGCGAGTTCGCCATTCGTATGCTGGCGCGTCCTGGCTGCCGTGAAACGGGCGCGCCCGCCTGATGCCACGAGGTGACAATGACTCAGGGTTGGCCAAGTTCCAGGGGCTCCTTCGACTCCATCGACGATATCTTCGAGCGTTTCTTCGGGTCCGGTATGACGGCCCAGCCGCCGGTACAGCGCATCGATCTGACGCGGTTGCTGAGCGAAAGCGCCAAGGCGGTGGTGGACGGCGCACGGGCGGCGGCGCACGACTGGGGCAGCGCCGAGATCACCCCCGAACACCTGCTCTACGCGGCTGCGGGCACCGAACCGGCGACCAGCATCATCGCCGAAATCGGCCGGGACCCGGAACAATTGCGCGAACAGATGCGCGCCGCCGCGGGTAGCGGCATCGGCGCGCACGGGGGCGGGCACGCGCTGGCATTGAGTCCGGCGGCCAAGGCCGCCCTGCGCAACGCGCAACGCAGCGCGGCCGAGGCGGGCAGCAGCTATATCGGTCCGGAACACATCCTGCTCGGCATCGCGGCCAGCCCGGACACCCCGGCCGCACAGGCCCTCGCGGGCGCGGGCAAACTCCCGACGGCCAACGCGCCCAAGGAACCCAGCGATACCCCCACCCTGGACGAGTACGGCCGCGACCTCACCGCCGAGGCGCGCGCGGGCAAGGTGGATCCGGTGGTGGGCCGCGCCCAGGAGATCGAGCAGACCGTGGAGATCCTGTCCCGGCGGCGCAAGAACAATCCGGTGCTCATCGGCGATCCCGGCGTCGGCAAGACCGCCATCGTGGAGGGCCTGGCCCAGCGCATCGTGAATGGCGATGTGCCCGAGACGCTCGCGGGCCGTCGCGTCATTGCGCTGGACGTGGGTTCATTGGTGGCGGGCAGCAAGTATCGCGGCGAATTCGAGGAGCGGCTCACCAAGATCCTCGACGAAGTGCGCGCGCACTCCGAGGAATTGGTGATCTTCATCGATGAGCTGCACACCATCGTCGGCGCGGGCGGCGGCGGTGAGGGCGCGATGGACGCGGGCAATCTGCTCAAACCCGCACTGGCGCGCGGTGAACTGCACTGCATCGGCGCGACCACCATCGACGAATATCGCAAGTACATCGAGAAGGATGCCGCGCTGGAGCGGCGCTTCCAGCCGGTCATGGTGTCCGAGCCGTCGGTCACCGACACCATCGAAATCCTGCGCGGTCTGGTCGATGTGTACGAGGAACACCATCAGGTGCACTACGAGGACGAGGCGCTGATCGCGGCGGCCGAACTGTCCGATCGCTATCTGACCGACCGGTTCATGCCGGACAAGGCCATCGATCTGGTCGATCAGGCCGGTGCGCGCGTCCGATTGCGCACGCGCACACTGGATCCCGAGGCGCGTGAGAATCAGGAGCGGCTGGCGAGCCTGCGCCGGGAGAAGGATGCCGCCGTCGCCGGTGAGGACTACGCCAGGGCGAACAAGCTCAAGGACGAAATCGCCAAGGCGGAAAAGGATTCCGGCTCGGGTGACGCGGCTCCCGCCGAGGTGCAGCAGGTGACCGTCACCGATATCGCCGAGGTGATCTCGCGCCAGACCGGTATTCCGGTCGCCGATCTCACCGTCGAGGAACGGCAGAAACTGCTGAAACTCGAAGAGGTGCTGCATAAGCGGGTGGTCGGGCAGGAGGAGGCGATTGTCGCGGTGGCCGAGGCGGTGCGCCGGGCGCGCGCCGGACTCAAGGACCCGAATCGGCCGATCGGCTCCTTCCTGTTCCTGGGCCCCACCGGCGTCGGCAAGACCGAGCTCGCGAAAGCGTTGGCGCAGGCGGTATTCGGTGACGAGGACCGGCTCATCCGCTTCGATATGAGCGAATTCCAGGAGAAGCACACGGTATCCAGGCTGGTCGGCGCGCCACCCGGATACGTCGGCTATGACGATGCCGCGCAGCTCACCGATAAGGTGCGCCGCCAGCCGTATTCGGTCATCCTGTTCGACGAGGTGGAGAAGGCGCACCCGGATGTGTTCAATGTGCTGCTGCAACTGCTCGACGACGGCCGGGTCACCGATTCCAAGGGTCGCACGGTGGATTTCAAGAACACCATCGTGATCCTCACCAGCAATATCGGCTCGGATATCATCCTGGCCGCGAAAGACGGTGACCTGGAATCGATTACGCCGCAGCTGGAGGAAAGGCTGCGCCGGCACTTCCGCCCCGAGTTCCTCAACCGCCTCGACGAGCAGATCGTCTTCCACCGCCTGGACCGCGCGCAGCTGCGCGATATCGTCGATCTGGTGCTGGACGGCACCCGCCGTCGCCTGCGCGGTCAGGACATCGAACTCGATGTCACCGATAAGGCCATGGACTGGCTCGCCGACACCGGCTATCAGCCCGAATTCGGCGCGCGCCCACTGCGCCGTACCGTGCAGAAGCAGATGGACAACGCCCTGGCCAAACAGATCCTGGACGGCGCGCTCGGCGCGGGCGATACGGTCCGCATCGACGCCGACGACAACGGCCTGGTCATCGAGGCCGTACATCGCGACGGAGCCAAAACCAGCGAGGGCACCATCGCCTCGATCGACAAGGGCCATTCCACCAACGGCCACGGCAAAGCGAAATCGGGTAAGTCCAAGAGCCGCTGAGGCTCTCCCGCTATCGCAACGTCTCTCGTCATCCCGGCGCGCTTTTGGCCGGGATCCACACCCTCGGCTGATGCGCCGCTTCGTGTGGATCCCGGCCGAGAGCATGCCGGGATGACGGAGGGTGGCGGCACTCGCTTTGGATTCGAATCTGGGTTAACTTTCAAAGATGGAACACGATCGCGAATCGGCAGCGCTGCCGCTCGGTGACCTGTTTGCCGATGGCCCGTTTCCGCCGCACCACCACGGGTGTTTCGGCTGCGGCCCGTCGAATCCGGCCTCCCCGCGCATGGTGTTCGAGCGGCGCGGGGACACCGTGCGCGGGACGTTCACCATGGATGAGCGGCATCAGGGCGCGCCCGGGGTCGCGCACGGCGGCATTGTGGCCGCGGCCCTGGACGAGGCGTCCGGATCGATCCTGTTCCCGCTGCGCCAGCCCGCGGTCACGGTGAATCTGGACGTGAACTTCCGCGCCCCGGCCCGACTGGGCCGGGAATTCGTGGTTACTTCGCAATTGACCGCGCGCGAGGGTCGCAAGATGTTCATCGACGCGGTGCTCACCGACGGCGATACCGTCATCGCCACCTCGCGCGCGCTGTTCCTGACCGTCACCCAGAGTCATTTCACCGATCTCGGTGCGACCCCGGGTGAATTGTTCAGTCTCGGTATCTGATTCAGCGCAGGCGGCGGATATCGCCGCGCACGCGGTAGAAGCCGCCGCGGGCGGATTCCGATACCGAATCGACCACGTAGCGCGCCCCGGCTTCGCGAATATCGCGGGGGAACTGCACGTTCCAGCCGCGCTGATATCCGGCGGAGACCACGTGCACGCGCAGGTTGGCCCCGTCCTGAATGCATTCGACGACGATGCCGTCGCCCGCGTCGACGGCCAGTTCGACTGTCGCACTGGGGGTTACGGCGGAGATCTCGGGCGCCTTCACCGAAAGCGTCTGCGGCAGTACGCCCTGTTCGGCGTCGTGGATGGCGGCCTCGCTCACATCCAGACAGGCCAGTGAACCATTGGTGGTGACCAGGTACAGCTTCTCGTCGTGGTACTGCATGGAGTACGCCGAACCGCAGCCGGTGCCCAGCTTCCACAGTCGCTGACCGCTGGAGTCGAAGCAGTACACCGAGGAGTAGTTGTCACCGGCGAAGACGTAGCGCCCATCCGGTGAAGTGGCGCAGGAGAACACCATCGCATCGCACTGGTAGCCGCGATCGGACTGCCCGTTCTTGGCCACCATGCGCACCTGATTGCGGCTGGTGCCCGCGTACACCGCGTCGGCCTCCTGCCAGCCGAACAGCACCGCGCCGTCGGTGCGCACCTGCCATTCGTTATTGCCGCTCTCCAGGTCGTAGCGGGTGACGCCCTTCGAATGCCCGTGGTAGACACCGTCATCGTCGATGCGCACCATCCAGCCGGAATCGCCATTGCTCTGGCGCGACCACAACGATTCCTCCTCGTGGTCGATGACGGTGAGCCCGCCCTTGCGATCCGAGACGCCGAGAATGCCGTCGTGGATGTCGAGCCAGTAGATGTCGACATTGGCGGCGATATCGTAGGCGGCGCGCGGCACCTTGCCGGACAGATCGTAGACGCGGCCGTCATCGCAGCCCGCGTAGATCCAGAAGTCGTCGGCCACAATGCATTTCACCGCGTCCGGGAGCCGGAAGCGGCCGGTCACCTCACCCGCCGGGGTGAGCGTGAAGACATCGCCGCTCTCATTGCCGACCCAGCAGTGCTGCTCGTCGACGAAGATGCCGAAGGCGGCCGCACCCGAATCGAAGGTCCACAGCACCGGGGCCTTCTTCGCGGTGGAACGCTGGGAGACGATGGCGCGCCGGGTGACCGGTCGCGCGGCCCGCGCGCCCATGACGGCGGGCGCGTACCCCTTGCGCACCTTCTCGCCGAGCTTCTTGGCGGCCGCGGCGCGTGCCTTGTCCACGGTGGCAAAGGAACTGACCCGGACCTGGCCGGTTTCGCCGATCCGGCCGAAGCGAATGGTCACCTGGGTGTCCGCCACCACGACCTCGTAGAACTTGTGTGCCGAACCGCTGTCTTCCGACAGTTCCAGATAGGTGGTTTCCCCGGTGGTCATGCGCCGCGCTCCAAGCTTCGGTCAACGTTTACGCCGCGAAAGCTAGCAAGCCGCACCGACATTCGCTCCCCGGGGAGGGGCGAATCAGAGGTAGAGCTGGGCCACCAGGCCCGCGAGCGCGCCGCCGACCAGCGGTCCGAGCACCGGAACCCAGGCGTAGGCCCAGTCCGCGTTCTTGTGCCGCGAGCCCGGATGTGCGGGCAATTGCTCCTCCACCCGCTCGGCCGCTCCGCCACCCGCGTTCAGGTCGGCCGGAACCCGTTGCGGGAGCACATTCATCGGGCGGCCGGTGGGCAGCAGCGCGTAGGCGATGCGCGGGCCGAGGTCGCGCGCGGGGTTGATGGCGTATCCGGTGGGTCCGCCCAGCGATGCGCCGATGCCGACCACCAGCAGCGCCGCCGCCAGCGGTCCGAGCCCGCTGGGGGTGTGCCCGAAGGCCAGGATCACGAATACCAGCGCGAAGGTGGCGATGACCTCGGTCAGGAAATTCCACCGGTACGAGCGGATGGCGGGACCGGTGGAGAACACCGCCAGCTTCTTGGCCTCATCGGGTTCCTCGTCGAAATGCCGCTTGTACGCGACGAACGCGGCGCACGCCCCGACGAACGCGCCGGCCAGCTGACCGGTGAGGTAGGCGACGGTATTGCCGAAGTTCACCGGTATGCCCGGTGCGTATTCCTCGGCCCCGGCGAACAGATTGCCGATGGTGACAGCGGGATTGAGATGACCGCCGGTCTTGTAGGCGACGTAGACGCCGCCGAAAACACCGAGACCCCAGCCGAAGGTGATGAGCAGCCAGCCGCCGTCGAAGCCCTTGGATTTGGTGAGCAATGCGTTGGCTACGACGCCCGCGCCGAGCAGGATGAGTATCCCGGTGCCGAGTGCTTCACTCACGAATATCTCGCTGAAGTTCATGGATGACCTCCGATCGGGTGTTCTTCCGCTGCTGCGGCCATACCTGATCAGACTCTACGGTTTGAACTTCGGCAAATCTCCAGGAACACGCGTTGGTGACTCCCAGGAACGGGTGTCAGTGACCGAGTACGGCCGCACCCGCCTGGGCGAACTTCTCGTCCTGATCACCGCTCGGCGCGCCCGCCACCCCGATACCGGCGATCGGCGCGCCCTTGGCATCGACGGGTGCGCCACCGGCCAGGAACAGCGTCCCCGGAATGGCCGCCAGCTGCGGTGCGCTCTGCAACCGCCCGGCCAGCTGCGAGGTCGGCGCATTCCACGACACGGCCGTAAACGCCTTCTGCCGAGCCGATTCGAACGACTGCGGTCCCGCGCCGTCCCCGCGCAACACCACGATGGTGTTCCCGTCCCGATCCACCACGGCCACACTGACCCGCTGATTCTCCTGCTTCGCCGCATCCAGCGCGGCCTGTGCGGCCTTGGTCGCGGCGGCAACCGTGAGATGGGTGCTCTGCTGCACGTTCGTGTCCGACGCGTCCGCCACAACGGGTGCTTTCACACCCGGCTCGGTGCTGTCCGCATTGGACGCCACCACCCCGACCACCCCGGCGGTCACCGCCACCGCGGCCACCCCGCCGACCAGAATCCGGTTCCGCACCGATACACCCTTGCCGCCCATGCCATTTCCTCACGCTCGAACTCGATCCGAGCCGACCGGCTCGCTGCCATCAATCCTGCGAGCCCGATCCCCGCCTGCCATCCGCGTCTCGGCTACCTTCCAAGCCCCACCCGGCCGACCCCCGTATCAGCCGATCGGTTGACCCGCGCATCCATCCGAACCAGGCACAATGACACTGTTTGCCGGATTTCCGCCCGGCTCCCGATCTGCCCCGAGGAGGTGCGTAATTGTCACGATCCACTCCCGGTGACGGTCACCGCACCCGAGGTCCAGAGTCCGACCGCGCACCTTCGAGCCATGTCGCCAAGCGCTCCGATCCGCCGGTTCAGGGCGTCGGCCGTGACACCGAGCGCCGCGACTCGCCCGGCATGATCGCCGGTGGTGACGCCGAGCGTCACGACGCGTCCGGCGTGATCGCCGGTGGTGTTGTCGAGCGTCACGACTCGTCCGGCGTGATCGGTGGCGGTGATGTCGAGCGTTACGACGCGCCCGGCGCGACTCGTGCAGCTGATGCCGAGCGTCACGACTTGTTCGGTGCGGGTCGGGGTTTCGACGGTGCGGGAGTCGATGCTCGTCGCCTCGGTCTGGTGATGGATGCCGCGTTCTATGTACTGCTGGCCGCCTCGCTGGCCCGCTTCCTGATCCGGCACCATGACACTCCGCGCGCGTCCTGGGTCATCGCGCTCTCGGTGCTGCTGGCCGTGCTCTACGCACTCGACGCCCGATCGGACCGCCACCGCGACCGTCCCGACCATCCGTTACGGCCGTGGCGCACAGTCTGGTTCGGGTCCGTGGTCGCGGTGTGGGCGGTACTGGTGGTGCTGGGGCCGAGCTTCGCCTGGTGCGCGGTGCCGTTGCTGTTCCTCGCGCTGCGCATCCTGCCGCAGCGGGCGGCGCTGGCGCTGTCGGTGCCACTGACCGCGTTGGTGGTGTGCACGCAGATTCGGCTGGCCGGTTGGCTGGATCCGAATCTGCTGCTTGCCCCGCCCGCGGTGGCGGCGATCGTCATCTCCGTCTTCGTGTACATGCGGCGACAGACCGAACGGCAGGCCGCACTCATCGCGGATCTGGTGCGGACCAGGGCGGAGCTGGCCGGGATCGAACGGCGCGAGGGGATGCTGGAGGAGCGGGGGCGGCTGGCCATGGAGATACACGACACCCTGGCGCAGGGGCTCTCGAGTCAGCGAATGCTGTTGCAGGCGGCGGAGCTGGTGTGGGAACAGGATTCGGGACGGGCATGGGAGCATGTGCGCACCGCAGCCGGGATCGCGGATCGCAATCTCGCCGAGGCACGTCGATTCGTGCACGATCTGGCTCCGGCCGAGTTGGCCGAGAACGGTTCGCTCGCGGCGGCTTTGCGCACGCTGGCGGCGCGTGAGACCGGTGCCGGGGAGCCCGCCGCCCCGATGGGCGGGCTGACGGTGAACCTCCAGTTCGACGGGACGCCCGCGGATCTGCCCGCGCGGGTGGAGTCGACACTGCTGCGAATCGCACAGGGGGCGTTGGCGAATGTGCGGGAGCACGCGGGCGCGGCTATCGCCACCATCACGCTGACCTATCTGGATGATCAGGTGGTGCTGGATATCGCCGATGACGGGTGCGGGTTCGATCCGGCGCGGCTCACGTCCGAACCGGAACGCGGGCACGGGCTTCCGGCGATTCGCGCCCGGGTGCGTCAGTTCGGCGGCACGGTGACCATTGAATCCGCGCCGGGGGAGGGCACTGTGCTCTCCGCCGCGATCCCATTGGAGTCGTCATGACGGATTCGGCTGTGCGCCTGGTGATCTGTGATGACCACGCGGTGGTGCGGGCCGGTCTGCTGGCCCTGTTGTCGAGTGCGGCGGGGATCGAGGTTATCGGCGAGGCGGGCAGTGGTCCCGAGGCGGTTGCGCTGGCCGAGCGGCTGCGGCCGGAGGTGGTGCTGATGGATCTGCAACTCGGCGGCGATATGGATGGTGCGGAGGCGACCCGGCGGATTACCGAATTCGCCGCTCCCACACCGCGGGTGCTGGTGCTTACCACCTATGACACCGATGCGGATATCGCCCGTGCCATTGCCGCCGGGGCGACGGGATATCTGTTGAAAGCCGAGAGTCCGGAGGAGCTGTTCGCCGCGATTCACGCTGCGGCACAGGGGAAGACGGCGTTGTCGCCGCCGGTGGCGCATCGTGTCATGGCGCAGATGCGCAATCCGCGTCCCACCTTGACCGCGCGCGAACTGGATATCCTCGCCCAGCTCTCGCGCGGACTCGGCAATCGCGAAATCGCTCGCGCCCTGCACATTTCCGAGGCCACCGTCAAAACCCACCTCGGCCGCATCTACGACAAGCTCGCCGTGGACACGCGCGCGGCCGCGGTCGCGGTGGCGAAGGAGCAGCGCCTGCTGCCTTGATCACGCGGTGACCGAGGTGGTCACCACGATGCGGCGGCGACGGCTCGGCAGCATCATGGTCGGGTGCGCGACGCTCCACGCGGCCGCCGCGCAGATGAGCTGCTTGATGCGCACGCCCGTACGCCCGGTGAAGATCTTGTCCGTGGGCTGATCCTCATCGGTCACCTTCTGCACCAGGGCATCTCGGCGGCCCAGGCTGATGCACTGCGTGTTGTAGCCGATCGGGGCCTCGGGAACTTCCCGGCCGGTCAGGCGCGCGGCGAGGGCGTCCGAGCCCTGCCAGGCCATGGGAGTCGCTGTGGCGCAGCCCATTCGCAGCGTCTTGCCGCCGACCCCCGCGACGTGCGCGGCATCGCCGAAGGCGTACACGTCCGGGTGCGAGACCGAACGCATGGTGCCGTCGACGACGATCCGGCCGCTATCGGAGACCTCGAGGGTGCTGGCGGCCGCGATCGGGTGCACCGCGAATCCCGCGGTCCACACCGTGACCTGTGCCGGAATCACCTCGCCCGCGGCGGTTTCCACGCTGTTCGCGCCGACCCGGGCGATATCGGTGTGCTCGTGCACGGTGACGCCGAGCCGATCCAGGGCGGTGCGCAGGTACCGCCGGGCCTGCTCGCTCAGCCAGTCGCCGACACCACCGCGCGCCGCGATGGCGATATCGAGATCCGGCCGGGCCTCGGCGATCTCGCTGGCGGCCTCGATACCGGTCAGACCGCCACCGGCGATCAGAACGGTTGCGCCCGAAGTCAATTCACTCAGTCGAGCACGCAACGCCAGCGCGGCCCGCTTGCTCGCGACATTGTGGGCGTACTCGGTGACGCCCGGAACGCCGTAGTCGGCGACGGTGCTGCCCAGGGCGTAGACGAGGGTGTCATAGGCCAGGGTCTCCGAGCCGTCCTCGCCGATGACGGCGACCGTCTTGGCCTCGACATCGATGGCATCGACCAGCGCCACCTGCACCCGCACCCCGGTGCCGGCGAACATGCCGCTCAGCGGCCGGTGCTTCAATTCCTGTCCACTCGCGAGCTGGTGCAACCGCACCCGCTCGACGAAATCGGCATCACCGTTGACGAGGGTGATCTCGACGTCAGCGCGGTGCAGCCGCTTGGCGAGGCGTCCGGCGGCGGTGGCTCCGGCGTATCCGGCGCCGAGGACGACGATGCGGTGGTTCATGGTGAGCTCCTTCGTGATTGCGACACCACCTGAACTGGATGGCGGCGCGATCCCTGACAGAACTCGGATGTGATGTGGGTCACCAGCTCCCGGCGAGGGGCTGACGCTGCTCGGTCGCCGCCCATTGCCGGGTGAGGCGCGCCAGCTTGTCGGGGTTGACCTGAATGTTGATCCCCACGACTCCTTCCGGGGTCGCGTCCAGGCTGAAAATGCCGTAGACCCGCCCGTCGACCTCGACCAGCACCGCCGGGCCGCCGTTGATCTCGGCGGCGTAGAACGTCGGTTCGCCGCCGACGAAGGCGACCTTGGCCGGGGTGGACCGGAAGATATCGCGCAGGTAGCGGGCGATGGCGAGCGCGCCATTGACGGGGGTCCGGCGCGCCGGAACCGTGCTGCCGCCGTCGGCGATGCTGACCGCGTCGGCGGTGAGCAGGCGGATGAGCGGTTCGGTATCCCCGCTCAGCACCGCGGCGAGGAACTCCTCGACGACCTTGCGCGCGGCCGCCGAATCCACCTCGACGCGCGATTTCTCCGCTCCGACATGCTGTTTCGCCCGCCGATACAGCTGCTGGCAATTCGATTCGGTGATGTCCAGGATCGCCGCGATCTCGCGATGCGAATGCCCGAACGCCTCGCGCAGCACGTACACCGCGCGCTCATTGGGCGAGAGCCGCTCCATCACGGTGAGCATGGCGATCGACACCGATTCGCGCTGTTCCACGGTGTCGGCCGGGCCGAGCATGGGATCCCCGGCCAGCACCGGCTCCGGAAGCCACTGCCCCACATAGGTTTCCCGCCGCGCCCGCGCCGAGGTGAGCTGGGTCAGGCACAGATTGGTGAGCACCTTGGTCAGCCACGCCTCGGGCACCTCGATCAGTTCCCGGTCCGCCGCGTGCCAGCGCAGATAGGCATCCTGCACCGCGTCCTCGGCATCACCGGCCGACCCGAGCAGCCGATAGGCGATCGCCTCGAGCCGCCCCCGGGAGCGCTCGAACACATCGGCTTCATACGTAGTGACCACCATGCCCCAATCGTCGACCATCAGGATCGACAACGTGGACAGGGGTGCCGCCGTATTCCGGCGGCACCCCTGTCCACTTGTTGCGACGGCGCTAGCTCACCGCGAGCAGTCGCGCGGCGTTGGCGGCCTCGTCGTCATTCGCCTCGTTGGCGGCGAGTTCGGCGTGGACGCGGTCGTAGTACTGGTTGATCTCCGCGTTGGTGCGGTCGGAGTCCCAGCCCAGGTGCGGGGCGATGAGGCGGGCGATTTCCGGGGCCGCCTTCAGGCCGCGGTCCGGCACCTCGATGGAGATGCGGGTGCGGCGGGTCATGATGTCGTCGAGGTGCAGTGCACCCTCGTGGGTGGCGGCGTAGACGGCCTCGGCGGCCAGGTAGTCCTCCGCGCCCGGAATCGGTTCGCGCAGTGCGGGAACCGCGGCGATGAGGTCGAACATGCTCTCGGTGAGCGAACCGTAGCGGCCGAGCAGATGGCGCACGGTCTCGACGGGGAGTTCGGCGCGAGCCGCGACCTCGTCGATATCGCCGAGCATGTCCTGGTAGCCGACCGCACCGAGCAGCGGCAGATCCGCGGTGACCGAGACGGGCGCGTCACTGCCCAGGCGCGCGGCGGCGGCGTCGACCACATCGGCGGCCATCACCCGGTAGGTGGTGTACTTGCCGCCCGCGATGACGAACAGGCCGGGGGCGGGTTCGGCGACCGCGTGCTCACGCGAGAGCTTGGAGGTCTCCTTGTTCGCGCCGGTCATGAGCGGCCGCAGTCCGGCGTAGGTGCCGACGATATCCGCCCGCGTGAGCGGTTCGCGCAGCAGCGAATTGATGTGGTCGAGGATGTACTGCACATCGGCGGCGCTGGCGGTCGGATGGTTCTTGTCCAGCGACCAGTCGGTATCGGTGGTGCCGATGATCCAGTGCTCGGCCCACGGGATCACGAACAGCACGGACTTCTCGGTGCGCATGATCAGACCGGTGTTCATGTTCAGCCGCTCGCGCGGCACCATGATGTGCACGCCCTTGGACATGCGCACGTGGAACGGGAATTCCACGCCGGTCATCTTGATCATGTCATCGGTCCACACGCCGGTCGCACTGATCACGGTGCGCGCCCGAATCGTGTGTTCCAGACCGGTTTCCCGATCCATCACCTTCGCGCCGACGACCTTCTCGCCGTCACGCAGCAGTCCGGTGACCTTGGTCCGGGTGAGCACGGTCGCGCCGTGCTGGGCGGCGGTGCGCGCCAAAGTCATGGTGTGCCGGGCATCGTCGACCTGGGCGTCGTAGTACTTGATCGCCCCGGTCATGGCGTCATCCTTGAGCGCCGGGGCCAATTCCAGTGCGCCCGTGCGGGTCAGATGCCGGTGCATGGGCACCGCGCGTGCTCCGCCGAGGGTGTCGTACAGCGCCACGCCCGCGCCGATGTAGGCGCGCTCCCAGACGCGATGCTGGAGCGGGAACAGGAACGGCACCGGATGAACCAGGTGTGGGGCCAGCTTGTTCAGCAGCAGCCCGCGCTCCTTCAAAGCCTCACGGACCAAAGCGAAATCGAGCTGTTCGAGGTAGCGCAGGCCACCGTGGATGAGTTTGGACGACCGGCTGGAGGTGCCGGCGGCGAAATCGCGCGCCTCCACCAGGGTGACGGACAGTCCGCGCGAGGCGGCGTCCAGGGCCGCTCCCGCGCCGGTCACGCCGCCACCGATCACGAGGACGTCGATCTCGGTGTCGCCGAGCGCATCGATGGCCCGGGTGCGGTAGGCGGGATCCAGTTGTGCGGACACGAAAATCTCCTTGTTATCGGTTCATCGGTGCTTGAACACGGGCAGTCATGGAGCAGTCCTGGCGATCAGTCATCGTCATCGATATCGACCCAGTCGAGCGTTCGTGACACGGCTTTGAGCCAGCGGGCGTACCCGCGCTCGCGCTGCTGCTCGGAAAAGGCAGGCTGCCAGCGTTTGTCCTCGTGCCAGTTGGCGACGAGTTCGTCTGTGTTGTTCCAGAATCCGACGGCCAGTCCGGCCGCGTAGGCCGCGCCGAGCGCGGTGGTCTCGGGCACCATCGGCCGCGAGACCGGCACGCCGAGGAAGTCGGCTTGAATCTGCATGGCGAGTTCGTTGGAGGTGACGCCGCCGTCGACGCGCAGCGTCTCCAGCTTCACCCCGGAGTCGCGCTGCATGGCCTCGACCACATCGCGGGTCTGGTAGCAGATGGATTCCAGTGTGGCCCTGGCCAGGTGGGCGTTATTGCTGTAGCGGGACAGGCCCAGGATCGCGCCGCGCGCGTCCGGCCGCCAGTACGGCGCGAACAGTCCGGAGAACGCGGGCACGAAGTACACGCCGCCGGTATCGCTGACCTGACTGGCCAATCGCTCGATTTGCGATGCGCCGGAGATGATTCCGAGCTGATCGCGCAACCACTGCACGGCCGATCCGGTGACCGCGATCGATCCTTCGAGCGCGTACACCGGCTTCTCGTCGCCGAACTGGTAGGCGACGGTGGTGAGCAGGCCGTGCTTGGAGTGCACAATATCGGTACCGGTATTCAGCATCAGGAAATTCCCTGTGCCGTAGGTGTTTTTGGCCTCACCGGGCCGGAAGCACACCTGCCCGACGGTGGCGGCCTGCTGATCGCCCAGCACACCGGCGATCTTCACCGCGCCCTTGAACGGCCCGTCCGGATTGGTGGTGCCGAAGCTCTCCGGGTTGGAGGAGGGTGCGATGGCGGGCAGCATGGCGCGCGGAATCCCGAACACCGACAGCAATTCCTGGTCCCAGTCCAGGGTTTCGAGATCCATCAGCATGGTGCGTGAGGCATTGGTGGGATCGGTGACGTGCACGCCGTCGCGCACACCGCCGGTGAGATTCCAGATCAACCAGGTGTCGGGGGTGCCGAACAGCGCGTCACCGCGTTCGGCGTCTTCCCTTACGCCCGGGACGTTTTCGAGAATCCACTTCAGTTTGCCGCCGGAGAAGTACGGTGCGGGCGGCAGTCCGGCGCGCTGCCTGATGAGATCGCCGTGCCCGGCCTGCTCGATCTCCTTGATGATGCGGTCGGTGCGGGTGTCCTGCCAGACGATGGCGTTGTAGTAGGGGCGTCCGGTGCGGCGGTTCCACACGATGGTGGTCTCGCGCTGATTGGTGACGCCGACGGCGGTGAGATCCTTCGCCGTGAGTCCGGCCCCGGCCAGGGCGCTCTTGATGACGGTGCGGGTGCGTTCCCAGATCTCGTCCGGATTGTGTTCCACCCAGCCGGCGCGCGGCATGATCTGCTCATGTTCGAGTTGATGGCGGGCAACCACCGCACCGCCGTGATCGAACACCATGAAGCGCGTGGAGGTCGTGCCTTGGTCGATGGCTCCGACGTACTGCGTCATCGCGGTCCCTTTCCGGATACTCGTCGTTGAGTCCGTAATCCCTGGTGAGACCGGTTGCGGCCGGGCCCGAGGACCACGTTACGAAGTGGAGGGTGTCACCGACAGGGTGCGCGTTCGACAATGCCGAACGGTTTGCTGATAGGTTACGAACATGCCCGGCCCGATTCAGTCGATCGAGCGCGCAGCGGCCATGCTGCGCCTGCTCGCACGCGGATCCGGGCGCATGGGAGTCGGGGAGATCGCGGCCGCGCTGGGGCTGGCCAAACCGACCGCGCACGGGATTCTGAAGACCTTGCAGGGTGTGGGCTTCGTCGAGCAGGACGCGGTCACCGGCAAGTATCAGCTCGGATCGGCGCTGGGCGAGCTGGGCGCGGGCTACCTTGACGCCAACGAGCTGCGCTCGCGGGCGATCAACCGGGCCGACGCACTGGCCGCGCGCAGCGGCGAATCGGTGCGCATCGCCGCGCCGGTGCACGGTGCGGTGCGGGTGATCCACCACGTCTTCCGGCCGGACAACACCTCGCAGGCGCTCGAACTCGGTGAAGTGCTGCCGCCGTACGCGACCGCGCTCGGAAAAGTGTTGCTGGCCTACGATTCCGAACTCGCCGCCGTGGTTCGCGACGCCGATCTGCCCGCACTGACACACCGCACCATCACCGACCGGCCCGCCCTGGGGCGCGCCCTGACCGAGGTGCGCCGCACCGGCTGGGCCGGGGAGATCGGCGAATACCGTTCCGGTGAAGCAGGTATCGGCGCACCGATCCGGGCGCGGGGTGGCCTCGTCGTCGGCGCGATGGGCATCACCGGCCCGATCGACCACCTCTGCGACGGCCAGCTTCGCCTCCGCCCCGCGCTCATCACGCAGGTTCGTGATGCGGCACAGGCGGTTTCGCGCGATTTGGGCGGTGCCCAGTGAGGATGGAGACGGCTGTGCGGCGACGTGCCGATGTGGGACGCTCCCGTCATCCCGGCGCGCTTTTGGCCGGGATCCATCGAAACACGTTGGAGTGCAGTCGGTGTGGATCCCGGCCAAAAGCATGCCGGGATGACGAAGGGTGGCCTCGCAGATGACACAGCGCTATGTGCTGGCGATCGATCAGGGCACCACCTCCACCCGCTGCATCCTGTTCGATCAGCGGGCGCGGTTGGCGGGGGTGGCGCAGCGCGAGCATCGGCAGCACTATCCCCGGCCCGGGTGGGTCGAGCAGGACGCGCTGGAGATCTGGAAGACCGTGGAGCGGGTTGTGCCTGCCGCACTGCGGGATTCGGGTATCACGGTGGATCAGGTGGCGGCGCTGGGCATCGCGAATCAGCGCGAGACCACGGTGGTGTGGGATCGGCGCACCGGCACGCCCATCGGCCGAGCCATCGTCTGGCAGGATGTGCGCACCGAGGAACTGGTATCGGAGCTGCGGGAAACTCCTGGCGCGGAACCGATTCGGGAACTGTGCGGACTGCCGCTGGCCACCTATTTCGCCGCGCCCCGGTTGCGCTGGATGCTCGACAACGTATCGGGTCTGCGCGAGCGGGCCGAGCGCGGTGAGGTGCTGTTCGGCACCATGGAGACCTGGCTCATCTGGAATCTCACCGGCGGTGCGGATCACGGCGTGCACGTCACCGATGTGACCAATGCCGGGCGCACGCTGCTGATGAATCTGGCCACCCTGGCCTGGGATGACGAGCTGTTGCGATTCTTCGATATCCCGAAGGCGATGCTGCCGCGCATCGAACCGTCCACCGGTGATTTCGGGGTGGCCCGCCGGGTGATTCCGGGCGTGCGCATCGCCGCCGCGCTCGGCGATCAGCACGCGGCGCTGTTCGGGCAGACCTGTTTCGCGCCGGGAGAGCTCGAATGCACCTATGGCACAGGCGGATTCCTGCTCATGAACACCGGCCGCGAACTGGTGCGCTCGCAGCACGGCCTGCTCACCACCATCGGCTATCAGATCGGCCCGGATCCGGTGTACGCGCTGGAGGGCCCGATCGCGGTGACGGGTTCGCTGGTGCAGTGGCTGCGCGACAATATCGGGCTCATCGCCAGCGCCCCGGAGATCGAAACCCTCGCGGGCACAGTCCAAGACAACGGGGGCTGCTATCTGGTGCCCGCGTTCTCGGGGCTTTACGCCCCGCACTGGCGCAGTGACGCGCGCGGTCTGCTCATCGGTCTCACGTCCTATATCACCAAGGGGCACATAGCCCGAGCCGTGCTGGAGGCCACCGCGTGGCAGACCCGGGATGTGGTCGAGGCCATGAACGCCGATGCCGGACTGCGCGCCGACTCGCTCCGGGTGGCGGGCGGAATGACCTCCGACAACCTCTTGATGCAGATAGTCGCCGATGTTCTCGACATACCGGTCATGCGCCCCATAGTCTCCGAGACCGTCTCGCTCGGCGCGGCCTACGCGGCAGGCCTGGCGGTCGGTTATTGGCCGGATCTCGAAGGCCTGCGCCACAACTGGCGCGTGGCGGCGCAGTGGGTGCCGCGCATGGACCCCGCCCTGCGTGCCGACGAATACGACAACTGGCGGCGAGCGGTCGAGCTTACCTTCGGTTGGCTGCGCCCCAAGAAGCCCTTGACCTAACGTGGCAGATATGCGGTTGTACGTGGGATGCGCGATGTGGACACACCCGGAATGGCAGGAACGCCCACTTCCCCCGGCGGAGCGCCTGCGCACCTACGCCTCCTGGTGCAACGCGGTCGAGGGCAACACCACCTTCTACGCCACCCCCCAGCGCCGTACCGTCGAATCCTGGTCCCGCCAAACCGATCCCGACTTCCGCTTCGTCATGAAGCTACCGCGCACGGTGACCCACGACCGCCGCCTGTCCGGCATCGACAACGATATGAATCTCTTCCTGGACGCCATCGAACCCCTCGGCCGCCGCCTGCATGCCCTGTGGATCCAACTCCCCGCCTCCTTCACCGATTTGAAGGCCCTGTCCAACCTTCTCGAAGGCCTGCCCCCGCACTATCGCGCCGCGGTGGAGGTCCGCCACCCCGCTTTCTTCGAAAACCCGAGAGCCATAGCGCAATTGGAGGCCGTGCTGACGGCCGCCGCTGCCGAATGGATCCCCTTCGACACCACCGTCCTGTTCGCCGCGGGCCCCATCTCCGCCGCCGAACACGAGGCCCAGTCCAAGAAGCCCCGCCTGCTCCGGCGCACCAAGGCCCTCACCGAATTCCCGATGGTGCGCTATCACGGCCGCGATGACACCGCCGCCACCGTCGCGGGCTGGGAACCTTGGGTGGAGCAGACCGTGGCCTGGCTCCGAGAGGGCCGGTCCCCAACGGTTTTCATTCATACCCCGGACAACGCCTCCTCGCGCACGCTGGCGCGCCGCTTCCACGCCGAGGTCGCCACCCACCTCCCGGATCTGGAGCCGCTACCCGATCCCATCCCGACCGATCCCATGACGCTGTTCTGATCCACCGGCTGCAATGAAAAGCGCCGCCGCGGAACGGGTTCCGGGGCGGCGCTGGGTGGTGAGGTCAGCCGACGAGCAGGGCGGCCTGTTTTTCGGCCCGTTCGGCGTCGCGGGCGAGGGAGCGGTCGCGCTGTTCCTCGAACTTGACGACGTCCTTGCGGAGCTTGTCGAGATAGTCGCCGAGCTCATTGCGGAGTTGGTCGCCGTGCGCGCCGAAATCGGTGCGTTCGAAGATGTTCCACTTCTTCAGGACGGGCATGAGGACCTCCTCCAGGTGCTGGCGGAGGTCGTAGATGCCGTGTTTGGCCATGAGGACGCCATTGCGGCGGAAATTGGGCATGCCCGCGCCCGGCATCTCGAAATTGCGGATCATGTGCGTGATGGCTTCCATGGACTGATCGGGGGACAGGTCCAGGGCCGCGCCGCACAGGTTGCGGTAGAAGATCATGTGCAGGTTTTCGTCGGCGGCGATGCGCTGCAGCATCCTGTCCGCTATGGGGTCATTGCAAACTTTGCCGGTATTGCGATGCGAAACGCGGGTCGCTAATTCCTGAAAAGTGACATAGGCGACGGAAGCCATAAATCCGGCAGCGGCCGGAATGGCGTTGCTGCCAATGCGTTTCCGCGCGATCTGGGTGGCGCTGTAGCCATTGGTCATGTGGATCATCCGGGCGTGTTCGAGCGCCTCCGGATCGACGCCGCGGGTCACCACGAGGTAATCGCGCAGTACGATGCCGTGCCGGTTCTCCTCGGCGGTCCAGCGGCCCACCCAGGTGCCCCACGGACCGTCCATGGAGAAGTTCTCCGAGATTTCCCTGTGGTAACTGGGAAGATTGTCCTCGGTGAGAAGATTGGTGATCATCGCGGCCTTGGCGACCTCGCTGAGCTGCGACTCCTCCGGATCCCAATCCTTACCGCCCATTGCTGCAAAGTTGCGACCCGCATCCCACGGCACGTAGTCGTGCGGATGCCAGTCCTTGGCCATGGATAGATGCCTATTCACGTTCGCTTCGGCGATCGGCTCCAGCTCGATGAGCATCTCGAGCTGCGTGAGATTCCTGGCCACCGTCGTGTGCCTCCCTCGAAATGGCAATGCGCTGCGGAATGATGCAGTAGAAAGCGCTTGAGATCTGGCGATCGCCGCCGCGGGGAAGACGCCGCCGGGGAGAGTTCCGGGGATGTCCGCGTGTCGGTCAAAGAGACTGGTCGGCTTCGCCTCGGATAATCTAGCCCAGTTCGCCGGAGATTGGCTTCATCCCCCGCCGAAGTGTCAACCGGCCGGGTGCGTTCGCTAGTTGCTACCAGTCCTTGACAGCCCACGCGGATCGAAATCTGGTTCGCCGGAGCATTGCTACGGAGAGTGAACGATCATGCAGACGCCTAAAAGGAAGTTCCCGAACGTCGTGGTCACCAGCTTGGCGGCCACCACCTCCATTGCCGGTGACGTCGATTCGACCTGGAAGGGCCTACTCAACGGCGAGAGCGGCATCGACGTTCTCGAGGACAGTTTCCTCGACGATTTCGGCCTGCCCGTGCGCATCGGCGGACATCTGAAGGTGTCGCCGACCTCCGTCCTCGAGCGCGACGAATGCCGTCGCACCTCGTACGTCGAGCAGATGGCGCTGGTGCTGGGCCGCGAGGTGTGGCGCAACGCGGGCAGCCCGGAGGTGGACGGCGATCGCCTCGGCGTCGCCATCGGCACCGGTCTGGGCGGTGCGGAAATGCTGATCATCGCGCGCGACAAACTCTCCAGCGGCGGCTACCGCAAGGTCTCGCCGCTGACCGTGCAGACCATCATGCCGAACGGTCCGGCGGCCGTGGTCAGTGTGGAGCTGGGCGCGAGGGCCGGTGTGACAACGCCTGTTTCGGCTTGTTCGTCCGGTTCGGAGGCCATCGCGAACGCCTGGCAGAAAATCGTCATGGGCGATGCCGACATGATGATCACCGGCGGCGTGGAAGGTTCCATCCAGGCGCTGCCCATCGCGGGCTTCTCCATGATGCGCGCCATGAGCACTCGCAATCACGATCCGAAGGCCGCTTCGCGCCCCTTCGACCGCGACCGCGACGGTTTCGTCTTCGGTGAGGCGGGCGCGCTCATGATCATCGAAACCGAGGAGCACGCGCTGGCCCGCGGCGCGAAGATCCACGCCCGAATCATGGGCGCGGGCATCACATCCGACGGTTTCCACCTCGTCGCCCCCGATCCGGAGGGCACCGGAGCCGCCCGCGCCATGAGTCGCGCCATGGAACACGCCGGTATCTCCAAATCCGATGTGTCGCATATCAATGCGCACGCCACCGCCACCCCGATCGGCGATACGGCCGAGGCGAACGCCATCTACCAGGCCGTCGGCAACCACGCAGCTGTCTACGCGCCGAAGTCCGCGCTGGGTCATTCCATCGGTGCCGTGGGTGCGCTGGAATCGGTGCTCACCGTGCTCAGCGTGCGTGACGGAATCATCCCGCCCACCTTGAATTTGGACAATTTGGACCCGGAAATCGACCTTGACGTGGTCGCCGGTTCGGCGCGCACCGGCACCTACGAGTACGCGCTGAACAACTCGTTCGGTTTCGGCGGCCACAACGTAGCCCTGGCCTTCGGCCGGTACTGAGTGACGTGCATCATGGACACCTGCTAGTCTTCCCCAGCCCCAGCTACTTCTCGGGCTTCGGTGTCGATTCTTGTTCGGTGTCACTGCACAGTCATTTCTGTGAGTTGAAAAAGGATAGGGAATGATCGGCGAGACCATTGATGACTATCTGGACGAACGCGGCAATATTCAGATGCCGAGCAACCAGACCATGATCGACCTGGTCGACAAGCACTCTGCGGCGCAAGGGGATGAGCTCGCCTACCGCTATGTCGACTACTCCCGCGAACGCGACGGTGAGTATTTCGAGCTGACCTGGAACGAGTTCGGCGTCCGGTTGCGCGCGGTGGCAGCCCGGCTGCAGCAGGTGACGCAGCCGGGCGATCGAGTCGCCATCCTGGCACCGCAGGGCTTGGACTACATCGTGGCCATGTACGCGGCGGTATACGCGGGATGCATTGCGGTGCCGCTGTTCGACCCGGATGAGCAGGGTCATTCGGATCGGTTGCACGCGGTGCTCGACGACTGTCAGCCCGCGGCCATCCTGACGATCGGCGCTTCCGCACCCGGTGTGCGCGAGATCTTCCGGGATCTGCCCGCGCCGAAACGACCGCGAATCATTGCGGTGGAGGCGATTCCGGACAGCGTCGGCAGCGCCTGGGTGCGCCCGGACATCAATATCGACAGCGTCGCGTACCTGCAGTACACCTCCGGTTCCACCCGCACGCCCGCCGGTGTGGAGATCACGCACCGGGCGGTGGGCACCAACCTGCTGCAGGTGATCAATACCGTTGGTATCACCGAGAAAGCGCGCGGCGTCACCTGGTTACCGCTGTTCCACGATATGGGCCTGTTGACGGTCATCCTGCCGACCATCGGCGGCAAGTTCATCACCATCATGTCGCCCAGTGCCTTCGTGCGCCGCCCCTACCGCTGGATCAAGGAGCTGGCCGCACAGGAGGACGGCGCCGAGATCTTCGCCGCCGCACCGAATTTCGCGTTCGAGCACGCCGCTGCGCGCGGTCTGCCCAAACCGGGCGAGGAACTCGACCTCTCCAATGTGATCGGCCTGATCAACGGCAGCGAACCGGTATCGGTGACGTCGATGAAGAAGTTCAACGACGCCTTCGAGCCGTACGGTCTGCCCAAGACCGCGATCAAGCCCTGCTACGGCATGGCGGAGGCGACGCTGTTCGTCTCGGCGACCAAGCGCGAGGATGAGGCGCGGGTGGTCTATGTGGACCGCACCGAACTCAATGCCGGGCGCATGACCGAGGTCAGCCCGGACGCGGAAAACGCTGTGTCCCAAGTGTCTTGCGGATATGTGGCGCTGTCGCAGTGGGCGGTGATCGTCGATCCGGAGACCGGTGCGGAGAAGCCGGAGGGCGAGGTCGGCGAGATCTGGCTGCACGGCAAGAACATGGGCATCGGCTATTGGGGTCGCCCCGAGGAATCCGAGGCCACCTTCCGCAATCGGCTCAAAGTCCGTCAGCCGCAAGGCAGTCACGCCGAGGGCGCGGATGACGACGCGGATTGGATGCGCACCGGCGACTTCGGTTCGTACCTGGACGGCGAGCTCTACATCACCGGCCGCGTCAAGGATCTGGTGATCGTGGACGGGCGCAATCACTATCCGCAGGATCTGGAGTACTCCGCGCAGGAGTCCAGCACCGCGCTGCGCCCGGGATTCGTTGCGGCATTCTCGGTTTCGGCGAATCAGATGCCGGTCGAGGCGGCCACGCCGAACGGTATGAAGCTCACCCTGGATCCCGGCGACAATGCCGAGCAATTGGTGATAGTGGCCGAACGCGGCACCGGCGCGGCCAAACTCGAACCGGAGCCCATCGCCGAGGCGGTGCGGACCGCCATCGCCAAACGGCACGGTGTCACGGTCCGCGATCTGCTGCTCGTCCCCGCGGGCTCCATCCCGCGCACCTCCAGCGGCAAGATCGCCCGCCGCGCCTGCAAGACCGCGTACGTCGAGGGCACCCTGCGCGGCGGCTACCGCCAGCAGGCCTTCCCCGACGTCACGGAATAGCGCTTCGTCGTCCCGGCGTGCTTGTGGCCGGGATCCACATCCGGGGCATCTCGCCGGCAGTGTGGATCCCGGCCAAAGACGCGCCGGGATGACGGGCAAGCGCGGCCCGCGTGCGGTGCGCGCGGGCCGTTTTCGTGCCAAGGGGGGTTGGCACGGCGGTGCGTGCCGGGCAAGTAGTCAGACCGGTCCGTACACTTCCTGGCCGTGTGGACTTCCGCCCGGATCGGGCTTCTTCTTACGACTACCGCCGTCGCGGTGGCCCTCTCCGGCACGCCGGTGGCCGGTGCGACGGAGGTGGCGCCGGCATTCTGCGGAACGCCGCTCTCCGCCGATGAAATCGGGACAATCGGTCGACTATCGGACACTTCGGACCTGACCGGGGATGCGTTGCAGCGGTTGCAGACCGCCGTACAGCGCAACCACCGGATCACCGAGATCCTCACCGAGCACCGGGATCGCCGGGGACTGTTCGGCATCGGCCTGGACGGGGTGGAACAGGTCGCGGTCATGCCCCTGCAGGAGGATCCCACCGCCTTCCAGGACCGCGATTACGCCCATGCGATCAGCCTCGAGCTACTGAGCCGCTACCTGAACAACCTGCACGCCGAATTCACCGGCGGCGCGGTGGAATCCCATTGGGCGCGTTATTTCGCGCAGGCGGCGCAATGCGAGCTGTCCGGCGCGCGGGTGGCCATGTCCGGCTACAGCGCACATCTCGCGGTGGATCTGTCCTACTCCATCGCCGCGATCGGCACCCGCCCGGAGAACGCCGCAGACTACTTCAAGATCGTCGCCGCCATCGCGGGCGCGGGCGATGTCATCGTGGACCGCACTAAGGCGGTCTACAACGCCGACCTCGGCCCGCTGTGGCGCTTCTACTTCGTCGGCGAGGGCCTGGACCTGTTGGTCGGTAAGGGCGTGGCCACCAAACCCCTGCTGGTCCTGGCCGACCTCGGCGCGAACGTCGTGATCTTCGGAAACGGCCTGGCCCTGGAGGATCCGGCCCTGCACGACGCCACCGCCGGTGAGATCCGCGCCCTCACCGATGCCGCCGACGTCGCCTTCGGGGTCCTGGCCGACATCCACGCCCTCTAGCTCGCCGGGCGAATCACCCTGCGGCGGTATCGGTTCGGCGGCGTCTGCGGCCCGCCGCCTTGGCCCAGTACATCGAATAGTCCGCGGCCTGTAACAGGTCGTCGGCGGTGGTGTGGGCCGCGTACTCCTCGGCGATGCCGACGCTGGCGGTGACCGTGAGCCGATGCCCCTGCACCTCGAACGGATGGGTGAAGGCGAGGCGCACGCAGCGCGCGATCTCATCCACCTCGGCGGTGGAATTCGGTACCAGCACCACGAATTCGTCACCGCCGATGCGCGCGACCAGCTGCCCGAAGCCGTCCGCGCAGGCGTCCAGCCGCGCGGCGGCCTGCACCAGCAGCTCATCGCCGACGGCATGCCCGAAGGTGTCGTTGACGGCCTTGAAATGGTCCAGATCCACGTAGCAGAGCCCGACCCGGCTGTCCGGATCGGTGAAGGCGGCGGTGAGCGCGTCGAAGAATCGGGAGCGATTGGCCAGCCCGGTCAGCTGATCGTGGTGCGCGCGATAGTGCAGTCGTTCCCGCAGCGCGCGCCGTTCGGAGATGTCCTCCACCAGAATCAGCGTGTACTGCGGCTGACCGTGATCGTCGCGGATCAGCGAGACATTGATATTGGTCCACACGGTGCGCCCGTCCCGGTGCGGGTACGCCTTCTCCAGCTGCGCGTTGTCGACATCCCCGCGCAGTACCGACGCGTACAGCGGCCACATTTCCGGATCGTCGTCGGGATGGCTCAGATCGGTGACCTCGAGGGCGCACATCTCGGCGGGGGAGTAGCCGAGCATATTCGCGAAAGCGGCGTTCACTTCGATGATGCGTCCGGTCATATCGGACAATCCGGTGCCAATCCCGGCCTGCGCGAACACCGCTCGGAATCGCGCCTCACTGGCTCGCAGTTGTTCCTGCATGCGTAATCGCGCGGTCATCTCCGCCACCCGCACGCTTTCCTGCTCGGTGAGCAGCCAGCGCCGGAAGGCGCGGACGTAGCCGGTTGTGAAGGCCCCCAGCAACTCTGCGGCACGCGCGTCCGGAATCGCCTTCTCCCGACCGAAATACGTGTCCAATACCGAGACGCAGCGGCCCAGCACCTCATCCCCGACGAAGTGCGCCCGCGCCAGCTCCGCGCCGAGTTCGGCCACCCGTTCGGTGGATTCGCCATTGCGCGCGGCGGCGTCGACCTGCTCGGCCAGCCGGGCCAGCAATGCGATCGTCTCGTCGCGACTCATGGGCACGACGTGATCGCGGGCTCCGCTGTCGAGCGCGGCCACCCACTGATCGACCAGTTCGGCGTGCGGGCCACCCTGCTCCGGCCCACCCCCGGGATCCGACGCCATGAGGGTCGATGGTAGTCCCGCAGCTCCGCTCCCGCGAACCCCGCCCCCATGACGCCGGGTGATATACCATTGCGGCGCTTCACGATTGGTAGCAGGTTCGAGAGGGGCTAGGAATCGATGACCAGACCGAGTTGGGCACCGGAGGGCATCGATCTTGATCGCCCCAGCGCCTCCCGCGTATACGACTACTTCGTCGGCGGAATGCACAATTTCGAGATCGACCGCGAACTCGCGCAGATGATCGAGAAGTTCACCCCGAATGTCGCCGAGACCATGCGCGCCAACCGTGATCTGCTGCGCCGCGCGGTGCGCCTGCTGACCGATGCAGGTATCGATCAGTTCCTGGATCTGGGCTCGGGCATCCCCACCGTCGGCAATGTGCACGAGGTGGCGCAGGCCCGGAACCCGCAGGCCCGGGTGGTCTACGTCGATATCGATCCGGTGGCGGTGGCGCACAGCCAGGCCATCCTGGACGGCAATCCACTCACCACCGTCATTCACGCCGATGTGGCGCAAGCGGATTCGATCCTGTCGAATCCGGACGTGCGGCAACTACTGGACTTCGAGCGTCCGATCGCCGTATTGCTCTTGGGTGTACTGCATTTCGTTCCGGACGAGTCCGATCCCGCTGCGGCAGTGGCGAAGTTGCTCGATGCCTGCGTGCCCGGCAGCTACGTCGCCATCACCCACGCCACCGCGGACGGCCAGCCGCAGGAGGTGCTGGACGCGCAGAAGCTCTCCGGCCGCACCTCGACCGAGATCACGCTGCGCGGGCGGGACGAGATCGCCGCCTACTTCGGCGATTGGACGCTGCTCGAACCCGGCCTGGTGCAGCTGCCGCTGTGGCGTCCGGAGGATCCCGCCGATATCGGCGAGAATCCGGAACGCTCCGGCGCGTACGGCGGGCTCGCCAAGAAGGACTGATCGCGGTCCGCTCCGGGCGCGATCAACGCGATACCGCGGCGGCGAGCAGGCTCGCCACCGCGGTGTGTTCGGTTACCGCGCCGCGCGGCGGAAGGTGAGTACCGCCGCCACGGCCGCCACCGCCGCGATGAGTGCGGCGGCGCGGAAGGCCGCGGCGAAACCGTCGGTGAGAGCCAGTGTGTCGCCGAGCTTTTCGGCTCCGGCGGCGGAGGCGATGGCGGTGACCGCCGCCAGGCCCAGTGCCGAGCCGATCTGATAACCGGTGTTCACGATGCCCGAGGCCAATCCGCCCTCCTCCGGCGGCGCGGCCGAGATGGCGGTTTGCAGCGACGGCACGAACGCCAGCGACATGCCCAGCGCCGCGACCAGCGAACCCGGCAGTACATCCACCAGGAAGCTCCCGTCCGCGCGCAGGAACGACAGCCACACCAGTCCGGCGGCCAGGATCAGCAGTCCGGCGACGATCATGGTGCGAGCGCCGAAGCGCGCGAACAACTTCGGTGACAGTGCCACCATGCCCGCCATGATGAGCGCGGTCATCGGCAGCAGCGCCGCACCCGACGGGAACGCCGAATAGCCGAGCACCTGTTGCAGGTACAGGTTCAGGAAGAACCACATGGGCACCCAGGCCGCGCCCAGCAGTAGCTGCGCCAGATTGGCCGCACCCAGGTTCGGGGACCGGAACACCGACAGCGGCATGAGCGGTTCGCTACGGCGAATCTGAATGGCCAGGAATGCGATCAGCAGCACCGCGGCCAGCGCGAGCACTCCCCAGGTGGTTCCGGAAAGCCAGCCCGCCTCCGATGCGCGGACCACGGCGAACACCGCCGCGCCGAGTCCCAGGGTGGCGGTGAGCGCGCCGAGCAGGTCCACCGAACCGTGCGGTGCGAGCGCGCCGCCGGGAACCAGGGCGGGTGCCGCGATCAGCGCCAGCACGGCCAGCGGGATATTGATGTAGAAAACCCAGGGCCACGAGGCGTATTCGGTGATCAGCCCGCCGAGGAACACCCCGGCGGTGCCACCGGCCGGCGCCGCCGCGCCGTAAACCGCGAACGCCTTGGTCAGCTCCCGGGGATTCGAGCCGAACAGCATCATGAGCAGGGTCAGCGCCGAGGGCGCGATGAGCGCCGCGCCCGCGCCCTGGATGCCGCGCCCGATCAATTCGACCGTGGCGGAGGTGGCCAGGCCCGCCAGCAGCGATCCGAGGCCGAGGATCGCCCAGCCGGTCTGGAATATCCGGCGAGCGCCGAGGATGTCGGACAGTTTGCCGCCGAGCAGCAGCAGTCCGCCGAAGACCACCACGTAGGCATTGAACACCCAGCTCAGGTTCTCCTGCGAAAACCCCAGCGCGCCCTGCATTTCCGGCAGTGCGACGCCGATGATCGAGGTGTCCATGATGACCATGAACTGGGCCAGGGCGATGAGGGCGAGGGCGGCCCACCGTCGCGAGGACGGTGGCGCCTGAGTAGCGATGGACACGGTCTCACTCCTTCGAAAGTTCGATGGCTTCTTGTATACCCATGGGGGGTATCTGGAAGGAATGGCGTGAGCCGTGATTCATTTCATACCCACCGGGGGTATGAAAAAGGCGGCTCCCCGTTTAAGGGAGCCGCCGTGATACCGGTTGCGGCGGAGCGCTTTCGGTCGTTCAGGCCGCCTTCGCGCGGACGTACGCCGCCAGCGCGGGCAGTACCGCGTCCAGCCGGTCGCGCACCTCGGCGTCGGCCACCAGCTCGTCCACGCCCAGCTGTTCGCGCAGTACGGTGATCCGCCCGCAGGCCGGTTCGGCGATATCCGCGCTCACGTAACCCAGTACGGTGCACAGGGTTTCGATCGCCGCCTCGCCCCGTCCGGGATAGGCCACGTTGATCCACGCCACCGGCTTGTCCACCAGATCCCCGGTGCCGACCGTCCATTCGAGCAGGTTCTTGAGGCTGCCGGGAATCATGCCCGCGTATTCGGGTGTGCAGATGAGCACGGCGTCGGCATCGCCCAGTTGCTTGCGCAGGGCCTCGACGGGCGCGGGCGCGGGCTCATCGCCGGGGACGAACTGCGGCAGCTGGACGAGGCCGTCGTAGAGCGTCGTCGCGAACTCGTCCGGGGCCCCGGCCGCGATGGTGCGCAGCGCGGCGGTATTGGTGGAGCTGTCCCGGGTGCTGCCCGAGATCAGCAGGATGCGCAGGGGTGTGGTCACAGTGCGGGCAACGTGCCTGGCCGCACGGGTATTTCGCGGACGGCCGCCGGGCGTCTTCCGTCCCACCGAGTGGGAGCTGTTGGTCCATAACCTGTCACTTCGTCCCATTTTCGGTATCGTGGGCGGAATGCCGCACTGTCCCGGACAGTTATAAACGTTCGGATTCGATTGTGCGACAACTGCATAGCGTGTGTTTGTGTTCGAAAGGCAGGCGACGATGACTGCGTTCACCAACCGCTTCGACGAGGCGGCGGTCGGTGCCGGAGGCTCCACCGAGGCATACGACGGGCTGGGTCCCGGGCGAGTGCTGGCGGCGGAGCCGATGACGGCGTACCTGCTGCCCGGGGTGCGACTGCCCGCCCGTGCCTGGCGCATCAACTACACCACGACCACCGGTTCCGGCGATCCGACGCAGGTCACCGGCACCGTGCTGGTACCGCGCGAACCGTGGCGCGGTCCGGGCTCGCGGCCGCTGATCGGCTACGCGGTCGGCACCCAGGGCCTGGCGGACAAGGTCGCCGCCGCTTCCTGGCAGTTCCGGTTCGGCCTGGAATACGAATCGCTCTTCATCACCGCCGCGCTGCGTCGCGGCTGGGCGCTGGCCATCACCGACTATCCGGGACTGGGCAATCCGGGCACGCACCCGTACGTCATGGGCCGCTCGCTCGGCCCGGCCGTACTGGACAGCATGCGCGCCGCGCGCCGCCTGACCGCCGCGGGCCTGGATCCGAACGGCCCACTGGGCATCTACGGCTATTCCGAGGGCGGCTGCGCCGCGGGCTGGGCACTGCAATTGCAGCCCTCCTACGCCCCGGATCTGCCGCTCGCGGGCGGCGTGGTGGGTTCCGCCCCGGCCGACCTGGTCGACATGATCAAGTTCCTGGACGGCACCCCGTACGCCTTCCTGCTGTTCTACGGCGTGCTCGGACTCGACGCCGCGTACCCGGAACTCGATGTGCTGCAATACCTCAAGCCCGCGGGCCGCGCGCTGGCCGCCATCCTGCGCCGCACGCACGCGATTCCCGCCGCGGTAGCCGGTATCGGCCTGGGTCTGGTCGTGCCGACGAAGGTCTCCACCTACTGCTACCGGATGCCGTTCGAGGTGCCCGAGGTGCGAGCGCGCCTGCTGGAGAACAAGCTCGGCGCGATCGCACCGGCCACCCCGGTGCTGGTGGCGGGCGGCACCGCCGAGCAGATCATCCCGTATCCGCAGGCCGTGCGGCTGGCGGAGCAGTGGAAGGCGCTCGGGGTGGATGTCACCATGCTGTCCATGCCCCGCCGCGAACACATCACCGGCGCACTGTCTTTCGCGCGTCCGGCGCTGAGTTTCCTGGCGGACCGCTTCGCCGAATCGGGTGCGGCCGTCCTGAAGCGCGGCGCGTAGTCGAGTAGGCGGACAAACGAATCGGGTTGCCACACATGCCGTGTGACAACCCGATTCGTATTTCCCGGTGCGCGGTCAGACCCCGATGCTCCAATGCAACACGCGAGAAGTGAACAGCACCAGGCCCAGTGACACCACCGCGACGGTGACGAGTCCGACGATGGCGACCACCAGTGGCCGCCAGCCGGTCCGCGCCAGTTCGCGAATGTTCACATTGAGCCCGACGCCCGCGAAGGTGAGCAGGAACGCCCAGCGCGACAGGTTGGCGAGATTCGTGGTCTGCTGCTTGGTCAGCCAGTGCGCGGTCGCCACCGCGGACACCGCCAGGAAGCCGAGCACGAACTTCGGGAACTTCTCCCACACGAACGCGGCCTTGGCGCGCACGCCCGGCGCGATGGCGTCGGCCTGCCCACGTGAGGCCCAGTAGGCCGCGAAACCCAGCACCACGAAGCCGATGAGCGCGTTGCGGGTGGACTTCACCAGCACCGCGACCTTGCCCGCGGTATCGGAGTACAGGTAGCCGGTGGCCGTGGTCTCGGCCGTATTGTCAACGGCCAGACCGGCCCACAGCCCGAACTCGTGATCGCTGAGCCCGATGGCGTGACCCAGCGGGGGCAGCGCGAACAGCGCGACCGCGCCCAGCGCCAGAATCGCGGCGATGGCATAGCTGACATCGGAATTGCGTGCCCGGATCGCGCCCTTACCGGCGATGATCGCGGACACACCGCAGATGGCGGTGCCGATGGCCAGCAGCGACCCGAGCTTGCCGGACAGGCCGAGCAGTCGCGCCACCAGCAGGATGATTCCGCCCGAGACCGTCATATCGACCAGGATCTGCAGGAAGCTGGTGCCGCCGAGCTTGGCCACATCGCCGAGCAGGAAGCGCGAGCCCAGCGCAACGATGCCGATCTTGAGCCAGAACTCGTAGGTCCCCACGCCCGGCCGGAAGATCCGGTGCAGGCCGACGGTATTGGTGATCAGCAGGCCGATCAGGATTGCCCACAGCACGTACTCGATATCGGGCACGGTCCAATGCTGGTGCTTGGCAAGGGAATTCCACCAGATCTGCGCGTACTTGCCGAGCACGCCGACGCCGATCAGCAGTGCGATGCCGGGCAGATAGGACAGCAGCCGGTTCAGCGTGAGCGGCCCGTTGTCGAGGGTCTCATCGAATTCGCCGGAGGTGGTGTTCGCGGTGATCGCGGTATCGCTCATGCCGTCACCACGGAATCTTGGGCAGGGCATCGAAAATGGCGAGCACGGTGGCCACGCCCGCCACGATCACGGACCACCAGTCGGCGCCGAGCCGCCCTAGGGCGCCCAACCACGACGATCGGGCGCCGGATGACTCCGGCGCGGGATGAGAACTTGTCACGACCTGCCTCCAAAACACACTGCGGATGGACCCCCTCTGGGCCGCAGACCTGCACTATGAGGCTGGGAACGGTCGGGAACCAGTGTTGAAATCGCGGTGATTCCGGATGCGGGTGTTCGGTCGCCGATCGGGTATCCGACAGGCGGATCCGGCCGCTCGTGGCGGTGGGCGGGGATTCAATCGCGGCGGTGCGCGCGGCGATGCGCGGCCGGGGTGGTGCCGGTCCAGCGCTTGAACGCGTGAATGAACGGCGTCGCTTCGGCATAGCCGAGCCGGATCGCTATGTCATCGACGGATAGCGGTGTGGCGGTGAGCATTTCCTCCGCCAGCGCCTGGCGCACCTCATCCAGCAGCGCGCGATAGGAGGTGCCCGCCGCCACCAGATGGCGGCGCAGCGTCCGGGTGCTGAGATTGAGATCGCGGGCCACCGCGTCCAGATTGGGCGGTGTGCTGAAACCCGTTGTGCCCGAACCCGGTAACAGCCGGTCCCGCACCTCGGCGGCGATACCGGTGCGGGCGCTGCGCCGGTGCAGCAGATCCCGGCACTGCGCCACGCATACCGCCCAGGTGGGTTGATTGGCCTGGGGGAGTGGGCGGGTCAGCAGATCCGGATCGATGCCGAAAATGGTGTGCGCGCGATCGAAGCGCGGGCGCACCCCGAACAGGGCGGTCATGCGATCGATCTGATCCGTTGCGGGATAGCAGAATTCGGCGCTGCTGAAATCGACGCGCGCACCCAGCAGATCACTCATCACCCGATGCATGGCGACGATATCGCGCTCCACCAGGAACTGCTGCACATCGGCCGGGATGGTGTCGTGGTGAATCCAGGTGATCACCTCGTGCGGGCGCGATTCCACGATCGGCGTGCAGAACGCGAAGCCGAGCCGGTAGTAGCGCAGCGCCAGTGAAATCGCCTCGCGCAGTGTGGGACTGGTGACACACGCGTAGCCGAAGATGCCGAACGTGCTGATTCGGTAGCGCCGCCCCACCTCGACGCCCAGCGTGGGCACATCGGTGACCTCGCGCACCAGATTGCGCACCACCGCGAGTTCGGCCTCGGCGGAGATCTGCGCGTCGGGATCGCCGAGCTGTGCCACGCTCACTCCGGTCTCGGCCAGCATGCGCGCGAGCGGCACCCCGTGCTCGGCCGCGAATTCGGTCATCACCGCGACGCTGGCGGTGCCGCGCGGAAAATTCCAGGTGCGGACCTCCGGCTGCTCGAGCGTGCTCATGCCCCAAGTATGTCCGAAACTGTGGATTTCTTGGCCGCCGCGCATTCTCGCCGACATCATCGCTGGTCGTAGCGTTTCCGGCATGCGCTTCGACTACGACGTGATTGTCATCGGCTCCGGTTTCGGCGGCAGTGTCAGCGCCCTGCGCCTGACCGAGAAGGGTTATCGCGTCGGCGTGCTGGAGGCCGGACGGCGGTTCGAGGACCACGAATTCGCCAAGACCTCTTGGCGTGCGCGACAGTTCCTGTGGGCCCCGGCCCTGGGCTGCTTCGGAATTCAGCGCCTGACGCTGTTGAAGGACACCTTCATCATGAGCGGTGCGGGCGTGGGCGGCGGCTCGCTGGTGTACGCCAATACGCTCTATCAGCCGCCGGACAAGTTCTACGCGGACCGGCAGTGGGGGCATATCACCGACTGGAAAGCCGAACTCGCCCCGCACTACGACCAGGCCACCCGCATGCTCGGCGTGACAACCAATCCGGCCACCACGCCCGCGGACCGGGTACTGCGCGAGGTCGCCGACGATATGGGCATCGGCGACACCTATCAGCGCACCCCCGTCGGCGTCTTCTTCGGCGGACCCGGCCGTCGCCCGGGTGAGGATGTGCCGGACCCGTTCTTCGGTGGCGTCGGCCCCGACCGCCGGACCTGCACGCACTGCGGTGAATGTATGACGGGCTGCCGGCACAATGCCAAGAACACGCTGGTCAAGAACTACCTGTACCTGGCCGAAAAGGCCGGTGCCGCGGTGCATCCGCTCACCACCGTGACCGATGTGCGCCCGCTGTCCGGTGGCGGCTATGCCATCGAGACGGTGCGCACCGGCCGCCGAATTCGCAAGCAGCGCCGTGAATTCACCGCCGAGCAGGTGATTTTCGCGGCCGCGTCACTCGGCACCCAGCGGCTGCTGCACCGACTGCGCGATCGGGGCTCGCTACCGCATATCTCGCCCCGGCTCGGGTATCTGTCCCGCACCAATTCCGAAGAGCTGCTGTCTGTTCGGAGCCGCGATCGCGATAGCGACTTCACCAAGGGCGTGGCGATCACCTCGTCCATCCACCCCGATGCCGACACCCATATCGAACCGGTCCGCTACGGCAGGGGCAGCAATGTGCTCGCCCTGATGACCACCGCCATGGTCAGCGGCGAACCGCCGCGCGGCCGGCGCTGGCTTCGCGAATTGGCAAGGAACCGGCGCGATCTCGCGAAGATGCACAATCCGCGTCGTTGGTCCGAGGAGATGATCGGCCTGCTGGTCATGCAATCGGTCGACAATTCGATCACCACGGTCACCAAGCGCGGCCTCTTCGGCCGCCGCATGACGACCACCCAGGGCGAAGGCGACCCCAACCCGACCTGGGTCCCCTCCGGCCACGAGGTCGCCCATCGCGTCGCCGCCAAAATCAATGGCTTCCCGACGGGTTCGGCCACCAGCAGCATTTTCAACATCCCCATGACCGGTCACTTCCTCGGCGGCTGCGCCATCGGAGATTCCCCCGACACCGGCGTGGTCGACCCCTACCACCGCCTCTACGGCCATCCGGGCCTGCACATCATCGACGGCTCCACCATCTCCGCCAACCTCGGCGTGAACCCCTCCCTCACCATCACCGCCCAGGCCGAACGCGCAACATCGCTGTGGCCCAACAAGAATGAGCCCGACCCGCGCCCCGCCCTCGGTGCTCCGTACGAGCGCCTCACCCCAATCACACCGCACAGCCCAGTGGTCCCCCCGACCGCCCCCGCCGCACTGCGGCTCCCGATCATCGCGCTCAACGAAACGACTTCCGCGGAAAGCTGATTCGGGCGCAATACCCCGTCATCCCGGCGCGCTTTTGGCCGGGATCCACACCTTAAGCTGATGCGCTGCCCGTGTGGATCCCGGCCAAAAGCATGCCGGGATGACGAGCGTGTCAGAGGTGGGCCAGTCGGGCCTTAGCCGCGGCGTATTCGCGAGCCAGCCGGTCCACCAGGTCTGCGGTGGGGACCACGGCGTCGACGGCGGCGATGCCCTGGCCCGAGCCCCAGATGTCCCGCCAGGGCTTGGGGCCCGCGGTGGGGGAGTCGCCGGTGCCGAAGTCCATGGCGGACGGGTCGGCGTGGCCGAGGTTGTCCGGGTCCAGACCGGCGGCGGAAATGCTGGGGCGCAGGTAGTTTCCGTGCACGCCGGTGAACAGGTTGGAGTAGACGATGTCGGCGGCTGAGGAGTCGGCGATCATCTGCTTGTAGCCGTCGACGGCATTGGCCTCCTCGGTGGCGATGAACGCCGAGCCGATGTACGCCAGATCCGCGCCCGCCGCCTGGGCGGCCAGGATGGAACGCCCGTGCGCGATGGCGCCCGAGAGCAACAGCGGTCCGTCGAACCAGGCGCGAATCTCCTGGATGAGCGCGAACGGCGATTGCGCGCCCGCATGCCCGCCCGCACCGGCGGCCACGGCGATGAGTCCGTCCGCACCCCGCTCGACGGCCTTGTGCGCGAACACGTCATTGATCACATCGTGCAGCACGATGCCGCCGTAGGAGTGCACTGCCTCGTTCACATCCGGGCGCGCGCCGAGCGAGGTGATGACGATCGGCACCTGGAATTCGACGACCGTGGCCAGGTCTTCCTCCAGCCGGTCATTGCTCTTGTGCACGATCAGATTCACCGCGTACGGCGCGGACGGCTGTTCCGGATGCTCCGCGTCATGCTTGGCCAATGCCTCGTTGATCTGGATCAACCACTCGCGGAACTGCGCTTGCGGCCGGGCGTTCAGCGATGGGAACGAACCCACCACGCCCGCGCGGGATTGCGCGATCACGAGCTCCGGCCCGGAGACGATGAACATGGGCGACGCGACGGCGGGCAGCCGCAGGCGTTCGGACAGGATGGGCGGCAGGCTCATTGACGCATTTCCTTCGATGGGCGGTTAACTTCGCGCGGGGCGCGCTGGTGATACTGCCAGCGCGCGCACGCAACCGCGATTCAGGCCGCGTGACCGATGTAATCGACCGACCCGCCGATGGTTCCCTCCTTCGGGCCGATCAGGGTCTGCATGAACGACCGCTGCGCGCGCAGTCCCGCGCGAGCCTGGCGGTTGCGCCAGCCGGGCACCAGAATCCCGACGCCGGACCGCGCCACATTGACCGGGAACTTCACCACCGGATACCAGGGCGGCATATAGCCGGGCAGGCCGAGCTGGCGCATCCGGCCCCGGCCCAGGAAGGCCGTGCTGATCGAAAGATGCTGTGCCCAGGCGATTCTGCGGCGCAGTGCCGGGAGCGTCGAGTAGTGCCAGTTCAACGGGTCCTCGGCCATGGGCCGGGCCAATTCCATACTGCTGTCGTCGGGCGCGGTGAGCACGCTCAGGTAGTGATACAGCTGTTTGGTGGCGTCCAGGAATCCATTGGGCAGATAGCGTTCCTCGATCCCCATGACCCAGCCGACATAGCGGGTGAGGTGCACGATGGCATCGAGTTCCCTGGGCGTGAAGACATTGCCCATCATCATCCCGGTGAGCGCGGGTGCGTAGAGCGCGCCGAGCATGGTGACCGCCATATCCGTCTGATTGACCGGCACGCCCCATTCCGTGGCGTTCCACTCCGGCAGCTTCGCCACGTGCCGTCGCACGAAGGTGTGGATCAGCCGCACATGCAGGGTGGAGCGGAATCCCTTGCCGCCGGGCCGCATTCCGCCATCGGAGATGACATCCAGGGCCCACTTCATGGTTTCGGCGAAGCGCTGACCGCCGCCCGTCGCACCGCTCTTACCGGTATTGGTGAGCAGCAGCGTGCGATTGATGCCGGAGGCGACGAATCCGCCGAGGAACGGCACATCACGCGCGAGGTAGATGCCGTCCAGTCCGGCGGCCTGGAAGATGCGCTCGCCCAGCTCGATTCGCTTCCAGTCCACCCAGGCCGGCGGATTCTCCACCTGGGTGAAGAAGGCGCGCAACGGTTCCGGTGCGTCCGGCACATTGTCGATACCGTGCGCGAGCGCCTGATCGAACAGCGGCCGCACCTTGCCCATCCCGGCCGTGTACATCCACTCCACCAGCTCGTCCATCGGCCGGTCCCCGATGGTCAGGGCCTCGCCCATGGCGGTCCATTCCGCATCGTCGGGCGGCCGCATGCGCATGAGCTTGGCCACCGGACCCAGTACCGGCACCGCGGCCGGGTCGTCGGGGTGCCGGGTCGGAATGGTCGAGGGTCGAGTGCGCGTCATCGGGCAGCTCCTTCGCAATTCTGGTGAACTTCCTCACCAGATATCTGGCAATAGTCTCCACCAGACGGGCGGGTGTGACAAGACTCGAGAGAATTTCTCTCATGCATTCAGCCCTGCTGGGAGGCGGTTTCGACCGGGGAGAAGCCTGTCACCAGCAAGTTTGGTGATAGTCTTCACCAAAATCGCGGTGAAATCTCGGACGGCGGGTGTGGCGTGGTAGCGGATCGCGGGCGATACGCCGGACTCAGCGCCGAGGAACGCATGCGGCAGCGCCGGGCGAAATTGCGCGAGACTGCCCTCGCGACCATTGCCGAACAGGGTCTGGCCGGGCTCAAGGTGCGGGCGCTGAGTGCTCGCGCGGGTCTCAATGACCGCTACTTCTACGAGAGCTACACCGATACCGACCAACTGCTCTTCGAGCTGATGGAAGCCGAACTCGCCGCCGTCATGACGGAATTGATCGCCGTCATCGCCACCGAACCGGCCGATACCCGAGTGCGATTACGCGCGGTGGTGGAGGCGGGCATCGCCGCGGTCGCCGACCATCCGGTCCGCCGCGCCATCTTCATCGAACTCCAGACCACCGGCGAATTGCGCCGCCGCCGCGCCGAATTCGTCGCCCTGCTGGGCGGCATCATGCTGGATCAGGGCCGCGAACTGCTGGGCGAGGACGCGGTGACCGGTATCCAGGCCGAACTGGCCGCGCGCACCATTTCGCACGGCGGTCTGGAACTGGTCTCCGAATGGCTGCGCGGTGATCTGGATATCGATCGCGCTCAGCTGGTGGATTTCCTGGTCGCCATGATCCTGACCACCGCGCAGATCACCACCACCGTGCGCCGGGAAATGGCCGGGACCGCCGATGGATCGCGAGGCTGAGATGGCCGAACCACGCGTGGACTGGCTGGCGGGCGGCGTCCGCCGCTCGATCGCCAGTGACCGGATCGTCGCGGTGGCGCGGGAATTGTTCCTGGCCAAGGGTTTCGACCGGGTCGGCATGGACGATGTGGCGGCGGCCGCCGGATGTTCCCGGGCCACCCTGTACCGGCACTTCAGGGGCAAGCCCGCGCTGATCGACGCGGTGATGGCGAATTCCGCTGTGGCGGTGGCCGAACGGGTCGCGGCGGCGGTGCGGCGCTACGAGGGTTCGCGCCGCATCGTGGAGGCGATTCTCGCCTCGGTGATGGCGGTGCGCTCGGATCCGACCATGGCGCGCTGGTTCGCGGACCGTGCGGGTGGCACCGATGAGGTCTTCGCCACCTCACCGGAATTGGGCCGGATCGCGACCGTGCTCACCGGTATCGCGCCCGATGACGAAGCGGCGCAGTGGATTGTGCGCGTGGTGCTGTCGCTGCTGTGCTGGCCGCTCGCCGACGCCGCGAGCGAGCGCCGCATGGTCGAGCGTTTCGTGAGCTGACGGCCGGACCGGCTCAGCTGAGCAGCGGCTCGTCCGGATCCAGCACCAGACCGCGCGACTCCGCGGTGGAAGACAGTGCGCCCCAGGCGAAGTGGCTGAGTTGCTCGGCCAGTTCCTTACCGTCGATGACGGGATCGTTGAGCCAGCGCAGCACTCCGAGCCCGACCGCGCCCAGTAGCGCGTCCACCACGAACTGGGTGTGTTCGCCGTCCGCTCCGCGCCCGCGCAGCACATCGGAGAGGAATTCCGCGACCCCGTCCGAGAGCGGCCGTCCGTCCTCGATCAGTCGTGCCGCCCCGAACGCCGCCACCACATGCGAGCTGACAATGAACCGAAACAGGTTGGGCCGCTCGGAAACCAGATCGATATAGGCCGTCAGCGCGGTGCGAATCGCCTCGCGCGCGGAGGCGGCCGGATCGAACAGCGGCGTCACCCGCTCCACGATCAATTCCTGTACCCGCCCGCTCACCGCCGCCAGCAGTTCCACCTTGTCGCCGAAGAACCGATAGAGCTTGGGGCGCGGTATCCCGGCGGTTTTCACCACATCGTCGATGGACAGATCGGGTCCGTGCGCGTCGATGGCGCGAATGGTGGCCTCGATGAGTTCGGCGCGCACCAGTGCCCGGTGCGTATGCCAGCGGTCATGTCTGGCGTCGCCTTTGAGCATGCCGGCGCCTTTGAGCACGGCCGCCGGACCGCGCGGGATCTCGGGCAGGGGATCGCGCGGCGGATCGGAAGCCATGCGGCAGATTCTAATTCGATCCGTTACGGCGCACCCCTTGCTAGCTGTCTGGGACAATCCTACACTGGCATCACATCGAACACTCAGTACTAGGTACTCTGTGTTGCACCAAGGATGGTCGAGATGACACTTGCCCCCGTAGCAGGCACCTATCCGAAGGCCAGGCGGATCAAATTCCGCTTCGACCAACATGATTCGAACGATAAGTACTTCGTCGACGGCGATATGGTCTTCAGCCACTTCGTCGCCGGACTCTCCGGCGGTTTCCCGCCCGGTGAGGAATCCTTCATCCGCTCGGTCCGCCGCGTGGCCGACCGCATCACCGATCCACTGCTGAAGAAGCGCATCGCCGGATTCGTCGGCCAGGAGGCCACGCACGGCCAGGAGCACCGGCAGCTCAATCGCAAACTCGTCGAAATGGGTTATCCCATCGAATGGATCGATACCGAGCGGGCGCACACCCGCATGCTCGCCATCGAGGAGCGCTTCTCCGATCTGGTGCATCTGGCCGCCACCGCCGCGGCCGAGCACTACACTGCGGTACTGGCCGAACGCGTGCTCTCCAGCGACGAAATCCAGTCCATCCCAGCCGAACCCGAGTTCTGGAATCTGCTCAACTGGCATGCGCTGGAGGAGCTGGAACACAAATCGGTCGCCTTCGACGCCTTCCGCGCGGCGGGCGGCACCGAGGGTGTGCGCATCGGGGTGATGGCCGGGCTGTACGCCGTCACGCTCCCGTTCACCTTCGGCAGCCTCGCCTACGCGCTGGCCCGCGATCCGGTCGCGCGCCGACAGCCGGTGCGGGTCGCCCGCGAGGCGTACGAGCTGTTCCGCGGACCCATCTTCCGCGGTCTCATGGCCGAGCTGGCCAAGTACATGCGGCCCGGTTTCCATCCCGACGACATCGATACCACCGCCCTGCTGAAGCACTGGCAGACAGAGCTTTTCGGCGCTGACGGCGTGCTTGTCGATCACCTGAAGTAAACACAACTCCATTGAGAAAGGACCGGCCAATGACGATCGGTCAGGACGCCAAGTCCCTCACCCCCTATCCCAAGGTCCGGCGCATGCGATTCCGGTTCGGTCAGCCCGAACCGATGACGCACATCTTCGCCGAGGGCGATATCCCGCTCACCCATCTGATCGCCGTGCTCTCGGCGGTCTTCCCGCCCGGCGAGGAATCCTTCATTCGCTCGGTGCGCAAATTCTCCGGTGAGATCACCGATCCCGTGCTCAAGAAGCGGGTGGCCGGGTTCATCGGCCAAGAAGCCGTACACGGGCAGCAGCATCGCGTGCTCAACGATCAGCTCATCCGGCTCGGTTTCCCGATCGTGCGGGTCTTCACCTTCGAACCCGGTGCGGCCCGCGAGCGCGCGCTCATCGCGGTCGAGAACATGGTGCCGCGGCAGGTGCATCTGGCGGTCACCGCGCTGGCCGAGCACTACACCGCGACGCTGGCGCACCGCGTGCTCGGAACGCCGGAGATCCAGGCTCTCCCGGGCGACCCCGAAGTGCTGAACCTGTTGAACTGGCACGCCTTCGAGGAGCTCGAGCACAAGTCCGTCGCCTTCGACGTCTATCGCGCCACCGGCGGCTCGGAAGCCGTGCGCATCGGTCTGATGGCGGGCAGTTACGCCCTCACCATTCCGGTCGTCGGGCTCGGGGTGTTCGCCTCGATCCTGAGTGATCCGCGCAGCTGGCGGCCCATCAAGGTGGCCCGGCAGACGGTGCGGCTGGTCCGCGGGCCGATCGTGAAGGGCCTGCTGCTGGAGATGCGGCCGTACATGCGGCCGGGCTTCCATCCCGACGATATCGACACGAGCGAGCTGCTCGAGCGCTGGCGCGTCGAATTATTCGGCGCGCAAGGCGAACTCGTCGATCGCATCGGCTGAGGAATACATATGGACACCTTCGGCGACAAGGGTGCGCCGGACCGAACTCGTCCCGATCACGAGGTCATCGTGGTCGGGGCCGGTTTCGGCGGCATCGGCACCGGTATCGCGTTACAGCGCAAAGGCATTCACGATTTCATCATCGTCGACAAATGGGATCGGGTCGGCGGCACCTGGCATGCCAACACCTATCCCGGTGTGGCGGTGGACATTCCCTCGTTCATCTACAGCTTCTCCTACGAACAGCGCGGCGACTGGTCGCGCGTCTTCGCGCCCGGCAGCGAACTCCGCGACTACGCCGAGAGCATGGTCGACAAGTACGGACTGCGGGCCAAACTGCGGTTGAGCACCACCGTCGTGGCGGCGGAATTCGATGACCGGCACAGTCTGTGGCGATTGCGCACCGACGGCGGGCGCGAGCTCACCGCACGGCATATCGTGCTGGCCATCGGCGGCCTGGAACGGCCCAAGATGCCGGATATCCAGGGGCTGAACGACTTCGGCGGCACCCTGCTGCACACCGCCATGTGGGATCACGATGTCGCGCTGCGCGGTAAACGGGTGGCGGTGATCGGCACCGGCGCGACCGCGCTGCAATTGATCCCGGCGATCGTCGAGGAGACCGGACATCTGACGGTCTTCCAGCGCACCCCCATCTGGGTGTTCCCGAAGAACGATGCCGAGGTCGGTGCGCTCGGCCGGCAGATACTGGGCCGCAAGCGGATTCGCTCCGCACTGCGGGTCGCCGGGAATCTCGGCACCGAGCTGGCCATGAGCGGCATGGTGGTCGGCCCGCCCTGGCTCACCGAATCCGGGCGGCGGCTGGCGGAGGGGCCGATCCGCCGGTGGATGCGGCGGCAGGTCGACGATCCGGTGTTGCGGGACAAGCTCACCCCGCGATACGGGCTCGGCTGCAAGCGGCCGTCCATGTCCAACGACTACCTGAAGACATTCAACCGCTCCGACGTCAGCCTGGTCACCGATTCCATCGAGCGCATCACCGAACGCGGCGTGATCACCGCGGACGGCACCGAGCACGAGATCGATGTGCTCATCTGCGCCACCGGTTTCAAGCTCTGGGACAGGGGCGCGATCCCGCCCTTCCCGGTGCGCGGGCGGCACGGGCTGGATCTGGAGCGATTCTGGGACGAGCGCAGATACCAGTCGTACCAGGGTGTTTCGGTGCCCGGCTTCCCGAATGCCTTCACCGTCACCGGCCCATACGGCTTCGTGCTCGGCTCCTACATCTGGATGATCGAGGCCACCGCCGCACATCTGAGCCGCGCCATCGCGGAGGCGAAACGCCGGGGCGCGACCGAGATCGAGATCCGGCAGGACGTGCACGACGAGTACTTCGAGCGGTGTCTGAAACGGCAGGAGAAGAACTTCCTGTTCACCCCCGTGTGCGCGGGCTCGAACACCTACTACATCGACAACAAGGGCGATTCCCCGTTCCGGCCGTCCACGCACGGCGAGATGTATTGGCAGAACCGGCATTTCGATCTCGACGTGTACCGGTACAGCACGGGCGCACCGCATCCGGCGGCTGTGGCGGTCCGATCCGAGGAGGTCTCGTGAAACTCAATGACATCCGGCCGCGCCTGGTCGTGGTCACCGGTGCGGGCAGCGGTATCGGGCGGGCGGTCGCGCTGCGCTTCGCGCGGGGTGGTGCGCAGGTCGTGGTCTCCGATATCGACAAGGACGCGGCGCTGGCCACGGTCGCCAAGATTCAGGCGCAGGGCCGCCGGGCCGTCGCCATGCAGCTGGATGTGACCGATCCGGCGGCCTGGCAGGCCTTCGCCCGCGATGTGCACGCCGATCTCGGGGTGCCCGATGTGCTGGTCAACAATGCCGGAATCCTGGTCAGCGGAGCGTTTCTCGATCTGGAGCCCGAGGATTGGGAACGCCAGCTCGGGGTCAATCTGCTCGGCGTCGTCTACGGCTGCCGTGCCTTCGGGCAGCAGATGATCGAGGAGGGCAAACGCGGGCATATCGTCAATATCGCCTCGGCGGCCGCGTTCACCCCGACCCCGGTCATGTCGGCCTACTCGGTCTCCAAGGCCGGGGTGAAGATGCTCACCGAATGCCTGCGCCTGGAACTCGCGCCGAAAGGAGTCGGCGTGAGCGCCATCTGCCCGGGCGTGATCAACACCAATATCGGCGACCACGCCATCACCGTGGGCGTCGATCCGGCGCTGGTACAGCGGGGTAAGGAAATCGCCAGGCAGGTACAGGATTTCGCGGAGCGGCTGCCGTTCTCGCTGATGAGCCCGGATCTGGTGGCGCGAGCCGTCGTGCGCGCGGTGCGCTTCGATCTGGCGGTGGTGCCGGTGCGCACCGAGGCGTGGCTCGGGTATTTCATGCTGCGCATCGCGCCCGGTGTCAATCGCCGGATGACCCAGCCGATTTCGATGGAGCGCATCGAATCGGCGGGCGCGTGGCTGCTGAACCGGATCGGATACGAGGTGCCGCCCGAAGTCGCCGCCGGCTCGGGGAGAGCCGGATGAACGCACGCGCCCACCGGATCAAGGTGCGCGAGGTAGTCAGCGAGACCGCCGAGGCGGTCTCGCTGGTCTTCGATATCCCGGAGGATCTCGGCCGCCGATTCGCCTATTCCCCTGGACAATTCCTGACCATTCAGGTGCCCAGCGACCGCACCGGATCGGTGGCGCGCTGCTATTCGCTCTCCAGCAGCCCGCACTGCGGTGACCGCCCGGCGGTGACGATCAAGCGCACGCCGGGCGGCTACGCCTCGAACTGGCTCTGTGACAATATCGCGGCCGGATCGATCGTCACCGTCCTCGAACCGGCCGGAAACTTCGTGCCGCGCAACTGGAATCGGGATCTGCTGCTGTGCGCGGCGGGCAGCGGGATCACGCCCGTCATGTCGATTCTCAAATCGGCGTTGTTGCTGGGCCGATCGAAAATCACACTGCTGTACGCCAATCGGGATCGGTCCTCGGTCATCTTCGCCGAACAGCTGCGGCAGCTGACACAGCGGTATCCACGCAGGCTCACCGTGCTGCACTGGCTGGAATCCGAGCGCGGCCTGCCCACCGCCCGGGGGTTGGCGGGATTGGCCAAGCCCTATCGGGGCTATGAGGTCTACCTCTGCGGGCCCTCCGGGTTCACTATGGTTACCCGGCAAGCCCTGGCACAATTGCGGATATCCGAGCGCGTCATCCGCCAGGAGGAATACCGCTCGCTGACGGAGAACCCGTTCGAGCGACCCGCACCCGCACCCGCACCGGCGGCAACGATCGCGGTCACATCGGCGATCGCATCCGCCGCGGCACCGGGCGCGGATACCGCCGCCGTGCGGGTCGATATCGACGGGCAGACACATCAACTCGCGTGGCCGCGTGGCCGCAAACTGCTGGATGTGCTGCTCGAGCACGGTATCGACGCACCGTACGTCTGCCGGGAATCCGCCTGCGGTACCTGTGTCTGTCGCGTGGAGAGGGGTCGGACGCGCATGCTGATGAACGAGGCCCTCATCGACGAGGAACTCGCCATGGGATTGACCCTGGCCTGCCAGACCCTGCCCGAATCCGACGACCTGCACATCACTTTCGACCAGTAGTTCCGGCCCGACAATGAGGTTGCCCGCCATGCTGACTCCGACCGCCATGCCGACTCTGCCCGAGGGAATCCGCGGTAGCGCGGACCCGCGCTTCGCCGCCCCCGTCCGCGCGTTCGCCCGCCTGTTCACCCACTACGTCCGCACCGGCGGTGCGCTCTCGGTGCACCTGAGAGGTGAACCGGTGGTGCGGATCTGGACCGGCACCGCCGACGCCGCGGGCGAAATCCCGTGGGAGGCGGACACCACCGCGCTGACCTTCTCCACCACCAAGGGCATCACCTCGCTGGTGGTGCACCGGCTGGCTGATCGCGGATTGCTCGACTACGACGCGCCCGTCGCCGAGTACTGGCCCGAATTCGCCGCGGGCGGAAAGCATTCCATCACCGTGCGCGATGTCCTCGCGCACCGTGCGGGCCTCTCGGATCTGCGCCGCGTCGTGCGCGAACCCGGCGATGTGCTCGATCACGTGCTGATGGAGCGGCGACTGGCGGCGGCCACCCCGGATTGGACCCGCGGCCTGCCCGTCTATCACGCGGTGACGTTCGGCTGGCTGCTCGGCGGCCTGTGCCGCGCCGTCACCGGGCAGAGCATGGCGGAGCTCTATCGCACGGAACTGGCCGACCCGCTGGGCATTACGGGCCTGCACCTGGGCCGCCCGTCCGATGGCACCCCGGTCGCGGATCTGGTCGGCCCCAGCCTCAATGCCACCGGAAGCCGTCTGGGCAAACCGATCACCCTCGCGGCGGTCCGAGTCCCGCTGGTGGGCAAGGCGATCAGCTCCATGCACTTCACCGGCGGCGAAGAGGCCATGCGCGGGCCGATTCCGGAGCTGTCCTATTCCGAAAACGGTGCGGCCACCGGCGTATTCACCGCCGACGCGATCGCGAGCGTCTACGCCACCCTGGCCAATGACGGCAGCTGCGGCGACACCCGCCTGATCTCATCGCGCACCGCCCGCGCCCTGATCCGCTCCACCAACACCAGCCCGGACCCGAACCGCCTCACCTTCTGGCACCTCGGCTACCACCCCTTCCCCACGGTCGGAGCCCCGCGCGGCCTCGGCCACATGGGCCTCGGCGGTTCCGGCGGCTGGGCGGATCCCGACTCCGGCCTCTCGGTCGGCTTCGTGCACAACCGTCTCGACCTGGCCCGCCTGCCCATCGACATGACCCTGATGTCCCTGCTCCTGCCCACCGTCACCCGCGCGGCCGCCACCGCCGGACGCGCCGAAAGCGCCACCCGCGCAGCCTGATCCACCGCCGCGTACGCGCGCGGAAACAGGACCGGGTGGGACGACCCGCGCCGACCACGCGACACCCGGTCCTGCACACCCCCCGTGTGGACTACGCGCGGGCGAGTTCCGAGCGCGCCGCGACCACCATGGCCGTGATCATCGCGGGCAGTGTCTGCACCGGGTCCGGGGCGAACTTCGGCGAGTGGTTGGACGGGAAGCGCGCGGGAATGGTGTGCTCGGCGAGCATGAGCGCCTGATCTTCCGCGGTGAACTTGGCCGCGTCGATACCGCCGATATGCCAGAACACCGACGGGCACTGCGCCGCGGTGCCGAACAGCCCGAAATCCTCACTGCCGGTGAGCGGATGGGTCATCGGCATGACCGGGACCCCGCCGTCGGTGAGCGTCTGCATGATGCGCTCGGTGGCGCCCTCGGTATTGATCGTCACCGGGAACGGGTCGTACGCGGTGAACTCCGGCGGGACCGGCGCACCGGACGCCTCGGCCTCCGCCGCGGCCAATCGGCGCAGATCCGCCAGCATGCCGGTGCGCGAGGAATCGCTGAAAGTCCGCAAAGTGAGCAGCAATTCGGCGGTTTCCGGGGTGATGTTGGGGCGGGTGCCCGCGTGCAGCGAACCCGCGGTCAGCACCGGACCCGCGGGCACCGCAGCCTGCCGGGCGGTCATCGCCTGCATGCGCACCACGAACGAGGCCGCCATGACGATCGGATCCACCGTCAGATGCGGTTGCGAACCGTGCCCGCCGCGCCCGGTGAACAGCACTCGGATCGAGTCCGAGGCCGCCATGAACGGCCCGCTCTTGCTGATCGCCAGCCCGGCGGGCAGCGGCGCGACATGCTGACCGAGCACGATGCCCGGCTTCGGAAAGCGGTCCAGCACGCCATCATCCACCATGCGCCGCGCGCCCGCCCCGGTCTCCTCGGCGGGCTGGAAGATCGCCACCACCGTTCCGGCGGGCCGATCCTGGGACAGCTGCGCGCACGCGCCGAGCAGCGCCGCCACATGGGAATCGTGTCCGCAGGCGTGCATGACTCCCGCTGTGCGCGAGGCGTATTCGAGTCCGGTGTCCTCCTGCACGGGCAGGCCGTCCATATCCGCGCGCAGCCACACCACCGGTCCCGGGCCACCCTGTAGGACGCCGACCACGCCGGTGCCGCCGACGCCCGGGGTCACCTCCCAGCCATCGAGCGCCCGCAGTTCCTCGGCCACCAGACTCGCGGTGCCGTGCTCCTGGCCGGACAGTTCCGGATGCTGGTGCAACTGCCGGTAGACCTGCTGCCAGTGCTCGGATTTCGACTGTGCGACAGCGGAATCGGTGGTGGTCACGGGAGACTCTCCTTCGTCGGTTCGACCGCGGGCGCGCGCCGGGCCACCTTCGCCCGGAACTCGTCCGCGGTCTGCGGGACCAGCGACGCCGCCACAATGCTCAGCAGCGGACCGATGGCCATCATCTCGAAAGCCGTTGTGTAGGACACGTGGTCGGTCACCACCCCGAACAGCAGCGGGCTGAGCACGCCCGCCACCTGACCGCCGAAAATAATCACACCACTGGCCGCGCCCATATACGCGCTGCGCAACGCGCGCAACGGCACCGAGAACGCGGGCATGAACGCCAGCCCGGCCGCCAGACTCATCACGGTGCCGACCACCACGAACAGCGGAAACGGCTGCGTGCGCGGCAGTACGAACAGCATGACCGCGGTGAAGGCCATCGCGGGCACCACGATTACCCGGGGTCGCCCGCCCAGCCGATCGGAGAACCGCGCGCCCAGCACCACCCCGGCCCCCGCGGCCAAGGTCGACGGCACCGCCGCGACCGCGACCAGGGTCATCGAGACCCCGCGCTCCTCCTGGAGAAAGGTCGGCGTCCACGCGGTGACGCCCCAGACCAGCACGTCATAGCCGAAGAAGATGGCGGCGTAGCCGAGCAGCGCGGGGGAGAACAGCACCGCGCGTCGTTCGGCCGCCGACAGTTCCTCGTTCTCCTGGGTGGCGTCCTGCGGCAGCGGTTCCGGCATCCACCGGCGCCACGCGATGATCACGGCCACGCCGAGAACGGAGATGAGCGCGAACATGATTCGCCATCCCACCGTCGGCAGCAGAATCCCGGAGATGACCGCCGCCGCCAGAATGCCGACCGCGTTGGAGGAATTGGTCCAGCCGGTCGCGGTGGTGCGCTGCTCCGGTACCGAACGTTCGGCCAGGGCCTTCATCGCGGCCGCCGGGAACACGCCCTGCACCAGTCCGAACAGGAAGCGAATCGCCAGCAGCACCGCGAAAGACCATGCCACGGCGGTCAATCCGGTGAATATCGACCAGGCGATCAGCCCGATGGTGCCGACCTTCAGCGCCCCGTAGCGGTCCGCCAGCAGCCCGCCCGGCACCTGCACGATCGCGTACGCCAGGAAGAACACCGAGATGAGCAGGCCCTGCTGGGTGTGGTCGAGTCCGAGATCCTTGCCGATCGACGGCAACGCGAAATTGATCACGGTCCGGTCGATGTAGTCGACAACCCAGGCCGCGAACAACAGCATGACGGTTATCCGGGTGGTGCGTGGCATTCCTGCCCCTTCACAACGTGGAGGCGTGGCGAAATGCCACAATGGCCCCCATGGCCGAGAATATGGCGAAATCGCTGAATAACGCCATATCGAGTAATCATCTGCCGGATTCCGCCACCCGCACGGCGGCCGACCGGGTCACCGCGTCGCCGGGCGTTGTCCGCTCCGAGATCGGCTTTCCCGGGCCGCGGGGGATCGCCACGGGGTTCGGGGAGCACGATCTGAATCTGGTCAACGCGTTGCAGATCAATCCGCGCGCCTCGTGGACGCGGATCGGCGCTTCGCTCGGGGTGGATGCCAGCACGGTCGCGCGGCGCTGGGCGCGGCTGCGCGAAAGCGGGCTGGCGTGGATGACGGCGTACGCGCCGGAGTTCGCGGTGATCGGCTATGTGCGCGTGCACTGCCGGGCCGATGCGGTGGCGCCGCTGTCCGAGCGGGTCTGCGCGTTCGACTGCGTCTTCTCGGTGGAACGCGTCAGCGGCCGCCATCAGTTGAATCTGTCGGTCGCCGCCGCAGACGCCGCCGCGCTGGACGATTTCGCGGTGCGTGAGCTCGCCGCGCTGCCCGGTGTGCTGGATGTGCGCGTCGCGGTGGGTCTGCGCATCTACATCGAGGGCGGGCATTGGCGGCCGGGTGCGCTCGATCCGGTGCAGCGCACCCGGCTGACCGATGATCAGCGCCGCCCGCCCGCGCCCTCGCGGGTGCGCCCGGGGGATATCGAGCTCATGCTCGCGCTCGCGCCGGACGCCCGGCGCGGTATCGCCGAACTCGCCGGAGACACCGGACTGAGTGAGACAACCGTGCGCCGACGCCTCGCCGAAATGACAGGTTCGGGTCGTTTGCAGATTCGCTGCGATTTCGCTCAGCAATCCGCCGGGTGGCCGGTGAATGTCAACCTCTGGGTACGACTGCCCGCCGGTGAACTCGACGCGCTCGGTGCCGAACTCGCGCAATGGCCCGAGATCCGGCTCTGCGCAGCCGCTACCGGTGCCAGCAATGTGCTGGTCATCGCCTGGCTGCGCTCGCAGCACGAATGCATCCTCCTGGAAAACCGTCTGCTGCAAAGTTTCCCGAATCTGGACATTACCGAGCGCCAGCTAACCCTGCGTGCCCTCAAACGTATGGGCAGGCTCCTCGCGCCGGACGGTTCCGCGACCGGTCATATCCCCTTCGCCGTCTGGCCCACCCCGGTCACGAGCCGGACGAACTAGACCCGGGAGTGCGGCGCTGTCCATGTGCCGGCGCTCAGAACCGGTGCGGCGCCTTTGGTTCCGGGCACAAGGTTCGGGCCGATGTCGCGCTCGGGGCGGATTTCACAGGATCGGGGCCTAGATTGAACCCGCGCGGGGTCTGAACCGTTAATCCTGTCGAGTCGATCGCAACCCGGTTGCGGGCGAGATGCTGACTCGAATGTCATCGCATTCGGGTCGCAGCGCCACCGGGATTCGATCGGTGGCGTCCCTACACGCCAAAATCGCTGACTACCAGCACTTTTCAAGCAATCGTGTGACCTGTGACACATTGTCTGGGACGGGTGTCCGTGGATACATTGTGGACGATGTATCGCGGGCAATGTATTTCGAAACGGGGGATCGTGAGCGAACGCGGAGCAGCCGTTCAGACCGTCGCCGACGTCATCGTCGCGCGGCTCGGCGCCTATACCGATCACCTCTTCGGCGTGGGCGGGGCCAATATCGAGGACCTGTACGACGCGGTCCAGCGCCGCCCCGACCTGCTGACCGGCATTGTCGCCAAACATGAATTCGGCGCCGCCACCATGGCGGACGGGTACGCCCGCGCCACCAACCGACTCGGCGTGGTCGCCGCCACCTCCGGCGGCGGGGCGATGAATCTGCTTGCGGCGCTTACCGAATCATACGACTCGCGGGTGCCGGTGCTGGCGCTTGTCGGCCAGCCGCCGATCGGGCTGGAAGGCCGGGGCGCGTTCCAGGACACCAGCGGCGGACCCGGCCGGCTCGATGCCGAACGCATCTTCGGCGCGGTGAGTATCTCGTGCGTGAAAGTCGCACGGCCACAGGATATTCACGCCGATCTGGAGCGGGCCATCGAGGCCGCGCTCTCGGGCGGCCCGGCGGTGCTGTTGCTGCCCAAGGATATTCAGGCGGCCATTGCCCCCGGCGGATCCTGGCCGGTACATCGCGAGGCCGATCCCGTGCCCGCACCCTGGCAGGTCGACGTGCGCGCCGCCGGGCAACTCGCCGAGGCCGCTGAACTGCTCACCCTGGCCGCCGGGCAGGGACCGGCGGTCATCATCGCCGGACCCGAGATAGCGCGCGCCGACGCCCGCGCCGAACTCGCGGCACTGGCGGTATCCCTCGATGCCCGGGTACTGGTCACCCCCGATGCGAAAGACGCCTTCCCGAACCGGCATCCGCGGTTCGCCGGGGTCACCGGCATCATGGGGCATCCGCACGCGCCGGACCTGGTCGCGGCCGCCGCGGTCTGCGTGCTGGCCGGGACGCCGCTGTCGATGACCGCCCGCGCCGGGCTGGACGAGGCGCTGGCGGCCTGCCCGCGCGTGGTGCATCTCGGCGAGGACGAGCCGTTCGTGCCGGTGCGGGTGCGGGTGCCCGGATCGCCGCGCCGCCGCCTGCTGGAGCTGTCCGCGCGCACCTCGCGACCGGGATTCGGTGCGGCGCCGCCGGATCGGGACGTGCTGCCGGAACTGTCGCCGCCCCCCGCGAACGGACCCGGCGTGCGCTATCGCGATGCCGTACAGTCGATTTCGTCGCGCTTGGAACCCGGCACCGATGTGGTTGCCGATGCGGGCAATACCGGTGCGGCGGTGGTGCATCACCTCCCCGTTCCCGACGGCGGGCGCTTCCTGATCGCGCTCGGCATGGGCGGTATGGGTTACTCCTTCGGCGCCGGCATCGGCTGTGCGCTCGGCCGTCGCCGCCGCACCTTCGTAATCGCCGGTGACGGTTCGTATTTCATGCACGGCAACGAGGTGCACACCGCCGTCGAATATCAGGCCCCGGTCACCTTCGTCATCTTCAACAACAACGCGCACGCCATGTGCGTCACCCGCGAACAGCTCTATTACTCGGGCGAATACAGCTACAACCGTTTCCGCCCGGCCGAGATCGGCGCGGGGGTGGCGGCCATGTTCCCGCAGCTGCCCGCCTATACCGCGAGCACCCTCGCCGAATTCGACAACGCCCTGGACAAGACCCGCAACGAGGCGGGCCCGGTCTTCATCGAAATCCTTTGTGATCCAGATGAACTCCCTCCCTTCGCCCCCTTCCTGAAGGAGCCCCGCGCATGACCGACACCGTCAAGGCCGAACCCGTCGAGGTACCCCATCTCGACGTCCCCGGCGTGTACCGCATCGAGACCATGTCCCTCAAGGAGGGCATGCCGATGGTGCTGGACATGACCCGCGCGGTGTACCCGCACGATGAGATCTTCGGCGAGTACTGCACCGTGAACGAGTACATCGACGCACCGCCGGACGAGGTGTTCGAATACCTCTCCGATACCCGCAGTCTGTGCGAATGGACATACAGCATGCGGGGTTTCGAGCGCACCGACACCCCGGACCTGTGGGTCTCGGACGATCGCATCGGCTCGCACACCCGCATCTACACCCGCACCGAATCCAGCCGTGAGACCCGCACCGTGGACTACCACTGCGCCTGGGATCAGGGTGAGCACCTGTGGATGATCTACCTGATGCGGGTTGTGGACGCGCAGAAAGTGCTCAACAAGCCGGGGTCGGTGGTGCTGTGGACCAACTGTCACCACCCGTTCTACGACGAGAACGCCTATCCCGAGACCGCACCGGAGGGCCGCCCGGTGTGGGTCGGCGATTTCTGGCACCTGTTCGCCGCCGGACATCTGCTGGAACTGCGCAATCTCAAAGCCATTTGCGAACACCGGCACGCCAACGGCCAGCCGATCAAGCCCGAATGGATGGACTGAATCATGAGCACAGCAACCGTCAGCCTGCTCGACGTCGCCGGGTACCTGCCCGAAACCGTCGTTCCCGCAGACTATTTCGCGCAGTACGCGGATGCCGAGGATGTCACCGCGAACATCATGTTCAAATCGCCCAAGTTCCGGCATCACGTCGCGCCCGGTGAGACGCCCGCCGATATGGCCGAGCGCGCCGTCGCCCCGCTGCTGGACCGGCACGGCCGAGATGTGTTGCGGGACATCGATGTTCTCATCGTGCACACCCAGCTGCCCGAGACCGGCATTGTCGGCAACGGCGGTGAGGTCGCCGCGCGTCTGGGCATCAACCCCGAATGGCTCATCGATCTGCACAACGGCGGCTGCGCGGCCTTCGTGCACGCCATGAAGCTGGCGCGGCAGATCCTGGTCAGCACCGATGCCAAGGCCGCGCTCATCGTCACCATTCAGAACGCCGCCGGGCAGATCTTCACCCAGGAACAGGTGCGCGGAAAACCGCAGGCCGCCATCCCCGGTGACGGTGCGGGCGCGGGTCTGCTGGTGAAATCCGATATCTCGCCCATCCTGGATATCGAGACCCGGCATCTGCCGCAGTTCGCGGGCGAGATGACCGTGCTGGCCGATCCGCCGCGCAAGTACTGGGAGGCCGGGCCGGGCCAGATGCACGTCGGCTTCACCGAATCCAAGATCGCCAAGGTGCTCGGGCGCGGTAACCGGATCGTGCCGGAGGTGGCGCACGCGGTGTGCAAGCGACTCGGCGTCGCCTCCAGCGAACTGGATCTGCTGGTCACCAATCAGCCCAATCGGGCGTTCCTGCGCAACTGGCGCGATGCGTTGCTGCTGCCGCAGGACAGGCATCCGGACACCTTCGACGAATGCGGAAACCTGTTCGGCGCGGGTATTCCGGTCAATTTCGACCGGGCGATCGACGAGGGCCGCGCCGCCCCCGGATCGCTGGTGATGTTCGCCGGATTCGCGCACGCGGGCGACTTCGCGGCCGCCGCCGCGGTGCGCTGGGGCGGGCGCTGAGGCGAGACGATGGCACCCCTGGCCCCGCTCGGGCATCAGTTGCAGCTCAATGAAAACCCGTATGGGCCACCGGCTTCGGTGCGCGCGGCACTCTCGCGCGCACTGTCCTCGGCGAATCGGTATCCGGAGTTCCTGCCGCAGCGGCTGCCCCGGCTGATCGCCGAGCGGCTCGGGGTCGACGCCGATCGCATCGTGGTCGGCGCGGGGGCGACCGGCGTGATCATGCATATCGTGCAGGAATTCGGTTCCGGCGGTGCGGGTGTGGTGATGGCGACGCCCACCTTCGACGGGTATCCGATCCTGACCACCATGGCGGGCGGGCGGCCGGTGACCGTACCGCTCACCCCGGATGGGCGGCAGGATCTGGACGCACTCGCCGATGCCGTCGACGATCGGACCCGGTTGGTGGTGCTGTGCAGCCCGCACAATCCGACCGGAACACTGATCACGCCGAGGGAATTCGAGAAGTTCCTGCACCGGGTGCCCGCGACGGTCCCCGTCGTCCTGGACGAGGCGTATGTGGACTTCGTGCCCGGCGAAGATCGCATCGAGGCTTTGGCATTGGTGGAGCGACATCCGAATCTGCTGGTGCTGCGCACCTTTTCGAAGGCGTACGGACTCGCCGCGCTGCGCGTCGGTTACGCCATCGGGGATCCGGAGCTGATCGAGCGAATCGCCCGCTGGCAGTTGCCCTTCGGGATGAACGCGCTCGCCGAGGTCGCCGTGCGCGCCTGCTATGCCGCCGAGCCGGAGATCGAGGCCCGGGTGAGCGTGATCGCCGGGCATCGGCATCGCCTCACCGCCGGACTGCGCGAACTGGGTCTGTCGGTGCCGGACAGCTATGCCAACTTCTCGTATCTGACGCTGCCGGAGCCGGATATCGATCGGGTGGCGGCGGCCTTGGCGGGCGCGGAGATTCACGTCAAGCGGTATCCCACCGGTATCCGCATCACCGTCGGGGACCGCTCGGCGACCGACGCCGTTCTCGCCACCGTGCGCAGTACAGTGCAGTAATGTCAGAAAATCCGCCTTCCGCACCCGATGGGCACCGGGCCGGAGCGGACGAGGAGATCGACTACGCGCTTCTGTCGCTGAACGCTCAGCTGTGTTTCGCGCTGTACTCCACGTCGCGGTCCATGACCGCTGCCTACCGTCCCTTCCTGGACGATATGAATCTCACCTATCCGCAGTACCTGGTGCTGCTGACGCTGTGGGAACGTCCGGGAATCACCATGAAAGAGCTCGGCGAGCAGATTCACCTCGACTACGGCACGCTGTCACCGCTGGTACAGCGACTGACCGCCAACGGTCTGGTGGAGAGCGAGCGCAGTGCCTCCGATGGCCGGGCGCTGGTGCTGCGCGCCAGCGCTGCCAGCGCCGAACTCCAGGTCGCCGCCCAGCACATGATCCACGCCGTACTCGAATCGGTCGGGCTGCCGATCGAGGACATCGAGGCGCTGCGGGATCGGGTGAACGCGCTGGGTGCGCGCCTCGATGCCATGGTGGTGGCCGCCCGCTCCCACTGATGGGAATGGTCTGCGGCACACTCGGGCGGGGTGCGCGGTGTTCGTCCGCACATTGTGATGCACCGCGCAGGGCTCCAGCATTGTGAGTTGGCCCCGGTTCGCGGGTCGTGCGAGAGTGTGCCCGCGTGCCGGACGCCAGGGGACCGGCAGCAGAGAGGTCGTAGAACAGATGGGATCCACCGCGGTTGCACAGCGCGAGTTCGAGGCGCACGCGTCCTACACCGTCGCCGCCGATGCGGCGCTGACCGATGTCGTCGACAACCTGGAGAAGGATTCGCCGAACTTCGTGGCGTTCCAGATCCCGAACGGGTCCGGCTGGACCGATGTGACGGCCGCCGAATTCGCGGGGCAGGTGCGCGCGGTGGCCAAGGGGCTCATCGCCGCCGGGATCGCGGCGGGGGATCGGGTGGCGCTCATGTCCGCCACCCGCTACGAGTGGACCCTCATCGACTACGCCATCTGGACCGCGGGCGCCTGCACCGTCGCCATCTACGATTCCTCCGCGACCGATCAGGCGCAGTGGATTCTCTCGGACTCCGGGACCGTACTGCTCATCGTCGAGAACGAGCGGCATGCCGCCACCGTCGCCGAGATCAGCACGCCCGATCTGCGGGAGACCCTGCGCATCGACGCGGGCGCGATCGACGAGCTGATCGAACGCGGAAAGTCGGTGCCGGACAGCGCGATTGCCGAGCGTCGCGCCCAGGTCCGCGCCGAATCCCCGGCCACGCTCATCTACACCTCCGGCACCACCGGACGCCCCAAGGGCGTGGTGCTGACGCATTCGAATCTGCTGGCCGAGTCCATCTCCGGCAAGATCGCGCTGCGGCATCTGCTCGCCGAGGGCAAGACCACCCTGATGTTCCTGCCGCTCGCGCACGTCTTCGCCCGCGCCATCGCGGTGGGATCGCTGGCCGCCAAGGTGACCGTCGCGCACACCTCGGACTGGACCACCCTCACCACCCAATTCGCTTCGTACAAGCCGGATTTCATCCTGGCCGTACCGCGCGTATTCGAGAAGGTCTACAACGGCGCGCGCCAGCAGGCGCATGACGGCGGTAAGGGCAAGATCTTCGATCTGGCCGCCGATACCGCCATCGCCTACAGCACCGCGCTGGAGACCGGCGGCCCCGGACTGGTGCTGCGGGTCAAGCACGCCCTGTTCGACAAGCTCGTATACGCCAAACTCCGTGCGGCACTTGGCGGCCGGTGCACCGGTGCGGTGTCCGGCGGCGGTCCGCTGGGCGCGCGGCTCGGCCACTTCTTCCGCGGTATCGGCGTTCCGGTCTTCGAGGGCTACGGCCTGACCGAGACCAGCGCCGCGGTCACGGTGAACACGGTCTCGCATATGCGCGTCGGCACGGTGGGCGTGCCCATCGAGGGCAATGCGGTGCGCATCGCGCAGGACGGTGAGGTCCTGCTGAAGGGTTCGGTGGTCTTCGACGGTTACTGGAAGAACGACGCCGCGAACGCCGACGCCTTCACCGAAGGCTGGTTCCACACCGGCGATCTGGGTGCGCTGGACGCGGACGGCTTCCTGTCCATCACCGGCCGCAAGAAGGAAATCATCGTCACCGCCGCGGGCAAGAATGTCTCGCCCGCGCCGATGGAGGACACGCTGCGCGCGCATCCGCTGATCGGGCAGTGCATGATCGTCGGCGATAACAAGCCGTTCGTCGGCGTGCTGATCACCCTGGACCGCGATGCCCTGCCGGGTTGGCGCCAGCGCAACGACATTCCCGCCGACGCCACCATCGAGGATCTCACCGTCAACCCGATCCTGGTCGCGGAAATCGATGCGGCGGTGGCGGATTCGAACAAGAAGGTCTCGAAGGCCGAGGCCGTCAAGAAGATTCGCATCCTGTCCGCCGACTGGACCCAGGAAACCGGTGAGCTGACACCCAAGATGTCGCTGAAACGCGCTGTGGTGCTGGAGAAGTACGCCGACGACGTGGCGGCCATCTACTCCTGATCGACCCGGTCGTACCGACCGGCGAATTCCAACACCCGGCCGATGACCTGCTCCGGCAACACCCAGAGCAGGTCATGCCCGGCCCCCGGACAGATCTCGACATCGGCCCCCGGCAGCACCCGCCGCACCCGCGCCGCCGCCACCTCCGGATCATGCACCACCGTCTCCGCCCCGAACAGTGCCAGCACCGGCGCGGAAACAGCGGCGAACCGCTCGTCGGACAGCGGCTTCGGCCACGGCAATCCGGGACGGAACTTCAAGGTCCCCAACACCATTGCCCATTCCAGCTCGTCGAGTTCGACACCGGGCTGGAGCCAGGTGTTGAACTTCTCCAGCTTCGCGCGGCTGGGCCGGACCCCGGCGGCCATGAACTTGCGCAATACCCGCCACGGCGGCCGGGCGAAGGTGGCGGGCGCGGTTTCCAGCAGGCTCAGGGTGGCGACCCGTTCGGGCCGGTAACCCGCCACCACGGCCGCCAGCCAGCCGCCGAGGGAATAGCCGACCACGTGCGCCTGTCGCACCCCGAGCCCGTCCAGCACCTCGGCGGCCCACCGTGCGATATCGGCCTCGTCTCGCACCGGAGCGGTCTGCTCGCACCGGCCCGCCCAGCCGATGATGTCCGGGGCGTAGACGACTCGGCCCCGGCTCAACTCGGCGATGAACGGCTGCCAGAACAGGCTGCTGCCGCCGATGCCGGGAAACAGCAGCAGGGGAGCGCCGTTACCATCTCCCGATTTCCGCACATGTGTTGTCCCGTAAGAGGTTTCGACCTCGAGATCCACCGCGGGCACCGGCCAGCGGGCGGCCAGCGCGTCGTAGGTGGTCCTGAATTCGGTTCGTGCCTGCTCGCTGACGAACCGCCCGATCTTCGCCATCATCTCCCCTTCACTTGGTGATATGAACGTATCACGGAAGTGGTACGTCCATCCCATCAAAACCGCGTTGCCGTGACCGGGGCGGATTGTGCGCGCACCGCTCGAATTCCGCGCGCTGACGGGCGGGAAAGTGAATGAGTGGGCAATTTGTGTTTTCAGTGGCGTGGCGCACAGTAAAAGGGCGTGGGAACAATCCGTTAACCATTTGTTTGCACGCCCTTGTGTTGCGAATTCGAGATAAGAGTGATGTTCTTGGTTCGCGCCAGTCTCGGCGCATTCCCGGCAGCGTCGCCGCCGCTCTCTCAAACTGCTCGTCAGCCGAGTCGCCGTTTTCGGCGCACCGCTCCAACTGATGAAGGTTCGAAAGGATTTCAGGCCATGAACGCACGTATCGTCACCCGGGTTGCCGCTTTCTGTGCCGGCGCCGCTCTGACATTCATCGCGCCTGCCTTGGCTACCGCCGCACCGACGGGAGGCGATATCCCGCCTCCCGTCGATGCGGGCACTCCCGCCCCCGTTCAGTCCGTGCTTCCGGCGCTCGGATCGGGTAGCGCGGCCGCCGGAACAGGCAGTTCGACCGGAGCGGGCGTACTCGGGGCACTCGGCACCGGCAGCTCCGCCGCGGGTTCGCTGGCCGGGCTCGTACCCGGACCGGGCTCGGTGCTGAGTCTGCTGGGCACCGGCAGCGGCGCGGCAAGTGGTTCGGCACAGGCGGGCGGCACGCTCGCGCAGGCACTCGGATCGGGCAGCGCCGCAGCGGGTGCGGGCTCCTCGGGTGTGAAGTAAGTCAATAGCTTTCAATTCGCCAGACGTGAATTGACGGGCGTGGAATTTTACGGAATCCATACGCCCTCACCGCCGGGCATGAAATTCGATGAGGACATCGATATGGAATACACACATCTTTCCGAATTCGCCCTGCGCCCGGGCACATTGACCCTGTGGCGGCCGGAACTCGCACCGGGACAGGAGTGGACGGGCGATCCCCGGCCCTTCACCAGCGTGCACGTCCGGCACTGCCTGGACACCGACGCCACCGATCCCAAGCCGGGCCGCGGTCGCTGGATCGGCACCATCTTCGAAATGGACGCGGCCTTCGAACCCGAACACTGGCGCGAGACCGTGCGGCTGTGGCACGCCCGGCACGAGGGACTGCGCACCACGCTCGACCGCGACACCGGCGCGGAACCGCGCCGACTGGTATGCGCGCCGGAGGCGGTCGCGGTCGCCGCCGAACCGGTGCCCGAGCTCACCACACCCGGCGCGATCACCGAATACCTGTGCGACGCTTTGGAATCGCGACTGTCCGCGCTGGTGTGGCCGCACTGCCTGCTCGCCACTGTGCAGCACGACACCGATGACTTCACCGTGCTGATCGCCGCCGATCACTCTGTGATGGACGCGTATTCGCAGGCCATCGTGATCCTCGAACTGCGTACCCTTTATCGCTCGGTGGTGGCGGGTGAACCGGTCCGCGAGTCCGTGACCTTCGGCAGTTCGGCCGACTTCGCCGCCCTCGAGCGCAGCACCGCCGCCGGGCTCACCACCGAATGCGATGCCGTGCGGCTGTGGCACAACTTCCTGGACGGTTCCGGCGGCATGCTGCCGCGCTTCGAACCCGCCATCACCGCGGGCAGCGGCACCCAGTCCGAACTGCCGCAGACCAGCGTTTCGCGAAAACTGCTGGCACTGGATGAACTCGAACACATCGAGACCATGGTCACCGCGCGCGGACACCGGTTGTCCGTGGCGGTTTTCACCGCCCTCGCCATCGCGTACCGGCGGGCCTTCGGTTACATCTCCATGCGGGCGATCATGCCCATCGCCACCCGACCGGATTTGAAATGGCTCGAATCCATGGGCTGGTTCGTGAATGTCGTCCCCATCGACATCACCCTGTCTCCGGATCTGGATCTGGACAACGCCCTGGAATCCACCCGCAAAACCCTGCGCCGCTCCAAGGTCGCCAATGACGCCACCTGGACCCGCGCGCTGGAGCTGCTCGGCTGCGAGGACCGCCCCCGCTTCGGCATCTCCTTCCTCGACATCCGGGTGCTGCCAGATTACGAACTCGTCGAATCCCTGCGCGGCCACACCCTGCGCGCCGAGTCCTACTCCGGCGACGAGGTCTTCTTCTGGGTCGTCCGCGCCGCCGACGGCCTGCGCCTGTCCACCCGTTTCCCCGCCGCCTTCCCCGCCCACGAAATGGATCGCTTCCTGATCGAATTCACCCGCGCCATGCGCGAATTCGGTGGCGCGAGTTTCGTGGATCGCGAATCGGACGCCCTGGCGGAGACCGGTGACCTGGTTCGTGAGGTGACCGACTTCCCCGAGACGGAAGTCGCCTCGGCCACCGGGCACCAGGCCGATCGCCGGGGTCCGGGGGCGCGCGGCGGGCTGGGCGAACCCATATCGTCCGCGGTGCCCCAGTCGCCGGCCGTGGTGGCGGCGGAATGCGCGGTGGCCGCGAATGACGCAGCGGTGCAGCGGGTTCCGGTCGCGGTGCAGGGCTGAGCCATGAAGGTGCTACTGGCCTTCGCGGGCAGCCGGGGTGATGCGCAACCGGGGGCGCTGCTGGGCCGGGAGCTGGCCGCTCGCGGACATCGGGTGACGGTGGCGGTATCGCCGAATCTGGTGGAATTCGTGAGCGGGCACGGGGTTTCGGCTGTCCCCATCGGTGTGGACAGTTCGGAACTCCTGCGTGCGCAACAGCGCGATGAGCGATTCTCCAGCTGGAGTCCGGTGGCGCGGGTGCGGGCGGTGGTGGATCTGCAACGCCGCGGATTCGCCGAGGCCGCCCGGGATCTGCTGGCTATCGCCGGGGACGCCGACGTCCTGGTGACCGGAATGGCCTGCGAGGAACTCGCCGCCGAAGTGGCACGGTCGCGGGGGATTCCGCTCGCCGCCATGCACTTCTTCCCGATTCGGCCGAATCGATCCGTGCCGGTGGTGCCCGCGTCCTGGGCGAGCCGCCTGCCCGGATCAGCGCATCGGCTCGGCTGGCAGGCGCTCACCAAGGCTCGCGCCTGGGCGCTGGCCCGCGAGATCGCGGCCCTCCGCGCGGACCTGTCCCACGCCGCACGGCTGGCAGCCGCCGGCCGAACCGATCGCCCCGCGACCGACGATCGCCCGGCGGCCCGTGGTCATTCGGCGGCGGGGCTCGGCGATACACCGGACTTTCTGTCCTACACCGCAATTCAGGCGTACGACGTCGAACTGTTTCCCGGGCTGGCGGAAGAACTGGGTGATGCGCCCGTCACCGGATTCCCGGTCGTCCCCGGCCGGAGCCCGGCGGCCGAGACTTCGGCGGTGGATTCGCCCGAACCGCTCTCGCCGCTGTTGGCGCGGTGGCTGCGGGCGGGCGAGCCGCCGGTGTACGCGGGCTTCGGATCGATGCCGGTCGCCGATCCGGACTCCGTGCGGCAACTGGTGCGCGAGGTGGGCAGACGCGCGAATCGCCGGGTGCTGTTGACCGGCAGCATGTTCGAGCCCGAGCTGACTCCGGAGTTGGCGGTGCTCCCGCAGGTCGACCATCGCGCGGTGCTGCCGCGCTGCGCGGTCGCGATTCATCACGGCGGGGCCGGGACCACCGCGGCCGCATTGCGCGCCGGGGTGCCGTCGGTCATCTGCTCGGTGCAGGCGGATCAGCCGTTCTGGGGCCGCCAGCTGACCGCGCTCGGCCTGGGAGCCACGCTGCCGTTCACGGAATTATCGGCGGATCGCCTGGAGCAGGCACTGATTCGCGCCACCGAGCCCACCGTCCAGCTGCGCGCCTCGGCCTACGGCCTGCGATTCCGCGACGACGGTGTCGCCAGGGCCGCAGACGTCATCGAGTCGCTATCGACCGAAGCGACCGACTCTCTGTCCGCCGAAGCGGCTGAGTCCGTTGCACCGCAAGATAATTCAGTACCGTCGCGCACTTCTCCGGCAGAGCTGCCGGACGGTGCGGCGGTCCTCAGGATCGGAGATGTGCGATGAGCGCCGAACTCGCTATCGAAACGGAGTCGCTGGGAAAGACTTTCGGTTCACTGACCGCGGTCGACAAGGTGGACCTGCGGGTCGAGGCCGGTACGGTATTCGGCCTGCTCGGCCCGAACGGCGCGGGTAAGACCACCACCGTGCGCATGCTCGCCACCCTGCTGCGCCCGGATTCCGGGACCGCGAGCGTCTTCGGCCACGATGTACTGCGCGATGCCACCGCGGTCCGCTCCATGATCGGGCTGACCGGTCAATACGCCGCCGTGGACGAGAATCTCACCGCCCTGGAGAATCTGCGCCTGTTCGGCCAGCTGCTCGGCCTGACCCGCCGTGCCGCCGCCCGCCGCGCCGAGGAGCTGCTCGAGCAGTTCGAGCTGACCGCCGCGGCCCGCCGTCGCGTCGGTACCTTCTCCGGCGGTATGCGCCGCCGTCTCGACCTGGCGGCCACCCTGATCACGCTGCCGCCGTTGATCTTCCTGGATGAGCCGACCACCGGTCTGGACCCGCACACCCGCGAGAGCATGTGGTCGATCGTGCGCGAACTGGTCGGCCGCGGCGCGACCATCCTGCTCACCACCCAGTACCTCGAGGAAGCCGACGCCCTCGCCGACCGCATCGCCGTCATCGACCACGGCACCGTGGTCGCGGAAGGCACCGCGGCGGAACTCAAGTCGTCTCTCGGCGAGGAAATGCTCCGCATCGACCTGGTCGATGCGGCCCAGCGTCCGCTGGCGGACGCGGCCGTCGAACGCATCGTGGGCGTCACCCCGCTGCACGGTGACACCCCCGCCACCCTCTCGGTCCCGCTCCGCGATATCGACAGCGCCGCCGATGTCATCACCGCCTGCCGCGACAGCGGAATCCGGCTGCGCGGCTTCGCCGTCGACCGCCCCGACCTCAACTCGGTCTTCCTCACCCTCACCCGCAAGACCGAGCGGAGGGCGTCCGCATGACCGCCCGCACCGACTCTCCGCAATCGGCGGCGCTCGCACCCGCCGCATCGAATTCCCGTACCGAGAGGAGGACTCGCGCATGACCGTCCTCACCGAGACCCCCGTGATCGCCGAGCCGCAGGCTCGGATCGAGCGCAAGCCCACCGTCCGGCACGTGGGACCGCTTGCGGCACTGCGACAGTCGCTGACCATGGCCAAGCGGGGCATGCTGACCTTCCGGCACAGCCCGCAGCTGCTGTACGACGCGGTGCTGCTGCCGATCATCGGGCCATTGTTGTTCGGCAGTGTGTTCGGCACCGCCATCGCGGGCAGCATGCACGCCTACCTGCCGACCCTGATACCGGGCGTGCTGGTGCAGATCGTGCTCACCTCGTCGGTGGCCACGGGAGTCCAACTGTCCGAGGACATTCGGTCGGGTGTCTTCGATCGCTTCGTCGCCATGCCGATCGCCAGATCCGCGCCGGTCACCGGTGCGCTGGTGGCCGGGGCCACGCGCTATGTGATCGCCGCGCTCATGGTGCTGGTGGTCGGCTACGGGATGGGCTATCGCCCGGAACATCCCGGCGGGCTGGTGCTGGGCGCACTGCTGGTGGTGCTCGCCACCACGGCGCTGAGCTGGATCTTCGCCTTCATCGGCGTCACGGTGGCCAAACCGGCCGCGGTGCAGGGCATGTCGATGCTGGTGCTGACCTTCCTGAGCTTCGCCTCCAACGCCCTGGTGCCGGTGGCGGCCATGCCGACCTGGTTGCGGCATGTCTCGGACTACAACCCTGTCTCGCATCTGGTGGCGGCCGTGCGCACCCTCGCCGACGAGGGCCGCGCGGGCAGCGACCTGCTGTGGTCGGTGGCGGCGGCGCTGATCGTCGCGATCGTGTTCGCCCCCTTGACCGTTCGCACGCTACGCAATCGCTGATTCGGAGGATCCGGGATGAACCGGCTGACCGCAGACGATGATCTGTTCCTGAAACTGCACGCCCTGTACGGCAACGCCCTGGTCAATCAGCTGGCCTGGCGTTTCGACGAACCCGTGGATCCGGCCGTGCTGGAACGCTTTCACGCGCATCTGGCGCACGGCTTCCTGGCCCGGCGGGTGCGCACCACCGCGATACCCCTGGCTCGCCCGTGGTGGGTGCCCGCCGCGCAGTCCATTCCCTTGGCGTCGCAGTCCGAGCCGGTACCGCAAGACGGTGTGCTGGACTGGTTCTTCGAGCAGAGCCGCGTCGACTTCGATCCGTCGGTGGGCCGGGTCTGGCGACTCTCGTCCGCCCCCACCGCCACCGGCGGCATGCTGCTGTCCCTGGTCACCTCGCATGTCGGCGCGGACGGCGGCGCGGTGCTGTACGCGGTCGGCGATGCCCTGGATCGGCTGGATTCCGGTGCGCCGGTGGATATCGCGAGCAGTTCGGGCCGTCTCGTCGGTGATCTGCCCGCAACGGGGTTGTACCGCAGGCACTTCGCCGACGCCTTGGGCCAATTGCGCGCCGCCGCCAAGGGGATTCGCGCCGCCGTCGCGGCTCGTGGCGTCCAGGAACCGGCCCGCAATCCGCGCCCCGCGGAACCCGCCCTCGATCTGCCGGACCGGCACACCGCCGCCAGTCTCGTGGTGGAAGTCGGTCTCGCCGAATGGAATACGGTCGCGGCCGCACATCAGGGCACCGCCAACGGTCTCATGGTCGGTGTCGCGGTCGGCATTCTCGGCTGCACCGGGCGCATCGCCGATGGCGCGCAGGTGCGGGTGGACATCCCGCATTCCATGCGCCTGCCGGACGATCCGCGCGGTAACGCCACCACGGGCCTGCCCATCGCCGTGCGGTACCGGGCGGGTGAACTCACCGACCTCGCACAGGTCCGCGCCGCCATCAAGAGCGCCGCCCGCGCCTATGCCGATCCGGCGACCACGCCCGCGCTCCAGCATCTGCAACCGGTGCAGATGATGCTGCCGAAGTTCGTGCTCGACCGTTTCTCGCGCACCGCCAAGGCCCCGGAATGCCTGTGCACCAATCTCGGCGAAACCGGTCAGACGGTGGCCAGCTTCGCCGGTACGCGCGCCCGCTCGGTGCTCATGCGCCCGGTCGTGTGCACCAATGACACCGAACTCTTCCGCCGCGTCGAGGTGGGTCTGAATCTGTCCTGGTCCAGCGATGGCGAAACCGTCACCCTGGCGGTGACCGGCGCGGATCCGGATCGTTTCCCGACCCGCGAGGCACTGCGCGAATGCGTGGCCAAGGAGTTCGCCGCCTGGGGGCTGCACCCGGTTTTCTGGTCCTGAACCCGCGTCAGAGTAGACGTTACTATGGATAACAGATAACATGCGGGAAACCCGGACGACGGAGCCCGGGCATGAACAGACGAAGCGAGTACCTCAATGACGCGGCATGTCGACGTACTGATCATCGGCGCGGGCCTGTCCGGTATCGGCATGGCCTGCCATCTGACCCGGGAGAACACCGGTCGCAGCTACCTGATCCTGGAACGCCGCACCGCCATCGGCGGCACCTGGGACCTGTTCAAGTACCCGGGCATTCGCTCGGACTCCGATATGTACACCTTCGGCTACGGCTTCCGCCCGTGGATCGGCACCAAGGTGCTCGCCGACGGCCCGCACATCCGCCAGTACGTCGAGGACACCGCCGCCGAATACGGCGTCACCGAGCACATTCGCTTCGGCCGCAAGATGACCACCGCGAGCTGGGACAGCGCCGCCGGACTCTGGACCGTGCAGGCCCTGAACGAGACCACCGGCGAGACCGAGACCTACACCGCGAACTTCGTGGTCGGCTGCACCGGTTACTACGACTACGACAAGGGCTACCGCCCCGAGTTCCCGGGCGAGCAGGACTTCGCCGGGCAGATCATTCACCCGCAGCACTGGCCCGAGGACCTCGACTACACCGGTAAGCGCGTGGTGGTCATCGGCAGCGGCGCGACCGCCATCACGCTGATCCCGGCCATGAGCGATAAGGCCGCGCACGTCACCATGCTGCAGCGCTCGCCCACCTATATCGCCGCGCTGCCCGCCAACGATCCGGTCGCGGTCGGTCTCAAGCTCGCGAAAGTGCCTGCCGCCATTGCCTATAGGGCGGGCCGGGCGCGCAATATCGCCCTGCAGCGCGCGAGTTACCAACTGTCCCGGACCAATCCGAAGCTGTCCGCCAAGCTCATGCTGGCCGCGGTGCGCGCCCAGATCGGCTCCGGCATCGATATGCGGCACTTCACCCCGTCGTACAACCCGTGGGATCAGCGCCTGTGCGTGGTGCCCAACGGTGATCTGTTCAAGACGCTGCGCAGCGGTAAGGCCTCCATCGCCACCGATCAGATCGAGACCTTCACCGCGAACGGCATCAAGCTGCGCTCGGGCGAGGAGCTGGCCGCCGATATCGTGGTCAGCGCAACGGGTTTGACCGTGCAGATGCTGGGCGGGGCCACCCTGGAGGTGGACGGCGAGCAGCTGGCGACGCGAGATCTGGTGGCGTACAAGGGCGCTCTGCTCGGCAATGTCCCGAACCTCATGGTGATCCTGGGCTACACCAACGCCTCCTGGACGCTCAAGGCCGACCTGGCCGCGGAGTACTTCTGCCGCCTGCTCAACCATATGAAGGCCGAGGGCTACACCGAAGTCGTGGCCGTGCCCGAGGAGGGCGATCGCTCCGAGGCCTCGCTCATGGGTGGTGCGCTCACCTCCGGATACATCCAGCGCGGCGACGGCGTCATGCCGCGCCAGGGCACCCGCGGTCCGTGGCTGGTGATCAACAACTACTTCCGCGACCGCGCCATGCTGCGCAAGGGCGCCATCGAGGACGGCATCCTGCGGTTCCGTCGCCGAGTGCGCAAGGCCGAGCCGGTGGCGGCCGAATCACGTTCCGCCTGACCATGATTGCGTGACCGCCGGGCGGTGGCGATGTCCCCTCCGCGCCACCACCGCCCGGCACTCGGTCAGGCTCTGGTGGTGCCGATCAGCAATGCCGCCAGCACCAGGCAGGTGGCCGCGGTCATGGAGGACACGGCCCAGCGGCTGATATGCCTGCTGCCGGTGCGGATATTGGTGACGGTGGAGGCCCGGAACTCCCCGGTCCGGCTCCGATGTCCCTCGGCGAAGGCCGGATCACCGAGCTGTAGATCGGTGCCGAACCAGGGCAGGAAGTGCAGTGTCCAGTGCGCGCCCGCGTCATCGGTGATGCGCAGGCGCATGCCGGTGCGCCATCGAATCGGCGCGAACGGCCGTGCCAGGCGCGAGATGAGCCCGATGCGCGCCCCGGCCGCCAGATGTATCAGTAGCGCTGCCGCCGCCACCGCGCCGACGGTGCTGAGCATGATCGTGCGGGAGAGCGGCGGCACGCCCTCCAGGAAGAGCACGGCGGTGCCGAGCAGAAACCAGAACGGTTGCAGCACCGGCATTTCCATCGGTCTCGGATCCACGGTGACGGTGCCGATCAGGCTCGACCGGCGGTAGCCTGCGGTCGGCAGCGGCACTGCCGCGACCCGAGACAGTGGCCATGCGCAGCCGGGGCGGTGCCCGGCCGCGCTGTGCCCGGTCCAGCCGCAGCGTTGACATCGGAGGATGGCGTCGGAATACACAGATTCTCCTGACTCCGGAGTTGATCGCGCTGCGCCATCCGAATCGACAGGCGCAGCACGACTTCCCGAAGGGTGGTGCCGAGTTCACCGGCCCGGATGGCGGCCAGTTCCAGGGCGAGTTCGCCGTCGGCGAGGGCGGGATCGCTCAGGATCTCGTCCAGCACCATGCCGCTGACGGCCTGTTCGAAGCTCAGCGGCCGGTCCGGCAGCCAGCTCAACTCCCACTCGTGTTCGGAAGTAGTTGAGCGCAGGGCGATTTCGGGAGTCACGTCACTGGTTATCAACCACGTGGTGAATGCGAGGGCCATGTGAACACCTCCTCGGGAAGTGCAGGCGGTTCCGCGGCTGAAACCGCCTGTGCCATCAAGGGTATGCGATATCACACATGGCAAAAAGCGAGTTCTTGTGGTGCGGAGCGCTATCGGTGATCGATATGGGATATGAAAAAAGCGTAGAGCTGACTCGGTATCCGTAATGTGCTCGCGAATAGGCCGAAAGGCTTGAAATCTGAGGCGAAAATGCTTGCCGCAGAGCATGGATGACTACCGCGCAAGCTTCGAGTAGCCGCAGTTCGGGCCTATTTTTTCGGCTGCAACCTTGCAAAACGAAAACTCGCCGGACTTGCCTGGCACACATGACACATCGTGCTTACTATGGGTGCCGCATGGCACGTGGTGGCACAGCAAATTTTTCGAACTCCGATGGGAGAGGCAGCATGTCTCGCTCAGCCGCGGACGGCGAGCAGGTCGGCGAGCTGGTTCGCCGACTCCGCAAGGAACGCGATCTCACGCAGTTGCACCTGGCCGAACAGGTCGGCTGTTCGCGCAGTCTGATTCAGCAGATCGAGAACGGCACTCGTATACCGCCGCTCGCGCTGCGTGAGCGGCTGAGTTCGGTACTGGGCGAACGCATGCCGGTCGTCGGCACCGAAACCCCGGCCGATCTGGTCAGCAGTGATCTGCGCATGCAGTTCAATATCCTGCTGGGCAAGGATCCCGAATCGGTCGCCCGGGTGCTCGCCATCGCACAGAGTCTGATCGATGTCGGCGCCGCGCGCAGCGAGGTCACCCCGCTGGGCTTCATCGCCAAACGACAGCTCGAACGCGCGGAAGAGCTTTTGACCCAGATCCCTTCGGGTAGTGCCACGGTATGGGAGTGGAACACCATCAATGACTGGCTGACCGTGCTGGGCCGCGCGTCCCAGGCGATCTGCGCCATTCACACCGCGGACCTCGGAGCCATCGGCGGCGACCTCGGCGATGAGTACCACCTGGAGATCATGCGCATCGCGCGCGCCGGGGTCTCGGTGCGGCGGCTCTACGTCATCGACGCCATCGCCGATGTGGTGCCCTACGAGGACAAGATCTGGCAGCAGGTGCGCGCCGGTGTCGAAACGGTGCTGGTGGATCGCGTACACGCGAGCAACGCGCAGAGCATGTTGATCGTCGACCAGAGCTATGTGACCACCGGCGAATACGATTACGCGCGGCGCGAACGCGTCGCTACCCGCTTCTCCGCGCTCAAACACGATGTTCAGTTCGCGCAGAGCAGGTTCGACAAACTATACGAACTCAGGAGTGCCGGAATGGCCCTCGTGGTCAACGAAATCATGGCGCAGCCCACGCTGGCGCGGTTTCCGAGGCTCGGACCCGAAGACAGTCGTGCGCTGTTCCGCACCGCCCTGGCCGATTCCTGGGCCGAGGGTGCGGGCGCGTCGAGCGGTGAAGGCGGGTACCGGTGACCGAACGCACGGCAGTGCTGTGCCCGGACCCGGTGCGACTGACCAATCGCTCCGATGAGCGCAAACAGGCCGCACGCGCCTTCCTCGGCCCGCATCCGCTGTTCCCGGGCACCGCGGGCCGGGTGTATCGCGGTGTCATCGACGCCTATCACGGTGAGACCGGGCTGGAGATGGACGAGTTCACGATCGAGGCGTTGAACACCGCCTGGCGTGAGCTGATGACCCGCACCCAGCCCGAGGAGTATCGGGACGGGCGGCTGTACGACAAGAAGCAGCCGCTCGTACTGCGAAAGCTGGCCGCGGACAGTCTGTTTCAGCGGTTGCACGCGCCGGTGCCGGAGGTGCCGGGTGTGCGGGTCGATCCGGCCGAGGTGCTGGTGTGCCCGTATTCCAGCACGGTATTGCTGGAGGAGGCGATCGCCACCATCGCGCGGCCGGGCGGGGTGCTGGTGTGCCCCGAGGGGTACTACAAGAGCGCCAGCGTGCACATCGCCAAGTACGGGCTGCGCATGGTGTCCAGCGCGGCGACGGCGGATCGCGCCTTCAAGATCGACCCCGCCGAATTGGCGCGAACGCTGGAACATCATGCCGCGCAAGGGGATCTGTGCGGCGTCATGCTCACCCTGCCCGGCAATCCGGTGGTGGCGGACTACACCGTCGCGGAACTGGCCGAGATCGGCCGGGTGCTGGTCGCGGCCGACGTGCCGATCATCTGCGATATGTCCTTCGATCTGCTGGTCGACGATCATCTACCGATCGCCGCGATCACCGTGCGCACCCCCGACGGCCCGGTGCGGCTCTACGATCGCGTACTCAGCATCACCGGAAACTCCAAGGCCTACAATGCCTTCGGTCCGAACAAGATCGGCGCGGCCTGCTCCGGAAACACCGCCTGGCTGGACGAGATCCGCGCCCGCCTCGCCGTCTCCTTCCAGCGCGAGACCACCCACCTCGCGCGCGCCACCATCGAGCACACCACCCCGGATCGGTTGGCCCGCAACCGAAATCAACTGCGCACCCAGGTCGACGCCGCCTGGGAACTGCTGGCGGCGGTCAACACCCGCCTCGGTCAGGACCTGCTGCACCCCCTCGGCAGCAGACAGGGCATGTTCCTCACCGTCGAATTCGACACCGCCCTACTCGCCGCCGCCGGCGTGCACACCAGCCCCGAACTCGAGGACCTGCTCCTCACCATGGCCGGAATCGACAGCGTCGCCCTCGGCCGCACCGGTTCGCACCGCCTGGGCGTCCGCCTCAACGCCGCCGCCCCCCGCTACGGCGCGGGCCGCGAGGACCAGGCCCTGGAGCTCCTACACCAACTCTTCGACCGCCTCGAATGCCTACTGCTACGCCTGCGCGACGGCATGACCTACGAAGATGCCCTGTCGGAGCGCCGAATTCCCGCCATCACGTCCTGAACCGCACCGGGTGATCGGCGCGTCATGCGCCCACGAGGAACAGGGCGGTGAGGAAGCTTGTCGTCAGCAGGATGACGCTGAGCAGGATGGTGGCGGTCCAGCCCAGGTATTTGCGGAGTGGATCCAGCACGCCCGCTTCGGTTTCGGTGGCCATACCCCAGATCAGCAGGGCGACGACCGACAGGTGAATCGCGATGAAGGTGGCGAAGGCCGGTCTGTTGTGCAGGGTCCAGCCTTCGAGGGTGGCGGCCTCGAACAGGGTGAGCAGGGTCAGGGGTACGGCTATGCGTACTCGGGTGCGTGGTGTACGGGCGATGAGTAGCCAGCACACCAGGGGCAGGAGCAGCACCAGGCGGAACATTCGGTCAGCTTATGATCCGGATCAGGCCGGGGTCGGACCACTTCCGAGGCGGGCGCATGTGAGCGGTAGTGAGCGAGGGCGCATATCAAGTGGGACAGCGGATTTCGGTGTGAGGTCAGCGCCGACCGGGCTGGGCGGCGGTGCATGGAGCGGTGGTGGGTCGGGCGGTGGATCTCGATGTCAGCTCAGGGTGAGTACGGCGTCCAGGGGCAGGCGCAGAGAGCGGGCGGTCGGCGGGGCGGCATGGGCCAGGCGGAAGAGCAGGATTTCGGCGTGGTCGGCGGGGGCGTCGAAGAGGCGGCGGTAGCGCTGGCGCAGGGTGGTCAGTTGGGTGCGCTCCTGCGGATCGAGGCCGGTGCCGCCGCCGCGTTCCAAGCGCGCGAAGAGGTAGGGCAGCGCGGTCATCGGTTGCAGTGCGATGGACTCCCGGGTGGCGGTGAGCCACAGCCGCTGCATGATCCGGCCGCCGCGTAAATAGCTCTCGCGGGCCGTACCCGGAACCGTGAGCAGGCATACCGCGGAGGCGGCGGCGACGGCGCTGCGCGAGAGATCCTCCAGGGCGCGGCCGCCACCGATGTCCCGCAGACAGCGCATCACCTTCCAATCGCGGACCAGGTGCAGGGCGGTGCGTTCGGCGGCGGTCAGTTCGGCGGTGGCCAGATCGAGGCCGTGCCGCTGGGTGCGGGCCTCCTCCGGGGTCCAGCGATAGCCGCGCATGGCCTGATGATGCATCGACTCGTTCAGCAGGGTGAGGCGGTCGGCCGCGCCTATCAGCGCACCGGCTTCATCGAGATCTTTTGCGGTACAGAGGAATTGCAGACCCGCGCCGTGTGCTTCGGCGGTGGTGGCGAGCACGTCGGCTATCTCGGGTTCCAGTTCGCGGTGCTCCTGGCGGACCCGGTTGGTGACCCGGGTGACCACGTGGGAGCCGAGCCGGTCGACGGTGAATGTGGCCGGGGCGGGGCTGAATTGGACGGTTGCCACCAGATCGGGCGCGGTGGGATCCGGCCAGGTCTCGGGATGCGCGCACAGCCCCAATTGGGCGGCTGCCAGCTCGATGTTCTCCAGTAGCGCACCGAAACCCACCCAGGTAGCGCAGTTCTCGAAGTCCAGCGCGGGCAGGTCGCGGGCCGCGTCGTGGCGGCATTCCAGGTGCGCGCGGTCGCGTCGCCAGCGCAGGGTCCAGGGCTGAGCGTTGTGCGCGGACGGCGCGAGCGTCCCCAGCGCGGCGATCCAGCGCACCGCGTCGTCGGAGAGCACCTCGCGGTCGTCCGCGGTGGTGATCCTGTCCCGTGCGGTGCCGCCGTCGCGCGCGGCGGTGTAGTTGTCGCGCCCGCCGCCGTTCTCGCGTCCCATGCCGCTGTCTCGCGGGACGCAAAATACCTCGCGCCCGGTGGGCTTGGGCGGCAATGCCGGGTTGGCGCGCGCCTCGGCGGCGATGGCGAACGATGGTGCGGGAGTGGCCGGTTCGCGGTACAGCGCGTGCCGCTCGGTGACGAGTTCGCCCGGATCGACGTGGTAGCGGCCGGAAAGGATCGGCTCGCCCAGGAGTAGGCGGCGGGCGGTATCGGCGATGATCGCGCCGCCGAGCGCCACACCGGAGGCCAATTGCGGCCAGCTGCCGATGGAGTGGCCCACCTCGGGCAGGGAGGCGGCCGCGCGGGTGCTCGGCGCACCGAGGATGGCCATGATGTACGGGATCTTGTCCCGGGTGGACAGGCCGCGGAGTTGTTCGGCGCGTAGCGATCCCAGCAGACCGTGCAGCAGTGGGCGATCCGGTTCGAGGTCGAAGCGCTCGACATCCAGCATGCCGCGGTCGCTGGTCTCCATCAGCACCGGAATACCGTGTGCGCGTGCGCGTTCCCGGATCAGCACCTTGGTGTGCAGGTCATCGCATTCCTCGATGAGCAGGTCCAGCCGCCCGCCGCCGAGGAGGAAGTCGTCGATGAAGGATTCGCGAATACCGTTGCTGTGCAGTTCGATTCGCAGGAAAGGATCGATCTCCAACAGTTGCCGGGCGGCGAGCACGGTCTTGTCGACGCCGAGATCGGCGACCCGCGCCCGCAGCCGGTTCAGGTTGGTGAGGCCGAGCCGGTCGAAGTCGGCGAGCTTGAATTCCCCGCCGATGCCCTCCATCGCGAGGGTGACCGCCGCGGCATTGCCGACCGAGAGCCCGACGATGCCGATGCGCATACCGGCCAGCCGCTGCTGTTCCGCGACCGTGATCTTGTACCGATTGCGGTCGGCGCGCACCGCGCGGAACTCCTTCTCGGGCAGCAGATGTACGAGATCACCGGTCCACGGGTACCAGACCCAGATGCCGTACTCGGTGAGATCGCCGGGCGTCGCCGTACCGCGCGTGGTTCCGAGTTGCCGCAATTGTCCGGTAATCGTGTCATGTATTCGCGGGGCGGCCGAGGCGCGGAGTTCGGCGAGCGCGAGCCGATCCCTTTCCGAGGCCGCATTGAATTGAACTGGCCGCCATTCAGAATTGTCGGCGTCGATCCGGGTCCGCATTATTCAGGTCTACACCCGGAACACTCGATCATGGCTATGATTGGAATAGCTGATCACTGGCTGAATATCGCTTGTTTCCATTGCTCTATCGCGTTGTCGAATGCTGCGAACTGGTGCTCGGGGGAGAGGAAACCAGTCGTGACCGTGTCATCGGCTCCGACCCGCGTGCTGCGCTTTCCGGGCACGCTCACCACACCACATCTGGAAGCCGCGCGGGGTCCGGTCCGCGTGGAGATCTCCGCCGCCGCCCTACGTTCGGTGGCACAGTGCCGCGACTTCGTCGATGAGCTGATCCGTTCCGGCAGACCGGTTTACGGCGCCACCACCGGCTACGGCGCGCTCGTCGGATATCGCGCCGGGCCCGATGGCGCCGAGCATTCGCAGGGGCTGGTCGACTTCCTCTCCGCCGGTCAGGGACCGCCGCTGCCACCGGAGCTGGTGCGCGCCATGCTGCTCGCGCGGGTATGGAGCCTGGCACACGGCAATTCGGGCGTATCGCCCGCCGTACTGCACCATCTGATCGAGGTGCTCGGCACCGCCCTGGCCCCGGTGGTCCCGGAATACGGATCCGTCGGCGCGAGCGGGGATCTGGTGCCGCTGGCGCACGCCACCGCCGCGCTCATGGGCCGCGGCGATATGTTCGAGGGCGCCGAACGGCTGCCCGCCGGGGTCGCGCTGGCTCGCGCGGGTCTGTCCCCGCTGCCGCTGGCGGGCCGCGACGGACTGGCGCTCGTCAATGGCACCGCGTTGACCGGCGCGGCGGGCGGACTGGCCTGCGCGCAGGCATTGCGCGCGGTGCGCACCAGCCTGCTGCTCACCGCCGCATTGGCCGAAATCCTCGGCGTGGAAACCGAATTCGCGGATGCGGCGCTGGTCGAGGCGTCCGGTCACGGCGGCGCGGGAATGGCCGCCCGGCTGCTCCGTGCCCTGCTGGCGGGTTCCGTGCCCTCCGGCGCGCGCCCGCTCCAGGAGCCGTACAGCCTGCGCTGCGTGCCGCAGCTGGTCGGTGCGGCGCTCACCTCGGTGCGGCACGCGACCAGCGTCGTCACCGCCGATCTCAATGGCGTCAGCGACAATCCGCTGTTCTTCCCGCAGGTGGGGGAGGTGGTGCACGGCGGCAATTTCTTCGGCCAGCCGGTCGCCTTCGCCGCGGATCTGGTGTCGAGCGCGCTCACCCAGCTGGCCAATCTCGCTGAGCGGCAACTGGATCTGCTCATGGACCCACATCGCAATACCGGATTGCCGCCGTCGCTGTCCGCCGCGCCGGGTCGTCGGCACGGTCTGACCGGCGTGCAGATCGCGGCCACCGCGATCGTGGTGGCCATGCGCCGCGCCGCGATTCCCGCTGCGATGCAGAGCATTCCCACCAACCAGCACAACCAGGACATCGTCCCGTTCGGTACGCAGGCCGCGCTCACCGCGTACGACCAGGCGCGCAAACTGCGCTGGATACACGGCTCCCTGGCGGTCGGGTTGCGGCAGGCGTTATATCTGGCGGGCAGTCCGCCGCTGTCGCCATCGGGTGCGGACTTCTTCGAACGGCTCTGCGCCACAGTCGCTCCCGTCGACCCGGACCGCCCGCTGGATGTGGATGTGCGCCGCGCGGCGGATCTGCTGGACGACATATCGGCCGCGGACTCGGAATTCGGAGGGCAGTGGGAATGACAGTCGCGCCGGAGAACCTCGGAAAACTGGTGCTGTGTCTCGAATCCACGGTGCACGCAAGGCCATCCGAGGCCGGCATGCGTGAATCCGCAAGAGGGCAGGATCATTCCGCAGCGGGCGCGCCGAAACCCGTGGGAAGGGCGCCGGAATCCGATTTCGAGCTGCCGCGCTGGCTGGTCGAGTTACGCGAATTCCGGGCGCGCATAGCGTGGAACAGCGGCCGCCGCCCCGACTTCCGGCAAACCGACGGCACCTTCGTCGATCCGGATCCGCACGATCTGAGCGCCTACCACCTCACGGTGCGGACCGATACGGGCGAGCTGATCGCATGCTGCCGCTACGCGCCCTTGGAAGCACTGCCGTGCAGTCGAATTCGTGAACTCGATCCGGGCGGGGCGGACCGTATCGCGGGCGAACTCGGCTGCCTGGACACCGAGATGCTGGAGGGTGGACGGCTGCTCGTCGCCATGCAGTGGCGGCACTACGGCCTCGCCACCGAACTATTGCTCGCCGGAACGGCTTTGGCCCGGCTGCTCGACCGTCGCGCCATCTGGGGCACCGCCGGGGTCCGCGACGGTCAGGAGCATGTGTTCCTGCGCCTGGGCTACCACTGTGCGGCGGCCGATCTCATTCCCGCCCCGCACTACGATGACGAACTCCGCATCATCGTGTGCGATCCGGCGCGCGTTCCGGCCGCTATCGAACCGCGCATCACCGCGCTCGCCACCGAACTGCGCGGTCTGCTCGACCGCATCGAACCACACCGCACCGGAACGTGAATCATGCCAGTTCCGGTGCCGGTGGATATTTCGCGCCGAACGCCGGATGGGCAGACTTGGTAGATGACGATCGCGTCGAACGCCCTGCTGTCCGATGCCGTCCGGGAGGCGTTCGCCCCGACGGTCACCTATCTGAACGCGGCCGGATACGGGCTCATGCCGAAAGCGGTGCTGGATGCCGTCGAAGCGGCCGAACGCGGCCGGGCGAGCGGTGAATTCGAGATAGCCGACGTGGACGCGACCATGCGCGCCTGCCGCGCCGCCTTCGGCGAACTGGTCGGTGTGCGCGCGGATCAGGTCGCGGTCGGGGCGCAGGTCTCCCAGCTCATCGGCCTCATCGCGCAGAGCCTGCCGCCGGGCGCCCAGGTGCTGGTGGGCGAACACGAGTTCACCTCGGTGACATGGCCTTTCCTGGCCCGCGAGGATCTGCGAGTGCGAATCGTCCCCATGGCCGAACTGGTCGCGTCGGTGCTGCCGGAGGATGACGTGGTGGCCGTGGCGGTGGTCCAATCGGCCGACGGATACGTGCTGGACGCCCCGGCCCTGACCGCCGCCGCGCACGCCAACGGCGCACGCGTGCTGCTCGATGTGAGCCAGGCCGCGGGCTGGCTTCCGGTGCACGACACCGGGGCCGACTGGATTGTCAGCGTCGGCTTCAAATGGCTGCTCGGTCCCAAGGGCACCGCGTTCCTGGCCGGAACCGACGCCGCGCTCGACGCGTTGCGCCCGATCGCCGCGGGCTGGTACGCCGGTGACGATCCGTGGCAGACCTGCTACGACGCTCCGCTGCGGCTGGCGCGCGATGCCCGCCGATTCGATGTATCGCCGGTCTGGCCCGCCTGGCTCGGCCAGCGCCCGGCACTGGAACTACTGCTCGCGGTGGGCATCGAGAACATCCGGCGGCACAATATCGCGCTCGCGAACCGCCTGCGCGCGGGTCTCGGTCTGCCCGTGGGTGATTCGGCCATCCTGTCGATACCGGTGCAGCCGCAGACGCTGGAGCGACTGCGATCCGCCCGCGTGGTGGGAGCCGTGCGCGCCGGTCGGCTGCGGCTGGGCTGTCACCTCTACAACACCGAGACCGATATCGACCGGGCGCTGAATGTGCTCACGGGCCACTGACTTTCGCTCACCCGTGATCGACGCTCAGATCGGCTGGAACCCCGCGCCCAGGCCGCCGTGCGCGTCCGCATCCGCCCGGATCGCGTCGAACGACACCGCGACCACCGGAGAATGCAGCGGATTCGCGGAATTGGTACAGCTGAAACGCATTCCGAGGGTGTCGTTGATCAATGCCCGGGAGACCAGCCCGACCAGCCGATTGCCCACGGTCAGCGGACCGCCCGAATCGCCGTAACTCGAGCACGCCTGATCGATGAATCCACCCGGGCCCGCGGACCATACGATGCCGCAGGCGAATCCGATGGTGCGCCCGTTCTGGCAGGCCACATCCAAAGCCGTTGGCGCCGCGCCGATTTCGGTGATGGTCGTCGCGCCCACCGTGCGCAGCGGGGTGACCTTGGCCGGATCGAATTCGATGACGCCGTAATCGAGATCGTTATCGGAGTCCCGCATCACCCCGACCACGCCCGCGTCCGGGAACTGTTCGCCGCGCACCGGTGTCCCCGACTCGGCGCAATGTCCGGCGGTGAAGCCGACCAGGCGTCCGGCGGCGTCATTGCCGATGGTGGTGAGGGTGCATTTGGTGGATCGACCGAGCACGATGCCGGATCCGCCGCCGAGCGCCGCCTCGGTATCGCCCGGCGCGGCCTGCGCCTGTGCGGCCGGCAGCCCGGCCATGGCCACCATGACGGCGGGTACGGCCCACCGGCGAAATCCGAGCATCTGGAACCACCCATCCGTCTCGACACGCTCCGACCTCGGAGTTGCCCTCAGTTTGCCATTGCGGTGCATGGACCGTGGCATACCCCGTGCGCCCGCCGCCACGCCCGCCGGTGGATATTCGGCGTGGCGGCGGGCTCGGCCGGTAACCGGTCAGCGCGACCAGAGAGCGCGCTGACCGGCGAAGGGATCGGCCTGCACCCGGGGCGAATCCGACCAGATCATGGTCTGCCGCTGCTCCGGGGTGTAGCGCGGCCAGGCCGCGCCGGGATCGCCCGAGGTGATGAAGGACACCCAGGATGTGTGCACGGCGTCCGCGAGGGACTGCGGCGGATTGTCACCGGCCACCGCGGTGACACCCTGCGCCTTCAGACAGTCGAAGGCGAACGGCACATCCAGGCAGTGGAAGGAACTGCCCGCGAACTTCGGCGCACTCGATGCCCAGGTGAACTCGTACAGCCAGGTGGGCTGATTGCGGGCCGCGCGATCCTCGGCCAGCCGGTAGGTGGGTGCGCGCAGCAGCAGATCGCTCTGCGCCTGACCGAGCAGCTGCGCGGCATTGTCACCGGGGTAGGCGGTGCGGAAGGCGTCGATATCGGCGGGCGGCAGGCCCAGGGCGGCGAAGGCGACGGGCAGGGTGGCGTCGGTGACGGGCTGCTCGCTCGCCATACCGTTGAATTCGTCGCGGGTGAATCCGAGCAGCAGCGGAACATTGGTCGCCCCACCGGATTTCAGCAATTCCGGGGTGGCCAGCGGAATGGTGCCGCCATCGGCGAATGGAGCCAAGCCCAGTGCGGACACGGTTCCGCTGTCGGGGCCGATGGCGCGCAACTTGTCCTCGAGATCCTGAATCTGGCTGCCGGACAACCCGTTCAATGCCGCTGTCGTGGCGGGCAGACCGGTGCGCCTGGTGAACAGTTCGGCCTCGGCGACGGCGGTCGCGCGATCATTGGGCTGCGACACCGCGCCCGAGGCCGAAATACCCGCGTGGAAAAGACCTTTCGCGGATGGCGCGGCCATCAGCGCCCACACCGCACCGCCGCCCGCGGACTGTCCCGCGATCGTCACCCGGCCCGGATCGCCGCCGAACGCGGCGATATTGTCGCGCACCCAGGTCAGCGCCGCGATCCAGTCCAGCACCCCGCGATTGTCGGGTGCGCCTTGGACCTGCAAGAACCCCTCGATGCCGAGCCGATAGCCGACGGAGACCACGATTACGCCGTCCCGGTTGAAGGCCGCGCCGTCGTACCAGGGGCTGGCCGCGCTGCCCGCCACGAAGCCGCCGCCGTGAATCCACACCAGCACAGGCAGTTTCGCCGTGGTGTCCGGGGTGAAGACATTCAGGTTCAGTACCCCGTCACCCGGGATGCTCGGCTCCGGAATCGCCGTCACCTCGGACAGGGCCTTGCGCTGTGCGGTCGGCCCGGACTTCGTGCAATCGAGCGTCTCGCGCCACGGGGTCGGTGGCGCCGGGGCCGCGAATCGCAGCTCACCCACCGGCGGCTGCGCGTAGGGGATACCCAGATACGCGGTGCCGGTCTCGCGGCGCACGCCCTTGACCGGTCCATATGTGGTGGTGACCGTGTCCGCGGAACCGGTCTTGTCATCGGACTTGCTCGTCGAACACGCGGTGGCCAAGGCCAGTACGCCCGTTCCGAGCAGGAGTGAGCGGCGTCCGAAGTGCGGTACTGGCATGGCGAACCTCTGGTCCATATTTAAGTCAACGGTTGAAATAATTATCGGCCAGCATAATGTCGACCTGTGAAGCACGCACCCTCGGGCAGCCCCGACGTCTCGGCAGCGCAGACCGCTCCGGTTGCGCCGTGAGTACGACAGGCCGGGCGGGGGATGGGGCCGTGAGCGGGGATCTCGCGCGCCGCCCGGTCGATTCCGCCGCGGTGCGCCGCCGCAATCTGGGTGCGGTGCTGCGGCATATCGCCGAGCACGGTGCGTGCGCGCGGACCGATATCGCCGCCGCCACCGGATTGGCACACGGTTCGGTGACCGCGCTCGTGGGAGATCTGATCGAGCGTGGACTCGTGCGCGAGGACGATGCGCTGCGCAGCGGCGGCCGGGGTCGGCCGGGTCGGCCGTTGCGGCTCGTCGCGCGCCGGGCGCTGTCGGTGGCCGTGCAGATCACCTCCGAGCAGCTGCGCGTCGTCGTCGCCGATCTCGGGGGCGTGATCGTCTGGCGCGAGTCCGTCGCGCATCACAGCGCGCCCGGCCGACCGGAATCCATGGCCGATGCGGTCGCGGCGGCCGTCCTGCGCGCCGAGCGCTGCGCTGTCGCCGCGGTACCGATGGCCGGCCCCGGCGGGCGGGGTGATGTCGAGAGCGGTTCCGCCACAGTGGCTTCCGTCGCTGTCGCGGCCGGACCCGGAGAGCCGCGAGCGGAGGAGCCGGCGGATTCGGTGCTGGTGCGGATCGTGATCGCGATGGCGGGGCCGGTGCGCGACGATGCCGCGCAAACCGTCCTGGCGGCGGCGGATTTCGGGTGGTTGCGACCGGTGCGGCTGGGTGAGCTGGTGGGGGAGCGGCTGCCGGGGATCGGCTGCCCGATCGATGTGGTCAATGACGGGAACTCGGCGGCGCTGGCCGAGTATCACGCGCGCGGGCGGCGCGGCCGGCTGGTGTTGATCGAGGCGGGCACCGGTATCGGCGGTGGCGTTGTGTTGAACGGGCGCATCGAGATCGGCAGTCACGGGGTGGCGGGAGAGCCGGGGCATCTGCCGGTCGCGCTGGACGGGCCGGTATGTCTGTGCGGGGCGCGCGGGTGTCTGGTGCTCTACGCCGGTCCGGAGGCGGTGCTCACCGCCGCCGGGCTGGGGGAGGAGCTCACTCACACGGGGCTGGAGGCCGCGTCCGCGCGGTTGATCGAGGCGCTGGCGGTGGGTGACACGCGGGCCGTGCGTGCGCTCGAGACCGCCGGCCATGCGCTCGGCGCGGCGATTCTGGGCATCACCGCACTGCTGGATGTGGATGAGGTCGTGCTCGGCGGGCTGCTGGCGCAATGGTTTCCCTGGCTGGAGCCGACCATCGGAACCCGGCTGGCCGGGCGGCGCGCGCTGGCGCGCGGGGTGGAACTCGGGATCGCGCCGGCGGTGCTGGGGGCGGACGCCATGCTGCTCGGTGCGATCGAATTCGCCAGGCGCACAGTGCTTTCCGATCCGTCCACGGTTCCGTTGCGGACGGTCGCGCCCGGGGTCTGAAACACGCCCGCAACGGCGTGACCTGGCGGTTCGGCAAAGATCGCTACAGATTCGCTGATCTTGCCGCGCGGGGTGGTTTCATAGCGGGATGGATCTGCGGCCGGACCTGCGTGGCACTGTCGGCGACCTCATGCCCGAGCTGAAGGATCTGCTCGAACGGCTGGTCGCAATCCCCTCCATCGCCTTCCCGGACTATCCGAAAGAGAATGTGCAGCGCGCGCACGATCTTGTAGCGGATGAGTTGCGGAAATCCGGGGTCACGGATATCTCGGTGTTGAATCTGCCGGATACCTCCCCGGTCATCTACGGCCGGATTCCACCGCCGCCCGGCGCGCCGACGGTACTGCTGTACGGCCACTACGACGTTCAGCCCTCAGGTGACGAAAGTCTGTGGAATACACCGCCGTTCACGCCGACCGAGAAGGACGGCGCGATCTACGGTCGCGGGGCGGCGGACTGCAAGGCCAATGTCGTCGCGCATATCGGGGCGCTGCGGGCCTACGGCGGTAAGCCGCCGGTGGGGGTCACCATCGTCATCGAGGGGCAGGAGGAGTACGGCTCCGGCTTCGACGACTATCCGGGGGAGAAGCCGGATCTCTTCCAAGCCGATGCCCTGCTCATCTGCGATGCCGGGAACATTCGCGCGGGCACGCCCACGCTGGTGACCGCATTGCGCGGTGTCGCAGACGTTTTCGTCGAGGTGCGCACGCTTGCCGCCCCGGTGCACTCGGGGCAGTTCGGCGGTGCCGCGCCGGACGCGTTGCTCGCGCTGGTGGCCGGGCTCGCCACCCTGCACGATGCCGACGGCAATGTGGCGGTCGAGGGTATGCGCCGGGACAACTGGACCGGTGCGAACTACACCGATCAGGAATTCGCCGAAATCACCGGTATGGCACCGGGAATGCCGCTGCTGGGCACCGGTCCCATCGGTGAGCGCATCTGGTACGGCCCGGCCATCACGGTCATCGGCCTGGACGCGCCGCCGGTGAAAACCGCCGCGTCGGCGGTGGTTCCGTATGCCAAGGCGTATCTGAACGTGCGCGTGCACCCGGAGCAGGATCCGGCCGAGGGGCAGCGCGCGGTCATCGAACACCTGCGGAAGGTCAAGCCCTACGGCATCGAATTGACCGTCACCGGTGGTGATGTCGGCGCCGGATTCGCCGCCGGGACAACCGGTCCCGCCTACGCGGCCATGCGCGAGGCCATGGGCAAGGCGTGGAATACCGAGGTGGTCGACTCGGCCATGGGCGGCTCCATTCCGCTCACCAATTCCATGGCCGCGGCCAATCCGAACGCCGAGGTGATCATGATCGGCGCGGAGGACTCCAAATGCAATATGCACGGCTTCAATGAGCGAGTCCTGTTGAGCGAGTTGAGCAATACCGCGCTCGCCGAGGCCGAGTTCTTCCAGCTATTCGCGAACAGGATGCGCAAATGAGCGACACCACGGTGGCCGCGCCCGCACCGAAACCCGCGCAGCACAAGAAGAAACGCGGCTTCCCCTCCACCTACACGATTCTGGCGGGCGTCACGGTCGCGGTATGGCTGGCGGCCTTCGTGATTCCGCCGGGCGCGTACCAGGTGGACGATAAGGGCCACACCATCGCCGGGTCGTACCACCGCATCGAGGGTGCGAAGGGTTTCGGCGAGCGCCTGCGGGATCTGTTCCTCGCGCCGGTGAACGGGCTCTACGGAATTCAGGGGCAGGATGGGCAGGTCGCGCCGGACAGTTCCGGCTCGCTGTACGGTGCGGCCGCGGTGTTCCTGTTCGTGCTCGCGGTGGGCGCGTTCATCACCGTCGCCTTCGCGACCGGGGCGCTGGACAGCGGGATCGGGCGGCTGGCGTACAAGCTGCGCAGCCGGTCCTTCCTGTTGATCGTGGGCATCATGGTGGTGTTCGCCATCGCGGGCACGGTGGAGGGGTTCGCGGAGGAAACCCTCGGTTTCTACGCGCTATTGGTGCCGTTGATGCTCGCGCTCGGGTATGACCGGATGACGGCGGTCGGGGCGATCATCGCCGGTGCCGGTGTGGGCGTGCTGTGTTCCACGGTCAATCCGTTCGCCACCGGCACCGCGTCGTCTGCGGCGAATGTGGCCATCGGAGACGGCATTGTGCTGCGGCTGGCCATGCTGGTGGTGCTCACGATCGTCACCGTCGCGTATGTGCTCTGGTACGCGCGGCGGGTCAAGAATGATCCGGACAAGTCCTGGTCCGGGTGGCAGCCCGGGGATCGGGATGTGAAAGCCGAAGAGCACGAACCGGATCCGATGACCGCGCGGCAGGTGGCGGTGCTGTGGCTGGTCGGGCTCACCTTCGCGTTCATGATCTTCGCGATCATTCCGTGGGGCACGGTGATCAATGGTCCGGACGCGAAATCGTTCGTGTGGGAACTGGATTGGTACTTTCCCGAGCTGACCGCGCTGTTCCTGGTGGGTGCGGTGGTGATCGGGCTGGTGGGCGGGCTCGGTGAGGGCAAGATGTCCGAGGCCATCGGCAAGGGGTTCGGGGATTTCGTCGGGGCGGGCATCGTGATCGTGCTGGCGCGCGGGGTCACGGTGATCATGAACAACACCCAGATCACCAGCACCGTGCTGCACGCGCTGGAAGGCGTGGTGACCGGGACGTCGTCGGCGATGTTCGCGGTGGCGGTGTTCCTGGTGAATGTGCCGCTCGCATTCCTGATTCCGTCCACCTCGGGGCATGCCACGCTGGCCATGCCGATCATGGCTCCGCTCGCGGATTTCGCGAATGTGCCGCGCTCGCTGGTGGTTACGGCGTGGCAGTCGGCGTCGGGGTGGGCGAATCTGGTCACGCCGACCACCGCCGTGGTGACCGGTGGTATCGCGCTGGCCAAGGTGCGCTACGACCGGTACGTCAAGTTCATCGCGCCGCTGATGGGGATTCTGTTCGTGCTGATCTGTGTGTTCCTGGCGGTCGCGGCCTGGATCGGCTGATTCAGCGAATCAGGTTGTGCCAGCACTGTTCCAGGTGTGCGGCCATATCGAAGCTGGGATCGATGAGCCAGCGCGATTGCAGGCCGTCGGCGAGGGCGAACAGGGTGGTGGCGGCGGCATCGGGGTCCAGGTGCGCGGGCAGTCGTCCGGCATCGCGCAGGGCGCGCAGGGAGTGTGAGAAGCCTTCGATGCCAAGGCGATACCGGTCGCGCATGTAGTCGTGGGCGGGGTGGCGGGGGTCGGCGGCGGCGGCCTGCATATGGGTGAAGAGTTCGATCAGCCCGGGTACCAGGGCATTACGCCGCACCACGTCGATGAAGGCTTCCGGGGTGTATTCGGTGGCGGCCGCGACGTCGGTCTCATCGCGGCGGCGCAGCACGGCGACGAACAGTTCCTCCTTGGAACCGAAGTAGTGCAGCAGTCCGCCCTGGCTCAGGCCGACCGCCTCGGCCAGTTCGGCGATCGAGGTGGCCAGATAGCCGCGCTCGGCAATGGTGCGTAGCGCGGCGTCGAGAATCTGCTCTCGCCGTTCGATGCCCTTGCCATAGGGTCCCCGTTTCGCCACGCACCGAGTCTAAGGCCAGGTCCGGGGTGTTCTTGCCACTCAAAACCGAGCGCTGTACGGTTTTCATTGCGGCTGCTGCCGCGCCCGAGCGAAGGAGAATCCGGTTCCGATGCGTGTCCGTCCTCGATATTTCGCCCCCGCCGCGCTGGTCGCCGCCACCCTCGTCCTGGGCGCGACCCCCGCCGCCGCTCGCCCCGCCCCGCCGACCCAGGTCGCGCCGCTGGGCGGTGATTTCCTCTGGGGTGTGGCCGCGTCCGGCTTCCAATCCGAGGGTGACGCCCCCGACAGCAACTGGTCGCGCTATGTCGCACAGGGCAAAACCGACGATCCGTACCGCGATTCCATCGACTTCCACTCCCGCTTCCGTTCCGATATCCAGCTCGCCAAGAACCTGGGCGTGAAGGTCTATCGCATGGGCATCGAATGGGCGCGCGTTCAGCCGCAGCCCGGCGTATGGGATGAGAACGGCCTGAAGTTCTACGACGACGTCATCTCCACCATCACCGCCGCGGGCATGCAACCCATGCTCACCCTCGACCACTGGGTCTACCCCGGCTGGGAAGTCGACCGCGGCGGCTGGAACAACCCCGCCATCGTCTCGGACTGGCTCGCCAACGCCCGCACCGTCGTAGACCGCTACGCCCATTTCAACCCGCTCTGGGTCACCTTCAACGAGCCGGTCATGTACATGCTCAACGAAACCCGCCACGGCGGCATCTCCGCGGCCGCCATCCCCAGCATGACCGACCGAATCGCCCAGGCACACAACGGCATCTACGACTACATCCACCAGGTCCAGCCCGGCGCAATGGTAACCAGCAACGTCGCCTACATCCCCACCGCCGAAGACGCCATCAACGGCCCCCTGATGAACGCGATAGCCGCGAAGCTGGACTACATCGGCATCGACTACTACTACGGCATGTCCCCGGACGACATGCGAGCCATCTCCACCGAACTCTGGAAGAACTCGCTACAGCCCGAGGGCATCTACTATGCCCTGCAACACTATTCGCGAGCATTCCCCGGCAAGCCCCTCTACATCGTAGAAAACGGCATGCCCACCGAAAACGGCCTCCCCCGAGCCGACGGCTACACCCGAGCCGACGACCTCCGCGACACCGTCTACTGGATCCAACGCGCCAAATCCGACGGCATGAACGTAATCGGCTACAACTACTGGTCCCTCACCGACAACTACGAATGGGGCTCCTACACCCCCCGTTTCGGCCTCTACACGGTAGACGTCCTAACCGACCCCACCCTCACCCGCAAACCCACCGACGCAGTCCCCGCCTACACAGCCATCACCACCAACAGCGGCGTCCCGTCCGACTACCACCCCACCCGAGCCCCCAAGCCCTGCTCCCTGGTAGACGCCCTCGCCAGCTGCACCGACCCCGTCACCGTCCCCCGCTGACTTGGAGCCTGCCGGTGTGCGACTAGCCGAGATACGGTGCGGTGCGCTGCTCTGCGTGATGGCGAAGCCGTAGTCGTACCGTGTCGTGCACCGGCACGCGGACGGATGTATCGGGAATCGGGCAGCTGTGGGACGAGAGTCAGATCCGTCAGGCAGCTTCGCGACTGGGGTATGACCTCGCCGGCATTGTGGTCTACGACCCCCGATCGGGGCGGGGGTCGTTGGCTCGGCTTCGGGCCCAGGTGAGCAGGCTCGATGCTGAGGCTGTAATCGTGCCTGGGGCTTCGCATTTCACTGAAGGCCGGGTGCCGGGTGCGTTGGCGCGGCAGGTTGATGTGGTCACGGTGCACCCGGAGGGGGTTCATGCGCGGCGTGTTGGGGATGTGATGCCCGGTGTTGCTCCCGGCTTGTAGAGGCCGGGAGCTGTGGGAGCGGTCAGCGGAGGGCGGGGATTACTTCGTTTTCGAAGATTTCTATGCCGGTGGTGTCGTAGGCGGCTTCGGGGAAGTAGTGGATGCTGTAGGAGAGGCCGAGATCTTTTGTGCGGGTTATGTTTTCGATGATCTGGTCGGGGGTGCCTACGGCGGGGCTGTTGCGGAAGAGGCTGTCGACGTGGGACTTGGCGGCTTCCTCGCCGAGGGTTTTGGCGAAGCGGGCTTCCAGGTCGGTGAGGCGCTGCTGGACTTCGGAGTCGGTGGCGCCTACCAGGGTGTTGAAGTTGGAGCTGCGGGTTATGGCGTTGAAGTCGGTGCCTACCTTGTCGCAGTGGGCGCGCAGCAGCTCCGACTTGTGGGTGAACTCCGTCGGATCGCCCGAGAAGTTGGTGTACTGCGCGTACTGCGCGGCAATCCGCAGCGTCACCTTTTCGCCGCCGCCCGCTACCCAGATGGGAATTCCGCCCTCCTGCAAGGGAAGTGGGCGGACGATGGCGTTGTCCACCTGGTAGTGCTTGCCGTCCAGGGTTGCCGCGCCGGTGGTCCAGGCCTGCTTGAAGATCTGCACGCCTTCGTCGAGGCGGCCGAGACGTTCACCGGCGGAAGGGAATCCGTAGCCGTAGGCGCGCCATTCGTGTTCGTACCAGCCACCGCCGATGCCCATTTCCACGCGGCCTCCGGAGATGAGGTCGACGGTGGCGGCGACCTTGGCGAGGTAGGCCGGATTGCGGTAGCTGATGGCGGTGCACATCTGGCCGAGGCGGATGCGGGAGGTGGTGGCGGCGAAGGCGGACATCAGGGTCCAGGCCTCGTGGGTCGCCTCCTCGGTGGGGACCGGCACGGTGTGGAAGTGGTCGTACACCCAGAGCGATTCCCAGTCCGCGTTCGCGTCCGCGCGCTGGGCGAGACCGCGCATTACGTCCCACTGTGCGGCGGGGTCGATATCGACCAGGTCCAGCCGCCAGCCCTGTGGGATGAAGATGCCGAAACGCACGAGTTGTCTCCTCCGTATGGATGGATGGGTCCGGCGGTCCACCCTTCCCCCTCGTCAGCGGGAGGGCAACTATTCGACTCCGAGCGCGCCGAACTCTCAGGCCTGGTGATTACCGCGCTGTCGGATCGGGTAGCTCGGCGGGGCTGAGCACCTTGCGCAGGGCATTGGCCACCGTCTCCAACTCCGCGTGATCGAGCTGCCCGCCGAAGCGGCGTTCGATACCCGCGAGATAGTGCGGAGCCGCCTCCCGGAACCGTTCCCGCCCCCGCTCGGTAATGCCGACGAACGCCGAACGCCCGTCATCGGGATTGGATTCGCGACGCACCAACCCCTGCGCCTCCATCTCGGTGATCAACCGGCTCACCCGGGTCCGGCTGAGCACCACCCGCTCACCCAGATCACTCATTCGAAGTCGATCCGGCCCATCGAGTTCCAGCAGGACGTCGTACCAGCTCAGCGGTAGCCCGGTGGCGCGCCGTAATTCGGCGTCGAGCTCGGGCACCAGTTTGGCGTGCACCTGGAGCAGCGCGGCCCAGGCGGAAACGGCGGGGTGGGATTTCGGCACCGCCCCAGCATAACCGGTTGCGTGCGCGCGCACATAAGTAGTAGCGTGCACACGCACATACTTTTGTGCTCGGGAAAGGAAAGACCATGACCACGTTGATCACCCGCGAAGAACTGGCCAGGGAGATCGAGGCCGGATCGGTGACGGTGCTGGACGCCCTCGGCGGCGAGTACTACGCCAAAGCTCATCTACCCGGCGCGCTCGCCCTGGTGGAGGCCGACGTCGACACACTTGCCCCGCGACTGCTGCCGGACAAGACCGCCGCCATCGTCACCTACTGCTCCAACGCCGCCTGCCCCAACAGCCAGAACGTCGCGGGCAAACTGGAGCGACTCGGCTACACCAATGTCCGCAAATACCGTGACGGCATTCAGGATTGGTCCGAGGCCGGTCTACCTATCGAGCCCTAACCCGGGAGAAATCGTCCCAGACGGACTACTATCCGCAGCAGTCATCATTCGGTGTTCGCATACTGCGGAGGGGGCTCGTCGATGAGCTCAATGCAATTGGACGCGCCCGACGGGCCCATCGAGGCCTACCTCGCCACACCGTCGGGCGACGGTCCCTGGCCCGGCGTGGTGGTGCTGCACGACATGCTCGGCATCGGCACCGCCGTGCAGAAATCCACCCGGCTGCTCGCCGACCACGGCTATCTCGCCATCGCACCGGACCTGTTCTCGCGCGGCAAGGTTCGGTGCGTGCCGGGCATGATCCGGGACCTGATGGGCAATAAACGCGATGGCATCGCGGTCCGCGACATCCTGGCCGCCCGCGCCCAGTTGACAGCTGATCCGCGCTGCACCGGCAAGATCGCGGTGGCGGGCTTCTGCCTCGGCGGCGCGTTCGCGCTCCTGGTGTCCACCGAGGGCTTCGACGCGGCAGCGCCGTTCTATCCCGCCGGCCGCGGTAATTACGACGAGATGCTGCGCGGCACCTGCCCGGTGGTGGCCAGCTACGGCACACGCGATCCCCAGAACATCGGGCGCGGGCCGAAACTCGAGCGCGTCCTCACCGCCGCCGGGGTGCCGAACGATGTGAAAACCTATGCGGCATCCGGGCATTCGTTCGCCGACGACCATCCGGGGCAACCGCTGCTGAAGGTGATGGGCCTGGGCTACAACGCCGACGCCGCATCCGACGCCTGGCGTCGCATCTTCGCCTTCTTCGATACCCACCTGTCGCCCGGCGACCAGCCCGGCGGACCGAAGGAGTAACCGAGCCAGTCCCGAATTCGCCTGCTGGAGCGCAGATCCCGCCACAGCGCGCCGAACTCGTAGTACTGCAACGTGAGGACATTGCCGCTGTCGATGTTCTTGGTCAAACCGTAAGTGGGACGGAAGGTTTCGGCGCGGAAGGTGCCGAACAGCCGATCCCACAGAATGAATATGCCGCCGTAGTTCCGGTCCAGATACTCCGGATCGCTGGCATGGTGCACGCGATGGTGCGAGGGCGTGTTGAACACGAACTCGAACCAGCGCGGCAGCCGCCCGATGGTCTCGGTGTGTACCCAGAACTGATAGATCAGATTGAACGACCAGGCCGTGAACACCATCCACGGCGGAACGCCCAAGAGCGGCAGCGGAATCCACGCCAGCAGTTCGAACCAGGGATTCCACTTCTGCCGCAGCGCGGTCGCGTAATTGAAATACCGGCTGTTGTGGTGCACCTGATGCGCCGCCCACACCACCCGCACCCGATGCGAGGTGCGGTGGTAGGCGTACCAGAGCACATCCACCGCGAGAATCACCGCGACCCAGCTCAGCGGATTGCGCGGATCGACCTGCCATGGCGCGTGCACGTACAGCACCGCGTACCCGAGCAATGCCACGAATTTGGCCGCCCCGCTGACGAAAACCGACACCAGACCCATGACCAGGCTGTTGCGCGCATCGGACCTCTCGTATCCGGTGCGCTCGTCACCGTGCGCCCGCAGCGAGAAGATCTCCACCACCATGGCGAGCACGAAGAACGGGATCGCATACGTCACGGGCTGATTGATCTGGTCCCACAGATTCACGGCGACTACTCCACTCCCGCGCCGATGTGCGCGCGGTCACTACATCTGCACCGACTGTAAGGCCCGCCATGCGATCTCCGGAAGCCCGCGTTTCCGGAAACGTTTGTGCTGCCGCATCCTCAGCCCCGGCGACAGCGCGTGACCAGCGCCAGACAGCCCACCGCCAGCGCGGTGACGACGCCGAACATGACCGGATACCCGACCCCGGTCCCGTCGTGCAGCATCGCCATCACGGCGGGAACGCCGAAGCCCAGATAGCTGACCGCGTAGAAGACGGCGGTCAGACCCGCGAGATCCTCCGGCCCCGCCATGCGCTCGATCTCCAGCAGCCCGGCGACCAGGCCGATGCCGAACCCCATGCCGAGCACGGCGGCGGTGGCAATGGTGAGCCACAGCGTGAGCGCCCCGGAAGCGGCCGCGGCCAACACCATTCCGGCGATGACCAGAATCAGCGCCAGCACGGGCAGCCGAATGGTGCCCGGCCGATCCAGCTTGCGCGCCACCGATTGAATGGCGAAACCACACCCCAGCGTGATCACGGTGATGAGCGCCGAGAACGCGATGGGCGCACCGTGCACCCGCGGCATCATCAAGGTCGGCATGATCGCGTAGGCGGTCGCGGATGAGGTGAACAGCCACAGCGACACCGGCAACGCGACCAGCCGGAACCGCCGATGCGACGCGGCCGGAACCTTGAGATCATCCAGCAGCCGGGCGGTAGTCGGCACGGGCACCAGGGTTTCCGGCGTCCGCGCCAGTGCGGCCGCCGCCGCCAGGCACAATCCCACATTGATCAGATAGGGCAGCACATCCGGTAGCGGCCCCCACTGCGCCAGCACCCCCGCCACGCCCGCACCCACGCCGAACCCGCCGGTGAGGCTCATGGCCGAACGCCGCGCGCCCAACCCGGACGCGTTCTCCGCCGCGAACGGCGGCTGCGAAAGCTCCTTGAGCCAACTGCTGCCCACCGCCATGGCCAGGCCGATGGCGACACCGCTCAGCACCCGCCCGGCGGAAAGCATTGGCACCGAAGACGACCCGAACGCCAACAGCAACGACCCCGCCGCCGCGATCAACGGCGCGGGCCGCATGAGCCGCCCCCGCCCGTACCGATCCGACAGCGGCCCGCCGATCAGGAGCGCGGGCACGATCCCCAGCACATATTCGAACAGCAACAGGTCAACAGTGGTGACCGGCAACCCGTCCCGCTTGTACATCACCAGCAACGGCGTGAATTCGTTTCCGCCCCAGGCGATCGCGAAGATCGCCGCGCTGACACTGATCCACGCGCGTGAGCGGCTCGTGTTCGCCGGGGCGGGTCGATCCAGGACCGCGATGGCGGTGCGACCGGTTTCGGCGCTGACCGGATGTGATCCCGAAGCCGTCCCGGCGGGGCGGCCGAGGTCGCCGCCGATGATACCGCCGTAGGTGTTGTCGGAGTTCGCCATCACAGCCCTCTGATGGTCACACCGTGCACGTCCATGAGGTGCTGGGCGAGGGCGGTGGCGAAGCCGGTGGTGTCACCGGATTCGATGAGGTCGGCGAGGCGGGCGTGCTGGGCGATGATGCGATCGGTGTGGATTTCGCCGTGGCGCAGCGCGACGCTGTTCATGCGGCGCTGGCGTTCGCGCAGGGAGTCGTAGAAACCGGCGAGCAGGGGATTGCCCGCGGCGACCACGTATTCGCGGTGGAAGTCGGCGTCGACGACGGCGAATTCGTCGAGGTCTCCGCTGGCGGCCAGGGCGCGCTGGCGGTCCAGTGAAGCGTGCAATCGGGCAATGAGAGCCGACCGATCGGTCTCCGCAAGAGCGCGCACCGCACCCGTCTCGACGACATAGCGCGCCTGTGTCACGTCCTCGGCCTCATGCGAGGGCACCGGCACCACCAGCGCACCGCGCTTGGGGTACAGCTTCATCCAGCCCTCGGTCTCGAGCCGCAGGAACGCCTCCCGTACCGGTGTGCGCGAGGTGCCGAGCGCGGTGGCGATCTCGCCCTCGCTGATCAGCTCGCCGCCGGGGAGTTCCCCGTTCAGGATGCGTTCCTTGACCTCGCGGTAGGCCCGCTCGGCGGATGAATACGTCATAGACACAAGTCGCATCCTAGGTATCCGACCGGTCGGATTTGCTGGGATGTGGCCGGTCTCACCGCCCTGCCGTGTCAACCTGGAAGCCGCGCCGACCCGGGGACTTGCGCGCGCCGAACCTTTGCCACGATGATCTGTGCTGTTGGCATGCCGCCAGTAAGTCAGACAGGGAGGTCCCGCATGGCGAATGACGCCACCCCGCCGCTGAACGAAATCGTGAACGGCGCACTCGAATTCACGATTCCGATCGCGCACAAGATGGGGGTCAAGGCTACCGAGGTCCGGCCCGGCTACGCCGCCACCAAGGTTCCCATCGAGGGCAACGGCAATCACTTCGGCGTCATGTACGCGGGCGTGCTGTTCACCGTCGCGGAAATCCTGGGCGGTGCGCTCGCGGTCGCCAGCTTCGACGGCGCGCTGTACTACCCGCTGGTCAAGGACCTGCACATCTACTTCCGCAAGCCCGCCGCCACCGATGTGACCGCGGTCGCCGAGCTATCGGAGGCCGAGATCGCTCGGATCGCCGAGGAAGCCGAACTGAAGGGCAAGTCCGACTTCACCCTGAAGGCGACCGTCACCGATGCCAACGGCGTCGTCGTCGCCGAGACCGAAGGCATCTACCAGCTGCGCGCACACCGCAAGTAGGCCAAGCGCCCGGTGCCGCATACCGACACCGGGCCACCGTCCGGCCGGGTCATCCGGCCGGGGTGAGTCGGCCATACCGAAGTGCCCGTGCCAGGTCGTGCCCGGGTGCGCGGAGCGCGTTCAGGTCAGATGCAGGGGGAGTGACCGGTGCCGGCGCACGAAGATGCTCGGAAACCATTGCGGAGGCGCGTCATCCACGAGGGTGAAGCTTTCGGTGCGGTCCAGCAGCGCGGTCAGCGCGGCGGTGGCCTCGAGTTTGGCCAGCGCCGATCCGACACAGAAGTGCACACCGCGGCCGAAGGCGAGATTGTTCGCACCGCTGCGGCGATCCAGATCGAGGATTTCCGGGTTGTCGAAGCGGGCCGGGTCGCGGTTGGCGGCGCCCCAGGAGAGCAGCAGGTGGCTGCCCGCCGCAAGCTCGGTGCCGCCGAGCGTGGTGTCCGCGGTGACATGGCGGTGATGACCCCGGAAGGGTGCTTCCAGGCGCAGCGCCTCATCCAGAAACGCGGGCAGCAGCGCGGGCTCGCGGCGGAGTTCTGCTTGCAATTGCGGGTTTTCGGCCAGCAGGCGGACGGCATTGGCGATGAGTCCGGCCGAGGATTCACCGCCCGCGCCCACCAACTGCACCAGCACCAGCACGGCGACGGTATCGGTCAATTCCCCTGCGGCACAGGCTCTCGCGAGCACTCCCAGTAGGTCCTGGCCCGGATTCGCCTCGGCCGCTTTGAAGGTGGTGTAGAGATAGCCGGTGAGTTCGGCGGCCGCGGTGACCGATCGGCCGAATCCATCGGAATCGACTACGCCGCCGAGCATTTCGGTGCTGTCATAGGCCCAGGTGAGCAGCCGGGGCACATCCTCGTTCGGCAGCCCGATGATATCGGCGACCAGGGCGAGGGGAAGCCGGTCGGCAACGGCGGTCGCCCAGTCGATGCGGTCGTCGCGAGCATGCTCGGACCACAGGCTGTCCACCAGATCGCGGACGGTGGGTCCGATACCGCGAATTCGCTTGGCCAGCAGCGGCTGTACGAGTTTGCGATGCGCCAGGTGGGTGGGATCGTCCGCGGTGGCGAGCACGTGCACGGCCTGGCCGCCGCCATCCATGTCGAACGTCACGGGCGGGCGGTCGGGCTGCCGCAGCAGCACCCCGGTCAGGTTGGAGGAGAAGGCATCCGGCCGCCCGATCGCCTCGGCGACCAGATCCCAGGACGTGACCAGATGGAAGTCCGTCCCCGGAATCCGATACACCGGCGACTGTTCCCGCAGCCGGTCATACAGCGGGTACGGATTGTCCAGGTGAACGGGATCGAAGATATCGATCGCGTCCGGTGCGGTCTGCGTCATCGGCACACCGTCTCCGCTGCTGAATCGGGTGTCAACAAGTGTCTCCGGATGAGATGACAGTGCATCGGCCGGAGGGCGGAGAACCGCCGCGGTGGAAATGAAATACGCTGGTGAAGGTATGAATTCGCCGCGAGACAGAAGCTGTCGCCTGTCTCGCGGCGAGATATTCGAGGCCGCCGCGAGCGCGGTCGGATCTCTACCCGTTGTGCGGCAGGCGCACCAGCATCTTGCCGGTATTGGCACCGCTCATCATGGCCGTGAACGCGTCCAGCGCCTGATCGATCCCGTCCACCACGGTCTCCTCCGCACGCAGTGCACCGTCGGCCAGCCAGCCCGCCGCCTGTCCGATCCACTCGGGCGCCTGATGCAGATGGTCGGTCACATTCATGCCGCGCAGGTTGATTCGCTTACCGATGGCCAGCGGCAAATGGGCGGGTCCGGGGGCGAGTTCGGTGTCGTTGTACACCGAGATGGCCCCGCACAGCGCGATGCGCCCGTACCGGTTCATCGCCACCAGCGCGGCGTCGAGGTGATCGCCGCCGACATTGTCGAAGTACACGTCGATGCCCTCGGGCGCGGCAACGGCCAACTGCCCCACCAGATCACCCTCGCGATAGTCGATGGCGGCGTCGAAGCCGAATTCGTTCAGCAGCCGCGCGGTCTTGGCCGGACCACCGGCCGAACCGATCACCTTGGACGCGCCGAGCCGCTTGGCGACCTGTCCCGCAATGGAACCCACCGCTCCCGCCGCGCCGGAGATGAAGACGACATCACCCTCCTTGACCGGAGCGACCTCGGTGAGACCCGCGTACGCGGTGATGCCGGTGGTGCCGAGCACACCCAAATACGCTTGCGCGGGCGCGATTTCGGCATTCACGACCTGCGCGGCGGCGGCATCGAGCAGCGCGTATTCCCGCCAGCCGTAGAAGTGGCTGACGACCGTGCCGACCGGCACATTGTCCGCGCCCGAGGCCACCACGGTGCCCACGGCCCCGCCGGTCATGGCCTCGCCGAGCACGAAGCGCGGAATATAGGATTCGACATCGTTCATCCGCCCGCGCATGTATGGATCCACCGACAGCCAGTCGTTGCGCACCAGCACCTGCCCCGGACCCGGATCGGGCAGCGTCACGGTGGCGAGCTCGAAATCGCCGGGCTTGGGCTCGCCGAAGGGGCGGGCGATCAGACGCCATTCACGGCTGTCGACGGTCATTGCTGTTCTCCTTCACAAGTTTTCGATGGTGCGCCGAGCCCGGCCAGGACGGCGTCGGACGCGGTGCGCAGTAGATCCGGGCGGCCCGCCGAGAGCAGGCCGATGGTGGTGGCCAGCACGATCCGAGCGGCGTCCTCCGGTCGCTCCAACCCGGCCTCGGTGAGCAGACCGGTGAGCAGTTCGTGCAGTTCATCGGTGAAGCCGCGGCAGATATCGCCGCAGAGCCGGGCCTGTTCGTCGAGCAGTTCGGCGGCGTGCGGTGAGCCCGCGAACGGTCCCGCCATCAGCTCGGCCTTGGCGGTGACAATGCCGAAGACCCTGTCCGCCAGGGGAATCGGCGCGCTCGCCGATTCCCGTGCCGAGCTCAGCGCCCGGTCGTGCAGCCGTTCGGCGATGCGCCGCACGGCATCGTCCTTATTGCGTACGTACTGATAGACCGCCGACCTGGAAACGCCTGTCTCAGCGGCGATATCGTCCATGGTGGTGCGCCGCGCCCCGTACCGCAGCAGGCAGCGCAGGGTGGCGTCGAGTACATCGGCGGTCCGGTCGGGCATGGTGACTCAGAGCGCCTTCAGCAGCTCCGCCGCCAGCGGGGCGGAGGAGGCCGGGTTCTGCCCGGTGTAGAGATTGCGGTCCACCTCGATATGCGGGGCCCACGGCTCACCCGCGCGGAAGTCGGTGCCCAGTTCGATGAGCCGATCCTCGAGCAGCCATTTGGCCTTGTCGGCGAATCCGGCCTGGGTCTCCTCGGCATTGGTGAACCCGGTGATTCGGTAACCCGCGAACGGCGACTTGCCGTCCGCGTCCGCGGTGGCCAGCAGCGCGGCCGGGGCATGGCACACCACGCCCAGCGGCTTACCCGAAGCCAGTGCGGCGGTGAGCAATTCGCCGGAGACGGGATTGACGGCGAGATCCTCCATCGGCCCGTGTCCGCCCGGGTAGTACACCGCGTCGTAGTCGGCGAGATCGACCGCGCCCAGCTCGATCGGCGAGTTCAATTCGGTTGCCTTGCGCAGGGTTTCGGCGATCTTCTCCGCGCCCTCGGGGCCGCCGTTGGCCTCGGGTGCGAGACTGCCGCGATCGATCGGCGGCACCACCGCGCCCGGGGTGGCGACGACGATATCGTGCCCGGCCGCCTTGAACGCCTCGTAGGGCGCGGCGAACTCCTCGGCCCAATATCCGGTGGGATGCTGGGTGCCGTCGGCCAGCGTCCAGTGGTCGACGCCGGTCATGACGAACAAGACCTTGGCCATGATGCTCCTCGCTCAGAACGGTCTCTTACCGATGAACTGACACTCCGTATGCGGAATGTCAGGTTGTCGGGTTCCACCGTAGGGACGTGAACATAGATCGACCAATAGACTCGCCTATATGAGACATAGGCAAACCGATGGATCCGTGGATTTGGCGCAGCTCCGGACGTTTCTCGCCGTCTACCGGGCCGGCTCGCTGACCGCGGGTGCGAGCCAGGTCGGCCTCTCCCAGCCTACGGTGACCACCCAGCTGCAAGCCCTGGAACGACAGCTGGGCCGCCCGCTCTTCGAACGCCTGCCGCGCGGGGTCAGCCCCACCGCGGCCGCCCACGACCTCGCCGCTCGGGTGGCGGATCCGCTCGACGCGCTGGAAACAGTGGTCGCCGAGTCACCCGAGGGCGATACCCCCGAGCCGCCGGTGCTGCTCGGCGGTCCGGCCGAACTGCTGGCCGCGCTCACCCTGCCCGCACTGGCCCCGCTCATCGCCCGGGGCATCCGGTTCACCGTCACCACCGGGCTGGCCGATGATCTGCTCGCCGATCTGCGCCTGGGCAAACTCGATCTGGTGCTGTCCACCATTCGCCCGCGCGGGCGCACGGTACTGGCCGAACCCTTGGCGGATGAGGAATTCGTGCTCGTCGCCGCACCGCAGGTGGCCGCGCGTATCGATATCGAGCGGCTGCGCGTCAATGATCTGGCGGGGGTGCCGCTCATCAGCTATGCGGCGGATCTGCCCATCCTGCGCCGCTATTGGCGGCATGTGTTCGACACCCGGCTGGAAGCCGAAGCGGCCCTGGTGATTCCGGATCTGCGCGCGGTGCTGTCCGCGGTCGTCGCGGGCGCGGGGCTGTCGGTGCTGCCGCGTTATCTGTGCGCGCGCGAACTCGACGCGGGATCGATTGTGACGCTGCTGGATCCGGAGGATTCGCCGATCAACACGGTCTATCTGGCGCGCCGTGTGGGTGGCCCGGCCCGGCCGCATATCGATCTGGTGCGGTCCCGGTTGCTGGAGGCGGCGGAGATATGGCGGGCCTGCGTGCACTGAGCACGCCGACCCGCCACATCGCCGAAACGCGCTGCGGCGCTACTTATCCGAGATCAACCCGAATTCGGTGAGCAGCTCGCCCACCTCGGTCGAATCGAGGCGTTTGAACAGCTGTTTGCGCAGGATCTGCGGTCCGGGCAGATCGATGGCCTTGCCGTCCCGTAGTCGGCTCGTCGCGGCCAGCAGCGAGCGAATGTCGTAGGTGGAGCCGAAGACCTCCGGCACCCCGCGCTCGATATTCAGCAGTTGATACGCCGCCTCCATACCGGTGCGCACCGAATACTCGGTGGTGAAGATGCAATCGCGGCTGGTCTCGGAGAACTGCCCGATGAACGCGAAGTTGACCGACCCGTCCGGTACCACGTTCGGCCGGTCACCGGCCTTGCGCGGCATGAAGAACGCGGTCACGTACGGCATCATGCACGGTACGCAGGTGGCGGCGTTCGCGGCCAGTTCCGGAATATCGGCGACCGGAACACCCATGTGGTACAGCCATTCCTGGGTGATCTCCTCGCCCGTGCACTCCTGCATGGTCTTCTTCACGTAATCACCGGGCACGTCCACGAACAGCGAATACACCCACACCACGATCTGATCCTTGGGCTGCTGTTTGAAGTGCGGCTGGCGGTTCACCGTCCAGCTCATCAGCCAGCTCGAATCCTTCACCGTGACAATGCCGCCGGTGACGACCTTGCCGCTGAACGGATCTCGCTTACAGATCTTCTGAATGTATTCGGGGATGCGCTGATCCAGCGTGGTGACGGTGGCCGATTCCCATTTGGTCTTCTCGATATCACCCGCGAAGACCTCCGGCCGCCCGAATGCCGGATCCTTGGCCGCGAGGGTGCGCCACAGATCCCAGGCGGGCGCGGGCCCCTTGTTCAGCTTGGCCGGGGTGTCCTGATCGCCCTCATCGGAATTCTCGGTGAGCGAGCCGATGGTCATGAGCAGCAGATCGTTCTCGCTCAGGTCCACCCCGCCCTCGACGCCCTCGGACACCCAGTGAATCCGCTTGGCCTGCTTGCGTTTCGCGCTCAGGTCGAAGTCCACATCGGTGACCGTGGTGTCGAACTTGAAGTTCACGCCCTGATCCAGCAGCCACTGGTACAGCGGCAGCACCAGCGATTCGTACTGGTTGTACTTGGTGAACTTGAGCGCCGAGAAGTCCGGCAGACCGCCGATGTGGTGGATGAAGCGATGCAGGTACAGCTTCATCTCCAGCGCGCTGTGCCACTCCTCGAAGGCGAACATGGTGCGCCAGTACAGCCAGAAGTTGCTCTGCAGGAAGTCTTTCGAGAAGACCTCGTCGATGCGCTTGTCCTCCATCTCCTCCCGCGTGGCGAGGAAGACCTTGACGATCTCCTTCTGCGCCTTGTCATTGAGGGTGAACAGGCCATCGGTGTGCGCGTCCTGACCGCGTTCGACGGTGGCGCGCTGCAACGAGAAGTTCGGATCGTCCTTGTTCAGCCAGTAGAACTCGTCCAGCACGCTGGCGCCGTCGATCTCCATGGACGGAATGGTGCGGTAGAGATCCCAGAGGCATTCGAAGTGGTTCTCCATCTCGCGTCCACCGCGAATGACGAAGCCCTTCTTGGGTTTACGGATACCGTCCAGCGCACCGCCGGGCAGTTTCAACTCCTCCAGAATGGTGATCTTGTTACCCGGCAGCTGCCCGTCGCGAATCAGGAAGGCCGCTCCGGACAGCGAGGCGAGGCCGGATCCGACGAACCACGCCGTCTTGCCGTCGACCCCCTCGGGCTTACGCGGTCGCGCGAAGGCCTCGTAATTGCCGCTGCTGTAGAACATTTGACTCCCATCCCTGGTTGTTTCGAACGTCGGGCGGATCACTTGCCGTACTTGTAGAAGCCCTCCCCACTGGCGATGCCGAGCTTGCCCTTGCTGATGTAGTTGTCCTGCAACCACTTCGCGAGGTGCTTACCGTTCTCGTCGCCGTTGACCAGCATGTTGTACGGGGTGGTCAGGCCGACGATGTCGAGAATCTGGAACGGTCCCGCGGGCGCGCCGGTGGCGATGCGCCAGGTCTTGTCCACCGTCTCGGGATCGGCGTAACCGTTCGCGCCCAGATCCATGGCGGCGTTGAGCAGTGGGATCAGCAGCGAGTTGAGAACGTAACCCGCCTTCTCCTTATGCAATTCGATCGGCACCATGCCGATGTCCGTGGCGAAGTCGACGACCGCCTTATAGACCTTCGGGTCGGTGGCGGGGGTGCCCATCACCTCGGCGGTATTGAACTTCCACACCTGATTGGCGAAGTGCAGCGCCAGGAATCGATCCGGGCGGCCGGTGAATTCCACCATGGCGCTGGGCAGCAGGCTGGAGGAGTTGGTGGCGAAGATGGTGCGCTCGGGGGCGTGTTCGCCGAGCTTGGTATAGGTGTCCTGTTTGATCGAGAGCACCTCGGGGACCGCCTCGATGACCAGGTCGGCGTCCCGAACCGCCTGTGCCAGATCGGAAGTCAGCGTGATGGCGGACGCGGTTTTCTCGGCCTTACCGCCGCCCGCGCCGTTCACCTCACCTTTGTAGATGGCCGCGAGTTTCTCGAAGCGTTCGCTCGCCGCCTTCAGCGCGTCGTCATTGATGTCGTACGCGGTGACGTCGAAGCCGCTGAACGCGGTCTGGAAGGCGATCTGGGATCCGAGTACACCGGTGCCGAGTACGGTCACCTTGCGAATATCGATGGTCAATTACCGCTCCTCTGTTGGGGTTTGGTGACGGACGTGTGCAGGGCCGCGAAGAATCCGGCCACGATCTGCGCGATCTGCGCGCGCAGATCGGTGAGCGGGTCATATCCGGGATGCGCCCCGGTCGCCGGCCGGGCCAGCGCCAGGTGCAGCACCGCGAAGACGCTGCGCCCGGCGAGCCGGGAAAGCTCTTCCAGCCGAGGCGATTCCAGTCCGCGGGCGCGGGCGTCGACGGCGAGCCGGTCGGCGATCATGGCCTCCAGTCGCGCGACCAATGCCAATCCCTCGACGCGATACCTGTCCTGTGGCGGGCCGAAGAGCAACTCGCGCTGATAGGCCACGGTGTTCTCGGCGCTGCGCCCGGCGGACCGCACGGTGGGCCGGATGAGTTCGAGCACCGTTTCCACCGGATCGTCGTGCGCGCGGGCGCGCTGCTCCGCCGAGTCCAGCGCGGATCGGAAATCCGCGTTGTAGACCATGAGCAGTAGTTCGCCCTTGGAGGCCGCGTAGCGGAACAGTGTGCCCGCCGCGATATCCGCGCGATCGGAGATCTGCTGGGTGGTGACGCGCGCGAAGCCTTTTTCGGCAAACAGTGCGGCGGCGGCGTCGAAGATGCGGCCCTGCTTATCCCGCATACCGCGTGCACGCCGTCCCACCTGCGTGGATTCCTGCGGCACGGGCACTGGACACCTCCGGATCGCCCTCGAATAATGAGCGGACTCATTTCCGAGCGTACCCATGGCTACCGAATCCGCAACCCTCCGGCACAAATTAGCGACTGCACAGTATGTTGTGAGGGTGCGTCGTCTGCGCGACCTCGTGGAAGTGGTGACCGCGTTCCTGGCAGCGGCGGTCGCCTGCCTTTCGGTGATGATGCCCGTTGACTTCGCCCGGGTGGCCGGGAGTTCGGCACTGCACCAATACCTGCTGGTGGTGAACGTGCCGCGCGCCGATACCGCGGGCGCGATCTCGGCGGTGGTGGCGGTGGTGCTCGCGGTCTCGCTCGGGGACACCCGGCTCACCTGGATCTGCGCCAGCGTCACCGGAATCGCCTTGCTCGCCAATGCGGTACTGAGCCGGCGGCTGGACTCCGATGTCTCGCTGACCACCTCCAACTACATGGACTCCATTTTCGGCGGCGTGCTGCTCGGGCTGATCGGCGCGGCCGTGCTGCGCTCGCGGCGCACCGGCGCGGCCTTCATGCTGGGCGCGGTCGCCAGCGTCGTCCTCGGCGACCTGACCGAATTGCCGAGCGCCGAAGCCACTTACACCGGGGTCGGCACCGATTCGCCGCCGATATGGTCGATTTTCGCGGTGGTGGTGCTCATCATGCTGTCCACCTGCTGGCATCGCCGCCGGCGCGTGGAGATGGTGCATGAATTGGACGCGCCGTTCGGGACGGTGGTGGCCGGAGCCATCGGGGCGGGCTCGACTCTGCTTGCCGCCGAATGGTTCACCGGGAATCAGGTCGATACGCTCGTCGCGGTGGTGGCGGCCGGGGCGACCGTGGTGGTCGCCATTCTCACCGCCTTCATACTCACCGGGCGCGACGGCGGCATCATTCTCATCGGCGTCGGCCTGGCCGCGGTGGGCAGCGCCATTGTGGCTGTGCCACGGCCGAGTTGGGTGCATCCGCTGCTGTTCGTCGCGGTCGCGGCGGGACTGTGGCTGGGGGATAGGCGGCGCTTCCCACTGGTCGCCATGGGGTTGATCGCGGGCCTGGCGCTCTTCGCGGCGCTCGCCCCGACCTCCGAGCAGAATCGGGTGATTCCCTCGATCGGAGCGCTCGCGCTGGCCGCGATCACCGGATACGGCTACGGGGCAACCCGGCCCGCGCTCTTACAGAATCGGGTGCTCGGCATCGCGGTGCTGTTCGTGCCGTCGGTGGTGCTCGCGGTGCGCGGCGCACAGGACACCCTGGCGGGCTATTCACACCTGTGGTACCGCTCGCCGTCCACCACGCACGAGCCCAAGGCCGGATGGATGGCGCTGGGCATCGCGCTCGGCTGCGCACTGGGGCTGATCTGGCTGCGCAAGGTCCGGCCCGCCACCCGGCCGCGCACCGTGCCCGCGGAAGCGGTTCGGGCGCAGGATGATCCGGCTCGCGAAGGTCGGTAGCGCGAGGGCGGCGCCACGCGGCCGGGAGCCGGTGACGCCGCGTTGATCAGTAGCGCAGTACCGCGATCGAGGCGGGGGCGTTGGCGCTCTTGAAGAGTCCGGCCAGCGCCTCGGGCGGCAGCATGTAGACCGCGCCCTTGTTCTCCAGCGTTTTCACCGTGGCGTATTCGGTCAGGTCGATCACCGAAGTGCCGGGCTCGGAATGGGTTTCGACGGCGTCGGTCATTTCGTCGAAGCGGCCCCACTCCACCGCGCCATCGGTGAGCAGCAGCGTCTCCACCCGGCCCTGGAAGGCCGCGCGCACCACCTCGCCGATGGTGACCGCGATCTTGGTGGGTCCGTCGGCCAGCAGCAGCGCGGCGCGTTCCAGGGCGGCGCGCTCACCGGCCTCGAAGTGCGGGCGCACCACCTGATACGCGGTCTCGTGCAGTTTGCCGTTCAACAGGGCGGCGGGATTCTTCTCCACGGTGCCGACCAGCAGCGGGCCCAGGGTGCTGCGCTTCTTGAACTGGCCGCCGAGCTCCGGATCGGCGATCAGCACCAGCGGGATGGCCTGATCGGCCAGGCGGCGCTCGACCGCCGAGGCGACCTTGCCGACCCAGTCGTCCAGTACGGATTTACGCCAGTCCGTTGGTGTTTCGCCATACGCCTGGGTGGAGGTGGTGGCCTTGCCGCCGGTGTGCGGGCGGGCGGTCGGGCTGGCCAGGATCCGGCTCTGATTGTCCTCGTCGAGGTTCTCGGTGGGACCGCCGGGCAATCCGGCCGCCGGGTCCGGGGTGAGCGCGAATTTGGAGCCGTCGTACAGGGCCGCGCCATCGGCGGTGAGCGTGAGCACCGCGAACTTGCCGTCGGCGGACAGCAGCGGCAGCAGCGGCTTCACGTAGAAGCCGGGTTCGATATGCACCTGTTCGGTGAAGGTGAGCGGCACGGTGAAGCGGTATTGCGAGCCGTCCGCACCCAGGAACAGCGCCAGACCCTCGTCCTGGTGCTGCCAGAACGGATAGTCGTCCAGCAGTGCCTCGCCCGGGGCGAGCAGGGCGTCGGCCTCGCGCTTGCCGACACCGTCGGCGATGAGTTTGGCATGCGCCTCGGTGAGCAGATTCCGGAGCCGGATCGGGTCCTGACGGGTTTCCGGGCCGCTGCTGTGCGTGGGCAGATAGATGGAGACACCGCGGCCGGGGGCGGCGGAAATGAGCGTCGACAGGTCGGACTGATTGAACATCGGCCGTCCTTCGGTAGAGGTTGGTTGGTCGATCCTCATGCAGGTTTTCGCCAGCCTACGCCCAGTCCGAACCGGGCACAGGTCAGTGCACTTCGATCGAGATGGTCGCCGCGATGGCATCGGTATGCGCTTCCACGGCCGCCAGGATGACCGGGACACGCTGATTGTGCAGCAGCTGATCCCGGGCGTGCCGCGGCTCGATCCGGGGTAGCAGCACCACCACCTGACGGTCCGGACCGCACAGCTCACGGGTGTAACCGACGATCGGATCGACCATGCTGCGATGCGGACTGGGCAGCACCTGGAGCTCCAGTCCGGGATTCCAGCGCTCCCAGTCCGCGGACAGCCGCTTGGCACCGCGCGGATCGATGGCGATGGCGATCGGGCGCACCTCGTCACCCATGCGCAGCGCCGCCGACAGCGCCTTCTCGGTGAGCTTGCTGACCGCGGTCACCGGCACCACGACCACCACCCGGCGACGGGAATCCGAGTGCGGCCGTGGCACTTCCCCGCCGAAACCGAGCTGGGCCCCGATGCGCAGGTAATAGCGCTCGATCCGGGCGAACAGCAGGATCAGCGCGGGCACGATCACCAGCAGCAGCCACGCGCCCTCGGTGAACTTGCCGACGAAGAACACCACGGCCGCGACCGCCGTCAATATCGCGCCGAAACCGTTGAGCAGCATCTTCCACGCCCAGCCCGGCCCGTGATCGGTGATCCAGTGCCGCACCAAACCCGTTTGGCTGATGGTGAATCCGACGAAGACGCCGATGGCGTAGAGCGGCAGCAGTCGATCGGTATGCGCGTCCGAAAGTATCAGCACCAGCGCCGCGACCAGTGCCAGCGCCACCACGCCGTAGCGGTACACCGGTCGCTCGGCGCGCAGCGCGAACAGATGCGGCAGGCGATGGTCCTTGGCCAGCAGGCTCAGCAGCACCGGCAGACCGCCGAAACTGGTGTTCGCGGCCAGGCCCAGCACCAGGGTGATCACCAGATTCGTCGCGTAGAACAGCCAGCCGGTGCCGAACGCCGCCGCCGACAACTGCGACAGCACGGTGACCTGACCGCGCGGCAGCACATGGTGATGCCGGATCAGCACACCGAGCCCGATCAGCATGGCGCCCAATAGGATTCCGAGCATCATCTCGGTGCGCTGCGCGCGTTTCACCGCGGGCGCGCGGAAGGCCGGAACACTGTTGGCGATGGCCTCGACACCGGTCAGCGATGAGCTGCCCGCAGCGAACGCCTTGAGGAACAGCAGCGCGCCGAGGCTTTCGGTGACCGGGAAGTCGCCGGGCGCGGTGCCGATCAGCGCCACCGGCTGCGATCGGGCCAGCCCGACCACGATGATCGCCACCACGGAGGCGATGAAGAGCGCCGCGGGCAGCATGAGCACCTTCGCCGATTCGGCGATCCCCACCAGGTTCAGCACCATGATGACCGCCAGCGCGATCAGCGTGCAGGACAGCAAATGCGATGCGACGAAAGGGAATACGCTCCCCAGACTGGCCGCGCCCGCCGCCAGGCTCACCGCCACGGTCAGCACGTAGTCGACCACCAGCCCCGCCGCCGCCAGCAGACTGACCGGCCGCCCCAACCGCGTCTTGGCCACCGCGTACGACCCGCCCCCATCCGGGTACACCGCGATGACCTGCCGATACGAGACCACCAGCACCAGCAGCAGCACGGTGATGGCGATGGTGATCGGCAGGGTGAACCGCACCGCCGCGCCCCCGGCCGCCGTCAGTGCCCCGACGATCGCCTCCGGCCCGTAGGCCACGCTCGACAGCGCGTCCAGCGATAGCGCCGCCACTCCGCCCAGCGCCGTCAGCCGAAACGCGTCTCCCCGTTGCATCCGCCGTACATGCGGATCGGACACCGGCACCACCCGGGGCGGCAGCGGTTCGGACTCGTCGGTTTTCCCCGACTTACCGTCGGCGATCATGGTTACGAGGCTAGCGCCGCACCGGAGGGATTCACGTCCCGAGCCGTTCGCCCCCGTAGTCCCGGCGCGTTTTTGGCCGGGACCCACACCGGTCGGTGCGGTACCGCGGCGTGTGGATCCCGGCCAAAGGCATGCCGGGATGACGAAGGTGAGGTATTCGCCCGGGTATCAGTCCTGGATCGGGTTCGGGGCCGTCGGTGCGGCGAGGAAATCGCGGAGGATTTCGGTGAAGCGTTGCGGGGTTTCGACATTGGGGCTGTGGCCCGCGTTGTCGATGAGTTCGAAGCGTGCGCCCGCGGCGGTGTAGCGGTCGCGGGTGGTGGCCCAGTCGTACATACCGTCGAGGCGGCCGTGGATGACCAGGGTGGGCAGGGCCAGGCGGCGGAGCTGCCGATCCAGGGGGTCGGCGGCCAGGGCTTGGCGGCGGACCGTGGTGACCTCGCGGTAGGCGCGCCAGGACATGGCGCGATGGTCCAGGAACATCTGGTGCGGGCTGGGGACCGCGCCGGATAGTTCGAAGCCGGGGGCGAAACCCTCCCGGAGGGCTTGGCGCACAATCGGTTCGGGGGCGAACCGCTGGATGAACCGGGCGACCGGGCCGAGGGCGAGCAGCGGTGCTCCGGCGGGCACGTGCAGATAACTCAGGTCCGGGGCCTGATCCAGAATGATGATCTCGGTGATGCGGGGCGAGCGCGCGGCCACGGCCAGCGCGGCGTCCGCGCCCCAGGAGTGTCCGCACACCGCCACCTTGGCGACGCCGAGTTCATCGAGCACCGCGGCCAGCATGCTGCCCTGTCCGTCCTGGCCGAATCCGGCTTCGCCACCGGTGCAGCCGAATCCGAGCAGATCGACGCGGATCACCCGATAGGTATCGGAAAGCAGCGGTGTGACCGCGTCCCACCAGTGCAGCGAACCCTCGAAACCGTGCAGCAGCAGTACCGGTTTGCCGTCGGCCGGTCCGTCCTGGCGTACGTGGACCCGGCGGCCCTGCACGGTGATGAGGTCACCGATCCGGGCGCGTGACTTGGTCTCGGTAGACGTCATTGTCCTCAGCACCGGCTTTCTCCAGTCGAACGGTCGAGTCAGATCCTCTCATTTCCTCGCAATTCAGGCATTGACCCGGGCCGCTCGAATACCGGCGGGTGCAGCAGCGTCGCCACCGCCAGCAGTGCGGTCGCCACGATCGCGTCGAACCAGTAGTGATTGCCGGTGCCGACCACCACCAGCGTGGTGATGGCGGGATGCAGGAGCAGCAGCCAGCGCCATTGGGTGCGGGTGGCCGCGATCAATCCGAGGGACAGCAGCAGCGCCCAGCCCACGTGCAGCGACGGCATGGCCGCGTACTGATTGGACAGGGTGTCGGTATCGGGCGGGCCGTAGACCGACTGCCCGTATTTCGCGGCCAGATCCACGAATCCGTACTCGGGCAGCATGCGCGGCGGAGCCAGCGGGATGAGCATGTGCAGCGCCAGCGCCGCCGCGGTGAGCGCCACCATCAGATTGCGGGTGAGGCGGTAGTACATGGGCCGGAAGGTCCACAGCCACAGCAGCGCCGTGATGGCCACCGCGAAATGCGCGGTGGCGTAATAGAAGTTCGCGGGCACCGCGAGGAACTCGTGTTTCACGAAGATCGATTGCAGCGCTTGCTCATTCGGCATCTGCAGGCGGTCTTCCCAGGTCAGCAGGGTGCGCGCGTTGGCGAGCGCGTGCGCCTGCTCATCGGCCGCGAGCATGCGGCCGACGCGATAGGTCAGGTACAGCACGGTGATAACCACGAGTTGGACCACGGCCTCGCGGCCGCGGCCGTGTAGCGCCGCCCGCGTTCGATCGATGACGCCGGTTCCCGATGGTGAAACACGTACGGGTGCATCGAGATCCAGTGCCACCATTGGCGCGGCCTCCTCCTCGCTCGGCTGACCGCCCTCCGGGAAGTTAACCGGAGTGATATCCTCCGGTTAACCTAGCATCACTTTCTCGTCACCGGAAATGGGGTGTGATCCGGGATACACGGACCACTCAGACGGCCGCCGTTTCGGGCAGCCCGCTGGCCAAGGCAATGGTCTCGGCCAGTAGGTCCGCGGTCGAAATCAGCTGCTGCGCTGTGTGTTCGGAGGTAATGAAGAAGCGCAAACGCTCCTTGCCGACCGGCACCGCCGGGGCGGAGATGGCCCCGGCGTAGACCCCGCGCCCGAGCAGCGCGGCCGAGACGAATCCGGCCCGCATCTCGCCGGGCACGATGACCGGGCAGATCGGGGTGCCCTGTGACTCTCCGAGGTTCAGGCCCCGGTCGCGCAACGCGGCATGGAAGATCTCGGAGTTCTCCCACAGCCGCGACACCCGCTCCGGTTCGGCCTCGAGCACCTCCAGTCCGGCCATGGCGGCCGCGATGGTCGACGGTGCCGGACCGCCGGTCAGCATGGCCACCCCGGGTGCGCTGGCCTTCATCGCCCCGATCAGATCGGCGTCCGCGGCGATGAAACCGCCGCAGCTGCCCAGCGCCTTGGACAGCGTGCCCATCCAGATATCGACATCGGCGCCCGCCATCCCGTAGTGCTCGCGAATACCGTGCCCGCGCGCACCGAAGACGCCGAACGAATGCGCCTCGTCGACCATTACCGCACAGTCGAATTCCCGTGCGATCGCGGCCAGTTCGGCCACGCGGCCGACCGTGCCGTCCATGCTGTAGTGGCCTTCGAGCACCACGAGGGCGCGATCGAAACCGCCGCGCGACATGCGCAGCACCGCGCGCAGCGATTCGGGATCGTTGTGCCGGAAATTCACTCGGCGGCAGCCCGCCCACTGGGTGCCGGACACCACGCTGCCGTGGATGAGGGCATCGCAGATGGCGACATCGCCCTCACCGAGCAGGAAGCCGATCACCCCCGCGTTGGTGAGGTAGCCGCTGGTGGTCACCAGGGCATCGCCCGCATCGTAGATATCGGCCAGCCGCCGTTCGAGTTCGCCGTAGAGCGGAATCTCGCCGGACACGATGCGACTGGCCGAGGCGGACGCCCCGTACCGATCGAGCGCGTCCTTGGCGGCCCCGACCACGTGCGGATGACTCGACAGGCCCAGGTAGTTGTAGGCGCTGAAGTTCACCAGGTCGGCGTCATTGGCCCGAATCACCGTGTCGTTCGGGCTGTTTCGCGGCAGGAAGAGTGGATTCACCAGCCCGGACTGCGCGGTGATGGCGGCGATGGCGGCCTGCTTGGCCACGGTTGCCGCCACATCCGGGTGATCCGCGAACTGGCGGCCCGGACCGCGCACCCGCCGGGCCGCCGCCGCACCGGCCGCCGGGGGAGCGGCGGTGGGCGGGCGGGTGGCGCCGGCGGCGGGCCGGGTGGCACCGGTCGCCGAGCGCGGTGCGGTGGCGATCCCGCCGCCATTACCATTGCCCGCCAATAGCTTCCGGGCAATTTCCCGTGCGGATTCGGTCATGCTGTCACCTCCGTGGGTGTCGGTGCCGCATCGGTGAGGCCGGTCGGATCGATGGAGTCGGTGCTGCCGATGAGGAATTCGGCGGCGCGCGCGCCCGCCTGTTCCAGGGTGAAGGTGCGGCCCATCTTGAGCGCGGTCAGATCGATGCCGAGCGATTTGCCGACCAGCGCACCGAATTCCACCGCCATGAGCGAATCCAGACCCAGATCCGGGACCGGGACGGTGAGATCGATGGAGTCCGGGTCCACACCCATGACCACCGCGAGCTGCTCGGCGAGCATATGCGCCACCACATCCCCGCGCTTCTGCGCGTCCAGGGCGCGCAGCGCGGCCACCAGATGTGAGGCGGCGGAATCATCCTCGGCCGCCGCCGCGATCTGCTCCTGCACACGCCCGACCATGCTGAAGAAGGGAACGGTCGAGGCGACCTTGCCCCAATCCACCGGGATGATCGCCACCTGATGGTGGATGCCGAGTTCCAGTGCCTTCTCCAGGAATTCGGTGCCCTCGTCCATATCGATATCGTCGAAGCCGGTGGTGCGCAGGTAGCGCGCCACGCTCTCGTCATCGGCCATACCGCCGCCGGACATATGCCCCCAGCCGACGGCCAGTGCCGTGCCGCCCTCGCGGACCACCACGTCGGCGACCGATTGCAGGGCGAGATTCGCGGCGGTGTACGAGTATTGGCCGATGCCGGCGAAGATCGAGCTGCCGGAGGAGAACAGCACGAACAGATCCAGTTCGGCGTTCGCGAGATCGAGCCCGTAGCGCAGCGCGCGCACACCCTCGATCTTGGGCCGGTACACCGCGGCCAGGCTGTCCCGGTCCATCACCGAAATACGCTTGTCGTCAACGACTCCCGCCGTATGGATGACCCCGCGCAGCGGACGCTCGGCGGAATTCGCCCGGGCGATCACCGCGGCAATGCCCTCGACGTCGGTGACATCCACGCGTTCGGTGATCACCTCGACGCCGTCGTGCGCCCACGCGGCCAGTTGATTCCGGCTCGCCTCGGTAGTCGCACCGTTGCGGCCGAGCAGGGTGAGATGCCGTGCGCCCGAACGCACCAGCCAGCGACCGACCGCCAGGCCGAACGCACCGAAGCCACCGGTGATCAGATACCGCGCCGCCGGATCGATGGTCAGGCGCGTAATCTCCGGTCGCACCAGCGGCGCGACGGCCTCCATGCTCACGGCGATGCGGCCCAGCTGGGTGGAGCGCGCCACCTCCTCGAAAGCCTTTGCCACGTCATCGGTCTCGTACAGCTCGAAGGGCAGCCGCCGGTACCGGCCCGAGGCCAGTGCCGCCTCCACCCGCTCCATCAGTGCGATGGTCCGGGTCCGGCGCAGCGCCAGCATGCGATCCAGATCGAAGGAGTGGTAGGAGATGTTCTTGTCGAAGTACTTCAGGTCCAGCACGCCGCCGCCGTAGATATCGGCCTTGCCGATTTCCACGATGCGCCCGAATTCGGCCACCGCCTTGAAGTTCCGGCGCAGGATCTCCCCGGGCGCGGTGCTGATCACTACGTCCGCGCCGCGACCGTCGGTGAGCGCCAGCACGTCATCGGCGAAATTCAATGAGCGCGAATCCAATACGTGATCAGCGCCCTGACCCAACGCGTAGGCGCGCCGGTCGCCGGTGCTCGCGGTGCCGATCACGGTGGCCCCGTGCAGTTTCGCGATCTGTACCGCCGCGGTGCCGACGCCGCCCGCCGCGCCGTGCACCAGCACCACGTCGTCGGCCTGCACCCGGGCCAGCTCCAGCAGCGAGTGTTCGGCGGTGGCGAAGGCGACCTCGCTGGTGCAGTAGCCGGGTTCGGCATCGTCCGATACCGCGCTGACCAGGGTGCGATCGGTGGTGTGGAAGCGGCTGATCATGCCCTTGGAGGACAGCATGACCTTGGCGCCGACCGCGAGATCGGTGATGTCCGAACCGATTCGGACGACGACGGCGTCGCCCTCCATACCGGGGATCGCGCCGAAGTACGTTCCGGCCAGCTCCTCCTCATCGAGGACACCGAGCACCTTGAGCGGATCCTTGTAGCCCAGGCCCACGGCGCGCATGCGGACCTCCACCTCACCCGGACCGGGTTCGCGGCGCTCGCAGCGCCGCCAGCCCAGCCGGGACAGCAGCTTGGATTTGGGCAGCTCGAGGGTGAAGTTGGCTTCCGGATCGGTCAGCGGCACCGCCTGATCCAGTGCGTCGATGCGATCGGGCAGGGACGCGTCCACCACCGGAATCCAGCGCAGGCCATTGCGCAGGAAGATCTCATCGGCATTGTCGTGACTGAACGCCCCGGTGACGGCCAGCTCCGCGGCGATATCGGCTGCGGCGGTGCCGGATTCGATATCGACCAGCCGCCAGCGCAATCGCGGCTGCTCGTTCAGCAGCACCCGGCGCGCACCGGCCAGGGCGGCGTGCGCCGGGTTCGGCGTCGCCTCCTCCTCGGGATGCGCGAAGGCGCGTTCGGTCACCACGCTCACATGCAGCGAGCCGTCACCGATCATCGGGGTTTCGACGCCGCGCCGTTCCAGCCAGCCGTCGAAGAACTCGTCCAGGGTCAGGGCGAGGCGGCGCAGGGTCCACAGATTGTCGAGGTCCTCGTACTCGGCCCCGGCCACCACGATGACGTGCAGTCGCTGCACCTCTTCGGTGACCGTCGCCGACAGCAGCTCTCCGACAACGGTTTCCAGGTCCGCACGCCGCGGATCGCCGAGCGTCAGCAGTCGCTCGGTACCCACGGCCGCCGCGATCTCGGCGGCCCGGGCGCCCGCGCGCACACCCATTTCGAGCACGAGCGCGGCGGTATTCGCACTGTCCGGCAGTGCGTTCGGATCGATCGGATCGCGCAGCTCCCAGCGGTCCTCGTAGAAGAAGTCCGTCATGCGTTGCAGCGCACCGCGTCCCGGCGCGATGGAGCCGAAGCGCATGCCGATGAGCTGCAACACCACCCGCTGTTCGGCATCGAGCAGATCGATATCGGCGATCGGATCGGCGCTGGTGTCCAGCCGCGCGACCACCGTGACCCGGTCCGGTATGGCATCGAATGCGCGCACCTCGGCCACCCCGATGGGCACCATGGCACCATCCTCCGGGCCGCCGGTCCCCGCCAGCAGCGCGGCCACACTCTGGAGCGCGGCATCCACCACGCACGGATGCGCCAGATGTCCGGGGGCCGCCGCGCCCGCACCATTGAGCGCCTCGGGCACGGTGCCGTCCAGGGTGGCCAGCACCGTCGACCCGGAGACGCGCACCGAGGTGGCGCGCTGGAACGCCGGACCGTATTCCAGTCCGCGCGCGGCCAATCCGGCGTAGAACGCGGCCGGATCGATGGCGTGCATCTCATCGATGGCGGGCAGGTCCACCTTGCTGGACTCGAAGACGCCCTCCACCAGGCGGCCGGTCGCGTGCACGGTCCACAGCGCGTCCACGGTCGCGCGTGAGCGAATGGTGAAGCGTCGCGTGGAGTCCTCCACGTGCAGCTCCACGGTCGGCGCGGCACCGTCGTCGATGATGAGCGGTGCGATGAATCGCACCTCCTCCACCGCCACCCGGCGGGTCTCGGTGCGCAGGGCGGCCGCACTCAGCGCCGCGTCCAAATAGGCAGCGCCCGGTAGGATTCGCGCGCCGCCGACCACGTGATCGGCAAGCCACGGCATCGCGCCGACGCTGAGCTGAAGCCGCCACGAGGTCGAGGCATTGTCCAGATCGGCATCGCCGAGCATGGCGTACACCCCGGGTGTCCCGTGCTGGAGCTGTCTGAACACCGGCAGCTCATGGCGCAGGTGGGTGCGCTGCCACGGATAGCGCGGCAGATCGATATGCGGGGTGATCAGATCGCCGAAGAGCGGTTCGAGCTCCAGTACGCCCGCACCGTAGAGCCCGGCGATGGTCTGCCGAATGCTCTCCGCATCGGTCTGTTTGCGATTGAGCGTGGCCACCGAGGTGCCGGTCTCGCCCGCGCCGATCAGGATTTCGCGAATGTTCGCGCCCAGCACCGGATGTGGGCCGACCTCGAGGAATACCCGGTGACCCGCGTCGACGAAGGCGCCGACGGCATCGGCGAATCGCACCGGCTGCCGCACATTGGCGCACCAGTATTCGGCGTCCCAGTCTCCGGCGACGACCTCGCGGCCGGTGACGGTGGACAGCAGCGGAATCGTCGGGTCGCCGAGCGTGAGATCGGCCAGCGCCGTGCGCAATTCGCCGAGGATCGGTTCCATGAGATAGCTGTGGTACGGCACCTCGACCTGGAGTCGACGCGCGAAAACACCCTCCGCGGTGAGACCTTCGGCGATCTCGTCCAGGCGGGTCTCGGCCCCGGCCAGGGTGACCGCGCTCGGGCTGTTCACCGCGGCGATATCGACCAGTGCGTCGCCGTCGATCAATTCCAGTGCGGCCGCCAACGGCAACCCGATGGCCAGCATGCCGCCCGAACCCGCCGTGGTGGCCTGCAATCGGGCGCGGTGGTAGCTGACCAGCAGCGCGTCGTGCAGCGAGAGCATGCCGGTGACATACGCCGCCGATACCTCGCCCACGCTGTGCCCGACCACCGCGGCCGGATGGATGCCCAGCTCATCGAGCAGGGCGAACAGCGAGACCTGCACCAGGAAGTTGGCGGGCTGTGCGATGGCGGTGCCGGTGACCCGGGATTCCTGCTCCGGGCGCAGCAGCTCCTCGATGATGGACCAGCCGGAGATCTGCTGGAACACCGCGTCGATGCGCTGCGCCTCGGCGGCGAAAGTGCCGCCCGCGGTGAGCAGTTCGCGGCCCATGGCCCACCACTGCGGTCCCATGCCGGTGAAGACGAAGACCGGGTCGGCGACCTTGCGCGGCACCACCTTGGTGGCGGCGCGACCGCCGCCATTGGCGTATTCGACCAGGGCCGTGACCAATTCGGCGTCATCACCGAACGTCAGGCCGGTGCGGAACTGGTGATGCTGACGGCGGGTCCAGGCCGCCTCGGCCAGCAGCCCCGGATCCGCGCCGTCGGCGATGAGTTCGGCATAGCCGCGCGCCAGTTCGCGGGCGGCCTGATCGGTGCGCGCGGACACCGGCAGCACGCCGTAATGCCGTGGCTCGCGGTCGATTCCGCCGGTCTGCCGGTATTCCTGGAGAATCGCGTGGGCATTGGTGCCGCCGTAGCCGAAGCCGTTGACCGCCACGGTCATTCGCTCGACCTCGGGCCCGACCGGCTCCGCCTCCAACTGGAGTTTGATGCCCAGCTCGTCGAACGGGATATCCGGATTCGGGGTGTCCAGCCAGCCCTGCGGTGCGATGGTGCGCTTGGAAATGGCCAGTGCCGATTTGATGATGCTGGCAATGCCGGAGGCGGCCTCGGTATGCCCGAGCTGCGCCTTCACCGAGCCGACGCCGACCGGTGCGGTACGACCCTCGACCTGACCGTAAGCCCGTCCGATGGCGCGCAATTCGAGCGGATCGCCGACCGGGGTGCCGGTGCCGTGCGCCTCGACGTAGGTGACCTCGTGCGGTGCGATGCCCGCGCGCCGCGATACCGACTTGGCCAGCGCCTCTTGCAGATCCGCGTTCGGCACCGTGATGGCCGAGGTACGCCCGTCCTGATTGGAGCCGGTGGCCTTGATGACCGCGTACACCCGATCACCGTCGCGCTCGGCGTCTTCCAGCTTCTTGAGCACCACCATGCCCGAGCCCTCACCGCGCCCGTATCCGTCGGCGGCGGCGTCGAAGGGCTTGCTGCGGCCGTCGGTGGCCAGGAAGCCGCCCTTGCACATGGAGACGAACGCCTCCGGCTGCAACAGCATGGTGACCCCGCCCGCGATGGCGACCGCGCAGTCGTCGTTCGCCAGTGCCTGACAGGCCAGATGCAGGGCGACCAGCGATGACGAACAGGCCGTGTCCACGGTGAGCGCGGGTCCGACCATATTGAGCGCAAACGCGATTCGGTTCGACAGCATGGTGTAGGACGCGCCCGCGGCGGTGTGCATATCGATGTACGGCAGCGCGGTGCTGGTGCCGGAGACGGCCAGCTGATCCAGGGTGAACGCGCCGATGTAGACGCCGATCGGCGCGCCGGAGATATGTCCGGCGATGCCCGCGTCGTCCAGCGCCTCCCAGGCGACCTCGAGCACCAGGCGCTGCTGCGGATCCATGGCGGCCGCCTCGCGCGGCGAGATGCCGAAGAAATCCGGATCGAAGGCCCACGGATCGCCGGTCATGAAGGCGGCGCGCTTGGTGTACATGCGGCCCGGCGTGCGCCGGTCCGGATCGTAATAGCGGCGGTAATCCCAGCGCTCGGGCGGTATCTCGGCGACCCCGTCGCGTTTGTTGATGATGAAGTCCCAGAAGGATTCCGGTGAATCGATACCACCCGCGTATCGGCACCCGATTCCGACAATGGCAATGTCAGACACTACGACTCCTCGGCAAATCAGCTCGAACTCTTGATCCCCCCCGAGAAGGCTGCGGTGCTGCTAGGGAACCGGAACCGGTTGCCGCAGCACGAAATTCATCTCAGGTCCGGTACTCCCGATCCGGACCCGGCGAATCAACCCGTAGCCGAAAGTGGCGTAGTACGGCATATTGCCGTCCTTGCAGATACCGCCGACGGTCTCATCGCGCTCGTCGGCGAGCGCGTCCAGCCAGTTCACCAGCGAGCGGCCAACGCCCGCGCGCTGCACCGTGGGGTCCGCGCCCAGGTACACCATGAAGTGGTGTCCCTCGACCGGCCGGACCTCGGCGATGGCGTTGTCCACGTGCACGCCCCGAGCGGTCCCCGCGCCCATGGCGGCCAGCAGCAGCGGGCCCGAAATCGCTTCGCGCCACAGTGATTTCCGGTATCCCGCCGGGTACCACAGCAGTGCGCCCACCACCTTGCCGTCGACCGTGGACACGGCCGCGCCCCCGGCGGGCAGGAAGCGGTACCTGATCATGATGCGCAACATGCGCGGCGATCTGCGATGCCGATCCGCCGGATCGGGGAAGACGTATTCCTCGATCGGATCGTCGGTCGCGAACGCCCTGGAGATGATCCGCGCAATGTCCTCGATGTCGTGCGAGGTAGCCCGGCGGATGACCGGTGTACCCGACTGATCCAAGATTTTTCCCTCGATAGATCCCTGCTTGCCCCATGCCGGGGCGGCAGCCGAACAAGGCTACTGACCAGTAGGTTACATGGCCGGGATTAACTCGCCACCCGTTCGCGTTGTGGCATAAAACAATTCACCGGGCCATTGCCAGTGGGAGGTTCATAACCTAAAGTGCCGCGATCCAAATCCCTTGGGGCGCAACCCAATTGACCCAGACAGCCGTATTATCGCCAGGGCTGGGAATGTCTCACAATGCGGCGTGAAATGCGGTGTAGCTCAACAGGGTTGCGCCCAGTCCCGCGATGACGCTCACGACGATATTCATCGCGGCGTACAGGTATGCCCGCTGTTCGGTCAGTCGCACCGTCTCGTAGCTGAAGGTGCTGTAGGTGGTGAGCGCACCGCAGAATCCGGTGCCCGCCAACGCGTAGACCGGACTCGATACCGCGGCTCCGGTCAGGCCGCCGAGCACCGCGCAGCCGATCAGGTTCACCGTGAAGGTGCCCCAGGGAAAGATGCTGTCGTGCTTGGTCTGAATCGCGCGATCGGTGAGATAGCGCAGCGGCGCGCCGATCATCGCGCCGAGCACGACCAGTAGTGCGGTCATCGCGCCCCCGCTTTCGCGTGCAGGGTGCGGGTGAGGGCGATCGCGGCGAGGGTGGCCGACAGTGCGCATACCAGCGTCCCGGCCATATACGCGAAGGCCAGTGGAACCGTGCCCGGTTGCAGTAGCCCGCGTGTCTCATTGGCATAGGTGGAGAAGGTGGTGAAGCCGCCCAGAATGCCGACGCCCAGGAACGGCCGGGTGAGCGCGTGCACCGGGCGGATCTCGGTGATGGTCACCATGAGCACGCCGATCAGGAAGCAGCCGAGCACATTGGTGGCGAAGGTGGCCCAGGGGAATCCGCCCGCCGGGGTCGGCCAGATCAGCGCCAGGCCGTAGCGGCTCAGCGCGCCGATCGCGCCACCGAGCGCGATCACCGTGAGCACGGTCACCGGATGGTCGATGAGCTCGCGGCGCTGCGCGGGGGAGTGCACGTCGATATCGGAATCGACCGTCCCGATGGTGGATTTTCTCCGCATCGATCGATCAGAGTAGCGGAATAACCTGTGAGCCCCGCCGGTTCATTTGGTTGCCATATCCACAAAGTGGCTTTCGATCCGAGGAGGACTCGTGCAGTTCGGAATCTTCACCGTCGGGGACGTCACCACCGACCCCACCAACGGCCGCACCCCGACCGAGGCGGAGCGGATTCAGGCGATGGTCGCCATCGGCGAGAAGGCCGAAGAGGTCGGTCTCGACGTCTTCGCCACCGGTGAGCACCACAATCCGCCGTTCGTGCCGTCCTCGCCCACCACCATGCTCGGCTATCTGGCCGCTCGCACCGAGCGCCTGATCCTGTCGACCGCGACCACGCTGATCACCACCAATGACCCGGTCAAGATCGCCGAGGACTTCGCCATGCTGCAACACCTGGCGGGCGGGCGCGTCGATCTGATGATGGGCCGCGGCAATACCGGACCGGTTTATCCCTGGTTCGGCAAGGATATTCGCGACGGCATCCCGCTGGCGGTGGAGAACTACCACCTGCTGCGGCGGCTGTGGCGCGAACAGCGCATCGACTGGGAAGGCCGATTCCGCGGTCCGCTCCAGGGTTTCACCTCGACCCCCGCACCGCTGGATGGCACCCCGCCGTTCGTCTGGCACGGTTCGATCCGCTCGCCCGAGATCGCCGAACAGGCCGCGTACTACGGCGACGGGTTCTTCCACAACAACATCTTCTGGAACAAGGAGCACACCGAGCAGATCGTGCGCCTGTATCGGCAGCGCTTCGAGCACTACGGGCACGGCAGCGCGGATCAGGCCATCGTCGGACTCGGCGGTCAGGTGTTCATGGCCGAGACCGAGGCCGAGGCCAAGAAGCGCTTCCGCCCCTACTTCGACAACGCGCCGGTGTACGGGCACGGCCCGTCGCTGGAGGATTTCACCGAGCTCACCCCGCTGACCGTCGGAACCCCCGAGCAGGTCATCGAACGCACCCTCGGCTTCGCCGATTACGCGGGCGATTACCAGCGCCAGCTGTTCCTGATGGATCACGCCGGACTGCCCCTGGACACCGTGCTGGAGCAGATCGACATCCTGGGCCGCGAAGTGGTTCCGGTGCTGCGCAAGGAATTCGAACTGCGCCGCCCCGAGCATGTGCCCAGTGATCCGCCCACCCACACCAGCCTGGTCGCGGCCGGTCCCGACGCCCCGCACCACCTGGTCGAACCCGCCCGTGACCGCATGTCGGCCGAATCGAATTGAGGCACAACAAATGAGCCGCAAGGTCGTGGTACTCACCGCCGGACTGTCCCAGCCCTCCTCGACCCGCCTGCTCGCCGATCAGCTGGCCGCCGCCGTCTCGGCGGCGGTCGGCGGACGCGGTGAGAGCGTCGAACTCGACGTGATCGAACTCCGGGAACTGGCCACCGAATTGGCCGCCACCATGGCCACCGGCGGCATCCCGACCCCCGCCGTGGCGGCCGTCCGCGAACGAATCTCCCAGGCGGACGGGCTGATAGCGGTGACCCCGGTCTTCGCCGCCAGCTACAGCGGCCTGTTCAAGATGTTCTTCGACATCCTCGATCCGGACGCCCTCAACGCCATGCCGGTCCTGATCGCGGCCACCGCGGGCACACCCCGTCACTCGCTGGTCCTGGACTACGCCATGCGCCCGCTCTTCACCTACCTGCGCGCGGTGATCGTCCCCACCGGTGTCTTCGCCGCCACCGAGGACTTCGGCTCCACCGGTCTGGCCGACCGAATCCACCGCGCCGCAACCGAATTCGCCACCCTGGTGGTGGCCGAGCCCACCGCCGTCGGCGGGTTCCTGCAAGAACCCGAACCGCGTAAACGGCACTCCGGCAATTCCCTCGGCGCGGTGACCCCGTTCAGCCGCCTGCTCGCCGGACACACCGGCAGCGGACCGGTACCGGCGAAAGAGCACTGAGCCGCAAGCTACTTGGTGCTGTCGGCCAGTTCGATCAGGCGGGCTCGGACCAGTTCCGGGCGCTCGTCGATGACGAAATGGCCGCAGCCGGTGACGGCCTCGAAGGTGTAGTCGTCGGCTTTGGCGGTGGCCGGATCGGCCATGGAGTGGTGCACGGCCACATCGTCGACGCCGAAGAGGGCGCGGATGGGAATGGTGCCGCGGCGGCGCTCCGGATTGCGGGCGGCCCGGGGAATCTCCCGCACCCAGAAGGTCCGGTAGGTATCGGTGGCGGCCTTGGCGCAGACCGGATCTCGGAAGCGATCCGAGAAGACGCGGATATCCTCGCGGCTGACCGTCGAGCGGTCGCTGATGGCGGCGGTGATGAGCCGATTCAGGAAGCCGGTGCGCTGCTGGATCGGCTTGCCCGCGATGGCGATCAGGGGCTGATAGGCCAGGAATCGCCAGATATTGCGTGCCACAACCGATGTGGGCACCCAGGGGTGCGCCATATTCATCGCCAGGTAGCCGGAGAAGCGGTCCGGGTTGCTCAGGATCATCCGGTAACCGATGAAAGCGCCCCAGTCGTGACCGGCGAGCAGGACCTGCTCGATACCCAATTCGTCGAGCAGGGCGAACAGGTCCGCGGCCACATCGTCCTTGGCCCAGCGGTGCGGTGCGGGTCCGGACCAGCCGTAGCCGGGCAGGTCGGGGGCGATGACGCGCAGTCCCGCAGGCGGATTCGCGAGCAGATCGCGGTACGCGTAGTGATGCTGGGGCCAGCCGTGCAGCAGCAGTACCGGTCGCCCGTCCGCCGGTCCGGCCTCGGTGACGTGGAATCGCACCCCGCGCGCGGTGACGAACGAACGCCGCACCCCGTCGATCTCGGGTGGTACGGATGCGGCGGCACTGCCGAATTCAGCCATGCGGTCACGATATCCGGCGGTGCGACGGCCCGCCTCCTACCGCGGGCGGAGCCCCGACGCCGTCCACGGGCGGGTGCGCGGGATGATCCGCCGGGCGCATCGAGGCGGTCAGCAACCTCCCAGTCATGCCGCCGGGTCGCATGGGCCGCGCCCGCCCGATGCGGTGAAAACCGCCCGTACGCACGGCTTGCAGGCCGTACCCTCGGGAGGGTGTGGCTCGATCTGATCTCCATTCCATTGTTCACCGGGGTCATCGGCTATGTCACCAACTGGACCGGCATCCTGATGCTGTTCGAGCCGATCCGCTTCCACGGTTTCCGGTTACCGGGTTTGCGCTGGGTCTATCCCTATCTGCCGCGCCGCGTTCAGGTGCTGCCGCTGCTGTCCGCCGACGGCCGGGTCGGCTGGCAGGGCATCGTGCCCTCGCGCGCGGAGAAAATGGCCAGCATCGCGGTCGACAAAGGACTCTCCAAACTCGGCGGCATGGCCGATTTCTATCGTGAGCTGGATCCGGACAGCATTGCCGAACAGCTGGTCACGCTGACCCGGCCGCAGGTTCCGACGATGGTGGCGCGCATTCTGGAGCGGCGGAATCCGCAACTGTGGTTCAACCTGCCCGAATCCGCGCGTGAACTGGTGTTTCGCCGGGTCGCCGAGCAATTGCCCGCCAGCGCCCGCGCGATTACCGATGGCATCGGCGAGCATATCGAGGAATTGATCGACCCCAAGTGGATGACCATCCGCCATCTCACCGCGAATCCGCGGCTCATCAATCGCATATTCCGGGAGATCGCCGCCTCGGAACTGCGCTTCATGCAGAATTTCGGCTTCTACTTCGGTTTCCCGATGGGTTTCGTGCTGGTCGCCATTCTGCATTTCTTCCCGTACTGGTGGGTGCTGCCGCTGGGCGGGGTGGTGATCGGTTACATCGTGAACTGGGTCGGCATCACCATGATCTACGAACCGCTGCAGCCGAAATGGTGGGTGCCGTGGCGGCAGGGCCTGATGCTCAAGCGCCGCAATGAGATCGCCGACGGCTACGCGGAAATCATCGCGGGCGAGGTGATGACGCCGCAGAACCTGGCGCGGGAACTGCTCGCCGGACCACGCGCCGACCGCACCACCGCCATGCTCGACTCGATTCTGAGCGCCTCCATCGATCAGGCGGTCGGGCAGGCCAAGCCCGCGCTGCGATTCTCCTTGGGCCGCACCGGTTATGACCGGCTCAAATCCGATGCCACCCCGGAGATCCTGCAACTGGCGCACACCGCCTTCGACGATCCGTCCTTCCTGTCCTCGCAGACCGCGCGCATTCGCGATTTCGTGGCGACCCAGATGCGTGCCCTGGATCGCCGCGATTTCGTGGACCTGCTGCGTTCGGCGACCCGTCAGGACGAATGGCTGCTGTTCGTGCACGGCGCCGCGCTCGGTGTGCTCGGCGGCCTGCTGCACCTGGCCATCTTCGGGGTCTGAGCGCTACGCGGGGGTGATGGTGGCGACGATGGTCTGGATCGCGCCCTCGGACATGGCGAAGGTCTCCACGATGTCGACCGTCATGAGCCGGATTCCGGCGACCCCGGAATCGAGCAGATAGCGCGCGGTGACCACATTGCCGGCTTCGGAGAACTGGATATCGCGCACGCCCTGGATGACCGAATACTGCACGCCGTGTTCGAGGTCGTTGGACAGTTGCGGCCCGGAGGTGCCGGTCTTCAGGCCCGCCTCCACGCGGGTCGCGTCGGGGGTGAAGCGCACCGCGCTCGCGTCGTGCGAGACCAGCGCGTCGATGTACGCCTTGGCCATGGCGGCATTCGGGCTGAGCGTCGGATCCGCCGCCGCCCCAGCGCTTCCCGAGCCGAAGGTGAGTGCTGCCGCCGCCGCTGCCGAGACAACTGCAACCTGTTTCATTTTCATGAGCACATCCTGTCAGCAAACCCGGCCCGTGCGGGCGCGATCCGGGACTCGCACCGGGTAATCATCGCTAAAGGGACTTCCGAGTTTTCCGGGCGCTCGGTATTCCATAATCGAATCCATGCCCAAGCCCTGCGTGCTGCTGCAGTTACGTCCGGAAACCGCCGCGGCGGATGACGAGTACGCCGCCATCCTGCGTATGGGCGAGCTGTCGCCCGGCGACCTGGTGCGGGTGCAGATGGATCGCGAATTCCCGGATCTGGCACTGGACGACTACGCCGCGGTGATTGTCGGCGGCGGTCCGAGCAATGTCAGCAACCCCGACGCGCGCAAGTACGACTATCAGCGCGAATTCGAGCCCAAGCTGCGCAAATTGGTCTCCGAGATAGTCGCGCGCGACTTCCCCTACCTCGGCGCGTGCTACGGCCTGAGTATTCTGGCCGATGTGCTCGGTGGACGGGTCAGCGATGAACGCTTCGGCGAAACCGCCGGGGCGACCACGATCGAACTCACCGCGGAGGCCGAGGCGGACGCGCTGCTCGCGGGCCTGCCGAAGTCCTTCCGGGCCTTCGTCGGCCATAAGGAAGCCTGCCAGGAAACTCCGCCCGGTGCGGTGCTGCTGGCCGATTCCGCGGGCTGCCCGGTGCAGATGGTGCGGGTCGGCGAGCATGTGTACGCCACCCAATTCCATCCCGAACTCGATGGTGACGGCCTCGCGCTGCGCATCGAGATCTATCGCAACGCAGGCTATTTCGATCCCGAGGAGGCCGACCTGCTGACCGCTCTGGGCCATCGCGAATCGGTGCCCGTACCAGCCGAGATCCTGCACCGCTTCCTCGACCGCTATTACCGCGATCGATGAATGCGCCGTTGGCGCAAGCACTTCGCCGCATCCTGTCACCCGGTAGGTTCGATGGGGTGAGTGCTTGGTTTGGGCGAAACTTTCAGCGAGTGGGCAATTTTGACCGAGCCGTGAACGGTGCGGTGGGGCGGATTCCGGTGACCGGGGTCGATCGGGGCATGCTGCGGTTGACCCAGACCGCGGATCGCGGGGTGCTGTGGGCGGGTATCGCGATGCTGCTGGCCGCGCGCCAGGGCTCGACGCGGCGGGCCGCACTGCGCGGTGTCATCTCGGTCGCGGGCGCGAGTTTCACGGTCAACGTGGTGCTCAAATCGATGTTCGCGCGCCGCCGCCCGGCCGCCGAGGCGCTGCCCTCGGCGCGGCGGTTGATGCGCTTCCCGACCTCCTCGTCCTTCCCGTCCGGGCACAGTGCCTCGGCCGCGGCCTTCGCGACGGCGGTGGCGCTGGAGAGTCCGCGCGCCGCGCTGGTGGTGGCCCCGCTGGCGGCCTCGGTGGCGTATTCGCGGGTGCACACCGGTGTGCACTGGCCCTCGGACGTATTCGTCGGCGCGGCAGTGGGTTCCGGGGTCGCGCTGGCCACCCGGCGCTGGTGGCCGGTGCGCGTCTCGGATGAGGCGCAGGCGCGCCCGGTCCGTGAGGCTCCGGCCCTGGTCGACGGCAAAGGTCTTGTGCTGCTGGTGAATCCGGTTTCCGGCGCGGCGGGCTACGACCCGTACGACGATGTCGTGGCCGCCTTGCCCGCGGCCACCGTCTACCGCACCGAGCCGGGCCGCGATGTCGTGGAGCATCTGCGGACGCTGCTGGCGGAGTACACCGGCGAGGTGCGCGCGGTCGGAGCGGCCGGTGGTGACGGCACCATCGCGGCGGCGGCCACGGTCGCGCTCGGACATGACCTGCCGCTGGTGGTCATTCCCACCGGCACGCTCAATCACTTCGCCCGCGATCTCGGCGTCTACGACCTGCTGGAGGTGGTGGACTCGACCGGTGTGGGCGAGGCCGTCGCGGTCGATGTCGCGAGCGTGGAACTCGAGACGGCCACCGGTTCGCGCACCCACCATCTGATCAATACCGCGAGCCTGGGCGCGTATCCGGATCTGGTGCGGTTGCGCGAGAAATGGCAGGGGCGCTGGGGTAAGTGGCCGGCCTTCGCGGTCGCGCTCGTCATCATGCTGCGCCGCGCGGAGCCGATTCGGATTCGCTTCGAGGATCGCTGGCACGATGTGTGGTTCGTCTTCGTCGGCAACGGTCCCTACCATCCGCACGGCGCTGTTCCGGCCTTCCGTTCCCGCCTGGACGCCGGGCTGCTGGATGTGCGCTGGGTGCGCGCCGATGTCCGGTTCTCCCGTTCGCGCGCGGTGCTGGCGCTGTCGCTGGCCGCGATCGGCCGCAGCAAGGTGTACGGCGAACGCCTGGTGCCGGAGTTGACCGTGCATCTGAACGAGCCCGAGGCCGTCGCGGCCGACGGTGAGGTGCTGGGTGCGGCCGTGCGCGTGCACTTCTCGATCGCCGGGCAGGTGGCCGCCTATCGTCGCGACGAATCCAATCCGCGCTGGGCGAATCGGCCCCGCCCGCACCACCGCGGTTAGCCCGTCCCCTTGTAGAGTTCCGAACACAGGTTCTTCCGCTGGTTGCCGTGTTCCGATCTCTTCGTGAGGGGAATTCGATGAAGCATTCAGCTCGTCCCCGCGTCGGCGTCAGCCTGGCCTGCATCGCCCTGCTCGTGGCCGGTTCCGGCGCCTGCGCCACCTCGGCCGCCGATGACGCGCCCGCGGAGCAGGACACCGGGGCGACCCCGGGCACCTACTCCTACTGGGTGCCACCCGCCGACCCGACCTCGTTCAGCATGCCGATGCTGCTCGAGGCCGACCCCGGCAATTACAACGCCTACTGGTCGAATCAGTTCAGCCTGAACGATGCCGCGCACACCGGTGGATATCTCGGCTTCCAAACCCATGACGATGGCGGCGGCATGTTCCTGGGCTCGCTGTGGAACGCCAAATCGGCCAAGCCCGGTTCGGACGGCACCTACTGCACCGAGTTCGGCGGTGAGGGTGTCGGCATGTCCTGTCGCTGGAACGAACGACCAAGGGCGGGTGCGCAATACCTGCTCACCGTCAGCAAATCCGGCACCCACGGCTGGACCTTCACCGTGGTGAACTCCACGGCCAATACCACCACGACGCTCGGCACCATCTACACCGAGGCCGACGCCAAACTCTCCGGGGCCGACTTCGTCTCCTGGACAGAGTATTTCGACTGGAACAACCCGGCCACCACCTGCGAGCAGGCCAAATACTCGAAGATGCGGTTCGGCATCCCCGCGACCAGTGCGGGCAACGGCCGCTACACCGGAACCGACACCCGCAAACGCTGTCCGCAGATGGAGCGGGTGACCCTGAACGCGGTCGGCGCGACGCAGGAGGACGGTCCGCTGCCTTAGCTCGACGTCTCTCGGCTCGAATTCCCTTGTCCGGCACACAGGTTGGAGTTCTCTGGCAATGAGTTCGGTGAACAGTCGAATGCGCGGCGCGGTGCCGGTGCTGATCGCGGCCGCGCTGTTGGTCGCGGCGCTGGCGATCAGTCTCGGGCTGTACGCGGTGCAGAAGAATCACGGCAGCGCCGTGCACGTCGTCGGGGCCGAGGAACACGCGGATCGTATCGATCTGGATGTCGCGATCATTCGAATCGACGCCGCCGCACAGGAACTCGTGATGCAGATGACGCCGATGGCACGCGGTGCGCTCGGCGATGACGAGGGGCGCTTCCGTGCCGACACCACGCTGCACACCTCCGGGCTCACCTCCGAACCCATCGTGTACCGGGCGGGCGATATCAACTCCGGTTCGGAGCTGCGGGTCGCCATCGGCGGCGGCGGGATGATCACCGACTATCCGTTCGACAAATACGACGCGCGCATGGCGTTCGCGGGAACCAGTGGCGGGCAAGAGATTCCGGTGGTGCTGGACCTGTACAGCCTGGACGCGGCCTTCAGCGTGACCGCGAAGCCGGATACCGCTTACGGGGCCGATACGGTCGGCGCGGTGCTGACCGTGCGCCGGTCGACGGCCTCGATCGTCTTCGCGGTCTTCGTCATGGCGCTCATGCTCGGGCTGGCGTGGGCGGCGGCCACGGCCGCGTTCTACGTGCTCTCCGGGCGGCACGGGTTGATCTGGCCCGCCAACACCCTGATGGCGGCCATGTTGTTCGCCATGGTGCCGCTGCGCAACGCGGTGCCCGGCTCGCCGCCGATCGGGTCGATCATCGATTTCGGATCGTTCTTCATCGCCGAGACGGTGGTGGCGCTGGCGCTGATCTGCACGGTGCTGGTCGGTTACCGGCAGGAAATGCGCAAGCTGCGCACAACGGACCACTGAGCATGTTCGAGCCGATTCCCGTGAAAGTTGGCGGCGCTGGTCGTACCGTTGTTGGGGGCGTTTTGGTCGATGACTAGGGGGTTGCTGTGCAGCCGTTCGAACTTCCCGATTTCTATATGCCCTACCCCGCGCGGCTGAACCCGCATCTGGAGCAGGCGCGGGCGCACACCCGGGGCTGGGCCGCCGACATGGGGTTCTTCGAACCGCAACAGGGGCACCACATCTGGGATGAGGACGATCTCGAGCGGCACGATTACGGGTTGCTGTGCGCATACACGCACCCGGATTGTGATGGCGCGGAACTGGATTTGATAACCGACTGGTACGTCTGGGTCTTCTACTTCGACGACCACTTCCTGGAGCTGTACAAGCGCACCCGGGATATCGCGGGCGCGCGCGACTATCTCGAGCGGTTGCGGGAATTCATGCCGCTCACCGGAATCGATATGCCCGAGCCGACCAATCCGGTGGAGCGTGGCCTGGCCGATCTGTGGCCGCGCACGGTGCCCGCCATGTCGCTGGACTGGCGCAGGCGCTTCGCCACCACCACCCAGGCGCTGCTCGAGGAATCGCGCTGGGAGCTGAACAATATCGCCGAGGGCCGGATCGCCAATCCCATCGAGTACATCGAGATGCGGCGCAAGGTCGGCGGTGCGCCGTGGTCGGCGAATCTGGTGGAGCACGCGGTGGGCGCCCAGGTGCCCGCCCAGCTCGCGCCGACCCGGCCGCTGCGGGTGCTGTGCGATACCTTCGCCGACGCCGTGCACCTGCGCAATGACATCTTCTCCTATGAGCGCGAGGTGCGGCAGGAGGGCGAGAACGCCAACTGCATCCTGGTCATGGAGCGTTTCCTGGGGGAGGAGACGCAATCGGCCGCCGAGATCGTGAACGATCTGCTCACCTCGCGGGTGCAGCAGTTCGAGTACACCGCGCTCACCGAATTGCCGCTGCTGTTCGCCGAATACGGCGTGACTCCCGCCGAGCAGGCCGATGTGGCGTTGTACGCCAAGGGATTACAGGATTGGCAGTCCGGCGGGCACGAATGGCATATGCGGTCCAGCCGGTATATGAACAGGGGCAGTCGCAAGAGCGCCACGCACGCGCTGCCCGCGGCGTTCGCACCGGCGGGGCTGGGCATGTCGGCGCTGCGGATCACCCCGAGTAGCTTGGGGCTCAAGCGATTCGCGCGATTCGCGCACGAGCCGTTCGAACCGGTCGGGCCGACACCGCTGCCCGAGATCTACATGCCTTTCGAACTGCGGTTGAATCCGCTGCTGGACAGCGCCCGGGAGCATATCGTCGAGTGGGCGCGCGGAATGGGGATGCTCGAACCGGTGCCCGGTCTGGAGCTCAACATCTGGAGCGAAGCCGATCTACGTGATTTCGACTTCGCGCTCTGCTCTTCGGGTTTGGACCCGGACGCCACCGCCGACGAGCTCGATCTGGCCACGGCCTGGCTCACCTGGGGCACCTACGTGGACGACTACTATCCGGCCGCGTTCTTCCCGACCCGGAATCTGATCGGCGCGAAGGCGCAGGGCAGGCGGTTACAGGAGTTCATGCCGATCGACCAGCCGGTCACCGCCGTGCCCGCGAATCCGCTCGAGCACGGCCTGCTCGAACTCTGGGCGCGCACCACCGCGGCCATGGATACCGAGCAGCGGACCGAATTCCGCAGGGCCGTACAGAGTTTCCTCACCGCGTGCGAGTGGGAAGTGCTCAATCAGACCCTGCACCGCATCCCCGATCCCATCGACTATGTGGAAATGCGGCGCGATACCTTCGGTTCGGATCTCACCAAGGCGCTGTCCCGGCTCTCACACGGCAATCTGGTTCCGCCGCAGGTGTATCGGACCCAGACGCTCTCGAATCTGGAGAATACCGCCGCCGATTACGCGGTTCTGCTCAACGATCTGTTCTCCTATCAGAAGGAGACCGAGTTCGAGGGCGACTTCCACAATGGCGTCAGCGTGATCCGCAATTTCCTGGACTGCGACCGCGATCGGGCCGTCACGCTGATCAATGATCTGATGACGGCCCGCCTGGAACAGTTCGAGCGCGTGGTGAGCCGGGAACTGCCGACGCTCTACGAGGAGTACGGCCTCGACGACTCGGCGCAGCGGGTGCTGAATCAGCGTGCCGCCGAACTCCAGGATTGGATGGCCGGGATCCTGAACTGGCATCTGAACTGCCGCCGGTATGCCGAATCCCAACTGGTGCAACGATTCCGTCCACCACCGGTGGTCGCGGCGGCCCGGCCCGAGCTGCCGTTCCTGCGGCCGACCGGGCTGGGCACGCGCGGGCTGCGCATCGGCGCGACCCGCGCGCAGGTCACCTCCGGGTGACGCACACCGTCGCGCCGAGGCTGATACCGGCGTCGATGGTGATGTAGGGCGAGCCCGGCGGGCATTTGCCGTCGTCGGGCTGGTGCACATCGGTCACCTGGAACCGCGCCGCCGGATCGCCGCAGTCCAGCCGCCGGGTGCGGGCCGAGGTGCCGGTGCCGTCGACGGCGATGCAGTCGCCGAATTTGGCGTAGGCGGCATCGCTCTGATCGGCCGGGCCCAGGCAGATGGACAGCACCAGATCGGTTTTGTCATTGGTCGTCATGGAGAACCCCGAGGCGGCAACGACATCCGGGCATTGCGGGCGCACCGGTTGCTGATATCCGGTGCTCACCTTCAGCACCTTCTTGGACGCCTCGGGTGCGGTGCAGGCCACGATCTTCTGGATGTTCTTATCGAGGCAGTCGCCGACCACGGCACTGCCCAGATAGGTGGGATCCGTTGCGGTCACGCACAATACGATCGCCCGCCCGCCCAATGAGGCCTGCGCGTACGCCTGTCGCGCGGTGGTCTCGTTCTTGCACGCCTTATCGGTGACGGGCACGGCCAGATGCATTTCGACGGCCAGCACCTTCGCACCGAAAACGCCTGTGCCGCAGGGCACGCGCAGAATCGTATCGCCCGCACCCTTCACATCGACGCAGTCCCCGGCCTGTACCGCGCCGGGATCGTTCATATTGAGCCGGGTCGGTGCCAGGCACAGCACGGTTTCGACCTGCTCTCCCGCATCCACCGGTTCGGCGATGGCCTTGGTGACATCGGGATATTTCGTGCACACCGACTCGAGCGGATACTTCACATCCTCGCGGGCCGCGATTCGATAGAGCGCACTCGGGTCCGCACAATCGAATTCCACCGGTGGATTCGAGGTGATGGACACGCAGGCGTTGAACGCGAAGCGCTGCACCGGATCCGGCCGCGTCACCAGATATCCGGCCACCGATCCCGCGACCGCCACCACGATCGCCACCGCCACCGCGACCCATGTGAGCGGCTTCCGCGCCCAGGACTTCTCGGGCTCGGCCGGCACGTCGGACGGCCAGATGCCCGGTGGACCCTGACCCCAGCCAGGTGCGGGAGTCGCTGCGGGGCCGCCCATTCCGGGATGTGTCGGCGCGCTGCCCCACTCGTGCCCGGGCGGAATGGTTCCGGCACCCAACCCGGCCTGTGCGGTTGGTTGTGCGCCTGCCCACCCACCCTGTTCGGCGGGGGAAGGCCACTCCGGGGCAGGCCGCACCGCGGGGGACTCCCCGGTCGGCGGCGGGGCCCAGCGTGAGTGGGCTACCGGGTCCGGTCCGGCGGTCGCCCACTGCATCTCCGCCGGGGTGTTCGGTGTCGGGGCCGGGCCCCATCCCGCCGGGTGCTCCGGTTCCGGCGTCGGGGCCGGGCCGGTATGGACGGGTTCGTCGACAGAATTGTCCGACTGGTCGTGCACTTTTCTTCCCCCACCAGCTGTAATGCGGTATTCGAGACCCCGCGGGCGCGGGGGAAGATGATCTTAGCCGGGGCGGGGGACAGTGCCGCCCAATATGTCTCGGTTATCGGTCCTGCGGCAGGTGCTGGGTGGCCTCGGTGTAGCCGCCGGTGCGGGTGGTGTCGTCCGAGGTGTAGATCAGGTGCAGGACGCCGGTGCTGAACGGGGTGGCGGACAGCAGCCGCAGCGGGATGGGGTCGCCCTCGTCGAACAGGCGCAGGCCGTGCCGCAGCGCGATGGGGTGGACCAGCAGGTGCAATTCGTCGAGCACGCCCGCGGCCAGCAGCTGGCGCACGATGGACGGGGAACCGCTGATGGCGATATCGGTATCGCCCGGCTCCTGCTTGAGCGCGGTGACGGCCTCGATCAGATCGCCCTTCAGCAGTTCGGAATTGCGCCACGGCAGGTCGAGGTCCTGGTGCGAGACGACGATCTTGCGCGCGTCACCGAGCGTTTTCGCCATACCGGCGTCCTCACCGTCACCGTTCTCGCGCTCGGGCCAGGCGGCGGCGAAGCCCTCGTAGGTGGCGCGGCCGAGCAGCAGGGTGTCGGCGGTGGCGAGCTGGGAGCCGACCGCCGCGCCCATCTCGTCGTTGAAGTAGGGGAAGTGCCAGTCCTGGGGTTCGCCGATCACGCCGTCGAGTGAAATGAACAGTCCCGCAGTGATTTTCCGCATTTTCGGCTCCTTGCCGTAGGTGGTGTCAGCAGTACAGACGGGGCTCGTTCGGAAAACTAATCGGTCACCAGCCGGGGCGGGCGCGATCGCCGTGTTTGAGGCGGTTGGTGTTCTCCACGATGGCCCGGGTGAGCGCCTGCTCGGGTGCGGACTGCGCGCGGCGGGAGGCCGAGATCAGTACGAATTCGATGCGCTCGGGGCGCGGTGTCGGCAGACCCGTGACGGGGTACAGATCCGGCGGCAGCAGCGCCTCGCTGTGCACCACGAAGCCGAGTCCGGCGAGCACGGCGGCGCGAAGTCCCAACTGCCCCTTGGTGGTACAGGTGATGCGGTAGTCCAGACCCGCGTGTTTCAGCGCCGCCAGCGCGGATTCGCCGGACAACCCGGGTGGCGGGTAAGCCACCACCGGGACGGGCCGGGAGAGGTCGGGAACGGCTCCGTCCGGTCCGGCCCAGATGAACCGGTCCTCGAAGATCAGTTGTCCGTGCCGCTGACCCGGCCGGCGTTTCACGAAGGCCAGATCGATGCGATCGGCGCGCAGATCGGCGTGTATCTCATCGCTGAGCCCGATGAACAGCTCCAGATCCACCTGTGGATAGGCGCGCCGGAACTCCAGCAGGATCGCCGGAAGCGCCTGGGAGACCAGGTCTTCCGAAACGCCGAAGCGGATTCGGCCGGTGAGCTGTTCACCGCCGAACAGGCGCATGGCCTCGTCCTGGGCGTCGACGATGGTGCGCGCGAACCGAACCAGGGCCGCGCCCTCGGTGGTGAGCGTGACCGAATGCGTATCGCGCGTGAAGAGTTCACGGCCCAGCGCGGCTTCGAGCTTCTTCAGATGTCCGCTGACCGTCGGCTGGCGCAGTCCGAGCTGGCGGGCGGCCTGGCTGAAACTGCGGTACTGCTCCACCGCCAGGAAACTGCGCAGCATGACCGGATCGAGCATGGGCGCTCCTGCCTATCGTGATTCGTGATAGCGAATATAGCCGATATCGCATTCTGCTATGCCTCGGCGGACCGTAGCGTCGCCATTCGTGAAGGTGCTGAGCAAGTTCCATATCGACGGGTTCATCATCGGGTTGCTGACCATGGTGTTCCTGGGCGCGGTCATACCCGTCTCGGGCGCGGCCGCCGAGGTCTTCGGCTGGATCACCAAGGCCGCCATCGCCCTGCTCTTCCTGCTGTACGGCACCCGGCTCTCGCCCGCCGAGGCGTGGGCGGGCCTCAAGCATTGGCGACTGCACCTGACCGTGCTGTCGGTGACCTTCGTGATCTTCCCGCTGCTCGGTCTCGGGATCTGGTTGCTCGGGCGCGGTGTGATACCCGCCGATCTGCGCACCGGCGTGCTGTTCCTGTGCCTGGTGCCGTCCACCGTGCAGAGTTCCATCGCCTTCACCTCCATCGCGCGCGGCAATGTCGCCGCGGCCATGGTGAGTGCCTCGGCCTCGAATGTGCTGGGGGTGCTGCTCACCCCGCTGCTGGTGGTGCTGCTCATGACCACCGGCGGTGAGGTGCGGATCGGCGCGGGCGCGATACTGGCGATCATGACGCAGTTGCTGCTGCCGTTCCTGATCGGGCAGCTACTGCGCCCGGTGATCGGCGGCTGGCTGACCCGGCATCAGCCGCTGGTCAAATATGTCGACCGCGGTTCGGTGCTGCTGGTGGTGTACACCGCGTTCAGCGCGGGCACGGTGCAGGGCATCTGGCGGGCGGTCCCGCCGATTCGCATTGCCGAGGTCGCGCTGATCTGCGCGGTGCTGCTGGCGGCGGTGCTGGTCATTTCCGGCGGGGTGGGCCGGCTGTTGAATTTCGCGCTCGCGGACCGGATCGTGATCACCTTCGCGGGCTCGAAGAAGAGTCTGGCCTCGGGGTTGCCGATGGCGGCGGTGTTGTTCGCCGGTCAGCAGACGGCGCTGATCGTGCTGCCGCTCATGATCTTTCACCAGATTCAGTTGATCGTCTGTGCCTTTCTCGCGCCGCGTTTTGCCCGACGGCATGCCGACGGTGATATCGCGGCACCGGTCAGTACGGAGCCGATTGCGGCGACCAGCGCGCGGTGAGTTCGGCGGAGAGGTTGCGGGGGAACGAGATTCGACCCGGATTGCCATCGCAGGTGTAGCGCTGTTCCGGATGTTCGGCGAGGTGGTCCAGCCAATAGCCGGAGTCGAACGGGACGGGTGCGCGGCCGGAGCGAATGCGCGGGATGGCGGTGACGTCCAGCGCGCCGAACGGAGACGGTGCGGGTTCCGCGCCGACCAGCATGACCGCGTCGAAGGAATACGGCGTGCCGTCCCAGCTGCCCGCGCTCGCCAATCCCCGATCGGATGGCGAAATGCCAAGGGGCAGTGCCATTGTCCGGATGGGCGAGTTCGGCACGGCGGCGGTGATGGCGCGCAGGTTCTCCACCAGTTCGCGCTGAACGCCGGTACTGTCCAAACGCCCCAGATTGGCGTGCGTGGCCGTGTGCGCGCCGATCTCGTAGCCGTGCGCGGCCAGCCACGGCAGGGCGCGCGGATCATTCGCGAACGGCTCGTTGTTCACGAAGAATGTTGCGGTGGAGCCGAATTCGGGATGTTTGGTGTGGAAGTCCTCGAGGATGCCGATGACGCTGTCCGGCACGGGATTGCCCTCGGCGGTGAAGGCGAGCTGGCTGACGGTGGAATCGTCGAAGGTGAGCACCACCGGATGGGTGCCCGCGGGCAGATCGATCGCGCCGGAGACGTAGCGGGACACCGTGATCGGCCGGTAGTTCTCGCGCAGCAGCCGATCCAGTTCGGCGCGGAACTTCTCCGGTGTCTGGTCGTAGTCCCCGGCGGGGGCGGGGGAGAGCTGGTGGTACATCAGAATCGGGATCATCCCGAGTTCGTTCGCGCCGACCGCGGCCGGATCGGGCGGCGGCGCGGTGGTGGCCGACGGCGGGGTGGTGGCCGGGGCCGGTGGCTTGCCGGTACTGCCGCAGGCGGCGGCGAACAGTAGCAGTGCGGTGGCGGCGACCCGCAGGGCGGTGATCTTGGCCATTGTCGAACTCTACTGTCCGGCAATCCGTCTCGGGCGAGAGTCGGAAATCCCAACCGCCCGGCTCGCCGACAGCGGATAGTTGAGGGACCTCGAGTGAGAGTTGGTGTGCGCGTTGTTGAAGCGGGTCCCGGCTACCGGGCGACGACGGCTGCTGATCGTCGGCACGGTGGTGGTGATTGTCGTGGCCGGTGTGATCATCGGTCTGCTGCGTACCGATCCCGGGCGGACCGCCGCGGCGGCCGTACCCCTCGCCCTGGAGGTGACCCAGCCCGCTCCGGTCACCTCGCTGCACGCGCCGATCACGGTGCGCGGTAAGGCGTCCGGGGCCAAGAGCATCACCGTCGCGGGCACACCGGTCAGCCCGGGCGCGGACGGCACCTTCTCGCTCACGGTGCCCGGTCCGGCCGCCGGGGCCACGGTGGTCGCCACCGACGGTGACGGCAAAACCATGACCCAGCCCATCACCACCACGGCCGAGGTGCCGCGGATTCGCGCGGTGCACGTCACCGCGTACGCCTGGGCCTACGAGCCCATGCGCGAGGATGTGCTGAATATGGCGCGCGAGGGGCGGATCGATACCGTCCAGCTCGATATCAAGGATGAGGACGGCGTCGTCGGCTACGACTCGCAGGTGCCGCTGGCCCGCGAATCCGGTGCGTCGGCGGCGATCTACGATGCCGGGTCGGCATTGAAGACCCTGCACGATATGGGTATTCGGGTGGTGGGCCGGATCGTGGCGTTCCGGGACAAGACCATGGCGGAGTGGGCGTGGCATGCCGGGCACCAGGACTGGGTGATCCAGAATCCGGGGGGCGGGCCGTATGCCAGTCACTACGGCGCGATCGCCTTCACGAACTTCGCGAGTCCCGAAATGCGCCGGTACAACATCGATCTCGCGACCGAGGCGGCCGGGCTGGGATTCGACGAGATCATGTACGACTACATTCGCCGTCCCGATGGGCCGCTGTCCAGCATGGTGTTTCCGGGGCTGGTCGATGCGCCGTCGGTATCGATCGCGGAGTTCCTGCGCGAGAGCCGTGATCCGGTGCGGGCCGCCGGAGCCTTCCAGAGCGCGGCCGTTTTCGGCATAGCCGCCACGCGCCCCGATGAGATCGCCCAGGATATTCCGCAGATGGCCCGGCATCTCGACTACGTCGCGCCCATGCTGTACCCCTCGCATTGGAATGCGGGTGAATACGATGTGGCGAGCCCGAACTCGCAGCCGTACGACATCATCTTCCGATCGCTACAGGATTTTCAGCGCCAGGTGCAGGGCACCGGGGCGAAGGTGATTCCGTGGCTGCAGGATTTCAGTCTCGGAGTGAGTTACGGCGATGCCCAGGTGCGGGCGCAGATCGATGCCGCGGCTGCGGTGGGGATTCCGAGTTTCTTCCTGTGGAACGCGTCCGTGAGCTATCACGCGGGGGCGCTCGACCCGGCGTGATCGCCCGACCGGTGTGCCCGGGTGCGTCCTCGACTCGCCTGGGCGGCTGACCTGGTTTGCCGCGCGTGCGGGGGATAGTTGACCGTATAGCTACACCGACCGGTCGGAACTATCCCGCCAGGAGTGCGCATGAGTAGCCCGGAAAAGCGGTCCTTGCTCTCCCGCATCACGCCGAACCAGTGGATCGCCCTGGTCATCACCGTGCTGGCGATCATCTTCGTGGCCGCCAACCGCAACAAGGTCAATATCGAATTCCTGCTCGTCACGGTCAGTTCACCGATGTGGCTGATCCTGCTGGTGATGTTCGTGATCGGCTGGATCGCGGGCCTGCTCACCGCCCGCTCGCGCCGCCGCCGCTGATCAACAGCTATTCGGACATAGGTGAGATTTAGCGCGAAGGCTGAATTCGGGGCCAATCGGTGCTGTACTTGAGCCGGTTTATTACGGATTGGTCTCGGGCTGCGAGGTGGCGCGATGGTTCGGAAGGTCGGAAAGTTCGGTTCGGCACGGTCGCGGCGGCGGTTGCTGCCGCTGCCCGGCGGCTATCCGCCACGGACCGCACCGTACTACCTGGTACCGATTCGCCCCGCCGAAACTCCGCGCGCGGATTACACGGAGCCGGGCGGCGAGATACTGCTGCTGGTGCTCGGGCTGCTGTGTTTCGGATCGGGTGCGGTGCTCATGGTGCACGGTGTGGTGGTGATCGCCATGGTGCTGATCGCACTCGGCGGCTTCCCCGTCTACTTCGCGAAGGTCATCCGCGCCCAGCGCCGACTATGACGTGCGTTTCATCAGATCCAGCAGGGTGGAACTATCGGTCGTGCGCGAGCCGCCGGCGAAAGCCAGTGTGGCATAGGCTCGTTCGGCCGCTTCCTGATGCCCCGCGCCACAGGCGTCGGTCACCATGACCGGCAGGTAGCCGAGATCGGTGGCGTGCCGCACGGTGGGCTCGATGCCGATCTCCAGCGCTATGCCCGCGATGGCGAACGAATCGATTCCCAAGTCCCGCAAGACGATATCGAGCGGGGTGCCGACGAACGCCGACATGGCGATCTTGTCGAAGACCACCTCGTTCTCGCCGGGCTGCAACTCGGGCACCAACTGATACTGGGCCGAACCCTGCGGGAACGCCGCCCGCACCTCGTTGGGATCGTCCCGGTGCTGCCACTCCATCGCGGTCCGCAATTGCGAAACGCCCGCGGCCGCCACCGGCATCGACATGTGGCGGGTGTAGAAGACTCGAAACCCCTTCTCCCGGGCCATATCCCGCAGTCGCACACAGGCCTCGACGATTCGCACACCGTCGGGTATCTGCCGCACGATCCCCACCTGCATGTCGTAGATGATCACCGCCATCCGTCCCGGATCGACCACATCCGCGACTTCGAGCGGAATGCTCAACCCGTACGCGTACCGCACGCCGCCCTCACTTGGTCCGGTCGTAGGGCTCACCGACGTCGACCGAGCTGTTCATCAGCGCCTCCAATGGCAATGGTGCGGTGACCGGCACATACGTCCACTCCAGCAACCCCTTCTTGGTCAACGGGAAATCCTCGATATACCGCTTCGCTTCTTCCACACTATCCACCTCGAACACGATCACCACCCCTGGTTCGTCGGCCCGCGCGTAGTTCTCCCGCACGATCCCCGCCTTCCACAGCCGCCACACATTGGCCACTTCTTCGGGTAGGAAGGGAGTGATGGTCTCCAACGTGACCCCCGGCTTGAAACGATCAAACGTAATGACCTTCATGAGCTTTCGACTCCGTATCAGCTGTATCGACGCTTGCGTACGAAGTCCATCGAAGCCCGCTGATTACAGTCTTACAAGAACGCACTTTCCGGTAAGCACCCCGAGGTGACCATGCCCGCCAAGCGCTATTACTGCCCCGTCGAGGTAACCGTCGATCTCATCGGCGGCAAATGGAAACCGGTAATCCTGGCCCACCTGAAGGAGGGCGCGCACCGCTACGGCGAACTCCGTCGCCGCATGCCCGGCACCAGCGAGAAGATGCTCATCCAACAACTCCGCGAACTCGAATCCACCGGCCTGGTCCGCCGCACCGCCACCGAAACCGTCCCACCCCAGGTCGAATACGACCTCACCGAAGAGGGCTGGACCCTGGTCCCGGTCCTGACCGCCCTCTACGAATGGGGCGAAAAGCGCAGCGCCAGAGCGGGACTCACCGTGGAGAGCATCGCCCCACGGGCGAGCTGAACGGTCAGATCAGATGGCTGCCCGGTCGCGGGTCGGCCGCTGCGGATTTGGCCGAATCGGGGGAGTCCGGGTCGATGGTGATCGTGTGGTGGTCGTCGACGCCGCGGGTGAGGGTGATGGTCAGGGTGTCGGCTGATGACAGTGCGGTGTGCAGGGTGGTGATCGCGCGCAGGTTTCGGGCGTTGACTTGGGTCAGGACGTCGCCCGTCTTGATTCCGGCCTTGTCGGCGGGGGAGTCGGGGGTGACTTCGCGGACCAGTAGGCCGGTGACAGGGGGGAGGCCGACGGCTTGGCGCATGGTGACGGACAGGTGGGCGGGGGCCAAAGTCATTCCCAGGCTGGGGGATTCGGCATCGGGTGCCGAGCCCTCGAATGAGACGAGTAGGCGGTGCAGGAGCGCGCGCAGCGTGGCGCGCTCCTCGGGGCCCAGGGCGGACAGCATGCGGTCTTCGAGGTCCAGGTGGGCCGGGGTTACCCGGTCGAGGCGGTCGCGGCCCGAATCGGTCAGGGCGACAAGGGAATTGCGGCGGTCGCCGGGGTCGGGGGTGCGGGTTACCAGGCCCTGGTCGACGAGGCGGTCCACTCGGACGCTGATCGTTCCGGAGGTCAGGCCGAGCTCGCGCATGAGGTAGCGCTGGGAGACGCCGCCGGCGTGCTCGTGCAGGCGCAGGGTGGCCAGGGCGATGTAGTCGGGGCCGTTGAGGCCGAATTCGGTGAAACCGGCTTCGATCTCGGCGTCCAGGTAGCGGCGCACCTTGCCGAGTCGCTGCACGATCCCGACCGGCGCGAAGTCCAGGTCCGGTTGTACGCGCGCCCAGCCCGCCAGCAATCGGTCCACCGAATCCGGCGGTCCAGCCTGCGGTGGCTCGGCCGGGTGCGATCCATTTCCGGTTGACGAAGGCATTCGCTCACCCTACGCTTCGGGACAATAGCTTGGACTCAAGCTATTGTCTCAAGCTAAAAGGAATTACGCATGGACCTGCTACTTCACGATAAGCGTGCCCTTGTCACCGGAAGTTCGAACGGCATCGGGCGGGCCATCGCCCTCGCCTTGGCCGTCGAAGGGGCGGCGGTCGTCGTGCACGGGCGCGACCCCGAGCGCACCCGGGCGACCGCTGACGCGATCACCGCGGCGGGCGGCGAATCGGCGGTGGCGCTGGGGGATCTGTCCTCGGACGCGGCGGCCCGCGAGGTGGCCGATACCGCCACGGCGGCTTTCGGCGGCATCGACATTCTCGTCAACAATGCGGGCGGGCTCGGCACGGACGGGTGGACGGCCGCCACCCCGGCCGACTGGCTCAGCCTCTACGACACCAATGTCGCCGCCGCGGTCCGCCTCATCCAGGCGCTCACCCCGGCCATGCGGAAAGCCGAGTGGGGCAGAGTCATTCAGATCGGGAGCGCGGCGAACCCCAATCCGCTACCGCCGCGCGCGGCCTACAGCGCCGCCAAGGCCGCCCTGGCCAACCTCACGGTCAGCCTCTCGAAAGAACTGTCCGCCACGGGAATCACGGTCAATACGGTCAGTCCCGGCCCGGTGCACCTGCCCGCCTTCGACGCCTTCGCCCGGGAGTTCGCCCGCGCCCACGACCTGCCCGACGATGTCCCGGCCGCCACCCGCGTCCTGTTGAACGGTCCCCTGGCCAACCCGTCGGACCGCCTCACCGAGCCCGGCGAAATCGCCGCTCTCGTCGCCTTTCTCGCCAGCCCGCTCGCCGCCTCGGTCAACGGCGCGAACCTGCGAATGGACGGCGGGATGGTTCCCACCGTCAACTGAGAGGGTCAGGACGCGCCGGAAAGGTGGGTCATGAGGCGTTTGCGGTAGGCGTCGAGAATGACCGCGATGATGATCACCGCACCGGTGACCATGATGCGCTGGAAGTCCGAAACACCCATCAGGAGCAGGCCGTTGGTGAGCACGCCCAGCAGGCAGGCACCGAGGAGCGTGCCGATCACCGAGCCGCGGCCGCCGGACAGGCTGGCTCCGCCGATCACCACGGCGGCGATGGCATTGAGTTCGTAGCCCTGGCCGAGGATGGGGCTGGCCACGCCGAGACGGGCCATGTAGATGATCGCGGCGATACCCACGCACAGTCCGCCGATGACGAAGCAGATGATTTTGATCAGGTTGGTGCGGTGGCCCGAGAGCCGCACCGCCTCTTCGTTATTGCCGGTGGCGTAGACGAGGCGGCCGAAGACGGTGCGGGACAGGATGAACCAGGCCGCGGCGACGATCAGCAGCGCCACCGCGAAGACCGCGGGGATGCCCGCGATGGTGCGGGTGCCGAAGGCGGTGAGTGCCTTGGGGAGGCTGTAGATGGTGCGGGCATCGGTGTATTGCTCGGCCGCGCCCCGGGCGAAGTACAGCATGCCGAGGGTGACGATGAAGGACGGTACCCGCCAGCGTTCGGTGACGAAACCACTGATCAGACCGCATAGCGCGCCGATGAGCAGGCTCAGGGCGATGGCCGCGGGAATGGCGGAGGCGCCGCTGTTCTCCATCGCCTTGCCCGCCACCACCGCGCACAGCGCGATGACCGATCCCACCGAGAGATCGATACCGCCGACCAGGATCACGAAGGTCATGCCCACGGCCAGAATGGTGTTCAGCGTGATCTGGGTCATGATGTCGCGAATATTGCCGGTGGTGGCGAAATGCGGTGCGGCGGCGAGGAAGAACACGGCCAGTGCCACCAGGGCGACGCCGATTCCGGCTTCGCCGAGCACCTGGGTCAGGATGCGGTTGGTGCGGGTGTCGGCCCGTGCCGTGCTCAGGGAAGTCATGCTGCACCACCGTTTTTCAAATAGCCCGAATAGGCGAGGTTGAGGATGTGTTCGGGATCGAAGTCGGGGCGGGCGATTTCGCCGGTGATCCGGCCCGCCGAGAAGACCAGGATGCGATCGCAGACGCCGATCAGTTCGGACAGGTCGGAGGAGACCATCAGCACCCCTTTGCCGGCGTCGGCGAGATTCAGTAGCAGCTGGTGGATTTCGTAGCGCGCGCCGACATCGATGCCCCGGGTCGGCTCGTCGACGATCAGCAGATCGGTGTCGGCGGCCAGCCAGCGGCCCAGCACCACCTTCTGCTGATTACCGCCGGACAGGGCGCGCACGGTCTGCTCGATACCGCTCGATTTGATTCGGAGCGTGTCCGAAAGCGCACGCGCCGAGGCATTTTCGGCCCCGCGCCGAAGCAGCCCCAGGCCGCTGACCTTGTCCAGACTCGCCAGGCTCAGATTCGCGGCGATGGACAGATCCAGCACCAGACCCTGCGCCTTGCGATCCTCGGTGAGCAGACTGATACCGCGCCGCACCGCCGCGCGCGGATTCCGAATCCGAGCGGCGTTGTCGCGCACCGTGATCGCGCCCCCGGCGGCCCGATCCGCGCCGAAGATCGCGCGCATCGCCTCGGTGCGCCCGGAGCCGACCAGCCCGGCCACCCCCACCACCTCACCGGTGCGCACCGTGAACGAGATCGGCGGCGTACGCGGGGTCACCGTCAATTCCCGAACCCGCAGTAGCTCCGCACCGAGACTCCTAGCGGTGACCGGGGGATACTCGGCCGACAGCTCGCGCCCGACCATCATGCGCACCAGCCCGGGAATATCCAGCCCGGCGATCTCGCGCGCCGCGACCCCGGTGCCATTGCGCAGCACCGTGACTCGATCCCCGATCTCGAAGATCTCATCGAGATGATGCGAGATGAAGATGATCGCCACGCCTTCCTCCCGCAGCCGCCGCATCACCTTGAACAGCGTGGCGGTCTCGCGCGGGGTGAGCGTCGCGGTGGGCTCGTCCATGATCAGCAGGCGGCATTCGGTGGACAGCGCCTTGGCGATCTCCACCAATTGCATCTGCGCGATGCCGAGCCGACCGACGGGGGTGTCCGGCGCTACCTCCAGACCCACCTGCTCCAGCAAAACTGCTGCTCGCCTGCGCATTTCGCGCCGATCGACAATGCCGAACCGGCGCGGCATCCGCTGCAGGAACAGATTCTCCGCGACGGTCAGCGCGGGCAGCAACGCCAATTCCTGGTGCACCACCTGGATTCCGGCGTGCAGCGCCGCCGCCGCCGATCCGGGCCGATGCTCCGCACCACCGAGCAGCATGCGCCCGGAGTCCGGTTGTTCCAGCCCCGCAAGGCATTTCACCAGCGTCGACTTCCCCGCGCCGTTCTCGCCGATCAGCACGTGGATCTCCCCGGCCGTCACGCTCAGATCGACGCCGTCCAGCGCCGTGACGCCCGGATATCGTTTGGTCAGGCCGGTGACCTCGAGTAAGGCGCCGCCCGTTGATTCGGGGTTCATACCGTTTCCACTACTCTCGCCGATGGACCGGGGTGGAGTCGCTTGGACCGACTCCACCCCGGCCGTGTCCGCACCGGGCCCCTCACGCCCCGGCGGTGACCACGTTCATGCGGGTCTTCTGCCAGCCGGTGACGGCCTGCCCATTGATCAATTGCATGGCGACGTCGATACCGTCGCCCGCCTGTTCGGAGCCGTACTGGTCGAGTGTGGCCAGCATGGGCCCGTTCTTCAGGAACGGCGTGACCGCCGGAATATTGTCGATGGACACGACTTTCACATTCGCGGAGCGTTCCTGGATCACCTTGATCACGCCCAGCGCCATGGAATCGTTGGAGGCGAGCACGCCCTGGATATCCGGATGCGCGGTGAGCATATTGCCGAACACCGTGTACGCCTCATCGGTTTCCCAATGCGCGGTCTTGGAATCGAGCAGTGTCAGCTTGGCCTCGGCGACGGTGTCGTTGAAGCCGTTCTTGCGCTGTAGCGCGTTATCCGCGCCCGGATTGCCCTCCAGGATAACGACTTTCCCGCCCGGCACGGCCTTGGCCAGTACATCGCCGACCTGTTTGGCCCCGGCCCGGTTATCGGGTCCGACCAGCGGGATATCCACCCCGGCGGCCTTCAGCGCGTCCGGGTCCAGTGCCACATCGATATTGACGACCTTGATCCCGGCCTTGCTGGCCTTGACCACCGATTGCACCAGCGCCTTGGAATCGGCCGGTGCGATCACGATCGCCCGCACCTGCTGGGTGATGCATTTGTCGACCAGTGCGATCTGCCCGTCCACGTCGGTCTCGTTCTGAATGCCGGCGGCCTGGAGATCGAGCGTGCCGAGTTTGTCGACATGCTCCTTCGCGCCCTTCTGCATCTGCTGGAAATACTCGTTGGCCAGCGATTTCATAATCAGGCAGACCTTGGGCTTACCGCCGGAGTCCGCCGGTCCCGATGCGGTCTGTTCGGTGCCGCAGCCGCTCAATACCAGTGCGGCCGCGGCCGTCACGGCGGCGAGTACCGTCCCTGTGCTTCTTTGCATTTCGGATTTACCTCTCTTTGTGGAGCTAGCGCCCGGCGCTGATCGCGGAATCACCGCCGAGCGGGTCCGGGCAGCCGCAGGAGCCGCGCGCGACCAGCGTGGTGGCGTGACTGATCCGGCTGGGCGCCAATCCCGGATCGGCGATCTTGGCGAGCAGCCATTCGACCGCCGCCCGCCCGAGTTGTTCGAACGGCTGCCGCATGGTGGTCAGCGCCGGAACCGTGTACGCGCTGCCCTCGATACCGTCGAAGGCGCACAGCGCCAGGTCCCGCGGCACCCGCAACCCCAATTCGGCCGCGGCGCGCAGCACGCCGAGCGCCTGCTCGTCACTGGCCACGAACAGCGCCTCTGGCCGATCCGGCCGGGCGAGCAGCGCCCGGCCCGCGCGATAGCCCTCGGCCCGGCCGAATGCGGTGTGCACCAGCAGTTCATCGGCGGGCCGCTGTCCGGCGTCGGCGAGCGCGCGTCGCCAGCCCGCGACCCGATCGACGGTCGGATGGATACCGGGCACCCCCGCGATACATCCGATCCGGGAAAGCCCGTGCCCCAGTAGGTGTTCGGTCGCCGCGTACGCGCCGCCCGCATTGTCGACCAGCACATGCGCCGCCCCGGGCAGTTCCAGTTCCCGATCCAGCACCAGCCGCGGCACGGCGGTTCCGGCGAGTTCGGTGACCCAGCTGCCGATTCCGTGCGCGGGCGCGACGATCAGCCCGTCCACCTGCCGGTCGATGAATATCCGAATGTAGGCGGCCTCGCGCTCATCGCGTTCCATGGCATTGCCGAGCAGCAGCGTGTATCCGGCCTCGAACGCGACATCCTCGATGGCCCTGGCCAATTCGGCGAAGAAGGGATTCGAGTTGTCCGGCACCACCAGCCCGAGGGTCATGGTGCGGGAGGTCTTGAGCGAGCGGGCGACCGCGTTGGGCCGATAGCCGAGTTCCTTGACCGCGGCCAGGATGCGCTCCCGCGTGGCCGGGGCGACCCCGCGCGGGCCGTCGTTCAGGACGTAACTGACCATGGCTTCCGACGTTCCCGCCAGTCGCGCCACATCCCGTCGCGTGACCATATGACCTCAATCAACTCGTGTTGATTGAGGAGTATGCAGCGAATCGGACGCCGCCGGAGCCGATTCGGGAAAACGTGTCAGCTGCGGTTCGCGTGCCTGTCGGAGGCGGTGGAATCGCTGGTGGAACGGCCGATCAGTTGGGCCGCAGCACGACCAGACCGGGTGTGGTGCCCAGGTATTCGCGCAGCGGAGTGTCGACCACCTGATACGCGGCGAGCGAGGTGGCGTTGCGGAAGACCGGCCCGTTGGGCGTGGACACGAAGATGCCGACGTGTGTCACGTCCAGGCCCGGCAGATCGGCGTAGGCCGCCAGATAGTCGCCGGTGCGCAGCTGTGAGATCACCGAATCGGTGACGGCCGCGGCCGGGATGTAGGTGATGGTGCGATCAACCGTGGGCAGCCCGGGCAGATAGACGCTGCCGTCGGATTTCAGATTGAGGTGCTTGGCCACGGCGACGGCCGCGGGCGTGAGCCCGGCGGTGATATCCGTGGCCGCCGTGCGCGGGGTGTTGGCCCAGTCGGTGAAGAAGTGCTTGCGATTGAGGAAGGCGACCTGGCCGTTGGTGTAGCGCGTCTCGGCGAGATTGGTGAGGAAGTCGGCGCGATTGCTCGAGCGGGTGAGGGCTTCGACGTAGTCCAGGAAGGTGAAGCAGTCCACCCGGCGCAGATCGACGATCAGTTCCTCGGGTTGGGTGGCCGAGCCGACCAGCATGTTCGCCCCGTACGGGGTGCCGAGCAAGCGCGCGGACAGCTGGTTGATCAGCTCACCCTTGGTGGCCCCCGAGGCGGAATTGCGCAGCGCCAGCAGTTCGTCGAGTTTGGTCGCGGTGGCGTCGTCGATGGCCGGGGCGGCGGGTGTGGCCGAGGCGATGGGACTCAGCAGTCCGGCGCCGCCAACGAGCACGAGCAGGACGAACAGTATGCGGGTGAGGGTGCGCACGTCGCCTCCACGAAACAGCCGATCGATGAACAGATTCGCCCCCTACCGTAGCCCGGACCGGACCGGTCAGGAATCGAGAAGCGCCCGAACCCGCCTCCGACCTAGCGTTATTGCCATGTGCAGCATCTATTTACAGGGCCCGGGCCTGCGGGCCGATGGCGTGCGGCGGGCGAGTGTCGCGGTCATCGGAACGGGGCGGGTGGGCCGCGCGGTGGGCTACGCGCTGGCATCGGCCGGGCATTGCGTCGGCTACGGCTCCCGCACTCCGGGGCGGGACAGTTTCAGCGTTGCCGATGCCGTGGCGGGCGGTGCGGCGGTGCTGGTGGCGATTCCACCGCACGCGGTCGCCGATTTCGCCCGCGAACACGCGACCGCGCTCGCGGGCAAACTGGTGCTCGACGCCACCAATGACGTTCCGGGCACACCCGCCAATGCCGCCGCGACCTTCGCCGAATTCGCGCCGGACTGCCGCTACGCCCGTGCCTTCAACAGCCTCGGTGCGGAGATCTTCCAGCAGCCGATCATCGACGGTGCTCCCGCCGACATGTTCTTCTCCTGTGCCGAATCGGATCGCGGGGAGGTCGAGACGCTGATCAGCGCGGTCGGCCTGCGCCCGGTCTACGTCGGTGAGAACCACGAGGTGGTGGACGGTGTCATGCGACTGTGGCTCACCCTCGCCATGTCCCGAAACCTCGGCCGCGATTTGGCATTCCGTATGGTGACCCGCTGACCTGCGGTTGATCGGCGACGGTTCGGCTCGGCGTGCACTCCCAGCCAGTCCGGACATAATGCGGCAATGGGTATTTTCAGGCCGACCTGCCCGGTGGGGGAGCTGGAACGGCTCTGGGTCGAGGAAATGCTGAGCTGGTGCGCGGTGCAATTCGGCCCGCGCACCCTGCGCACGCCCGTGATACTGCCGACCTCGGAATGGTTTCCGGACCCGTACTCCGGGACCGAACCCCAGGTGCGCGGCCTGGTGGACAGCGTCGGCGACTATATGGGCGTCGCCGGGGATCGCCTTGTGGTGGAGGTCAATTCGGGCCGCGACCCGCTGCCCGAGGGCATGGGTTTCCTGGAGGGCACCGCGAACGGCGAGGCGGGCCACTACCGGGTGGAGCACGGGCGCGCGGTGGTCTCACTCGATATGGGGCGACTGCGTTCCCAGCTCACCCTGGTGGCGGCGATCGCGCATGAACTCGCCCACGAACGACTATTGGGCGAGCGGCGCATCGACCGCGACCGGCGCGACGGGGAACAGCTCACCGATCTGGTGACGGTCTACCTCGGGCTGGGCGTCTTCAATGCCAATGCGGCTCTGCAATTCTCGCAGAATCAGCGGGGCTGGCGATCGCAGCGACTCGGGTATCTGTCGCAGCCCATGTTCGGATACGCGCTGGCCTGCTGGACGCTGATGCGCGGTGATCCGAAACCCGCGTGGGCCCGGCACCTGGACACCAATCCGCGCGTGTACATGAAACAGGGGCTCAAATATCTGCGCGCCAATCCCGAGGCGCTGTCCGATTGGCGCGAGACCCATTGAGCCGCTTGGGCGATGATGGTGCGGTGCAGAATATCTTCGATGCGGAATTCGCGCGCGAGCCCTGGCCGGTGCTGCGTTCGCTGCGGGACGACGGGGGCGTGCACCGGGTGGCGACGCCGGACGGTCCGCCCGCCTGGCTGATCACCCGCTACGCCGATGTTCGCGCGGGACTGCTCGACGACCGGCTGTCGACGAACATGCGGTACAGCCGCGGCGACGACTATCGGGGCTTCGCGGTGCCGGACGCGCTGGCCGTCTTCCAGACCGGTGAGCCCGCGGAGCTGGCGCGCCTGCGCAGTCTGGTCGTCGGCGAATTGCGCTTGGCCGGAGACTGGTCCGAGCGGGCTGCGGAACTGGTCGGCAAATGTGTGGCGGAGCTGGACGGGACCGCCGAATTCGACTTCGTGCGGCGGGTGGCGCTGCCATTGCCCGCCGTGATTCTCGGTGAACTACTGGGATTGCCCGAGTCCGAACGGGATTCGCTCGCGGCCTGGGCCGATGCCACCATGGCCCCGGATGCGCGTCCGCGCGCCCGGGACACCCTGGGTGCGATGCAGCGGATCATCTCCGCTGTCATCACGCGCGGCCGTGACGGTGCCGACGACACCATGCTCGGCCGCCTGGTGCGCTCCGGAATCGGCGGTGCGGCAGGTGATTCCGGTGAACTGCCCGGACTGCTGTTCTACCTGCTGTTCGTCTGGTACGAGGTGCTGATGGATGTGCTCGCCGGTGCGGTGCTGACCCTGTCCACCCGGCCCGAACAGCTCTCGGCATTGTTGTCGGCCCCGGATCGCGCGGTCGCGGTGGACGAGCTGCTGCGCTACCTGTCCCCGCAGGTGCTCGCCAGTCCCCGTTTCGCGACAACCGATCTGGTGATCGCGGGACAGCCGATCCCGGCGGGCGAGACGGTGCTGCTCTGCCTGGCCTCGGCGAATCACGATCCCGAACGATTCACCGGCGCAGTGGAATCGAGCGGTGCGGTAGCCCTGGACATGCGGCGCGCTCCCAATCCGCATGTGGCGCTGGGATATGGCGCGCACGCGTGTGTCGGCACGGCGTTGCTGCGGCCGGTGCTGGCCTCGATCCTGGGTGAGTTGTATCTGCACCTGCCGACGCTCGGAGCGGCCGATGCGGAACGGAATGTGCCGTGGCGCAGCGGATTCCGGCATCGCGGACCACTGACACTGCCGGTGCGGATCCGATGAGGGCGAACCCGATGAATGGGGCGAACGACTCTGGTCGCCCCATTCCGACTTCGCGTGCGAACCACGCGGTAGTCGATGCCCTCCCCTTCGGGGGCAGCGGCTCGTGTGCGATCACGAAGTAGGGATGAGTATATGATCAGGGTCACCGCGACTGTCAACTGCAGGAGACAAGATCAGAATGGTTGCCGCGCAACAGCATCCGTTCACCCGCGCGCTCAATGCGCTGATCGCCGGTATGCATCCGCCTGTGACCGGCCAGGGACGTGACGGCGAGATCACCCATCGGGCGCTGGCGGAGAATATCCAGCACACCACCGGCGTCGGCCTGTCGGCGAACTATCTGTGGAAGCTGCGCACCGGTCAGACGGTCAATCCGTCCTTCGAAACCCTCGAGGCGCTGCGCGGCTATTTCGGCCTGGACAGTCTCGATCCGCTGACCAATCCCGAACTGGCCGTCGCGCGCGCCCGGGAACTGGCATTGATCAACGCGCTCAAGGGAACCGCCGATTCGGCGGCCCTGGAACTGGTGCTGCGCGACGGGCTGGCGCACGGTACCGTCCGAGCCGAGACGGTCGCGGCCATGCTCGATGTACTGCGGCGCATCGAGGCCGAAAACTATGGGGAAGACTTGTGAGCCATGCGGATCGCGGTCTGGGAGGGCGCTGAGCACCCGATGATGGAGCACCGACGCCTGCGGCGCGAATTGCGCGGACTCGGGCTGCCCGCTCGATTCACGGTGGCGGAGCTGGCGGAGGCGCTCGCGCGGCGGCGCGGACGGCCGCTGCGGTTGCGCCCGGAACCCTTTCCGGTGGCCGGACTTTCGGGCGGACTGCTGGTGACCCGGGATATCGATTTCCTGGCCTACCAGAGCAATACCAGCGAACTGCATCAGGATCACATCGTCTGCCACGAGTTCGGTCATCTGCTCGCCGGGCACGAACCGGTGACGGTGACCGGACAGGACGCGCTGCGGCTGCTCGCGCCCAATATCGATCCCGCCGTGGTGCGGCGCATGCTGGGGCGCAGCTGTTCGGCCGAGCATGAGGAGCGCGAAGCCGAACACATCGCGGATCTGCTGATGGCACACCACATCACGCGCTGGACACCGCGCGCGGAATGGGTGCTGCCCGAGAACGCGCCCGCCGATATTCGCAGTCTGCTCGATACGCTCGGCCCGGGAATCGACTGATAACCATGCATTTCGCTCTGGTATACGGCAGCGTCGGCGTGCTCGCGGTACTGGTGTTCGGCTGGCGGCTGATGCTGGCGCTGCGCGGCACCCGAATCGCCTCGCGCTGGGCGGTCGCGGTGGCCATCGCCTGCGCGGCAATAGGTTTCGATGCCGCGGTGCCGCAGACCTACGAGTGGATCGGCCGGATCAGCGGTATCCCGAATCTGGCGACGCTGATCGTCTACTCCGCCATCGCCACCGCCACGCTGGCGCAGTTGGTCTGGACGACGTATCTGGTCGCGCCGGACGCGGGAGTGGGGATCGAGGCCGCACCGGGTGTCGCGGTGACCGCCGGGACCGTGCCGATCGAGGCGGAGGCGATCCCTTCCGCACCGGGTACCGGCCGGAATGTCAATGCGCGCAGGGTAATCCTGGTCAATGTCGCCGTGGTGCTCGCGTTGATCGCCCTGTTCTTCGCCGCTCCGGTTCATGATCGGGCGCACGCGACCGACTTCGACTACCACTACGCGACCGTTCCGCTGGTCGAGGTCTTCCTGGGCATCTACCTGTGCGCGTACACCCTGGCGCTGCTGCGCATCGTGCTGCTGTGCCGCGCCTGGCTGCCGCATGTGCGCGAACAGCCTTGGCTGCGCAGGGGTTTGCTGCTGTTGGTGATCGGTTCGGTCATCGCCATCGGCTACAGCATCGGCAAGATCGCCGCCCTCATCGCCGCCCGGGCCGATATCGACGCGCGCCGGTTGAATATCGAGATCGCGCCCGCCTTCGCCAGCGTCGGCGCGGCGATCATGCTGCTCGGTTATCTGTGCCCGTCGCTGCTGCCGCAGGCCATGGCGGCGGTGCAACGGACCCGCGCGCTGCCGCGGCTGCGCCCGCTGTGGCTGGCGCTGCGAACGGCGGCACCCGAGGTGGCCGAGGCCGCGCCGGTGGCCCGGCGCGCGGCCCGGGACCGGCTGTATCGCCGGGTCATCGAGATCCGGGACGGCCTGCTGCTCCTGCAACCGCATCTGAGTCCTGAAATCACCGCGCGCGCAATCGAAATCGTGGATGGTATGCCCGGCCGGATCGCCGATCGCGAGGCGGCCGTCGAGGCGGCGCGCATCGCTCTGGCGCTCGAGGCGTTCGGGCGCGGGGATACCCCGGTCGACCGCGGTGAGATCTTTCGCCGCCCGGCCAAACCCACCTTCCTGGGTGAAATCACCTGGTTGGGGGCGGTTTCGGACGCCTACCGCAAATATCCGGTGACCGGTGCGGCGATCGGCGACACAACTCGCACCTGACGAAATCGCCTGTTACCGCTATCCTTTCCGGTGCGGGCGTGATGTTCGGTATCCCCTTCTCGAACATCACGCCCGTCCAAATGCTTTGACCCGCAGTGCGTTCCGATTCCGCACCCGCTGCCTTCGAGGTCTCGCGGGGGAGTCGCGCACCGGTCGCGGCGCGCGCCCGCCTTTGTGCACAAGCCCGGTGCCGCGCCGGTTCTCCTGGCAATCTGCCCGATGACCAGGGACTTGTCGCCTGGAAGTGTGCAGTGCATCACTGCGTCACACCCCCGGAGCACAATGAAGAATCGCACCCCCGCCCGCATCTGCGCGCTCGCCCTGCTCGCCTGTACCCCGCACGCGTCGGGAATCGCTCAGGCGCAACCGGATTCGGCGACGTGGTATGTCAGCGCGGCGGCCGGGCCGGGCGGCACCGGCGCGATCGACGCGCCGTTCGATTCGCTGGCCGGCGTCGAGGCCGCCGCCGGGCCCGGGGACACCATTATCGTCCAGCCCGTCGCGGCCACCGTGCGGCCGCTGGACGGCGGTATCGCGCTCAAACCCGGTCAGCGGCTCATCGGCGACGGTGGCGCGGTCATCGGTGCGGCGAATGACGCTCCGCTGCCACGCATTACGAACAGCACCGGCGCGCACGACGGTGACGCGGTGCGCCTGGCTCCCGGCGCCGAGGTGCGCAACCTCGTCATCGACGGTGCGCGCCGGGGCGGTATCTACGGCAACGATGCCGCGGATGTGGTGATCAGCGGCAACAGCGTGTCCGGCACCAATCAGCTGTGCGCGGACGGATTCATGATCGGCCCGTTCAGCCTGCCGCCGACCATTCCGCTCGGCGTCGCCATCGATCCGCTGCCCGACTTCATCACGCTGAACAATGGCTGGGCGGGCATCATGACCGATTTCGGCGCGGCGGCGGGCAGCGTGCGCATCGAGGGAAATACCGTGCACGACACCGCCTGCGGCGACGGCATCGATATTCGCGCCCGCGGCACCAGCCGGGTGAGCGCGCAGGTCACCGATAACACCACCCGCGATATCAACCTGGGCCTGGCGAAGCTGTCCGTACTCGCGCTGGGAGTGCAGGCCGCCGATGACGCGCGACTCACCGCCGAGCTGACCGGCAATCGGCAGCTCGATATCGCCCCGCCGAGCTCACCGCTCAATCACCTCGCCGACAGCGAGGGGGTCTTCATCAATCCGCTCGGGCGCGCGCACCTCGATGTCAGCATCGACCGCAACGAGTTCCGCAACGGCGACGGTAACTTCTCCGCCAATGGGCTCGAATACGTCACCACGAGCGGCGCGCCCGAGAGCCGGGTGACGGTCACCGACAGCACCTTCGACAATGTCAGCGGCGATGTCATCGAGAACTACAACCTCAGCCCCGGCGGTGCTCGGCAATCGCTCACCCTGGACGGCGTGCGCGCCCGGCACTCGTCCTTTCCGGGTGCGGCGCTCAATCCGCTGATTCCGGCCAATCTCGGTACCTGCCTGGTGAACACCAATTTCGGCCGGACCGCGCACACCGATCTCACCGTCACCAATTCCGAATTCGGCGAATGCAGCGCCGACGGCATCGGGCTGATCGGTTACACCCCGACCGGTCCCGGCCCGGCCACCGCCGAACTGGTCTTCGATATTCGGGACACCTCGATCAACGGCACCGCGGCCAACGGCATCGCCATCATCAATATCGGTGACACCGATATGCGCGGCAGCGTCACCCGCACCGCCATCGCCGGGGCGGGCGGTGCGCTCATTCACGCCCGCAACAGCGGCGGAAACACCCGTCCGGCGGTGCTGTTCGGGCCGGGCACCCTCGACGGCATCGCACAGCCCTGCCTGGCCACCGGTGGTGCTCGGGTAGATCTCGCCGCCATCCCGGTGAACTGTCAGCCCTGAGACCGCCGCGCGTCCCCTGTACGACAGGATTCCGAAACCTGCCGTTGGCCACGGGGTGCCAGACTCGCCGCGCCACCGCCCGTACCGCTCCCATCGCGGTGCGGGCGGTGGCGGCAATCGGTGGTTCGGCCGCCGTGCTCCCGAGCGCGGCGGCGCAGTAGAAACAGGGCTCGAACGTGCGCATTCGCTGGATAATTCGGAGCGCGGCGGTAGTGCTGGCCGTGGCGATCTCCGCGATAGCGCCGTGGTCGAGCGCACTGCTGCCCGTGGCCGCGGCCGCCCCGGACGCGTCGGACGACTCTCACGTGGTGAATATTCACGTGGACGATGTCCGGCACTGGGTCGTCACCGTGTTCTCCGCCGCGATGAACAGCGAATTCACCGTCGAGGTGCAGCGACCCTCGGACACTTCGGTGCCGCGCCCCGTGCTGTATCTGCTCAGCGGTGGCAGTGGCGGTGTCGGCCCCGGCTCCTGGGATCGGCAAACGCACGCGACCGATTTCCTGGCCGATAAACAGGTCAATGTCGTTCAGCCCATCGGCGGCGCGGCGTCCTACTACGCGGATTGGCGCAACCCGGACCCGCGCCTGGGCATCGTCAAATGGAAGACCTTCCTCACCGATGAACTCCCGCCGCTGCTCGATACCGCCCTGGGTGCGAATGGTCGCAATGCCATTGCGGGCGTATCGATGTCGGGCACCTCGGTGCTGCAACTCCCGATCGCCCGGCCCGGCCTGTATCAGGCGGTCGCCGCCTACAGCGGCTGCGCTCAGATCTCCGACCCCCTGGGTCAGGCGTACGTGCGGCTCACCGTCGCCTACAGTGCGGGCGACGCCGTCAATATGTACGGCCCGCCCGGCGATCCCATGTGGGCCGCCAACGACCCGTACCTCAACGCCGAATCCCTGCGCGGTCTCGACCTCTACCTCTCCAGCGGTAACGGCCTGCCCGGCCCCTATGACAAATCCGGCGGCCGCGGCCTGGTCGGCGCGGGCCCCGGCGCCCTGGTGAACCAGGTCCTGGTCGGTGGCATCATCGAAGCCGCCACCGACCAGTGCACCCGAATCCTCGCCGCTCGCCTGCAATCGCTGAATATCCCCGCCACCGTCAACCTGCGCGCCTACGGCACCCACTCGTGGGGCTACTGGGATGACGAGCTGAAGGCCTCCTGGCCGACATTGGCACACGGTCTCGGGCTCTAGCGGGCTCAGCTGCTACGAGAGACGTTCGGCCACAGCGTGTTCCGTGGATTCCGAGTCGAATCGCGCTGTCGTATCGGTTGATTCGGCTGCCGCCGGTGTTCGGCGGCGCATCAGGATCGGGACGACAAGTGCGCCGAGCAGGGCCGTCGCGCCGCTCACCGCGAGGGTGAGCTGGACCCCGGCGGCCGTGGTGGCGGGGTTGTCGAGCACATGCCGGGTGCGGTGGGTGAAGAGGCCGCCGAGAGCGGCGATGCCGAGGGCGAAGCTGAGCTGCTGGGCGGTATTGAGTGCGCCCGTTGCCATTCCGGCGCGGTGCCAGGGGACCGTGGACATGGCGGCGGAACTCAGGGTGGCGGTGGCGAGGCCGACGCCCGCGCCGACCAGCAGCGAGCCGGGGATGAGGGCGGGCCAGCTCGCGTCGCCGTGCACGAACAGGGCTCCGAGCAGGCCGCCCAGGCCGATCAGGGCCAATCCCGCCCCGACGATGCGGCCCGGGTTGTCGCCGTGCAGATATTTGCCCAGTGCGCCCGAGACCACGAATGCCATGAGGGACAGGGGGAGTCCGACCGCACCGGCGGCGATGGGGCTCAGACCGAGGGACGATTGCATCCAGATCTGGGTGTACATCAGGGCGGCGAAAGCCGCGAAATAGAGGGTCGCGCCCGCGATGAGGACGCCGGTGAAGAAGCGGTCGCGCAGCAGGGTGAGATCGAGAACCGGTTGATCCGAACGGATTTCGATCGCCACGAAGGCGGCCAGCGCGATTCCCGAGCCGAGTAGCAGCCACCAGGTGAGCGCATTGGTCCAGCCGTGCTCGTTGGCGCGGATCAGGGCGTAGGTCGCGGTGGCGGCGCTCGCGGTGAAGATCGTCATGCCGGCCACATCGATCCGATTGTGCTGGGCGCGTTCACCTTCGGTGAGCACGACCAGGCACAGCGCCATGGCCAGCACGCTGAACGGCAGATTCACGAAGAAGATCCAGCGCCAGGACACGATCTCGGTGAGCAGACCGCCGATGATCGGGCCGATCGCCGAGGACGCACCCGCCACCGCACCCCACATGCCGTATGCCGCACCGCGATCCCGGCCCGCGTAGGCGGCGTTCAACAGCGCGAACGTGGTGCAGGACATGGTGGCCGCGCCGATGCCCTGCGCGATGCGCGCGGCTATCAGCACCGTGGGATTCGGGGCGAGTCCGCAGATCAGTGACGCCGTGGCGAACAGGGCCAGACCGGCCAGATAGGTGCGCCGATGCCCGGCCAGATCGGCGATCGACCCCGCGCCGAGCATGAGCGCGGCCATGGCGAGGGCGTAACCGTCGACCACCCATTGCAGCGCCCCGAAGGAGGCGTCCAGATCGGTCCGCATATCGGGCAGCGCGACGTTCACGATGGTGACGTCGATCAGCAGCATGAAGGTGCCCAGGCACACCGTCAGCAGCGGTAACCACTTACGCAATGTCGTTGTCCTCTCGAAGCATTGATGAGGCGTCGAGTATCGGAATCGAGGACGGATCCGGTCGCCCGGCGGCGGATTCGGCGTACATTTCCTGCTGTGACAGCCGCCGCGCCACCGGAAACCGCCATGTTGGACGCGCTGGATGCGCGAATCGTGCACGCGCTCCAATTGGAGCCCCGCATTCCGTTCGCGCATATCGCCGCCGGACTCGGCGTCGCCGAACAGACCGTGGCGCGGCGCTATCGGCGGCTGCGGCGGGACGGCATCGTCCGGGTGATCGGGGCGGTCGACGCCCGCGCGCTGGGCGAGAGCGACTGGATCATTCGCCTGCACTGCCGCCCGGACGGCGCGCTCGCGGTGGCCGAGGCGCTCGCACAGCGCGATGACGCGGCCTGGATCAGCATCGCGGACGCGGGTGCGGAGATCGTTTTCTCCCTGCACCCGCGCAGCCCGCAGGACCGCGACGATCTGCTGGTGCAGCGGTTACAGCGCAGTGCCCCGGTGCACGACATCACCGCGGCGATGATCCTGCACCGGTTCGTGCGCGGTGATGTCATCGACTGGCGGGGAAGGCAATTCGCCGCGCGAACCGGAGGGGGCGAACCGAACCCGGGGGTGGGCGGCGAATCGAGTTCCGGGACAGCGGAATTCGCCGAGGCGGAACTCCGGATCGGAGACGCGGACCGCATTCTGCTCGAGCTGCTGGCCCGCGACGGCCGCACCGGCTACACCGTGCTGTCCCGGGCCACCGGGATGAGCATCGGCCGCGTCACCCGCCGCATCGCCGCGCTACGGGCGGGCGGCGTCCTGTACTTCGATCTCGATATCGCGCCCGCCGCGGTGGGCGCGGGCACCGCGGCGTTCCTGTGGCTGCGCGTGGCGCCCGCGCGGCTCGAGGCGGTCGGCCGCGCCATCGCCGAACATGACGAAATCACCTATGCCGCGGCCATATCCGGCTCGTTCAATATCTTCGCCGTGCTCCAGACGGACAACACCACCGCCCTCTACCGCTACGTGACCACCGAAATGGCGGCACTGGACGGCATCCACGGATTCGAGCTCTCACCGGTCCTGCATCGGCTCAAACAGGCCGGATCTCGCACCACCGGTGGCAAGCTGGTCCACCCGAAACCGCTCGCCGCCCGCCCGGCGCGCCCGCGCACCAAGTGATCGGGCGACGCTCAACACAGCCCGGCGAGCTTGTACAGCACCAGCGAACCCGCCACCGCCACATTGAGACTCGATCCGGTGCCCACCATCGGAATCTCCACCGCGATATGCAGCAGCTCCAGGCCCTCGGGTGGAATCCCGTCGCCCTCATTGCCGAGCACCATCACGGTCCGCCGCCGCGCCACGGGCAGATCCGCCAGCCGAATCGATTCATCGGTGAGTTCCACCCCCACCACCGCCGATCCGGCTCGCTGGCGCTCCAGCCATCGATCCACCGGGCCGTCGACCCAGTGCACGCACTGCCGATGCCGCAGCGTGTTGCCGCGACTCAAAGCCTCTGGCACCCAAGGCAATCGGGGTACCGCCAGACAGGCCCCCACCGCATCGCAGGTGCGCAACAGCGTGCCGAGGTTCACCCCGTGCTTGGGCCACAGCGGTGCGGCGATCAGATGATTCCAGCAACCGTGCGCACCCGGTCGCCGCTGTCTGCGCAGTTCGCCTCGCGAGCGCAGTCGCGCGGCGGTCATCGGCCGGAGGGAACGCTCTTCCCCTGGGAGAAAACAAGTTTCATAGGAACGATGCTTGGCGGCGCATCGGGGCCATCGTCGAGAACAATCGGTGCGTCCATCCTAGGGCATGCGCCGCACCCGCTGCCGATCACTCTCGCCCGGGTACCGCCCGTGCCGCCGCGATGAACTCGCGCATGCGGCCGTGGTCCTTGACGCCGCGGCTGGATTCCACGCCGCTGGACACATCCACACCCCAGGGCTGTGCTGCGGTGATGGCCTCGGCCACATTCGCCGGGGAGAGTCCGCCCGCGAGCAGCCACTGTCCGGTGGGCCGGGTCCGCTCCAGTGCGCCGAGATCCCAGCGTTCGCCGGAACCGGCCTGCGGGGAGTCCAGCAGCAGCCATTCCTCGCCGTACGCGCCGGTGCGCACATCGGTGTCGGCGGCCAGCGCGGTCGCGCGCAACAGCCGGAAATCGGCGAGTTCGGCGAAGGCCGCGGGGTCGTAGGAGCCGTGCAGTTGCAGGGCGTCCACACCCGCCGCGCGTGCCAGCTCACCCGCCTGCGCCGCCGAGATGCCGTGCACCACACCTACGGACAGCACGTGCGCGGGCACCCCGTTCAGCAGCTGCCGCACCTGCTCCACGGCGATCTGGCGCGGGCTCGCGGTGAAGACGAATCCCACCGCATCGGCTCCGGCGGTCACGGCGGTGGCCACATCCGCCTCGGTGCGCAGGCCACACAGCTTCACGAACATGCCGAAAACCGTATCCCGGCGGGAGTTGGGCACTGTGCCGGGTACGGCGGGGTGTTTCTCGGGGGATTCCCCATGGCGGGCGCCGGAGTTCGTTGGCAGCGTGCAACACATGAACAAAGTTGTTCGGCGCGTGCGTATTTCGGCGGGCGTGCTGATGGCGGTGATGCTGGCCGCGGCGGGTGGGGTCACCGGGGTGGCCGCCGCGGATCCGGAACCGGTGAGCGCGGCGACCGACCGGCAGGAACAGGAGCTGTCCACGCGGGACGGCATCGTCACCTCGTATGTGAGTTTCGCGCTCCCGCTGCCCGCCGACGCGCCCGCCCATCCGGCGAACTGCGATCGGGTCGGATTCCTGCGCTATCGCCCGGCGGACGGCTCCGCGGATCCGGTCGACGCCGCGCACGTGGTGATCCAGCAGCAGGGCCTGCACGGCGGTGCGGTCAATTCCGACAGCGTGGCCTTCAATACGGTGCATTCGGCGATCGCGCAGGGGCAGCGGATCGAGTACTGGGCGCTGGCCCGGCGCAGCGCCTGCCTGGACGAGACCCGCGGCTTCGATTACGCGCTGCACACTGGCAACTACCTCGACGCCGTCGACTACTACTTCAATGGCCTGCCCATCGACGGCGAACGTTTTCCGGGTTTCCGTACGTCGGCGGATCTGCCGGTCCTGGACTACATGGGCCTGGATCGCGTCGTGCGCGACCAATACGAGGTGATGCTGCACGAGATTCCGGCCCTGGCCGATCGGCAGCGCAAATTCGTCTGCACCGGAATCTCGCTGGGCGGCTTGGTCACCGGCTTCTTCTCGGACTGGGATTTCGACGGCCGCCCCGGTGCGGATCAGTGCGCCGCCTTCGCCGCCCAGGACTCCATGGTCTCCTCCGACCCGGTGGCCCTGCAGAACACCCCGATCCTGCACGACATCACCAACGCCCTTGTCGGCCCGCTGGATTCGGTGTTGCAGGGTGGCTTCAAGGTCAACGCCCTGCCCCGTATCTTCGGACCCGTCCCCGGTCTGGGCACCCGCGCCTTCTTCCTGCTCCGCCTGGCCGGACTCGCCGCGCACCTGGACCCCGACGGCGAAAGCCAACTGCTGTCCCATCTTCCGCACGATGCCGACATCGACGGCACCCTCAACTTGCTCGGCGCGCCCACCTGGTCCGCCTTCGCCACCGGCGGCGCGGACGGCTCGGGCACCCTGCGCGACTACCGCTTCACCAACACCGCCCTGCTCGGCGTCCTCATCGACAACAACTCCTCCAACTTCTCCCTCTTCCAACAGGGCGTCGGCGCACTCTCCGGCGGCCCCGTCCAGGACAAGACCTTCCCCAATCCCGGTGAACTGACCCAACTCCCACTGCTGGGCAATTACCTGCGCATCTCGGCCGGAATCCAGCACCGCGTGGCCCCCGCCGACCGCACCGCCCTCTACACCTGGCGCAACTACAACGACGTCACCGGCGTCCCCTACACCGCCCCCGGTCACGAAGTGGCCGATATCCGCGACGTGGCAAGACAATTGGCCTCCGGCGCCCCCGGCGGCTACTGGGAAACCTACTTCCCCCTCCGCGTGATAACGGACATAGCCGCAGGCTACGGCGGAGCCCGCAGCGGAGACCGCGCCGTCCTGCGCTACCACGGCATGAGCCGCCTCAAGCCCAATTTCGTAGCCTGGGCGGGCGACAGCCCCGTCCCGCCCGCCACCGGCACTCTCTTCCCCACCCCCGCCCTGGCAACGGTCGTAACCCTCCCCGGCTACGACCACGTGGACACCATCGGCGCGGCCCTGACCCAGAACGACGGCCAACCAGACCACAGCGCCTGGCAACTGGCCCTGTTCATCCGCGGCCTCGGCTGACCGAATCGTCCGATCCCCGAACCGAAGTCGCATTTGCCCGAAGGTTGCAGAAGCGCGGCGAACGCCGCTGGCAACCGGTCTGAAATGGGAAATCCCGGCTACTGCCCGATGGGCGGTATGCCGGGATTTGTTGTGCGCGAGGCGGGACTTGAACCCGCACGTCCGTGGACACCAGAACCTAAATCTGGCGCGTATGCCAATTTCGCCACTCGCGCTAACGGTACGACCGTCCAAACTTTACCGGGCGAAACGGGGATCGCGAAGCATTGGGTCGGTGTGGCGTACTGGTCGGTAACCCTACCAGGGATTATAACGATTTGATAAACGGCAATGTGAGGAGCCCTCATATTTCCTACACGGGTGTAACCGGCCTCACCAGCGGGTTCAAACATGAGGGAGGGTCATGTTTGCGGGCGTTCTGGTACGGGCGTGCCGAAATACTCGAGGGTAGGTCGTCGGGCGGTAACCAAACATGAGGAGAACCTCATGATTTTGTGGAATCCTCGGCGTCTACCAGGGCCAGTTGGCCGGAGGAACACCTGCGCACCGTGAGCGCGGCCCAGTCCTGTGGGGACGGGGACGCCAGGAGAAGGAAGTCGAAGTCTTGACGATCAACGAGAGCACCGGAACCGGATCGAAGGCCGAACGGGCCCGACAGAACCGGGATAGTGGAGTCAGGTCGTCGCTGCTCGATCGGTTGCTGGGGGGTGCGCCGTACGCGCTGGCCTTTGGTGGACAGGGTGCCGCCTGGCTCACCGAGCTCGAGGAAATCGGGCGGGACAGTGCGCTCGAGCCCGAATTGACCGCACTGGTCAACGAGGCCGCCACCAAACTGGAACCGGTTGCCGCGCAACTGCTCGTGGTGCGACCGGTCGGCTTCGACCCCATCGGCTGGATGCTCGAGGAAGAGCTCGCCGACCCGGATCAGGGGGAGGTGTCGGCGGCGCCCTCCGCGCAGGTGTTGCGTTCCGCCGCGGTCTCCATGCCCGGTGTGTTCCTCACCCAGATCGCCGCACTGCGGGCGCTGCGCCTGCAGGGCCTCGATATCGTCACCCAGGCTCCGGCCGCGGTCATCGGGCACTCACAGGGCCGGATCGCCGCAACCGCCGCCGAAGCGCACGGACAGCGCGATGCCGAACTGCTCGCCATCGCCCAGTTGATCGGCGCGGCAGCCGGACTGGTCGCCCGCCGTCGCGGTCTCATGCCGATCGGTGACCGCTCGCCCATGGTCGCGGTCTCCAATGTCGATCCCGAGCGTTTGCAGGCCGTCGTGGACGAGGTCTCGCGCGGTGTGGACGCCGAGAAGGCCGCCGTGCTCTCCATCCGCAACGGCCGCCGCCGCGCCGTACTGAGCGGTCCGGTCGCGCAGCTGGATCGAGTTCGCCGCCGCGCGGCCGAGATTCACGATGAGCAGTCCGCCGAGCGCGATGCCAAGAAGCGCGGCGGTTCGGTCTTCGCACCGGTCTTCGAGGACATACCGGTCGAGGTCGCCTTCCACCACCCCGCGCTCGCCGAGACCGTCGATCTGGTCACCGGCTGGGCCGGGCAGTGCGGGCTGGACGCCGAACTGGCCGCCACCCTCGCCCAGGAAGTGCTTGTCGATCCGATCGACTGGGTCGCCATCGTCGATGACACCGTCGCCCAGGGCGCGCAGTGGATTCTGGACCTCGGCCCGGGCGATCTGCTGACCCGCCTCACCGCCGGCTCGCTCAAGGGCACCGGCGTCGGCGTGCTCGCCGCCTCCACCCGCCCGGGCCAGCGCAGCCTGTTCACCCCCGGCGCGGCCCCCGAAATCGCCCCCGCCTGGGCCGAATTCGCGCCCAAGCCGGTGCGCCTGCCCAATGGCCGGGTGGTCGTGGAGACCGCGTTCACCAAGCTCACCGGTCGCTCGCCGATTCTGCTGGCGGGCATGACCCCCACCACCGTCGACGCGAAAATCGTTGCGGCCGCGGCCAATGCGGGCCACTGGGCCGAGCTGGCCGGTGGTGGTCAGGTCACCGAGCAGATCTTCGCCGACCGCGTGGCCGAGCTGAAGACGCTGCTGCACCCGGGCCGCTCGGTGCAGTTCAACTCGCTGTTCCTGGACCCGTACCTGTGGAAGCTCCAGCTCGGCGGAAAGCGCCTGGTGCAGAAGGCCCGTGGTGCGGGTGCGCCGTTCGACGGCGTCATCGTCACCGCCGGTATTCCGGAGCTGGACGAGGCCGTGGCCCTCATCGAGGAGCTGACCGAGGTCGGCATCACGCATGTCGCGTTCAAGCCGGGCACCGTGGCGCAGATTCGCGCCGTGCTCCGAATCGCCGACGCCGCACCGGATTACGCGGTCATCATGCATATCGAGGGCGGCCGCGCCGGTGGCCACCACTCCTGGGAGGACCTGGACGACCTCCTGCTCGAGACCTACGGCGAACTGCGCGGCCGCGCCAATGTGATCGTCTGCGTCGGCGGCGGCATCGGCACCCCCGAGCGCGCCACCCAGTACCTCACCGGCTCCTGGTCGCAGGGCTACGGCTACCCGGTCATGCCGCTGGACGGCGTACTGGTCGGCACCGCCGCCATGGCAACCCTGGAAGCCACCACCACCCCCGAGGTCAAGCAGCTCCTGGTCGACACCCCCGGCACCCCGGACTGGGTCGGCGCGGGCACCGCGATCGGCGGAATGGCTTCCGGCCGCAGCCAATTGGGCGCGGACATCCACGAGATCGACAACTCCGCCTCGCGCACCGGCCGCCTGCTGGACGAGGTCGCCGGCGACGCCGACGCCGTGGCCGCGCGCCGCGACGAGATCATCACCGCGCTCAACGGCACCGCCAAGCCGTACTTCGGCGATGTCGCCACCATGACCTACCTGGAATGGCTGGAGCGCTACGTCGAGCTCGCCGTCGGCCTGGACCGGCGTAAGGATTTCGACTGCGGCGGCGATTTCGCCTCCGCCATCGCCGACGCCACCGCCTCGGTGTGGCTGGACATCACCTGGCGCGACCGGTTCGCGGAAATGGTGCGCCGCACCGAATCCCGTCTGAACCCGGCCGATCGCGGACAGATCGACACCCTGTTCGCGGACGACGCGGACTTCGAGACCCCGGTCAAGGCCATCTGCACGCTGAAGGAGCAGTACCCGGCCATCGCCGAGGCCGTCCTGCACCCGGCGGACGTCCCGTTCTTCACCAGCCTGTGCAAGACCCCCGGCAAGCCGGTCAACTTCGTACCCGTCGTGGACGGCGATGTGCGCCGCTGGTGGCGCTCGGATTCGCTGTGGCAGGCCCATGATCCGCGCTACAGCGCCGATCAGGTGTGCGTCATCCCCGGCACCGTCGCCGTCGCGGGCATCACCCGGGTGGACGAGCCGGTGGGTGAACTGCTGGACCGCTTCGAACAGGACACCGCCTACTCGCTGGTGCGCGCGGGCGTCGTCCCGGCCGCCGTGGACGGCCGCCGCCGCGCCGCCGTCACCGCCGGGGCCATCGATATCGTGCTCGCCGCACCGGATGTGCAGTGGTCCGGCCGCACCACCGTCAACCCGGTGCACCGCCTGGGCGACCTGGGCGAGTGGATCCTCAACGGGCAGGGCGCTATTCACCCGCCCACCGGCGCCACCCTGGCCCCGATCGCCGGTCCCGAGGACGATCACGCGTACGTCGAGCTGGCCGTGCCGCTGCTGGGCCGCGATGCCGTGCGCATTCGCGTCACCGTGCCCGTTAGCGTGTACAACGGTGGCGCACCGGTCATCACCGAGGACGATGCCACCGCCGCCATGTCGGCGCTGCTGGCCGTGGCCGCCGGGCAGTCGCTGCCCGAGGTCAAGAACCTCGACGGCACGAAGGTCGCGCACTTCAACGTCGCGTGGAGCCCGGACCTGATCGCCGATCACGCCGGTGTCACCGGTTCCGGCCTGCCGGACAGCCTCAGCACCCTCGGCCGCACCGTGCCCGACGTGCTCGTGGGTGCTTGCTGGCCTGCGGTTTTCGCCGTGCTGGGCGCCACCCGCACCGCCGATGACCGCAGCGTCATCGAGGGCATGCTCGACCTGGTGCACCTGGATCACCAGATCCAGCTCATCGGCGAACTGCCTTCCGCCGCAAGCGTTCTCGCGGTCCGTGCGGAAGCCGGTGAGACCATCGACACCGATATGGGTCGCGTCGTCGAGGTGCGCGTGCGCATCTCGGGCATGCTCGACAAGCCGGAGACCGGCATGTCCATGCCGACCGTCGCCACCCTCACCGAGCGCTTCGCCATCCGCGGCCGCACCGGTGCGGGCGAACTCTCCGATCCGCCGCGCGCCGGTGGCTCGCTGTCGGACAAGACCTCCGACACCCCGCGCCGCCGCCGTCGCGACATCACCCTGACCGCACCGCGCGCCATGGCCGCGTTCGCTCAGGTCTCCGGCGACCACAACCCGATCCACACCTCCGACGCCGCCGCCAAGCTGGCCGGGCTCGGCAGCCCGATCGTGCACGGCATGTGGCTGTCCGCCGCCGCGCAGCATGCTGTTTCGGCGATCGACTCCGCTGACAAGGTGCCCCCGCGCACCCTCACCGCCTGGACCACCCGCTTCCTCGGCATGGTGCGCCCCGGCGCGCAGATCGACGTGCGCGTGGAGCGCGTCGCGGTGGATCAGGGCACCGAGATCATCGAGGTGTCCTGCCGCATCGAGGGCGATCTGGTGATGACCGGTACCGGCCGCGTCGCAGCGCCCAAGACCGTCTACGCCTTCCCGGGCCAGGGCATTCAGACCAAGGGGATGGGTCTGGACGCACGCACCCGCTCGAAGGCCGCCAAGGAGGTCTGGGACGAGGCGGACAAGCACACCCGCGAAGCCCTCGGCTTCTCGATTCTGGCTGTGGTGCGCGACAACCCGACCTACCTCAAGGCGCGGGGCGTGGAATACCGGCACCCGCAGGGCGTGCTGCACCTGACCCAGTTCACCCAGGTCGCCATGGCGACCCTCGGCGTGGCCCAGGTCGCGGAACTGCGCGAGGCCGGCGCCTTCATCGAAGGGGCCATGCTCGCCGGGCATTCCGTCGGTGAGTACAACGCGCTCTCGGCCGTGGCCGGGGTGCTGCCGCTGCACGCCGTGCTCGAGGTGGTGTTCCAGCGCGGCTCCGCCATGCACGAGCTGGTGCCGCGTAATGCCCAGGGCCTGAGCGACTATCGGATGGCCGCCATCCGCCCGTCGCAGATCGGCATCGCCGATCACGAGGTCATCCCGTTCGTGAACCGCATCGGCCAGGAGTCCGGTGAGTTCCTCGAGGTGGTGAACCTCAACCTGCGCGGTTCGCAGTACGCCATCGCGGGCACCGTCGCCGGACTCGAGGCCCTCGAGACCGAAATCGAAAGGCTGCGTGCCGAAACCGGCGGCAAGCGCGCCTTCGTGGTGATCCCGGGCATCGATGTGCCGTTCCACTCCACCGTGCTGCGCGCCGGTGTGCCGGAATTCCGCATCAAGCTGGAGGGCCTGCTGCCCGCCGACCTGCATCCGGAACTCCTTGTCGGACGCTACATTCCGAACCTGGTGCCGCGACTGTTCAACCTGGAGCGCGATTTCATCCAGGAGATCGCCGATCTGGTGCCGTCCGAGCCGCTCGCCGAAGTGCTTGCGAATTTCGATGATTGGGCCGCCCGGCCGACCGAGCTGTGCCGCGTGGTGCTGGTCGAGCTGCTGGCCTGGCAGTTCGCCAGCCCGGTGCGCTGGATCGAGACCCAGGATCTGCTGTTCACCGATGCCGAGCACGGTGGCCTGGGCGTCGAGCGGTTCGTCGAGGTCGGTTTGGCCGCGACGCCCACCGTCGCGAACCTGGCCTCGAACACGCTGAAGCTGCCCGCGTTCTCGGACACCACGGTGGAGGTGCTCAATATCGAGCGCGAAGCCGCCATCGTGTACTCCACCGACACCGATCCCGCACCGGTGGACGAGCCGGAGGACACCCCGGCCGAGACCGCTTCCGCCGCAACGGCTCCCGCCGCCGCGCCCGCCGCGGCCCCGGTCGCCACCGGCGGCCCGCGTCCGGACGACATCGGCTTCGCCGCCGCCGACGCCACCCGCGTGCTCATCGCGCTGTGGACCAAGCTGCGGATGGATCAGATCGGACCGGTCGACACCATCGAGGGCCTGTGCGACGGCGTCTCCTCGCGCCGCAATCAGCTGCTCGTCGACCTCGGCGCGGAACTCTCGCTGGGTGCGATCGACGGTGCGGCCGATGCGGATATGGGCGCGCTGGCCAATACGGTCGACCGCCTGGCCCGCACCTACAAGCCGTTCGGCTCGGTGCTCTCCGATTCCATCGGTGATCACCTGCGCAAGGTCTTCGGCCCGTCCGGTAAGCGGCCCGCCGCCATCGCCGAACGCGTCAAGAAGGTCTGGGAACTGGGCGACGGCTGGGCCAGCCACGTCACCGCCGAGGTCTCGCTCGGCACCCGTGAGGGCGCTTCCGTGCGCGGCGGCGATCTGGGCGGACTGGTCTCCGGTGGCCTGAATGACGGTGCGGCCGTTGACGCCGCCATCGATGCCGCCGTGCAGGCCGTGGCCGCGCGCCGCGGGGTCGCGGTGTCCATGCCGTCCGCCGGTGGCGGTGGCGGCGCGACCGTCGACGCCGCCGCACTGGGCGAGTTCACCGAGCAGATCACCGGCCCCAATGGCGTGCTCGCCACCGCCGCCCGCGTGGTGCTCGAACAGCTCGGCCTGAGCGAGCAGCTCTCCGCGCCGGAAGCCTCCGACGAATCGCTCGTCGATCTGGTCTCCGCCGAACTCGGCACCGATTGGCCGCGCCTGGTCGCACCCGCCTTCGACGCCCGCAAGGCCCTGCTCATCGACGACCGCTGGGCAAGTGCGCGTGAGGATCTCGCGCGCCTGTGGTTCGGCAGCGATGGCGAGCATGACATCGAGGGCTACCTCGGTGCGGGCGAAGCCGTTGCGGCACAGGCCACCTGGTGGCGCACCCGCGCCATGGGCGAGGCCCGCTCGGTGCTGGCCGGGCTCTACGGCAAGATCGCCGAGGCCGCGCTGACCAAGGCCGATCCGGGCATCTGGTCCGATGACATCGCCGTGATCACCGGCGCGAGTAAGGGTTCCATCGCGGCCGCCGCGACCGGACGCCTGCTCGCCGGTGGCGCGACCGTCGTCGTCACCACCTCTTCGCTGAACGATGATCGCGTCGCCTTCTACAAGAAGCTGTACCGCGAGAACGCCCGCAACGGCGCGGCGCTCTGGGTGGTGCCCGCGAATATGGCCTCCTACACCGATATCGACGCCCTCATCGACTGGGTCGGCAATGAACAGGTCGACAATGCCGGTGGTGCGAAGATCCTGGTCAAGGAGGCGATGACCCCGACGCTGCTGCTGCCGTTCGCCGCACCCCGGGTCGCCGGCGATCTGGCCGACGCCGGAGCCCGCGCCGAAATGGAGATGCGGGTCCTGCTGTGGTCGGTGGAACGCCTCATCGGCGGTCTGTCCAAGCTCGGCGCTGATCACAATGTGGACGCCAAACTGCATGTGGTGCTGCCGGGTTCGCCCAACCGCGGCATGTTCGGCGGCGACGGCGCGTACGGCGAATCCAAGGCCGCGCTCGACGCCGTTGTCGCCAAGTGGCGCGCGGAGAAGACCTGGGCCGAGCGGGTCACCCTGGTGCACGCGCTGATCGGCTGGGTGCGCGGCACCGGCCTCATGGGCGGTAACGATCCGCTGGTCGAGGCCGTCGAGGCGGCGGGCGTGCACACCTGGTCCACCCTGGAGATGGCCGATGAGCTGCTCAAGTGGTGCACCTCGCGGGCCCGCATCGTCACCGCGTCCGGACCGCAGCAGATCGATCTGACCGGCGGCCTGGCCCGCGCCAAGCTGGACCTGCCCGCGCTCGCCAAGCAGGCGCGCGAACAGGCCGAGGCGGCCGAGGACGCCGAAGCCGTTGCGGCCAAGACGATTTCGGCGCTGCCCGCACCGCCGACGCTGTCCTCCAAGCTGCCCGTCCCCGAATGGGGTTCGGTCACAGCCGATCTCGACGATATGGTCGTCATCGTCGGCGCGGGCGAACTGGGCCCCTACGGCTCGGCGCGCACCCGCTTCGAGATGGAGGTCTCCGATCAGCTCTCCGCCGCGGGCGTGCTGGAGCTGGCCTGGACCACCGGCCTGGTCACCTGGGAGAACGATCCCAAGCCGGGCTGGTACGACGCCGAATCCGGTGACTACGTAGACGAATCCGAGCTCGCCGAGCGCTACCACGACACCGTGGTGGAGCGCTGCGGTGTGCGTCGGTACGCCGACGACGGTCAGATGCTGGACAACACCGCTCCGCTGCTCACCTCGGTGTTCCTGGACAAGGACCTGTCCTTCGTGGTGAACAGCGAGTCCGAGGCGCGCTCGTTCTACGCCGCCAACCCGGAGCAGACGATTGTCACGCCCGTCGAGGGCACCGGCGACTGGCAGGTGACCCGCAAGGCGGGCACCGAGATTCGGGTGCCGCGCAAGGCCAAGCTGTCCCGCGTGGTCGGAGGCCAGATCCCCACCGGCTGGGATCCGACCCGCTTCGGCATCTCCGCCGATATGGCCAATTCGGTTGACCGCGTTGCGCTGTGGAACATCGTCTGCACCGTGGACGCGTTCCTGGGCTCGGGCTTCAGCCCGGCCGAGCTGATGCAGTGGGTGCACCCGTCGCTGGTGGCCAACACCCAGGGCACCGGTATGGGCGGCATGTCCTCCATGCGCTCGCTGTACATCGACAACCTGCTCGGTGAGCCGCACGCCAACGACATCCTGCAGGAGGCGCTGCCGAACGTCGCTCTGGCACATGTGGTGCAGAGCTACGTCGGCTCCTACGGCGGCATGATCCACCCGGTCGCCGCCTGCGCCACCGCGGCGGTCTCCGTCGAGGAGGGCGTGGACAAGATCAAGCTGGGCAAGGCCGATCTGGTCGTGGCCGGTGGTTACGACGATCTCGGCATCGAGGGCATCGTCGGCTTCGGTGATATGTCCGCCACCGCCGACTCGGCCGTCATGTCCGGTAAGGGCATCAGCGACCGCTACTTCTCCCGGGCCAACGATCGCCGCCGCGGCGGCTTCGTCGAATCCATGGGCGGCGGAACGGTATTGCTCGCTCGCGGCACCGTCGCGCTGGAGATGGGCCTGCCGGTGCTCGGTGTGGTCGCGTACGCCCAGTCCTTCGCGGACGGCGTGCACACCTCCATCCCGGCTCCCGGCCTGGGTGCGCTGGGCGCGGGTCGCGGCGGCGCGGAATCCAAGCTGGCCAAGGAACTTCGCAAGCTCGGCGTCGCACCGGACGAGATCGCGGTGATCTCCAAGCACGACACCTCCACCGCGGCAAACGATCCCAACGAGTCCGAGCTGCACGAGCGGCTCGCCGATGCCATCGGCCGCTCGGAAGGCGCTCCGCTGTTCGTGATTTCGCAGAAGACCCTCACCGGTCACGCGAAGGGCGGCGCGGCCTCCTTCCAGATGATCGGCCTGTGCCAGGTGCTGGAACAGGGCGTCATCCCGCCCAACCGCAGCCTGGACTGCGTGGACGAGAAGATGCGGGCGTACCCGCACCTGGTGTGGGTGCGCGAGGCCATGGAGATGGGAGATCGCTTCCCGCTCAAGGCCGGTCTGGTCACCTCGCTCGGCTTCGGCCACGTCTCGGGACTGGTCGCCATCGTGCATCCGCAGGCGTTCATCGCGGCGCTGGACCCGGATAAGCGCGAGGCGTACCAGCGTCAGGCCGAACAGCGTCAGCTCGCCGGACGCCAGCGCCTCACCGAGGCCATGTGCGGCGGCGCGCCGCTGTACGAGCGCCCGGCGGATCGCCGCCTCGGCGGTGACGGCACCCCGGCCAAGAAGTCGCGTCAGCTCGAAGCGGATCTGCTGCTCTCGCCGCAGGCCCGATTGGGTTCGGACGCAACCTATGTCGCGGTCCCGCCGGGACCGGCCTGCCGGTAATCCGGTAATACTCAGCCCGCATAGCTGAACATCCCAACCAGCGGAGCCTACGGAACCGTAGGCTCCGCTGTTATGTATGTTGCAGGAATCTGCACTCATCAGGAATCGAGGAGTCCCGCGCTGTGACAATCCTTGGCATCGGCCTGGATTTGGTTTGCATCTCCGAATTCGCCGAACAGCTGGAACGCACCGGCACCACCATGATCCGGGAGAGTTTCACCGCCGGCGAGCGGCGCTATTGCCAGAGCAAAGGCACCGACCCGGCCCGCAGCTACGCCGCCCGCTGGGCCGCGAAGGAAGCGGTCATCAAGGCGTGGGCGTCATCTCGCTTCGCGCGCAGTCCGCAGATCGGCGACAATCCCTACCCGTTGATCGAGGTGGTGAATGACGCCTGGGGCCGCCCCAGCATCAAATTGCACGGCCTCGCAGCGGAATTCCTGCCCCGGGTGCGAGTTCACCTCTCGCTCACGCACGATGGCGATACCGCCGCCGCCATGGTGGTGCTGGAGGATCCGGGCGAACTAGCCGACCTCATCCAGGGGTGAGGGTGTGCGCTGACCGCCGCTGCGGGATTCCTTCTCGGCGATCAGCAGATACGCGACCATGAGGCGCTTGAGCTCGGCGACGGCGTCCTCATGGCTGAGTCCGTCCTGCACCGAGAAATTCAGCATCGAATAGACCACGTGCACCAGCACCTGCGCCATCATCGAACGGCGGATGCGGGGGGTGCGCGGCATCAGCGAGCGCAGCATCTGCGCCACCGCCTCGGCGAATTCCTTCTCGTGGATCGCCCCCGTGGCCCGCGTCGACGGCGTCGACTGCATGGCCAGCCACACCTCGCGGCGGGACGGATCGGTCATCCACAACTCCGCCAGATGATCCACCAGCGAATTCATATGGCGTAGCCAGTCCATGGACGGGATCTCGCCGTGGAAGTCCTTGAGCTCCTGCGAAACCGCGACCAGATCCTGGCGATTCAGCTCGCAGACGATCACGTACTTGTTGGCGAAGAACTGGTAGAGGGTGCCGATGGGGACTTCCGCGCGGGCCGCGACTTCCTCACAGGTGAACGACTCGAAGCCGACCTCGACGAGTAATTCGCGAGAGGACTGCAGCAGCGCGTCGAACTTGCGTTTGCTCCGTTCCTGCGTCGGGCGGCGGCGGGGCATCAGCTCTTGTGGGTCGTCCTGCAACTCCAACGCGGGGTCGGGTCGTCGAGTCGACCTGGTTCCCGTGCGTGCTTCCACGTTCAACAGCCTAGAGGTAGCGACACTCCGATGACACGCTGCGGTAGTTCGTGTGTCCCTCTGTCGGTCCGGAAACTCACCAATCCGCAACCGGGAACGGCGACGAACATTCATCGCAGCTGCCTCCCGGCCGCGTGCTCACACACTCCTCGGGGGCTGAATCCGAACGCTGTTTTCGTCTCGAGAACCGTGTCCCGGCAAAGGGGACACGACGACGTTGGAAGGCTGATCTGTGGTTGCTTCTGCTGTTGTCCGATCCACGGTGACCATCGGTGTCGCCACCGAGCGCGGCACCGTGCGTGCGGTGGCCCTCGCCGACGACGGCGACAGGCTGCCGGAACGCGTGGTGATGGAACGCGTCGAGCGGATCACCGGCGACACGAAGGCCGATCTGGCCGCGGCGGTCGAGCTGGTGCTGGAGGAGATCGCGGGCAAGCTCAGCCCCGATCGCGATATCGTCGGCGCGGCCGTCGCCTACCGTGATGCCGCCGAGCGCCGGGCCATTGTCACCCGCCTGGCATCCGGGCCGTGGCATGAGGCCTCGCTGGTTTCCGCCAAGGCCGCGCACCTGTCCGTCGCCCGCGCCATGACCTGGGTCGATGAATTCGAGGATCTCGCCATCTGCGAGGTGGTGCCGGGTTCGCAGGCCTTCTCGCTCATCGATTCCGAGCGCAGCCGGGTGCTGGCCGCGGTCAGCCTGACCGGCGGCGCGACCAATGACGAGGCCATGAGCGCCGCCGTCACCGCCGCCTGGGATCAGTTCGACGCGGCCGGGGTGAAGCCGGACGCGGTGGTGCTGATCGGTTCCGCCGCAACCGAACCCGCCGTCGTCGCCGCGCTCGAAGCGGGCTTCGGCGCACCGGTGATCCCGTGCTCGGTGGCCGCGAACGCACCCGCCATCGGTGCGGCGCTGTCCGCCATGCCGGAGGCCGAATACGCGGGCGAGGCCGCCGAGCGGATTCGCCGGGCGCGCGGTACCGCCGCGCTGTTCGCGGCGGCCAGTGTGCTCGCCGGTGGTCTGGTCGCGGGTGGCGTGTACGCGGCGAGTAATAACTCCAAGTCGGTGCCCGAGCCCATGCTCACCGATGCCCGGGTGTCCGCCGACGCGCGCACCCAGGGCGTCGAGCATCCGATCGGTGAGCCGGGTATCGATACCGGTTCCGCCTCGCCGGTGGAGGGCGTGCCCGGCGATGCCCCGATGACGACCGAGGCCGCCGCGCCGCTGTCGGTCGAGCCCGCGCCGGAGCCGCCCGCGCCGGATGTGGTGACCATCGATCCGGCCACCCTGAATTGGGGCCCGAAGAATCCCGAAGCGAAGCAGATGCGGCCGTCCAAGCCGCTGCTGATGGCGCAGCCGGAGACCGAACCCGCTGCGCTGCAAGCGGATTCCATCATCCCCGCGCCGACGCATTCGGCCGCGCTCACCGATACCGGTCTCTTCGCCGGGGAGCAGGCGCCGCCCGCGCTGGATTCGCCGGAATTCGGGAAATGGTGGGATAACCACTTCCGCATGATGATGCAGTGGGCGGCAGCGCAATTGGTGCCGCGCGGGGTCTAGAGCTGGCCGCCGTCCCCCGCCGCCGCCTGCGCGGGGGACAGGTCCAGGTTCGAGTCCCGGCCCGTTGGGGGCCGGGGCTCTTCCTATTTTCCGGGCGCTATACCGACAGGTCGCGGCGCAGCTTCGCCACGTGTCCGGTGGCGCGCACGTTGTATTGCGCGACCTCGATCTTGCCGCTCTCGTCCACCAGGAAGGTGGAGCGAATAACGCCGGTGACGGTCTTGCCGTACATGGTCTTCTCGCCGAACGCCCCGTACGCCTGCAACGTGGCCTTATCCGGATCGGACAGCAGCGGGAAGGTGAGCCCCTCCGCATCGCGGAACTTCGCCAGCTTCGCGGGCTTATCGGGCGAAATCCCGATGACTTCCAATCCGGCCTCGTTCAATTCGGCCAGGCTGTCCCGGAAATCGCACGCCTGCTTGGTGCATCCGGGCGTACTCGCGGCCGGATAGAAATAGATGATCACCTTGCGTCCGCTGTAATCGCTCAGCGACACATCTTTGCCGTCGGCATCGGGAAGGGTGAAGGCGGGCGCGGCGTCGCCGGGACTGAGTCGATGGTTCTCGGTCATGCCGCAACCGTAGTAGAAGGGTCGGACGGCATGCGGGCGATACACTCCAGAGCAGGTCGGCAGCCCGGCGTGGCTTGCCGCCTCGAGACAACGGTGCCGCCGGTGCGCGGCTTTCAGACAGGAGTGTGACGTGGCGAGAGATACCGAGGCCATCGAGCGTGAGATCGAGGCCGCCCGGAGCAGGCTCGCGAACACCCTCGACGAACTCGCGGTGCGGGCCGATCCGCAGCGGTTGGCGGACAACACCAAGCAGGCGCTGGTCGCCAAGGTGAATGAGCCGAAGATCAAGTACAGCCTGATCGGCGCGGGCGTGGTCGTGGTCGGCCTGATCCTGATCAAGGTGTTCCGCTGACGCCGGCGAGTTGAGTTCGAACGAAAAAACACCCGGTGCGCTGGCACCGGGTGTTTCTCGTTATCGGGGCGAATCAGACCGTCGGGCAGGCCATTCCGTCGCCATCGGGGTCCAGGTGCGGGCCATAACCGGGCTCGCCGCGGAAGAGCGGAGCGTGCCCGGCGGCGCGGGCCTCATCGCAGTTCTTGTAAGCGCCACCGGCGGAACCGGTCTGCGCGAGATTGGCCGAGCCGGTCGCGCCGGAACCGGTGTCGATGGCGGAGGAGCCGGTACCGGAGGAACCGGTCGGCACGTCGGCGAGGGCAAGGGCGGAGGGGGCTGCAAGAATCGTCAGTCCCGCGGCGCTGGCGGTGACGAGAAGCCGGCGAACGTTCATGTATTCCTCAATGTCGGCGCAATAGGGTTGGCAGCGGCCCGATTCGGCGCGGATGCCACCGCCGCCGCGTGGGGTGCGACTCGGTGGCCGGTTCGGGTCCGGCGTCTACAGTTCCGGCGCAACGTTGCATTGTCAACCGGATGAGCTATTCATCCAGGTAAATGACTATGCGCCGGGTGTCTGCCGGGAGATGTTCTGCCAGAACATGTCCCATTCGTCCTACTCGGAAATCAACTACGCGCTCGTTGATCTCCGCCCTCGCATTACGACGAACGGACGGTACCGCACTCGGGTTCCCGAATCGCGCGGCACGTTCGGCAATAGCTGTTTCATAATGCGCGACGGCTGTTAGTGTCCATGTCAACCAAGAAGGGATACTATGTATTCATGACCCGCTGGTTGAGCGAAGAGGAACAGGCGACCTGGCAGTCCTATATCCGTATGCGACAGCGGCTGGACGCGGCCATCGCCGCCGGGCTTTCCCAGGACGGGCTGTCCACCTCGGATTATGAAGTGCTGGTCGCGCTGTCGGGGGCGGGCGGGCAACTGCGCGCCAAGGAATTGGGCGCGGAGATCTGCTGGGACAAGAGCAGACTGTCCAAGCATTTATCGCGGATGGCCGCGCGCGGCCTGGTCGATCGATGCCAGGCCGCCGATGACGCCCGCGGCCGCGAGGTCCGATTGACCGAACAGGGGCGGCGGGCGCTGGAAACCGCCGCACCCAATCACGTGGAATTGGTGCGGCAGTTGTTCATCGACGATATGGGTCCGGCCGAAGCCGCGGCGCTGCGCTCACTGTCCGAGCGGGTGGTGCTGCGCGCCGAGCGGACGGATGTGCCCGGAATCGGCTGACCCGGACCTATTTGGATTGGCCCTTCCAGTCACCGAAGGGTTCGTCGCGTTCGCGGACCGCTTCCCGGAAACCGGCGGTGGCGGCGCGCAATTGGAAGGCATAGCCCTCGCGGGTATGCCGGGAAACACCGTCGAATACGGTGCTGACCATGCCGGAATTCGCCACGCCCTGATTCAGCAGCGCGCTGTTGAGTGCCAGCTTGGCCATGATGAGCTGATTGATCGGCACCAGTGAAATGCGGTGCAGCAGTTCCTCGGTGCGCGCGTCGAGTTCGTCGGCGGGTGCGGATTCGACGGCCAGGCCCCATTCCTCGGCCTGTTTACCGGTGAGACTGTCACCGGTGAACAGCAGGCGTTTGGCGCGCTGATCGCCGATGCGATGCGCCCACATGCCCGCCGCCGGAATACCCCAGGTGCGGGTCGGCGGATAGCCGATGCGGGCATCGTCGGCGCAGATGATCTGATCGGCGTACAGCGCGATATCGGTGCCGCCCGCGATGGCGAAGCCGTGCACCTTGGCGACCGTCGGCTTATTGGCGTGCAGCAGGCTGGAGAAACCGCGGTTGAAGCGCGACATCATGGCGTAGTCGACCATGGGATCCCAAGTGCCCCAGGGATTGTGGTTGCTCGCCTGCACGACCGGATCGAGCACGGTGCCCTCGACGGGCTGTGCGCCCTCGGCGGGGGCGAAGCTGTTCTCGGCGAAGATCGACAGGTCGTAACCGCCGCAGAAGCCCTTACCGCGCCCGCTCACCACCATCACGTGCACGCGCGGATCCAGATCGGCGCGCTCCACGGCGGCCGCCAATTCGATCGGGGTGTCCGCGGTGATGGCATTGCCGTGCGCGGGGCGATTGAAGGTGATCCGCGCGATCCGCCCGGTGACCTCGTAAGTCAGTGTGTGGCCCGCGATTTCGCCTTCGGGCTGGGGACGGCCGGTGAACAGGGAGTCGTCACCGCCGGTCAGATCGTCGCGCCAGGCGGCGGGGCGGGTTCCGGCGTGCTCGGTGGTCGGCCCGGGGCGCTGCGCCGCGGGGCCGGGATGCTGCTCGTGATCGGGGGACACGCAAGCAGTGAACCCCCGTTCATTTCTTGCTGTCAAGAGTTGACAGGCGGCATTCGGTGCCGGGAGTTCAGGAGTGCCACGGGCGGACCGGGGGTTTCACCCACAGGATCTTCTCGTCGGTGTGGGCGCGCGCGGCGGCCGGATGATCCGGATGGCGCGCGGCCCAGGCGTCCTTGTCGGCCAGTAGCTGGGCCACGACCTGCCAGGTCTCGTCGGTGCTCGGGGGATTGGTGTCCGCGGCCCGGGCCAGCTTGCGCTGCTGGGCCTGGGGGAGTTCCAGCAACTCGGGTCCGGTGATACCGCGAGCCCAGATGTACGCCGCCAATCGCCGGGCCTTGTCCTCCCGGCTGCGGCTCGCATGATCAGAGTGCGCGTAGTCGGCCATATCGCAACTCCGCAGGTAGTCCACTATGTCGAGCCCGACCCTACCGCAGCGCGCCGACAGGCTTGCCCGGCGATCCGGCGCAACACCGGTGAGCCGCGGCCGGTGTGCGGTTACCGTGGATCGCATGCCGGATGCCGCCGATCTCGTCATCGACCGCGCCACCCTCGCCGAATGGGCGACCGTCACGGACTGGGCCGACGGGGAGGGCTGGAATCCGGGCCTACGCGACGGCGTGCCGTTCTTCGCGCAGGATCGCGACGGATTCTTCCTCGGGCGGCTGGACGGCGAACCCGTCAGCGCGGTCTCGGTTGTCAACTACGGCAATGAATTCGCGTTTCTGGGGTTCTACCTCGTCCGGCCGGATATGCGGGGCGCAGGGTTCGGTCTGGCCACCTGGAAGGCGGGGCTGGCGCACGCGGGGGAGCGGGTGATCGGACTGGACGGGGTGCCCGATCAGCAGGACAACTATCGGCGCAGCGGTTTCGAACTCGCCTATCGCACTGCGCGTTTCACCGGGAGCCCGGCATTGCCCGCACCGGATTCGAGTGTGCGGGTGCTCGCCGAGCGCGATGTGCCGGAACTGCGCGATTACGATTCCGCCTGTCTCCCAGCCGATCGCCCGGAATTTCTCACCGCCTGGCTGAGCAATCCCGGCCATCGCACGGTGGTGCGGATCGTCGACGGCGTCCTCACCGGATACGGAACCATCCGTCCCGCACGGGATTCGCACCGCGTGGGCCCGCTGTTCGCCGATACCGAGGCCGACGCCCGGCAGTTGCTGGCCGCGTTGGCGGTCGAGGCGCGGGGTGGGCCGGTGGCGATCGACGTCCCGCTGCACAACGCGGGCGCGGTTCGCCTGGCCGAGGAGGCGGGCCTGAAGCCGAGTTTCGAGACCGCCCGCATGTACACCGGCGCACCCCGAACTCATTCCGGCGACAAGGTTTTCGGCGCCACCACGCTCGAACTGGGCTGATTACAGGGGCCGCAGGGATGCGGCCAGCCGCTGCGCGGCGGTGCGATCGACGGGCGCTTTCGCACTGCCGAGCCAGCAGACCCACCACCGCCGGGTATCGGACTGCACCACCGCGGCGTACACCTCGGCGTTCGGGGTGCCCGGATCATTGAAGTCCACCCGGTAGAAGCACGACCTACCGGTCACCTCACGGCCTTTGACGTCCAGCACTTCCTTGTCGACGCGGGTGCCGCTGTCCGGGAAGAAGAACTCGCCCATCCCCGATCCCAGCGAGCAGGCGGCCTTGGTGTCATCGGGTTCGGCTGCGGCGAACAGGGATTCGTCGAGTTTGCCGAGCAGGATCATGCCGTCCCCGCCGCCCTGCTTCTCCAGCGCGGCCTGCCCGAAGATGAGATGATCATCGCCCTGCTGCGGCATCTGCTGCCAGCCGTCCGGCGCGACGAAACTCATGCCCGCCGCGCTGCTGCGGATCCGATCGGCCTCATCGTGCGTCCGGCGCACCTGATCGACCACCGAATAGCCGATCCCGGCCAGTGACGCCACCAATCCGAGCACGCACAGCGCGATCACCCACCGGGCGGTGCGTGCGGAAACCGGCGGTTCGGCTTCGTCGGGTTCCGGCATGGTCGCGGTTGGTGGCCCGGCGGCCGGTTGTTGCTCCCACGGGGTGGGTTCCGGCGGCCACGGTTGGTTCGGCTCCACCCCGCGACGCTAACAACAGCGCTGGTCAGGGCCTATGCGGCGGGTGACGCGGCGCGCCGGACGGGTTTATCACGATCGGGCCACCCGGGTCACCAGGCCGAGGGTCGCACCCGGCCCGGCGTCACCACGTGGGCGAGCATATTGCGCAATTCGACGGTCGCGCCCGGTCCGAGCGCCCGCGCCCAGCGCTCGGTGAACCGGGCGGCGGCGGCATCGGCCGCGCGCGTGCAGGCCCAGCCTCGTTCGGTCAGCGTGATCAGTTTCGCCCGCGCGTCGGAGGGATGCGGATTGCGTTCGGCGTAGCCCTTTTTCACCAGCTCCTCGACCAGCTGGCTGGCCGCCTGTTTGGTCACCCCGAGATGGTCGGCCAGCTCACCGACCGTCGCGCCGTGGGGCGCCATCCGCACGAACGCGAATCCGTGCGTGGGCCGGATATCGGTGAACCCGGCGGCGACGGTCCCGTCGTGAACGGCATCGGTGACCTCGGCCGCGGCCGCGAGCAACAGCATCGGCAAATCCTGAGCGGGCATGAGTGCATCTTGGCACTTGACAAGAAAGTCAACAAGCTTGACTATATAGACAAGTTGCTTGACCAAAAAGGAGTAGTCAGATGCCAGTCGTCCGCACCGCCGACATTCAGCCCCACCGGATGCACGGCTCCACCTTCACCCCGCTGATCCGCCCTGCCGCCGGCAGCGCCGAACTCTGCGTCTGGCGTCTGGAGGTGGGCCCCGCCACCACCGGCGTCAGCCACCGCATTCACCGCGAGGAGGCCTTCGTCCTGCTCTCCGGCTCCATCTCCCTCACCATCGAAGGCGAATCCCACACCCTCGCCCCCGGCGACGCCGCCGTGGCCCCCGCCGGCTCCACCATCAGCCTCACCACCACCGACCTCCCCGCCACCGTAATGGTCACCGCCCCGGTCGGTTTCACCGGCGAACTCCCCGACGGCACCATCGTCAACCCACCCTGGGTCAACTGATCGCGCCGTCGAGCGGGGAGTCGCCGGCCCGGCCGCGAGTGCGGCCGACCCGAACTACCGATCCGTGCTCGGATTCGCGATTCGCGGGGCAGGGAAGCCGTGTGCTCGCGCCGAGAAGACCACGGCGGCAACGGGTGCCAGCAGTACCAGCACCGCCCACGGGAGGGCGGCGGCGGAGCGGTCGAGCAGCAGTCCGCCGATGACACCGCCCAGGGCCATGGCCACATTCCAGAGGGTGACCAGCATGGCCTGGGCCGAATCGGCGGCGGGGCCGCCGGCGTCGGCGGCAGCGGTTTGCAACAGGGTGGGGAGACCGCCCCAGCCCAGGCCCCAGAGCGCGGCGGCCGCGTAGACGAGGGCGGGGTAATCGGCCAGTGCGGCAAGGGTTCCCGCCGCGAGGGCGACCAGCAGCACGCTCGCGATGGTCAGGATGCGCAGGCGGCGATCGATGTGTGCGCCGACGAACCAGATGCTCGCCAGCGAGGCCGCGCCGAACACCAGCAGCACCGTGCCGGTGGCGTTCGCCATGCCCGCGTGATCCAGGAACGCCGCGATGTACGTGTACAGAATCGTGTGCGCCAGTACGAAAGTCAGGGTCACGAACAGTACGGGGACAACGCCGGGGACGGTCAGGGCGCGGGTCATCGGCGGACGCTCGCCGGACGGCTGGCCGGGCTGATCGGGCACGCCGAAGCCGATCCACGCGAGCAGTATGAGGGTGAGGCCGGTCATGATCAGGAACGCCACCCGCCAGCCGACCGCCTGCCCGATGAACGTGCCCGCGGGCACGCCCAGCGAGAGCGCGACCGGGATTCCCGCCATCGCGATGGCAACCGCTTTGCCCTGCAGGTGATCCGGAGCCAGTCGGCGCGCGTATCCGGCCAGCAGCGCCCAGGCCAGTCCGGCCGCCACCCCGGCCAGGAAGCGGGCGGTCATGGTCACGCTGTAGTTCGAGGACAGTGCCGTGACAGTGTTGGCGGCCGCGAAGCCCGTCATCGCGGTCAGCAGCAGCCGTTTACGGCTCCAGCCCGCCGTCGCGGCGGTCAGCGGAATCGCGGTGAGCGCGGTGCCCAGGGCGTAGATGGTCACCGACTGCCCCGCCGCGGACTCGCTGACCCCGAGATCCGTACTCAGCGCGGGCAATACGCCTGCCGGTAGCGTTTCGGTGAGGCTGGTGATGAAGACCGCCTGCGCCAAGGCCAGCAGTGCGACCGTATTCAGTGTTGTGGCCCGTGCGCCGGATGTGCTGAGCGGGACCGTTTTCGGTGTCGTCATGAACCGAATGCTCGAACCCTCACACGTATGTGAGGGTCAACCCGGAACGCTGTGAGCTACACCATATTCGCGTTGCGCCTACCGTGCGCGCTGTACGCGAGTCTCGTTCCAGACCGGTTCGGTGGACTCGTAAACGACTCCGTCGGAACCGAATACGAGGAACCGGTCGAATTCGCGGGCGAACCAGCGGTCGTGGGTGACCGTGATGACGGTGCCCGCGAATTCGTCGATGGCCTGTTCCAGGGCGTCGGCGGAGGCCAGGTCCAGGTTGTCGGTCGGCTCGTCCAGCAAAAGCATGGTGACGCCGGACAATTCGAGCAGCAGGATCTGCACGCGGGCCTGCTGGCCGCCGGACAGATTGTCGAAGAGGTTCTCGGCGGCGCGGGCCAGCCCGTAGCGATCGAGCACCCGGCTGGCGGCCTCGCGACCCATACCGTCGCGATGTTCGTCGCCGCTGTGCAGGATTTCGAGCAGGGTGCGGCCGGAAAGGTCGGGGCGGGAATGGGTTTGCGCGAAATATCCGGGACGCACCCGAGCGCCGAGCGCGGCGGAACCGGTGTGCGGCACCGGTGCGATCTCCCGATCGCTGACCGGGCGATGCTCGATATCGGGATCGGAGCCACCGGCGGCCAGCAGCCGCAGGAAATGTGATTTGCCGGATCCATTGGCGCCCAGCACCGCAACGCGGTCACCGAACCAGATCTCGGTGTCGAACGGCCGCATCAGCCCGGTCAGCTCCAGTTGTTCGCACACCAGCGCGCGCTTACCGGTCTGCCCACCGCGCAATCGCACCGAAATGCGCTGCCGGGTCGGGGTGGCTTCGGGCGGCCCGGCGGCCTCGAATTTGGCCAGCCGGGTCTGGGCGGCGTGATAGCGCGCCGCGATGCCGTCATTGAATTTCGCCTTTTCGCGCAGGCGCAACACCAGCGCGCGCAGTTTGGCGTTGTCCTCCTCCCAGCGGCGGCGCAGTTCCTCCAGGCGTGCCGTGCGGTCCTCGCGGGCCTGCTGGTAACCGGAGAAGCCGCCGCCGTGGATCCAGGCGGTCGCGCCGTTCACGCCGGGTTCCAGGGTGACGATGCGGGTGGCCGCGTTCGCGATCAGTTCCCGGTCGTGGCTGATGAACAGGACCGATTTGCTCGATTCGGCGATGGTGCGCTCGAGCCACTGCTTACCCGGGACGTCCAGATAGTTGTCGGGCTCGTCCAGCAGCAGCACCTCATCGGGACCGGCGAACAATGCCTCGAGGACCAGCCGCTTCTGTTCACCGCCGCTCAGGGTGCGCACCGAGCGCCATTTGGCGCGATCGAAATCGACGCCGAGAGCCGCCATGGTGACCTTGTCCCAGAACCCCTCGATCTCGTATCCGCCGACATCGCCCCACCCGGTGAGAGCGTGCGCGTACGCCAGTTGGGTTGCCTCGTCATCGGTTTCGATGAGCGCGTTCTCGGCGGCGTCGAGGGTGCGAGCGGCCGCGCCGACCGCGGGTTCGGCGACCGACAGCAGCAGATCGCGCACCGTCGATTCGTCATCGATCTGACCGATGAACTGCCGCATGATGCCCAGCGATCCGGACCGCGTCACCGCGCCCTCATCGGCGGTGAGATCCCCGGCGATGATCTTCATCAGGGTCGTCTTACCGGTGCCGTTGGGTCCGATGAGCGCGGCCTTCATACCGTCGCCGATGCGGAAGCTCACTCCGCTGAGCAGCTGCCGTCCGTCGGCGAGGAAGTACTCGATATCGGAAACGTTCACGTGGGCCACGAGGCATCAGGCAACACCGAACGCGCGGGTAAAGCAACCTGATTCCCGGACCGGCGCGTTGACGGCGGTCGGCGTGGCGAATTAGGTTCGGCGCATGCGGGTCGACGAGGACGGTAACCGATATCGCTGGCGTGAGGAGCCCGCCGACCGGCTGCGCGACGTGGTGGCCGCGGCATTGGGCGGATTTGCCCGCCGTACCGTGGAACTCGACGGCCGCAAGGCCGCGGCGGTGCTCATCGCGATTGCCGATCACGCTGGGGAACAAGGCATCTGGCTGACCGAACGATCGGCGGGACTGCGCGCCCACGCCGGGCAACTGGCATTGCCCGGCGGCAAACTCGATCCCGGCGAAGACGCGGAAACCGCGGCACTGCGCGAGCTGCACGAGGAACTCGGAATCGAGCTGCCCCGCTCCTCGGTACTGGGCCTGCTCGATGATTACCCGACCCGCTCCGGCTACGTGATGACCCCGGTCGTGGCATGGCTGGGCGACGGCCCCCACCCCATCCCCAACCCCGCCGAAGTGGCTGCGGTGCACTGGATTCCACTTCCGGATTTGGATGTCGAGCCGCGCTTCGCCCCCGTGCCGGGCTCCGACCGTCTCGCCATTCGGCTCCCGCTGCTCGGCGGCCACCTGCACGCGCCGACCGCCGCCATCCTGCATCAGTTCCGCGAGGTGGCCCTGCACCACCGTTCCACCCGTGTCGACCATATGGACCAGCCCCGCTTCGCCTGGGAGTGACCTGCGGCCGGTAACGGCCACGTCCGGGGTCACGACAGTCACAGGACCGCGTTTGAACGATCTCGACCGAGAGGGATTCGAATGAGGAAGTCGCTAGTCGTCACCACCCGAGTCATGACCACCGCGTTGATCGGTGTGGGTTTCGCGACCGCGATCGGCTCCGGTACCGCCCAGGCCGCACCGGAAGACTGCCAGATCACCAGGGATCTGACCGGCGCCACCGCGACCTGCCACGATGTGGATGCCCCCGCGGGTCGCGAATACGCCCTGATCGTCGATTGTTTCGGCCTGCACGGCATCCCGAACGCCTTTCCCCTGATGGCCGTCGGTCCCTACACCGGGTCGTGGAGCGGCTCATTCAGCCCGTCCGGTCAGGGCACGTCCTCCTGCCTGGGGCCGTGGAGCGTGGGCACCGCCACCGGTGCGCACGTCGCGATATACCGCGACTGACCGAGTCAGGTCGCACACCCGCGCTCATCGTGGCGGATCAACGCGCCCGGGGTTCCGTACCCGGGCGTGTAGCCTGGATGTCAGCGACGTATATCTACAGTGTAGATCTACGGAAGGGAGCGAAATGTCCTCGAACGAGAGCGCCACTTCCGCCGGCCCCGATTCGGCCGAATTCTCTTGTGCGGTATGCCCGCACGATCGGGAAACACACGGGCGGATCGGACTTCGGTTCTGCTCCGCGACGCAGGCCAGTGGGCTCGAGCGCGCGTGCGCCTGTGCTCGCCCGGCCGATCACCGGGATACCTATTACCGATAGCAAGCGCGACCAAGGCGAGGGCGATGCGGGCGCGTCGCCCGCCGGGGCCCGGTCGGGCAGCGCGAGCGCGTTGATGAGACGCCAGGTCTGAAAGTATTGGCGCGGTAGGGAACCCGTGGTGTACGGGATGGCGTACTTGTCGCACAGCGCCCGCACCCGCACCGCGATTTCGGCATAGCGATTGCTGGGCAGATCCGGGAACAGGTGATGCTCGATCTGGTAGCAGAGGTTGCCGCTGAGGAACGCCAGTATCGGCCCCGCGTCGAAGTTCGCGCTCCCCAGCATCTGCCGGAGATACCAGTCCGCCGCGGTCTCGTGTTCCAGCGCCTCGGGGGTGAACTTCTCCGCGCCGTCGGGGAAGTGGCCGCAGAAGATCACCAGGTAGGCCCATAGATTGCGGGCGAGATTGGCGGTCAGGTTCGCCGCCAGCGTGCGGCGCCAGCGGCGTCCGCTCACGCTCGGCAGCAGGACGTAGTCCTTACCGGTCTGCCGGGCGACCTTGCGGATCAGCGCCCCGGTCTCGGCGCGTCGCGCGGCGGGGGTCTCGGCGCGGTCCTGTTCGGAGTAGAGATCGTGCAGGGCGATGCCCCACTCGAAAGTGGCTGCCAGGAAAAGGTTTTGCAGGGGTTGCAGCAGAAAGCGTGGCCGCCACGCCTGGTCGGGGCTCACCCGGATGACGCCGAAACCGATGTCATCGTCCATGCCGAGCACGTTGGTGTAGAAGTGATGGCGGAAGTTGTGCGAGTACCGCCACTGCGACGACAGTCCGGCCATATCCCATTCCCAAGTGCTGGAACGGATTTCGGGATCGTTCATCCAATCCCATTGGCCGTGGCCGACATTGTGGCCGATCTCCATGTTCTCGATGCTCTTGGCCGCCGCCAGCCCCGCGGTCCCGAGTATCCAGCCCAGTCTGCCCCGGCTACCGGCGATGGTCAGCCGGGAGGCGGCGTCGAGGGTGCGCTGAAAGGCGATGGTGCGCCGGATGTATCGCGCATCGCGGGTGCCGCGCCGCTGCTCGATATCACGCCGGATCTCATCGAGTTCGCGCCCGAGCGCCGCGATATCGGCCGGTCTCAAATGCGCGTAGGCGGCGACGTCGGTGATTGCCATTCTTCAGCGTAGGCCGTGAGACAGCGTACGTCTACAGCGTAGAGTTACGTCGTAGAATCAGTTCGGATTCGCACCGTGATCACGCGGAATGTGCGCGGCGAGGCCGGTCAGCAGGATGTCGAGACCGCGCTCGAGCTCGGCCGCGCCGTCGTACTCCGCCAGCGCCGGTGCGAGCCCGCGCAGCAGCGGGAACTCCGCGATGGGTAGCCGATACAGACCCAGCCGCAGTAGATCGTCGGTCTCGTCCGGGTTCTCGACGATCTCCTGGAGTTCGTTGAGCACATGCCCGTACAGGAAACCGAACACCGCTCGATAGATGTGCAGCGCGTCCGGGCCGGAGAATCCCGCATGTGTCAGCAGCGCCAGGATGTCCTCGAGCGGCCGCAGCACCGCCTGCGGCCGCAACCCCAGCGGCGTCGCCAGCGGCCGGGTAACCAGCAATGGCACCACGCGCGGATGATCCAGTGCGATCTTGCGGAAATCCCTTGCCACCGAACGTAATTGCCCCATCCAATCGGAATCCTTCGGATCCACCGACAGCTCCGCGAACACCACCTCGGCCACCCCGTCCAGCACCGCGGCCTTATTCGGCACATGCCGGTAGATCACCATCGGATCCCGGCGCACCGCCTCCGCGAGCCTGCGCATCGACAGCCCGTCCACCCCGTCCCGATCGACGATCCGCAGCGCCGCCGCCAATACCGCCGCCCGGGTGACCGGACCCTCTCCGGTGGGGCTGTCGCCGGTGGCGCCGGATCGGCCGCGGTTGGTCGACTTGCCTGCCATATCAGTGCCTCCTGCGTCGAATGTACTGAAAATCGTAGACCTACAGCGTTGACGTCAATGCCGGGCGCGCGGGACTCGACAGCGCGATAACGGCCCCGCCCGGATACCGTGAACGGCTGTTCGAATTTCGAAGGTTAGGGGAGTTTGCGCGTGGCACTGGGGTGGGTAACCGAACGGACCGATAGGGGCCGATCGGCGGGAGCGGTCAGGGAAGGGGATGCGCGGGGGGAGATTCCCGAGGGTGGTCGGCGTCGCGTATTCGCGCGGGGAATGCGTTCGGCACGAACCGATCTCATCGTTGCCGGGGGCTATCTGACGTTGGCGGTGCTGGTGCTCTCCGGGCTGTGGGCGCATCCGCGCAGCGGCTATCTGATCGAGAGCGAACAGGATCAAACCCTGTACGAGTGGTTCTTCGCGCTCACCGCGCACCAGGTCACGCATTTCGAGAGTCCGTTCAGCACCTCGCTGCAGAATTTCCCGGACGGCGTGAATCTGATGGCCAATACCCTGATGTACGGGTTCGGCGTGCCCTTCACCCCCGTCACCCTGCTGTTCGGGCCGACCGTCACCTTCGCGCTGGCACTCACGCTGGGGTTGTCCGGTACCGCGTTCGCCTGGTATCTGGTGTTCTCGCGTGAGCTGGTGACCTCCGAAATCGCTGCGGCCATTGCCGGTTTGTTCTGCGGGTTCGCGCCCGCCATGATCTCGCACACCAATGGTCACCCGAATTACGTTGTGCTGGTTTTGCTTCCGTTCATCGCACGGCGGGTCATCAAGATGGTCCGGCACGCCGAGGCCGGGCCGGAGGCGGGCACGGCGCGTGATTCCATCGCGCTGGGTCTGCTGGTCGCCATGCAGATCGCGCTGGGTGAAGAGCCGCTGCTGCTGTTCGCATTGGGCTTCGCGGTGTTCGGCCTGGCCTATCTGCGCACCCGGCGCGCCATCGTGCGCACACTGCGCGCCATCGCCCGGCCGGTGCTGCTCGCGGCGCTGATTACGTTGGCGCTCACCGGCCTGCCGCTGCCGTGGTTCGTATTCGGCTGGATCCCACCGCTTAACGGCATGATCGAATCCCGCTTGGCCATGGCGGCCATCCCCGCCATCGCGATCATCCTGGCTCTGGGCGCCCAGCGGGCGATCGACCACTGGCGCGCCACGACCGCGAAGTGGCGGCCCGTGGCCTGGTTCACCGCCCTGGCCTGCGCACTGCTACCCCTCACCCCGACCACACTGCCCGTCGTGGAACGCACCCCGACCCCCGCCTTCTTCGCCGATGGCACTGTGCGGCAGTACATCTCGGACGGCTCGGTGGTCATCGTCCCGCCCGCCGCCCCGAAGGACGCCATCGCCCTGCGCTGGCAACTCGACTCCGACTTCACCTTCCCCCTCGTAGGCGGTTACTACGTCGGCCCCGGTGCGGACGGATCCGCCCACTACGGCCCCATGACCCGTCCCACCGGCAACATGCTCACCCTCATCCGCATGTTCGGCGCCATCCCGGTAATCGACCAGCCTGCCCGCGACCAAGCCCTGGCGGATTTGCGCTTCTGGCATGCCGACGTGGTGGTCCTACCGCCCACCAGGCACGCCGATGCCCTGCGCCGAGCCGTGGACGAACTCCTGGGCGTGCCCGCCCGAGAGGTCGACGGCGTCTGGCTCTGGGACGTCCGCACCCTCGTCTAGCCACGATTCCGCGTCCCGGGCCGCTACCCCGTTCCCGATGTCCCCGCGCACTGCGTGCGCCTGCGTCGGGGATTACGTCATCTGACGCTCGCGGCCCGCGCGCGGGGGTACCTAGCGTCGGAGCCATGACGACGACCACATTCGAGATCGAGACGGCGGGAGAACGCGGGTGATCAGTTACGACCGGCTGTACATCGGCGGTGCTTGGACCGAACCCACGGAACCGGCGCTCGTCGAGATCCTTTCGCCGCACGATCGATCGCTCATCGGGGTGGCGGCGCAGGCGCAACCCGCGGATATCGACCGGGCGGTGGCGGCGGCGCATGCGAGCTTCGAAAGCCGGGTATGGCGCGATACCGCGCCCGCCGCGCGAATCGCGTTGCTGCGCGGGTTCAATGCGTTGCGCGCGGAGCAGGCCGATCGGATCGCCGAGCTCATCACCGCCGAAAACGGTTCTGCCGCATGGTTCACCAGGGCCGGGCAGGCCGGATTGACCCGGCAGGCGAACGCCTACCTCGTCGCCGCCGAGAATTTCGACTGGGAGCGCACACTGACGCCCTCGGACCCGGATGCCAAGGTGCGCAGCGTGGTTCGACGCGAACCGGTCGGCGTTGTGGCCGCGGTGATCCCGTGGAACTCGCCGTTCTCCGCCGCGACCGCGAAGATCCTGCCCGCCCTGCTCACCGGGAATTCGGTGGTGCTCAAGGCATCTCCGGAGAATTCGCTGAGCATGGGCCTGCTGGCCGAGCTCATCGACCGTATCGGCCTGCCGGACGGAGTGATCAGTATTGTGCCCGCGGAACGTGAGACGAGTGAATATCTGATCTCGCATCCGCTGGTGGACAAGATCGCGTTCACCGGTTCGACCGGGGCCGGCCGCCGCATCGCGGCCATCGCGGGGGAGCAGCTCAAACGGGTCAGCCTCGAACTGGGCGGCAAATCCGCGGCGGTGATCCTGCCCGACGCCGATCTGACCGCGGTGCTGCACGGCCTGAAGTTCGGTGCGCTGCTGAACAACGGCGAATCCTGCATCGCTCAGACCCGGATCCTGGCACCGCGCTCGCGCTACGCGGAGGTGGTCGCGGCGCTGGCCGCGCTGGTCGAGTCGCTGCCGGTCGGTGATCCGCGCGATCCGCACACCTTCATCGGGCCGATGGTGCGCGGGGATCAGCAGCAGCGCGTCCGCGACTATATCGAGCTGGGCATCGCCGAAGGCGCGCGCCTGGTCTGCGGCGGCTCACACCTGCCACCCGGCCTGCGGGACGGTTTCTACGTCACGCCAACGGTTTTCGCCGATGTGACACCGGATATGCGGATCGCGCGGGAGGAGATCTTCGGCCCGGTCCTGGTGGTCCTCGGCTACGACGATATCGACGACGCGGTCCGCATCGCGAACGATTCCGACTACGGCCTCTCCGGTGGCGTGTGGTCGGCGGACGAGGCCGCTGCCATCGCCGTCGCCCGGCGCATTCGCACCGGCACCGTCACCATCAACGGCGCGCCGGTCGGATTCGACGGCCCCTTCGGCGGTTTCAAGGCCAGCGGAATCGGCCGCGAATACGGTGTCGTCGGCCTGGGTCAATACACCGAATATCAGACGATCACCGTCTGATCCCGCTGCTAGGGTGGTCGCGTGCTCATCGAGGAAGTCGACAGAATCCAGCCGCCGGTCGAAGGCGGCGCTTGCCTCACGCATTCCGCTCGGCGCCCGTAATCGGTTACGGCTCCGAGACTTTCGCCTTCGTCCGGCTCTGCCACGCCCAAATCACCTGTGGCCGCTCACCATGAGCAGAAAAGAGTCGACGAATCATGTCCACATCCATATCCGCTGCCGTCACCCTGCGGAATCTGTCCTTCGAATGGCCCGACGGCACCCTCGCGCTGTCCGGGCTCAACGGCACGCTCGGCACCGGCCGCACCGGTCTGGTCGGCCGCAACGGCGCCGGTAAATCGACGTTGCTGCGGCTGATCGCCGGACTGCTGACCCCGACGTCCGGGCGCGTCGACACCGTCGGCGCGGTGGGTTATCTGCCGCAGACGCTCACCCTCGGCCACACCGCCACCGTCGCCCGATTACTCGGTATCGCGGACACCCTCGAAGCCCTGCGCGCGATCGAATCGGGCGATGCCGCGGACGAGCACTTCGAGACGATCGGCGACGACTGGGATATCGAGGCGCGCACCGATCAGGCGCTGCACGAAATAGGTTTCGGCGCTGCCGATCTGGACCGCCGGGTGGGGGAGCTCTCCGGCGGCGAAGCCGTACTGCTCGCGATCACCGGCCTGTGGATCCGGCGCACGCCGATCACCCTGCTCGATGAGCCGACCAACAATCTGGACCGTGAAACCCGTTCCAGGCTGGCCGGATTCGTCGATTCGTGGCCGGGCGCCCTCGTCGTGGTCAGTCACGATCTCGAATTGCTGGAACGCATGGACGCCACCGTGGAATTGCACGGTGCGGCGCTGGAGTCGTTCGGCGGCCCGTACAGCGCCTGGAAGCAACACCTCGAACAGCGGCAGGCGGCGGCCGTGCAGGCGGCTCGCACCGCCGAACAGGCGTTGAAGGCCGAGAAGCGGCAGCGGATCGAGGCCGAGACCACACTCGCCAGGCGTGAGCGCACCGCCCGCGCGACGCAGCGGGACGGCGGCATTCCGCGGATTCTGGCGGGCAATCGGGCCAGCCGGGCGCAGGGTTCGGCGGGGGCGATGCGCACCACGCTGGATTCGAAAGTCGCTGCCGCCCAGGATAATCTGGCCGCCGCTTCGTCGCGGGTCAGGCGCGAGGAACATATCCATCTCGAATTGCCCGATCCGGAGGTGCCGCGCGGCCGCCGCATCGCGGAACTGGGCGATGGTGATCGGCGCATCGTCATCCAGGGGCCGGAACGCGTCGCCCTCATCGGTCCCAACGGTGCGGGCAAGTCGACGCTGATCGAGAACCTGCTCGCGGGGCGGCATCCGGAGCGTGGCGCCCTGCTCACCGACCGGGTGGGATATCTGCCGCAGCGTTTGGACAACCTGGACGAGGAGGCCAGCGCACTGGACAACGTCCATGCCGCGGCCACCGCCGCCACACCGGGCGCGATTCGAAATCAGTTGGCCCGGCTACTGCTTCGCGGCGACAGCGTGGATCGGCCGGTCTCGACGCTGTCGGGTGGTGAGCGATTCCGGGTGTCGCTGGCGCGCTCGCTGTTCGCCGATCCGCCGCCGCAGCTGCTGATGCTGGACGAGCCGACGAACAATCTCGATATCGCCAGCGTGGATCAGCTCGTCGAGGCGCTGGCCGACTATCGCGGGGCGATAGTCGTTGTCAGCCATGACTATTCGTTCCTGCGCCGCATCGGCATCGATACGGTCATCGAGCTCGATGCCGGCGGCGGTATGCGGCGTCGCGACGCGCTGTAGACGGCGCGGCGCCGGGACCGGCGGTGTTGCCGGGCCCGGCGCTCGTACTCGATCAGAGGTGGTCGGCGTCGATGATCGCCTGGGCGAACGGATGCGGGGCTTCCTGCGGCACGTTGTGCCCGATGCCGTCGAGGACGCGATGTTGGTACGGCCCGGTGAATTTGCCGCGATAGCCCTTCCCGTCCTTGGCCGCACCGTCGAAGTCGCTGCCGATCGTGATGGCGGGCACGGAGATCGCCGGTCCGGTGGCGAGTCGCTGTTCGTAGGCGTCGTACCGCGGTTCGCCCGGTGCCAGGCTCAGCCGCCACCGGTAATTGGAGATGACGATGTCCACCTGATCGGGATTGTCGAAGGCGGCGGCGGTCCGGTCGTACGTGGCGTCGTCGAAATTCCAGGCCGGAGAGGCACGATGCCAGATCAGCCTGTTGAAGTCGTGCCGGTTGCGCTCGTAGCCCAGGCGGCCGCGCTCGGTGGCGAAGTAATACTGGTACCACCAGCCCAATTCGGCCTCGGGCGGCAGCGGCTGCTGCTGGGCGGCCTGCTGGGTGATGATGTAGCCGCTCACCGCGACCATGGCCTTGACCCGCTCCGGCCACAGCGCCGCGATGATGTCGACGGTGCGTGCGCCCCAGTCGAATCCGCCGAACACGGCCCGGTCGATGTGCAGGGCGTCCATGAAATCGACGATGTCGCGGGCAATGGCCGACTGCTGACCGTTGCGCACGGTCTGCGCGGACAGGAAGGTGGTCTGGCCGTAGCCGCGCAGGAACGGGACCAGCACCCGGTAGCCGGACGCGGCCAGCAGCGGCGCGACATCGGCGTAGCTGTACGCGTCGTACGGCCAGCCGTGCAGCAGGATCACGGGTTGACCGGTGGCGGGACCGAATTCGGCGTAGGCCACATTGAGGACACCGGCGTCGATCTTCTTGATGGGGCCCAGGCCGGTATTGGCTCCCGACCCCGCTCGCAGGGCCGCGCCCGGAACGGCGGGCGCGCTGCCGGAATCGGTGGAGCAGGCGGTCAGCGAAGCCGCGGCCAGGCCCGCCGCCATAACGCCGGTGAAGAGTCCGCGTCGGTTGATGTTCATGCCGTTGACGCTAGGCAGTGCACCGACGCCGCCGCGTGCGTCGGATGACGTAATCGATGTCGTTCGGCGCGTCCGCGGCCGAGCGGTCAACCTGCGGTTTCCGCCAGGGTGGGCAGCAGCGCCGCGAGGTCCCCGCGTGCGCTGATACCGAGTTTCGGGAAGATCCGATGCAGGTGCGTGCTGACGGTTCGATGCGACAGATACAGCCGCTGCCCGATCTCCCTGTTGGTCAGCCCCTGCGCCGCCAGTTGCGCGATGCTCAGCTCATGCGGGGTGAGTCGTTCCCGGGCGTCCGGATCGCGATTCGGGCTGGATTCGCCCGCGCTGCGCAATTCCAGTCGGGCGCGTTCACTCCACGCGGTGATACCGAGGGCGTCGAAAATCTCTCGGGCCGTGCGCAAATGGGTGCGGGATTCCACGACTCGGCGCTGTCGCCGCAACCATTCGCCGTAGGCCAGATGCAGGCGGCCGCGTTCGGCGGGCCAGCCGGTGAGATCGGCCCGCAATGCCGCGGCGAACAGCTCCGCCGCCGTATCGGTGGCGAGAACCGCTCGGGCATAACGCATTCCGATGTGCAGGGCGGGTGACGAGGTGGCTGCCGCCACCGGTTCCAGGTCCCGCAGCAGTTCCGTCATGGTGTCGCCGCGCCCGCTGCGGACCGCCGCTTCGGCGAGTTCGGTGAGGAAACAGACGCGCAGCGCCGGTGAATACGCCGGGTCACTCGGATTGTGAATGCGGGCCAGATCGGCGTAGGCGTCGTCGAATCGGCCCTCGCCGAGTGCGGTCAGCGCCCGGGTGAGCTGCACCGTGGCCAGCATCGGCCGTGCCCCGGCGGCCAGGCCGATCCGCTCGGCCTGCACCGTGAGCGCCGCGGCCTGCGCGTAATCGCCACGCAGCGCGGCGATTTCGGCCTGCACCGCGATGACCGTCGCATGCATGAACGGCTGCCCGGTGTCCAGGGCGAAGGTCGCCGCCTCGGCCGCGATGGGCGCGGCGGCGGCGAGGTCACCGATTCGAGCCAGACTCCACGCCTGGATCGCGAGCGCCCTGGTCAGCAGTCCCAGCTGCCCGGCGGACCGGAATCCGGGTGCGGCCGCACCGGCGAAATGCGCTGCCAGATCGAATGCGCCGACCTGGTAGGCCGCGCTGCTGAGGAAGTGATCGGTTTCGGTATCGCGTCCGGTGCTCGCGGCCAGCACCCGCAGGTGCCCGAGGACCTCGTCGCCGCGTTCGAAGGGGGCGACGATCGAATCGATCGCGAGCTTGCGCGGATCACCGTCGGGAATGCCGAAGGTGTCGGCGACCGCGAGCACGGCGCCGCGGATCTCGGGTCCGGGTTCGGACCAGAAGCACCGCGAAGCCGCCGCCCACAGAATCCGCAGCGCCGCGTCCGGGAATCCGTCGGATGCGACGGATGCCGCCAGCGCGGCCAATTCGCCGATGTGCGCGGGATTGTCGCGCATACCGTCCTCGAATCCGCTGAGCACCCATTTCGCGGTGGCCTCCTGCTCGGGCGTGAGCGGGAGTGTGCGCGCGGCGTCGACCAGCCGTTCCACGGTGTCGCGGTGACCGGAGTCGACCGCGAGTTCGGCCGCGCGCAGCAGGCGATCCGCGCGCCGGACGGGGGTGGAGCTCAGGGCCGCGGCACGTTCGAGCGCCGCGATCGCGCCGCCGCGATGGCGGGATCGTTCGGCCGCGTCCTCCAGTGCCGCCGCCACATCCTCATCGGCGCCCGATGTACCCGCCGCCCGATGCCACACCTGGCGATCCGGTGCCGCGCCCAGTGTTTCGGCCAGGGCCTGGTGCGCACGGCGGCGCTCCTCGGCGGTGGCCGCCGCCACCAGCGCGGACCGCACCAGCGGATGGCGGAAAATCACCGTGCCGGAACCGATTCCGATGAGCCGGGCGGTCACCGCGGGCGCGAGCACTTCGGAGGTCACCGGAGCGTGCAGGAGAATTCCGGTGGCGGTGAGTGTTTCGTTCGCCGAGTCGCCGTCGTTGAGGGCCGCGACGAGCAGGGCCGACCGGGTCGGCTCAGGCAGTGCCGAACCGCGCGCGGAGAACGCCCGCTCCAGCCGCTCGGTCAGCGGCAGCGCGGGCGCGTCGTCGATGAGATCGGCTGCGGCGGTGGGTAATTCCGATAGCGCCAGCGGATTGCCGTGGGCCTCGGTGAGCACCCGGTGCCGGAGTGCGGCGGGCAGGTCCGGTGCGATGGTGTCGAGCAGCGTGTTCGCCTCGTCCGCGGGCAGCGGGCCGAGCCGCATCACCGTCAGTCCGGCCTCGCGCAGCGGGGAGACGCCGGCATCGCGTGAAGTGGCCAGCACCGCAACGGGTTCGGAGTCGATGCGGCGCGCGACGAAGGCGAGCGCTTCGGCGCTGGCCATATCCAGCCAGTGCGCGTCCTCGGCGATCACCAGTACCGCGCGATCGGCCGCCGCATCCGCCAGCAGGGTCAGGGCCGCGAGCCCGACCAGGTGCACGTTCGGTTCGTCGGTGCTGTCGGACATGCCCAAAGCGGTTGTCAGCGCGTCCAACTGACGCGCGGGCAGGGCATCGAACTCGCGCCGCAGCGGGTAGAGGAGTTGGTGCAGTCCGGCGAAGACGAGATTGCGCTCGGCCTCCACCCCCGCGGTGCGCAGCACGCGCATCCCCGCGGCGATCGCGGCCGCGGCCGTGTGCTCGACGAGGGTCGACTTCCCGATGCCGGGCTCGCCCTCGATGAGAATGCCGCTCCGGTCGCCGGGGCCGTCCACGAGCGCGGCCAGGTCCTTCAGTTCGGTATCGCGTCCGAACAACGGCATGGTGCGGATCCTCCTCCGGGCCGTGAAAAGGTATCCGGGCCCGGTCGAGACCCTACCGACAACTGGATTACGTCAAGACAACGTCATCTGACAGATTCGCCGGCCCATCCTCGGCGGCGAAGGTATTTCCATGCCTACCGTTCGATTCCACCTGATGTCCACCCTCTCTCCCGCCGAGGTCATGCACGTACTCACCGACTTCGGACCCACCCGCCCGCAAACATGGCCCAGCATCGACGCCGAACACTTCGCCGTCCACGACCGCGGCGAAAACTGGGCCGAGGTCACCGAGGGCACCGCCGCCGCCTGGGAACGCGCCCGCTACAACTGGGACCCGGCCGGAAACACGGTCACCATCACCACACTCGATTCCAAACTCTTCGGCGCGGGCGGCGGCTGGGTCTTCACAATCACCCCCAACCTCCCCGGCAGCCGCGTAGACGTCGAACTGACCCGCACCCCGACAACTTTCAAGGCCAAACTGCTCGCCGCATTGCTCCCGCTGGTCGGCCCGTCCTCACTGCGCAAGTCCTTCGCCGCACCGCTGCGGGCCGCGTGATGACCACAGCCGCCACGATCCCCGAATGCCCACCGATCGCAGCACTTTTCGTCTGCGGCCCGATCGCCATGCTGATCTGGTCCGACACCGCCGTCCTACACGGCCGCGGCCCCACCCTTCGAGACCTCACGTGCTAGCCCCGCTCGGCCCGTCACCTGTGTTATCGATGGCGATGGTCGACGTGGGGTCCGACTCGGGTGGGAGCCGCTCGTTGTCGGGAGGATAGATAGGCTCCGGGCGATCGCCGAACAGGTAGTCGTGGAAGGCCCGCAGATAGTCGTCCAATTCCTGTTGATCGAAAAACCATGTGAAGGTCGGGTGGAACCATTCCTTCGGTGTCGGTCGTCGCGCGATCACGAAGTCGAGGGCTTCGCGCATCCTCTCCCGCTCCGCCGGGTTGGCAGCGAGTTCGGCGCGCAGTATCGGGGCGAAGCGCCACATCTCGTCACCGAACTCGGCGGAGTGCATGTAGACGATCGGCCAAAGCAGCCGGTCGATGTGCGGGATTTCGTCCCACCACCTGGTCACGGTTTCAGACCTCGGTTCAGTGCTCGGTCGCCGAGTTCAGCACGCCGCCAACGCAGTTCACGCTCCATTTGGGGCATGGGCGATCCTGAGAACGGCAGGGCGGCGTAGTCGACTGCGGCGGCGGCTCGACGACCTGCCTTGTACACATCAGCCCGGGCAACCCGCCGAAGCTTCTCGAGATCTTTCATCCGACGACACCCAGGGTGAGTCCGACCACGGCGGCGTGCCGCGCGAATGTCATCCCCGATGCTCGATGCCGCGGTCATCGCATCACCTCCATAACGGCAGTATTCTGCCGATTCTGGAGGTGCGGTCGACGCTCAGCGCTTCAGGGAAGGAAATTGGCAGGATATCGCCGAATGGTTCGAAAGCGCCCTGTGCACCGCTTCCGGATCGATAGCGGCGCTATTGCGCCCAGGGTGGGGCGAAGGTGTTGCCGGCGATGGTGCCGAGCATGCCGACCGAGGTGACGGCGGTGAAGGTGGCGATGGTGTCGGGTGATGGGTTGGTGATGACGAGTCTGGTGTTGGGCGGGACGGTCAGGGCGTCGCCGGGGGTCAGGCGATGTTCTTCGCCGGACATGGTGACGTGCAGGCCGATGGTGTGCGAGATGAACACTTCCTCGCGGGACATGCTGTGCTCGACGCTGATTGCCGCGGGGGCGGCGTCCACCCGCCAGATCGCCAGATCTGTGGAACCGCGGGAGGGGACGGCCAGGGGGCGGAAGGTGAATCCGTCACTGGTGAAAACGGAGGCCTGGTCGAGGTTTACGACGGTCATGGGGATGTCCTTTGTCTCGGGTTCAGGCGGTCCAGGGCGGGGTGACGGTGAGCGCGTCCAGGGTTGCGGTGATACCCGCGGGCGCGCAGCCGATCAAGGTGGCGGGCTCGGTGTCCGAGCCGTTGGACGCGCAGAACGGGGTGTGGGGCGGCACGATGACGGCGCCGCCGGCGTCCACCAGGAAGCCGCTACCGTTCAGAGTGACTGCGAGCCTGCCGGTTTCGACGATGAACACTTCTTCCCTGTCCAGGGTGTGCTCCTTGCCGACCGACCCCGGCGGCATATCGACGCGCCAGACGGCGAGGTCGACGGTCCCCAGCGAGGGGGTGGCCAGCGCACGGCAGCGTGAGTCGCCGTTTCGGAACTCGGGGGCGTCGGCGAGTGTTGTTGTGCTCAAGGGTTCTCTCCAGGTGATGAACAACGGGATCAGCCCTATTACCGTCGCGTGAGCGCCTTCTCGGAACAACGGCGTTGTGCGTATCGGCGCATAAGCACAACTGATCGGAAGTCGTCACAGGCGCGATTGCTGTCCGATACGGGGCCCTGACCGAGCCACCAAAAGAAAGAAGCCCTTGACCAGATTGTCTGGTCAAGGGCTTGTTGTTGTGCGCCATCAGGGACTCGAACCCCGAACCCGCTGATTAAGAGTCAGCTGCTCTGCCAATTGAGCTAATGGCGCGTGCTTGCTCTGCTTCGAAGCTTCCCTGTCCGGTTGGCCTCTCTGCGGTGCGGAAGAAACATTAACAGGAGGTGTGGCAGAAAGTGAAATCGGTACGTTGAGCTGGGTTTTTGGGGGAGGGGGCGATCTTGCGGGTGGGTGTTAACGAATTGGGGGTTGGTACGGATGAACCGGTCGAGCCCTAGCGGGGTGTCGGTATCGGCGTGTGGTGAGGGCGTGCGGGCTGGCAGAATGGTCGAGGCGTGGTCTCGGCCGAACCCCGTGGGCGTGGTGGTCGAGCAGGCGTGGTCGGGGCGAATCCTCCGGGCCGACTACGCACCGAGACATGGAGTGGGGTTGTAATGAGCAATGGTCAGGGCCGTTCGACGCGGTGGCGGGGATCCGTAGCCGTGCTGTCCGTGCTGGCGCTTGCGCTGGTGGGGTGCTCTTCGGGGAACTCGTCGAAGGATTCCTCCTCTGTCGCAATCGATTCCAATCCGGTCAGCGAATTGGTGAAGCCGAAGCTGGTCTCGCCCATCAAGGATGGGCAGAAGGGCGTCTCGCCCGGCGATCCGCTGGTGCTGCAGGTACAGGACGGCAAGCTCACCAATGTGACGCTCACCAATCCCGAGGGCAAGGCGGTCGGCGGTGAGCTCGCCAAGGACGGCCTGTCCTGGAAGCTGACCGAGCAGTTGGGTTTCGCGCGCACCTACAAGCTGGCGGTGGAGGCCATCGGCCTGGGCGGTGCGAGCACCTCGACCATGAGTTTCAGCACCATCTCGCCGAATAACCGCACCCACCCCTACCTGCTGCCCGCCGAGAACGAAGTGGTCGGCATCGGCCAGCCGGTCGCGGTGCAGTTCGACGAGAACATCCCGGACCGCAAGGCCGCCCAGAATGCGATCAAAATCACCACGACCCCCGCGGTGGAGGGCGCCTTCTACTGGGTGAACAACCGCGAAGTGCGGTGGCGGCCCGAGCATTACTGGGCGCCGGGCACCAAGGTCGATATCGCGGTGAACGTGTACGGCAAGGACCTAGGCAACGGCCTGGTCGGCGATACCGACATCACCTCGAACTTCACCATCGGCGAGGCGACGATCTTCTCCGCCGACGACAACACCAAGATGGTGACCGTCGAGAAGAACGGTCAGGTGGTCAAGACCATGCCGACCTCGATGGGTAAGGACTCCACCCCCACCGATAACGGCGTCTACATCGTCGGCGATCGCTTCGACAAGATCATCATGGATTCCTCCACCTACGGTGTGGCGGTGAATTCACCCGCGGGGTACAAGACGCCGGTGGACTGGGCGACCCGAATCTCCTACTCCGGCATCTTCTTCCACTCCGCACCCTGGTCGGTCGGTCAGCAGGGCTACAGCAATACCAGCCACGGCTGCCTGAACCTGAGCCCCGCCGATGCCCGCTGGGTGTACGAGAACTCCAAGCGCGGTGACATCACCATCGTGAAGAACACCGTCGGTGGCACCCTGTCCGGGGTGGACGGCCTGGGCGACTGGAATATCCCGTGGTCGCAGTGGAAGGCCGGCAACGCCGACGACAACCGCTGATCCGCAGGCATGAAGAAGGGGCTCCGGCATAAGCCGGAGCCCCTTCTTACTGCTCGATCGTGCCGCCCCCCGAAAGTTTTCCTACAGGGTCGGCAGTCCGAGACTGCCCTTGCCGTTCAAGCTGTCACAGCCGAATCCGGTCTGGCCCAGCACGGTGGCCGCGCTACCGGTGACCGCGCACAGCGACTTGTAATCGCCCAGCAGCATCTTGTCCAGATTCGGCAGGCCGAACGATCCGGTGCCGGTGGAGCCGGTGGTCGCGAGTCCGCCCGAGCTGCCGGTCTTCGCCGATCCGGAGGCCGAGCCGGTGACCTCTGCCTGCATGGGATCGTCGCTCTGAGTCTTGCTGGAGGCGTCCGTGAGAGTGATCTCCGCGGAGGCAACCGCGGGGGCGGCGCTGAGAATGGCCGCCGTGGCCAGCAGAGTTGTTACGGTACAACGCTTCACGTAATGGTCTTCCTTGATCGAGCCTGGGTCGGGGGCCCCGACCTCCCCCATGTGAGAAGCAGTCTACGAAGATCAAGTGGTATGCGCCACAAAATCAGGTCCAGTGCTGTTTCAGTCACAATCGAATGGGTAGGTCACCCGATGCGAGCGATCGCTCGCACGGGCGCTCCATCCGCGCCGGGCAGGTGCAGGGGCAGTAGGGACGCCTCCACGCGATGACCCAGCTGCTGTTCGCTCAGCACCCGGTCCAGCGCGGTGAGGTTCTCGGCGATCACAGCGTGCGCGCCGCACAGGATTCTATGCGACGGAATGTCTTGCGCCGGAGTCGGATCCACGCTCAGCGTATCGATACCGACGGTCCGTATCCCGGCCTCGACCAGGTACGCGGCCGCCGCCGGATCCAGATACGGATGGGCCAGGTAATCGGGGGTTCCCCAGTGCTCCGACCAGCCGGTCGCGATCAGCACGATCTGCCCCGCGGCGACCTTGCCCTGGAAATACTCCGGGCCGATCGCCGTGCGCGGCCCGAGCCCCCGCGCGTCCACCACCGTCGCCGGTCCGATGAACCGCTCCAGCGGCAGCGCGTCCAGCGCGGGCAGCGCGTCATCGATATGGAAGGGGGCGTCCACGTGCGTCCCGGTCTGCGATCCCATATCCACGTGCAGCACGTTCACCCCGTCGACGGCGACGGTCAGCGCCGGGCGAATGCTCACCTCGGGATCGCCGGGATATACGGGCATTGCGGTCCGCAACGGGACCGACAGGTCGATGATGCGCACGCGCTCAGCCTAGAACCCGAAGCGTGGGCAGCCTAGAACCTCGGGTTCCGGACGGCTCGGAACCGGGCGGTTCAGGCAGCGCCGAACCAGTCCTCGAGGGCTTCGTCGAGTCCCGGCAGCCCGGGCTCATCGGTTGCCCAGGCCGCGTAGCCGTCCGGACGGATCAGGATCGCGGCGGGGACCGGGATTGGGCCGACCCCGGGAACACGCCACGACGTTCCCGGGGTGTGGGCGGTGACGATGTCCACTCGAGCACTCCATTCCGGGCCGACGGGGGACTCGGTCTCGTTGAGCAGCAGCAGGATTGGACGGGCCCGGCGCAGCAGCTCGTAGACGCGGGCGGTGCCGGTGGCGGTGCGCAGGATGGCGTCGGGGACGCGGCGGCCCGCCAGGGGATGCTCGCCTTTGGTGTCGTAGTGGATATCCAGAGCGGTGATCTCCAGGCCGAGGCGGTGCCGGACCGGATCGGTGGCGATGAGGTCGCTCATGACATCGCGCAGGGCATCGGAATGTGCGCCCGGACGCATGAGGGCGGTCTGCGCGCGGGTGTTGTGCAGCACGCGGGCGGCGATGGGGTGGCGCTCGGATTCATAGGTGTCCAAAAGGGATTCGGGGGCGGTGCCGTGTACGGCGGCCGCGAGTTTCCAGCCGAGGTTGACCGCGTCCTGGATCCCGAGGTTCTGGCCCTGCCCGCCCGCCGGATAGTGGATGTGCGCGGCATCGCCCGCGAGGAAGATCCGGCCGACGCGGTAGCGCTCGGCCTGGCGGGCCGAATCGCCGTAGTGGGTGACCCAGCGCGGGCTGTGCATGCCGAAGTCGGTGCCAGCGAGTTCGGTGAAATGGGCGCGGAAATCCTCGAAGGTCAGTTCGGTGCCGCGCGGCAGCACCAGGTCGTGGCGTTGCACGATGAGCCGGTACCAGCCGGGCTCGAATTGGATGGCGGAGTAATCGCCCGCGGCGGCGCGGCGGCCGAAGAACGGTGCGGCGGGCGGCTCGGCGAGTTCGACATCGGCGAGCATGCCGGTGGCGGTGGCATCGGTGCCCGGAAAGTCGATACCGGCGAGCTTGCGCACCGCACTGCGGCCGCCGTCGCAGCCGACCAGATAGGCGGCGCGGATGGTGCGCGGATGCGCGCCACCGAGGTGCACGTCCACGCCCGTATCGTCCTGCGTGAATCCGGTGACGGGTGCGTCCCACACCGTCTCGACGCCCAATTCGGTTGCGCGGCCTTCGAGTTCGCGTTCCATCACCGATTGCAGGATGGCCAGCATGTGCGGGTGTTCGGTGTCGAAGTCGCTGAAGTCGAGCGGTAGTCCGCCGAAGTGCCCGGCCTGCATCCGGCGGCCCTGCGGGAGCAGCCGGTCGAGCATGCCGCGCTGATCGAGGATCTCCATGCTGCGGGCGTGAATGCCCCCGGCGCGGGATTCGCCGGTGCGGGCCGGGAGACCGTCGACCAGGGTCACCCGGACTCCGGTCAGGCGCAGTTCGCTCGCGAGCATGAGTCCGGTGGGTCCGCTACCTGCGATAACGACGTCGGTGGTTGCCATGACCTTCTCCTTAACAACGTTAAGTCTTTAACGCTGTTAAGGAGAGCATGACGCCTGTTAAGGTGTCAAGGGTGAGCGAGAAACCGGCTGGGAAGCTCGATACCAAGGCCATCGCCCGGGCCGCCCTCGAACTGCTGGATGAGGCCGGTCTCGACGGACTGACCATGCGCAAGGTCGCCGCGGCGCTGAATGTGCAAGCGCCCGCGCTGTATTGGCATGTCAAGAACAAGCGCGAACTGCTCGACGCCATGGCGCAGCACATCTTCGTGGCGGCCGTCGACGGCCTGGAAGCGCCCCGGCAGGGCGTGGACTGGCGGGAGTGGCTCATCGAACTCGCGCAGCGGCTGCGGCAGTCCATGCTGCGCTATCCCGATGGCGCGCGCGTCTCGGCCGGAACCTTCATCAGCGACGAAGCCATGTGGCGCACAGTGGAATTGACCCTGCGCACGCTGGAGGACGCCGGGCTCGCACGCGATTCCGCCGAGCGCGTCTTCCCCATCCTGCTGCACTACACCACCGGTTTCGTCATCGAGGAACAGGCGCGAACCGGCGTCGAATACGCCGAGAACCCCTACGCGACAGGGCAGCTGGAGCAGGCCGTCGATTCCGGCCGCTATCCCCGCACCGCCCGCATGATCACCGGATTCGCGGCGATGGACCCGGATGTGGAGTACCTGAACGGACTTCGCGTCATTCTCGCCGGAATCGACGCCGCACCGAAGTAGGGCCGGAACAGGCTTCAGCCGCGGCCCGTTCGGACCGCGGCTGAGGTATTCGCTGCTGTGCGAGCCGGTTACAGCTTGTTGCCGCGGATGCGGACCGCGGTGCCGTAGGCGCAGATCTCCTGGCCGATATCGGCGAAATCGTTGGCGTCGAAGCGCATTGCCAGCACGGCGTCCGCGCCCAATTCCAGGGCGTGCTCGATGAGGCGCTGGCGAGCCTCCTCGCGGCTGTCGGACAGCATCTTGGTCATACCCTTGAGCTCACCGCCGAACATGGACTTCAGACCCGCGCCCAGCTGCGAACCGAGGTGCCGGCTGCGCACGGTGAGGCCGAAGACATCGCCGAGCACCTCGGTCACCTCGTAGCCGGGCAGATCGTTCATGGTGCTGACGATGACGTGGTCCGTGCCGATGCGGGTGGAGGTGTGGTCCTCGTTGACGCTCATGTCGTTTCCTCTCGTCGATGCGTACCCCTCGATCCTCGGTAATCGGGGGTGCGCTCGACATCGCCCACAGGTCCCGAGCAGATCGGTCTCAGGTCCCGAATCGGGTCATCCCCGAGTAGCGCGAAAGTGCGAATCATCCCCCTCATCGGGATGATTCGCACCCCGAGTCAGCTGACGGGCGAGGTTTCCGGCTCCTCGTGCGCCTGCCGCCGCAGCACCGAATGCTTGCGGCTGTAGGCGAAGTAGACGATCACGCCCAGCGCCATCCAGACCACGAAGCGCAGCCAGGTCTCGATGGAGAGGTTGAGCATCAGCCACAGGCATGCCAGCGCACCCAGGATCGGGACGACCGGTACGAACGGGACGCGGAAGCCGCGCTGCAGATCCGGGCGGGTGCGGCGCAGGATGGGAACGCCGATCGACACCAGCACGAACGCGACCAGCGTGCCGATATTCACCATCTCCTCGAGCGTGCCGAAGTCCACGAAACCGGCGAGCAGCGCACAGACGACGCCGACGATGACGGTCAGGCGCACCGGCGTGCCGTGCTTACCGGTGCGCGCCAGTCCGCGCGGCAGCAGCCCGTCCCGGGCCATGGCGAACAGCACCCGGGTCTGGCCCAGGAACATCACCATCACCACCGTGGACAGGCCCGCGAGCGCGCCGATGGAGATGATGTTCTTCACCCACATATCCCCGTGCAGTGCGAAAGCCGTTGCCAGGGTGGCGTTTCCATTGGCCAGCGCGGTGTAGGGGACCATGCCGGTGAGCACCAGCGAGACCGCGACGTACAGCACGGTGACGATCGCGAGCGAGCCGAAGATGCCGCGCGGCACATTGCGCTGCGGATCGCGCACCTCCTCGGCGGTGGTGGCCACGACATCGAATCCGATGAAGGCGAAGAACACCAGGCTGGCCGCGGCCAGCAGGCCGTACCAGCCGAAACTCGTTCCGCCGGAACCGGTCAGGAAGCTGAACAGCGACTGATGCACCCCGCCCGCCCTCTCCGAAGGCTGTGACGGCGGAATGTACGGGGTGAGATTGGAGGCCTTGAAATAGGTCGCGCCGACCACCAGCACCAGGGCGATCACCGCCAGCTTGATACCCACCGCGATGGCCGACACCCGCGAGGAGAGTTTGGTGCCGGTCGCCAGCAGTACACCGACCGCGGCGATGATAAGCACTGCGCCCCAGTCGAAATGGATCGAGCCGAGTTCGAGGATGGGCGGGCGGGACCCCAGTACCTCACCGAGATACTGGGACCAGCCCTTGGCCACCACGGAGACCGCGAGCGCGAATTCCAGAATCAGATCCCAGCCGATGATCCACGCGATGATCTCGCCGAAAGTCGCGTACGCGAACGTGTACGCGCTGCCCGCCACCGGCACGGTCGAGGCGAATTCGGCGTAGCAGAGCGCGGTCAGCCCGCACGCGATCGCCGCGAAGACGAACGCCAGCGAGACCGACGGCCCGGCCACCGTGCCCGCCGTGCGCGCGGTGAGGGTGAAGATGCCCGCGCCGATGACGACCGCGACGCCGAAGACCGTGAGGTCCTTGGCCGTTAGATCCTTGCGTAGCTTGGCATCCGGGTCATCGGTGTCCCGGATCGACTGTTCCACTGATTTGGTGCGGAATAACCCGCTGGTGATCGCCACTTCTGGTCTCCTCCTTGAAACTCCGGCGTCGCGGTCAGATGGCCCGCGGGATGGCGTCGAGCCGGCGCTCGGCGAAACGATTCGCCGCCGCGCCGGTGCCGATGCCGGAAGCCTTTGCCGCCGTGATGATGTCGCGGCAGCGGTCGTAGATGGCCGTCACATCGGATTCGATGGCGGCGGGGTCGGCGGTGCGCAATTCGCCCGCCACCTGCATGAGGCCGCCCGCATTGGCGACGAAATCGGGGACCCAGGTGATACCGCGCTCGGTCAGCGCGTGCTCCACCTCCGGGGTCGCGAGCTGGTTGTTGGCCGCGCCGCACACCAGCTTCGCCTCGATGGTCTCGGCGGTGGTCGCGGTGAGAATGCCGCCGAGGGCGCACGGGGCGTAGATGTCCACGGGTGCGGTGGCGACGGTGCTCAGCAGGCGCACCGAGGGGTGCTGCCGCGAAATACGCTGTAGGGCTGCGTCATTCACATCGGTGGCGCATACCTCCGCGCCGTCGGCGAGCAGCATGGCGATGAGCTCGCCGCCCACCTTGCCGACGCCCTCCACGCCGACCGTGCGACCCGCCATCGACGGTGCGCCCCAAACGGATTCGGCTCCGGCGCGCATGGCGTGGAAGACGCCGAGCGCGGTCAGCCGGGCACTGTCACCGGACCCGCCCGCGGCGGTGCTGCGGCCGGTCACGAAGGCGGTGTGCTTGCCGATGACATCCAGGTCATCGGTATTGGTGCCGACATCGCCCGCCGTGATGTACCGGCCGCCAAGGGTATTGACGAAGCGCGCGTACGCGGCCAGCAACTCCTCGGTCTTCATGGTCGCCGGATCGCCGATGATGACGGCCTTGCCGCCACCCAGATTCACCCCGGCCGCAGCGGCCTTGTAGGTCATACCCCAGGACAGTCGCAGCACATCCTCCAGCGCCGCCGATTCGCTCGCGTACGGATAGAAACGGGTACCGCCGAGCGCGGGCCCCAGCGCGGTCGAATGAATCGCGATGATCGCCTTCAACCCGCTCTTATCGTCCTCGCAGAACACGACCTGTTCATGGCGTCGCGAGCTCAGTTCCTGCGAACGGCCGAAAACGCCTGTCTCGGTGTGCATTGCGGTCACAATCGATTCCTCTCTGGATGCCGCATGGTGGCGGCGGGGTGGGGTGCCGCTTGTGGCGGCATGCCGGTTCACGCCGGGTGTGGCGCTACCGGTGTGGATCCCGGCCGAACGCACGCCGGGATGACGAGGGAGTGTCTGCGTGGAGGTTGATGGGGCGGTGCGGAAACCTCACGCAGTGGATGTCAGTCGAGGCCCAGGTCGCGCAGGCCGGACCAGTACAGGTCGACGTTGGCGAGTTTGACGTCCTCGTAGCCGCGGACCAGGTCGGGGAGGGTGGCGGCCCGGGTGGCGGTGTCGTAGTTTTCCGGGGTCAGGGTGGTGGCGAGGCGCTGGACCAGGGCGGTGTAGTGGGTGAGCAACTCGCGCTCCACCTTTCGGACGTGAGCGTATCCGAAGGGGTCCAGGCGGGTCCCGCGCAGCGACTTCCCCTTGGCGAGAAGCTTCAGCGCCACATGGGATTTGGGTCCGAGGCCGATCTTCTTCTTGCGGCCCATCGCCCGCAGGATCGGCGGGTGCAGCTTGTAGGTGAGGTTCTCGCCCTCGGGCACCTGTTCGCGCACCTGGGCCAGGAAGGCGGGGTCCACCAGCAGGCGGGCCACCTCGTACTCGTCCTTGTAGGCGGTGAACTTGTGCAGGCCACGGGCGACGGCCGCGCTGAACTCGGTGCGCTCGGTGACGGAACGTTCTGCCGCCCAAACGGACTGGACCGTGTCCACGTATCGACGGGCTACCTTGACGTTCTGATACCGCACCAATTCGGCGGCGCGCAGTTCCACCAGTCGGCGCACCTCGCCCTCGAAGCCGGTTCCGGCCAGCAGTTCCGGTGCGAGCGTCGCCGGAGCGCGCTGCGGCACAATCGGTTCGACTGCGGCGGCGAAGGCGGCGGGATCCGCGATGGCGACCCGGCCCCAGCGGAAGGCGGCGATATTGGCCGCCACCGCGACCCCGTTGATGCCGATGGCCTCCTCGATCGCCGCGGCGGGCAACCGCAGTCCGCCGGTTTGGAATGCCGCTCCGACCATCAGGAAATTGGCGGCCGCGGTATTACCGAACAGCTTCTCGGCGGCAGCCAGCGCGTCGAAATGACTCAGCGAATCCGATACCGCGGCAAGGCGATCCAGCAATTGCGGCGTCTCCGGATAGCTGACCGACTTGTCGTACACCATGTCACCGGTGGGCGTGCGGCTGGTGGAGGCGATTGCCACTGTGCCGGAGGGGCTTCCGTACTGGAGGTTCTTCGGATCGGCGGCCGTGAGCAGATCGATCGCGATCACGCAGTCCGCGCTGCCCGGGGTGAGCCGGTTGGACGGCTCCAGCGTTCCGGTGGAGAACCGCAGATGCGAGACGACCGGTCCGGCCTTCTGGCTCAACCCGATCTGATCCAGGCTCTCGACCTCGTACCCGGCCCGCAGCGCGGCCGTGGCCAGCACCTGATTGACCGTGACGATCCCGGTTCCGCCGATTCCGGCGAGCAGCACATTCTGGGTGCCGACCGGTGCGTCCAGCCCGGGATCGGCCACCACCGGTGGCTCCGTCCGCTTGCGGGATTTCTTGCGCCCCTTGGTATCCGGCACCACTTCGACGGTCACGAACGACGGGCAGTCACCGTCCAGGCAGCTGTAATCGGTATTGCAGGAGGTCTGATCGATGCGCGTCTTGCGCCCGAACTCGGTCTCGACCGGTTGCACCGACAGACAATTGGACTTCACACCGCAATCCCCGCAGCCCTCGCAGACGGCTTCGTTGATCACCACGCGGGTATTGCGCACCGGCAGCGTGCCGCGCTTGCGCTGGCGGCGTGCGTCGGCGGCGCAGTGCTGGTCGTAGATCAGCACGGTGACGCCCTCGATCTCGCGCAGCACCCGCTGTGCCTCGTCCAGCCGATCGCGATGCCACAGCAGCGTGCCCTTGGCCAGCGCGCGCCGATTGTGCCGCTTGGGTTCATCGGCGCAGATGATGATCCGCTTGACGCCCTCGGTGGTGAGCTTGTGGGTCAGCTGCGCCACCGACAGGATGCCGATGGCGTCCTGTGCGCCGGTCATGGCGACGACCTCGTTGTAGAGCAGCTTGTAGGTGATGTTCACCCCGGCCGCCACGCACGCCTGCACCGCCAGCTGTCCGGAGTGGAAGAACGTTCCGTCCCCGATGTTCTGGAACAGATGCGGCACATCGGTGAACGGCGCCTGCCCGATCCACTGACTGCCCTCACCGCCCATCTGGGTGAGCCCGGTGACCGCGCTGTCGCTGCGCCCGGACATGGTCACCAGGGTGTGGCAGCCGATACCGCCGCCGCCGATCGAGCCCTCCGGAATCGCGGTGGAGCGGTTGTGCGGGCAGCCGGAGCAGAAGTACGCGGTGCGCTTGGTGGAGAGCACCTCCAGCGAAAGGGCAGGCGGTGCGGCCCTTTTCAGCTCGACATGGGCGCGCAATACCCGGCGCAACGGGGCCAGGAGGCGTCCCGGGGTCAGCTCGCCGTCGGCGGGCATGAGCAGCGCGCCGCGCTCGTCCTGCTTACCCAGGATGCGCGGGGCATCGGCGGTGCCGTAGAGGATTTCGCGAATCTGCGTCTCGATGAAGGCGGTCTTGTCCTCCACCACGATCACCTGTTCAAGTCCGTGTGCGAACGCGGTGACCTGCTGCGCCCCAACGGGATACGGCATCCCGATGCGCAATAGTCGGATACCCGCGCGATGCATGACCGCCTCGTCGACACCCAGATCCAGCAGCGCCTGCCGCACCGCGTCGAAGGTGGTGCCGGTGGCCGCGATGCCGATCCTGGCGTCCACCGGATTCACCTCGATGACGTCGAGATCGTTCAGCGCCCCGAATTCCCGCACCGTGGCCCAGCGCGGACCGTACAGATCCGCCTCGGCGAGTACGCTGTCCGCCGGAGCCGCCATCGGCCGCTGCCGGTAGACGAAAGGCTTTCCCTCCCAATGCACTTCGGGAATCGTCAGCGGCAGATCGGCGACCGAGGCATCCACCGTCCAGGCCCCGTCCGCCACATCGGCGACGATCTTCATGGCCACCACGCAGCCCGAAGCCCGCGACAGCGCGACCCCGGCCATCCCCATGGTGATGATCTCTTCCGCATTGCGCGGGAACAGCACCGGCACGCCCATGGCGGCGAGCGAACGCTCACTCACGGCGGGCACGGTGGAGGATTTCGAGGCCGGATCATCGCCGACCAGCAGCAGTACCCCGCCGCGGGCATTGACCCCGTACATATTCGCGTGCCGGATGGCATCGGTGGCGCGATCCACGCCCGGGCCCTTGCCGTACCAGACCCCGATGACCCCGTCATGGGTGGCGCGGCCGGCGGGCAGATCGGCCTGACTGCCCCATACCGAGGTGGCGGCGAGTTCCTCATTGAGCCCGGGCACGAAGGTGATGTCGTGCTCGGACAGCACATTCGGCATACCGAGCAGCATTTTGTCGACCCCGCCCAGCGGGCTGCCCTGATATCCGGAGACGAAGGTGGCGACTCGGCGGCCGACGCGGATATCGCGCACATGCTGTTCCACCAGTAACCGGGCGATGGCCTGCACCCCGGTCAACAGGACCGGTCCGGCGCCGGAGCGATAGCGGTCGGCGAGGTCGTACGGGGCGGCCGGGTCGGCCTGCTGCGATGAGGGGCAGGCAACGCTGGTCATGAACGGTCACCACTCTTTCCACAGCCCAGATCGTGAGCTGCAAACGACAGGGACTAAGCACTCGGTGCTGCGAAATCTGCCGTCAGTGGGTGATCTGTGTCAACAGAAGGCCGAAAAGTTGATCAGACTGCTCAAAAGTGATCTGTGGCACTTCTGGCGGTGCAACATTCTGCTCGAGGAATGAGAGACCCGGGTCACATCATGTCGGGTTCGCCGTTTTTGTCAGATGCTCGACGAGCGGCAGCGAGCGGTACTCGATCGGCGTGGCAAGCGCCAGCATGGTTTCGGTATGCCGCACCCCGTGGATGGCGTGCACGCGCTGGATGATCCCGAGCAGATCCTGCTGCGACTGCGCCGCGATCCGCACCAGCAGATCCGAGCGGCCCGTGGTGGCGTGCACCTCGAGCACATTCGGGAACTCGCGCAGCGCCTCGACAATGCCGTCGATCTTGTTCTGATCCAGTTCCACGCCGAGGAACGCGTGCACCGCGAACCCGATGGCCTGCAAGTCCACCGAGGGCGGATAGCCGCGCACCGCACCCGATGCCTCCAGCCGTTTCATGCGGGCCTGCACCGTATTTCGCGCGATCTTCAACCGCTGCGCCAACTCCAGGATCGGCGCTCGCGGATCGGCCGCCAACTCCGCCAGCAGTGCGGCATCGAGTGCGTCGATCTTGATGGTCATGCCGCATTTTCGCATGGCGGCGGTGGGTGACTCGGGTGTGCCGGGAATGTGGCCGCGTAGGGGAACGGATACGCGGCCCCCGTACCTTTCGCGGGCGGCCGGTTACGACACCGCGCCGATGAAGCCGCCGATAGCGGCACCGATGGCACAACCGAATATGGCTCCGATCAGGAAGAACCAAATGCCGATGACGATGCCGACCAGACAACCGACCGCTGCCCCGGCCAGTATCGCGCCGCCATTGGCATCAACGGTGTGCACGAAGGGCAGTCCCTGACTACTGGTGGCTGCGGCCGTCGGCCCGCCCACCGGGGTGAGGGTCAACTCGGTGGCACTGGCCAGAGTCGGTGTGACGGACAGGGATTGGCCCACATCCGTTTGCAGGGTCGTCGGGATGGCACCGACGATCGTGCCGTCGTCCGCGACCACCTGTACCGCGTCCGGGGTCAGCACGAAGTGGCCGGAGGCGAGGGTGACGAGGGCGTTCGAATGATCGGCGGCGAGGGTGGTGGTGTAGCCGACCTGGCCGTCCACGCCGCTGAGAGTGATATCGGCGAGACCGGCTTCCCCGTGTGCCGTCGCCATGGTGGTTACGGTGGCTGCGATCGCGAGAATCGCCGTGGCCACCAGTTTCTTGATGAACATTGTCTTTCCATCCGTCCGGGTTTTCCTTTGCTGTTCCCCCGACGAACGGCACCGGATGTCTGTCGATTATGCGCTTGCGGAGGGTTAGCTGTCGATGGTTTCTCGATCTTGTGAGCGTCAAGGATTGCAATCAGCTCGAGCGGTTGGAAATACGTTGCGGGCGAACCGGATTGAATGGCGTTGTGCAGATCAGCAACGGGACAGCCATCGATGTAGACACCTCGCTGCATCCACTCGACGATCCGGTGCGGGCGTCGCTGCGCGGCGTACACGCCCCATTCGCCACCTGGGTGGGGCGAATCGGCCGCTACGACCCGGAGGTCGCGCGCTTCATCGGCCATCCGCCCGAGTTGGACGAGCAGGATTGGGCCGATCTGGCCACGGTGCTCGGTCCCGGCGGCGGCACCGCCCTGCGCGGCCTCGGCCATGAACTGCCGCCCGGCTGGACGGTGCATCAGGTGCTGGATTCGGTGCAGATGGACGGTTCGGGCCTGCGCGTCGCACACGATCCCGAACTCGACATCCTCACCCCCGCCGATGTACCCGAGATGCTGGCCCTGATCGCCCGCACCGAACCCGGCCCGTTCGCGCCCCGAACCATCGAAATGGGCACGTATCTCGGCCTGCGAGTGGACGGCCGCCTGGTAGCCATGGCGGGCGAGCGCATGCACCCGCCGGGCTGGACCGAGATCAGCGCCGTCTGCACCGACGCCGAATTCCGCGGCCGCGGCCTCGCCTCGCGCCTGGTGCGCGCCGTCGGCGCGGGCATCCGCGAACGCGGCGAGATCCCGTTCCTACACGCGGTAGCCCACAACACCACCGCCATCAGCCTCTACGAAACCCTCGGCTTCACCCTCCGCAAACGCGGTCAGCTGACCCTGGTCCAGGCCCCGGACTAGCGCACATCAGTTGCGGCGCAGTTCGGTCACTCCACCCGAAACGTCCCCTAAAGTCGCAATCGATGGTCACCCGAGACGGATTCGACCGGCCCTCCGCCGCATCCCACCTACCCGCGCGGCACCAGACCGAGCTCCACCGCATCCAACTCGCTCACGATTTCGGTATTGCCGTGCGTAGAGCCCGTGCGTCCCGAGGGTGGTCGGTGTCGTCCCTGGCTCGACGGAGCACGCTGTCGTGCGTCGAGGTCGGTGCCATCGAATCCGGGCTGCCGATGCCCGGGGCGGTGCTGGCCCGTATCGCGACCACTCTCGGCATTGCCGTGCCGTGAATACAGATCAGGCCCGAGGTGTAAACCTCGGGCCTGATCTTTTGGGTGACCGACGGGACTCGAACCCGCGACAGCCAGGATCACAACCTGGTGCTCTACCAACTGAACTACGGTCACCATTGCCGGTTGTTTCCGGCGCGGTAGATCGTATCGCGATCCGCCGCTGAGTACCTAATCGGCTGGTTAAGCGGTATTTCCGGTCGGTTTCCGGCTGAGTTCGGCCGCTACGGCGGCAATTTCGGCGGTGGAGGGGCCGGGGGGAGCCACGAAGGCGGTGCGGCGGTAGTACTGCAGTTCGCGGATGGATTCCTGGATATCGGCCAGGGCGCGGTGGGCCAGGCCCTTCTCCGGCTGGCCGAAGTAGATGCGCGGGTACCAGCGGCGGGCCAGTTCCTTGATGGAGCTGACGTCGATCATGCGGTAGTGCAGGTGCGCGTCCAGGATCGGCATATCGCGTGCCAGGAAGCCGCGATCGGTGGCGATGGAGTTACCGGCCAGCGGCACCGTGCGCGGGGCGGGCACGTACTGCTTGATGTACTCCATGATCTGCTGCTCGGCCTCGGCCACGGTCACGGTGGAGCGGCGGACCTCCTCGGTGAGCCCGGAGCGCGCGTGCATCTCGGTGACCACCGGCGGCATGGCCGCCAGGGCCGCGTCATCGGCGTGAATGACGATGTCCACGCCCTCGCCGAGAATATTGAGATCACTGTCCGTCACGAGCGCGGCCACCTCGATCAGCTTGTCGCTGTCCAGGCGTAGGCCCGTCATCTCGCAATCAATCCACACCACTTTGTCTGACACTCGGGACACGTTAGTCGTTTCCCGGTCGGCGGCACCCGCGCCCGGCCGCGTCGGGTCCGGTTTGCCACCCGACCGGGCAGTATCCTTTCGGCAAGTTCCGCGATCGTTTGTCAGTTTGGGCTAGAGCAGACGGAGGACAGCGCGATGACCACCCCGCAGGAGAAGGCAGCGGCGGCCCGTAAGGCCGCGGAGGAGGCCGCGCGGATCGCGGCAGAGGCGGTGGCGGCGGCCGATGCCGCTGAAAAGGAAGCAGCCGAACAGGAAGCCGCGGATAAGGCCGCCGCCGAGGCGAACGCCGACGCCCCCGCAACGGCCGCGAAAGCCGCCGATAGCAAGGCGGATTCGGGCTCCTCGGATGCGAGCGCACCCGATGAGGTTGCCGCCCAGGGGATCGCGGCCGGATACGCGTTCGAGGGGCTCGCGCTGGAATTGGGCACCGTCATGGTGGACGGGAAGGTGCATCCCGATGCGCGGGTGCGGATTCCGATGAAGACCATGAACCGGCACGGGCTCATCGCCGGTGCGACCGGTACCGGTAAGACCAAGACGGTGCAGGGCATCGCCGAGCAATTGTCGGCGGCGGGGGTGCCGGTCGTGGTCGCCGATATCAAGGGCGACCTGTCGGGGCTGGCCCAGCCCGGACAGTCCAATGACAAGATCCTCACGCGCGCACAGGAAACCGGTGATCCGGACTGGAAGCCGAGCGGGTTCCCGTGCGAGTTCGTCTCGCTCGGCACCGAGGGCATCGGGGTGCCGATTCGCGCCACCATCACCTCGTTCGGGCCGATTCTGCTGTCGAAGGTGCTGGGGCTCAACGAAACTCAGGAATCCACGCTCGGACTGATCTTCCATTGGTCCGATCAGAACGGGTTCCCGCTGCTGGACCTGAAGGATCTGCGCGCGGTCATCCAATTCCTCACCAGCCCGGAGGGCAAGGAGGAGTTGAAGGGCATCGGCGGCGTCTCGGCGACCACGGCGGGCGTCATCCTGCGCGCGCTGGTGAATCTCGAGGCCGACGGCGGCGACACCTTCTTCGGTGAGCCGGAACTGGATCCGGCGGATCTGCTGCGGGTGGCGGGCGGGCAGGGCGTCATCACGCTGTTCGAGCTGGGTGCGCAGGCGTCCCGGCCGCAGATGTTCTCCACCTTCCTGATGTGGGTGCTGGCGGACCTGTTCCAGACGCTGCCGGAAATCGGCGATATGGATAAGCCCAAGCTGGTCTTCATCTTCGACGAGGCGCACCTGCTCTTCACGGGCGCGTCGAAGGCGTTCCTGCAGCAGGTCGAGCAGACCGTGAAGCTCATTCGCTCCAAGGGCGTCGGCGTGTTCTTCTGCACCCAGCTGCCCACCGATATTCCCAACGCGGTGCTCTCCCAGCTGGGTGCGCGCGTGCAGCACGCGCTGCGCGCCTTCACCCCGGAAGATCAAGCGGCACTGTCGAAGACGGTGCGGACCTACCCCAAGACCGCCACCTACGATCTCGAAAAGGCCTTGACCTCACTGGGTATCGGTGAAGCCGTGGTCACGGTGCTCTCGGAGAAGGGTGCGCCCACACCGGTGGCGTGGGCGCGCATGCAGCCGCCGCGCTCGCTCATGGACACCATCGGTGACGACGGAATCCGTGCCAAGGCACAGCAATCCACGCTGTACGGCAAGTACGGGCAGACCATCGACCGCGATTCGGCCTACGAGATCCTGACCGAGAAGCTGGCCAAGGCCGCCGAGGACGCCCCGGAACCGGCACCCTCGCGTGGTCGCGCCAAGGCGCAGCCGATCGATGAATCCATGGCCGAGAAGATCGTCAACAACACCGCCTTCAAGAACTTCCTGCGCTCGGCCGCCACCGTGGCCGGTCGCGAGATCGGCCGCAGCATCTTCGGCACCCGGAAACGATAAGACGGCCCCCCGCCGGACTGGAACTTGTTACAGTTCCGGTTCGGAAGGGGAGGTCCGATGTTCGGTATTTCCGAATACAATTATCCAGCAACAATTTTCACGCGATTTATGCGTGCGTTACTCGCGGTCGCGGCGCTGCTGGCCGCGACAGATGTGATGATCGCCCCGGCAATGGCGACCCCGAACACATCCGATTCCTTCTATATCCCGCCCGCGGATTACGAAGCGGCCGAACCGGGTTCGATCCTTCGTACCCGGCCGATACAGGCGAGTTACAACCAGTCGATACCCATGCGGGTCGATGCCTGGCAATTGCTCTATCGCACCACCGCCGCCGACGGACGTCCCTATGCCGCGGTCACGACCGTGCTGAAATCGGCGACCACGGCGCGACCGTCGGCGGTGCTGTCGTTCCAGAACATGATCGATGCGGTGGCGCCGCACTGCATGCCCTCGCAGGCCCTGCAACAGGGGCAGGTGCCCTGGTTCGATGCGTCGAAATCGGGGCCGATTCAGCTCACCACCATGGCCAATGACACCCCGATGGTCGCCGCCGCCCTTAGTCGCGGCTGGGCGGTGTCGGTGCCCGATTTCGGGGGGATCGACAACAACGCCTGGACGCCGAAAGAGCCCGGATATGTTGTGCTGGACGGTATTCGAGCCACCGAGAACTTCGACCCCGCCGGGCTGTCCGGCCCCGATACCCGCGCGGTCATGTGGGGATACTCCGGTGGCGCGATGGCCACCGCCTGGGCCGCGCAGGAACAGTCGCGGTACGCGCCCGAACTGAACATCGTCGGTTCGGCGCTGGGCGCGCCCGTGGGGGATGAGCGCGGGGGCTTCGACACGCTCGCCGCCACGACCCTCGGCGGTGCGTTCATCCCGATCACCCTGGCCGCGATGATGCAGGACTCCGGCGAGTTCGCGACGGCGCTGAACCGGTATCTCACCCCGTACGGTCAGCAGCGGATCGCCGATGCGAGGGAGAACTGCGCCCCGCAGAACATGGTGTCGGGCCTCGATTTCGACATCGGCCGGTCCTTCACGGTGCCGCTGAGGCAGGTACTGGCGGATCCGGTGATCGGTGCGGAGGTGGATGCGCGCAGCCTGGGTTCCTCCGCTCCGGCCACACCCGTGTACGTGTACAACGCGGTCAATGACGAAGGCAGCACGATCGGCGCGATCGATGCGCTCGTCTCCGGTTACTGCGACCGGGGCACGCCGGTCACCTACCGCAGGGAAGCGGTGCCGCTACCGCTGTCCGGGCACGCCCTGGAATGGTTCCTCGGTGCGCCGGGTGCGCTGGCGTGGTTGCAGCGAGCGGTGGATGGTTCGATCACGCGGTCCGGCTGCGATATCCAGACCGTGCCCGCCACGGTTCTCGAGCCCGAGGCACTGCAAGCCCTCGCCTCGGGCATCGTCGTCGGCTCGGCGCGGCAGCTGCTGGGTTACTGACCCCGGGCAGCTCAGTGGCCGATATCGCGGCGCATCAGATCCTCGATGGTTTCGCGGCGGACCAGCTCCCGGGTGCTGCCGTCGCGGACCGCGATGATGGGCGGGCGGCCGACGCCGTTGTAGGACGAGGACAGGCTGTGGTGGTAGGCGCCGGTGCAGGGCATGGCCAGTACTTCGCCGGGGCGCAGGTCGGCGGGCAGGCGGACGTCGGTGGCGAGGATGTCACCGGCTTCGCAGTAGCGGCCCGCGATATTGGCGGTCATATGCGGGCCGGTGGGGTGCCGGTTCGCGACCACGGCCTCATAGCGTGCCCCGTAGAGGGTGACGCGGGGGTTGTCGCTCATCCCGCCGTCGACGGTGACGAAGGTGTGCCCGCCCTCGACATGTTTGATCGACAGCACGCGGTACAGGGTGATGCCCGCGCGGGCGACGATGGCGCGGCCCGGTTCCATGGCGATCCTGGGGCGCGGGAAGGCGTAGCGGGCGCAGGCCGCGTCCAGCGAATCCTCGATGATGTCGGCCAGTTCGGCCAGATTCATCTCGGCATCGCCGGGCCGATAGGCGACCGCGTGACCGCCGCCGATATCGAGGGTTTCCAGCGTGACGCCGTAATCGTCACGGATCCTTGCCATTTCGCCGATCATGCGGCGGATGGCCTCACCGTAGGGGAAGGTGTCGTAGATCTGCGAGCCGATATGGCAGTGCAGTCCGGCGAATTCCAGATTCGGTTGCCGCACAATGCGTTCCACGGCCTCGCTGAGCGCGTGGCTGCCGATGGTGAAACCGAACTTCTGATCCGCGACGCCGGTGCGTACGGCCGGATGCCCGTGTACGTCGACATCGGGGCATACGCGCAGCAGCACCCGCTGCGGTGTGCCGGCCAGCGCCGAGAGCAGGGTGATCTCGGTCAGCGAGTCGATGACCACCCGGCCGATACCGCAATTGATCGCGGTCTCCAGTTCGGCGAAGGGTTTTCCGTTGCCGTGCAGCATGATTCGCCGCGGGTCGACCCAGGAGGACAGGGCAACGGCCAGTTCCCCGGCCGAGCACACATCGAGCGAGAGGCCCTCCTCGGTGACCCATTCCGCGACCGCGCGGGTGAGCAGCGCCTTGCCCGCGTAGAGCACCTCGGCGTCCGGGAACTGCCGCCGGTACGCCTGGCAGCGCGAGCGCACCTCGGTCTCGTCCAGGATGTAGGTGGGGGTGCCGTATTGATCGGCGATATCCGCGAGCGCGACCCCGCCGACGGTAATGCGACCGTCGGCGTCGTAGTGCGTTTCCTGCGGCCAGACCGAGGGGTCGAGGCGAGGAAGCATGCCCCCCGACCGCAGCGACGGGAAAATGTCGAGCAGCGTCACGATGTCTCCTGGATGCGTCCCCGCTATTCCGTAGGCGGGGCCGAATCCAGGACTACGCCCGATCGTGCGGCCGGGGTACATCCGGCTACGCGCCCTTTACGACCGGACGCGTGATCTTGACGCTTTGCGGTCAGCTGCCGAGCTTCTTGTAGGCCGCGCCCGCGACCAGCGAGGTGATCGAGCGCGGGCCGAACTGCCCGGCCAGGCTCATACCCTTGCTGATCAGGCCCGGAACCACGCGCATCTTATTGCGGGCCAGGGCGTCGATGGTGATCTTGGCGGTGTGCGCGGCGGTGACCCAGATGAACTCCGGGATCTTGTTCCCGACCTCGTCCTGATCCGGATTGTCGGTGCGCACCGGGCCGGGGGCGAGCAGCGTGACGTGCACGCCGTGCTCCTTCATCTCCCCGCGCAGCGATTCGGCCCAGGTATTGGTGAACGCCTTGGACGCGGCGTAGGTGGCATTGTTCGGGATCGGCATATTGCCCGCGGCCGATCCGGTGACCAGGATGCCGCCGCTGCCGCGCTTGACCATATTCGGCAGCACCGCGAGCGAAAGATCATGCACGGCGACCGCATTGAGTTCCATGATGTCGCGCTCGTAGTCCAGATCCAGCTTGGCCAGCGAGCCGAAGGTGGCGACGCCCGCGTTATTGCACAGGATCGCGATATCGCGTTCGGCCAGTTCCTTGGCCAGCGGCGCGCGCTGCTCGCGGTTGGACAGGTCGACCGCGCGCACCTCGGCGGTGATGCCGTACCGCGCGCTGAGCCGGGTCGCCAGCTCCCGCAGCAGGTCCTCCCGGCGCGCGACCAGGATCAGCGAATACCCGCGCGAAGCGAGCTCCTCAGCGAGCGCGACCCCGATCCCCGAAGAGGACCCGGTCACAACGGCACGATTATCAGCGGTAGGCGCAGGCAAGCTCACGACCGAAACCCTACCCACTCTCACCCGGCCCGCACCCTCAGGTGCGGGGCTTGGGCTCCATGAAGGCGATGCCCCAGTCCAGGTGGCCGCGCCAGACCGGCGCGATGCGCCCGCCCTGGACAGCGGGACGCGGATCGCCGATGGGGCCGCCCGCGGCGCGAATGGCCGCCACGGCGGCGTCCAGGTCGGGGGTGAGGAAGGCGACGCCCGCGAGGTCGGCGGGCAGGCCGGAGCCGACCGCTTCGATGAAGGGTTCGCCGACGCGGTAGAAGGCCATCTCCGGGCCTTCGGGGCCGCGCGGGAAGAATCGGCGGCGCGGCGCAATGCCAAGCACCGCGGTGAGATTGGCCGCGCCCTCGTCCAGATTCGGCATCCAGTAGACGACGTGATCGACGATCGTCACGCCGTTCGGATGCACGGTATCGGACGCCGAGCCATTGGAGGTCCGGTCCGGCCGCGCGACAGCCGGGTGCGGCGCGGTATCGGCGGCCAGGTAGGGAACGCCGAGAACCTCGGGGGCGGACTGGGTTTCGTCGAAGCCCCAGGCGGGTTCGCCGATGGTGCAGGCGACCTGGCCGATCCGGAATTCGCCGTCGACGACGGTGAAACCCAGGGCCGCCCAGGCCTGCTCGGTTCCGGGCAGGCCCAGGCGGGTCAGGATCGGCATCAGAGGGCTGCCGCCAGCCGCGTGCCCTGGTTGATGGCGCGCTTGGCATCGAGTTCGGAAGCGAGGTCCGCACCACCGATGAGGTGGTACTGCACACCGGCGGTTTTCAAGGGCTCCTCCAGGTCGCGGACGGATTCCTGTCCGGCGCAGAGGATTACGTTATCGCACTCGATGACCGTGGGGCGCTGCCGCTTCTCACCGAAGCTGATGTGCAGGCCCTTGTCGTCGATGCGCTCGTAGTTGACGCCGCCGATCTGCTCCACACCCTTGGCCTTGACCGCGGCGCGGTGCACCCAGCCCGAGGTCTTGCCCAGATCCTTACCGAAGGAAGAAGCCTTGCGCTGCAACAGCACAACCTCGCGGGCGGCGGGGGAGGGCTTGGGCGCGGTGAGGAAGCCGCGGGCGTCCGGATCGTCGGAGACGCCCCACTCTTCCTTCCACTCGTCCAGCTTGAGGCTGGGATGCCCTTCCACGGTGAGGAATTCGCTGACATCGAAGCCGATGCCGCCCGCGCCGATGACCGCGACCTTCTTGCCGACCGGCTTACCCTCGCGCACCAGTTCGGCGTAGGTGAGCACCTTCGGGTGGTCGACGCCCGGGATATTCGGGATGCGCGGTTTCACGCCGGTGGCCAGGATGACCTCGTCGTAGCGGCCCTCGATGAGCTGTTGCGCGGTGGCGCGGGTATTGAGATGGACGTTGACGCCGGTGATTTCGAGCTGGCGGGTGAAGTAGCGAACGGTCTCGCTGAACTCCTCCTTGCCCGGGATGCGGCGGGCGATATCGAACTGGCCGCCGATCTTGTCATCGGCCTCGAACAGATCCACGTGGTGGCCGCGCTGGGCCAGGCTGACCGCGGCCGAGAGTCCGGCCGGTCCCGCGCCGACGACCGCGAACCTGCGGGTGCGGCGGGTGGGCAGCAGTTTGAGTTCGGTTTCGTGTCCGGCGCGCGGATTCAGCAGGCAGGACACGGTTTTCATCTGGAAGGCGTGATCCAGGCAGGCCTGGTTGCAGGCGATGCAGGTATTGATCTCGTCCGTGCGCGCCTGCTGCGCCTTGCGCGCCCATTCCGGATCGGCCAGCAGCGGCCGGGCCAGCGACACCAGATGCGAGTCGCCGCGGGTGAGGATCTCCTCGGCGGTCTCGGGCATATTGATGCGGTTCGACGCGCAGACCGGAATGCCGACAATGTCTTTGACCTTGGCGGTCCACTCCACGAACGCCGCGCGCGGCACCGAGGTCACGATGGTGGGGACGCGGGCCTCATGCCAGCCGATATCGGTATTGATGATGGTGGCGCCGGCGGCCTCCACATCCCTTGCCACATCCGCGATCTCGTCCCAGGTCTGGCCGTTCTCCACGAAATCGGCCATGGACAACCGGAATACGATGATGAAGTCCGGTCCGACGGCCTTGCGTACCTTGCGCACGATCTCCGAGGCGATGCGGCGGCGGTTCTCCGCCGAGCCGCCCCACTTGTCCTTGCGCTTATTGGTGCGCGGCGCCAGGAACTGGTTGATGAAATAGCCTTCACCGCCCATGATCTCGACACCGTCGTATCCGGCGAACTTGGCCAGCGCGGCGCAGCGCGCGTAATCGTCGATGGTCTGCTCGACGCCCTTGCTCGAAAGGGCGCGCGGGCGCAGTGGATTGATCGGGGCCTTGATGGAGGAGGCCGAAACACTGCCGGGCATATAGGAATAGCGGCCCGCGTGCAGGATCTGCAGCGCGATCTTGCCGCCTTCGGCGTGCACCGCCTTGGTGATGACGCGGTGCCGGTACGCCTCGGTCTTATTGGTCAGCTTCGCGCCCAGCGGCATCAGCCAGCCGGTGCGGTTGGGTGCGTAACCACCGGTGATGATAAGGCCCACACCGCCTTTGGCGCGTTCGGCGAAGTACGCCGCGAGCCGGTTGGTATGCCAGGCCCGATCCTCGAGACCGGTGTGCATGGAACCCATCACCACGCGATTGCGCAGGGTGGTGAATCCCAGGTCCAGGGGTTCGAACAGATGCGGATAAGCGCTCATTGCCGAGTGCCTTTCGGGTCGGACGCCTGCGACGGGGCTGTGTCGCGCGGCGGGTTGTCTTTGTGCAGAGCGGCAAGAATCTCGTCGCACCAGTCGACGAACCCCTCCTCGACGCGGATGCCACCGCGCAGGACCAGGTACTGGTGCAGGGTGCGGCCGGTGAGCTGATCCGGCGCGGGGTAGTCCTTCTTCTCGAAGGTGCGGTACAGGTCGAGCCGGTGCGCGTGCTCATCGCGGTGGCGCTTGATCTCGGCGGCCAGGGCGGGGACGTCGCCGAGCGAGGCGGCGCGCAGTTTCACGCCGAGCTCATTGCGCATCGGCGCGGTATCCATGGGTTCGGCGATCCAGCGGGTCAGTTCCGCGCGGCCGGCGTCGCTGACGGTGTAGACCTTCTTATCGGGGCGGCCCGCCTGGGCGACGGCCTCGGCGGTGACCCAGCCCTGCTCTTCCATGCGCTTGAGCACCCGGTAGATCTGCTGGTGGGTGGCGTTCCAGAAGAAGCCGATGGATTTGTCGAAGCGGCCCGCCAGGTCGTACCCGGAACTGGCGCGTTCGGTCAGCGATACCAGTAGCGCGTGTTCGAGGGCCATGCGGCCAGGGTAACTGAGACGGGACGTACTATGCAATTCAGTGCATAGGGAATGTCGCGCGGATCAGCGTGCCGCGCGGGCCGCGAGCCCGGCCGCGATGAGTACCGTGACTCCCTCCACGATGGCCGTGATGCCGACCGCGTGCGCGGCGGACAGCGTGCCGGTTCCCGCCAGGCTCAGGAAGACCGAGCCGAAACTGGCGATGCCGACCACCACGCCGAGCTGCACATTGGTGACCAGGATGCCGCTGGCGTCGGCGGCCAGGGCGAGTGGGATCTTGGCGGTGGTGCGGGCCATCAGCGGGCTGAAGGACAGGCCGAAGCCGATGCCCATGAATCCGAAGACGGTCAGCTCGACCGGACCCAGATCCGCGCCGTTCCGCATGAGCAGGCCCATGATCACCATGGTCGCCGCGGCCAGTACCAGTCCGGCCGGAATCATGGTGGCGTGCAATCGTTCCGGGATGCGCTGCCAGTTCAGGCTGGCGAGTGCGAAGGTGGTGCCCATGGGCAGGAACAGCAGTCCGGCGTGCAGCGCGGAGTAGCCGAGCGTGCTCTGCAGATGGATGGCCATGACGAACAGCCAGCCGCCGAAGGTGCACATCACCACGAAAAGCGTTGCGGCGGTGAGTACCAGCCCGGGAGCGCGCAGCACCCGATCCGCGAACAGCGGTTCACCGCCGCGCCGGTGCACCCAGCGTTCCACCACGACGAAGCCCGCGAATCCCGCTGCGGCGGCGACCAATGCGATCCAGGTCCACACCGGCCAGTCCTGCTCGTGGCCGAGTACGAGCGGCACCACCAGCAGTAACACCGCCGGGGTGAGCACCGCCAGGCCGGGCAGATCCAGTTTGCGATCGGTGCGCACGGTGCTCGGCAGGATGCGCGGTGCGACGGCCAGCAGCGCCAGGCCGATCGGGACGTTCACCAGAAATACTCCGCGCCAGGTGGTTCCGGCCAGATCGGAGCTCACGATGAGCCCGCCGAGGATCTGCCCGACCACCATGCCGCCGGAGATGACGGCCGCGTACGCCGAAAGCGCCCGCGCCCGAGTGGTTCCGGTGAATGTCCGCTGGATCAGGGTCATCACCTGCGGCACCATCGCCGCCGAACCGATGCCTTGAAGGAACCGGAATACGATGAGTGGCCCGGCACTCCAGGCCAGCCCGCACGCCAGCGACGCGACGGTGAAGATCGCCAGCCCGGCGACGAACATGGTCCGCTGCCCGAACCGATCGCCCAGCCGGGCACCGGTGACCAGCAGCACCGCATAGGCGATCACATATCCGGAGACGATCAATTGCAGCCCGGAACCGCTGGCGTGCAACGAGGTTCGCATGGCGGGAATGGCGACATTGACAATGGAGGCGTCCAGCACCGCCATGAACTGCCCGAGCAGAATCACGGTGAGAACGGCCAGTGAGCGGCGACCGGTTCCGGCGACAGCCGGAGCCGCCACCACCGGCGGGGATTGGGTCAGGCTCTGAGTCATGGGAATGACCATCCGCCGCCCCGGAACCTGGTACCAGGAGCCTGCTTATGCTGGTACCACCACCACCTGGATACGGGTGCCGTTTGCGACCACTATGGAGAAGTGAATCCCGTAACCGGAAATATTGCAGCCGCAGCCGACCGGCGTGAGCACGGGGTCGGCCCCTTCGATGGGGACGGGAGGGTATTGCGGATGGAGCTGGTTCCCCGGGATCAGGCCGAGGTCGCGGCGGTACCGCCGGATACCCGGGCGGTGCGCAAGACGCGGCGGGATGAGTTGTCGGCGTTCCTGAAATCTCGGCGGGCGCGGATTACACCGGGGGATGTGGGGTTGCCGGTGGGGTCGCGGCGGCGCACGCCCGGGTTGCGGCGGGAGGAGGTGGCGCAGCTGGCCGGGGTGGGGATCACCTGGTACACGTGGCTGGAGCAGGGGCGCGATATCAATGTGAGTATTCAGGTGCTGGAAGCGATTTCGCGGACATTGTGCCTCGATGGTGCGGAGCGGGCGCATCTGTACCGGCTGGCGGATGTGCCGACGATTCCGGCGCCGCAGTTCGATGAACCGGTGCCGGAGGAAATACAGGTCATTCTCGATCATCTGACACCGCTGCCCGCGGTGTTGCTGTCGGGCAAGTACGACGTGCTGGCGTACAACTCCGCGTATGCCGCGCTGTGCCCGGGATTCCTGCTGGGGGAGCGGAACATTCTGCGCAAGGTGTTCCTGGCTCCCGAATGCTGCAATCCCTATGCGGCGCAACATGAGTACCTGGCTCGCATGGTCGGCTATCTGCGCGCCGCCTATGTGAAGAACCTGCACGATCCGGTGTGGACGGTTTTCATCGATGATCTGGTCGCCGCCAGTCCGCTGTTCGCGGAGATGTGGGCGCGCAATGACGTCGCCTTCCCGGTCGGCCGGATCAAGGTGATCCGCAATGTGGTGACCGGCGATATCGAAATGACCATGACCAGCATGTCGCTGCCCTCCATCGCGGGTGCGTGGATTCAGATTCTGACCCCGGTCGACGAGAACGGCTGGACGCGACTGCGGGCACTGCTGGCCATGACGGCCGAGCAGCGGCGCCAGCCCTGGCTGCGACATTTCGCGGACGCGCACCCTGAGGTCGGCTGAGTTCGCCTAAGCTGCGCGCATGGCTGAGGTTTCCGGGCAGGAGACGGTCGGGTCGGCTGCCGGGCGGGGTCCGGTGGTGTCGTGGGGACTGTGGGATTGGGGTGGGGCGGCGTTCAATGCCGTGATCCTCACCTTCGTGTTCTCGGTGTATCTCACCGACAAGGTGGGCAAGGATCTGCCCGGGGGCGTGTCGTCGAGTGCCTGGCTGGGGTGGGCGCTGGGTTTGGCGGGGCTGGTGGTGGCGGTGACCGCGCCGGTGAGCGGGCAGTTCTTCGATGCCACGGCGAAACGCAAACTGTCGCTGGGCGTGTTGACCTCGTTCACGGTATTGCTCATGGCGGCAATGTTTTTCGTGCATCAGAACTACCACTACCTGTGGGTGGGGCTGGTGCTGCTGGGTATCGGCTCGGCCACCTTCGAGCTGTCGCATGTGCCGTACAACTCGATGCTGCGGCAGGTGTCCACGCCCGCCAATGTGGGCCGGGTCTCCGGGTTCGGCTGGGCCATGGGCTATTTCGGCGGCATCATCCTGCTGCTCATCGTGTACTTCGGCTTCATCTCCGGTAAGGGCGACTATCGCGGCCTGCTCGGTGTGCCCACCGATGACGGCCTGAATATCCGGCTGGTGGCGCTGGTGGCCGCGGTCTGGTTCGCCGCGTTCGCGCTGCCGCTGTTCCTGTTCGTGCCTGAATTGCCGCGCACCACAGCCGATCCCGGTGCGGATACCCGCAAGCTCACCGACGCGTATCGCATTCTGTGGCGCGATGTGCGCGAACTCTGGCACGCGGACCGCCGCGCCGTCGGATTCCTGTTCGCCAGCGCCATCTTCCGCGATGGGCTGGCGGGGGTGTTCACCTTCGGTGCGGTGCTGGCCGTGCGCGTCTACGATATCGCCGACTCCGATGTGCTGCTGTTCGGCATCGCCGCCAATGTCGTTGCCGCCCTGGGCGCGATCACCGCCGGCCGGGTCGACGACCGCATCGGCCCGAAACCGGTGATCGTGGTCTCACTGACCGCCATGATCGTCTGCGGATTGGCGTTGCTGGTGGTTTCCGGACCGCTCATGTTCTGGATCTTCGGCCTGCTGCTGACCGTATTCGTCGGTCCCGCGCAGTCTTCCGCGCGCACCTTCCTGATCCGGGTGACGCCGCCGGGCCGGGAGGGGCAGATGTTCGGTCTCTACGCCACCACCGGCCGCGCCGTATCCTTCCTGGCCCCGGTGCTTTTCGGTTTCTTCGTGTGGGCGACGGGTTCGGAGCGGTTCGGCATCATCGGTTTGTTGCTGGTGCTGACGCTCGGTCTGGCCGCGCTGCTACCGGTTCGGCAGCCCGCGCTCTGATCACGGATGGGAGACGGCGTCCGGATCCCATGCGCCCATACCCAATGCGATGAGCCGCACGTGCAGCACGGTGCGGTCGATGATGCGGGCGCGGTCGCGCGGGGTGGCGACGACGTAGTCGGCGATGCGGTCGGCGACCGTGGCGACGATCAGATCGGCGGCGAGTTCGAGATCCTCGGGCGACCAGTGGTCCAGGTTGCGCACCCGGGACAGGTCCACCACGAGTTCGCGCACGATGAGCTGCATTTCGACGGCGATGGCGCCGCGCAGTGCGGCCGAACCGCCGTGGCGTTCGCGAATCAGGAAGCCCCACAGATCGGTTTTGGCGTCGACCTGTTCGAAGACGAAGCGCACGGTCGCGGCCAGGCGCGCGTCCGGGGTGCGGCGCATCTGCCGTAGCGCCAGCCGGAGTTGGCGCACGCCCTCCTCGACCAGGGTGGTGCCGAGTTCGTCGAGCGAGGTGAAGTGCCGGTAGAACGCGGTCGGCACGATGCCCGCCGAGCGGGCGATCTCACGCAGGCTCAGGGCGGCGAAGCCGCGCTCGGCGGCCAGGGCGAGGGTGCCGTCCAGTAGTGCGGCGCGGGTCCGTTCCTTGCGCTCACCTCTGGTTGCTGCCTGCTCGCTCACATCGATGAGCATACATTCGTTCACATTCGTTCCATTCGTGAGATGTCGTGTGGGTCACACGAACTGCCGGTTGAACTCGATGGCCTCCAAGCGGCACACTAGTTGAGTGTACAGATGTGCACCGAAATCAGCGCCCGTTGAGATCGTGCTCATCGAAACGTGACAGCGTCGCCCAGCCCGGTGACGCGACAGGAGGCCAGAATGGTTGGACTCATCGACCTCGTGGAGAAACTGACCACTCCGCATCAGCTGGACCGCTATCTCGAGCTGGTCCGCCCCAACTTCACCCTGCGCGATATGCGCGCCGAGATCACGCACGTGCGCCGCAGCGCCGTCGGCTCGGTGACGCTCACGCTGCGCCCGACCCGGCAGTGGCGCGGCCACCTCGCCGGGCAATACGTGCAGATCGGCGTGGTCATCGACGGTGTGAAGCACACCCGCTGCTATTCGCCGGTGAACAATGATCGCCGCCGCGACAAGCACATCGAACTCACCATCAAGGCGCATCCGCACGGCCTGGTGTCGAACTACCTGCACGAGAACGCGATTCCCGGCATGGTGCTCGACCTCGCCCCGGCGTCCGGCGTCTTCCACCTGCCCGCCGAGCGGCCCGATCGCATCGTGCTGATCACCGGCGGCAGCGGCATCACCCCGGCGCTGTCCATGCTGCGCACGCTCGCCAGCGAGCGGTATCAGGGGCGGGTGCTGTTCCTGCACTACAACCGTTCACCGGAATTCGTGCCGCACCGCACCGAGCTGGAAGCTCTGGCGTTGCAGCACAACAACTTCCGCGTCGAAATGCTGTACCCGGAACTGGGCGGCGATCCGAACTTCAGCTATGACGAGCTGGAGCGGCTGGCGCCGTGGTTCCCGTTCGCGCAGACCTACCTGTGTGGCCCGCCCGGACTCATGAAGGCCGTGCGCACCGTCTACGAGGCCGAACAGCTCGAGGAGCGGCTGCACTCGGAGGAGTTCACGCTCGCCGTCGCGCCGTCGGATCCGGCCACCGCCGAAGGTGAGATCACCTTCTCGGGCACCGGCAAGACCGTCGAGAACACTGGCGCGAGCCTGCTCGAACAGGCCGAATCCGCCGGTCTCACCCCGGAATACGGCTGCCGCATGGGCATCTGCTTCACCTGCACCGCGGTCAAGCGCAGCGGCTGCACCCGAAATCTACGCACCGGCGAGGTCGACGCGGACCCCGACCAGCCCATCCAACTCTGCATCAACGCCCCCGTCGGGGACGTCGACATCGCTATTTGAGGGGACAGAAATCATGGCGATACTCACCGAGACACCCGCGGGACCCGTCGTACTGAGCCAGGAGCAGGTCGAGGAGATCGGCCGCGCGCTGGACGAGATCCGCGCCCGCGTCACCGACGATCTGGGCGAGCGGGATCGCGAATACATCTACTCGATCATCAAGGCGCAGCGCGGTTTCGAGATCGCGGGCCGCGGCCTGATGTACCTGGGCTTCCTGCCGCCGTTCTGGCTGGCGGGTGTGGCCGCGCTGTCGGTGTCGAAGATTCTCGACAATATGGAGATCGGCCACAATGTCATGCACGGCCAGTACGACTGGATGCGTGAGCCGGGCCTGAACTCGCGGGTCTTCGAATGGGACACCGTCTGCCCGGCCGATCAGTGGCGGCACTCGCACAACTACATGCACCACACGTACACCAATATCCACGGCATGGACCGGGATATCGGCTACGGCATTCTGCGCGTGGACGAGCAGCAGCCCTGGAATCCGCTGCGGCTGGGCAACCCGCTGTACGCGTTCTTCCTCATGGTCGCGTTCGAGTGGGGCGTGATGGGCCATGACCTGGAGGTGGAGAACATCATCCAGGGCAAGCGCAAGTGGTCCGATATCAAGGCGCTGGTCAAGGGTCAGGTGCGCAAGGCCGGACGGCAGGTGCTCAAGGATTACGTGGTGTTCCCGGCGCTGACCGGACCGCTGTTCCTGTCCACCCTGGCCGGGAACTTCACCGCCAATATCGTGCGCAACCTGTGGACGTTCTCCATCATCTTCTGCGGGCATTTCCCGTCGGGCGTACAGACGTTCACCGAGGAAGAGTGCACCGAGGAGACCCAGGGCGAGTGGTACGTGCGCCAGATGCTGGGCTCGGCCAATATCGACGGCAGCCGCCTGTTCCACATCATGAGCGGCAATCTCTCGCATCAGATCGAGCACCACCTGTTCCCGGACCTGCCCGCGAACCGGTACCCGGAGATCGCGCCCGAGGTGAAGGCGCTGTGCGAGAAGCACGGTCTGCCCTATAACACCGGTAGCTTCAGCCAGCAGATCGGTTCGGTCTGGGCCAAGCTGTTCAAGCTCGCGCTGCCGCCGGTGCTCGCGGGGAAACCGCAACCCAACGGTGTTATCGTGATGCGCCGGGGGCAGGCTAGCGAAGTGGGCGTGTGAATTGATCGGAAAATTCGAAAGCAATAAGGATCTGATCCAGGAACTGACGTCGTCCGGAGCACGGCACGTCGGCAATATCGCATCGATCATCACCGGAACGGTCGCCGAGGTGACCAAGGAGATCGGCGACTGGATCACCGACGCCATCGAAATGCGCGAGGCGGCGGCAGCCGCCGCCCAGGACGCCGCCACCCAGCGTGCGGCCGTCGCGGACCTCGATGACGACGATTTCGACGATGACGTGGAACCCGTTGCGGCCCAGCCCGATTCACCCAAGGGCAAGCCGGAGCCGGAGTTCATCGACGCCGAGATCGTGGAACCGCGTCAGTAGACGGGCAACCGCCTACGGTGCTGTGCCACTTCGGTAATCAGATCCTTGTAGCCATCGGCGAGTTCAGCGAGGCGATACCACTGTAGGTGCGCCTCGCTGTCCGCGTGCCGGGGCGGCTCGCCCAGGTGCGGGCTGCTGCGCCGGCGCGGGCGGCCGTCCGGATTCTGTTTGCGCACTGCACCCTCCGACCGAGCAGTGTTCAAAGCCTGTTGCGCCGCAACCCATTTCGCCGCCATGCGGTCTATCACCGCGCCGAGCGTCTCGGTGTGCAGTGAGGCCCCGCCGCGATGCGGGATATGGATCGCCACCCATTCGTCGATGCGCGCCACCAGTTCGGTCCGCCGGGCGTCGATATCTTCCACCAGCCCGATATGGTCGGCCACGCGCTGCGGTGTGGCCCCGGCGGCATGTGCCGCCTCCTGTGCCCGGTGCCTGCGCTCATGGCATTGCACCAGGTCGTGGGCCGCGGCCAGCACCTCGCGATCGGGGTGGGCGGCGTCGGAAGGATCGGGGAAGAGCGCGGTGACCGGTTCCTGGAAGGCGCGCAACAGCATTCTGGGCGATGGTAGCTCGGCTCCGTACCCCGTACCGGTGTAGTCCGTTGCCATATTTCCCACCCTTAGCCAGTGCAGTTTTGGATGCGCCAGAGCCGAGGAGGTTTCGGGGAGGGGCTCCCCTCGGCTCCGGCGCAGGCCCGCATGCCGGGACGCACAGCCCACCACAAACGGCACGGTGAAGAAACCGGGAAATTCGCGACGGTGCGATGGGGAGACTGTCCGAAATACGGGACTATTTCAGGAAAGCGCGATAGTCGGACGGGCGCAACCACCTGGCGCTGGATCTGCGAAGCTGCCGGAGAATCGTTATACAGCATTACAACTGGGTCACGTGGGGGTTGTGAAAGGTGGCTGATCGACACCTCCGCGGGGTGCATCGATGCAGGCTGGTCGGTCGGTTCCATGGCGCTGCCGTGGCCGCCTCGATCGAGTCCGTTACTCAGGCTTATGAATAGCTATCGGCGCGGCGCGCCGGGAGCGCTGCGCGCCGCGCTCGATTAGCCTGGGTATTCGTGCCCGCCTATGCGTCCTCACCCGAGCTGCGCTTCGGATTCATGTTCGCGCTGGAAGACCCGGAGCGAATCGCCGAAGTCGTGCGCACCCTGATTGTTCGCCGGCGGGTGTCGGTGTTCCGGCTCGCGCACCTATCCAATGACGATGGGCCGCCCGAACGCTATGTCGTGAACTGGGCTGCGGTACCGCAGATCTCGGTCACCACCGCCGCACCGACCCCGGATGAGCTGCGTTCCTCGGGAACGATGCTGGTCAACGCTTTTCTGGGGGAAGACGGTGAAGTAAGCCTGTACGCGGCGGACGGACACGCGCCGCACTAGTGTGTCGGGCGACACACACCAACTTAGTTACCTCTCAGCAAGCGGTCAGGGCGCTGTAAGACGGCCCCTGCATGGTGGGTCACGTCGCCGGTCGGAAATCCCGGACGGAGGCGAACCAACAGAGAGGTTGAAAATAATGATCCCGGTCATCATCGATACTGGTAGCGCCGCCCTGAACGGGCTCTTCAACACCGGTAGCGCTGCACTCAGCGGTATCCTCAACACCCTCTTCACCGGCTCCTTCGGCCGCTAAATCTCATCCCTGCGAAGGGTTTTCGGGACGTCCGCCCCGGGTGCACAAGCACCCGGGGCGGTTTTTCACAGTGCCAGGGCGGGGGAGCGGCGGGCCTGCAGGATTTGTTCCAATAGGGCAACGAGGATGGTCTTGACCGATTCCCGGTCGCGCGCATCGCAATCCAGCAATTGAATGGACGGGTCGATATCGAGGGCCTCGCGGACCTCGTCGAGTTCGAAGGCCGGTGCGGCCTCGAATCGGTTGACCGCCACCACGAATGGGGTGCGGCGCTGTTCGAAGTAGTCCAGGACCGGATAGCAGTCCTGCACGCGATCGGTGTCGACCAGGATCACCCCGCCGAGCGCTCCGTCCAGCAGATCGTCCCAGAGGAATTCGAAGCGTTCCTGCCCGGGCGTACCGAAGAGGTAGAGCACCAGGGAGTGGTCGAGGGTGATGCGGCCGAAGTCCAATGCCACCGTGGTGGTGGTCTTTCCGGTATCGCGACCGGGGGTGTCGACGCCGACCGATACCTCGGTCATGGCGGCTTCGGTGGCGAGCGGCTCGATTTCGGAGATGGCGCCGATCAGCGTGGTCTTGCCGACGCCGAAACCGCCGCTGACCACGATCTTCACCGAGGAGGCGAGTGGGGCGGGGGCGGGAATGTCAGAGTGCCCGTACAAGATCCCGGATCCTTTCGATCGCGGAGATGGACAGTTCACTACCCTGGCTCACCGCGACATGGCCGGACGTGACCAGATCGCTGACCAGAACGCGCGCCACCCCGACCGGCACCCGCAGCGCGGCGCCGATCTCGGCGATGGAATGCGGGCGCTGGCACAGCCGCACCACCCGTTCCAATTCGAAACGCAGTGGGGCGGACAGCGCGGCGGGCGCGGCGCGCACCAGGGTTTCGATGCGCAGGCCGTCGACCAGGGGTGTGGTGCGTCCGGCGGTCATCATGAAGGGGCGCACCACCTGCAGGTCGGCCTCGGCCGCTCCGGCCGAGGTATCGATCTCATCGGCCGCGGGGCCCTGTCGCATGGGGAATCCGGTCATCATCCGGGCGTCCGGTAACCGGTGCGAATCATTCATCGGCCCAGCGATTCTCGCAGTTCGGTGATGAGCGCCGGGGTGAGCAGCGCGCCCGCGCGCTCGGCGAGCACTGCCATCTGATATCCGACCAGGCCGACATCGGCCTGATGTTCGGCGATGACACCGATGCAGCTGCCGTTGGTCATCGCCGAGACCAGCAGGAACCCGCGTCCCATCTCGATCATGATGAGCCGCAGGCCGTCGAAATCGTAACTGCGCGAAGCGCTTCGGCCGAGGCTGGTGAGCCCGGACACCATGGCCGCGAGGCGGTCGGCCCCATTGCGGTCCAGTCCCTGCGACATCGCCATGAGTAGCCCGTCCGAGGACACCGCCACCGCGTCGCGCACGCCGTCGGTACCGCGCACGAAATCGGCCAGCAGCCAATTGAACGCGTGCGGATCGGTTTCGGTGTAGTGGGTCGTCACCTGCGGTCCTCCTGAATCTTCGAGCCGGGTCGAGCCGATGCGCCCGTATCATCCTGCGGCGCAACGCGTTCGCCGCGCTGATGGCCGGCCCGGAACCCGGCCAGCATGCCGCGCACCGCTTCCGGGGTGCGATCGGCCTGCGGAACGGCGGGCGGGGACGGCGGTGCGGGTTGGGCGCCACCCGGCGTGACACCCGAATTCTCACGAGTCTTCCGGCTGCGCTTGACGAGACCGTTTCGTGTGCGTTGCACCTGCGGGACGGATCCCGGAACATCAGCCGCGTCCGCCGGTGAGGGCGGCGTCGATCCCGGCGCGGACGCCGCACCCGCGATGACGGTCCGCGCGGGCTCGGCCGTCGCCCGAGGGCCGGCCGAACCGTCCGGGAATCCGGTGGCGGGCATCTCGCCGGTCTCGCTCGGGCCGAGGATCGAACCACTCTGTCCCGCAGGGGGATCGGCCGGATCCGCGAGCGGGATGAGTTTGACGCCGCTGCCCCCGGTGGGGACCGAGCGCGCGCCGTTGGCGTATCTGTCGCGCGGATCCGCCGGTTCGATGGTGCCGCCGGTCGTCAGGCCGCCGGCGGTGAAGGCGATGTGCGCGTTGCGGCCGGTGTCGCCCGAGGGGGCGAACACCGTTGTGCCGAACGGGAAATCGCCGGTGGTCGTGGCGGGGTGGGGTGCGGCGGGCGGTTGCGCCGGCTGTCCGGGTAGTGCCCGGGCGGGGCTGTGGCGGCCGTAGCTGGGCTCAGGCATATCGTCCACGGCGGGAAGTGCCGCTGCCGCAGCGTGTTTCGACTCGAGGCCCGGGGTCTCGGCGATCGGCGGCGGGGCCTGATCACCGAGCAGGGATTCGGGGATCAGCAGGCGCGCCACCACGCCGCTCACGGGGGAGACGGTGAGTTCGACTTCGATGCCGAGGCGTTTGGCGAGGCGGCCGACGACGAAGTGGCCGAGGTAGCGGGTGGGGGCCACCAGGAAGTCGGCCTCGCCGCGCAGGCGGGCATTGGCCACCGCGAGTTGATCGGCGGGCATACCCACGCCGTGGTCGACGACCGCGAGCAGATAGCGCGGGCCGATCCGGCGGCCGTAGATCTCCACTTCGAGATCCGGTGGGCTGAAGGACAATCCGTTCTCGATGAGTTCGGCGAGCATATGCGCGAGCTCGCTGACCGCGGATCCGGCGATGGCGGCATCGTCGATGCGGCGCAGGATGACGCGGCGGTAGTCGTCCACCTCGGACAGGCCCGCGCGAATGACATCGGTGAGTGGAATGGATTGCGACCAGCGGCGCGGGCTGGATTCGCCGACCAGCACCAGCAGGCTTTCGGCATTGCGGCGCATGCGCGTTGCCAGGTGATCGAGTTCGAAGAGGTTGGACAGCGCGCTGGGGTCCAGTTCCTCGCGTTCGAAATCGCTGATCAGGCCGAGCTGGCGGCGCACCAGATTCTGGTTGCGGCGCGCCAGGTTCGCCAGTGATTCGGTGGTGTTGCGCCGCAGCCGGGCCTGGGCGGAGGCGAGTTCGAAGGCGGTGGCCTGCACGCGGTCCAGTGCTGTTGCCACCGAGGCGATTTCCGCGCCGGCGGCCGCGTTGGCGCGCACCGGTTCGGGTGGTTCCGGATCGTCGACCGAGCTGTCGTGCCAGTCCGCCACCAGCCGGGGCAGCCGGTCGTCGGCGACCGCGTCCGCCTCCCGGGCCAGCTCGGCGAGCGGTTGCACGATGGCGCGCACGGTCGTCACCACCAGTACCACCATGGCCGCGATGGCAAGCAGCGCGGCCAGCGCGTACAGCGCCAGCACCGTCGCCGCGTCGCGCCGCAATTCGGCGGCGCGGGCGTGGATCTCATCGCCGATACCGCGCTGTACCCCGCGTTCGGCATCGATGACCGAGGTCATCTGCCGCCACCAGTCGGCCGGATTCACCGGTTCGGTCAGCGGTCCGCGCACCGATCCGATGGCGATCGATTCGGCCTCGGCCGCGCGCACCGATTCATCGGTGCGCATGGCGGTGTAGAGCCGGGACCGCTGTTCGGGGGTGGCCTCGCGTTCGAAAGCCGCGACTGCGCCCTGCTTTCCGGCGCGAATATCGAGGAACTGCACGTATTCGCCGGGCCCGAACCCGCCCGCGGCGAAGACGCCGTTGAGGAAACCGCGCTGCTGCGCCGTGTACTCCTTGACATCGCCCAGCGCGTACAGCGTTTGCAGCCCGCGCCAGAGCTGGGTGTCGCGGGCATTGTCCAGTCCGGGCCGCGCCTGATCCAGGGCCAGGATCGCACCGGTGTAGAAGGTGAACGAGGCCGCCCGATCGATATGGCGGGCGTCCACATCACCGCGATTGGCGCTCAGCCCGGACAGCCGCCCCAGCGCGTCGCGCACCTGCGCCGAGCCGGGCGCATCGGTGCTCAGCACCCGATTGAGTTGCTGTAGCGCGGTATCCACCGCCGCGCGCTGTGCGGTGACCGCGCCGCGTGCGGAATCGTCGCCGCCGAGCAGACCGTTGGTGAGCCCGCGTTCGCGCTGCGCCTCGTGCACCAGATCCTGCACCGCGAGTGCGAGATCCACCGCGTGCGTGGTGGATCCGGTATCGCGGTAGCGCGTCACCTCACCGGTGATGATGACCGTGAGCAGTGCCAGCACCAGTGCCACCGACAGCAGCAGAATGCGCCGCAGTCGTGCGCGAATGGTGCGCGGCCGGATGAATTCCAATGCGGGCGTGAGTTTTACGTTACCGCGCGGCAACAATTGCGCCGGACGCATATTCACACGCACTCCTGAGAATCGGCAACCACGCAATCCCGAATAGTGTGCGCGGAGAATTACCAGCAAGATGGCACACCCGGGCGGACACCGCAATTCGAACCGAGGTCCGACGGAAGACAAAGGGGTGAACAAATGCCGGCCGTTTATATTTGCCGCTTTTGTCGGATCAAGAAAGCGGGTGTGCCGCGGCTTCGTAGATGCGCCGCACCACATCCTCGATATCGGGTTCCTCGATGGACAGATCGCGCACCTCGGCGCGCGCGGAGACCGCCGCGAGCAACTGTGCGGCGGTGGTGATCTCGGTGTCGAAGGCCAGGCGCTGCCGCATGCCGTCGCCCTCGCTGCCGAGCAGTTTCGCGCCCGGCAGATCGGTGAGATCGGCGGTGGGCTCGGCCAGGTCGACGGTCAGCACCCGATGCGCGCCGACCGTGGCGGCCAGCCCGGTCAGCGAACCGTCGTAGACCAGACTGCCCTGATCCACCACCAGCACCCGTTCGCACAGTCGCTCGATATCCCCCATATCGTGCGTGGTGAGCAGCAGTGTGGTGCCGCGGCTGCTGCGCTCGTATCGCAGGAATTCGCGTAATCGCTGTTTGGACAGCACATCCAGGCCGATGGTCGGCTCGTCCAGGATCACCAGCTCCGGCGAATGCAGCAGTGCCGCAGCCACTTCGGCGCGCATCCGCTGGCCGAGTGAGAGCTGGCGCACGGGAGTGTCCAGGGTGCTGCGCATTTCCAGCTGTTCGATCAGCTCTTCCGTGCGCCGCCGCGCCGCGCCCGGCTCCAGCCGGTGAATGGCGGCCAGGATCGAAAACGATTCGCGCAGTGGCAGATCCCACCACAGTTGGGAGCGTTGCCCGAACACCACTCCGATTCGGGCCGCCAATTCGCGGCGCTGCCGCACCGGATCGAGTCCGCAGGTGCGCAATCGTCCGGCGCTGGGCACCAGGATTCCGGTGATCATCTTGATGGTGGTGGATTTGCCCGCGCCGTTCGCGCCGATATATCCGACGGCCGCGCCCGGTTCGATCCGGAAGCTCATATCGTCGACGGCGGTGAGCACCTCGCGCCGTCGTCGCCAGCGCCCCTGTTTCCGGCTGAGCACGAAAGTCCTTGTCAGTCCGGCAATGTCGATAATGGGTTCGCTCATCCGCCGCCTCCCTGATAGTGCCTGGTGCCCAGCCGCCACGAGGTCAGCGCGATCACCCACACCCACGCCGCCGCCAGCGGGGACACCCAGGCCAGCCAGGTGGTCAGCGGCGGCGATCCGGGTAGGTCCAGCAGGGCGATGGTGGGTAGATAGGAGCTGAAGGCGACCGGAATGAGAAATCCGAAAATGAGTTTCATCGGTGTCGGGAACACCGAGGCCGGTTGCATGGACGCGTACGAGCCGCCGTAGGTGAAGGCATTGGTGAGCTCGGCCCCGTCGATGAGGAAGAACTGCACCCCGGCGGCGGTGATGAAGAGTCCGGCGAAGATCGTGATACCGGATATCAGGGTCAGCGCGAAGAGCGCGAGATGCGCCGCGCTCCAGTCGATGTCATTGCGGGCGATGCCGAATCCGAGCACGGTGCCGGCCACCGCGATGCGCGCCACCCGGCGCAGCGCGATATCGCTGGTCATGAGTTGCAGCAGCAGCGGCTGCGGGCGCAGGTAGAAGGCGTCCAGTTTGCCCATGCGGATATAGGTGGGCAGCGTATCGGCGTGGCCGACCAGCATATCGGCGATGGCGAAGCAGGTATTGCTCATGCCGAACAGCAGCAGCATCGAGTTCAGGTGCAGTCCACCCAATTGCGGCACATTGTGGAAGATCACCCACATTTCGCCGAATTCGACGAGCCCGATCAGGAACGCGCTGAACACATCCGTGGCGAAGGACAGCGGATAGGCCCGCTGCGCGCGTAATCGGGAGGCGAGCACGGCGCGGTAGGGCGCGAACCGGGAGGGGCGGGGTCCGTCAACCACCCTGCACCTCCAGTTTCCGGCGGCCCGCGCGCAGCAGCAGTTGTCCCAGGCCCGCCAGTACGGCGAGCCAGCAGGCCTGTGCCAGTACGATTCCCAGCGCCGGCATGCCCGTGGTGCGCCCGGACAGCACATCGATGGGCCACTGCAGCATGGAAGGGAAGGGCGTGCAGTAGGCGATGGTGCGCAGCCAGTCCGGGAACAGGTGCACCGGTGCGAACAGTCCGGCCAGGAAGGTCCCGCAGATCATGTGCAGTGATCGCAGTCCGCGCGTTTCCACCAGCCAGAATCCGGCCAGGCTCACCGCGAACATGGACAGGAACGACAGCGCGATGGCCATCGCCACGCTGATGAATCCCAGGAGGTACGGTCCCGCCGTGGTGGGCAGCGCCAGGCCGAAGGTGAGCGCGCCGACCAGCATGCTGGGCAGTCCGCGCGGCAGCAGCGAATAGGTTGCCCGGCCGATGTATTCGGCCAGGTGCGCGCCCTGGATATCGATGGGCCGCAGAAAGTCGATGGCCACATCGCCGGTGCGAATGCGTTCCACGATATCGGGCAGCGTCCAGAACGCGATGGCCCCGAGCAATCCCTGGGACAGCCAGATGAACGCGCCGATGGTGCCTCGGTCGTAGCCGCCGAAGCCGTTATTGGCGTGCACAGCCGCCATCAGCACGGCCGCGCGGACGAAGCCGAACACCACGTTCGTGATGAGTCCGGCCAGCATTGCCAGGCGATAGTGCGACTGCCTGCGAAATCCGGCCTTGACCAGTTGCCAGTAAACCCCCACGTCGGCACGCACAAGAAGTCCACACTACCCGACCCCCGGTTACCGGCAATGCCGGTGCCCCACAGCGGTTTTCCAGCGAACGGTGCTTCGGGGCGCGGTGTGCACCGGGTGTTCGCGAGGTCTTCATCCTGAGGGGTTTGCTGCGCCCGGTTCGCTGGGGGTTATGCTCGTGCTGTCCCAGGCGAGACGATCGTCACTTCTGTCCGGTTCGGTGTGTGGCCCGCGCGGTGGATTGCGCGAGATTGCCCGGATTCACCGAAAACCCTCCGCGGCGCGAGCGATCGATGGTAGAAACGTCACTGTTTCACTTTGCTCCGACGCTAGGACGATCGATGACCGTGGCCGAGACGACTGTTTTCGAGACGCTCGAATCCAACGTGCGCGGTTACTGTCGTGCCTGGCCGACGGTGTTCGACACCGCGCGCGGCTGCTGGCTCACCGACGAGAATGGCAAGGAGTACCTGGACTTCTTCGCCGGTGCGGGCTCGCTCAACTACGGGCATAACAACCCGGTGCTCAAGAAGGCCCTGATCGACTATCTCCTCGGGGACGGCATCACGCACGGGCTGGATATGTCCACCGTCGCCAAACGCCGTCTGCTCGAGACCATTCGGGATGTGCTGCTGGTTCCGCGCGGGATGGAATACAAGGTGCAGTTCCCCGGCCCCACCGGGGCGAACGCCGTCGAGGCCGCACTCAAGCTGGCGCGCAAGATCACCGGGCGCACCGCCGTGCTGAACTTCACCAACGCCTTCCATGGGATGACCCTCGGCGCGCTGTCGGTCACCGGCAATGCCGCCAAGCGCGCGGGCGCGGGCGTACCGCTCATCCACGCCACCCCGATGCCCTACGACGGGTATCTCGAAGGCGTGGACGACTTCTCGTGGATGCGCCGCACCCTGGACGACAGCTCCTCGGGCATCGACAAGCCCGCCGCGGTGATCGTGGAAACCGTGCAGGGCGAGGGCGGGGTGAATGTCGCCCGTGCCGAATGGCTGCGCGCACTGGCCGATATGTGCTCCGCGCGCGGCATTCTGCTCATCGTCGACGATGTGCAGATGGGTTGCGGGCGCACCGGGCCGTTCTTCTCCTTCGAGGTCGCCGGCATCCAGCCCGATATCATCACGCTATCGAAATCCATTGGCGGCTATGGCCTGCCGATGGCGCTGGTGCTGATGAAGCCCGAACTCGACCAGTGGACACCGGGCGAGCACAACGGTACGTTCCGTGGGAACAATGCCGCCTTCATCACCGGTGAGGTCGCGCTGCGCGAGTACTGGACCGGTGCGGGCATGGAGGCCGCCACCCTCGCCAAGGGTGAGCACATTCGCAAGCACCTCACCGCCATGACCGAAACCTTCAGCGGCACCTCCACCCGGGGCCGCGGCATGGTGCACGGCCTGGTGTTCGACGATGCCTCGCAGGCCGCCAAGGTCAGCAGCATCGCCTTCGAACTGGGGCTGCTGGTGGAAACCTCCGGCTCCAATGACGAAGTGGTGAAACTGCTGCCGCCGCTGGTCGCCACCGAGGACGAACTCACCCACGGGCTCGGGCTGCTGACCCGGGCGGTCGAGATAGTGCGCGACGCGCACTGAATACCCGGTGCGCTACGCCGATCGAGCGGCGCACCCCCCGAACGTCGTCACCGCCCACACCGGTGCCGACCCTGATGCCGGGCTCCCAGCTGCGGAGGGAGCCCGGCATCTCCTATTTCCGGATGCCTTCGCGACCGCCGCGCCCTAGCCGAGTTTGCGCAGGAACCATTCCAGCAGTTGCTGTTCGGACTTGGGGCCCAGATGCGGATCCGCCTGCGGCAGTGCGCAGAAGATGGCGGCGGTATCGAATTCGTCCGGTAGCGCGAGCAGGCACGGGCGGCCGTTCTGGGTCTGATCCGGATCCGGATAGCAGTAGTACCGGCCGACCAATTTGCCTTCCTGCCGCCAGACCGTATCGCCGCGATCGGGTCCGCCGCCGCAGGCGTGGCCTTTGAGCAGATCCAGATCCTGTTGATACAGCTGGGTCGCCGAGGCCCGATCGGCGAAACCGAGGAAGCCGGTGATCGGGAAGCCATTGGCGTTCACGCAATCCACCGTGGCGTTGGCGGCCGAACCCTGCGGCACCTCGCCGTGCCGGCAATTACCGGTGGTCCAATCCTGGCCCAGATCGGTCAGCAGTTTGCGGTCGGCGGGGGAGAAGACATCCGGATCGCGGGTGCGATCGGCGGAGCGGAACTGCCAATAGTCCTGCCGGGCTTCCCAATCGCGCAGCGGCTGATCCGAGACATCGTCCCAGAGGTACATGGCCATGGCCGGGATCTCCTCGTTCGTCACGATGAACGAGGGTTTGGGCGCCGGGCCGATCTTGGTATTGGTGTAGCAGCCCCGCCGCCCCACCTCCTTGCCATCCCGCGTGGACGGCGCGTCCCGGCCGGGTGGATCACCCGGGCACGCGGTGAGTCCGGTGACGTCCAGGACCGAGGTGTAGTACTCGTGCAGCTTGTCGGCATCGCGGAAACGCCAGAACCGGACACCGGGATTGCCCGCGTGATAGTTCATGGCGCAGGACAGGATCGCCAGACTGAACTCGTCGGGCTCCTCGTGCACACAGTTCGCGCGATTGAACGCCGGACGTTCGGTGAACGCCAGCAGATCGATATCGGCCCGCGTCAGCGCGGTGGCGTTCGGCACCGCGTGCCCGGTCCGAAGTGGCTGCGCCGCGGCCCATCCCGCGAATCCCAGCGCCGCCGCGAGCAGCGCGGTGACCACGCCCAGCAGCACCGGCCGAGTCGGACGGCCGAACCGGCCCGCCACCCGCCGCACCACGGCGATTCCGGCTCGTATGGACCGCGAGCTGTCCACCGCGTCCGATTCCGATTCGGGCGCGCCCCGGGTTGGCGGCCGGCGGCCCGGCCCCGAAGCGTTTTCGGGCTTCGGCCGCTGTCCCGGCGCGGCCGCATCATGTCTCGGTGACAGCTGTGCGGCTTCGGCCGTGGACGCCGCGGGTTCGTGCCGCGGCCCGGAGTCGGAATCGCGGTCGTCCGTGTCCTGCGGCGCGGCAGCGGATTTCGTTTCGTCGTCGTGGTCGGTGTCCGCGCCCGTGAGGGTTGGCTCGCCCGATTCCGGGGGTGCGGTGAGCGCCGCGCGCGCGGCTTGGGCGAGGTCGCCCGCGGTGCGGTACCGCTCGCCCGGGTTCTTGGCCATACCGCGCGCGACCACCGGATCGAAGGCCGCGGAGACCGCGGGACGGACCAGGCTGGGGCGGGGGACCGGGTCGAAGAGGTGGGCGCGCATGATCTGGGCGTCCGTATCGCCGATGAAAGGTCTTGTGCCGGTCAGGCATTCGAACAGGACGCAGGCCAGGGCGTAGACGTCGGCGGCGGGGGTCAGATCCCGGGAGGAGAAGCGTTCGGGGGCCATATAGCCGAAGGAGCCGACCGCCGAGCCGTCGGCGGTGAGCGTGGCATCGGTGGCGGACTGGGCGATGCCGAAATCCACCAGGTAGGCGAAGCCCTCGTGGGTGAGCAGAATGTTGTCCGGCTTGATATCCCGGTGCAGCAGGCCGTCCGCGTGCGCGGCGTCCAATGCCGCCGCCACCTGTTCGATGACCGCGACGGCGCGCTCGGGTGCGTCATGTCCGGTGCGGCGCAGTCGATCCCGCAGGCTCTCCCCGTCCACCAGGCGCATATCGATGTACAGGTAGCCGTCGATCTCGCCGTAATCGTGGATCGGAATGACGTGCGCCTCGCGCAACCGCGCCGCCGCATGCGATTCGCGCTGAAAACGCCTGCGGTACACCGGATCCTCGGCCAGGCGCGCGGGCAGCACCTTGATCGCCACGGTGCGGTCCTTGACCGTGTCGTACGCCTGATACACCTCGCCCATACCACCGCGGCCGATCAGCCGATCCAACCGGTAGGGTCCGAATCGGGCCCCGACGACCGGTGCGCGCTCCGGATTCGTCATCTCCGCCTCATCCGAAATCCCGCTGGAACCAGGACTGAAGCGCCGCTTCGTCTTTCGGGCCGTTCTCCGGATTGTCCGGTGTCATCGCGCAGGTGTAGATGAACAGGCTCAGCGTCCCGTGCATGGCCAGCAGACAGGTCCGCGCCGGTGTGTACGAGGAGTCGCTGAAGCAGAAGAACCGCCCGACCGGACCGCTCGCATGCCGCCACACCTCATCGGCCCCGCCGCCGCCACCGCAGGCGTGACCCGGGAACTGGCTCAGATCAGCCTGATACAGAACACCGGTCGACTGCTGATTCGGGAAGCCGAAGAAACTCACCCCGGGTACGCCGATCCTGCTGCCGCAGATCAGGTACGCATTCGCCACCGACCCCGGCGGATCGGAATGTCGGCAATTGCTCGCGCGGTAGTCCGTGCCCGTATGCGAGAGCAGCGCGCGGTCGGCGGCGGTGAAGGAGTCCGGATCCTGCGGTGGCAGATCGGCGCGGAACTGCCCGCCGCCGTCCTTCGCGCGAAAGTCGCGCAGGGCCGTATCGGTCGGGCCGTCGTAGACATAGATGGCCATGGCCAGCAGCGCGGTATTGGTCAGCACCAGGGTGGGCTTGGGAGCGTTCGGGGTCTCGGTCTTGTTGACCACGCAGGCTTTTCGGCCCACCTCCTTCCCATTGACCAGGGAGGGGCCGTCGACTCCGGCGGGATCATCGGGGCAGTTGGTGGCGTGCAGGGTGGTGAGTATCAGTGTCCGGTAATAGTCCTGGAGCGCGTCGGCGCTGCGAAACCGCCAGAAGCGGGCCGCCGGGCTGGAGGCGGCCGGAACCGCGCCACACAGGAAGACCGCGGTGGTATTGGAGTCGGGGCGTTCGTGTCCGCAGTTCTGCCGTTTGTACGCGACACCGTCCACCTGGGCGAGCAGATCGATATCGGCCTGTGTCAAAGCGGTGTCATCGGCCATCGGGATACCGGAATTGTGCTTGGACGCCACCGCCCACCCCGCGAAACCCAGTGCGGCGGCGACCAATACGAGCACCCCGAGCACCGCCGCGATGCGCCGCGTCCGTCCCGTCCGGGAACCCGGGCCCGCCGTCGCCGCACCGGATGAGCTCGCGCTGGTGACGGTCCGCTGCTGCGCGGCCGTATCCACCGGCTCGGTCACCGCCGACGGACCCGGATCGGCGGCAGCCAGGGCCGTCCGCGCGGCGGCGGCCAGTGCGCCCGCACTGGGGTAGCGCTCCTGCGGACTCTTGGCCAGCCCGCGCGCGATGACCGCGTCGAAGGCCGCGGGCACCGATGCGCGCACCCGGCTGGGCCGGGGTGGTGTCTCGAACAGGTGCGCCCGCATGATCTGGGCGTCGTTCGCGCCGGTGAACGGCCGCACGCCGGTGAGGCATTCGTAGAGCACACACGTCAGCCCGTACACATCGGCGGCGGGCGTGAGTTCGGTGGCGGCGAACCGCTCGGGGGCCATGTAGTGGTAGGACCCGACCGCCGAACCATCCTTGGTCAGGGACGGATCGGTCGCCGACTGCGCGATGCCGAAATCCACCAGATAGGCGAAGCCGTCCCCGGTCAGCAGAATATTGTCGGGCTTGATATCGCGGTGCAGCAGACCGTCGTGATGCGCGGCGTCCAGGGCCGCGGCGATCTGCTCGATGAGCCCGACGGTGCGCTCGGGTGCTCCGGGCCCGGCATCGCGCAGCAGCGCGCGCAGGCTGTCACCGTCCACCAGACGCATATCGATGAACAGTCGCCCGTCGATCTCGCCGTAATCGTGAATCGGAATCACATGCGCCTCGCGCAGCCGCGCCGCGGCATGGGATTCGCGTTGGAAGCGCTGCCGGTACATCGGATCCTGGGCCAGCCGCTCCGGCAGCACCTTGATGGCCACGGTCCGGTCCTTGACCGTGTCGTAGGCCTGATACACCTCGCCCATGCCCCCGCGCCCGATCAACCGGTCCAGCCGGTAGGGGCCGAACCTCGATCCGACGGTGAGCGGATGATGCGGACTCGTCATGGCGTTTTCGGCTCCTCGTCGCGGATCCATTGTGGCAGTCCGTGAATCCGGCTGATCAAGAATCACATGGATTACAACCGGTGACGAGCCGGGCGCGGGGCGGCAACCTCGAACGAGGCGGCCGTGGGTTGCGGTCGCCCGGTCCCCGTCCCCCATTCGCCCGAGGTGCTGTCGTGTCCTCAGTTGCCGTGCAGGCCCGGCCCATTGCCGTCCGGCCTCGTTTGGCGCGCCTGCCGCGCCCGCCCGCTTCCTGGGTTCGGTTGATCAGTCCGATCCTGTTGGTGGCGCTATGGCAGGTCGCCAGCGCCACCGGGGTGCTGTCCGAGCGGCTGCTGGCCTCGCCGGTCACCGTGGTGCACACCGCCGGTGACCTGCTGTCCGACGGCACCCTCGTGGACGCGCTCACGGTCTCGCTACAGCGGGCCGCGGTCGGCTTCGCCATCGGCGCGGTCGCCGGTATCGCGCTGGCGCTGGCCGCCGGGCTGAGCCGGGTGGGTGAGAATCTGGTCGACCCGATTCTGCAAATGCTGCGCACGCTGCCGTTCTACGGGCTGATTCCGCTGTTCATCCTGTGGTTCGGGATCGGCGAACTGCCCAAGATCGTGCTGGTGGCGTTCGGTGTGGCGATTCCGCTGTACCTCAATACCTTTGCCGGAATCCGCAGTGTGGATGGCAAACTCGCCGAGCTCGCGCAGGTGCAGCAATTGGGGCGGGCCGCGCTCATCCGGCACATCGTGTTGCCGGGCGCGCTGCCGCAGGCGCTGGTCGGCCTGCGGCAATCGCTCGGGGTGGCGTGGCTGGCACTCATCGTGGCCGAACAGGTCAATGCCGATGCGGGACTGGGCTATCTGATCAATAACGCGCGCGAATTCCTGCGCACCGACGTGATCGTGGTCGGACTGCTGGTCTACAGCGTGCTCGGACTGCTCACCGACGCCATTGTTCGGCTCATCGAGAGAAGGGCGCTGTCATGGCGACGCGGCTTCCTGGCAACGTAGCGACCGCGGACGCGGTCCGAGTTCGCGGTCTGGTCAAGGACTTCGGCGAACGACGTGTCCTGCACGGCATCGATCTCGATATCCGGCGCGGGGAATTCGTGGCGCTGCTCGGGCGCAGCGGCTCCGGCAAATCCACGCTGCTGCGGGCGCTGGCCGGACTCGACAGTGCCACCGAGGGAGAGCTTTCGGTCCCCGGTGAAGTGGCCGTCGCCTTCCAGGAACCGCGGCTGGTGCCGTGGAAGAAGGTGCTCGCCAATATCACTCTCGGTCTGCGGCAACCGAATCCGAAGCAGGCGGCCCGCGCCGCGCTCGCCGAGGTGGGATTGACCGAGCGGGCCGACGCCTGGCCGCTCACCCTCTCCGGCGGTGAGGCGCAGCGCGCTTCGCTGGCGCGCGCCCTGGTGCGCGATCCGGATCTGCTGCTGCTGGACGAACCCTTCAGCGCGCTGGACGCGTTGACCCGCATCACCATTCACAATCTGGTGCTCGAACTGTGGGGCGCGCATCAGCCCGGCGTACTGCTGGTCACCCACGATGTGGACGAGGCGCTGCTGCTCGCCGATCGCGCCCTGGTGCTGGCCGACGGCCGCATCGCCCGGGAACTGCGCATCGATCTGCCGCGCCCGCGCCGCCGTGACCACCCCGAATTTCTCGCCCTGCGATCGAACCTGCTCGCGGAACTCGGCGTGACCCCGGAAGGAACCGTATGAAACCCGTCAGCAGACGCCTGTTCGCCGCCCTGGCGGTCACCGCCGCGCTCGTCACCGCGGCCTGCGGGTCCGGGGACGACAACAGCAAGGGCGTCAATGCCGATGGCTCGGTGGATCTTTCGCAGGTGACGCTGCATATCGGCGATCAGAAGGGGCTGGGGCTGCAAGCCCTGCTCGAGGTGTCCGGCCAGGCCAAGGATCTGCCGTACAAGCTGGAGTACTCCACCTTCACCGCCGGACCGCCGATCCTCGAGGCCATCAATGCCGGATCGGTGGATCTGGGCGGCGTCGGCAACGCGCCGCCGGTGTTCGCGGCGGCCGCCAAATCGCAGATCAAGATTGTCGGCAGCTACTCCAGCGGTTTGGCGGGCCAGGCCATCCTGGTGCCCAAGGATTCGACCCTGAAGGACCCGAAGGACCTGCGCGGCAAGAAGATCGCCGTCACCAAGGGCAGCTCCTCGCACTACCATCTGCTGACGGTACTGGCCAAGAACGGCCTCACCTTCGGTGATATCGAACCGCAGTACCTCCAGCCCGCCGACGCGCTGGCGGCGCTGTCCACCGGCCGGGTCGATGCCTGGGCGGTCTGGGATCCCTATGTGGCGCAGGCGGAGAAGGACGGCAACCGGGTTCTGGTGACCGGTGAGGGCTTCGTGCGCGGTGACAGCTTCTTCGTCGCGGGCACCAAAGCCCTTGCCAACAAGGCCAGTTCGGCCGCGCTGCGCGATCTGCTGACCCGGTTGCAGCGGGCGCACGCCTGGGTCAAGGAGAATCCGGACGCCTGGGCCAAACAATCGGCCGAGCTCACCGGCGTGCCCTACGACGTCACCCTGGTCGCCGTGAAACGCGCTCTCTACCAGCACCATCCGCTCGATCAGGCGACCATCGCCGAAGAGCAGACGGTCGCCGACGCGTTCTCCGACGCCAAGCTGATCCCGAACAAGGTGAATATCGCCGACTTCATCGACACCCGCTTCAATGACCGCTTCACCTCCTGAAGGAGATCGAATGAGCCTGTCGTTCCACTGGTTTCTGCCCACCTCCGGTGACTCGCGCGGCCTCGTGGTCGGCGGGCACGGCACCCCGATGTCCGGTGACCGCCCGGCCTCGCTGCACTATCTGAATCAGATCGCGGCGGCCTCGGAGACCAACGGATTCGAAGCGGTGCTCACCCCGACCGGCTCCTGGTGCGAGGACGCCTGGCTCACCACCGCCATGCTGGCCGGAACCACCGAATCGCTGAAATTTCTTGTCGCACTGCGACCCGGACTGGTCAGCCCCACCCTGGCCGCGCAGATGGCGGGCACCTTCCAACGGCATTCCAACGGGCGGCTGCTGCTCAATGTGGTGACCGGCGGCGAACCCGCCGAACAGGCGGCCTTCGGCGACTTCGCCGATAAGGAGACCCGGTACGCGCGCACCGGGGAATTCCTGCACGTGGTGAAGTCGCTGTGGAACTCGCACCGGCCGTTCTCCTTTGCAGGAGAGCACATTCGGGTCGAGAACGCGCTGCTGTCGAACCATCCCGACCCGGTGCCGCCGGTGTTCTTCGGCGGCTCCTCCGCACCCGCCGGGCCGGTCGCGGCCAAGTACGCCGACACCTACCTCACCTGGGGTGAACCGGTGCTCGCGGTGAGCCGCAAACTGGAGTGGATTCGCGGGCTCGCGGTGGATCACGGGCGAAAGCTGGACTACGGCTTGCGCATTCACGTGATCACCCGCGACACCTCCGAGGAGGCGTGGGCGGTCGCGGACAAGCTGCTCGCGGGCATCGATCCGGCCGATATCGAACGCGTGCAGGCCGCCCTCGGCAAGAGCGAATCCGAAGGTCAGCGCCGCATGAGCGAGCTGCACAACGGCAGCGTCGACCGCCTCGAGATCGCACCCAACCTGTGGGCGGGCGTCGGCCTGGTCCGCGGCGGCGCGGGCACGGCCCTGGTCGGTTCGCACGCCGAGGTCGCCGAACGCCTGCTCGAATACGCCAAGGCGGGCATCAGCCAATTCGTGCTGTCCGGCTACCCGCACCTGGAAGAGGCCTACTGGTTCGGCGAGGGCGTACTGCCCATCCTGGAACGAAAAGGCGTGTGGCAGCACCCGAACCGCCGCCCCGCGCCCCCGGCCGCCATCCCCTTCGCCGGGGCGTCCAGCAGCTAACGGCGGAACTCCTCCACCGGATGGAACTCCGCCGCCCGGTCGCCGACTTCGTTGCGGTACCACTGTTCTCGGCGGTGGCGTTGCACGCGGTCGGCGATCGCGTCCAGGCCGGGGATGACGCGGCGCAGGGTTTCCGCGCCGAAGAGTACGGGGGCCTGGGCGATCGGGTGCAGGATCCAGGGGAAGCGGTGTGGCATGCGGTGCCGGGCGTAGGTGCCCGGCGGAAGCCAGAATCCGGTGTAGCCGATCTGCACGCGGTAGTTGAACTCGTCCCGAATTCGTTTGGGCCACGGGGTGTTCGGCTTCGGCTCGAAGGCGGGCAGGTACGACTCCACCAGTTCCTCGCCGTCCGCGCCCGCGGTGAACGCGCGCTTGACGAAGGCGGCGAACATGAGCTGCACCGATTCCCGGAAATCGCGCGGATACCAGGCGGGCTGCACGCCGAGCAGATGGCCGACGTAGCGCCAGAAATGCAGCGTCGCTTCGATTTCGGTGATCGTGGTCTGATGCCCGACACTCCACAGCGCCAGACCCGGGACCACACTGCCGCCCATCAGGGTGAGCGTCGCGTCGCCCACGCTGATCGGCACTCCCCACGCGGCGTAATCCCATTCGGGGCGCTGCATGAGCTTGCGGCGGATGAATACGTGCATGATGCGCACTCGCATGGCGGTCTGCCTGCCGCGCGCGCCGGGATCCAGGCCACCCGGATCCGAGACGTCGATCCAGAAACGCACGGTCTCGAGCTGCCGCTTATGCGCCTTGTCCCCGGCGTAGCCGCCCGCGTAGGACAGCGGTTTGGCTATCGAACTTTCCGAATACATTTCCAGCGTGCTGGTGGTGGCGAAGCTGAAAACCGAGGTGCCCCAGCGCCGGAACACCTTCGCGCCCGCCGCGACCAGCTCGGGGTCGAACCACTCCGGCGGCGTCTCGAATTCCTCGAACAGCCGGACCAGGGTGGGTGGCGCGTCCGGGACCGATTCGATGCCGTGCGTCAGCGCCTGATCCAGCATGGCCCGGCCCGCCGCCGGGCCGAGTTCGCCGAGATACACCTCGTCCACGAAGGCCTCGGCGACCGGATCGGCCCGGTAGTAGGCCTCGGCGAACTCACGCACCAGCGCGTCGGAGGGTTGTGGATCGAATCGGAAGAAAGTGCGCCACATGCGCCGGGCACGCTGGACACTGGGATCATCGCGCCGCTCCCAGTAGCGGAACTCCGTCGGAATGCGGCCCGCCGCCGCGACTTCCATGGCGGCCGGAACCTTCTCGCGAGTCATGATTCGAGGATAAAGTGAGTAGATGCTCACCTTCTACTCACTTTTGTGCACCGGGCTGACGAATGCCTGACAACCCCGCTGTCCAGCGCCGCAAGCCGAGTCAGGACCGTGCACGGGAGACCCGCGAGCGCATCCTGGACTCGGCAGCTCAACTTTTCGCCGAGCACGGCATGGCCGAGATCTCCACCAATCGGATCGCCGCGCACGCGCACATCAGCATCGGCTCGCTCTACCGCTACTTCGATGACAAGGCCGCCATCATCGAGGTGCTCCGCACCCGCCTGCTCACCGATCTGGAAGAGCGGTTCACCGAGGCGGTGCTCGGCAGCATCGGCCTGCCACTGCGCGAATCGGTCGGTTCCAGTCTGCGCGTCATCATGCACGCCGTCGCGGACCGCCGAGATCTGGTGCGCGCCTTGGCCGCCGACGCCACGGTCGCGGGCATCGGCTTCGGCGGCCTCGAACGCCGCCTGCTCCTGCTCACCCGCGCCTACCTGCTCCAGCAGTTGGGGCCCCGCCCCGACGCCGAACTCGACACCCGCGCCTTCGTCATGGTCAACGCGGGCCTGGCCGCCAGCCTGCGCATGGCCCTGCAACCCCCACCCGGCCTCGACCCGGACCGCATCATCGAGGAAACCGCCACCATGCTCGGCGACTGGCTATCCGCCGCAACCTGATTCGCGGTCCGGCGGCCGGGGTACCGGTCAGGCGGCCGCGACGCGGGCGATGACCGGCCGCCACCAATCGAGGGGGTGCACGGTGAGGCCGATGACCTTGCCCGCGTCATCGGCACGGCGCAGGGTGAGCGCGGCGTCGAAATCCGGGTCGGCTTCGAAGGCGGTGATCTCGGCCGGAGTCATCGGGCCGCCCTGTGCGATCAGGGTGCGCTGACTCGACGGCGAGAGCGCCGAGGTGTGCGCCGCATCGGTTGCGGCGAGGTAGCGCTTGGCGGTGACGTGCAATTCGACCAGCCGGGCCACCCGGTCACCGAGCAGTTCGCGCACCGCGTTCGCGCCGTGCACACCGTGGCCGGCGTCGTCGCCGGGGAACAGTACGTGGCCGATATCGTGCACGAGCCCCGCCACCTGGAGTTCCTCGTCGCCGGGGTGCTGCTGCCGCAGGATCTCCGCGCACTGCCGGTCATGATCGAGGATGTCCACCGGATCGCCGCTGCGATCGGGCATATCCCAGGCGTCCTCGCAGTCGGCCAGCAGCGTCATCAGGTCATCCACCGTCGCGATACTCGTCACCCTCGCCACTCTGGCGCAGCATCGTGAACGCCGGGTGAAGGCGTCGTATCGGCCCTGATCGGTACGACGGCGACGATGGCGGTGGCCACCCCGCACCGACGACCGCTGTGAGCGGGCGTGGTGGCCCGTGGAATTCGCCGTCGGCGGGCCCGGGTGCGGTTCGGGTCGCTGCGGGGTTGCGGATGGGCATAGGGTGGTCCTATGACGCTGTCACCTCGGGTGCCCGATCTCGCCGCGCTGGATCTGCTGCTGTCGGTGATCGAGCTGGGGAGTCTGGGGCGGGCGGCGAAGGCGCACGGGATCAGTCAGCCGTCGGCGAGTTCGCGGATTCGGTATCTGGAGCAGCTGGTGGGGGTGCCGGTGCTGGAGCGAACGACGCTCGGATCGCGGGCGACGGCGGCGGGGGCGTTGATCGCGGAATGGGCGCGCGATGTGGTGGACGCGGCGCAGCGGCTCGACGCCGGAATCGATTCGCTGCGGGAGCAACGGGATTCGCGATTGCGGGTGGCGGCGAGCCAGACCATCGCCGAGTACCTGTTCCCGAAGTGGTTGACGGCCTTGCGAACTCGTATGCCCGACATGTCGCTGGCGCTGGAGTCCGGGAATTCGGCCGAGGTGGCGCGGGCGGTGCTGGATGGGCGCGCCGGCATCGGCTTCGTGGAGAGCCCGGCGGTACCCGGGGAACTGGAGACACATCTGGTGGCGCGGGATCGGCTGGTGGTGGTGGTCGCGCCCGATCATCGCTGGGCGCGCGGCCGGGCCATCACCGCGCGAGAACTCGCCGATACCGCGCTCATCTACCGGGAATCGGGCTCGGGCACCCGAAACTCCTTCGAGCGAGCCATGACTCGCGTTATCCCGGACTGGCGGCCCGAGGTCGCCCTGGAACTGTCTTCGACCACCGCCATCAAAACCGCGGTCGCCGACGGCATCGGCCCGGCGGTACTCAGTTCGCTCGCGGTGGCATCCGAACTCGCCGAGGGATTGCTGGTGTCCCCCGAAGTGACCGGTCTGGATCTGAATCGGGAACTGCGCGCGGTATGGCCCCGGGGGCAGCGGCTCACCGGACCGGCCCGAGACCTCTACAGCATCGCTGGTCGCCCCGCGTAACACCGCTCACTTACCGCGCGCCCGTACGGTTTGCATCGCGAAGGCTCAAGTGCGCCAACGCCTCACGCGCCGGTCGCCGACGGGTTATGGTCACGACATGGTGCGATCAGCCGTCGCCGCCGACCCGGATGAGCCAGAGACTCCGGGGTCCGCGCAGCGTCCTCATCTCGAGGTGGTTCCCACCGATCCGGAGGGGGAACCACCACCGCAACCGCCGCTGGGCGCCAATCCGCTGGCGGCGGCCGATATCGCCCGACTACCGGCGGCGGCCCGGCATCGGATCGCCGCCTTCATTCACCTGCAGATCGCCGCGCTGGAGGAGATGCCGGATCCGCTGCCCGACAGCGATCCGAATCCCGAACCCGCGGAGTGATTTCGCGGTAGTGGATCTCGCGCGCTACGCGCAGAAGTAACAGACGCCGTTCGCGGGCAACTGGATGAAACACTCCTGGCACAGCGCCTCGCGCACCGGCTCCGGCTTGACCTCGGCCTGGGGTGTGCCGATGGTCATGCTGCGCTTGGCGGCCACCTTCGGGGTGAGCGGGGGCACACCGCCGTCGGCCGGAATCGCCGCGCCGTAGAACTGGTAGCACTGCCAGCGGGCATAGGCGGCGTGCAGTTCCAGATCGACCGGAATCGGCAGCCCCGCCAATTCGAGCACGTACTTGTAGGCATCGCCCACGGTGTGGTTCTGCCGCACGCACAGCGCCGGGAGCGGCGGTTCGCCCGCGCTGTGGCAGCGCCGGGCCACCTTGCGCAGGATGGCGTCCATCCAGGTGCGCGTCGGGGCCTTGGTGTGCACGCCGGACACTTCCTGCACGCGCTCGGCGAGTTCGTTCACTGTGACGAAATGTCCGTACCCGGTTGCGGTTTCGGCCAATTCGGCGTGCGCTGCCAGCGCCCAGGCCACTGTTGCCTCACGGAACGGCACCGCGGTGCCGTCACCTGCCCGCCATGCTCCTGCCGTGGTGGCTACGGAATCCTTCATCACCTGTCCAAGTTATCGCGTCGACTGCCGAACAATCCAATAGCCTCCCGCTGTCCGCGATGAGCGGCGCGTGAGATAACGATCGGTATCCAAGTGCGCGAATGCGGCGTGCACAATGCACATCGAATACCGACCGGTGTGCCATGAGTTTACTTGCGCGGCAACGAGTTTTACGTTGCACGACATACTACCGCGATAATATTGGATTGGTTCGGTCCCGTTCCGACCCGTGGATTTCCGTGGCTGGTGCGGGTCGGCAATTGCACCATTCCGGACTCCGGCGGTTCGACCGATGCGCGAATCCGCCCAGGGGGCGTGATGAACAGCACCGAAAACGCCGGTGGCGGTATGCGATCCGGCGATCATGCACTACCCGATCCCGGGTGCGTCGCATCACAACCACCCGAGCGAAGTACCGCCCGCACCGCCGTCGGATTCGCAGCTCACGGCCCGCTCGCCGATGATCCGGGCGATGCCTTCCGGGAATGGACCGTGGTCGCGGTGCACCTCGACGCCGGACAGGTCGGCCTGCTGCCCATCGGCGTGGTCATCGCCGCCGACCTGGATCTGGCCGCCGGTCAGGTCTGCGACCGGGTTCCCGCGCCTGGGCCGGTCACCGGCGCGCACTATCTCGTCGCGTCCTCCTGCGCGCTGGAGGTGGACCAGCTGCTCGGCCGGATCGTCACCGTTCCGCAGGCCAGTTGGGTCAACCGCATGCACTGGGCGGGTGAGGCCTGGGTGCCCGGCGAATGGCTGCCCGCCGTCGGCGGCCTCGGAATGCTCGATCCGCGACGCTGGCGGGCCACCCCGCGCCGCGGTACCGCGCCGTGACGCGACTCTCGATCGCGGTGGATTGCTTCGCGTGATCGTCGACGACGACCCGACCCGCCATTCCGACGATCCGACCCTCTATACATATGGAGGAAATGCGGCTCGGTGATACGGCGGAGGGATATGCGAATGGCGCGACCCGACAGCCCGGTCGATCCGGTGCCGAGTGCGCAGCGGTCCCCGGATCGCTCGGCCCGGCGCTCGGCCATCTGTGCCGCCGCCCTCGAACTCGCCGCCGCGGGTGGGAATCGGGCCGTTACCCATCACGCGATCGATGATCGGCTCGGGATCGCGCGTGGATCGACGTCGTATTACTACCGGACGCGTCTGGAATTGTTGCGGGCGTCGGTAATTCATCTCGCGACGACCTCGCGGCAGGCCTTCCGGGTGGCCGCCGATGCGCAGGATTCGGGCGCGCCCACGGTGCGGACGGCCGCGGATCTCATGGCGGGACAACTCGATCTGCTGCTGGGGCCGCGACGTTCGGACGCGCTCGCCCGCTACGCCCTCGCCGCCGACGCGGCGGGCGATGAGGCACTGCGAGAGGCGCTCGCGAACTGTCTGTTCTCGGTGCCCGCCGCCACCGCGCTGTTCGAGGCGCTCGGCGCGGCCGAGTCGAACCGGGCGGTCTCGGGCACGAATCAACCCGTCTCGGGCGCGAATCAGCCTGTCGCGGAACTCGATCCGGAGCGGGCCGCGCGAGACCTGATCAGCCTGCTCGAGGGATTGCTTTTCGATCGGCTGTATGGCGCGCGTTCGCTGCTCGGTTTGGCGGCCGGGACGCCCGCGAGCCTGGCGGATCTGCGCGCGCCGGTGCTGCGCTGGCTCACCGTGCTGGGCAACGGGATTCGCTAGGTCGTCGGCAGATGATGGCGCAGCAGTACCGCGAGTTGGTCGCGGGCGTCATCGAAGGGGTGGCTGGATTTGAGCGCGCGACTCTGCACGATCGCGCCCTCGATGACCGAGAGCAGCAGTCCCGATAGGGAATTCGCGGCCGCGCGGTCCAGTCCCGCGGCGACCAGTCCGTCGGCCAGCCGAGCGGTCCACTCGGTGAACGCCTGTCCGGCGGTGGCCTGTACCGAGAGATCGAGCTCGTCCAATGCCGCGGCCATCATGAACGAGCCCGCGCGATAGTCACTGTTCTCCAGCCCGGTCCGCCAGAAGGCGAGCAGATCGTCCAGCCAGCGCTCGGGGGAGGGCGCGCCGGGCAGGGCGTCGGCCATCCGGCTCACATGCTGGTACACCACCCGGGACACGATTCGGGCCGCCGCCTCCACCAGTTCGCCCTTGCCGGACGGGAAGTGCTGATACAGCGAATTGCGCGAGGCGTTACTGCGCTTGAGCAGCTCACTCAGCCCCGCCGCGTGCACTCCGTGCTCCTGCACCGTGGCGATGGTGCTCGCGATCAACCGTGCGCGCGGTCCCGCCGTCATGGAAAGTCCTCCAAACCTTGCTTGAACCGATCGGTCCATGTTAAACCTATCCCTGTGAACCGATCGGTTCACTTCGAGAGGATGACATGCCCGCGCACATCGCCACCGCACCGCCGGTAACCCACGCCACCACCCTGGGCCTCGGCGTATACCGTCCCCGCCGCATCGTCCCGAACGCGGAGATCGTCGACCGCATCGACTCCTCGGACGAATGGATCCGCACCCGTTCCGGGATCGAGGCCCGCCGCTGGGCGCAGGACGACGAGACCATCGTGTCCATGAGCACCGCCGCCGCCCGCGACGCGCTCGCCGCCGCGAACATCCCGGCCGAGCAGATCGACGCCGTCATCCTGGCGACCTCGTCGCAGATGGTGCTCGGCCCGTCCGCGGGCGCGGTCGTCGCCACCGAACTCGGCATGCACGACACCGCCGCCTTCGACGTCTCGGCGGGCTGCGCGGGCTTCTGCTACGCGCTGGCCAATGCCGCCAACCTGGTGCGCGCGGGTCAGGCCCGGCACGTGCTGGTGATCGGCGTCGAACGCCTCTCGGACCTGCTCGATCCGACCGACCGCACCTGCGCGTTCATCTTCGCCGACGGTGCCGGCGCGGTCGTGGTGGGACCGTCCGAGGTCGAGGGCATCGGCCCGGTGGCCTGGGGCTCGGACGGCAGCCAGACCGCGGCCATCAAGCAGGACAAGGACTTCGCGCAGTACTTCGCCGAGGTCGCCGCCGCCGAGGCCAGCGGTGGTACCACCGAACGCCCCTACATCCGTATGAACGGCACCGCCGTATTCCGCTGGGCCGTCACGTTTTTGGAGAAGGCCTGCCGCGACGCGCTGGACCGCTCCGGGGTCACGGTCGACGATCTCGACGCGTTCATCCCGCACCAGGCCAACAGCCGCATCACCGACGCCCTCACCCGGGCGCTGCATATGCCGGATTCGGTGGCCATCGCCCGCGATATCGCCGAAACCGGCAACACCAGTGCGGCGTCCATTCCGATGGCGATGGAACAGCTGCTGCGCACCGGCGCCGCCAAGGCCGGTGACACCGCACTGCTGCTCGGCTTCGGCGCGGGCCTGGCCTACGCCGGTCAGGTGATCACGCTTCCGGCCATCGCCTCCTAGTCGCCGCCCCGGACGCGGCTGCGAAAGCGCTGTTCGGCAGCCGATAGGCTGCTGGAACTATGGCCCTGAGCGCAACGATGCACACCTTCACGATTCAGCTCGCCGATATCGATCGCGGGGTGTACGAGGACCTGGAATTGCGGGTGGCCCGGCACCCCTCGGAATCGGCCGAATTCATGGTGACGCGCCTGCTGGCGTACCTGCTCGAATACGAGGAGGGCATCGCGTTCAGCGAGGGCGGGGTGTCCGCCACCGATGAGCCCGCGGTGCTGGTGCGCGATCTCACCGGGCAGATCACCGCCTGGATCGAGATCGGCGCACCGGACGCCGAGCGGGTGCATCGCGGCAGCAAGCTGGCCGGGCGCGCGGCCATCTACACCCATCGCGATCCGGTGAAGGTGCAGGCCCTGTTGGCGGGCAAGCGGATTCACCGGGTCGAGGCCATTCCGCTCTACAGTTTCGACCGCGATTTCATCGACGCCGTGGTGGCGGTGCTGGATCGGCGCAATACCGCGTCGCTGTCGGTCACCGAGCGGGTGCTGTACCTGGATATCAATGGCGCCAGTCTGCGCGGATCGGTGGCGGAGCAGCCGATCGGATAGCCGATCCGGCCGGGGAGACCGCGGAAACCCCGAGATCGTAAGCGGATTCGGCGTGCTCGGCCTCATCGATGCCGGTGATCTCGGCCTCGTGATCGACCCGGAAACCGATGGTCTTGTGAATGAGCCAGCCGACGATATACGTGGCGACGAACGAATAGAGCAGCACCGCGCCCGCCGCGATCAACTGCCGGTTCAACTGGGTCCAGCCGCCGCCGTACAGCAGCCCGTTACCGCCCGCCGGATTCACCGTGGCATCGGCGAACACGCCTACCAGCAGGGTGCCGACCAGGCCGCCCACCAGGTGCACGCCGACCACATCGAGCGAATCGTCGTAGCCGAAGGTGAATTTCAGCCCGACCGCCAGCGCGCAGATCACGCCCGCCGCCACGCCGATCGCCAAAGCGCCTGTCGGGCCGACGAATCCGCAGGCCGGGGTGACCGCGACCAGACCCGCCACCGCGCCAGAGGCCGCGCCCAGGGTGGTCGGCTTACCATCGCGCAATTGCTCGACGATGATCCACGCCAGAGACGCCACCCCGGTCGCGATGGTGGTGTTGGTGAATGCCAGCGCCGCGAGATCACCTGCCGCCAAAGCGGATCCGGCGTTGAAGCCGTACCAGCCGAACCACAGCAGCGCCGCGCCCAGCAGGGTGAACGGCACATTGTGCGGGCGCGGAATACTGCGCGGCCAGCCGTGCCGATCCCCGATCACCAATACCAGCGCCAGCGCAGCCGCACCCGCGTTGATATGCACCGCGGTGCCGCCCGCGAAGTCGAATGCCTTGAGCCGGTTGGCAATCCAGCCGCCCACATCGGAGGAATTCCCGGCGGAATCGGTGCCGGTGAACCCGTTCACGCTGAAAACCCAATGCGCCACCGGGAAATACACCACGCTCGCCCAGCCCACGATGAACACCACCCAGGCCCAGAACTTCGCCCGCCCAGCGATCGCGCCCGATATGAGCGCGGTGGTGATTATCGCGAACATGAGCTGGAACATCACGAACGCCATGGTCGGAATCTGATGGCCGGCCGGACCGGACAGGGTGCCGTGCGTATCACGCAGCAGCACATGGGACATGCCGCCGATCAACCCTTGATAGGCGTCGGAGCCGAATGATTCGCTGTATCCGTACAGCAGCCACAGTGTCGTCACCACGCCCAGGGCGACGAAATTCATCATGAGCATGTTCAGCACGCTCTTGCCGCCGACCATGCCGCCGTAGAAGAAAGCCAAGCCCGGCGTCATCAACATGACCAGTGCCGCACTCGCCAGCACCCACGCGGTATCTCCCGAATTCACGCTATTACCTCATATTCCACGGGATTCGCGTGAAGCATCGAGAGTGACTGTTTCGCCGGTGTGGCTCAGCGTGTTTCGGATCGATGAATTCGAGTGCGGTGGTTACTCATGGATTTCTGCTATGAAGGCGTTCGGGCTGCCGCGGAGGCGTAGCGCTGAGCCAGCGCGGTGAACGCCGCGGTGAGTTCGGGCGGGCCGACGATTTCGATATCGGCGTCGAATACCCCCAGGGCGCAAGCCAATGCGTTCCAGGACCACGAACCCAGAATGACGCGGCAGCGGTGCGGGCCGAGTTCTTCGACTATGCCGTCGCGGGCGAACTCGGTGACGGTCGCGGCGGGGGTGTCGAGGATCACCTCGCCGCGGCAGGGCCAGCCGCCGGTGCCGTCGGAGCCCTGGAATCGGCTGATGACGAAGTCCGCGACCGAGCCGCCGGGTACCTCGCGCGGGGCGAAGCGGGGGCCGTTCGGAATGCGCGGGGTGATGCGGTCGGCGCGGAAGACGCGCCAGTCCGCGCGATCCAGATCCCAGGCCACCAAATACCAGCGGCCGTATCTGGTCACCAGGTGGTGCGGTTCGGCGCGGCGCGGGGGAGCCTCGGAATCGGTTTTCGGACCGGAGTAATCGAATCGCAGCACCTCTCCGGCGTGGATCGCGGCGCTCAGGGCCAGCAGGGTCGTCCCGTCCGCCGAGTCTGTCGGAGCGCCGACGGTGGTGACCTGGAACGCGTCGATGCGCCCGCGCAGCCGGGCGGGCATGACCTGACGAACCGTATGCAGCGCGCGCAGCGCGGCTTCCTCGATACCCGCGCCCGCGGTGGCGGCGATCCGCAGGGCCACGGCCAGCGCCACCGCCTGCTCATCGTCGAACAGCAGGGGCGGCAACTCCGATCCGGCTTCCAGGCGATAGCCGCCGTCCGGCCCCTTGATCGCCGCGATCGGATACCCGAGTTCGCGCAGCCGATCGACATCGCGGCGCACCGTGCGGGCGCTGATATCCAGGCGTTCGGCCAGCAGCGATCCGGGCCAGTCCCGGCGGGCCTGGAGCAGCGAGAGCAGCGCCAGCAGTCGCGCGGAAGTCTTCGGCATGGGGTCGATGGTGCCAGAAGAAGCGGTCAGAAACTGGCCTCTTCTACCGCGCGCCGGTATCGGTTCGTCGGCGACCGTCATGCCCATCGGGGACGCGGGCAGCGTAGAGCACGGGGTTCCCGAAAGGCATTGGCGCTCATCGGAAACCGTGCCGATCATGATCGATGCCGATAGGATCCGTTGCGGCTCTTGATGATCGGATGAGGTGCGATGGCCAGAATAGTGATCGTCGGAATCGGCAGTCGGGGCGATGTCGCCCCGCTGACCGGGCTCGGCGTGCGTTTGCGGGCGGCCGGGCATGAGGTCGTGATGGCCGCGCACGAGACATTCGCGGACATGATCACCGGCTGCGGACTGCGATTTCGACTGCTGGAGTTGGATTTCGGCTTCGAGGGCGACTACGCGGAGATTCAGCGCAAAACCGTCGCGGCCTTCAATACGCCCGACGGGTTTCGCACCATCGGCGCGGGTCTGATCAAGGCATTGCGGGATGAGCCCGCGGATCTGCTGCTGCTCACCCCGTACGCCGAATTCGCCGGATTGCCGTTCGCCGAGGCCGCCGGAATTCCCACCATCGCCCTGCGGCTGCAACCCACCTGTGCCACAGCCGATTACCCGCCCGCGGTCGCGGGCGTCTGGTCGCTCGGACCGGTCGGGAATCGGTGGGCCTCCGATATCGGGGCCCGGCTGGTCGATCTGCGCTACGGCGGGGTCATCGGTGAATTCCGGCGCGAACTCGGCCTGCCCAAGATGTCGGCACCGGCATTGCGTCGCCGCCGGACCGCGGCGCAATGGCCCATCCTGCACGGATATTCGCCGACCGTCGCCCCGCGACCGGCGGATTGGCGCACCGGCCTGGAGGTCGGCGGATTCTGGTGGCCCGCCCGGCCCCTGGACTGGGAACCCGCGGCCGAACTCCTGGAATTCCTGGACGCCGGGCACCCACCGGTATTCGTCAGCTTCGGAAGCAATATCAACAATCCCGCGCGCACAGCCGAATTGGGCGAGATCGTCGGGACCGCGCTGCGCCGGGCCGGGGTGCGCGCGATCGTGCAATCCGGGTGGACCGGGCTCGCGGTGGCGGACGAGCAGGTGCTCGCCATCGGCGATATCCCGTACGACTGGCTGTTCCCGCACCTCGCGGCGGCCGTGCACCACTGCGGCGCGGGCACCTGCGCCGCCGCCCTGCGCGCGGGCGTGCCCACCGTCGGCGTACCGGAGATCCCCGAACAGCAATTCTGGGCGCACCGCCTGGACCTGCTGGGCGTGACCGCCGGAATCACCCGCCAGCCCGAACTCACCGCGGACTGGCTCGCGGGTGCGATCACCACCGCGACAACCGATTCCGGGTTGCGTGCCAGAGCGGGCGAGGTCGCCGAGCGGCTCGCGGACGAAGATGGCGCGGGCGCGGTGCTACGGGTCATCGACGGCGTACTCGAGAAAGCGGTGACCGGCTGAGGCCGGCCTCAGGCCGGGTAGATGTGGATCTCGGTGGCTTTCACGGCCGCCCAGAGTCGCATGCCGGGTTCGAGGCGTAGCTCCGCGACCGCGGCCGGGGTGATATCGGCCAGCACCGGCGGCGCGCCGTCCAGTCGGACCCGGGTGGTGTTGGCGTGCTGTTCCAATCCCACGACGGTGACCGGCCAGGTATTGCGCGGGCTGCCGGTAGGCCGGGTGAGATGCAGTCCGACGGCGGTGGGGGAGAAGGCCGCGAACACCCGCCCGGCGGCGGGTTCGGATCCGGTGAGCGTGCCGCCCCCGTCGACGGTGATCTCGGTGCCGGTGGCGGTGCCCCGGAACAGGTTGAGCCCCACCAGATTCGCGACATAGTCGGATCTGGGCCGCCGCGCGATCTCGGTCGGCGCGCCCTCCTGCACGATCGCGCCGTCCTCCAGGATGATGAGCCGGTCCGCCAGCACCATGGCATCGAGCGGATCGTGGGTGACCAGCACCGTATGTCCGGTGTAGCCGCGCAGATGACGCGCGAGATCCGCGCGCACCTGGAGCCGGGTGCTGGCATCGAGCGCGGCCAGCGGCTCATCGAGCAGCAGCAGTTGCGGGTCGGTGGCAAGTGCGCGAGCCAGCGCCACCCGCTGCGCCTGTCCGCCGGACAGCGAGCGCGGCCGCACCTGCGCGAACTCGCTCAGCCCCACCCGATCCAGCCACGCGGTGGCGCGTTCTCGCGCGGGTGCGCGGCGCATACCTCGTGCGCGCAAGCCGAACGCCACATTGTCCAGTGCCGAAAGATGCTGGAACAGCAGATAGTCCTGGAATACCACGCCGACCTGTCGACGTTCGGCCGGGACGAAGACCGAAGGCGGTGCGTCCCAACTGTTCTCGCCCAGACCGAGCGCGCCACCGGTGAGCGGGGTGAGTCCCGCCAAGGCGCGCAGCGCGGTGGTCTTGCCCGCTCCGTTGGGACCGAGCAGGGCGATCACTTCGCCCGGGGCGGAGGTGAATTCGATATCGAGCCGGAATTTCGCGCGCTCGACGACGAGCGCGGCGTGCAGCGTCACGAAGAACCCCGAACCGTCACACCGCACCTCGAATCCAGCGCTCCCGCAGCGAGATAAGCACGCCGACCGAGACCACCAGCAGCACCATGCTCAGCACGATCGCGGCATCGGGATCGGTTTCCAGCGCGAGATACACCGCCAGCGGCATAGTTGTCGTCTTACCGGGGAAATTACCCGCGAAGGTGATGGTCGCGCCGAACTCACCCAGTGCCCGCGCCCAGCACAGCACCGTGCCCGCCACCACCCCGGGCAGCACCGAAGGCAGCGTCACCCGGCGGAAGGTGTACCACGCGGATGCCCCCAAAGTCGCTGCGGCTTCCTCGAATCGGGTGTCGGCCGCGCGCAGCGCACCCTCCACCGAGATCACCAGGAACGGCATGGCGACGAACGCCTCCGCCACCACCACACCGGCCGTGGTGAACGGCAGCGAGTATCCGAACCAGTCGTAGATATAGCGTCCGATCAAGCCGCGGCGGCCCAGTACCAGCAGCAGCGCCACACCGCCCACCACCGGTGGCAGCACCAGCGGCACCGTCACCAGCGCGCGAATCAGCCCGCGCCCGGGCAATTGGGCGCGCGCCAGCAGCCAGGCCAGTGGAATGCCGAGCACCAGGCAGATACCCGTCGCCAGCGTCGCGCAGATCAGCGAAAGCCGCAGTGCCTGACCGACTTCGGCGCTGAACAGTCGTTCTGGCAGCGTGCGCCACGGCGCGCGCACCAGCAGACCGATCAGCGGAATCAGCAGAAAGGCCAGCGCGCAGACGGCGGGCAGCATGAGGGCGATCGGTCGCCGCCCCCGTACTGCCCGCCGTCGCGCCGAGGCTCCGGTCACCGGCATGCTCGAAAAACCGTCACGGGGTGTCGAATCCGGCGTCGGCGAACACCTTCTTGGCCTTGTCCGAGGAAATGAAGGTGACGAACGAGGCGGCCGCCGCGGCATTGGGCGCCTTGTTCAGCGCCGCGATCGGATAGGTGTTGATGGCCTTGCTGGACTCCGGGAAGTCGATGCCCTCGACCTTGTCACCGGCGGCCTTCACATCGGTGCGGTACACCAGCGCGGCATCCACCTCGCCGAGCGTCACCTTGGTGAGCGCGGCCTTCACATCCTGCTCCCGGGTATCGGGCTGCGGGGTGATCGCGGCGATCTCGAATACCTTCTTGGCCGCCGCGCCACACGGCACCTGCTCCGCGCACAGCGCCAGCCGCGGCTCGGTCTTGCCGAAATCCGCGATACCGGTGATATGACCCGGATTGCCCTTGGGCACAGCGATTTCCAGTCGATTGCTGACGAAGGTCGCCGGGGTGCCCTTCACATCGCCCGCGTCCACCACCTGCTGCATATTCGCCGGGGCCGCCGAGGCGAACACATCGGCGGGCGCGCCCTGCGTGATCTGCTGCGCCAGCGCCGAACTGCCGCCGAAGCTGAACACCACCTTCACCCCGGGATGATCGGTTTCGAACTGCTTGCCGAGCGTGGTGAAGGTTTCCGTCAGCGAGGCCGCGGCCAGCACCGTCACCGTGCCCGAGAGCTTGTCGGAGTCCGCGGGGGCACTCGAATCCTTGGAATCATTCGAGCTACAACCCACCAGCGCGCCGGTGAGGGCGAGGGCGGCCACGGCCGCGGTCAGGGTGCGCATCTTCTTCATTGTCATCAACTTTCTGATAGCTCGCTCACGACTCACCGGCGATCAGCCGGACTTACCGTACCGATCCGCAAATTCGTCACGCCGTAGAGCATATTGCCGTATGCGCGGCGCGCAAGGCCTGATTTCACCAGGGCAGCGGTAAGAGTTCAACCAGTGCTCCACGTCCGGTTCCCGGCGGCAGCAGGGCCAGCGCCTGGGCCTCGATCAGATTCGCCAGGTGCGGGGTGTGCACCGCACCGCCCGCACGCCAGACCCCACCCTCGACCTGGCGCACCGGCACCACCCGGGTGAAATCCGCGCCGGGCGCGGCGGCGTCCGCGAGACGGCCCCACCTCGGCGCGCGCGGTCGCCGCGCGGCCAGCCGATCCGCGAGCAGGCGTCCGGTGAGCAGCAGCGCGCTCACCGCCGCCAGCGGATTCCCGGGCAGTGCGAGCAGGGTCCGGCCATCGGGCAGGCGCGCGACCAACTGGGAGCCGCCGGGGCGCATCCGCACCCCGTCGACGATGATGCTCGCCCCGATCTCCGCGAGCACCGGGCGCAGCAGATCCGCCGCACCGTACCCGGTGCCGCCGACCGTGACGACCAGCTCCGCATCGGTCTCGAGCGCGAACCAGGCCCGCAGCAGCGCCCGATCATCGGCCAGCCGCCACACCTCGCGGCAGCGAATATCGCAGGCGCGCAGGTACTCCGGCAGCACCGGGCCCAGGGCGTCGCGGGCCTGACCCGCGCCCAGCGCACCGGCGGAACGAATCTCATCGCCGGTGATGAGCACATCGGCGTGCAGCGGTCCGCGCACCGAGGCGACGGGCGCTTCCGCGCTCAATGCCGCCGACACCAGCGCGGCATCGACTCGCGTTCCCGCGCAGGCCAATTCGGCGCCACCGGACCAGTACTCGCCGCGCCCGCGAATATCGTTGCGGTACGGCGCATCCGGGGCGTGCGTGATCATCCAGCGCGCGCCGACGCGTTCGGTGACCACGTATTCGTTCCGCAGCACCGCGGTCGCGCCGCGCGGGGTCTGCGCGCCCGTCGCGATCCGGACCGCATCGCCACCGGCCAACGCGGTACGCGGACGTCGGCCCGCCACGCACGCGCCCATGCGCAGCGTCCACTGCGGGCCGGGACCGCTCACCGCGAAACCGTCCATGGCGGCGGTATCGGCGACCGGCAGCGCCGTGGTCGTGATCAGCGGTTCGGCCAGGGTCGCGCCGAACGATTCGGCCAGCGGGGCCAGCCGGACCGGCAGCGGCGGCAACGCCTCGCCCAGCACCCGCTCGAGCCCGTCGACGGCTACGCGCAGCCCATTTCCCTGCTCAACGCATTCGATCTGTGCCGCGTCCACGCATCGGACCTTCCCTCGACGGTCGCGAACCGCCATCGGGTTCGTATCGTCAGGAATCCTCGCGATCGGAGATTACGACCCCAGTCCTCCGCAGTTGCGTATTCGTTGCCCGCTTCTCACCCGCAACCGAGGAGATCTGTGCGTTCAGCTCTCCGGCACCTCGACCACCACGTGCGTCGACTTCACCGAGGCCACCGCGACACTGCCGACCTCGAGCCCCAGCTCATCCACCGACTCCCGGCTCACCAGCGACACCAGCCGGAACGGCCCGGCCTGCAATTCCACCTGCGCCATCACCGTGTCCTTGACGATCCGCGTCACGATCCCGCGCATCCGATTGCGCGCCGATACCGCCACCGTGATCCCGGCCTCCGGTTTCTCGGCATTGGCCTGCAGAAACTCCGCGAGCTCGCGCCCGCTCACACCCATCCGCCCGTTCTCCAGCTGGATGGCGCTGAGCCGTCCCTGATCGATATACCGGCGCACGGTGTCATCACTGACACCCATCAGGGCGGCAACCTCGCTGATCCGCAGATTCGACACAACCTGCAGCATATTGACGTATCCGAGGAACGCAAACGACAGTGATCCGCCCGGCGACCGAATTCGGCCACCGGGCGGATCACTCACCTGTGCGGGGGTCAGCGCAGTGCGCGACGACCGGTGACGAGGTTGACCAGGAACAGCAGAATCACCGCACCACCCAGGCAGGTGAAGAAGCTGAACCACAGCCCACCGCCTTCGACGTCCACCCCGAGCAGCTTCAACAGGAAGCCACCGAGCAGACCGCCGACGACGCCGACGACGATATTGAGCAGGATGCCCTGCTGCGCATCGGTTTTCATGAACTTGCTGGCGATCCATCCGGCCAAACCGCCGATGATGATCCACCCGAGAATGCCGAGGCCGAGCATGATGCGTCTCCTTAACAGAGGTCGGCGCCGTCGAACCGGCGCTCTACTCAGCGCATACCCGCAATATCGGCATCGAAGCGTCCCGCCCCGATGTTCGTCCCGCCACACTCGGGGTAAGCGAGGAATGTCCGATACGCACCGTCAACGGCGACGGCGTCTCAACGGCGAGACAGGCAACCCGGACACGCGATGAACAGCCGATCAACGCCCCAGGGCGGTGCGTAATGCGGTGAGTTCGGCCGCGCGCGGGATCGGCCCGACGGTCGAATCAGGGTTGTCGAAGACCATGACCTGCTGGGAATCCGCGGTGAGCGGAGACCAGCCGGGGTTGCCGGTTGTCGCGAATGCGAGCCAGGCCGAGCGCATGGTGTCCGCGAGTCGCTGCGGCGGGTTCGGTCCGGTGAGTCCGTGTGCCGCCGCGAGGGTGTCGAAGACGAAGGGGAGTTCCAGGGCGTGGCAGGCATCGAGGTGCTGTACCGGTGTGCGCCACGCGAATTCGTAGACGAAGGTGGGGGCGTCCGCCTGTGCCCGCAACTCCGCTATGCGCAGGGAACTGTCGCGGAAGGCGAGATCGGTGATGATGGCGGCGTACAGGTCGGCCGATGAGGCGTCCGGTCGGTCGGCGGCATAGGCGTCGGCGAGGGAGTCGTCGAGGCCATTGCGGCGCAATAGGAACGGAAGAGTCTGTGCGGTGATGGCGGAGTCGACGCCCGCACCGACGGTGAAGAAACGGAATTCGTCGGTGGTCGTTCCGATCAGTAGCGGAATCTCGTGTCCGCGCCCGGCGGCGATTCCGTCGATGGGGGAGTCCGGGAGCACCGCGTCATCGATGATCGGGAAGAGGGTCATCAACCCCATGCCGTGGCGAATGATCGACGCGCCCCAGCGCTCGGGATTCGGATCCTGCACCATCTCGAGCCCGAGCCGATTCTGTGCCGCGAGCAGGGTTTCCGAGTCGATCGCCGCGAAAGCCGCTGCGGTTGGCTCGATTTCGAGAATCCCCGCCAATGCGGCCGTCACCTTCCGGGCATCCTCGGCCGTGGCCGCGGTGCTGCCATTGCCGCTCTGCATGACCGCTTTGCCGAACAGGCCGACGGCTGCGGGCGAGGCCAGCAGCGCCGCGATGCTCATGGCCCCGGCCGATTCACCGAACACCGTCACATTGCCCGGATCGCCGCCGAACCCGCGAATATTCTCCTGTACCCAGCGCAGCGCACCCAATTGATCGAGCAGCCCGCGATTGTCCGGCGCACCCTCGAGCACCGCGAACCCGGGAATCCCCACCCGATAATTGATCCCCACCACCACGACCCCGCCGCGAGCCAGCGAAGCCCCGTCATAGATCGGAATGCAGTTCGCTCCCCGGCTGAACGCGCCCCCGTGAATCCACACCATCACCGGCAGATCCGTCCCCGCGGGATCCGGCGTCCATACATTCACCGTCAGTGCTTCGTCCCCGGGCCGAATATGCGTCCCGAGCAGCGCCGCGATAGCCGGCGGATACGGAGTCTGCGCGCACGTCGCACTGTATTCGACCGCCGCCCGCACTCCATCCCAGGGCGTCACCGCCCCCGGCGCCTCGAACCGCGCCGCCCCCACCAGCGGTGCGGCATAGGGAATCCCGAGAAACGCCGCCACCCCCTCCAGCGCCCGCCCGCTGACCTTCCCGCCGGTCACCTCGACAATCGGTTCCATAACGGCACGCTCCTAGCCCCTCGAGATCACGTCGCCCCCGACACTAACCAGAACTCACCCGCCCAGTGCCGGTTTTGCCTCCGGACGAAAAGCCCACGCCCGGACAGCCGCCCATCTTCGGGCGTTTGGTTCCGGCGGTGGGTGGGTACCACTGAGCCTGGCGACGATGTCGCGAGGATCAGGGTGGAGAGGCGCCCCCGGCAGGAATCGAACCTGCGACCTAGGGATTAGAAGGCCCTTGCTCTATCCAACTGAGCTACGGAGGCAGTGCGGGGCATCTGGGCGATGCGGCCACCAAACACCTTGACCCATATTGATCTCGGTGTCCAGCGACTTGAGTATAGCGAGCGTCCAGGTGGGGTTTGGGGGGTCGGCTGGCAACTGTTCGGCGCGTCGCGTGGGGGTGCGCGTACCGGAGGTCGGGAAACCCCCGGGGAGTTCGGACCCCTACTCCGAACTACCCTGGGCGTATGTCGTCACCGCAGGACTCGCCCGCAGCTACTGGTGTTCAGGGGAATCGGGCGGGTTCGGGCGGGAAGGTTTCGGTGCTCGCGGCCATGGGCGGTGCGGTCGCGGCGGTGGTCGCGGCGCTGGTCGTCGGGCTTTCCTCGGCGCAGGCGCTGAGCCTGCTCGGGATTCCCGATCCGGGGCCGCTGACCACCTACGGGCTGCCCGCCATGCGCGCGGTCGCCGACCTCGCTGCCGCGCTGACCGTCGGATCGCTGCTGTTCGCGGCGTTCTTCGTGCCCCCGCAGGCCGATGGACTGCTCGATGTGGGTGGGTATCGGGCGCTGCGACGCGCCGGGAACGCGGCGCTGGTGTGGGCGGGTGCGTCGGCGTTGCTGGTGCCGTTGACACTTTCGGACACCACCGGGCAACCATTTCTGAGCTCATTGCGTCCGGAGTCGGTGTGGCGCGCCGCGAATCAGGTCGATGTGGCCGGGTCGTGGCGGTTCACCGTGTTCTTCGTCCTGGCCCTGGCGGTCGGGTGCCGGATCGCATTGCGCTGGGGCTGGACCCCGGTTTTGCTGTGGTTGTCCGTGATCTCGCTGCTGCCGGTCGCGCTGACCGGGCATTCGTCGGCGGGCGGGGCGCACGACATCGCCACCAATAGCCTTATTCTGCATCTGCTTTCGGCGTGTTTCTGGGTGGGCGGGTTGTTCGCGGTGCTGGCGTACGCGCTGCGCGACGGCAAATACACCGCGCTGGCCACCCGCCGATTCTCCAAGATCGCGACGATCTCCTACGTGGTGATCGCGATCAGCGGTGTCATCAATGCCTGGATTCGGGTGCCGTGGGCGGATCTGTTCAGTACTACCTATGGCCGGCTGATTCTGGCCAAGACGACGGCGCTGATTCTGCTCGGTGTCATCGGCTATCTACAGCGGCAACGCGCGATCCCGGATCTGGAGAAGGATCCGAGCGATCGCGGCGCGCTGATTCGATTCGCCGGGGTGGAATCGCTGATCTTCGCCGCCACCATCGGCCTCGCGGTCGGCCTGGGCCGCACCCCGCCGCCGGAATTGCGCAGTGTCCCGACCCCGGCCGAGGTCGAGATCGGCTACAACCTGACCGGTCCGCCGAACCTCGCGCGGCTGGCGTTCGACTGGCGCTTCGATCTGATCTTCGGCACCCTCGCGATCGTGCTGGCGGTGCTGTACCTGCGCGGTGTGGCGCGGCTCAAGAAGCGCGGTGACGCCTGGCCCGTCGGCCGCACCATCTCCTGGCTCACCGCCTGCGCGGTGCTGTTGATCGCGACCAGTTCCGGTGTCGGCCGCTACGCCCCGGCCATGTTCAGCGTGCATATGGCCCAGCACATGATGCTGTCCATGCTCGCGCCGATCCTGTTCGCACTGGGCGGTCCGGTGCTGCTGGCACTGCGCGCGCTGCCGCCCGCCGGGCGCGACGCCCCGCCCGGACCGCGCGAGTGGATTCTGGCCGCGGTGCACAATCCGGTGTCGCGCTTCATGACTCAGCCCGTGGTGGCGGCGGTGTTCTTCGTGGCCGGGTTCTACGTGCTGTATCTGGGCGGCATCTTCGACAAGTTCGTCGGCTCGCACGGTGCGCACCTGTTGATGAATGTGCACTTCCTGTTGAGCGGTTACCTCTTCTACTGGGTGGTCATCGGCATCGATCCCAAGCCGCGCCAGGTGGAGCCGCTGACCAAGCTGGGCATGGTGTTCGGTTCGCTGCCGTTCCACGCCTTCTTCGGTATCGCGCTGATGAGCATGAACACCGTGCTGGGTGGTTGGTTCTATCGCGCGCTCGGCCTGGGCTGGAACAACAATCTGCTCGACGATCAGCACACCGGCGGTAGCCTCGCCTGGGCCAGCGGTGAAATCCCGCTGGTGGTGGTGATGCTGGCACTGCTCATCCAGTGGTCGCGCAGCGATAAGAAACTGGCCACCAGGCTGGACCGCGCCGCCGATCGGGACGACGACGCGGAACTGGCCTCGTACAACGCCATGTACGCCGAGCTGGCCCGGCGTGATCGAGAGGTACGTAAGTGAACGACGTCGCCCAGGCGACCCGGAAGATCAAGCGGCTCTATCGATCCGATGTGCGGCGCGCCCGCCGCCTGCTGCACGGCCAGACCCGCAAGACCCCCGTGTTCCACACCGATGTCCAGGGTCCGCGCGGACCGGTGCCGGTGACCCTGAAGCTCGAACATCTCCAGCACGGCGGCACCTTCAAGGTGCGCGGCTGCCTGAACGCGCTGTTGCAGGCGGACCCCGCGATCACGCACGTGGTGATCGCCTCGGGCGGGAACGCGGGCATCGCCGCGGCGCTGGCCAGCTCGCTGCGCGGACTGTCCTGCACGGTGGTGGTGCCGGAGTCCGCACCGCACACCAAGGTGGCGGCCATGTGGTCGCACGGGGCCGAAGTGCTGTGGCACGGAACGACTTACGCGGAGGCGCACCGCTACGCCAGCCAGCTGGCGCGCGAACGCCGCGCCATGCAGCTGCACGCCTATGACCTGCCCGCCATCGTGGCCGGTGCGGGCGTGGTCGGGCTGGAGATCGAGGAGCAGGTGCGCGGACGGCCGCCGGTGCTGGTGGCGGTCGGCGGCGGCGGTCTGGTCGCCGGGATCTCGGTGGCGATCGGGCTGCGCGGCCGGGTGATCGGGGTGGAGCCGCAGGGCGCGCCGACCCTGCACAAGGCGCTCGCGGCGGGGCGGCCGGTGGATGTCGACGTATCGAGTGTGGCCTCGGATGCCCTGGGCGCCAATCGGATCGGCGATATCGCCATGGAGGTGGCGCAGCGCTATGCGGTGCGATCGCTGCTGGTCAGCGACGATGCCATCGTGATGGCGCGGGAGTACCTGTGGCGCGAGTTCCGGATCGTGGTGGAACCCGCCGGTGCGACGGCGCTGGCGGCGATCCAGAGCGGGGCGTACGTTCCGGCGGCGGGAGAGCGGCCGGTGGTCGTACTGTGCGGGGCGAATACCGATCTGGCGACGCTGTAGTCCGCTGAACTCGGGTTATCCACAGCGCCGAGTTATCCACAATCGCGGAAGTGGGGCTGTCGCGGGGGTTCTCGCCGGTTCACGCTGGAGTCACGACAGCGGACGAACCGAATCGGCAAGGGGGACAGCGATGTACGAGGCGAATACCGCGGTGATCGGCCGGGTGGTCACGCATCCGAGCCGGCGGGCACTGCCGAATGGGGAACAGGTGCTCAGCTTCCGGCTGGCCAGCACCACCCGACGGTTCGATGCCGCTAGCGGGGAGTGGGTCGATGGTGGCACCCTGTATTTGACGGTAACCTGCTGGCGGAAACTCGTGGAGGGTGTCGAGGCGTCCCTGCAGCGCGGTGACCCGGTCATCGCCTACGGTCAACTCCGCTCGAACGAGTACACCACCCGAGACGGTATGGAGCGCAACGATCTCGAGATGCGCGCCACTGCCCTCGGTCCCGACCTGGGCCGTTGCACCGCCCCGGTGCAGCGCAAACACTTCGGCCACAGCGACCGCCCCGAGGCGTCGCCAGCGCCGCCCGCAGATGCCGACCGCGCCGGAGAACCGGCAACCCAACACAGTTAGGCTTGCCCATATGGCTGAGTTCATTTACCAGATGATTAAGGTTCGAAAGGCGCATGGCGACAAGGTCGTGCTCGACAATGTGACCTTGAACTTCCTTCCGGGCGCGAAGATCGGTGTGGTCGGCCCGAACGGCGCCGGTAAGTCGAGCGTCCTGAAGATCATGGCGGGACTGGACCAGCCGAACAACGGTGAGGCCTGGCTGGCGCCGGGCGCGACCGTCGGCATCCTCATGCAGGAGCCGGAGCTCAACGAGGAAAAGACCGTTCGCGGCAATGTCGAGGAGGGCCTCGGCGAGGTCAAGGTCAAGCTCGACCGGTACAACGAGGTCGCCGAGCTCATGGGCGTCGAGTACACCGATGAGCTCATGGAAGAGATGGGCCAGCTCCAGGAGTACCTCGATCACGCCGACGCGTGGGATGTCGACTCCCAGCTCGAGCAGGCCATGGACGCGCTGCGCTGCCCGCCGCCGGACGAGCCGGTCACCAACCTCTCCGGTGGTGAGCGCCGTCGTGTCGCACTGTGCAAGCTGCTGCTGAGCAAGCCCGACCTGCTGCTGCTCGATGAGCCCACCAACCACCTCGACGCCGAATCGGTGCTGTGGTTGGAGCAGTTCCTGGCGAACTACCCGGGCGCCGTGCTGGCCGTCACCCACGACCGGTACTTCCTCGACAATGTCGCGGAGTGGATCCTCGAGCTCGACCGCGGCCGCACCTTCCCCTACGAGGGCAACTACTCCACCTACCTGGAGAAGAAGGCCGAGCGCCTCGAGGTGCAGGGCAAGAAGGATCAGAAGCTGCAGAAGCGCCTCAAGGAGGAGTTGGCCTGGGTCCGCTCCGGCGCCAAGGCTCGCCAGGCCAAGAACAAGGCGCGCCTGGGTCGCTACGAGGAAATGGCCGCCGAGGCCGACAAGATGCGCAAGTTGGACTTCGAGGAGATTCAGATCCCCGCGGGTCCGCGTCTGGGCTCGGTCGTGGTCGAGGTGCAGAACCTGGACAAGGGCTTCGGCGATCGTATTCTGATCAAGGATCTCTCGTTCACCTTGCCGCGCAACGGCATTGTCGGCGTCATCGGCCCCAACGGTGTCGGTAAGTCGACGCTCTTCAAGACCATTGTCGGACTGGAGAGCCCGGACAGCGGCACCGTGAAGGTCGGCGAGACGGTCAAGCTGAGCTATGTCGATCAGAACCGCTCCGGTATCGACCCGAACAAGAATGTCTGGCAGGTCGTTTCCGACGGGCTGGACTTCATTCAGGTCGGCAATCAGGAAATGCCTTCGCGCGCTTACGTTTCCGCGTTCGGGTTCAAGGGCCCGGATCAGCAGAAGCCGGCGGGGGTGCTCTCCGGTGGTGAGCGCAACCGCCTGAATCTGGCGCTGACCCTCAAGCAGGGCGGCAACCTGATCCTGCTCGATGAGCCCACCAACGACCTCGACGTCGAAACCCTGGGCTCGCTGGAGAACGCGCTGGAGAACTTCGCGGGCTGCTCGGTGGTCATCTCCCACGATCGCTGGTTCCTGGACCGCACCTGCACGCACATCCTGGCGTGGGAGGGCAACGACGACAACGAGGCCGCGTGGTTCTGGTTCGAGGGTAACTTCGAGGCGTACGAGGCGAACAAGATCGAGCGCATGGGTCCGGAAGCGGCTCGCCCGCACCGGGTCACGCACCGCAAGCTCACTCGCGGTTAGACCGGCTCGGTCGCCATACCGTGCCCGCGATTGCTCGCGGGCACGGTCACCGGATTGTCCCGCGGCCGATCGAGGTCGCGGGGACGAGTTACGGCATACGCGCGGATCGATCCGGTGATCCGCGCGCGTAAGCTGTCGGCCGTTAACTGACGGCTCGCTGTTCATCCTGATGAGCACGACCATGCCCATGAATGAACGGCTATCGAAGAGCGAACTCGACACTTTCGCGTACGCCCTATTGCGTGAAATGTCTTTTGGTGCAAGGTTTGTCGTGCGCGACCTGGTAGTTCCGGTCAAGTATGGCGAGTGCCGTACCGCCCGGTTTGCCCGAACCGTGCGACGCGTCGTGGTATTGGCAGGAATTCAGCCCGGCGTTAACGCCGCCCAGCTACTCTCGGACCGGCGTCACTTGGTTACGGAACCGAATCCCAGGAGTTGGCGAAATGACGGTCTCGTCCGAATTGTCCAGCGCGGCTTGGGCTGCGAGTTTGCCCGCGTCGTTGCGAGGCAACCTCGTATCCCTCGAGGAGGCGTATTTCCGCCACGTCGACGCGGGCGACGCCGACTGCGCCATCCCCGTGACTTCGACTCAAATCTTCCGCTGCCAGATCGATCTGGCCGCCCAGCGCACCCTCGGCACTGCGAGCCTGCGGGTCTACCACCCGGAGGACGACGCCGATCTCGGTGCGGCCGTGCAGCTGGTCACCGAGGATATGCCGCTGCTGGTCGAATCGGTCACCTCGTACCTGAGCCGCATGGGCGTCAGCGTCAGCGAGGTGGTGCACCCCATCTTCGAGGTCACCCGCGATGCCGCCGGACGGCTGGAAACCGCTGTCCCGCACGGGGTCGACGGCAATGGCGCCACCGGCCTGCGCGAATCCTGGATGCACGTCCAGCTGCATCCCTCCACCAGTCGTGAACAGCTGGAGCAGGTCGCCCTGGGCCTGCCCGATGTGCTCACCGATGTGCGCCAGGTGATCGGCGCGACCGGGGCCATGCGCGAGGCGCAGAGCCGGGTCGCCGATGAGCTCGACAATGCGGCCAAAGCGGGCGCATCCCCCTTCACCGCAACCGATCTCACCGATTGCGCCAATCTGCTGCGCTGGCTCGCCGACGGTCATTTCACCCTGCTCGGCTACGCGCGCTATGAGCGCGGCACCGTGAACGGCCTGGCGAAATCGGTCATGGCGCCGGGAACCGGTCTGGGCGTACTCGGTTCGCCGGACGGCACCGACTTCCGCGTTCCGGACAACAGCGGCGCCGCACCGCTGCTCATGCTCACCCAGGGCCTGGTCCCGGCCACCGTGCACCGCGCGGTGTACCCGTACTTCGTCGGTGTCGCCGAAATCGACGAATCCGGCAGTGTCACAGGCGAACACCTGTTCATCGGTGTCTTCACCGTGACCGCCCTGCACGAGAACGTGCTGGACATTCCCGTCATCGAACGCCGGGTGCGCACCCTCATCGAGGCCAGCGGTTTCGACCTGGACTCGTTCTCGGGTCAGCAGATGCTCGAGGTCATCCAGTCCTTCCCGCGCACCGAACTGTTCTCCTCGGACGGCGCGGCGCTGCGCCGCACCGCCAGCGCCGTGCTGAATGTCGGTATGCGCCGCCAGGTTCGGCTCTTCATGCGAATGGACGGCTACGGCCGCTTCGTGGCCTGCATGGTGTACCTGCCGCGGGACCGCTACACCACCCGGGTCCGGCTGGAAATGCAGGACATCCTGGTGCACGAACTCGGCGGCGATTCCATCGACTATTCGGCGCGCGTCTCCGAAAGCGATCTCGCCAGTGTGTATTTCACGGTGCGGCTGCCCGACGAGGGCGCCATCGCCGATACCGATGAGCCCAACCGGCTGCGCATCCAGCATCTGCTCGCCGAGGCCACCCGCACCTGGGAGGACCATCTGCGCGATGAGGTGGCGACCTCCACCGTGCTGGATCCGTCCGTGGTGCAACGCTATGTCGATGCCCTCCCGGAGAGCTACAAGGAGGATTTCGGCGCGGCCCGCGCGGTCGCCGATATCGTTCGGCTGCAACGTCTTCAGGACGGCGGCATCGACCAGTACCTGTACCGGAACGCCGATTCCGAGCCCGGCTCCTGGCGCTTCACCCTCTACATCGGCGGCAACGGCATCTCGCTGAGCCAGGTGCTGCCGGTGCTGCAGAGCCTGGGCGTCGAGGTCATCGACGAACGCCCGCATCAGCTGGAATTCGATTCCGGTCCCGAGCAGTGGGTCTACGATTTCGGCCTGCTGGCCCGGCCGGAACTGCTGCGCGCCGCCCTGGATCGCAATATGGACGCCGAACTGGTGGAATCCTCCGCCCGGCTCAGCGCCCTCGACGATCAGGTGCGCGGCCTGCGCGAGCGTTTCACCGCCGCCTTCGAAGCGCTCTGGTACGGCCGCGCCGAGGCCGACGGCCTCAATGAACTGGTGCTGCGCGCCGATCTGCACTGGCGCACGGTCTCCATCCTGCGCGCCTACGCGAAATACCTGCAGCAGGCCGGATTCCCGTACAGCCAGGCAAATATCACCCGCGTGCTGCTCGCCTATCCGGACGCCTCGCGCATGTTCGTCGACCTGTTCGCCGCGCTCTTCGATCCCGATTCCGCGGACGAGAGCCATGCCCGCGATCTGGAAGGCGCCATGCGCCACCGCATCGACGAGGTGGTGAGCCTGGACGCGGACCGCATCCTGCGCGCCATCCTCGGGCTCATCAAGGCCACGCTGCGCACCAACTACTACGTCACCGACGCCGAGGGTCGCTCCCGCGACTACCTCTCGTTCAAGGTGGAGCCGCGCGAGATCGCCGAATTGCCCAAGCCGCGACCGCAATTCGAGATCTTCGTGTACTCGCCCCGGGTCGAGGGTGTGCACCTGCGCTTCGGTCCGGTGGCGCGCGGCGGGTTGCGCTGGTCCGACCGCCTGGAGGATTTCCGCACCGAGATCCTGGGCCTGGTCAAGGC
>NZ_JBHVSA010000005.1:0-505350 GCF_042885355.1 Nocardia sp. NPDC058058 | reverse complement strand
GCCCGGTCCCATTCCGAACCCGGAAGCTAAGGCCACCTGCGCCGATGGTACTGCACTCGACAGGGTGTGGGAGAGTAGGACACCGCCGGAACATCATTCGAGAAGACCCCCAGCATTCGCTGGGGGTCTTTTTCGTTTCACCACCAATTCCCTTGCGGCTCCGAATATCACCCGTGTCCCTGTATCTCTCATATGAAGAAGATCCACACAGCGGCCGATGGACGGTAACCGGCGAGGACGGCCACCGAACCATCACCATCACCCACGAATCCAAAGAAGTAGCAGCCGACGAAGTCGAAAAGTCCTTCGGCCGCAAGGCATCCCCGCGGCCGCCGGAACCCCCGCCGGGCTACCACCGCTTCACTCTCATAGACAGCCTCCTCAATTCGGAGGGTGCGACTCCCGACGACCCCGCCTACACCGCGATCAGGTCATCCCCACCCGAAGGCTGCGTCCCCGAACCCCTGACGCACTGCTTCAGCCTCGAATGCACCCGCCCAGGAACAGATCTCCTCGACGCCATCTCCACCACCTGCGCGCTGATCCACAAGGACCACGGCCTGCTCCTGACCGACATCGGCGTCGAAAAGGTAGACGAATGGGTCACCGACGGCAAAGACGGCTGGGGCGCAAGGATTCTGGCCCAACTCCTCCTGATGTCCGTAGAACGAGCCCGCCTCCTCGGCTACACCCCCGAAGACCTGACCCGCTTCATCCACCGAGTAACCGATTGACCCGCGGTGCGCACCGACAACCTTGGCATGATGTTCAGGTGCGCACCCTCCTCATCACCCTGATCATCATCGCGGGCCTGGCCGTAGCCGCCGACTTCGGCGCCGCGGCCTACGCCGAAAAAGCCGCCGCCGAATCCATGCGCAACACAGCCAACCTCGGCTCCGACCCCTCGGTAGACATCAAAGGCTTCCCGGTCCTACTCCAGGCCGCCCGAGGCAAATACGACGAACTCGTAATCAAGGCCAACCACGTAGGCACCGAAAAATTCGGCTTCGTAGACGTAGAAGCCACCCTCCACGGCGTAGAACTCCCCTTGAGCGACCTGAAAAGCCGCGAACTCCACCGAGTCCCGGTAGACCGCCTAGAGGCCACAGCCCGCTTCAACGCCCTCCGCCCCATGGTCCTCCTGGACGTAGCCGGCCTCCTCCCCTTCGGCGTAGTCCCCACCTCAATCCGCATGGACGGCACCACAGTCATAGTCACCGGCACCGGCAAAAACGTCCTCGTGGATATCGACCAACTGAAGGGCAAGAAGTCCTAGGCGCCCGGCCCCTAACGCTGCGCAATGCTGATGTAAGGAGGAGTTCAGTGCCGTCTTCGGAAGCCCATGTAAATAACTGGTGCAGCTGTGAAGACGAGGTATTCGTCTGGCATGTCGGCGTACCCGCGATCAACGATGTCCTGCTCCGCTGGCAGCGAGCTGTGCTGGACGCGGGGGAGCGCACGGGCATTCTGCGCGTACAGGAACTGGCCCTGTCCAATGGCCGATTCCGTTTCGACCGTGACGGCTACGTCCTGGACTTCCTTGCCGATCACCCCGAGCTGGCTCCGAACGTGGAGCCGCAAGAGTCTCGATCCCGATGTGTGTTCGCCAAATACTTGGACGCATCCTTCGGAGTCGTGCCCGCCACCCGTCTCGAATACTATGACCGCGAAGGGAAAATCACGGATTCTTGGATATCAGAAATGAAAGACATCGGCTCCGCCGCCGACCTCCTGGAATCGTTCCAACAGCCACCGGTACTACTGGGCGGCATGGATTCACTTCCCGGCGAAGAATCACTCACCTTCGAACTCGCAGTCACAACCGACATCTTCTTCCCCTGGAATCCCCCCGTCGGGCGACCTGGCAACCAAGCCCTCGACAACACCCAGCTGGCACAACTCAACGGATCCAGGCTGAATGCCTTTCTCGCAGAACTGAAGACGGCCACGGCATCAGCGGGTGGAGTGTGGAATCCGGTCCCGAGTTACAGCCGCAACCGAAATCAAGTCGACGACAACGGCTCCATCATCCTGGATGCCCCGCCGTCCTCCTGGCATGCCTGTTTGCGTGGGTAGTAGGTCACAGGCTTAGCGAGCCGCCCGCAGCTTCGAGTTGACAGAATTCGCATCAAACCGCGCACTGCTGCCCCAAATCTCATGAGCAGCATTGATTTTGGCGACAAGATTGCTCACCAGTGCCCGCTGCTGATCGGCGGTTCTGCTTCCTTCTGTGAGCAGTTTGGCGTACCGCACCGAGTCGACGATGACGGATTTGATCCGTTCGTGGTTGAGGTATGTCTGTAGATCGGTCTCCCAGCGACCGGTCGCTGCTTCGGGTTCGGCAGCGACCCACTGGGACAGGAAGAGGGAGCGCTCGTCCGGCTGGTAACCCATCTTGTGCAGGTGGCTGGCCACGTCGTACAGCGGATCGCCGAGCAGTGCCAGTTCCCAATCCAGAAATACGACCGCGGTGCCATTCTGGATGATCATGTTCTTCCGGTGCACATCCGCGTGCACGAGACGGAACGGGCGAGATTCGAGGGTGTTCCAATCGGAAAGCACTGTGGCAAGCGGATTCTCGGGCACACCCAGGCTGCGATACAGCGGCCCGAATCGATGCTGATTCTCCTGATACACGCGTTCGGTGACGTCGGATAAGCGGCGAGCGAACGCCGCCGGATCTTCCGTGGATGAGCTGGGCAGCGTCGGCAACAGCTCGGTGGGGATGCCGCGCAGTTCCGCGAAGAGCCTGGGGACGTCCCGGGGTACACAATCGGGGACCGCGTGCCCGCGTGGCGCGATGTCATCGAGAAGGTCGCCGGTGATGAAGTCCTGAATCTGGTAGGCCGGGACGGCAGATTCCCAGCGCAGCCGAGGGGCCGCGGTTACGAAGGGTTCGATGGCGCGCAGCACCTCCACCTCCGGCCAGATCCGCAGATCCATAATGTCCGCACCCGCCACCGGAATTCGGACATTCACCGGACCCGTGGCAGTCGCGACCCGCACATTGTGGTTGTAATACCCTGCGGCGGAATCGGTTCGGCTGACTGCTTCGCGGTAGTACGCGTCCGGATCGAGTCCGAGTATCCGGGCGCTCAGCCGTTGAGCGGCGAGTTCCAGGTCGCTATCCGGGGCAAGAGGCTGAATGCGGAGATGTGCCCGCGCGGCCGCCAGTGAGACGGCAGGATCGGGCCATCCGAGTAACGCCAGCACCGCTCGTGCGACCAGTACGAGCGCAGGGTAGACGTTGACCGCCTCCAATTCCGCGACCGCCCAACGTGCTCCGGCGGCAGCGTCTTCTCTACGTCCGCGCTGGGCGTGCACACCGGCTCGGAACAGCTCAGCTCTGGCTCGACCGGAGCGGTAACCCGCGCGTTCGAGTGTCTCGCAGGCGTCGGCGAAGGCTCGTTCGGCCGCATCGAGATCCCCGAGAGCCAACTGGGCGATGCCGAGGGCGGTGTGCGCCTTCCCGAGTTCGTGCAGCGCACCGAGTTCGCGCTGGATCGCGATGGCCGCGGCTGCCGCCGCAATCGCCTGGCTCGGCTCGACGAGCGCCAGCAGTTCGGCGCGGTTTGTGGCGATATTGGCCTGTCCGACAACGCTTCCCGCTGAACGGTAGTGACCGTCGGCCTCGTTCAGATATCGGGCCGCAGCGTCGGTATCGAACGACATCCGGTAGGTGAGGTATCGAAGCCGTGCGGTATCGCCGAGGAACTCGTGATCATCGGAGTCCGCGAGTTCGACCAGGCGGTCACACAATTCGAGTGCCTGCGCGAATCGCCCCTGGCACATGTGCAGGTCTGCGGCCCAGAGGCCGGCATTCAGTCGAACGCGGCCCGATCCATGCGACCACAGCGCCTGGTACATCGTCAGCGCCTCATCCGTGCGGCCGATGATTCGTCGAGCGTTGGCCGCGGCCAATGTAAGCCGTTCGGCGACGGGTCCGGTTCGATCTACATTGATCGAGCTTGTGAGGTGGTCGGCATGTTTGGCATCACCGAGCAGCAATGCGCCCTCGGTCTCCAGACACAGTGTCAGCTCGCGTAATTCGGGAAGGTCCGGCCGGGTGGAGCCGTCATCCAGCAGGTACTGATTCAGGTCCGTGAGCACCGCGTCGATCCCTTGTTTCCCACCCGCTGCCGCGATCCGATCCACATAATCGAGCAGCGTGACGGCCGTCAATGTCCCGGCACGCAGGCCGTGGTAGCCGGCCTCGCGCAATGCGGTCACGCGACCGGACGCGGCTTCCGCACGTGAACGCCACAGGTGGTGCAGCACATCATGAAGCGTAGCGGTCACCCCGATATCCAGCCGGTGGCGCAACGCGGTCACCATGAGCTGGTGTAGCTGGAACCGCCCGGTGGTGCCTTCCTCATCGGCCGCATAGACAAACGAGTATCCGATCAATGACGTCCACGCCGTCACATGAGCCGGGAGTCCGAAGGCGGTCGCGATGGCGGTGAATGTCTCCCTGTCGAAGATCCGCGGCAGGCCGAGCAACTCCAGGGTCCGCACCTCTTCGGGGCGGACGTGCAGCAGGAATCGTTCGAGAATCGTTCCGGGAGAGACGAGTTCGTGTGGCGCCATCACACCACCGCGAAGCCGCGCGTCGATGGCGAGATGAAGGTAGAACGGCACCCCGGCGCTCGCCATGGCGATGGCCATGCGCTCGGCGGGGTCACCGACACCGGAAGCGTCGAGCAGGCGATGCCGGTCGGCCAGAACCAGGTCATCGAGCCGTATCTTCTCGATCCGTCCCTGCCATTCCGGATCGTGGCGCTCCCAGCCCAGCGGTTCCCTGCTGGCGATGACCACCAATCCCTTGTCCAGCTGTGCGACGAGATCCCGCAACCAAGCATCCGAATCCGCCGCTCGCCCAACCCGTTCGACGCCACCGACCAACGCTTCGTAGGCGTCGAGAAACGCTACATACGGTTCGCCTTCCGTACCGGCCGCGAGGTCCGCGGCGAACAGATACGACACCGCACCCTCCAACTGCGACAGCGTCAACTGATCGAGCTCCTGAAGCACCTGATCATGACGAATGCGAAAGGTGCGCTTCATTTTCCGCGCACTCAACTCGATCAGTCGAGCCGCGGTGCCGAAGACCGGTATCCCGGTTGCGTCATTGAGAATCTCGGTGAGCACCTCACTGTTCTCCGCGAACGCCAACGATTCGAAGCTGACTCGAAGATGCGGGTGCAACCGCTGCCACAGCACTGTGTACGCGATATCGAACCGATGGAACTTGACCTTCCGCGACCCGAACTGGGACCGCAACACCGCGAGCGCCTCGATCGACTGCCGCTGACTGGGCACCTGAAAATCGACAGTGGCCGCCGCATGCTCCTTACCAGCTCGAGCCTTCAACTCGGCCAGCAGCCGCGACTTCCCGATCCCGCCAATCCCTGTCAGCAGCAGCACCTTTGGCGTATGCGCCGACTCAGCAAGCAACTCATCGAAACGCAGGAACACCGCATCCCGGTTCACGAACGGACGCCGGATTGCCCCTGGTTGGTAGCGTGCGGTCAACACCATCGAGATTCCCCCTCGCGATCGGCACTGTCGATTCTCCCATGACCAGGTCGGAGCCACGGGCTTTCGGCTGACGTGAATAGGCAACCTTTCAGCCATCAAATCAATTGGCGTAGAACATAATTCGCAGATTCCTTAGTCGAGTGTCCAGTACTGTTGACGTATTGCCGGATCTTCGATGGGGGTATTCGATGTCGGACATTGCTCGGGAACGCAGACGTCGCTGGGTGGAACAGCAGCTCGATCGACTGCCGGGGCTGACGCCACAGCAGCGCAGATTCCTTTCGGTGCCACTGATGGAGAACGGGTGGCACCTACTGGTCGAATCAGTCGGCCAACCTGCGCGCCCGGCCGCATTCGCGATCGGCAGAACCGGGGTCTACGCGCTTGTATTCACCGACAGCGTTCCCGATAGGGCCCAAGTCCGCGGCATCCGTGAGAGCGCCGAGAGTTCCCTCAGGGGCTTGGTGCTGGACCGCGGTCAGTTCGTGCCACACATGCTGGACGTGATGCTCCTGATGGCCAATGCAGTGAAGGTCGAGGCGCACGATCCGTTCCTCGCAGTCGACGAATCGACGTTCCGCGACACCCTCCTGAACGGTGACGGGTGGCTTTCACGACAGCGTGCCCGCGAACTCGCCGCGGCGGCCGATGCTCGCCTTACGCGCTTCGAGTGGTTCTCCAGCGATGACGCACCCACGGCCGAAGCGCCTGTTGTCGAAGAACTCTTCGCTGCCGCCGATCTCCAGGAAGGTGAGCGCGACAAGGCTCTCGGTCGCCCATTCCAGGACTGGATGACTTTCCTTGACCCAGAGCAACTGAGTCTGGTCACTGTGAACTTCAACGGTCCGGCGCGTTTCAGCGGTCCGGCAGGTACTGGGAAGACCGTGGTTGCCCTGCACCGTATGGCACAGCTCGCCAAACAGCATCCGGGCAGGATGCTGTTCACCAGTTTCGTCAAAACCCTTCCCGCATACCACCAATCCGGATACGCCCGCCTGGCGCCACACGCGGCAGAACGCACCGAGTTCATCGGGCTGCACGCCTGGACTGCCCGATTCCTCGCCCACCGCGGTGTGCCCTTCCGCCTCGTCAAAGAGGCAAGTGAGGATGCCTTTGCGCGAGCGTGGGTCAAGGCCCGCGATGTTCTCGGCCGCGTCGACGGCACAGACCACCAGTATTGGCAGGACGAGCTGCACCGCGTAATCAAGGGTCGCGGCATCACCACGTTCAAGGACGAGAATGGTCGCCGTGGCTATCGCAGCATCAAACGTACTGGGCGCGAGGGTGTTCCACTCTTCAATACTCAGCGCGAGGCCGTATGGAACCTGCTTTTCGAGCCTTACCAGGCGCGGCTCGAACACCGCGGCGTCGATGATTTCAACGATCTCATCCGCAAAGCAGTCGACGAACTGCGAGCCCGCCCGCTCGACGACTTCGAGAACTACGCGATGGTCGTCGTAGACGAAGTGCAGGACTGCACTCTGCTCGAGCTCCAGCTGGTGCACCAGATCGCAGGTGGCGAATCGAACGCCCAATTGCTGTTGGTCGGCGACGGCCAGCAGCAGGTCTACGCCGGTGGTTGGACACTCTCGGACGCCGGCATCCCCATCGTCGGCCGCGGCCGAGTCCTGCGAACCAACTACCGCAACCGGGAAACGGTCCTGAACTACGCCCAGCGCATCGAGGCCGCCAACACTGTCGACGACCTCGACGGCGGACCCGGCTTCGTGCTGCGCGACAGCGAAGCGGTGCTGAGTGGTGGGCGCGCGGTCGAAAAATCTGTGCACCGCAACGCAATTGAGACGGAGCTGATCGCAGCGATCACCGAGTCAGGCTTCTCGAATTCGGAGATCGCGGTGATCACCCACACACCACAGGAGGCTCGCACCTATGAGAAGGCATTGGAGCGAGCGGGTTTTCCAGTGCTACCGCTCGTGGACTACGACGGCACACAACCGGACGTCATCAAAGTCGGATCCGTCCGGCGCGGCAAGGGTATGGACTTCGGGGCGGTCTTCCACATCACCGAATCGATCGACGTGCCGCTGAGCGAACTGACCGGCGGAGAGCGGGATCGGGCCGAGACCCTGGCCCGCCAAACACTGGTCGCACTGACCAGGGCTCGGGACTATATCTGGGTTGCTTACCTGCACGACTAGTCGAGGTGCAGGCGTCCGAGGTTGGCTCCGCACGATGATCGATACCGTCGGTCGAATAACGCGCGGCTGTGCGATGCGGTCGTGTCAATGAACCGGCCCGAGGGTGATTCTTGATGCTCAAAGGTCGACCCGATCCGGGAATCGAAGGATGGTCGCGGGTCTCTGGGCGAAGTCGTCCGCCAATCGCTCGTTCGCGGCGCGGGCGCGCTCGCACGGTGGGTCGCAGTCACGATGGTGCGCCTTGGCTTCGATGGCCTCCGTCTGCGTCATCCGGCTTTCGGACTCCGCGACGGTGTGCGCTTCGAGCATCTTCAAGCGTGGGCCGTATCTCTCCGCCGTTGTCGTGCTCCGCGGTTGTGGGCCAACAATCCGTTTCGCCCAATGCCATTCGTTGCGGTCTGCGATCTCAAGCAGTTGCCGCAGTCGGGCGCAACTCTTGTCATTGCGCCCTGGCCCGGCAACGCAGTTGCGATGGGGGTACAGCAACGCTCGCAGGCCGTGCGGATAACGCAAATTGACTCGATACGCTGAAACGGGGTGGTGATCGAGCCGCGAGTAGACGCCGGTCATCGCTGCCGCTCGCTTACCCCGGCCCGATGCCGCCCAGGTGCGCACCTCGCCGCGACGGGATAGGTGCTACCGGTGGACAGTTCGAGCGGAAGCGCAGCCTGTCGAGGCTGTGTGCTTCGGCTGTCGCGTAGGTCCGCCACCACCGCGCCGACGATGGTGATTGAGCCTGTTGTGAGCATGATGAGCAAAACCAAAGATTCCCAGGGCATTTCGATGTCCCCTCGTCAGTGTCCGATCTACTATTCCGAACGGCGGTTCGGCTGAGCTCGCCGCCCGGTGGTGATGAAGCAAGTAGGCACCCGCAACGACTGCGGCGGAGGCACTTTCGGATCGTCCAAATGAATCCGCCCATTTTCCCAGCGTGCCACCCGAAGCGAGCGGAAGATGGCATCCAACAGATCGAGCTACACCATCCATGATCAGCGCGCGAGTCGTCCAAAAACTCGGGAGCAAAGCTTATGATCGGCAAGAATCCGACGACGATCCCCCGTCGACAGCTGGGCCGCCAGCTTCGTGAAATGCGCCAAGCCGCAGGACTTTCCATTGCGGATGCCGCGCGGCTGATCGAACGAGGAGCTGGAACGCTTCAGCGTTTGGAGAAGGGCGAGAACCCACGGATCAGGCTATTGGACATCGAGGCATTGTGCCGCTTGTATGGCGCGGAGACGGGCAAGCTAGACGCATTACAGGCCCTTGCGAAGGAAGCTGATGAGCGCATGCGGCCGGTGGATGAGCGTGTCTGGTGGCACCGATACGACGATCTGATCCCAGACGACTTCGAGACCTACATGAGCCTGGAAGCCGCAGCGACACATGTGATCATGTATCAGACTGACTTGGTGCCGGGGCTGGTCCAGACGGCCGACTACGCGCGAGCACTGGACCGGACATTCTTCACGGCCGATACGCCAACTGACCTGGAACAGCGCATTCAGGTGAAGCTGCGACGGCAATGTGCCCTCACTCGGAAGTTGTCCCCGGTTGAGGTTGACCTCCTCCTAGATGAGGCGGTGATCAGGCGTATTGCCGGAAGCCGAAGAGTGATGGCCGCCCAACTGTGGAAACTGGCTGATGCTCCGCCGAATGCTCGGATCCGAATTGTGCCGTTCACCGCCGGATTCCCGCTCGGAACTGCACCGGGTCCGTTCGTGATACTTCGGTTCCCAACGGATCCCAGCACGGGCGAGCCGGTGGAGCCAACCACCGTGTACAGCGAGTCCTATGGATCCCGGCTGTACTACGACCGTACGACAACGGTGGCGCGATACCTGGAGGCCCACAACGGCATTGGGCAGGTAGCGTTGAACGAAGCTGATAGCAAACACTTGCTTCGGCAGGTAGCGAAGGAGTTCGAAGCATGAGTGAGACGCGGGAAGCACACTGGTTCAAGAGCAGCTTCAGCGCAGGCGGCGAAGCCTGCGTAGAAGCAGCCCACATGCGCGGCGGTAATGTAGGGGTACGGGATTCGAAGTTGGGTGCCGCCAGCCCGGTGTTGGTTTTTGACGGGGTTGTGTGGGATCAGTTCAACAACGCCGTGAAGTCCGGTCTGTTCGACTGTCGCTGATGCTTCGGGTTGCGCTTCAACGTATTTGGATGTCGTGACTAGGGTGGGGATTGCGCCCACCCACGCTCACGACTGGTGTTCTCCGCGCCCCTCGGGAATCGCAACCACCTCGACGGTGACACCGTAGTACTGCTCAAGGTTTTTGGCCATATTGACAATTGCGACCTTGGCGAGGGGGTAGAGGTTCTCAGCCGTGGCGTCCTTACCCTTGAGCTTGATTCCCAAGATCACCTTGGTAGGCCGGAAATCCTCCAAGAGTAAGACCTTGTTATCGCTCGTATCCGCGACCAGCTTGCTGAACTTCTTTCTGGCCTCAGCCTGTGCGAACAACGCCTCGACCGACGAGTAGGCCTGATTCACCTGGTGACTCAGCGGCGCGGCACGGTCTGCACCTTTGATATGCACGAGTGCCCGTGCGTCGGTGAAGCCGTCGCAGGGCTCGAATCCGTTTCCGTTATGCACGCTAGTTCTGATGAGCTTCGTGTCCAGGCACAAGAATGCTTCCGGCCCAAGCTCCTTCTGAACGCGCTCGTTGTAGTCCTTTTCGAGTTCTCCGACGTGCCATGCAGGCAGCACGATCGACGGTTCTTCAAGCATGAGTTCGCGGATATTTCGGTCGATCGACTGCATGTAGGCCGTTCCGCATTCGAGCCATTCACCTTCGCACAGCCAGTAGATACGGGAGCCGATCGAAATCGACGCCTCGAGCCAGAGGTCGGCCGCAGTATCCGGACCGCTGTCATCGGGTCGCTGCCCCAGAATCAAACCGATAGTGCCGTTGTGGAGCGCCTCGGCGGGATTGTCCGTTTGGCAGCACAGCCCACGCACGACCTCCTGGCTCAGATCGGCGACAATCTGCACGGTGCTGCCGATCTCGAGGATGTACCCGGTGACCTCGTGCCTGTAGTCGGTGAGATCGATCGGCATGGCGAAATCGAGCACTGCATCCGAGTCTTCCCTGAGACAGGCGGCGAGTCGCGATTCGAGTTCCGCGCAGACCGCTTCGTCGGTCACCAACTGAATCGCTTCCAGGAGTTCGAACTCGGCGGGAATTTCGCGTCGTCCGATCGCGGCGATCCGTCGCAGGACGTTGACGAACCGCTCCGGGTCCACGGGCATCGGGACGATCAGACTCGAGCCGCCACGGATGGCAACCCGCTGGCGATGATCGAGACCAAGTTCTGCGGCATCAATGACACCGCCGAGGCGCTTCACCAGTTCGGTCCATTCGCGAATACCGATGCTGCTGATCGGGATACCGCTTGTGATGTAGGTATCGTCCTGCCGGCCTGCGACGGCCATGCTCCTGCGGCTTACCTCACGAACCTTGTCCGGGTTGACAACCCGCAGAGCGATCTGCAGCCCGAAGTTGTCTACCTTCAGATCGCTGGGGATGTACTGGTATCCCATGCCGTACCCCGTTGCGAGGACGGTGTCGCCGATCGCCATCACAAGGACGGCGGCAGCGTCTGAACAGTTGAGCTCGATGGGACGAGCAGTGAGCGCTGACAAGGTTTCGCACCACCCGGTGGGCTTCTCTGGCAGCTGCTTTGTGAACAGCACTGCCGGTACATCCCCGATTTCGAACGTGTCGACGTCAAAGCCGTCGCCGACCAGCTTGCCCGTTGCCATCGCATCGAAAATGCCCTCGGCGGTGGGTTGCACATGTTTCAGGCGGTATACCGAGATCTTGCGAACGGAGGTGGCCAAGTCTCTTACTCCTTCAATTCGAAAGTTGACGAGTCGGGCGCTAAAGGCTGTTCTTCCAATTCCGGATCGCCTGGTCCAGCTGGGAATGCAATCGCAGGGCGGCGGTTGTGTTGGGCAGCAACTCCGGATATGCCTCACTGGGCCGTTTGGCGATCAAAGCTCCGAGGTTCGCGGAACTGCGGGAGGGGAAGACGAGCGCGCACTTCTTCTCGCCCAGTTCCCTTGCGAGCCCGAGGAATCCGCGGCCAATTCCAAGGCTGGGGGACTTGTCGTAGTGCTTGGCTTCGATTGCTGCGATCAGACCCCGGTTGCGGGGATACGCCCCGCTCAACCGACTCCGCTGAGCTTCACGATGGTCGATGATCGCGACATCGCATTCGTGTGCGACCTTCGAATACGCGGCAAGTACATAGACGCCCAAGTGGATCTCGAGCAGTTTCGGCGTATCGGGAAAACGCACCAGACCATAGGTGAAGCCGTTCGTCGGCAGCACTCCCGGCGACCTGCGGAACTTCATGAGCGTGGACGGCGCCTTTCCATCCTCGGTCAGCAGAGTCTGGCCTCCGGCGGCTGCGGCCGCGTCGGCACACACTGAGATCAGGGACGCCTCATACAGATCCGACTCATCGGCGCGGTTCCGGTACACGGGTTCGAGCGCACCGATCGCCTGCTCGATGGCCTGGATCAAGTCCACCTTATTCATCGGACATCTCCTTTCCGCTGATGGATCCGCCCGACAGGAGTGTGCGGACGAGGTCTCGGGCGACACGCGCACGCTCGACCTCGATCGACAGGTCGATGCGGGACGGCTCTTCGAATTCCGGATCGCCGAACTGGATCGTCGTGTCCATCCCGTGCGCCGTGGCAGTCTTCAACAGGGCCAGGCGAGATCGATACATGGTCTCCGCCAGGGTCAACAGCGCCTCGTTTATCGATGTCCCGCGCTCGTCATCCGAGTAGGGGACCACGACCATGTCCGCGCGTCCCAAGGGCTGAAGGTCGTTGTCCGCCAGCCTTTTCGACCGTTCTCGCATGTCGGACTCATGCGGCACTGCCCGAACGGGCACCGCTCGCCCGAGCCGAAAATCTTGGTCGAGTTCGTCTGCCAGACTGGGGATGCGTTCTCGGAGCAGCCCCATGATGTGTTCGAATCGTGTGTCGTTCATGGCTATCTCACCTCCTGGTAGTACCGGGCGAAATTTGGTTGGGTGTAGAGCTGATCGGTGTCGTGAGCCGCTCCCTAACTGCAGCTCCGAACGCCGGACGGGCTGATCCGCCCGAGCCGAGTTCCGGTCGCCCGGGCGAGCTCGGTCAGCGTGCGAGCTCCGGTGAGGCGAGCCAGAGTGACTGCTACGTCAGCCGCCGCTACGGCGTCGGCATCAGCGCGATGATGGGCCGTTAGATTGATCCCAAGCGCGGCAACGACCGTCTTCAACTTGTGGTTATGCAAATGGCGAAGGCGTCGCTGAGCCCACACCTTGGTGCACCCGTACGACCAGTCCGGCAGTTCCAAGCCGCTGTGATCGCAAGCCTGACGAACAGCACTGATATCGAAGCTCGCATTGTGGGCCACCACCGCAAGACCATCGATCGTGCGCAGCACCGTCGGCCACAGCTGGGCGAAAGTCGGCTGCCCGGAAACCATTTCGTTGGTGATCTTGTGGATGTTCACCTGAAACGGTTCGAAATGGTCGACCGGCGCGGGAGGTCGGCACAACCAGGACTGGGCCGCGATGCGTCGGCCGTCGCGGACGATGGCGAGACCGATTGAGCAGATACTGCCGCGCTTGGGGTTCGCCGTCTCGACATCGAGTGCGGCGAAAGACAATCCGGTGATCACTGTGCCTCCAGAGGCGTGAGCGGGTGAATGATTGATCTCGTATCGGACTCGATGCCGCCGATCAGTGGGAAAGGTCATCGGGTGCCGCGAACCTGTCGAAGCCTCGAATGGACGACAGCTCGAACTCGGGCACGAAGCCTCTGCCCGAAACGCTGTACCTCGCGGCTGCCGTCATTTGCCGTCGGCTGTTTCCTGAGGCGGCTTCTGGTGGTCCGAGCCTTGGTGACCGGGGCGGTGCGCAGCGCAACTTCAAGGGGAGTCGGCACCCGCGCATCCTCAGCCGAGATCGGCTCGAGCACCACCGGCCGACGGACCTGGACGGCAGCCCCGACCTGTATGTCGGTCGTCGCCTCACTCGCGTTGACGGTGACCCGGCTGGCCTCGTATTCGGTGAGCGACCAACTCGTGAGATGCCAGCCGTCGCACACCGGGCAGCAGTAAACCCGCTTTTCGCGCCGATGCGGATTGGTACGGTCCAGGCAGGCCAGAACCAGCTCGGCATCGGAGCGAGTCATATAGCGGCGCTTGCCAATTCCACAGCGGGTGGTCGGGGCAGAGGTGAACCGCTTGGTCAGGTCGGTGCCGTTGCGCATGTCCAGCCCACGGCGTGACCGATGCGAGCGGCGATGTCCGCGGTTCTGGCGAGTGTGAGTGCTCATGTGCGTCTCTCCTGGTGGACTCGGTACGTCCGGCTTGGCACCGTCCCGGTAGTGCTCGGGGGTGTGGTTCGACATGAGCAACTGTGCGGCTGCAGTTTGATGAAGTCGATTGACAATCGTGATAAGCCGTCTTATCGGTGATTAGGCTGGATGCAATTCTGGAGCCTTCGTATGGTTGAGGCCCGATGAACTCCCGAACAGGAGAGGTGAGTGGCAGACCATGGCCGAACCGATGCTGACCTTGCAGGACATCGCTGAGCTCGCGAAGGTCGAGCGCCCGGTGGTGAGCATGTGGCGCAAACGGCCCACGGTGCGCGGCCAGTACCTGCCCTTTCCCGAGCCGGCTGAGACCGGACGAGTACCGCGATTCCGCCGCGACGACATCGTGGACTGGCTGGAACAAACTGGCCGAGGAAACAACCGTGAATATGATCTCGACGCGCCGACGCTCGGTGTGCCCGAAGGAGTTTCACTTGACGAGCTGGTAATCCTACTGTGCCTGCGCGCCGCCGGTTCGCAGCAGTTGACCGAAGAGGACACGCAGGGGCGTATCGATGCAGCGGAAGATGTAGATCCCCACGACCAGTATTTGCTTTGCGAAACACGGGAACTGAACCCCTCTCATCAGACGCTGGCATTCGTCGACGATCTGGTGGCATCCTGTTTCGGTTTGGACGATGCACTCGAACACCTGGAACACGGCCGGGCGGCCCGTGAGATCGGTGCCCGTGATCTGATCAATTCGGCCGTCGATCTGCTCCGGACGATTGCCCATGCGGCAGTTTCGTTCATCGACGCCGAGGCCGTGCCGTTGGTTTGTGATGGCGAATCCGCGACCTTCGCACTGACCCTGGCCGAGGACTTCCCCGAAATCGTCATCGAGGGCGAGGGGGAGCCGACACGAGCGCTGCGCCGGCGCGCTCTCATACGAGGGTTCACGGTGATCGAGGCCGCCGTCGGTCCGCAAGTCCGATTGCTTTCGGTCGTCGGTGCCAACCCTGATGACGCCCTGGATGCAATCGACAACACGCTACTCGACCTCGGGCTTGGCCAGGTCGCTCTCATCATCGGCGCAGCGTCGACATTGTGCGATTCCTTACGCGGGGACCGCGAGCATCAGCGGTCTCAAACCCTGCGCTCTGGCAATCTCGCTGTGGCACTTCGACTTCCGCGCGGCTTGTGGAAGGAGGCGCATCGGCAGGCTCTCGGGGTGTGGGTCTGCACCGGCGATCGGGGGATCAGTCAGCCGCTGGTAGCGGACCTGGGGGTGGGTCGGATCGAAGATCTCGATCGTGAGGACTTGAGTTCCGATATCGTCGCGGCTCTGGCTCAGACTCGTAGCCGGTCGTATAGATACCTTCGAGCACATCAGCTCCCGGAGATATTGGTTGGCGGTCCCCCGGTACCGCCTGGAATGACCGCATACCGCCTTCATGTCGGGGACCCTATCGCCCATATCGATCGCGTCTACTCGGCAACCAGGGTGACTTCGGTGCCGATCCGTACGCTCGACACGGTGGTCACCGCTCATCAGGCCATGCCTGTGCTGAGGCGACGCACGCTGGCGGAGCTCAAACGGGATGGGGTGCTGCGAATGGTCAGGGGCAATCGAATCGACACGGAGAAGGCCGCAGCAGACGGGACGGTCGCACTGCTGTCCGCCGACCGTTCGACCGACCACCTCCGCTTCGATCCTCTGGATGTATCGAAGCACTACGGTCGAGCGGTGCACACAGAACCTGGCGACGTGATCTTCGCTGACCGCCCGCGGCCTGTCGCATTTGTAGATGAGCGCGGGGGTGCGCTCGTAGCGTCACCGTCGCGCGTGCTGCGGCTGGCCCCAAACGCCGGCATCGGCCCGCGAGCACTCGCGGTGATCATCAATCAGTTGCCGGAGACCGCCCGCGACTGGCAGTCCTGGAGCGTCCCCGTCATCGACAAAGATGAAGTACTGCGCCTGGAGGCAGTCCTTACGGATGCCGCCCATTACCGCGAACATCTGCGAGAACGACTCCGAGCCGCAGACGACCTGGAACACGCGCTGATCGACGGGATCGGCGCGGGCGCGCTCAGCCTGCACACCACGGATGGGAGCAAGCCGTGACTCAACTCGGTTTTGACACAGTCGGTTTGGATCTAGAGAAAAGGAGCGTGGGGGTGGCCCCCAAGAAGAAGCAGGAACCGTCGGCACCGTCGACAATGAAGGAGCTCAAGGACACTCTTTGGGATGCGGCCAATAAGCTCCGCGGATCGTTGTCCTCGAACCAGTACAAGGACGTGATCCTTGGCCTGGTTTTCCTCAAGTATGTGTCTGATGCCTACGACGAGCGCCGCGCGGACATCCGAGCCGGACTCGTGGACGAGGGCTGGGATGACGAACAGATCGTTCAGGTCATCGACGATCCTGAGGAATACCAGGGCTACGGCGTGTTTCTTGTCCCATCTGCAGCTCGCTGGGAGTTCTTGGCTTACAACGCGAAAGGTAGGTCCGCCACCGAAGACTCGCCTGCCAAAACCATCGGCGAGTTGCTGGATGATGCCATGACTGTGGTAATGGAAGCTAACCCTGCACTCAACGGAACTCTGCCGCGACTCTATAATCGAGACAATATCGATCAACGCCGCCTTGGCGAGCTGATCGACCTGTTCAACAGTGCTCGATTCAGCCGTCAGGGAGAACATCGTGCCCGTGACCTGATGGGTGAGGTGTACGAGTACTTCCTGGGGAATTTCGCACGCGCAGAAGGCAAGCGAGGGGGTGAGTTTTTCACCCCGCCCAGCGTCGTCAAGGTGATCGTCGAGGTTCTCGAACCCTCCAGCGGTCGTGTCTACGATCCGTGCTGCGGCTCCGGGGGTATGTTCGTGCAGACTGAGAAATTCATCTTTGAACACGACGGCGACCCGAAAGACGTTGCCGTCTACGGCCAGGAAGCCCTTGAAGAAACCTGGCGCATGGCAAAAATGAACCTTGCTATCCACGGTATCAGCAACAGCGGCCTCGGTGCGCGATGGGGCGACACCTTCGCTCGCGATCAGCATGCAGATGTCCAAATGGACTACGTGATGGCGAACCCGCCATTTAACATCAAGCACTGGACTCGTAATGCCGACGATCCCCGTTGGATATACGGTGTACCGCCCGCCAACAACGCCAACTACGCCTGGATTCAACACATACTGTACAAACTCGCCCCTGGCGGCAGCGCTGGAGTCGTGATGGCGAATGGGTCGATGTCATCGAACTCTAATGGTGAAGGTGACATCCGGGCTCGAATTGTTGAGGCGGATATGGTGTCGTGTATGTTAGCTCTGCCTACACAGCTATTCCGCAGCACGGGAATCCCGGTGTGCATTTGGTTCTTCGCCAAAGACAAGGCTTCGGGCCAACGGGGCGCGGTGGATCGACGCGGTGAAGTTCTATTCATCGATGCCCGTGAACTTGGCTACATGGTGGATCGCGCGGAACGAGCACTTGCTGATGCGGATATTGCCAAGATTGCTGCCACGTATCACTCCTGGCGTGGGACCGGCTCCGCTGGTGCAAAACACTCTATATACGAGGATATTCCAGGATTCTGCAAGTCGGCCACCAATTCTGAGATCAAGGCAGCAGACTATGCGCTTACGCCGGGACGCTATGTTGGCGCGCCGGAGGTTGAGGACGACGGCGAGCCAATCGATGAGAAAGTTCACCGTCTGACAACCGAATTGTTGGCAGCATTCGATGAATCGGCGCGTTTGGAGAAAACCGTACGCGATCAATTGGGGCGAGTCCGATGACAAATCTCATCAAGCGCAGCTTGCTTGAGGTAGTTAGTTCGATTGTCGATAATCGAGGCCGCACGTGCCCGACAGCTGATAGCGGGTTTCCTCTTATCGCTACGAACTGCTTGAAATCGGGAGTCAAATATCCTGTATTTGAAAATATTCGATATGTTGACGAGGTGACGTATGAATCTTGGTTCAGGGCACATCCGGAGCCTGGTGACATTCTATTTGTAACAAAAGGTTCACCCGGTCGCGTTGCTGTTGTTTCCGATCCTGTGACATTTTGTATAGCGCAGGATATGGTTGCCCTACGCGCCAATGAGGATGTCGTGGACTCTGGATATCTTTATTATCGGCTGCTCTCTTTGGATGTTCAGTCGAAGATAGGGAATATGCATGTGGGGACGATGATCCCTCATTTTAAGAAGGGTGATTTCGGTAAGCTATTTTTCGATGTTCATGTGAATATCGGCGATCAGCGAGCCATTGCAGAGGTATTGGGGGCGCTCGATGGCAAGATCGCCGCTAACGACGAGGTGATTATCAAGGCTAACCAGCTCGCGTCTGCGGTACTGGAGTCCTCTCTTAACGGATCGACTGTGTCGTTAGTGTCTATCGCTGAGATAACGATGGGGTCCTCGCCGCCCGGTTCTAGCTATAATGAAAATAGCGATGGAATGTGCTTTTATCAAGGGGTACGAGACTTTGGTATTCGCTATCCATCCAATCGTGTTTGGACGACAGAGCCTGGTCGGACTGCGGAAAAATATGACACACTCGTTAGTGTACGCGCACCAGTTGGGAGATTGAATCTCGCCAATGAGAGTCTTTGTATCGGTCGAGGACTCGCGGGCGTGCGATCCCGTACAGATAGTCCGATGACGCTCTTTCATCAGATTGGTGCGGCCAAATCGGAATGGGCACCCTTTGAAGCAGAAGGGACCATATTTGGATCGATCAACAAGACACAACTCGCGGCTATTCAAGTGCCGATGGTTTCCGCGGATGCCGCTTCGCAGCTGGAAGTGCAGCTCGGTTCTCTTGAGGCGATGATTGCGAGTTCAATTCAAGAGAATATGCTTCTAGAACGTACTCGTGACCAACTTCTGCCCCTCTTAATTTCCGGAAAACTTCGTGTCAAAGATGCAGAAAAGCTAGTGGAAGAAGTCGTTTAATGACCGTTCACGCAGGTGCCAGTGAGGCGTACTGGGAGCAGTTGGCGCTCGAGCGGCTGGGGGAGTGGGGATGGAAGCCGCTGTCCGGGTCGGCGATTGCGCCGGGCGCCGAGTTGGGGAGGGCGTCATGGGGGGAACTGGTATTGCCTGCGCGGATGCTAGCGGCTATGCGAAAGTTGAATCCCGATGTGCCGGTAGAGTTCTTGGAGCAGGCGCGGGCGGAGATCAATCAGGCGAAGTCTCAGGATCCGATTGCTGAGAACTATCGGCTGCACGACATCTGCGTGAACGGGTATCGGGGGGTCAGTTACATCGATCATGAAGGGGCGGAGCAGAATCCGACGATCCGGCTGATAAGTGAGCGAGTCGAGGACAATGAACTGCTGGCCGTGAATCAGGTGACCATTCGGTCGCGGGAGGTGGAGCGTCGCTTTGATGTTGTGCTCTACCTCAACGGGATGCCCGTTGTGGTCATGGAGTTGAAACAGGCAGGCAGCCCGCAGGCGACGCTCGCCGCAGCGCATGCGCAGCTGGGGACATATCTCGACGAGTTCCCGATGGCGTTCCGGTTCGCGGTGCTGATGGTGATCAGCGACGGTATTACGGCGCGGTACGGCACGCCGTTCACCGCCCTCAATCATTTCGCGCCCTGGAACGTCGACGACGACGGCAAACCCGTCAAGTTCGGTCAGCGAGCAGATCCCGACAGCGTTGGGGTGGAGCTCGAGCATCTTGTTGACGGCGTGTTCAATCCTGAACGATTCTTGCAATTGCAACGCAATTTCACTGCATTCGACGAGACGGCCGGCGGTTATGTGAAGCGAATTGCCAAACCGCACCAGTATTTCGCGGTAACCAAAGCCACGGGATGCACAGTGCAAGCGTATGAGAGTAATGGTAAAGCCGGTGTCGTCTGGCATACTCAGGGCTCGGGGAAGTCGATGGAAATGGAACTGTATGCCCACCTCGTGGGTATACAGCCCAAGTTGAAGAATCCGACGCTTGTTGTAGTCACTGATCGGACCGAGCTCGATGATCAGCTGTTTCGGACGTTCCGGCGGTCACAGCTGCTGGCTGAGGAGCCTGTCGCGGTCACCTCGCGTAAACATCTGCGTGACGAGTTGAGAAATCGTGTGACTGGCGGAATCTACTTCACTACATTGCAGAAATTCGGGCTTTCGGAAGACGAACAGAAGGCGGGCCAGACACATCCGCAGTTGACCGATCGTCGCAATGTAATTCTCATTGTCGATGAAGCACATCGTGGTCACTACGGCAATCTCAACGGTTTCGCTAAACACATCAAGGACGCGCTGCCCAACGCGACTAGGATCGCGTTCACGGGCACCCCGATTTCAACTATCGAACGCGATACTCGCGCCGAATTCGGTCCTGATATCGACGTATACGATCTTACTCGTGCGGTGAGGGATGGTGCCACCGTTGAGGTGGCGTTCGAGCCACGGCTCATTCGTATGCAGTTTGCGGCAGACGTTAGTGACGAGGACATTGACCTGGCCGCTGACGAAGTCACTGTCGGCTTGGACGATGTTGAACGCGCTCGCATCGAAAAGTCTGTTGCGGCGATGAATGCCATTTATGGTGCACCGGTCCGGATCTCAGCTCTAGCGAAAGACATTGTCGATCATTGGGAGACGCGGTCAGCGGAGATGACCAAGTTCCTCGGCTTTTCTGGTCGCGGTTTCATCGTTGGGGCAACTCGTGAGATCTGCGCGAAGTTGTATGAGGAGATTATTGCGCTCAGACCAGAGTGGCACGACGAGGCTCTAGACAAGGGGGTGGTGAAGGTTGTCTACTCCGGTAGTGCGAAGGACACAGGCGTAGTCAGCAAACATGTTCGGCGTTCGGGAGAGAACAAAGAAATCCAGGAGCGGATCAAAGATCGGAGTGGGACCGATCCTTTGCGGTTGGTGATCGTCAAAGACATGATGCTCACCGGATTCGACGCCCCGCCCTTGCATACCCTGTACCTCGATGCGCCTCTCAAGGGCGCACTCCTGATGCAGGCACTCGCCCGAGTTAATCGAACCTTCCTCGATAAGCCTTCCGGCCTGTTGGTGGCTTACGCGCCGGTGCTGGCTGACAACTTGGAGAAAGCGCTTGCCGAGTACACGACCACGGATCAGACTGAGCGGCCGGTCGGCCGGGATACCAGCGAAGCGGCCGTACTGGTCACCGAGTTGATTGCAACCCTGGATCTCCTCTGCGCGGGGTACGCCTGGCGCTCCAAACTGGATGTGGGCAAACACGGTTGGGTCCGCGCTGCTGTCGGCCTGACCGAATATCTGCGCTCACCGTCCACACCTGGGAACCAGGTGCCGGAGGGCGAGGACACTCTCACTGAGCAGTTTCGAACCTATGCCAATCAACTTGCGCGCGCGTGGACCCTGGCAGCCGGTCACGAGACTCTCGCTGAACTGCATCCGGTCGTCCGCTTCTATGAAGAGGTTCGGGTCTGGATGGCCAAGTTCGACGCCGGCCAGCGGCAGTCAGAGGGGCGTCCGGTTCCCGAAGAGATCCAGCGGATGCTGGCCACTTTGGTCGCAGACTCGACCGTCTCTGGTGAGGTAATCGACATCTACGATGCGGCTGGTCTACCCAAACCCTCACTCACCGACCTGACCCCCGAGTTCGAATCCCGAGCGCGCTCGGCGACCAACACGCACTTGGCGATCGAGGCACTACGAGCTTTGGTTACTGACCGGGCGCGAAATGCGACTCGAAACAACCTCGTTCGCGAACGGGCTTTCTCCGAACGTTTGCGGGAGCTGATGCGCAAGTACACCAATCAGCAGCTCACCGCAGCCGAGGTGATCGCGGAATTGATTGAGCTGGCGAAGGAGGCGACCGCGGAAAGCAACCGCGGTCAGAACTTCACCCCTCCGATGTCGAGCGATGAACTCGCTTTCTACGATGCGGTACGCGAGAACGAGTCGGCGGTGCAAGCGATGACCGATGACACCCTTGCCCGGATCGCGCGGGAACTACTTCAGGTAATGCAACGAGACATCAAGACGGACTGGACAGTTCGTGACGATGTGCGAGCTAAGCTGCGCTCTTCGATCAAGCGCCTGCTGATCAAGTACAAGTACCCGCCGGACAAGCAGCCCGAAGCGATCCGCCTGGTCGTTGAGCAGATGGAGGCGATGGCTCCCCGTTACGCTGAGGAGCTGCGGCAAGCAGGATAGGATCTTCGGATCCTCCTCTAGTGCAACGAGTTTCGTTCCGAATGTCAGGACCCTTCTAGTTCTTCGCCTCGTTTCCTGTCGATTGTCGTTACTCGCGGGGGTATCGAGAGCGGCGATCTTGCTCCAACTCTTGCGATCGCTGCGCGTGTCCCTGGAGAGTGCCCGGAAGGCCATAGGGACAGTGGAATTGGCCTTCGACGGCTGTAGCCACGTGCCGGAGAACTATCCGAGATCGAATCGGTTCGTTCCCTTTGCGCAGCGGAGTGATAGCAAATTTCTATACTGGTGATGCTTTGCGAATCTTCACGGCACTGCGCTGAAGATGTATTTCTGGTGTTGTGTACCGTCCTTCTTGGCCATGCAGAGCATTCTTCCAACGGGTTGATTGAGCGGTGCCCCTGTCGCAATTTGCCAGCTTCTACGGATCACCCTTGTTCACCTGATTGGGTCCAGCCAGTGAGGAATTTCAGAGCTGCTCGATGGTGCGCCGCCCAATCGCCGCGCTCAGGGCATCCAGCTCCGCCAGCACGTCAGTCGCGGCCCAGATTCGGTTGCGTTTGCTCTCTGAGAGCAGTTCAAGAATTCCCGCGTCGGTCAACCTGCCCAGTGCCCGGTAGGTGCTGGCTTCGGTGGTGCCGGTGAGGTGTTGTGCGGTGTCGGCGTTGAGGATTGGGGTTTCGAGTAGCGCCGAGAGGAGGCTCTCGTCCGCGGAGTTGGTTCGCGGGCGGGCGATGTCGCGCCAGCGGCCTGGTAGGTCGGCCAGGGCCAGGGCGGAGTCCTGGGCGGCCTCGCTGGCGTGGATCGCGCCGGTTGCGAGGTACTCGACGAACGAATCTACGTCGCCATGGCGAAATTGGTTGAGGTGCATGAAGTATCGGCTGGTGTCGGCCAGCATGACCGATGCCAGTGGGACGGTTACCTGGCGGGTGAGGCCGCGGCGGCGTAGTACCGCGCTGATCAGTGCTCGTCCGATGCGGCCGTTGCCGTCTGTGAAGGGGTGGATGGATTCGAATTGGGCGTGCGCGATGGCGGCTTGGGCGAGGATCGGCAGGTCGGTTCGGTTGACGAATGCCAGGAGGTCGGTGATCAGGTCGGGAACCAGTTCGGGGGGCGGGGGGATGTGGGCGGCGTTGATCGGGGTGTAGTCGCTGCCGCCGATCCAGTTCTGGACATCTCGTAGTTGTCCCGCGTCGCGAGACGTGTAGTAGTCGACGGCCATCAGCAGGCGGTGAGCTTCGAGTAGATCGTCGAGCTGGATGGTGCCCGCACCAGCCGCGTCGACCATGGCGATTAGGGCTTTGACTGCTGCCAGCTGCGATTTCGCTTCGTCGCTGGCTTTCCCTCCGGCGACAGCTTTGCCGAAGGCGTGCCAGCCCGCGTCGATATGTTCGATCTTGGAGGATGCGACGGACTCGCTGCGCAGCAGGAAGTCCGCGAGCGGGGCCAAGTGCTCACCGAAACCTGCCTCGAGGCGGGCAATCGCGATCAATGCCGCTTCATGAGTGCGGGCAACGGTCCCGGTCGGGTCGTAGTCGAGCTCGCCGATTGCGGGCGGGATCGCGACCGTGATCTGGTCAAGGGTGCGGTCGGCCCTCGAGCCTTGGCGCTGACTCGGGCTCCAGATCCGATCTTCGTCGCGGTGAGGCGGCCAGTCCACGAGGTCTCCATCAGCTAAGGTACACCAACTCTATGTTTAATATACTTTATGCATAAAAAACGCATTTATAGTTCGTGTTGATGTACTTTACCGATTTGCATTGAAGACCTACGGCTGCGCCGGCGCTACTTCACGTTCCTTCCATACCCGAACACGCTGTTCAGGTGCCAGTTGATCTCTTCGATGACGAAGGGGCTGGGTTCCGCTTCGTAGGAGTCGGAGGTGATGGCTTCGGGGGTGATGTGGTCGAAGGAATCGTCTTCGTCGTTCCAGATTGATCTGCGGGAAGAGTATTCGTATCGGGGGATGCCGCCGGAGGCGTCGGCGGGGCAGTCGCGCATGCCGCCTGTGCAGCGGGCTCGGGGTGTTTTGGCGGTGCGGGGGAGGAGTTCGGTGAGGACCAGGTGGTGGGGCCAGGGGTCGACGAAGTCGTAGAGGTAGTAGAGGGTGTCGCCGGGGGTGGTGAGGAGCTCGTCGAGGCGGACCTGGTTTTCGGGGGTGGCGGGGTCGCCGGCGGCTACCGCTTCGGGGGAGATGTAGCGGTCGGTGGGGGTGTCTATGGTTGGGCCGCAACGGAATTCGTGGTGGGCGCGGTCTACCCAGCCGAAGGATGCGCCGAGTACCTCGTGGAGGTCGTGCAGGAAGAGTTCGGAGGAGACGTCGAGCCAGCGGTAGAGGGGTGGGTCGGTGCCTTCGATTGTGGCGCGCAGGCGGAAGGTGACCGGCTTTTTGCGGCGCGGTCGGCGGGGGGATGGCTGTGTGTCGGCCACGGGGCGAGAGTAGTTGGTGAAGAGCCCGCGGCGGATTGCGACGGTGAATGTTGCTGCGGCGTAAGAGGCTAGCTGCCGTCTGCGAGCTCGGTGAAGAGGCGGTTCACGAGGGAGTGCAGGTCGCCGCAGTTGGCGGTTGAGCTGGTGATGCCCGTCAGTTCGATGGATTCCTCGAGCGCCGCCACGCGGTCCGCGGTCATGATGTCGCGGGCGTTGTGGGTGGGGCGGGACAGCATGCGGATCAGGTCGGGGACTTTGTGAGTGTGGCGGAGGTCGAGGCGAGGGAGATTTACGCGTAGGGAGTCGTTGGTGAAGCAGATCGAGGGGCGGAAGTAGGGGGATTCGCCTGTAGTCAGTAGCAGGTGGCGCAGGGCTGCGCCCTTGTGGATGGCCAGGGTCATCGGGTTGCCGTGCGGGATTCGGGAGCCGTCCTCGGTGTGCTGAACCCAGACGCCGTGCCATTCGTCTATGGCTCCGCGCCAGGATTTGAGTTCTATGAGGTGTACGCCGCTGGGGGCGGCCAGTAGCAGGTCTACCTCGAACAACGTGCCGCTGCGGGTGGCGAAGGTGAAGTTGGACCAGGCGCGCCAGGGGGCGCGGTCGGGGAGGGATTCGCGGATTCGGTCCAGGCCGCGGCGTTCATGTTCGAACGCGGATTCGGTTACTGCGGTCCAGCGGGTGTGATCCATTGGGCGACCTCGTGGGGCGAAACGGCTTTCGGTGAACGTAGCTCGAAGCACCGACAGAAACGATGAAACCCCCAGGTGGTCTGGGGGTTTCGGAGAACATCAGTGCAGCGAGACCGTGGTGCCGCCGCTGAACATCGAGTCGTGCAGGACGATGTGGTCGGGGACCGAGTCGGCGGGGAGGTCGTAGACGACCTGGGCGGTGATTTTGTTGCCGGGGTTGACGCTGGCGTAGAGGCTGGTGTCGGACTGGAGGTTGATGGCGGCGGCGGTGTCGTTGCTGAATTTGCGGTTTTTGGCGTCGTAGACGTATTGGTCTGTGGGGGAGAAGGATTGGGGTTTGTCGGAGGTGTTGGTGATGGTTATGGAGACGATGGTGTAGGAGCCTTGGGCGGTTTTTTGGAGGAATTGGTTGTCGCCCACCGTCTTTACGCCGGACTGGACTTCGGTGACTACGAACTCGAATTTGCCGTCGCGGACGGGGGTGTTCAGGCCGGGGAGGGGCTTGCTGGGGTCGACGCCGGGGGTGGATGAGGAGGAGGACGAGGAGCCCTTGCTTATCAGCGCGCCGCCGATGCCGCAGACGGCCACGATCGCCGCGAGGATGATCAGGATGGTGCGGAGGGTGTGGGACTTCTTGGGCGGCGGGGCGGGCTGCTGGTACTGGGGGTAGCCCTGCGGGGGGAGATGGCCGGGGTAGGGCTGATTCGGGTGGGACATGGGGTTCCTTTGGGCAGGTTCGGGAGGTCCCCGGTCGCTGACCGGGGACCTATTGCGTTGGGGTGGAGGTTGTTTCGAGGCGGACGCCGGTTGCGCGGGTGGGACGGCGACTCCGCGACCGGCGTTATTACTCGGCGACCCAGTTGCAGCCGCTGACGTCGACAACGTCGCCGGCGTTGAGCTTCACGAATGAAGCCCCGGTGTACGACTGGATGTCGATCAGCTCGGAGGACTTCGCGCCCTTGTACGGCAGCCAGGTGATGAAGCAGGAGCCGTAGTCCTGGTCGCGGGGGCCGTCGGTGCGGTAGGTGCCGGGCTGGACGTCCTGGCCTACTACCTGCTGGCCCTCGTGGAGCTGGGTGGCGGCGGCATTGGCGGTGCCACCGATGGCGAGGGTGGTGATGGCGGTGGCGGCCAGGAGGGCGATGGCGTTGCGGCGCATGGGTTTTCCTTCGTTCAGGGATTGGAGATCGGGTGGCCGGGTTCGGCTCTGTCCCGCTGATGCAAAACCGTAAGAGACGGTGAAAACATTGTCAACCCAAAATCTGTGATTGATTTTTGCTCATGCGTCCAGCAGTCTGGGGGGAACGTTTACGAGAGGAGGGGTATGTCGAAGCCCGCTTCAGTGGTCAGTGCCGCGGAGATTTCGCGGTTGGCCGATGTCACGCGTGCCACGGTCAGCAACTGGCGTCGGCGGCATGACGACTTTCCCAAGCCGATTGCCGGGAGCAGTGAGGCGCGACCGCAGTTCGACCTGCGGGAAGTGCAGGAATGGCTGCTCGGTCACGGTGTCGAGGTTTCCGAGTCGCCGGTGACCGAGCTGCGGACGCTGGTGCGGTCGCACACCACGCCGGATGCCCTCTCTCGGTTGATGGCGGGGCTTCGCGCCTCGAAGGGGACGTGGAGCGCCGGCAAGCGAGCGGATGTACACAGTGGGGGCGATGTACACGGCGAGACGGATGTAAACAGCGACAGCGTCACCGAGCTGCTGCGGTTGCTGGAACGCGCGGCCGCTGCGGACGGTAACCGTGCCGCCCTGGACGTACTCGCGGAGCGTGCGCTGGAGGACACCGCGGCGACGGGTGTGTACATCACACCGGAACCTGTCGCGAAACTGATGGCGACGCTGTTGGATTCGCCTTCGGCGTCGGAGCTGCGGAGCGTGCTCGACCCGGCTTGCGGCAGCGGGTCGCTCCTGTTGGCGGCGGCCGGTGTCGGCGCGGTCGAGCTCTACGGTCAGGACGCGCTGTCCGTTCAGGTTGAGCGCACTCGCCTGCTGCTCGAAGCGGACACCGATCTCGAACCCGTTGTACGCGAAGGCGATTCCCTCACCTCCGACGCGTTCGACAACCTGCGCGTGGACGCGGTGCTCTGCAATCCTCCCTACGGACAGCGTGATTGGGGCTCCGGCGAGCTCGCCTTCGACACCCGCTGGGACTACGGCACGCCTCCGCGCGGTGAGCCGGAGCTGGCCTGGGTGCAGCACGCCATAGCGCATCTGCGCCCCGGTGGCACCGCCCTGCTGCTACTCCCGCCGGCCGTGGCGACCCGCCCTTCCGGTCGGAAGATTCGCGCGGGCCTGGTGCGCAAGGGTGCGCTGCGCGCGGTCATAGGACTTGCCCCCGGGGCGGCGCAACCGTGGCACGTGGGATTGCAGATTTGGGTGTTGCGACCGGTGCAGGCGGGTGAGACTGCTTCGGAAACAATGCTTTTCGTCGATACGACAGCGCTGCCGGTCGCCGCCGAAGGAATCGATTGGGAGGCCGTCACCGGATCGACGCTCAAAGCGTGGCGTGCCTTCGATGGCGAGAACTCCAGCACCGCAACCGTTTCCGGACTCGCAGCCACGGTGCGCCTGGTCGAGGTGCTGGACGATGAAGTCGATCTGACTCCGGCACGCTATGTCCGCTCGTCGCTGGATTCGGACACCGTCTCGGATCAGGTCGACGACGCGATTCGCCGACTCTCCAGTGTGGCGGCGGAATTGGCCGAAGTGACCGCCGTGCTCGGTGGCTGGTCCGGCACATCGGGCAAGTCCTGGCGGTTCGTGTCCATCGCCGACCTGGTGAATTATGGCCAGCTGGAATGGATTCGAGCGTCGCCGCCCAGCTCCGGCCGTCAAGCGGATGACTCCCGCGCCATTCTCACCGCTCCTGATGTCGCGACCGGGAGCCCTGCTTCGGGCAGCTTCAGCACCTCCGCGCCCGAGACCGAGGTGGAGATCAGGACCGGTGATGTGCTGATTCCGGCCGTACGAAGCGACCGAACCGGCGGCCGCAGTGCGCGTGTCGCAGGTCCTGAGGACCAGGGGGCGATCCGCGGTCCGCATGTGCACCTATTGCGCGCCGACCGGGATCGGCTCGACCCGTGGTTCCTCGCCGGCTTCCTCACCGGTGCGGAAAACGTCTCCGCCACCCGTACATCCACCATCCGATTCGATCCGAGCCGCCTGCGCGTCCCGGTGCTGAGTCTCGCCGAGCAGCAACGCTACGGCGAAACCTTCCGCCACCTGTTCCTGCTCCGCGGCGCGGCCCGCCGGGCCACCTACGCCGCCGAGAGTGTCGCGGAACTGGTGACCACCGGGCTCACCGCGGGAGCCCTCGCACCGGATGAGAAGGATGAGAAGTAATGCACGGGCGTACATCCGCTGCTCGACGCCGAGCGCTGCTACGGTTGCCGAGGACCGCAATGGGAGTGCGGCCGGTGAACGCGTGGGGAGGCAGGCCGTGACGGGGGATATCGCCGCTCATCCGGGCTATCGCGCGTTCGCGGAACACGAATTCGATGCCGTCGTGCACGATCCCGCGAACTTCGGGCGTGCGCGCTGGTCGACCGTCGATCGGGCGTCGGTGTGGCTGCGGGAATGCCTGGGGCATGCCGAAGCGGGCGGATTGGTCGCCGTGGCAATGCCGTCGAGCGCGGCGACCGGACCCGATTCGCGGGCACTGCGAAACATGCTGCTGCGGAACGGCGTACTGCGCGGCATCATCTCCGGATTGCCGGATGCGCCGGATCTGTGGCTGCTTCGGCAGAGCGATACGCATCCGAGTCATGTGCTGCTGATCGACGCGCTCGGTGAGCCCGGGCTCGCGTCGAATGCCTGGCGCGCTTTCGAAGTGGATTCGGCGCACCCGGATGCCGCGCCCTACGCGGTGCGAGTGGTCGACCTCCTCGATGATCGAATCGATCTGGCACCGCGCGGATCTGCGGGTGATTCGTCTGCCGAGTACGCGGCGCTGCGGACCACGCTGGTGGGACAGCGGGTATGGGCGCCGCCTGCGCTGGAGTCGAATAGCGCTGAGCACAGCGCGATCTCGCTGGAAGAACTGGTCGATGCGGAGGCGGTGGCCTGTTTCGAAGCGCCACCCACCGTTGCCTCGGAATCCGGCGAGACACCTTTGCTGTCGGCGAAGGATGTCCGGCTGGGTCGTCCGGCCTCGCGCTGGGGCAATACCGACGCCAGCGGCGCGGTCACCGTCCGCAAAGGCGATGTGGCCGTGGTGATCAGCACCGAACCCGCTGTCCGCGTCTGCGCCGATGACGGTGTGCTGCTCGGTTCCGGCATCCAGTTGGTGCGCACCAATGCCAAAGCCGTCGATCCGAATTTCCTCGCCGGTGTCCTGCGCGCCGCGGTGGACGCGGCGGACGGCAGTCACGTCGACCTCTACCAGGTCGCGGTGCCCAGAATCCCGCTCGCCGAACAGCGTCGCTACGGCGCAGCCTTCGAGCAGCTGACCGCACTGGAAACCGCCTGGCAGCAGCAGCGTTCGACGATGGAGCGCCTGGTCCGCACCGGTTTCCGCGGCCTCGCGCAGGGGCTGCTGCGGCCCCCGGATCACGCCGCATCGTCGCAGGCCCGCGTCCCACACGGCAGCGGTGACGAGTAGCGTGTCGGTTTTCCTGAAATCACGGAGGTAGGTGCGGTGCAACCGCAGGTCGTCGGCGGCCGGTACGAGCTGATCAGTGAGATCGGCGCGGGCGGCATGGGGCAGGTCTACGACGGCTTCGACCGCCACCTGCGGCGGCAGATCGCCGTGAAGTTCACCCATCCGAGTCTGGACAAGGATCCGGATTGGACGAAGCGCTTCTTCCGGGAAGCGGAGTTCATGGCGCAGATGCGGCATCCGGGATTGCCGATGATCCATGATGCGGGGATCGAGCCGGGGACGCCCGAACGGCCTTATCTCGTAATGGAATTCGTGAAGGGCGTGACCTTCGATGACCTGCTCGATCGGCGGGGGCCGCTGCCGGTCGGGGTGGTCGCGTCGCTGGGGTCGCAGGCGGCGGCGGTGCTCGCCGCCACGCATCGCAATCGCATCTACCACCGGGATTTGAAGCCGTCGAATCTCATGCTGTGCGATGACGGGACCGTGAAGGTGCTCGATTTCGGGCTCGCGGTATCACTCGACGCGGACAAGACCCGGTACACCAGCACCGGACACACCTTGGGCACACCGGCTTTCATGGCACCGGAGCAGGTCGAGGGCGGAACCGTTGTGCCGCAGACGGATCTGTACGCGCTGGGCCTGGTGCTGCACGAATTGCTCACCGGCGACCGGGTTATGACGGGCAGCTCCCCATATGTGGTGTGGCAGAACCAGGTTCATCAGACCCCGCCCGATATCCGTTATGAGCGACCGGAAGTCCCCGTCGAGCTGGCGCGGTTGATCATGGCGATGCTGGCCAAATCGCCGGATCAGCGGCCGGATGACGCGGCGACGGTGCACTCGGTGCTGCTGCGCTATGCGACGGGAGTCGGGTCGCTATCGGAGGTCAGCGACCCGCTCAGCCCCGCGCATATGTACGCCCGGGCCATCGCGGCCGGCGGCTCATCGCGGACCGCTCAGACGGTTGTGTCTCCTACGCGCGTGTTGCGAAATTTGCCGGAGAAGCCGCCAACCGTCCCTCCGGCACCGGTTCCCACCGATTTCAGCCGCGGCGATCTGCAGCGCGCCATGCGCCGCGCCCGCGATTTCGCCGACGACTCCCGCTACGACCCCGCCGTGCACGAATTGCAGACCGTGGTGGACAAGGCGTTGCCCCGATTCGGCTCCCGCGACGCCGACGTCGTCGAAGCCCGCCTGCGCCTGGCGGACCTGCGCTTCGAAAGCGTCGACTATGCCGGTGCCGCAGACCTTTACCGCGAACTCATCGACGACCTGACCGCCGAACGCGGCCCCTACGACGACCACGTCATGTACTGCCAGCGCCGCCTCGCCGCCTGCCACGTCCACACCGGCGACGTCAAAGCGGCCCTGACCCGCCTGAAGCGACTGCACAGTCAGATGGCGGTCCGCTACGGCGAACAGGACAGGCGCGTCATCGAATTGGCCGCACAGATCGGTCACATCAAGGCCAACTGACCACCAAGGACCGACTAGTCGTTCTCCTGTGAGCGTTTCACATTCCCGCCGGAATTTGCGTCATCGCAGCCGCTCTGCGACGCATACTTGACTGACAGCACGATCGCAGGGGGTGCGATGGGCGGCGTTGGCGAATCGATCTTCTGAGCGTTGCTGGTTGCGGGCAACGCGGCCCAGTTCATTCGACGATCAGGCAGTCGGCGGCCACGAGTTCGAGCGCCGACGAGCTCGGGTTGGAGCGGGGATGACCGAGAAGCAGGAGGTCGTGTCGGCCTTCGAGCGCGATGGCGTATCGGCCGGGATTCGATGGGCCTACCGGTCCGCTATCGCGGAGACGATGGAAATGTACGCGGCGCGCGCAGGTCTTGATGAAACCTGGGTGGGTACAACCAGATACACGTTGCTGCGTGATCGGCTGGACCGAGTCTTCAGCTGTGAGCGCTTCGGTGTCGGAGCGGGAAGCGCTGGGGTCGAGGAGACTCCCGACTCGGCCATCCGTGACCTCGGTGACATGCCCGAACTGGGTATCGACCTGGTGGCTCGCGACGGTCTGAACGGAAGCCCCGGATGGGTCCATGGGAAGCATCGATTCCTGTTGGCCTCCAGTAAGTTCGGGCAGATCAACCACATTCCATGGCCGCAGAAGAGCCGGACGAAGCAGGGTGTGGCACGACAATCCGATCCCGATTCCGGTCAACAGTCGCTCTTCGATCCCTTCGCTCCCGACGAGATCGACGGGTTGGCGGCGGTTTCCGCCGCATTGGCGGAGCGGGAGCTGGATCTGCCGACTTTCGTTGTCGCACACAGTCTTGATCGATTCACCGGCGATCATGAACTGGTCATCGGCCGGCCGCAATTCAACCTCGGCGGCGGTGATGCCTGGGTGTGGCAACACAATCTGCTCGATCCGCCGGACAGTGCCGTGGCCGGGCCGAGTGGTCCGCCGCCGATCGGCCCGGATCCTGTCCCCGATGCGCCGGTGCGTTTGCGCGGGCCGGTAGCTGACCAGCGAACCGAGCGTGGTACTGCTGGATAGTGACCGTACGCACGCCGAACATCGAAAGGGCAATGGAGGTTTCGGCCTTTTTCGACGGTGCCAGGCTGACATTGGCGCGGCATTTGTCGGGAATGCGCAAAAGCGAACTCGCGGAATCGCTCGATCGGAGTGTGAGCGAGGTGTCCGCCTGGGAATCCGGGATGTTGCGTCCGCGGGCGTCCGTGGTGGCCGAGCTCGCGCTCGGCCTGGCGATTCCGGCGGAATTCCTGATGGTGCGCCCGGACTCGATACTCAGTACGACACCGCATTTCAGATCGCTCCGGACCACCACGCAGTTGGACCGGGATCAAGCGTTCGCGTACGGGCGGCTCGCGGTCGAGGTGGCTTCGACGCTGGAGAGCCGGGTGGAGTTCCCCCGGGTCGAGGTTCCGCGAATTACGGTCGCCATCGACGATTTGGACAGTGCCGCGCCTGAATGTGCTGCTCGCTCTGTTCGCGAGGCCTGGGGTCTCGGTACCGCGTCGATACGTCATGTTGTGCGGTTGGTCGAGAACCATGGTGTGCTCGTCATTTTCGGCTCGGCTCGAACGACGGCGGTTGCCGCCTACTCCTTCGAGGGTGCGCACCGGCCGATTGTGGTGCTGGATCCGAATGTGGAAGATCCCCACCGTCAGCGATTCGATGTCGCACACGAATTGGGGCATCTGGTTATGCATTGTGATGCTGAACCGGGTCATCGGGTGGCCGAACTCCAGGCGGACCGCTTCGCGGCGGAGTTTCTATTGCCGAGTGCGCAGATGGGGGACTCATTCGCGACCGGCGGTGCCGGCGGCAGACTGGTTGATCGGGAGGTCGGCACGGCGGTTGCGCCTGTGATCGAGCAGCCGTCATTGCTGCCGCGTGCGCTGGAACTACTGGACGAGGTCGGGATCCACGGCCACCACTTGATCGCGGAGTGCCGGGTTTCGGACGCGGATTTTCGGACCGTGACCGCGCGCTATCCGGTTGCGCGGCATGTGAAAACGCCTTCGTTGCGCGATGACTCCAGCTATGCCGATCGGGTGGTCTCGATGGCGGATTGGTCGCACCTGAAAGGTGAGTCGACCTGAACCCACCGGTCGGAATCGGTTGATTTCGAACACTTTTGAAATAGCCCTCGATGACCTGTCGGACCCATGCCCTATGGTGTCGGATGCAGAGCATCCGCAGCGACCTCGGAGCGTCATGACCAGTGCGACTCAGACCGTTTTGTCCCTTGTGGTGGTGCTCGACAAGGTGGGAGACCGGTTGGTTGTTTGGCATGTGAATGTTGGTCGGGCCATGGGGCTTTCGCGGCTATCGGGCGCTTGGGTTGTTGGGGATGATGAGGGCGCGGCGATCGCTACGCTCACCGGCGGGTATGACGCCGTGTGGTGCGACGAGGTTGCCGAGGGGGTTGTGACCGGGGGTGTGGTGGATCTCGATGCGACGGTGGCGGCCGCGCGTGCCGAGGTCGATGCGGTGGACGTGCTCTTCACCGAATATCAAGAGAAGCAAGGGAATAAGTTGATCCGGCCGGAATGGCCGGAGTTGGTGCACCCGGTGCACGCGCGGCAGTTCTTGTACGGGATGGATGAAACCGTGAGGGAGGCACTGATTTTGGCGCGCGGAATCGCTGACTTGGCCGACTCGTGGGCGGATTTCGAATCATTGCGAGTGGCAAGAGCTTTCCTCGCCGAGCATGGCGGTCCTGCCGTGCGTCCGCTGCCACTCGTGGTGCGGTGACGATGGCGGGACTGTCGTTCGCGGCAATCGACGTCGAGACGGCGAATTCGTCGCGCGGCAGCATTTGCGCTGTCGGCGTGGCGATCGTTCGTGAAGGCGTGCGGCTGGCCACGCACTCGTGGCTGTGCCGTCCACCTCGGTCGGTGGATTTCTTCTCCCACCACAACATTCGCGTGCATGGCATCTCCGCCGGAATGGTCGCGGATCAACCGGTCTTCGCGGCGCGATTCCCCGAAGTGCTCGATGTGGTAGCCGACCTCCCGCTGGTCGCCCACAATGCGGGCTTCGACAGCGGGGCCATTCGCGAGGCCTGCCGCCACAGCGGAATCGATTCCCCGAGTTGGGATTTCAGCTGCAGCCTGGCAATGTCCAGACGACACCTCGACCTGGACAGCTACCGCCTCCCCGATGTCGCTGACGCACTGGACATCTCGCTACTGACCCACCACGACGCGGCGGCCGATGCGACGGCCGCCGCGGACATCGTCCTGGCCCTGGCCGCCCGCACCGGCATCGATTCCCTCGGTGATCTCGAACGCCTCGGAAACGAACGCCCCTACCGCCCCCGAGCCACCGCGCGCCGGGCGGAAACCCGCCGCTCGGAGACTCTCCGCACCGAAACCCCTCGCCCCCGCCGCTCCTTCTTCGCCCGCGAGGAACTGGTGCTCCCGGAAATTACCGGCACCGACCCCACCCACCCCCTGTACGGCCAAATCATCGTCTTCACAGGCGATCTCACCACCCTGACCCGCCAGGAAGCCTGGAACATCATCGCCGCCTGCGGCGCCACCCCCGCCAAGAACGTCACCAAACGCACCACCTGCCTGGTGATCGGCGACGGCTTCACCGGCACGGACTCGACCGCCTTCACTACCACCAAAGCCCACCGCGCCGCCTACCTGCGTGCCCAAGGTCAGCAGATCGCGGTCCTCGACGAACAACTCTTCCTCGCCACCCTCAAACCGACTGTGAATATGTCCTGATCTTCAACGGTCAACGGTCAGAAGAGATGACCGACGGCGAGACCCGCGAGAAAAGCCAACACGATAAGGAAGAACCCGAGGAATCCGGCGAGCAGGCCGATTCCGATGCGTCGACCGCTACCGGGAAAGAAGACGAGCACCGCACCGGCGACGCCGGGTGCGAAAAGGCACCATACGGCGCCATTCGGAACCCAGCCGATGAAAGGCAAAGCTATGCAGAGGAATCCGAGGATGGCTGCAGCGAAACTCTCCGGGCCGAATGATTCCGGTCGGAGATAGCGGCGTAGCGGTTCGGTCACAGGGTCGCCGCCCAGAGTAGGAGCAGGAATGCGCCAGCAGTCGCCACACCGAGCGCCGCGCCCTGCGCAGTGGGCGTTCGCCTGCGCCAGAGCAGCGTTACAGCCAGAACCGCAATTGCCGCCCCGATCGAGAAGAGCAGGTGCCGCGACGGATCGGCCTTGGGATCGGAGTCGGTAATCGCGGCAACGACGGCCGCGAACAATGCCGCCTCCCCGGCGATGGCCAGTGGGAGGGTAACTGTCGCCGATCGCCAGAAGGCGCTATCGGCCGTGAAATTCTGGATTCGAGTAGGCCGCGCCATCTACCGAAGCCAGTGGTCTCGAAGCCAAACCGTGCACAGCATCAACACAATGACTGCGAGGGCGCTGAGTAATGTGACCGCAAGGCCAACTCCGACCTGGCGTGCCCGTCCACCGATGCGATGGAGCACCGCGATGATCACAAGTTCGACCAGGAAGAAGAGTACGAGGAAGAAGTAGGCGAAGTTCAGCGTGAACAGGGACGTGACATTCAGGAATCCGCCGATCGCCGCGCTGACGAATGACGTCCGACCGAATCGAGGTTCGCGAGCGGGCAGGAATTGCCGCTGATCGTTGAATTCGGTCACCACACGATCCCCGCTCCGCTGTACAGTAGTATTTCGAAAAGTGTTGCGATAAGCCAGATTCCGGCGGTAACGACTGCGGCCAGGGCGAGAGGTTTCTGTTCGCCGAGCCCCCTTCGGAGCAGCGGGATCGTGGCGAGCACGCTGACGCCGTTCGTAATCAGGAAGGCGCGCAGCGGAAGATCGGGTCCGTCCAGATCGATGATCGCGACGCTGATCACGAAAACCATCGCCTGTGCGACGAGAAGGACCGCGACGCTCAGTGTCGCGACCTTCCAATATCGTTCCTGCACTGCCGATCCCATCGACATCAGATCATTCCTTTGGGTACTGGTACCGGGACATACGGTGGTGCTGTGGTCGGGCCGAGTTCCACCGACGGTCTGACCGAGGTTTTCGTGTCGGACACGGGATTCCAGTCGTAGAAATCCGAGAAAGCCTTACCGCCGGAACCGATGTCGTGATGGAACGGCAGGTTCACCGCCGGGCCCCAGGATCTGCCGGTCACGGCCGAATCGATGGCAATCGTGCTGGTCTGCCCATTCGGCCGGTCCTGATAGACCTCCAGCGACGGGTAGTCGGTTCGAGTTCCATTGACCTGAACGCCATTGGCTCCCGGGGTGAATACCAGATCGCCGTTCACGGTGATCGTATGGTCGCCGAGCACCGAATGGTCCTTCGCCACGCCAGGGGCGAAGGGGTTCGCGGCATCGTATTGGATGCGTACCGCACCGTCCGGGTTCTGCCAGACCCGGCCGTTCGGGGCCTCAACCTTCACCTCGCCGGGAGTTCCGTCGCTGTTCTGCTCGACGGAAGGGTTCTGGCGCATGACCACGATGCCGTTCTCATAGTCGACATAGGCGGTCACGCGGGTGTGTTCGGGATCGAAATTCGAGTCGGCCGAGCGATTGTCGCCCCGGTCGCGCGGGAATGGGTTGACGCCCTTCGGGGTCGAGGTGACATCGCGCTGTTCGATGAATTGCCCGGTCCGCACGACGCCCTGACCTCTGACCGGATCGATGCGGGCCACTCGAATCTCGGGTCCGACGCCCTGATATTTCGGGTCGTAGCTCTTCGGATTGAGAGCCTCGGCGGTCGACCAATCGGCGGGGCTGGTCGGCAGCCGCGCGAAGACCTGCTGGAATGCCGCTGCCGATGTTTGGAGGCGTTCCGGATCGGCGCGGGTATCGCTCGTCTTATCGGTCTGGATTACAGCGTTGGCCGCGGCGAGTGCGGCGGCCGGGGCCATGGCTTCCAATTCGCTGTTGGCCGTGGCGATCTTCGCGCCCCATTCGGCATCGGCGGCGAAGAGGGTGGAGGCCAGGCCCGCCAGGCGGGAAAGTTGTAGTCCCGCTTCGGAATTCCAGTCTTCTACGCCCTCGATCGACCAGTCGTCGCCGATGGAGACCAGTGGGTGGACGTAGTTGAGGATGATCGACTTGATGGTGGCGATGGGGTCGGCCATGGCGCTTGCCGCGCCGGCGCAGGCTGTGGCCAGGTCGTCGTAGGCGGTGGCGATGGCGCGCATTTGGGTTTGTTCGGCGTCGGCTTTGGACTCGGCTGCTTGGCGGGCTGCGCCCTGCCATAACAGGTCGTAGATGGTGGCGTGCATGGTGCCGGAGGCTTTGACTATGGCGTCGGCGATTTGGGTGGCGTTGGTCGCCGTGGTGGCGTAGCCGGAGATGTCCCAGGTCAGGACTTGGAGCGGGGTGGGCATCAGCGGCCTGCGTGGGGGTCGCCCGAATTGATGTCGGTGAGGGCGGCGATGCGGTTGGCGGCGTCTGTGTCGGTGCCGCGGTAGGTGTCGGCGGCGACGACGAGGGTTGCGGAGAATTCGTTGAAGCGGGCCTTCAGGAGGTCTTTGGCTTTGCGGCTCAGGTTGTCGGAGGGGGACAGGGCCGCACCTACCGCTGAGCCTGGCATCTTTGCGGCAACCGGTTCGGCGCCCAGTCGGGGAGCGCGGTCTATATCGCCGGGGAGCAGGGCAAGTGCGCCCGCGGCGGCGCGGAGGCCGTCGGGGTTGACTTCGAATGGCATGGTGCTCCCTCAACTGCAAACTTCCGGCAGACTCTATCGCAGACTGCTATGACCGGTCTGCCGGGAATCGGGTGGATCACAACCAAGGGGTCGGTGGCGGATAAACTCCTGCGCGTGACCGACGAGAAGCTGTTGCAGGGGCCCATCCACAACGTCCACGTTGAGCTCGGGGCGACGTTCGCGCCGTTCGGGGGGTGGGAGATGCCGGTGTCGTACGCGGGGACCGTGGGGGAGCACACCTCGGTTCGGACCGCGGTCGGGCTGTTCGATGTCAGCCACCTCGGGAAGGCCACGGTTGCGGGGCCGGGGGCGGCGGCGTTCGTGAATTCGGCGCTGAGCAATGACCTGAATCGGATTCGGCCGGGGAAGGCGCAGTACACGCTGTGCTGCACGCCCGAGGGCGGTGTGATCGACGATCTGATCGCCTACTACGTCAGCGATGACGAGATCTTCCTGGTGCCGAACGCGGCGAATACCGCTGCGGTGGTTGCCGAATTGCGGAAGCAGGCTCCCGAAGGCATCACGGTGACCGATGAGCATCGCGGGTACGCGGTGTTCGCGGTGCAGGGGCCGAAGTCGGCGGAAGTGCTTGCGGCGCTTGGGCTGCCGACCGATATGGAATACATGGCGTACGCCGACGCGGAGTGGGAAGGCCGGCCGGTGCGCGTGTGCCGGACCGGCTACACCGGTGAGCACGGCTACGAGCTGCTCCCGAAATGGGATGACGCCGAAGCGGTTTTCCGTGCGATCGTGACGCAGGTCGAAGCCGCCGGTGGTCAGGCCGCCGGGCTCGGTGCGCGCGACACGCTGCGCACCGAGATGGGTTACCCGCTGCACGGACATGAACTCTCCGTTGATATTTCGCCGTTGCAGGCGCGCACCGGCTGGGCCGTGGGCTGGAAGAAGCCGGAGTTCTGGGGCAAGGCCGCGCTGGAGCAGGAGAAGGCCGACGGGCCCAAGCGACTCCTGTTGGGCCTCAAGGCACTCGATCGTGGCGTACTGCGCCAGGGCCAGGCCGTGATGCGCGGCGACGAGCAGGTCGGCGAAACCACCTCCGGCACTTTCTCGCCCACCCTCAAGGTCGGCATCGCCCTCGCCCTGCTCGACACCGCCGCGAAGCTCGAGCCCGGCGATGAGGTCGAGGTCGACGTGCGCGGCCGCCGCCTCAAGTGCGAGGTCATCCGCCCGCCCTTCGTGGAACCGCACACCGCCTGACGGCTGTCAGCTCTCTTCTCGGGTCGCGTCACACCGGTCGGTTGCTCAGGTGCGACGCGCCCGGGTTAGCGGGTGGGTGGGCGGCGGCGCGTCCTTCTCGGCGGCGAATTAAACTCCCGAGCATGACAGTTGCCGCGCAGTTCACCCGCACCTCGCATCCCGCGCCCACCTCGGCGGAGCGTCGGCAGGAGATTCTCGCGGCACCCGGGTTCGGGCGCTTCTTCACCGATCACATGGTTTCCATCGATTACATCGATGGGGAGTGGGTGAATCCGCAGGTCGAGCCGTATGGGCCGCTGTCGATGGATCCGGCGACCATGGTGTTCCACTACGGTCAGGCGATTTTCGAGGGGCTCAAGGCGTATCGGCAGGCGGATGGGAGCATCGCTACCTTCCGCGTCGATGCCAATGCCGCGCGGTTCCGGCGGTCGGCGGCGCGGATGGCGATGGCGGAGTTGCCGGATGAGCTGTTCATCGAATCCGTGCGGCAGTTGCTCGAGATCGATTCCGAGTGGGTGCCGCCCGCCGGGGGCGAGGAGTCGCTGTACCTGCGGCCGTTCATGTTCGCCACCGAGGCGGGGCTGGGCGTGAAGCCCGCGAGCGCGTACAAGTACCTGCTGCTCGGATCGCCCGCCGGTGCGTACTTCCCGCGCGGTGTGAAGCCGGTGCGGGTGTGGCTGTCCACCGAATACGTGCGCGCGGCTCCCGGTGGCACCGGTGAGGCCAAGGTCGCGGGTAACTACGCGTCTTCGCTGCTGGCGCAGCAGCAGGCCTCCGAGCAGGGGTGCGATCAGGTCGTGTGGCTCGATGCCATCGAGCGGGCGTACGTCGAGGAGATGGGCACCAACAATCTGTTCTTCGTGTTCGGCACCGGGTCGGAGGCGCGGCTGGTGACGCCGGAGCTGTCGGGTTCGCTGCTGCCGGGTATCACCCGCGATTCGCTGCTCACCCTTGCCGCCGATTCGGGGTATCCCGTTGAGGAGCGCAAGATTTCGGTGGAGGAGTGGCGCAAGGGCGCTGAATCCGGTGAGATTTCCGAGGTTTTCGCCTGCGGTACCGCCGCGGTGATCACGCCCGTCGGCACGGTGAAGTCCGCCGAGGGCGAATTCACCATCGGCGGAGGCGAACCCGGCGAGGTGACCATGGCGCTGCGGGACACCCTCACCGGTATCCAGCGCGGCACCTTCGCCGACAGCCACGGCTGGATGCGCACCCTGGCATAAGCCTCAGGAATTGAAAAGCGCCCGCCCCGAATGAGATTCGGGGCGGGCGCTGTGCGTTGGGCCGAGATTCGACTGCGCGGCAATGCGATCGCCGCCGACCCGAATCAGCTGGGCATGAAGATCTGCCACTCTTCGAGCGTCTTCGGCCGCATGACGTAGTTCTTCTCGACGATCTTGGTCAGCTCGGCGCTGGGCTCCTCGGAGTACCAGTGCCCCGGGTACACCGTCGGATTACCTTGCAGCTCAGCGAGATAGCGCAGGCTGCGGAACATATCGTCGGAATTGCCGCCGGGGAAATCGGTGCGGCCGCAGCCGTCCACGAACAGCGTGTCGCCCGCGATCAGCCGACCGTCGAACAGGAAGCACTGGCTGCCCGGCGTATGCCCGGGCGTGTGCAGCAGTTCGATCTCGAAGCCGCCGACCGCGACCTTTTCGCCGTGCGCGTGCCCGGTCAGCTCGCTCGGCGCGATGCCGGTGACATTCGCGACCCAGGGCAGCTCTTCGGCATTGACGTGCACCGCCACATCGACCTTCTCGAGCAGCTCCTTGACTCCGCTCAGCGTGAAGCCGAGCATGGTGCCGCCGACGTGATCGGGATGGTGATGGGTGGCCAGCACCCCGGATAGCCGCATGCCATCCGCCTCGGCGATCTCCACCAGATCCGCGGCGGCGTACGCCGGGTCGACGACCACGCAGTCGCCGGTGTCCCGATCACCGATCAGGTACGCGAAGTTCCGCATCTGGGTGGCGATCGGATCACCGACGGCCCAGTCGCGTCCCGCGAGCAGCTGACGAAAATACAAACGGTCGGAGCCCATGCCGAACACCCTATTGCCTCGGGCACGATTGAATGTGCGGTACCCCCACGGAAGTTGGACTGTCGCCCAGTCGCAATATGACGGACATGTCCGCCACTACGCGGACAGCGCTTCCGGATCGACCGATGCCACCCCGAAGGCCGACCCCGCCGCGATTCCGCGCCGATCTCGCACGGCTGCCAGCCAATTGGCGAAGAAGACGCGCGAATACGTGGACCAGTCGTGCGCCACCCGAGTGTGATCCGCGGGCAGCACGAGATCGTCGAGCACCGCCGGATCGCGGCTGATTCGGACCAGTTCGGTGAGCGCGACGATCTGCTCGAGCGCTTCGGCGGGAAAGTAGTCGGCGGGAATCTGGGGGAACGGCAGCGAAGGGTCGGCGATCCACCGGCGCAGATCCCGGCGGTACTCGCGAGCCATGGTGTCCGGCAGATACTCCGGATGCCCCTGGATGAACACCTGCCGCAACTCCGAAGGACCGATGGCGAGCTGCCACTCCGCCTCTTCGGAATCGAGCAGCACGGTGAGCCCTGCGGCACGCAGATCGGCCGAAGCCATGACATTCCACCGCGAATGCGGCACCCGCACCGGCGTGGTGAGCCCATCGGTCAGCACCGCCTCGGGCCCGGAATGCGCTGTGCCCGTACCCATCTCCAGGTCGAGCAGCCCCGACGTATGCACGCGGTGATCGAACACCCCGTGCTGCCGCCGCACGAGCCGATGCCGCCGCACCCCGTGCAGCAGATACAGCGCCGCATGCGCGGACTGGCAAGAAAACAGCAGCGAACTGTCGGCGCACTCACGCATCAGTCGATCGATGATCGCCAGACACGGCTCATCGGCGATATCGGATGCGGTCGGCTCGCTCCCACTGATGATCAGCCCGTCCATCGCGGCCAGCGCCGCCCAGTCGACCGCGTCCGGCGACCCGAGCGGATCGATCCCGAAACAGCTCAACTCGATGCCGCAGAGCGAATCACCTTGCTCGGCAGCGGTTTCCGCCCATTCCACCGGCGTAGGGTCGGCAAACGGCAATTCCGGTATCGCCCAGCCGAGCCGTCCGGTCGCCCCGCGTACCGCCTCGGCGAACACCCGCCGCGTCATGCTGTCCGGCCGCGACGAGATCAGATCCACAATTCCGATCTTCACCACGGTGCCGACCCGTACCACCATCATCAGGTCCTTCGAGAACTGTCTTACAACGAACAAGAGCCGACGACCGGGTCAGGCGTCAGCACAGAAGAAACCGCACGCCGATCGTGAGATCAGCGTGCGGTACAAAAGAGTCCAGCAGGTGTCAGCGAAGAATCGCTTCGATTTCGGATGCGGCGTCCGGGCCGTAGGCCTCGCGCAGGCGCTTCAACGCCACGTCCTTGTCGAGGGTCCATTCCTGGGTGCCGACGGTCTCGAGGATGAGAACGGCGATGAGGGAACCCAATTGGGCCGAGCGCTCGAGGGACAGGCCGGAGGAGTGGCCGGTGAGGAAGCCGGCGCGGAAGCCGTCGCCGACGCCGGTGGGGTCGACCTTGGCGTTGTCGGGGACCACGTCGACGTGCAGTTCGGTGCCGTCGCGGTCGACGATCTTGGCGCCCTTGGAGCCCAGGGTGGTGACCCGGATGCCAACGCGCTCACCGATTTCGGCTTCGGTGAGGCCGGTCTTCTGCAGCAGCAGGCCCCACTCGTATTCATTGGTGAACAGGTAGGCCGCGCCGTCGATCAGCGACAGGGCCTGCTCGCCGTCGAGGCGGGCGAGCTGCTGCGACGGGTCGGCGGCGAAGGGGATGCCCGCGGCGCGCGCCTGTTCGGTGTGCAGCACCATCGCGTCGGGATCGTTCGCGCCGACCAGGACCAGTTCCAGCTCGCGGCCCGAAGCCAGTTCGCCGATGGAGATTTCGCGGGCTTCGCTCATCGCGCCGGGGTAGAACGAGGCGATCTGCGCCATGGTCTCATCGGTGGTGCAGACGAAACGCGCGGTATGCGCCTCGGTGGAGATGCGCACGGCGGAGCAGTCCACGCCGCTGGTCTCGAGCCACTGACGGTAATCGGAGAAGTCGGGGCCGACCGCGCCGACCAGCAGCGGGGTGCGGCCGAGCAGGCCCATGGCGTAGGCGATATTGCCCGCCACGCCGCCGCGGCGGATGACCAGGTCGTCGACGAGGAAGCTCAGGGATACGTGCTGGAGTTGGTCGGCCAGCAGCGCATCGGAGAATTTCCCCGGGAAGCGCATGAGGTGGTCGGTCGCGATTGATGCGGACACGGCGATGGTCACGGGCGTCGATCCTTCGGTGACGTGCGCTGCGCACACCTATTCGAGACGAGGCAGACGCGGGGCCGGGGGGAGCGAACCGATGGGTCCGCACTTATGAAAATACCCTGTCCGAGACAGGAAACTCCAACTTGCGGGCGGGTTAACCCTGAGCACACAACAGCGCGGAACCTCCGGCGAAGGGGGTTCCGCGCTGATTGAGCTGGATCAGTTGAAGCTGTCGCCGCAGGCGCAGGAGCCGGTGGCGTTCGGGTTGTCGATGGTGAAGCCCTGCTTCTCGATGGTGTCGACGAAGTCGATCGAGGCGCCCTGGATGTAGGGGGCGCTCATGCGGTCGACGGCCAGCTTGACGCCGCCGAATTCGACGACCAGGTCGCCGTCGAGGCTGCGATCGTCGAAGAAGAGCTGGTAGCGCAGGCCGGCACAGCCACCGGGCTGTACGGCGATGCGCAGCGCGAGGTCGTCGCGGCCCTCCTGGTCGAGCAGCGCCTTCGCCTTGGCGGCAGCGGCGTCCGTCAGAGTCGCACCATGAGTGGTGGTCTCGTTCTGCACAGTCATGAACTCTCCTAAAGGACCTGTTTTCAACCCGTGAGAAGGGGCACGGCTCAACGCCTGTCAACGCCACTTCGCGGGCGACTATTCCCAATCCTACGCGGCGGCCATTCTGCCAGCAGTTGCAGGGATTGAGCGGCCGCGCGCGCAAAACGGGCGGACCAGGTTTTTCCGGCGGGCATGCCATCGAATAGCCTGGTCGCCGTGAAGTTCCTGCGCCGTGGCGAATCCACTCCCACCTCCGACACCCCTGTCGTCGATGCCGGTGGTGCGGCGACGGTCGCGGAGCGCCCGTCCACCCCCGGTAAGGGGCGGCCCACCCCCAAGCGCCGCGAGGCCGAATCCCGCCGTCGCGGGCCGGTCGCGCCCGCGCCCGCGACCTCGAAGGAAGCGCGTGCGCGCCGCAAGGAGCTACGTGGTTCCCGTGCGGATCGCAAGGTCGCCTCGGCCGAGCGCAAGGCGTCGGTGCAGGATCGCCGGGCGCGCATGCTCGCCGGTGAGGAGCAGTACCTGCTGCCGCGCGACAAGGGTCCGGTGAAGGGTTACGTGCGCGACATCGTGGATGCGCGGCGCAATCTGCTCGGCTTGTTCATGCCCCTTGCACTCGTGCTGATCCTGAGCATGATCCTCTCGCCCGCACTCCAGGCGATCGTGACGCTGGCCATGCTGGTGATGATGGTCTTCATGATCATCGAGGGCATCATCCTGGGCCGCATCGTGAATCGCCGGGTGCGCGAGCGCTTCCCGGATGCCACCGAGTCGAGCTTCTCGCTGGGCTGGTACTCGTTCGTGCGCGCCTCGCAGATTCGCCGCATGCGCGCGCCGAAGCCGCGGGTCAGCGCCGGAGACAGCATCTAGTTTCTCGCGAAACGACGAGGGCCGCCGAATGATTCGGCGGCCCTCAGTCATTGGCGGGGTCGGTGTCTCGATGACGCGGTGGTTCGGGTGGCTGCTGCGGGCGTTCGTCGCCGAAGCGCACGGCCGTGGCGTGCGTGCCCCACTGGCGCGGGGCCGGGCCGACGAGGGCGAGGGACAACCAGCTCATCAGCCGTGCTCGCGCATGCTGGAGATGGCGTGCAGTTCGAGGGCGGAGCGGTCGTGATCGCGGTCGGTGATGCCGGTGGATCCGCGCATGCCCCAATCGGATTCGCGATGGAACGGTACGGCGCGGCCGGCGGCGGCGAACAGGGTGAAGAGTCGGCTGAACATGGCCTTCGCCTTGGGTTCGGTATCGGTGGTGGTGTGCAGGGCCTGGAAGTGGCTGATGGTGGTCATGCGCATGCCTCGTTCTCATCGGTGGGTTCGGTGCTGTCCCAGGCCATGGCGGCGAAGGTCAGGTAGCCGAGGGCGCTCATCGCGGTTCCGGCTGCGGTGATTGTGGTAAGGGCTTGCATGGCAGTAAGTTTTCTCCAATGCAGTTACTGCCAACAGTGGCGGTTCTGACATAGTTCGCAAATATCCCGCCAGATAGGATGGGAACATGCTCTCGAAGATCGCCGTCGTGCTCAACGACAACCTCGCCATGTTCGAATTCGGCGTGGTCTGTGAGGTTTTCGGGCTCGATCGCACCGCCGACGGACTGCCCGCCTTCGACTACAAGGTCTGCGGAGCCCAACCCGGAAAGCCGCTGCGGACCAGTTCGCCCGGGATCTCGGTGACACCCGATTTCGGGCTCGAGGAGCTCGCCGACGCCGATCTGGTGGCGATTCCGGCCTTTCCGTTCAACAAGGGGCTGGTGCTCGACACCCAGATCGTTGACGCCGTACGCGATGCGTCACAGCGCGGCGCGACGGTGCTGACGGTGTGTTCCGGAGCGTTCCTGGCGGGGGAGGCCGGGCTGCTCGACGGGCGGAAATGCACGACGCACTGGCGGTATGTCGAGCAACTGGCGCAACGGTTTCCGCTCGCCACCGTCGATCCGGATGTGCTGTTCGTGGATGAGGGCAATCTCATCACCAGTGCGGGCACGGCCGCCGGGATCGACGCCTGCCTGCATCTGGTGCGGCGTGAGCTGGGCAGTTCGGTGGCCAACGCGGTCGCGCGGCGCATGGTGGTGCCGCCGCAGCGCGATGGCGGGCAGCGGCAGTTCATCGAGCGGCCGGTGGTGGATTGTAGTTCGGACAGTCTCAGCGAGACGCTGCACTGGATGGGCGAGAACCTGGAGCTGCCGCATACGGTGGAATCGCTGTCGGCGCGGTCGAATACCTCCACGCGGACGTTCGCGCGCAAGTTCGCCGCCGAGACCGGGACTACACCGGTGAAATGGCTGACCGGGCAGCGGATTCTGCTTGCCAAGCAGCTGCTGGAAGACACCGATATGGATCTGGAGAATCTGGCTAATCGGTGCGGATTCGGGTCGGGGGCGCTGCTGCGGCATCACTTCCAGCGGCAGGTCGGCATCGCGCCCGCCGAATATCGCCGTCGCTTCGGAGGGGTGCGCACCGCTTGATCGTGCGGGTGTCCGGACCTGCCGCGTCCGGCCACCGCATCGTTTCCGTGCTCGAGTCGTGCCTCATCGGCTGTGGAGTGCGGGGTGTTGATACCGTGCTGACGTGTCGCACAGTGCTCAGTCAACCGATCGACCGCTACGGACGCTGGTGCTCGGTGGAGCCCGGTCCGGTAAGTCGGCTTTCGCGGAACAGTTGGTCGTATCGGAGGCGGTGCGGTACATCGCCACCGCCGTACCGGATCCCGAGGACGCGGATTTCGCCGAACGGATTGCGGCACATCGGGTTCGGCGGCCCGGGAACTGGACCGTCGTGGAGGGCGATCCGGTCGACGCACTGGCCCAGCCCGTCCCGTCGACGCTCATCGATGATCTCGGCACCTGGCTGACGGCGCGCATCGACGCGCGCGGCGCGTGGGAAGCCCCGCGCGGGACCATCGCGCCCGATGTCGACGCGCTCGTCGCGGCGGTGGCCGAATACTCCGAACGGCTCGTCATCGTGAGCCCCGAGGTGGGCCTGGGCGTCATCCCCGCCACCCACTCCGGCCGCCTCTTCCGCGATGAGCTCGGTGCGCTGAACCAGCGCCTGGCCCAGCTCTGCGATGAGATCTACCTCGTGGTGGCGGGTCAGCCGCTGCGCATCAAGCCCGACCGCGCCTTCGCCTCCGCCGCCGCGCTCACCGATGCCGCCGCCACCGCGGACGCCCAGGCGACCGCGACCGCCAACGCGCAGGTCGCCGCCGTGCTCGCTACGGCGGCGGGAACCGCGGGACAGCATGCCGCACAACCGGATTCGGCCGCGACGGACTCCAGTACCGGTGTCGCGAGTTCCGCCACCGGGTCGGCGGGCTCTGCCACCGGGACAGCCGCGGCTTTCGCCGCCGAGACCCATGCGACTTCCGCCGCCGAGACGGTTACGGTTTCCACCGCTGAGACCGTGGTGGTGTCGAGTGCCATGGCAGCGGCCGCTACGTCGGATCAGGCTGCCGCGCAGGCGGAGCCGAGCGCCGATGGCGGGCTGAAACTCACCAAGCCGGTGCGGATTTCGTTCGGGCCGGTGCCGGGGCCGGATGGCAATTTCCTGGTCGCGGCGAAGGAGCGGCAGCTGGAGCTGACCAAACCGGCCGGGGCGCTGGGGCGGTTGGAAGAGCTGGGGAACTGGGTCGCGGCTTGCCAGGGCGTGTGCCCGCCCAAGCAGTTCGAGCGCGCCCGGGTCGTGGTGTTCGCGGGCGATCACGGTGTTGCGGCGCATGGGGTTTCGGCTTACCCGAGTGAGGTGACCGCGCAGATGGTCGCCAACTTCCAGGCGGGCGGGGCGGCGGTCAATGTGCTCGCGCGACTGGCCGATGCCACCGTACGGGTGGAAGACATTGCGGTGCAGGGTGATACCGCGCCGGAGATCTCGAAGCACAAGGTGCGCAAGTCCAGCGGGTCGATCGACCGCGAGGACGCGCTGACCGAGGCCGAGGTGCAGGCCGCACTCGCCGCCGGCGCCGCCATCGCCGATGAGGAAATCGATTCCGGCGCAGACCTTCTCATCGCGGGCGATATGGGCATCGGCAACACCACCCCCGCCACCGTGCTGATCGCCACCATCACCGACACCGAACCGGTCGTCGCGGTGGGTCGCGGCACCGGCGTCGACGACGCGGGCTGGATCCGCAAGACCGCCGCCATTCGCGACGCCATGTGGCGCGCGCGCCCGGTCGTCAAGGACCCGGTTGCCCTGCTGCGCACCGCGGGTGGCGCGGACCTCGCCGCCATGGCGGGCTTCCTCGCCCGCGCGGCAGCCCGCCGCACCCCGGTAATCCTCGACGGCGTCGTGGTAACCGCCGCCGCTCTCGTCGCCAACCAACTGGCGCTCGGCGCGAAGGAATGGTGGGTAGCGGGCCACCGCTCCAGCGAGCCCTCGCACACCGTCGCCCTCGACCGCCTCCAGCTCGAACCGCTGGTCGAAATGAATATGCGCCTCGGCGAAGGCTCCGGCGCGCTCACCGCCCTGCCCGTCCTCCGTGCCGCCGTAGCGACCCTCGCCGAAATGGCGACCTTCGCCCAGGCGGGCGTCAGCACCGCCGACGCCGCAACCGAATCCGCCGGTGTGTAAAGCCGCGACGACGGAACCCGCTCGGGCGCTTACGAAAGCGCCCGGGGCGGGAACAACACTCGCTTCGCGACAGACGAAACCCACCCGGCCGGAGTCGGTTCATCAGATCCGACGAGAGCGCGCACGCTCATGAACGGTGTGCGACTCGCGCTTTCGTGGTTGACGGTGTTGCCCGTGCGCGGACCGGACGAGGTGGATCGACGCGCGGCTGGGCGGGCCATTGGATGGGCACCCCTGGTGGGGGCGTTGCTGGGACTCGGTGCGGCCGGGGTGATGTGGGGGCTGGGTGCGGCCGGGGCGTCATGGCTGCTGGCCGGGTTCGTGGCGGTGGCCGGGTTGGCATTGATTACCCGGGGGATGCATATCGACGGGCTTGCCGACACCATGGATGGGCTCGGGAGTTACGGGCCGCCGGAGCGTGCCCGCGAGATCATGAAGAGTGGTGGGGCGGGGCCGTTCGGGGTGGCCGCGCTGGTGTTTGTGATTGGGATCCAGGCCGTTTCGTTCGCCGCCTTGGCTGATGCCGGGCGGTGGGCTGGGATCGTGGTGGCGGTCGCGGTCGGGCGGGTCGCCGTAGTGCTGGCTTGCCGACAGGGGATCGAGGCGGCGCCGGGAGCGGGGTTCGGGGTCCTGGTCGCGGGGACTCAAGGGGCGATCGTCGGTGCGCTCTGGGCCGGAATCGCGGTGGCGGCAGCGCTATTCGCGGGAAATCAGTGGTGGATCGGCCCGCTCGGCGTGGTTGCCGCGCTAGGGGTGGCGGTCCTGGTGGTGCGGCACTGCGTGCGCAGATTCGGCGGACTCAACGGCGATGTGCTCGGGGCCGCACTGGAATTCGCCGTCGCGATTGCCGCCGGGGTCTTCACCCTCGGCTGACTGATCCCGTGCTGACCGGGGGATCGTTATCTGCGGTCTTCTATAACGGATTGCTTGCGTCACAATCCGACCGCCCAGTGGCCTCGAATATCTCGTGTTCGATATTGCCCGTGCCTGGGAGGCGGAGCCGAGTATGGCATTGCAGTTGGGTGTGCTCGTCCTGTTCGCGCTGGTCGCCGTAGCCGTCTTCCTGGTCGGTGATCGATTGCGCCCGGATACTTGGCGGCACAGTGATGACGAAGCGTCCAGCACGATGGTGCTGGATCTGGTGAATATGTTCTTCGCGGCCATCGTGGCCTTCATCGTCGTGATTCTGTGGCAGCAGTACGACAATTCGCACGCGCACACCGTGTCCGAGGCGAAGGCGCTGGTCTCGGTGTACGAGGCGGCCAATGATCTGCCGATGCAGGATCGCACGCAGATCCAGGGTCTGGTGCGCGATTACACCGAGCAGGTGGTCGGGTCGGAGTGGTCGGTGATGAGCAAGGATGCCAAGCTCAGCCAGGACACCCAGAACACCCTCGACGAATTGCGGGCGGCGGTGTCCGGTCTTTCCACCGCGGATCCGAACGTCAAGGACATTCAGGACAAAGCGGATTCGGCCCTCGACGCGGTCTCGGACGCGCGCTACGACCGCGGGATGGACGCCGCCTACCGGCTGCCCACCTTCCTCTACGTGGCGCTGTGGTTCGGCACCGGCATGCTGCTGCTCGGCACGGTGTTCTCCGGTGTGGTCGTCACCAAGCGCAGCACCATCATGACCGGCCTGTTCGGCGTCGTCATCGGCGCGGTGATTCTCGCTGTCTACCAGCTGGATCGGCCGTTCGCGGGCGGGAACATGGTGTCCAAGGACGCCTTCGAACTGGCGCTGTCCAGGTATGAGCACATCGTCTCCGGCGGCTCGTCGAGCATTCTGCCGCGCTGAAGAGTAGGTAGTCATGAATAAGGGAAAGCGCGGCGGCGCAGGCAGATTCGCGGCAGCTCCGATCGCGGCGGCGTTCCTGGCGGTGCATCCCGCCGCGGCCGTCGCCGATCCGGGGCTGCCGTCGATAGGCGAGATTATCTCCGGCAGTGCGGGTTCCGGCGGCGGGGCCGCCCCCATCGACGGACCCACCGGCAGTTCGCTCGGGCTGGGCTCGGGAAGCAGTGACTCCGGCAGCAATTCCGGTATCGGGCTGGGCGCTTCGGGCAGCAGTTCCGCGAACGGCGGTGCGGCCTCGGGGAGTAGCTCCGGTAAGGACGGTGCGAAGTCCGGTAGCTCTTTGGGCGTGAGCCCGGTCGCGGGCGGTGGCTATCTGAGCACCGGCAGTTCGGCCACCGGTAGCGCGGGCAGCGGCAGCGCCGCGGATCCGGCCGCCGCGGCCATCGCGCTACCCGGTTCCGGCTCGGCCTCGGACGCGTTTCGCGGGCAGGTGGCCGCCCCGAGCACGCTCGGTGAGACGCTGGGCCTGGAGTCCGGCAGCGTGCTCACCGCCTGTGCGGGCAGCGCCGTATTCGGCAGTGCCGTACTGGGTCTCGGCCTGCTCACCGGCAGCGGATTCGGTTCCGGACTGATCGGCCCGGGCTTCGTTCCCGGATCGAGCGGTCTGGTGGGTCCGGGCTCTTCGGGTGCGGGCAGTGTCGTGGTCGGCAGTGCGGCGCTGGGCAGCGCCGCACTCACCTGTCTGCTGCTGCTCCCGGTCGCGCCCGAGATTCCCGGTATCCCACTGCTCATTCCCTCGGCCATCACACCGCCCGCCGTGGTCGAGCCGGTGGCGGCTCCGGTCGTGCCGCCCGTGGAGATCGCGGCGGTGCCGCCCGTCCCGCCGGTGATCCCGGTCGTCATACCTCCGCGTCCGGTGGTGCTGGCCGCGCCGCCCGCCCCCGAGCCGGTGGACTGGAACACCTTGCAAATGATGACCGTCATGGTCATCACCATCCTCGCCGCCGCCCGGGCGAAGAACGCCCGCAGTCGCCGCGGCTGACCTACTTCTTGAACTTGGCTTCGAGTTCGGTTGCGGCGGTCTGCAATTCGGCGGGCGGATTGTTCTTGAAGATGCCCTGGTAACCGGTCTCGGCCTTGATCGCCGCCTCGACCTCGGGATCGTGATAGATCTTGGTCAGCTGCAACAGCTTCGGATTGTCCTTGTCGGCGGCCCGCGCGGCGAAGATATTGATGTACTGGGTCAGATCGGGCCGATTGGGGTCATCGGTGTAGATGACCTGCTGCTGCGTCAGTCCGGCGGGCTGGGCGAAGGTGTCGTCCACGAAGGCCGCGTCGACGCTCTCCAGTGATTGCGCGGTGAGCGTCGGATCGATGGTGGTGAGCCGCACCTTGGAGGCGGCCTTGTCGACGTCCTCGATCTTGGAATCCCAGCTCGCGCCGTTCTTCAGCACGATCAATCCGGCGGCGGCCAGGCTCAGCAGCGGCCGCACCTGATTCGCGGGATTGTTGCTCAGGGTGATCTCACCGCCCTGCGGTACCTCGGACACATTCTTGTGCTTCTTCGAGTACAGCGTCAGCGGGAAGATCTCGGTCGCGCCCAGCGGGATCAGGGTGTCGTTATTGCGGGCGTTGTAGTTGGCCAGATACCGGATGTGCTGGAACTTGTTGAGGTCCACCCGCCCCTGCGACAGTGCGGGATTCGGCTGGTTGTAATCGGAGAAGTTCACGAATTCGACGGTGATGCCCGCGGCGGACGCCTTCTTCTTGAACACGTCCCAGTGCGGCTGTGCGAGATCGTTCACACCGATGCGCACCACACTCTCGTCGTGTTCCCGGCCACAGGCGGCGCTCAGGGCCAGGCTCAGCAGAAGCGGAATCACCAGGAGACGGCGCAATTTTCGCATTTTGGACAAGCTAGGCGATCGCATCGCGGGTGCGGGAGTGTTTCGATCGCTCAGATCGCAATCATTGCTCGGGGGTTGCCGGAAAGGTTGGCTTACCAGGTTCGATTTTCGACGACCATGTGGGAGCACGAGTGAAATTCCAACGGGTACTGGCGATCCCGGTCCTGGTTGCGGCAGTCGCGGGGTTGACCCTCACCGCGACGGCGTGCGGTAAGAACGATGACGCGGCGGGCAATGTGGTGCGCATCGGCACCACCGAGACCGATCCGCAGTGGGATGTGTTCGAGGAGCAGGCGAAGGCGCAGGGGATCACGCTCAAGATCACCCACTACTCCGACTACTCGCAGCCGAACGCCGCGCTGTCGCAGAAGCAGGTGGATGTGAATCTGTTCCAGCATCTGCAATTCCTCGGGCAGTACAACGTCGCCAACAACGATGATCTGACGCCGATCGGCGCGACCCAGATCGTGCCGCTGGGGCTGTACTCCAAGAAGCACAAGAGCCTGGCCGATATCCCGCAGGGCGGTGAGATCGCCATTCCGAACGATCCGACCAATCAGGCGCGGGCGCTGTTCGTCCTACAGGCCGCCGGATTGCTGAAGCTGTCCGGTGACGTCAAGCAGCCGACCCCGGCCGATGTCGACAAGGGCGCGTCCAAGGTGAAGGTGACCGCGGTCGACGCCACCCAGACCGCGCTGTCGCTGGCCTCGGTGGACGGTTCGATCGTGAACAACACCTTCCTGGAGAAGTCCGGCATCGACCCGAATTCGGCGCTGTACAAGGATGATCCGAAGAATCCCGGCGCGGAGCCGTACATCAACGCGTTCGTCACGCGCAGTGCGGACAAGACCAACCCCACCTATCTGAAGCTGGTGGAGATCTGGCACGGGCCGCAGGTGCAGGCGGCGGTCGCCAAGACCTCCAAGGGAACCGCGGTCGAGGTCAAGCGCGGCGGGCCGGAGCTGGAGCAGATTCTGGCGCGGGTGCAGCAGACCATCCGCGAGAAGAAGTGAGCGACAACGCCACCGAGAGCGCCACGCAGGTAGCCGAGTCGGCAGGGCGGTCCGGCGCTGCCGCCACTGCCCAGGCGGCCGCTGTCGAATTCCTTTCGGTCACCAAGGTATTCAAGGCGGGCAAGCAGTCGCACACCGCGTTGAGCGAGATCGATCTGCGCATCGAGCGCGGGGAGATCTTCGGGGTGATCGGCTACTCCGGTGCGGGCAAGAGCACCCTGGTGCGGCTCATCAATGCCCTGGAGCAGCCGAGCAGCGGGACCGTGCTCATTTCCGGTGATCCGATCACCGGGGTGCCCGAATCCCGGGTGCGGCAGTTGCGGCGCGATATCGGCATGGTGTTCCAGCAGTTCAATCTGTTCCGATCACGCACTGCCGCAGGCAATATCGAATACCCCCTGAAGGTGGCGGGCTGGTCACGCGCGCGGCGCAAGGCGCGGGTGGCGGAGCTGCTGGAATTCGTGGGGCTCACCGATAAGGCGCGCAGCTATCCCGATCAGCTCTCGGGCGGGCAGAAGCAGCGCGTGGGCATCGCCCGCGCGCTGGCCACCTCGCCCGCACTGCTGCTGGCCGATGAGGCGACCTCGGCGCTGGATCCGGAAACCACCGGTGAGGTGCTGCGGCTGCTGAAGAAGGTGAATCGCGAACTGGGCGTGACGATCGTGGTGATCACCCATGAGATGGATGTGATCCGCGCCGTCGCCGATCGGGTCGCGGTGCTGGCCGAGGGCCGAATCGTGGAGCTGGCGAACACTTTCGACGTCTTCGCGGCCCCGCAGGCCACGCCCACCCGATCCTTCGTGGAGACGGTGCTGCACAACCGGCCCACTCCCGAAGAGCTGCAACGCCTCGGCGAGAAGCATCCCGGTCGACTTGTCACCGTCGATATCGCCGATGAGCGCGGTATCGGCGCGGCCCTGGCCACCGCCGCCAAAGCGGGCGTCACCTTCGAGATCGTGTACGGCGGCGTAAGCACGTTGCAGGACAAGACCTTCGGCAGCTTGACGCTGGCGCTGGCCGGTGCGGACGAGGCAGTGGAACGCGTTGCCCGCGAATTGGAACGCGATGCCCCGGAAGCGGTGTCCCAGGACCCCGATAGCGATCATCCGGCGGCATCGGGTGACCGAGCCGCCGATGGGTCGGCCGCGGCGGCGCTCGTGGCGGACGATCGGAGGTCGGCATGAGCTACGCGACCGTGCACGCGGACGTGAATTACGCTGCGGTGCATACCGATTGGGACAAGTTGCGGCCGGTGCTGACCGAGGCGATCGGCACCACGATCTATCTCGTGCTGCTCACCTTCGTGGTGGGCGGGCTGATCGGGTTGGCGTTGGGCACCCTGCTGTACACCACCCGCAAGGGCGGTCTGCTGGCGAACGCGCCGATCAATCTGGTGCTGAATTTCCTGGTGAACGTGGTGCGCCCGATTCCGTTCATCATTCTGCTGGCGGCCTTGGGGCCGGTGACACTGGAGGTGGTGGGCACCACCATCGGCACCGATGCGGCGGCGTTCGTCATGATCGTGGCGGCCTCGTTCGGCATCGCCCGGATCGTCGAGCAGAACCTGGTGACCGTCGATCCCGGCGTCATCGAGGCGGCGCGTTCGATGGGAGCCGGTCCGCTGCGCATCATCACCACCCTGCTGATCCCGGAAGCGCTGGGCCCCTTGGTACTCGGCTACACCTTCGTGGTCATCGCGGTGGTCGACATGTCCGCCATGGCGGGCACCGTGGGTGGCGGCGGCCTGGGTGATTTCGCCCTGGTCTACGGCTATCAGCGCTTCGATTGGCAGGTCACCCTGGTGGCCACGCTGATCATCATCGCGGGGGTGCAAGGCATCCAGTTCTTCGGGAACTGGCTGGCCCGCAGGGTACTGCGGCGTTGAGGGGTGGACGGCCCGCCACCTCGTCGGCGGGCCGTCCACGCCGCGAATCCCTACTGCGACTGCCGCATTCCGGCTTCGCGGCCCCAGCCGTTGACTCGCTGCTCGAGCGGCCGGAGTCGGTCGTAGTAGATATTGCGCAATTGTTCGGGCGCGGAGGGGCGCTGCGGATCCACCGCCTCGACGGCGAACGTGATGGCCGCCAGTTCACCGAGGAAGTCGTCGCGCTGACCGGGCAACTGTGCCCGGTCCTGTGCCTCGAGTCGTGAATCGGACTGCAATTCACGGAATTTGGCGTGAATGGCGGCGTCGAGGACATCGATGCGGGCGTGCAATGAGCGGCTCAGCATGCTCGGGGTCTGCTGCATGATAATGATCTCGCGGATGGCCGGCACCTGTACGGCCTCGCGCGTCAGGTCCTCCAGTTGCTGATTCACGCGCGGCCAGACGACGAAATCGCCTGCGGCATAGGCTTCGCGGCCCCGTGCCCGCAGGTCGTCGACGCGCAGCCGGAAACCGGGCGCGAGCTCGGGCTCGGTGCGCTGCAGCAGCAGGATGATCTCGTCCAGATTGTCCAGCCGCTCCTCGAATTCGCCGAGCGGTGGCTCCAGATAGTCGTCCGGACCGTGACTGTTGAGCAGTCCCCGCAGGATGGTCTCCGCCTCCAGCAGCAGGTGGTGTGCCTTGGCTTGATCCTGGGTGCGGACGATCAGCGGCTCCAGTGCCGTCAACCGCTGTTCCATCTCGGGTTCGGCCTTGGCGGTCTCGGCCTGATGCGCCTCGCGGCGCATCTGCTGCCAATCGGTCCGCACTCGCGCGGCGCGGGTGCGGATTTCGGGCCAGGGGGCGACCTCGCGCACCGGGATCTCGATGGCGGCGGTGGCACTGCGATCCAGGTGCGGAATGCGCACCGAGGCCTGGATGGTCCAGCCGGCGGCGAATTCCAGGGTGAGTTCCACGACCGCGCCGGGCTCCAGATCGTCCGGCAGATCGCGGATCTTGACCTCGCCGATGGGAATCCAGCCCTCGTACAGTCGCACGGCGAGTGTCGTTCCACGCGTGGCGGTTTCCAAGCGCTGATAGGCGCGGTGCGGAATCTTGGTGCCCGCCTTGACGACCTGGCACAGCTGCCGATCCAGCAGTTCGACGGAGAAGTCGTGCGCGAGGATATCGCCCGCCAGTTCCGGTACCGCCGGCCCGGATTCGACACGCACACCGAGTTTTTCGGCCGCGATCTCGATGCCGTCGGCGAGCACCCGGATGGTGCATTCGCCACCGGTGAGCGGTACCTCGATGAACAGGAACGCGCCGTCGGGATCGGTAATCACCTCGCGCATCGGAGCGCCGCCATCTGGGCGCACCTCGACCACGATCTCGCGTGCGTCGATGCGCGAACGCAGCACCCGGCCCGCGATATCGGCGCAATCACCGTCCGGCAGTAGCGGTTCCAGCTCCAGTACGGCTCCGCGCACGGCCAGATTCCCGGCTTTGAGCGCCGCGCCCACGGCGACCACCAGCTCCGGATGGAACAGACGCGGGGTGACGCCGAACCGCTCGGCCAACAGCCGGGCCACCAGTGGCACCCGGGAGGATCCGCCGACCAGCACGATCTCGTCCAGATCGGCGGCGCCGAGCCGGGCCTTCTCGACCGCGCGAGCGCAGTGGTCGAGCGTGCCGCGCACGAAACCGTCGATCATGCGCTCGAATTCGTGGCGGCCCAGTGGCAGGTTGATGCTCATGGGCAGGCCGTCGTGATCCTCGAGATCCTGGTTGACGATCTCGGTCTCGGTATCGCGGGTGAGTTCGTGTTTGGCGGTCTCGGCCAGGGAGAGCAGCCGGGCCTGGCGTTCGGCGTCGCCGGTATTACCCGGTTCCACGCGCAGGTCGTAGGCGGGCAGGCTGCCGATCATCCAGTCCACGATCGCCTGATCGAAGTCGTAGCCGCCCAGATAGCGGTCACCGTCGAAGGAGCGGCTGCTGAAGCCGTCCTCGGGGTCCCAGGAGACCACCGAGGTGTCGAATGTGCCGCCACCCAGATCGTAGACCAGGAAACGCCTTCGCTCGGAACGGTTTTCGCCGGTCTCATGCATATGGGCCAGGGCGGCCGCGACCGGTTCCATCAGGGTTTCGGCCACCTCCAGCCCGGCCGCCGCACCCGCCTGTGTGGTCTGGGTCTTGGCTCCGGTCTCGAAGTACGCGGGCACGGTGATGACCGCGCGATCGATGGCCACCCCAAGGGTTTCCTCGGCGACGGATTTGAGATGACGCAGCAGATGGACCGATGCCTCCACCGGGGTCAGGATCGCGTGGCCCGCGGTGACCAGGGCATCGGTGCCCATATTGCGTTTGAAGAACATAGCCGGGGGCGAACCGGGTTGGCGCGCTTTGCGTTTGGCGAGCGCGCCGACCAGCGGAGTGCCGTCGGTGGCGATCCACACCGCGGACGGCGTGGTGAGTGACAGATCAGGATTCGCGACGATGAGCGAACCCCCGAGCGGTCGCAATCGGCGACTGTCGATGAGCGCCTGCTTATTCGGTATATCGGCGTCGGCCGGGACGGCGAGACAGCAGTTGGTGGTGCCGAGGTCGATGCCGGCGACGATGCTCATGCGGGGTCTTTCTCATCTGGGTGCGCGGTGGGTTCGGCGCCGGTCGGATGCGGCAGCAGCGCGGGCAGGACGCTGTGATCGATCCGGAACTCGTAGCCCGCGGCAGGGGCGGATTCCGCTGTGGCGGAGAGGTTTCTGCTCAGTTCCAGCAGCTCGGCCAACTCGGCGATATCGTCGCCCGCGACCTCGGTGCGATGGGTGAGCAGTTCGGCGGCCAGGCGGCCGTCCGGGGTGCTCAGCTGCTCCTCGGCGGCGTTCACGTCGGCCACCGTCAGTTCCCTGCCGAAGAGTGGGAAACGCTTGGGGTCGTACGAGATTCGCTTGCGGCGGGCGGCGATACGGGCGCGGGTGGTGGCCCGGTCGGCGGCCGGATCCAGGTCCAGGACCTGAAATGCCGTCTCGTAGTAGGGGTTGCGCTCACGCCAAGCCCAGGGATTCACTGTGCTGCTCCGATCCGGCTAGAAGAACCCGATGACGGGGCCCTGTGAGTGGCGCGCCCACACGCCGGCGGCCACCAGGAAGTCGTGCGCGTGGCTGTACGGCTTGTGCGCGGGCAGGCCCAGTTTCAGCGCGTTGTTGAGATGGTTGGAGCCGATTCGGAAGCCGTGGCGATCCTCGTACGGATTGGAATTCAGTCGCTGGCTGGTGGTGATGACCAGGATCAGGCCGAGCCAGAACTCGTGCCGCGCGTACTTGGCGGCGAACGCGATACGATCCGGCTCGTCGAAACGGGGCGGTGCGCCGGTCGCGATTCTCGATGCGGTGAGCCCCAATTCGGAGCACAGGGGCTCGACCATCGCGGCCACCTGTTCCAGCGTGGGACGGATCTCTTCGGCCCAGGTTTCAACCTCGTGCCTCGCGTTCTCGGCGGCCTCCAGGCCGACTTCCAGGGCCTGCTCGGCGAGCGGAATATTCTCGGAGTCGATCTCGACCCAGGCTCGCGCCTCGTCCAGTGCGCGATCGAGTTGCTGTTCGCGAATGAGTCTGCGGATCTGCGCACCCGCGTCCCTTGCCAGGCGCGCCCGTGCCCGGGCCACGTCGGCCGGAGCGAAATCCGCGCCGCGAATGAGCTCCAAATGCGCACGCGCCCTGGGCAGTTGATCGCGGCGCAGTTCCAGCACGCGCGCGACGTGCGGTTCCAGCAGCCGGCCGGGCAGTTCGGCGCGCACGTTGTCGACGGCGTGCGATACCTCGTCCGGTGTCGTATCGGGCGTCACGGCGATCAGATACGCCCGGAGCTCATCCCAGAGTCGATCATCGGCGTGTAGTCGGGCCCAGACCGCCAATGCCCGTTTCCACTGTTCGAAAGCGGCCGCATCCCCGTCGAGTTCGAGTTGGTACGCGCGAGCGTGCTCGGCGATGGCGAGGTGATGCAGCCCGCCGCCGTTTTCGGCATCGGACTCGCGCAGGATGCGAAGGGCCGAGGGCGTCCAGGGCTGGAGTTCGCCCTCGCGCCGGAGTTCGGCGAAGGCGAGGCGATCCAGGGGGCGATCGGCGTCTGCCGAGGCGCGGCGGCCGGCGGCGATATCGGTGATTCGGGCGGCGACCGAGCGCAATCGGGCGGCTTGCTCGCCCTCGACCCCGGCGAGCAGTTGTCCGGCCCAGGTCAGGGCGGCGTCGGACCGCTCCGGCTGCTCGAAGAGTTCGGCGTGCGCGGCGTCGGCGAGTACGGTGCCCGCGACTTTCAGATGCAGTTCGCGGAGTTCACCGCCGGGGTCGTTGCCCGTGGCGCCGATCAGTTCCGAGAACAGGGCTGGATCGCGGCGCGATACCGCGGTCAGCACCGTGGTGGCGTCCACCAGGCTGTGGCGCGGCCAGGCATTGCCGTGCCGGGCCAGCAGGGTGCGCGCGCCGTCGGTGATCAGTTGATCGTCGGCGTCCAGCGCGCCGAGTAGTAGGCGGGCATTGGCCGCAACCGAATCCACGCTCGCGACATCGTCCGAGCTCGCGCTGATAGCCGTCTTCGTTGCACTGTCCGCGTCGGAACCCGCCTTCGTCGAACTGTCCGCGCCGACAACCGTCTTCGTTCCATTGCCCGAGTCCGCACCGATCATCATGCGCAGTTGCTGGCGTGCGCCCTGCCGGTTGCCGGTGCGGAGGTGGTCCAGGGCGGTCAATAGCCGGGCCGGGGCGTGCAGCCGGGTGTCTTGCGCGCGCAGCACTTCCGCGACCTGTGTGGTGGGGGATCGATCGGTCATGACGGCCGCCGCGCCCAGTACCAACTGGCGATAGGGGCTCGGCGTGCCCGAGCCCTTCAATTGCTCGGTGGTGGTGATGCCCTGAGCCAGGCGGTGGTACGCGGCGATATCGTGCAATCGCTCGACCCGCTCCCGGGCCTGCGCACCGCCGCCGAATCGTTCGGCGAGTTCGTATCGCCGTGCGGCCTCGTGTTCCTCGCCGCGGGCGGCGGCCAGATCGCCGAGCCGCAGGAACCAGTCCGGTCTGCTGGCGGGGCCGAGGGCGTAGAGCAGCTGCCAGACCGGTTTGGCGGGTCCGGAGAACTCGTAGCGCTCGAATTGCTTGTCGAGCAGTCCGGTGAGATGTGCGCGGGTCAGCCGCCGGAATTCCGGCGATATGTCCTGCGATCCGGACCGAATCGAATTCGCCAGCCACACACCGAGTTCGGCGTGATCCTCGAGCAGGCCGTCCACCGCGAACCAGGTGCGCGCGAATTCCGCGGCCACCGGTTCGCGCGCCCAGACCGCGAGCACCTGCCGCCCGGACTCGTCATCGATTCCGCAGCGATCGGCCACATCGCACAGCAATCGCACGGCGGTATCGGGCGCGACCCGCGCGGCCTGCACCAGCCGCGTCTCGACCCCGCGCCGATCGCGGGCCAGTTCCGCATCGTCGCCGCGCCCGAGCAGATCACGAATAGCGGCCAATACCAGCAGCATTCGTGTCCGGAACACCGGTTCCGCATCGGCTTCACGCATGGCGATCTCGAACTGTGAAGGCCCCCGCGGTGTCACGACCCGACGCACCGGTTCATCGAAATTGTCCCCACCCGGCTCCCCCTGCTGCTCGCCGCCACCCCGCGGCCATCGCCATTTCACGTACACGAACTCCTGCCGGGGGCTGCCGAAAAGCGTTGCCGGGGATAGCCACCCGGACCCCGCCCCCTAACAATGACCGACAATATCCCGCGCCGAGCCATTCCCGTCAAGCCGACGGTAAAGATTTCGGCACGGTCCGGCGGTGCTGCCGGACCGTGCCGCGCATTCGGTGCCGCGGCACCGGATTTCAGCGGTCAGCGGTTGCGTTCCACGGCTAGGGCGGCCTTGCGGGCGGCGACCAGGATGGGGTCCCAGACGGGGGAGAAGGGGGGTGCGTAGCCGAGGTCGAGGGCGATCATCTGGTCCACGGTCATGCGGGCGGTGAGGGCTACGGCGGCGATGTCGATGCGTTTGGCCGCGCCCTCGCGGCCGACGAGCTGGACGCCGAGCAGGCGGCCGGTGCGGCGTTCGGCGAGCATTTTGACGGTCATGGGGGCGGTGCCGGGGAAATAGCCGGAGCGGCTGGTGGATTCGATGGTGACGGTGAGGTACTGCAGGCCCGCCGCGTGAGCGTCCTTCTCGCGCAAGCCCGTTCGGGCGACTTCGAGGTCGCAGACCTTGCTCACGGCGGTGCCGACGACGCCGGGGAAGGTGGCGTAGCCGCCGCCGATATTCGCGCCGATGATCTGGCCGTGTTTATTGGCGTGCGTGCCCAGGGCGATATGGCGTTCGGTGCCCGAGACCAGGTCCAGCACTTCGACGCAGTCGCCGCCCGCCCAGATGTTCTCGTGGCCGCGCACCCGCATGGACAGATCGGTGAGCAGGCCGTCGTGCAGGCCGAGCGGAAGTCCCGCGGCGCGGGCCAATTCGGTGGCCGGGCGCACACCGATGCCGAGCACCACCACATCGGCGGGGAATTCGGCGTCGGCGGTGGTGACGGCGCGGACCCGGCCGTCGGCATCGAGCAGCACTTCGGTGAGTTCGGCATCGCAGAGCACGCGAATGCCCATGCCGTCCATGGCTTTCCGGATGAGTGCGCCCATATCGGGGTCCAGGGTGGCCATGGGCTGCTGGCCGCGATTGATCATGGTGACTTCGTAGCCGCGGTTGATCAGGGCCTCGGCCATTTCGACGCCGATATAGCCCGCGCCGACCACGACGGCTCGTCGACCCGCGGTGGATCCCAGGGTTTCGATGAGCGCCTGGCCGTCGTCCAGGGTCTGCACCCCGTGCACACCGGGCGCGTCGATGCCCGGAATGGGCGGGCGGATCGGTGTCGCCCCGGTGGCGATGACGAGTTTGTCGTAGCCGACCCAGGTTTCGGTCCCGGCCTCGAGATCACGCGCCCGCACCCGGCGGCCGGGGACGTCGATCTCCAGGACTTCCACGCGCATGCGCAGATCGATCTCGCGCGCACGATGTTCTTCGGGGGTGCGGGCGATGAGCTCATCGCGATCGGTCACATCCCCGCCCACCCAGTACGGGATGCCGCAGGCGGAGAAAGAGGTGAAATGGCCGCGTTCGAAGACGATGATTTCCAGCTGTTCCGCCGATTTCATGCGCCGCGCCTGCGAGGCCGCCGACATCCCGGCCGCGTCCCCGCCGATGATCACCAGACGTTCAGTCATACCGATGACGTTACGTCGCCGGTCCGCCAGCGGGTGCGACCGCATGGTGGTAGTACTGGACCAATGAGCGCGAATGACCCCGACGCCGACAAGGTCCTCGAGTTGGCCGGTCAGATCTTCGACTTCGCACGCCAGGGAGATGCCGAGAAATTGGGCGCGTACCTGGATGCCGGGGTTCCGGTCAACCTCACCAATGAGAATGGCGACAGCATTCTGATGCTGGCCGCGTACTACGGCAACGAAGCGGCGGTGCTGACGCTGCTCGAGCACGGCGCGGACCCCAATGTGACCAATGACGCGGGCCAAACACCTTTGGCCGGAGCGGTTTTCAAGGGTGAGACCGGAATTCTGAAGGCGCTGATCGGGGCGGGGGCTGATCCCGATGCCGGGAGTCCCTCCGCGCGCGATACGGCGGCGATGTTCGATCGCACGGCATTCCTCGAGAGCTTCCTGAAGTAATACGACGATGGGCATCCGCCGGATAGCGGATGCCCATCGTGGTTCGTTTGTCAGCGTTCGTGTGTCTCTTCCAGGACCGTGCGGCCCAGCAGGGCATAGCGGTCCGGATCACGGCGCTTGAGGTACTGCGCCGCGCCGATGCCGCCCACCACGATCGCCCCGACCAGCCACGGGGTGGCTCGCAGGACGAGGGAGCCGGATTCGCTGCCCGCCGCGACACCCATATTCACGATCAGCAGCCCGACCACCGCGAGCATGGCCAGCCCGCCGGTGAGCGGGGCCACGAAGGTGCGGAACCAGTGCCGGGTCTCCGGATGGTTCCTGCGGAAGTACCACAGCACCGCGAACGAACAGGTCGACTGCACCACCAGGATCGCCATGGTGCCCAGGATGGCCAGCAGCGTGTAGGTGCCCGAGTACGGATCCTTGCCCGCGAGCCCGAAGCCCAGCACCAGCAGCGCCGCGAACACCGTCTGCACCAGGCCCGCGATATGCGGGGAGCCGTGACCCGGATGGGTGCGGCCGATGGTGCGTTGCAGCGCGGGGATGACGCCTTCGCGGCCCAGGGCGTACAGGTAGCGGGCCGCGCAATTGTGGAAGGCCATACCGCAGGCCAGCGATCCGGTCATCATGAGCCACTGCATAGCGATCACGGCCCAGTGCCCGACATAGGCGGTGGTGGGATTGAAGAACACATCCATCGGGCTGTCCGAGCCCGCCAGCTTCGCGGATTCCTCGATACCGTTGCCGGACATGGCCATCCACGACACCAGCACGTAGAACACGCCCACGCCGAGCACCGCGATCATGGTGGCCTTGGGGATGATCTTCTTCGGATTCTTGGATTCCTCGCCGTACATGGCGGTGGATTCGAAGCCGACCCAGGACCAGAAGGCGAAGAACAGGCCCAGCCCGGCCGACGGACCGGCGAAGGCGTTCACCGGGTTCAGCGGTTCGAACGAGAAGCCGTCCGGGCCGCCGCCGTGCACGGCCACCGCGATCGCCATGACCGCGAGCACCAGCACCTCGGTGCCGAGCAGCACCACCAGCAGCTTCTCCGCCACCGCGATACCGAACCAGGTGCCGATGGCATTGACGCCGATCATGATGATCGCGAACACCCACCACGGCACGTGCACACCGAATTGCGCCCCAACGGTATTGGTGCAGAAGCTGGCGAAAATGCCGACCAGCGACGGTTCGAACACCATGTACGCGAAGGCCGCCAGCAGACCCGACGCCAGGCCGACGGTGCGGCCCAGACCGTAGGAGATGAAGCCGTAGAACGCACCGGTCGCGGTGATGTGCTTGGACATGGTGGTGAAACCCACCGAGAAGATGGCCAGCACCACCATGGCGATCAGGAATCCGGCGGGTGTGCCGGTACCCGTGCCCGAGGAGATCATGAACGGCACATTGCCGGTCATGGCGGTGATCGGGGCGGCGGTGGCGACGGCCATGAAGACCACACCGAGCAATCCGACGGCATTCGGCTTGAGGCGATGCACACCCGAAGCGCCACTTGATGATTCGGCGGGGTCTACCGGGGTCACCGGCGCTGCCTGTATTTGCTGGGTCATGAACTCATCTCTCTACGAACCGGTTTCAGAGCTAAAAGGGATTCAGCGGACGGGTGGCCGGGTACCGGACCACGGCCGCGCCTGTTCGATTTGCGCCGCCAGGGATATCAAGCGCAATTCGCTGTCCGGCGGGCCGATCAATTGCGCCGACAGTGGCAGGCCGCCACCGGAGAATCCGGTGGGAATGGCGGCGGCCGGATTGCCGCACACATTCCAGATATTGGTCCAGCTCGCCGCCGGAAGGGATTTGAGCGCCGCGCCGTGGAAATCCATTCCGGTGAGCTGCCCGACCGGCCAGGCCGGACCGGGGGTGGTCGGGGTGATCAGCACATCGGCGGTCTCGAAGAACGGCATGACCGCGCCGATGACCGCATCGGTCGCGGCACGGGCGGCGGCCATCGCGCCGGGATTGTCGAAAGCTGTTGCGTAGAGCGCGAGTTCCCGGGTGCGCAACTCCAGCAGATCCGGATGATCGGCCCGCCGGGATTCGGCGGCGGGGGAGACCAGCCACATCGGCTCGAACGCGGCGGTGATATCCGGATAGGCGGGCTCACCATGAAAGACGTGATGGCCCAGCGATTCCAGCAGTCGGCCGAGCGATTCCAGCGCGGCGGCGGTTTCGGGATCGACTGTCGCGGTGAGGCTGGCGGGCTTGGTGGAGATGGCGATGCGCAACGGAGCGGGCGGAGTCGCGGCGGCCTCGGCGAACGTGCCGTTCAACGCGCCCGCGCTGTAGATGTCCACGCCCGGCGTCGAGCCCTGGGTGATGTCGTAGAACAGCGCCGAATCCCGCGACCGATCGGGACAGACAGCCGATGACGCCCAGGTTGTTCCACAGTTCCCGATTCGGCGCGGCGCTCACCCGGCCCAATTGCGGTTTGAGACCGAATAATCCGCACCAGGAGGACGGCAGGCGAATCGAACCGCCGCCATCACCACCCACGCCGAGCGGGGCCAGGCCCGCCGCCACCGCGGCCGCCGTCCCACCCGAGGATCCCGCGGTCGAACGCGACAGATCCCACGGATTGCGGGTGATCCCGTGCGCATCGGATTCGGTGAACGCCCAGATCCCGAACTCGGGCATGGTGGTCTTGCCCAGAATCACCGCACCCGCCGCGCGCAGCCGGGCCACCACCGCGCTGTCCCGCGCGGCCGGAACCGAGAACGCCCCGCCGCCATAGGTGGTGACAATGCCTTCCACATGGTCCTCGTCCTTCACCACGATCGGCACACCGTGCAGTGGTCCGAGCCGTTCCCCGCGTGCCTGCCGCACATCCAGATCGGTGGCCTGACCCAACGCCTGCTCCCGCATGATCGTGGTGAAGGCATTGAGCGCCGGGTTCAATCGATCGATCCGATCCAGGAACAGCGTGGTGAGTTCGGTGGCCGACACCTGCCCCGCCGCGATGAGCCGCGCCAGTTCGGTGGCCGGGGTGAAGGCGAGTTCCGCGACATCGGAGGCGTCGGCGGCGGCCGGCCCCGGGCGGACCAACCCACCCCCGCCCACCGCCGCGATGACTGCCGCCGTCTTCGCCGCCAATCCCAGTGCGGTGCGCCGATTCACGACCGTCGAATTCCGATACCCGGCCGGAGAATGCGTGGAATCGCTCGCGGAGATATCCGCGATGCGATACCTGCGGCCCTGTTCGGTCACCGTCGATTCCACCTTCCCGATTCCACCCGTCCTGTGTTGTTGCGAAACCGTAGTTGGCGGCTGTTTCGGGGGAGTCCTGTCGCGGTGACCGGGAACGAGAGAAATGGGGCGGTATTTCTCTCACGCCGCGATAAATGGCCGTAACCGGAATTAACCTGCCCGACATCGGGATCGAGCACGCTGTGGGACTTCATGTCGCAGCAGTAGAGAGTTGGATCGAGAATGCCCGCGCCGACGCCGAGTCCGCCACTGGTGGTGCGGCGGTCGGCGCTGCGCGGGCTCACTCGCCGCAAACTCCCGTTCCTGCCGGTGTTCGCGCAGTCGGTGGCGGCCATCGCGCCGTCCGGGACCGCCGCTGTCACACCGCCTTTCGTGATCAGCGCGGTGGGCGGGGGTGCGAGTGTGCTGGCGTTCGTGGCGGCGGGGCTGCTGGCCACCTGTGTGGCGCTGCTGATTCGGCCGATGGCGCAGCGGCTGGCGGTCAGTGGCGGGCTCTATACCTATGTGGCGCAGGGGCTCGGGCCCACCGTGGCGATTCCGGTGGGCTGGTCGGCGATCGTCGGATACGGCAGTGTGAGCGTGGCCGGATTGATCGCGGTCGGCACCTATGCCGGGCAGTTCGCCGAGACGGCGGGAGTGAGCGGATTCGGTTCCACCGCGGCCATAGTCGCGGTGCTGCTGATCGCGGCGGCGGTGGCGGTACTGCTCATGGTGCGCGGGATTCGCGTCTCCGCGGGGGCGACGCTGCTGGTCGAATGCGTATCGGTGGCGGTGGTGCTGGCGCTCATGATCTATCTGCTCACCCGGGGCGGCGGCGGTGCGGAGCTGCCGCTCGAGTACACCGAACATCCCGGCACCGGCAATCTGGCCATGAGCGCGGTGGTGGCCATCAGCGCGTTCGTCGGGTTCGAGAGCGCGACCACGCTGTCCTCGGAGTCGTATCGGCCGTTCCGATCGGTGCCGCGCACGCTGGTGTGGACGCCGGTCGCGGCGGCGGCGATCTATGTGGTCGCGGTGTGCGCGGAATCGATTGCGCTGGGCGGTGGTTCGGCATTGAGCGCGGGCACCGAGACGCCGGTGACCGATCTGCTGCTGCGGCAGGACGCGCGGGTGCTCGCGGCCGTGGTGGATCTGGGCATCGCCGCCTCGTTCTTCGCGTGCACGATCGCCTCGACCAACGCGCTGGTGCGGGTGCTGTTCACCATGGGACGCGAGCGCATCGCGCCCGCGGTGGTGGGGCGGGCGCATCGGCGGTTTCGCACGCCCGCGCATGCGATCGTGCTGGCGATGGGGGTGATCACGGCCTGTGCGGTCGGCGCGCTGCTGGCGGGTACCGAACCGCAGGACGGCATTCGGTCCTTCCTGACGCTCAGTGCCCTCGGCTATCTCGGCAGCTATCTGCCCGCCTGTCTGGCCGGGCCCGCGCTCCTGCGGCGGATTCACGAATCCAGCCGGGCGCTGAACGTGCTGGGCGCGGTGACGGCGGTACTGCTGGCGGTGCTGGTGGGGGCGGCGGCGTTCTCGAATCAGAGCAACAATGCCGAACTGCTGACGGTCTATGCCGCGGTGCTGGGCGCATCGCTGCTCTACACCGCCTGGCTGCGAGTCTTCGCGCCGGATCGATTGCGCGGCATCGGTATCTACGATGAGCCGCGGCGCACCGATCTGCTCCAGACCGCGACGTTCCGGTAGCGCGATGAAGGATTCGCGCCGCGCGAACGCGGTCTCCAATTCCCTGGCCATTCTCGAAGTGGTCGCCGATTGCGGGGTCGGGGTGACGGCCAAGGAGATCGCGCATCGCCTGGATATGGCACCGGCGACCGCGTATCGGTTGATCAACGCGCTGGTCGCGGACGAATATCTGGTGCGCACAGCGGATTTGCGCGGCTTCGGGCTCGGGGTGCGATTGCGCGGACTGGCGGGGGCCCTGAATACCCCGGTGGTGCCCGCGGCGGCGCGCGGATGCCTGGACGAGTTCCGCTCCACGACGCGATTCGCGGTGCACCTCATGCATTTCCGCACCGATTCGGTGCAGGTGGCCAATGAGGATCCGGATCACCCCGTGCCGGGGGAGCGCGAATTGGTCCGGCATCCGCATGCCTCGGCCGCCGGTAAACTGCTGCTCTCGACGCGAACCCAGTGGCGCGCAATGATTTCCGATCCGGCGCGGATCACCACGCACACCCATGTGGAGCATGCGGTGCTGGCCGAGGAGATGCGGGTCATCCGGGATACCGGCTATGCCGGCGCGGTCAATGAGCTGGTGCCGGGCATCGCCTGTCTGGCGTATCCGGTGTACAGCGAACACGGCACCGCCGAAGGCGCACTGTGTATTTCAGGACCGAGCGGCCGGTATGCGGCACTGCTCGAACATGATGAATCGGCTCGTAAGTACGCGAAACTATTAGGCCCGCTGCTGTATTGACAAGTACGGCCGCTTGCCGTGCGTAGCCGATCGATCTGCGCTGTCTTGATCAGCGCCGCACCACCTGCCCCGACCCTGACGCGAACCTTGGGCGGTAGGTCACGGGTGACAACACTGGCACCGGTGGCCGGGGCGGGCGGGCACTCCAACAGGTGCCACAGCCGAATGGGGCACGTATCCGTCAGCGGCTGTGGTCACAGTCGTTGGTGTCATCAGTTTCAGGTGGAATCACCCGGATACGATGTCCCACTTTGGGACACTTGAAGGTGGAAGGCAGCAAACTACGGCGAGAGGGGCACCCGTGAGTCCGGCCGTCCACAGCATCCCGGTCGTGCGTGCGCGCGAAAGCTTCCTCAGCTCGGGTGATCTACCCGTGAACGGGGTGTCCGGTCTGGTGTCGGCATCCTGGCAGCGATCGGTGCAGGCGGGCGTCAGCGATCTGTCGAATGTGCTGGATCGTGGCTATATCGGCGATCTCGACCTGCAAAGCCGGTTCGTACAGTGCGCGCTACCCGTAATCGACCGTCTCGAACGGGAATTGAGCGATCTACCGGTGAGTATCGCACTCGCCGACCGCAATTCGCGGGTGCTGTTGCGGCGCGACAACCAGCGGTTACTGGGCGGACGGTTCGACACCGTGTTCTTCGCGCCCGGCTTCAACTACAGCGAGGGCGAGGTCGGCACCAATGGCGTGGGCACCGCGCTGGCCTCGGGCCGGGCCGTATTCATTACCGGGCATGAGCATTTCGCCGAGAACATCACCGTCTTCGCCTGCGCCGGCGCGCCCATCCGTGATCCGCTGACCGGACTGGTGCAGGGTGTACTGGATCTGAGCTGCCTGGCCGCCGACGCCAGCCCCTTCATGCATTCGCTCGCACAGCAGGCCGCCCGGAATATCGAAATCGAGCTGCGCGCCAGCGGATCGGTGCATCAGCAGGCGGTCTTGGAGCATTTCCTGCGGGTCAGCCGCACCGCGCGCGGACCGGTGGTCTCACTCGGCGGGGACGTGTTCATGAGCGATACCCGCGCCAATCAGCAACTGCTGCCGCAGGAGAAGGCCTACATCCGTGAAATCGCCTCCGGGCTGGGCGGATTGCGCGACAGCATGGTGCTCGACGTCGAAATGCCCTCCGGCCGCTCCGCCCGGGTGCGACCGGAGACCGTGACCGTCGGCGCGGATATCGCGGGTGTGGTGCTGCGGGTCGATCTCACCGCGCCGGAGCCGAGCGTTCGCCGCGCCCCGGTGAAATCGGTTGGCATGCCCGAGATCCCGGGTGACTCCGCCGCCTGGCGGCGCGTCACCGGCGAGGTGGTCGACGCGGCGCACACCGCCGCGCCCGTGGTGCTCACCGGCGAATCCGGCACCGGCAAACTGGCTTTGCTCACCGCCGCTCACCGCCGCACCTTCCCGACCCGGCCCCTGGTCGTCATCGACTGCCGCACCGACCCGGTCACCCGGGTCCTCGAGGGCCTCGAAGCCGCCCGCCTCCCCACCCTTGTCCTGGCCCACCTCGACGAATTACCCGGCGACTACGACGATCTCGACCGCATTCTGGAATCCCTCGACCACGACGGCTGGCTGGCCGCCACCATGTCGAGCGCGAACTCCGGCTGCGGTTCCCCCTCGTCATCCCGGCATGCTTGTGGCCGGGATCCACACCCCCAATTGGATTCCGTGCTGCGGCATTTCGAGGTCTCGGTCAGTGTCCCGCCGCTGCGGCATCGCATCGATGATCTGCCGCAATTGGTTTCGCATCTGCTGGGTGCGCTCGCTCCCCGCCGGACCGTGGCGTGTACGCCTGCCACGCTGCGGGTGCTGCTCGGGCACGATTGGCCCGGGAATGTGACCGAGCTGCGAGACGCGTTGCGCACGGCGCTGACTCGGCGGCCGGTGGGGGATCTGCGAGCGGAGGATCTGCCCGAGACCTGTTTCGTCTCCGGCGGGCGCAGGCTCACGCCCATCGAGGCGGCCGAGCGCAGCGCGATCGTGCGGGCGCTCATGCAGACCGGCGGCAATCGGCGCGATGCCGCCGTGCTGGTCGGGATCGCCCGGTCCTCGCTCTATCGCAAGATCCAGGCGTACGGAATTCGGGTGGGGCAGAAGCTCACCGGGTGAGCGCCTGCCCCCGTCGGCTCAGAGGCTGACCGGGTACACCGGCTCCTGAATGTCCGGCTTGATGCGGTTCTCCACGAAGATGCCGTGCCACACCATGAACACCAGCAGCGTCCACAGCCGGCGCGAATGATCGATCGGGCCGGTGCGGTGCGCTTCCAGCATGGCCAGAATCGCGGGCTTGTTCAGCAGGTGATCGGTGCCGGAATCGGCGATCTGCTGACGCGCCCAGTCGAACAGCTCCGGGCCGCGCAGCCAATGCCGCAGCGGGACCGGGAAACCCAGTTTGGCGCGGTGCAGTACATGCGGCGGGACGATGCCCTCCAGTGCCTGGCGCAGCGCGTATTTGGTGGTCTCCTTGGTGATCTTCTGTTCGAACGGGATCTGCTCGGCGACCTTGAAGACCTCGGAATCGAGGAAGGGAACCCGCAATTCGAGCGAATTGGCCATGGTCATCTTGTCGGCCTTGACCAGGATATCGCCGCGCAACCAGGTGAACAGGTCAAGATGCTGCATGCGCGCGACCGGATCCATGGCGCGGTCCTGCACGCCGTAGATGGGGCCGGTGACATCCTGATGCGTCCATTCCGGGCGGAATTCGCGCAGCACCGAACGCAATTGGGCGTCGTTGAAGCTGCGGGCATTGCCGTAGTAGCGGTCTTCCAGCTTCAGCGAGCCGCGATGCAGCAGACTCTTACCGCGGGTGCCTTCCGGAATGCGATCGGACAGCAGGCCCGCGAGCTTGCGCACCCGCTTGGGCAGGTACTCGAACGGCTTGAGCGACAACGGCTCCCGGTAGATGGTGTAGCCGCCGAACAGCTCGTCCGCGCCCTCGCCGGACAGCACCACCTTGACGTGCTTGCGGGCTTCCTTGGCGACGAAGTACAGCGGCACCAGCGCCGGGTCGGCGACGGGTTCGTCCAGGTACCAGACGATTTCGGGAATCGCGCCGGCGAAATCCTCCGGTGTCACCATGCGAATGAAATGCTTCGCACCGATGGCGGCGGCGGTCTCGGCGGCCACATCTGCCTCGGAGTATCCCTCGCGCTCGAACGCGGAGGTGAAGGTCAGCAGATTCGGATTGTGCCGAATCGCCAGCGCCGCGATAGCGGTGGAGTCGATACCGCCGGACAGGAACGAACCGACGGTCACATCGGCGCGCATATGCTTGGCGACCGAATCCTCCAGCGCCTCCGCGATTTCGCGGTACCGGGGCTGCGTGTCGCCGAACGGGCGCACCCGGAACTGCGGGTTGAAGTAGCGGGTGATGCGCGGGGCGCGGCCCGGTTCGATCCAGGCGTAGCAACCGGATTCGAGGCGGCGGATGCTCTTGTGCAGCGTCTCGGGCTCGGGCACGTACTGGAGCACCGTGTAGTGCTCGAGCGCGCGGGGATCGAGCTCGTCCGAAAGCTCCAGTTCCGGAAGCAGTTCCAGCAGGCTCTTCTTCTCGCTGGCGAACGCGGTGCCGCCCGGCCCGGTGGCCAGGAACAGCGGCTTGATGCCGAACGGGTCGCGCGCGATGAACAGCTTGCCGGTCTCGGTATCCCAGATGGCGAAGGCGAACATGCCGCGCAGGCGTTTGGCGGCCTCGGCTCCCCAGTAGTGGAAGGCCGCGACGATCGCCTCGGAGTCGCCCTCGGTCGCGAACATCGGCTCATCGCCGAACTCGGCCTGGTGCGCGGCCTTCAGCTCCTCGCGCAGTTCGAGGTAGTTGTAGATCTCGCCGTTGAAGGTGAGCGCGTAGCGCTCCCGATTCTCCGGTGGGCCCCAGCGCAGCGGCTGATGCGAATGCTCGATATCGATGATGGACAGGCGATTGAAACCGAAGATCATCCGATCGTCGTTCCAGGTGCCCTTCTCATCTGGGCCGCGGTGCCGCTGGCAGTGCAGCGCCTCGTACACCTGCGCCGCCGTGGTCTCGACCGTCCGCCCATCCGGGGTGGTCGCCGTCTGAGCCGTCAGAAATCCGAGCAGTCCACACACTGCGGGCAGAACCTCGTTTCCGGAGTAAAGGAGAGTCACGCGTCGATACGCGAAACGTACTGTCCGAGTATGCCGCACGCGCGTTGATCGCGCCGCCAGAGGCCGTATCCACGGGTTATGAGGTTCTCGGAGTGTCGAAGCCGACCCCATCACAATGGTGTGCCCGGTTTGGTCTACGCTGCGTAGTACTCGGGAACTCCCGGGGCTGATCCTGCGTTGCGCGCGATCGGTTCCAGAGGTTCCCAGCGTGCTGTAGTTGTGTCGCCCGGCGGTAGGGAGCCCGGGCGATGCCAGTCGAATAGACGACCAGGAAGGCGTTGAGCGTGGCGCACAAGGCGAGCGAAGCGATAGGGGCACGACCCGCCCAGGGTCGGCGGGGCCGCATCCTTCGACGGGCCGGGCTGGCGGTGTCCTTGGGGATGACCGCGATGCTCGTCTCCGGATGCTCGATCGACAACCCGTGGCTTCGATTCGGTTGGCCCTCGGGCGTCACGCCGCAGGCCACCCGGATGCGCGAGCTGTGGACTTGGTCCGTCATCGCCGCTCTGGTGATGGGTGTGATCGTGTGGGGTCTGACCTTCTGGACGATCGCGTTCCACCGCAAGAAGGCGGACTCCCCGGAGTTCCCGCGGCAGACCGGTTACAACGTGCCGCTGGAGCTGAGCTACACGGCGGCTCCGTTCGTGATCATCGCGGTGCTGTTCTACTTCACCGTGGTGGTGCAGAACTACGTGCACGAGAAGGTCTCCGATCCGGATGTCGTGGTCGATGTGACCGCGTTCCAGTGGAATTGGAAGTTCGGCTACCAGAAGGTCGACCTCAAGGGCGGCGCTCCGGTATACGACGGTGTCGATCACGTCCGTCAGGACATGAACCAGCAGATCAAGGACGAGTACGCGGAGCGCACCGAGGACGGTCACCCGCAACCCGGCCCGAACAACGGTCTGCCCGCGAACGACATCTCGTACCTGAACTACGACAAGATCGAGACCGTCGGTACCTCGAACGAGATCCCGGTGCTGGTCCTGCCGACCGGTAAGAACATCGAGTTCCAGCTGGCCGCGGCGGATGTCATCCACTCCTTCTGGGTGCCGGAGTTCCTGTTCAAGCGGGACGTCATGCCGAACCCGAAGCAGAACAACTCGGACAACATCTTCCAGATCACCAAGATCGAGAAGGAAGGCGCGTTCGTCGGCCGTTGCGCCGAGATGTGCGGCACCTTCCACTCCATGATGAACTTCGAGGTTCGCGCGGTTTCGCCGGAGAACTTCCAGAAGTACCTGGATGCGCGCAAGGATGGCAAGACCAACGCGGCGGCGCTGGAGTCCATCGGGCAGTCGCCGCTGGCGACCACCACCAAGCCGTTCAACACCAAGCGCGATGCGCGTGGCAACGAACTCGCCTCCGAAGTCAAGTGAGGGATGAACTGACATGAAGGTCGAAGCTCGCATCTTCGAACTGCTCGCGGTCTTTTTCGCGATCGTGGGCGTCGTCTACGCCTACTTCACCGCCCAGTCGCGCACCGGCGTGGAATGGGCCGGCACCACCGCCATCGTGCTGACGGCGGGCTTGGCGCTGATCGTCGGCACCTACTTCCGCTTCGTCGCCCGTCGACTGGACCTGCGTCCGGAAGACTACGAAGAGGCCGAAATCGTGGACGGCGCCGGCGACCTGGGCTTCTTCTCGCCCGGCTCGTTCTGGCCCATCCTGCTCGCGGGCGCGGGTTCCATCACCGCCCTGGGCTTCGCCTTCTTCCAGTACTGGCTGATCGGCGTCGGCGTCGTCTGCATCCTGGTCGCCGCGGGCGGTCTGGTGTTCGAGTACCACCTCGGCCCCGAAAAGCACTGAGCCAGCAGCACTGAACCGAATTACGAAGCGCCCCACCGGATTCCGGTGGGGCGCTTCATCTTTTCCGCGTACTCGGCCGGTGCGAGCGGTATTTCGTGAGTAAACACTCACGCGTCGCAGCACCGGGTCCGGAGTCTACGGGGCTAGCCTGGCAACATGTTGGCAACCTCTGAAGCGCAGATCGTGGCCCTGTGCAACCAGAAGGGTGGGGTCGGGAAGACGACCTCGACCATCAATCTAGGAGCGGCGCTCGCCGAGACCGGACTGCGCGTGCTGCTGGTCGATCTCGATCCGCAGGGCGCGCTGTCGGCCGGGTTGGGCGTGTACGTCAACGACCTGGAGCTGACCATCTACGACCTACTCAGCCGGAACGCGCCCTCGGTCGACGAGGTGCTGATGAAGACCGGCGTCGAGAACATGCACCTGCTCCCGAGCAATATCGACCTCTCCGCCGCGGAAATCCAGCTCGTCAACGAGGTCGGCCGCGAACAGTGCCTGGCCCGCGTCCTGGACCCCATCCGCGACCGCTACGACTACATCCTCATCGACTGCCAGCCGTCGCTGAGCCTGCTCACCGTCAACGCCCTGGCGTGCGCCGACGGCGTCATCATCCCCATGGAACCGGAATACTTCGCCCTGCGCGGCCTGGCCCTGCTCACCGACACCATGGAAAAGGTCCGCGACCGCCTCAACCCCCGCCTGCACCTATCGGGCATCGTCGTCACCATGTTCGACGGCCGCCTCCTACACTCCCGCCAAGTCCTCACCCGCGTAAAGGAAGTCTTCGGCGACCGCGTCTACGACACCCAGATCTCCCGCACCGTCCGCTTCCCCGACGCCACCCTCGCCGGCGAACCGGTAACCACCTGGGCCCCCAAATCCCAAGGCGCCGAACAATACCGGGCCCTAGCCACCGAACTGATCGCCCGCACCGGGCGGTGAGACGCAAGCGTCGATCGGACTGGCTTGTTTGGTTTGCCGGGGTTACGCGGCGGGCCGTATAGTCCTCGCGTCTATAGCGCGTGAGTGTGTGTTCGATGGGGTGGGGATGACGGCCGAGACTGCCGCGGCGGAGCCGGTGGGCGATACCACGATTGAGGTCGCGGCGGCACCGCGCCGCGGGAAGCGCTGGATCCTGCTGATTGTGGCGCTACTTGGTGGTTCCGCGGTATTGGCGTTGGCGGTTTTCGCTCGCGTTCATGTGTCGCCCGAGGACGCCGCGCGTGCGGACTTGCGGACGGCACAGCTGGATTTGATCAATGCGCCCGGCGCGCACTACACCGGGGTGCTGAACGGGCCAGGTGGTAAGAGCGCGAGTGTGGACCTGTATGTCACGAACGTCGGCGATATGTCGGGGACTCTGGAAATCGCGCCCGGCCGGAAGCTGAACTATCTGCGAATCGGCACAAAGACTTTCGTGCAGGGTAGTCGTGACGCATGGCTGACCTATGGATTCACCGAGGACGGCGCGACCACCGCGGACGGTCAGCAATTGGAGCAGCTGTCCACGTTCTACGGCATGGACCTATCCGTGACTCTGACTCCGGATTCGCTCGGCATGTTCCTGGGCTCGGCTGCGGAATACGGTCAGCCGGTACAGCTCGGCCGGGCGATCAGCATAGACGGGCACGATTCCACGCCGATCACCAGCGGGACGGTAACGACCTATGTGCACGCGGGTCGGGTCGACCGAATTGTGCACGCGAGCTTCGACATTCGCGTCGCGGTAATGACATCCGATGAGGTGTCGCGCTTCTGCACCGACCTCCGGCCGACCGTGTCCGCCCTCGATGTCGCCTCCCAGAAGGACACGAAGGTTACCTCCGTGGGCAGCTGGGACATGTCCTGCGCGCCGACCTGCGCTGCGATCGCAACGCTTACCAGCTCCGCGCGTGGCTTGCTCGACGTCACCATCCCCGGGATCACCCCCCGCTCCACAACCCCGGTGGACAATATTTTCAATGACTCAGTCATCCCTCGACCGGACTGCACGGGTGTCGTGGAGATGCCAGGGAATGGATCTACCACTCTCACCTGCTCTTTCATCCCCAACTCCGGTGGGCAGGTCGCGTCGAGACTCATTATCCGACCGATACTCGGCCGAGCCTTGGCCGATGCACTGGTCGTCAGCCTCACAGATGACGCAGCCCGCGCTCTCGCCAAATCCGCCTGCCGCGTAACTCGAATCGGGCGTTCGAGCACCACCGCCGAATCCGGCTGTTGAGGTCCGGAGTCCGTAGACTTCGATCGTGACCGATCTCGCGGAATTCGCGCGGCTGATTGCCGGCGATCATGGGCTGTGCGTTGTGTCGACGTTGCGGGCGGATGGGACGATCCAGTCCTCGCTGATCAATGCGGGGGTGTTGAAACATCCGGACAGCGGTGAGCCCGTGGTGGGGATGGTGTTGCGGGGCGGGACGCGGAAGTTGGCGAATCTGCGGGCGCGGCCGCGCATGTCGGTGGTGGTTCGGGTCGGGTGGGAGTGGCGCACGGTCGAGGGCACGGTGTGGATCGTCGGACCCGATGATCCGGTGGCGGGGATCGATGGGGAGCGGTTGCGGGTGTTGCTGCGGGAGGTGTTCAGCGCTGCCGGTGGGACGCATGATGATTGGGATGAGTACGACCGGGTGATGGCGGAGGATCGGCGCGCGGTGGTGCTGGTGATTCCGGATCGGGTGTACGGGAACGGGTGAGTTGATCACCAGCCGCCGTTGAAGAACGCGGCGAGGGCGGGTGCGGAATCGGCCGCGGTTGCGGTGTTGACCACCGCGAGGGTGATCGTGGTCGCGGTCGACAGGATCGCGAGGGCTCCGAAGGTCGCCAGCACGCGCCGGGTTCGCCTCTCGGACTTGGCTGTTCGAGCGAACGCGCGCAGGCACAGCGCCCCGGCGACGGCGAATATGACGGCCACCGTTCCGGCTATGACCGCCATCGCCACGTGGTACCGGCCGAAATCGTCGATCATCACCCGCAGCGCGGGCGTGGTCTCCGAACCTGCCAGCGCCCGGCGGATCTGGCCGATGATGCCCGCGTAGGCACCGCCGTAGTCGCCGACCGGCAGCATCGGCAGCAGGGAGGCGAACGGGGACGCGATGCCCTGGATATTCGCCATCACCGTCAACAGCGCGAAGACGGCGAGCAGGGTGACGAACGTCCCGGCGGTGGCCAGCGCGGCATTGACTCCCGCACCCAGTCCGCCGGCCCGCAGAAACGCCTTCCAGAGCAGCACCGCCAGTGCGGCAAGCACGATCAGCAGCAGCGCGGCGATCACCGCCTTGGCGATGTGATAGCGGAACCAGTAGTCGACCGTGTGTTGCAGGCTCGCGGGAAAGTCGCCGGAACCGGACGCCCAATACTCGGCGAAGGCCTTCCGGAACGCCTCACGCAGCGCGTTCTCATCGGAGAAGTCCGCGGAATCGTTTGCCGCCAGGGTCCGCGGGGCGATGACCAGCGCGAAGCCCAGGACCACGGCCAATGCGACGAGCGCGACGACCAGGTGGCCGGAGACGCCCGCGGATCGTGACCGGATCGCTGTGCTGGACAAGGAGATACCTCCGGCCGGTCGACGGGGTGGACGGCGCACGGATCCGCCGGGCAGGCGTGGCCGGGCACTTCCTTTGCGAGCCTACAGATCCCCGGGCGAGCCCGGAGGGCGCGCGAACGCGCCCGGTACGCACGCTGGCGATACCGGGCGCGCCGGGTGTCAGGCGGTATACCCGCCATCCACCGCGAGCGAGGTGCCGGTGATGTACCGGCCACCGGGACCGGCCAAATACGCCACGGCCGCGGCGATATCCGCGGCCTGCCCGTAATGCCCGAGGGCGGTGAGCGAGCGCTGGAAGCCGGCGGTATCGCCGTCCGCCGGATTCATATCGGTGTCGATCGGACCCGGATCCACGATAGTGGCGGTGATACCGCGCGGACCCAGCTCGCGGGCAAGACCTTTGGTCAGTCCGATGAGCGCGGATTTCGCGGTGGCCTGGAGCACGAACGCCGGACCCGGCACCCGCCCGTTGAAGCAGGACCCGATGCTGATGATCCGGCCGCCCTCGGACATCTGCCGGGCGGCGGCCTGGGCGGCCAGGAAGACCGAGCGGATATCGACGGCCAGTACCCGATCCAATTCCGCGGCGGACACCTCGGTCAGCGGCCCGTAGGTGAGGAACCCCGCGTTGTTCACCAGAATGTCCATGCCGCCCAGCTCTTTCACCGTCTGTTCGACCGCGCGGGTGGCGGCCTCGGGTTCGGTCAGATCGGCCTGAATGATCAGCGCCCGGCCACCGTTCGCCTCGATCCGCTTCGCGACCGCCGCGGCCTGATCGGCGGCCTCGACATAGGTGAGTGCGATGTGCGCGCCGTCGGCGGCGAGTCGTTCGGCGATCGCCGCGCCGATGCCGCGGCTGCCGCCGGTCACCAGTGCGACTTTGCCGGTCAAATCGTGGACGGGACGCTGGGCGATGTTCTCGTTGTTGCTCATAGCGGAATCCTGAAACTCTGACACCGGTGTGAGAGTCAAGCCCTACGCGAATCGGATTGGGTCATATGCGAATCGGAGAACTGTCGCGGCGTACCGAAACCCCGCCCCGCCTGCTGCGCTACTACGAGGAGCAGGGTTTGATCGCCTCGGATCGGTGTGCGAACGGCTATCGCAGCTATGACGAGGCGAATGTCGATCGGGTGGTGCAGATTCGGGGTCTGCTCGCGGCCGGGCTGCCGGTGCGCATCATCAGGCAGATCCTGCCGTGCCTGAAGGCGCCGCGCGATATCCACTTCGACAACCCCACCCCGGAAATGCTGACGACCCTGGAGCAGGAGTACGACCGCATGACGGCGCGCATCGCGGCGCTGGAACACAGTCGTGCCGCCGTCGCCGAATACGTTGCGGCGGTGCGGCGCAGGGAGCTGGAGCGATCGGTCCGAGTGAACTGAAAGGCGGGGTGCCCGAGTGCCCGGCACCCCGTCTCCCCTCATCGAGTGGAGCTGGCTCAGATGCCGAGGGCGTGTTTCAACCGGGTGGTACGGGGTGACATGCCCGCGAGGCCCAACAGGGCTCGGGGAAAACGGGGTTGGAGCTGGTTGGGCCGGGTGCGGATGGCGGTCTCGATCCAGTGCGCCGCCTCGCTCGCGTCCAGCACCGGCTGTTCGGTGAAATACGTGGGTGCGGTGGCGTCGATGCGGAACGCCGGATAGTGCACGGTGGTGACGTGAATCCCGCGCGGGGAGAGTTCGGCGTCGGCGCACTGCCCGAAGGTGGTCCAGGCCGCCTGCGAGCTGGCATAGGACGCGAAATTCGGTGCGGCGCCGGTGGTCAGGCTCCAGGGGCCGACATTCACCACGTGCCCGGAACCGCCCGCGAGCATGGCGGGCAGCAGGCCCAGGGTCAGCCGGAGCGGGCCGAAGTAGTTGGCGGCCATGGTGCGCTGATAATCGCTGAAGCGATCCAGTGATTGCAGTACCGGGCGACGGGATGGGCGGCCCGCGTTATTGATCAGCACATCGATGCTGTCGAAATCGGTGCGCAGCCATTCGACCAGCTGATCCACATCACCGAGCGCGGACAGATCGCAGCGATTCCAGTGCGCGCGGCCACCGGCTTCGATGATGGCGGCGCAATCGACGGCCAGTTGACTCCCGCGGCGCGCGACGAGGAGTACCTCTGCGCCGTGGGAGGCGAGTAATCGCGCTGTGGCCCGGCCTATTTCGGAACAGGCGTCGGTGATCACGATGCGTTTTCCCGCGATCGAATCGGCGGCGGGACGAGGGCGTCGGGCAGTGCGGAATTCCATCATGGACAGGCAACCTTCAGTCATGAATGAGCCGAACCATGCACCGATACCCCGCCGACAGTACCGATACCGTCCGCACCACCCGGCTGCTAGCCGATTGCTGGCGGTGCGGCGGAACACATTCTAATCGGTCGGGTCATAACGCCGGGCGCGTTCGGCCAGGCAGATTTCGTCGATCGAGGACACGATGTCCCGCAACAGTTCCGAGGGCAGCGCCGCCGGGCGCAACCGGCAGGTGAAGGTGATGAAGCCATGATCTTCGTTATCGAGTTCGCGCAGGTAGTGCGAGCGCACCCCGTAGGTGAGCGCGGAAATCACGGTGAAGCAACCGGTTTGCTCACGATGCCCGGAGAACAGATCGTGCAGCTTGTGGAAGACCCTGGGATAGGTCGACATCGGCGCGAAGACCGAGATGCGGTATGCCGAACCACGTTCGGAGGAACTGATGACCGTATCGGCCAGGTACTCCGCATCGCGCAGCGTCAGCACCTTCGGAGCGAACATGAGCGCGCCCGCGGCGGCATTACGCACCGGCATACCGGCGCGCCCGCCCGCCGATGCGGCGATGGCGCCCAGCGACTTTCGAGCGCGTGAGCCGACCTCGCGCCGCGCGCGCAGCGACAGATTGGGCGCGGTCGGATGCAGACTCGACCACTGACCGAAGCGCACCGTGCCCAGTTGTACGGTGCCGGTGCCGACCGGTCGCGCCACCTTCAGCGGTGCGGTGTCCACCCAGCGCCCGACCTGGAGCATGGCCTCACCGGGCGACTGAATCTCCTTGTACGCCTGCTCCACGAAGGTGTCGAAGTCCAGGAAGCGGTGCGCGTCGGTGGTGAGCCAGGTGCGGTCCTTGTCCACCTCGGTCACCCCGAGGGTGAGCGCGGTGATGATGCCGGTGCGCCCGCCGCCACCCAGGATCTTGTGGAAGCGCTCGGTGTGGTGATTGCGCCCGCAGGTGCCGAAACGCCCGTCCTGGTCTACGTATTCGACCTCGACGACGTTATCGCTGAACATGCCGAAGCGATGCGAGGCGGCGCTGAGCCCGCCGACCGCCGCGAAACCGCCCGCGGTGATATCCCGGTGGTCGCCGACGATCGGCAGGCCCAAACCGTGTGCGCCCAAGGTGCGGTCGATATCGGACAGGCGCGCGCCCGCCTGCACCCGCACGGTGCGGGCGTCGGCGTCCACCACCTGGACCCGGTTCATCTTGCGCAGGGAGAGCACGGTGCCCTGTTCGGGCAGTGCGAGCTCTTCGTCCGGTCGCTCCCCACCGCGGATGATCAGCGGTTTCGTCGATTTGCGCGAATCCCGAACGGTACGAACCACATCCGCGGTGTCGCGCGGCAGGAACTCGGCCGGGAGGGTGGAGAAGGACGTGCTCATGGCGCTACAGCTAACCATAGTCGAGCCCGTCCTGCTCGTACTTGGACCGCCGTCTCACTGTGCGGGTGCGAGACGCCTCAGCGTGCGGGTGCCAGACGCTGGGTGAACAGCACGTTCCCGGTCGCGTCACACAGATTCACGGTGAGTTCGCGGGACTTGCCGTCAATGCTGACCTCGCCGAAATGCTGGTACGCGCCGTCCAGCGGTGAGGCGTTCTGCACCGGCGGCGCGTGCACGAAAACGGCTTCCGGGCCGAAGGTTCCGTCGAGCGGGTTCGGGCCGAACGCACCGGCGTTCAACGGCCCGGAGACGAATTCCCAGAATTCGTCGAAGTCCTGGAACGCGGCGCGCTCGGGCGAATAGTGGTGCGCGGCGGTGTAATGCACATCCGCGGTGAGCCAGACGACGCCGGAAACCTTGTTCGCCTTGATGGACGAGAGCACCTTGGCGATTTCGGTCTCGCGACCAGAGGGCGCGCCCGGATCATTGTTCGCCGGACCCTCGAAAGCCGTGCGATCGGGCTGTTCACCATCTTTCACGACCACGCCCAGCGGCAGGTCGTTGGCGACGATTTTCCAGGTCGCCCTGGAATCCTTCAAAGCGCCGATGAGCCATTGCGTTTGGGCCGCACCGAAGATCTTGCCGTCCGGCGAGCGGTTCTCGTCATTGGTGTCCTTGTACGTGCGCATATCCAGTACGAAGACATCCAGCAGCGGTCCGTAGGAGATCTTGCGATACAGCCGCCCGTCCACGGCCTCCTTGGGCTCCACCGGCATCCACTCGTGAAATGCCTGCCAGGACCGGGTGGCGAGCACGTCCATGCTGCGCTCGGTATATCCCTTGGTCGGGCCGACCTGTCCGCCCGGATACCAGTTGTTGACGGTTTCGTGGTCGTCCCACTGCACGATCTGCGCCACCGAGGAATTGAAGCGGCGATAGTTCTCGTCGGTGAAGTTGTAGGCGAAATTACCGCGGAACTGATCCAGGGTCTGCGCCACAGCGCTTTTCGCCTCGGAGACGGTATTGCGCCAGATCCGGCCGTCCGGCAGCGTCACCGATTCCTTGAGCGGGCCGTCCGCGTAGATGGAATCGCCGGAGTGAATGAACAAATGCGGATCGCGCGCGGCCATGGCGGAGAAGATCTTCATACCGCCGAGATCGGGATTGATGCCGTAACCCTGGCCGACCACATCGCCGGACCACAGCAGTTTGATATCCGACGCGCCTGCGGGCACGGTGCGGAAAACGCCGGTGACCGGTTCGGAGGTGGCATCGCCCTCGAGGGTGACGCGATAGTGCACCTGCTGTCCGGCGGGCAGGCCGTTCACCCGCACCCGGCCGGTGCCGTCGGTATCGGGGGTCAGCATGGGGCCTTCGAAACGCTTTGCGTCCTTGAAGGATTCGGTGGCGGCGGTCTCGACGATGAGTTTCGCGGGCCGATCCGACCGGGCCCAGATGAGCGCGCCGTCCGAGCGCGGATCACCCACGGCCACACCGTGGGTGAGCTTGGGCCGCTGGGTGACCAAGGCGGGACCATCATTCGACGAGCACGCCGCGAGCGCCGGAGCGACGATCAGACCGGCGGCCGAGGTGCGCAGTAGGGTGCGCCGCGACAGATGTATAGCCATGTTGCCGACCTTTCATCAGCTAGCTCAACATCAGCTGAACTGTGCCGGACCGGTCCGCGAATGCTCGGCTACGGTGCGGCGTGTCGCGGGGTCGCGAGCTGGACCGATTGTCGGTCCCGCTCCGTATAGTCCGGAACATGAGTTTTCTGGGAGGGGTGTTCGGGTCGGCGCGAAATCGGTTCGGGGAGAAGGTGCTTGCGCAAGTCCTCGGCTACGAGGGCATCGAATCCGCCGAATTCGACGCCGCCGCTTTCGAGGTGCGTTTCCGCTTCCGCGAGTCCGGGCACGGCAAGCTGATGCTGGACACGTTGTACACCCGCTGCCAGGGGCAGCCGGATGCCGAACGCGAACGCCGCGTCGATGATCTGGTGGGGGAGTACCTCACCGAGAGCGCGCCGGACACCTGGGATGCGGTGGCGGGGCGATTGCGCCCGGTGCTGCGCGGATCCGAGCGCTCACGCATCGACCTCGAGGGATTCGAAGGCCGGGATGTGATGGTGTGGCGGCCCGCGCTGCCGTACCTGATCGAACTCGTCGTGGTGGATATGCCCGCCACCATGCATTTCGTCAATCGGCTCGATCTGGAGCGCTGGGGTGTGGACGCCGAACAGGTATTCCGCGCCGCGCACGTGAATATGGCCGGCCTGGCGATGAATACGCTCGCCGCCTTCGAACCCACCACGAATACCCGGGTGCTCGAATTCGCCGATGACGACGGTGAGAGCTATGTCGGCTCACTACCGCTGGTGGCGGGCTGGCTGGCCGGGGTCGCGACCCGCACCGGCACCCGGCCCATCGTGCTGATGCCCGGGCACCTCGGCATGTTCGTGGTGCTGGACTCCTCCGATGAGCAGCTCCCGGCGTTTCTGGAGATGGCCGCGAACAAGTACGACGAGGCGCTACGCCCGCTGTCCCCGCTGCCGTACACCGTGGACGCCGAAGGCGATCTGGTGCCGCTCCAGGTGCCGCAGGGGCATCCCGGCTGGTCCGCGCTGCGCAGTGCCGAAGCGCGACTGGCCGCGCACGCGTACCGCGTGCAAACCGAATATCTGCGCGCGGACCGCTATCGCGAGGAGGCCGTCAGCGAGGTCATGCATGTGCGCGCCCCCGACGGCACCGAACACACCATGACCCCGTGGACCGACGGCGTCCCCACCCTGCTGCCGTATGCCCACTTCGTCTGCCTGGTCACCATGACCGGTGAGGTCTTCCGGGTCGCCTGGGAGGACGTCGCGGCACACGTATCGCTCACCCCCGCTCCGGGTTTCGATCCGCCGCGCTATCGGGTGGAAGATCATCCGCCCGCCGGGGTGATGGATCGCCTACGCGCGCTGTCGTATTGAGAACGTGTGGATCCCGGCCACAAGCGCGCCGGGATGACGAGGGTGGGTGTGTGGTGGGTGTGGGCGATTCGGGGCTGGAGCGGTTGCGGTACAGCGGCATAGCGGCGGGTCCGGCGGTGTGGCGAATAAGGCATCGGATTGTGTCGTCAGGGTCGGCTAGGGTCGGGTTTTGTGGACAGGGCGCAGCTGACAGCTGAGATGGCGGACGGGGCCATACCGGAATTCCTCTTCTTCTGGGGGCATACCCGCACCCCGGGGTACGAGATCGGCAAGTGGGTGCTCAGCCAGTGGTGGCAGGTGGAATTCACCGTCGACGGCCAGAGCTACGGCAGCGCCGAACATTTCATGATGGGCGAGAAGGCCCGGCTGTTCGGTGACGAGGCCATCCGCGCCAAGATCCTGGCCAGCGCCACCCCCGCCGATGCCAAGCGGCTGGGCCGCGAGGTGCGGGGCTTCGATCAGGACACCTGGGTCGCGCACCGCTTCGATATCGTCATGCGCGGCAGCATCGCCAAATTCGGCCAGCACGAGGCATTGCGCGATTTCCTCATCGCGACGGGCGACAAGGTCCTGGTGGAGGCCGCGCCGCGAGACACCATCTGGGGTATCGGCCTGGGAGCCGAAAACCCCGCGGCCGCACACCCTTCCACCTGGCGCGGGGAGAACCTACTGGGCTTCGCGCTGATGGACGCTCGCGAAGCCCTGGTCTCGGTGGCCTGATCCGGCTCGGGTCGGGTCAGCGGTTGTCGAGTTCGGCGATGCGGAAGGCCAGCGTGCGGCGGACCGCCGGGATGCGGGTCACCGTGCCGAGGAACAGGTTTCGCACGTGCCGGGCGGGGGCGGAGCGCAGGGTGGCCATGCGGGTCACGCGATCGGTGAAGGACACCACGCGCAGCGCCACCGGGCGGCGGGTCTGCTCGTAGGTGTCCAGCAGGGCGGGTTCGCCGTGCACGGTGCGGGCCAGCACATCGCCGAGGAACGCGGCGTCCTGGATACCGGTGTTCATGCCCTGACCGCCCGCCGGGCTGTGTACGTGCGCGGCATCGCCCGCGAGGAATACGCGATTCGCGCGGTACTGCTCGGCGACGCGGTGGTGCACGCGGAAGCGTGAGCTCCACAGCACCTCGTGCACCTGGACATTCGAGGCGGGGCGGCGGGCGGTCAGGATCGCTTGGACGTCTTGCAGATTCGGCTTTTCGGGGGCGTCGGCGAGGGTGGCGACGACGCGGTAGCGATCGCCCGCCGCATCGGGCAGCGGTGCGATGACGGTGACGCCTTCGGGGGACAGATGCAGTGCCACCTGGTCGCGGGCATCCGGCCAGGTCATCCGGACATCGGCCAGTACGAACGATTCCGGATAGCTCGCGCCGGTGAAGGCGATGCCCACGGCGTCGCGGACTTTGCTGTGCATGCCGTCCGCGCCGATCACATAGTCCGCGCGCAGCGAGCCCGCACCGTCCGGTCCCGTGTAGGTCAGGGTCGCGCCGTTCTCGTCCTGGGTGAGGCCGGTGACCTCGTAGGGGCGATGCACGCTGCCGCCCGCTTTCTCCAGGCGCGCCAACAGGATCGCCTCGGTCGTCTCCTGCCCGATCATGAGCGTGTACGGGTACGCCGACGGCAGTTCGTCGAACGAGATCTCCACGATCGCGCGCTCACCGTCACGCATGACGAAGTGCGGCACCACGATTCCGCGTTCGCGCATCTCATCGGTGATGCCGAAGCGCTCCAGCACCTCGAGGGTGCGGGCGTGCACGACGGCCGCGCGGGAGGTGTTCGCGCCCTCGGCGAGCCGATCCAGCAGGACCACATCCACACCCGCGTCGGCGAGCGCGATGCCGGCGGTCAGACCGGCCGGGCCCGCGCCGACGATGGCGACCGTGGTGGTGGCGGGAATGGCGTTCATATCGACTCCTCGATCTTGCCAACGTGTGTTGGCCAACATCTGTTGACGTGAACGATATGCCCCGGTCGAAGGCCTGTCAACACTTGTTGGCCAACAGATGTTGACAAGTTGTCCGGTGTTGCTCGTGTGCGCCAACGACTGTTGGCCTACAGTTGTTGGCATGACCGCAGCATCCGCCCCGCGCCGCTCCGACGCCACCCGCGCCGCCATCCTGGACGCCGCGCGCCGCCGGTTCGCCGAGGACGGCGTCCGCAAGGCCACCATTCGCGCCATCGCCGCCGACGCGGGCATCGATCCGTCCATGGTCATGCGCTACTACGGCAGTAAGGAGGGTCTGTTCGCCGCCGCTGTCGATGTGCGCCTGGAACTGCCGGATCTCGCGGCGGTGCGGGCGGATGCCCTCGGCGAACTGCTGGTGCGCCGCTTCGTGGAGATCTGGGAGGCGCCGCCGGGCAATGAGGTCATGCTCACCCTGCTGCGCTCGGCCGTCACCGATGACACCGTCACCGAACGGGTGCGCCAGGTCTTCGCCGAACAGGTCATGCCCGCGGTCCTGCGGCTCGGCGATCCCGCCGACGCGCCCCGGCGCGCCGCGCTGATCGTTACCCAGATGCTCGGTCTGGCCCTGTGCCGCTACGTCTTACGCATCCCCCCGGTGCTGGCGCTCACCCCCGACCAGCTGGTCGCCGATATCGGCCCCACCATCCAGCGCTACCTCACCTCGGCCCCCGCCGACTGAACGGCCTCGTCATTCCGGCGCGCTTTTGGCCGGAATCCAAGTCGCCGGGTGGATCCCGGCCAAAAACATGCCGGGATGACGGGTCACGTCGCGCGGCCGGATTCCGCTGCGAGGGTGCGGAATACGGCGGCGGTGCGGGTGCCCGGGGTGGCGCAGTAGACGATGATGCGCTGATCGGTGTCGGAGATGTGCAGGACCTGGCATTCGAATTCGAGTGCGCCCAGCTCGGGGTGGGCGATGCTCTTGTTGTGCCCGCGCCGCACCTGTACCTCGTGCGAGTTCCACATTTCGGCGAAACGCGGTGCGGTGCCGAGTAATTCGGTGACCAGCCGGGCCAGCGCCGGATTACCGGGATAGCGCGCGTAGGCGGCGCGCAGATCCGCGACGGTGGAGCGGGCGAAGCGCCGGGTTTCCTCGTCCGACCATTGCGGATGGTCCCCGGCCTGCAGGAACATCCAGCGGACCATATTGCGCTCGTGGTCGGGATGGGCGTCCAGATCGCCGATGAACGGCACCGCGCAGCGATTCCAGGCCAGGATCTCGTAGGTGGCGTCCACCACGTAGGCGGGCGAGCCGAGCGTATCGAGCATGATCCGGACCGATTGCGGCACAGTGCGATTGGGCCCACCGCTGATCGGCGGGTGCTCCCCGGCCAGCCGGAACATATATTCGCGTTCATCGACGGTGAGCATGAGCGCACGCGCCAGCGCGGACAGCACCTGCCGCGACGGTTTCGCCCCGCGCGCCTGCTCCATACGGATGTAGTAGTCGACCGAGATCCCCGCCAATTGCGCGACCTCCTGGCGGCGCAATCCGGCCGCGCGCCGGTTCAGCCCGTCGGGTAGGCCGACATCGCTGGGCCGCAGCCGATTCCGCCGCGTCCGCAGGAATTCGGCCAGTGCGCTTCGATCCGCCATAACCCAAGTGTGGTCCTTTTCATCCCGCTCTGGGTGGTACAACCTGGTCCTCCCCGGATCACCCTCGCGGCGTGATGCTTACTCCATGACCACAGCACTCATCACCGGAGCCAATAAGGGCATCGGATTCGAAACCGCCCGCCAGCTCGCCGCCCGCGGCATCACCGTCCTGCTCGGAGCCCGCGACAAGGATCTCGGCCAGGCCGCCGCGGACACCCTGAAAGCCGAAGGCGCACAGGCGCACTTCGTCCAGCTCGATGTCACCGACGAGGATTCCATCGCCCGCGCCGCGGAATGGATCGATTCCGAATTCGGCAGCCTGGACATCCTGATCAACAATGCCGGTATCACCGGCGGTATGGAGCGCGACGGGAAACCGTCCTCCACCTCGCTCGCGAATCTGCGCCGGGTCTACGAGACCAATGTGTTCGGCGTCGTCGCGGTCGTCAACGCACTGCTGCCGCTGCTGCGCCGGGCCGAGGCCGCGCGCATCGTGAATGTCTCCAGTGAGGTCGGCTCGCTGGACATGATGCTGAATCCCGAGGGCCCGATGTGGCAGATGGCGTCCATTCCGTATCCGTCCTCCAAGACGGCGCTGAATATGGTCACCGCCATGTACGCCAAGGAACTGTGGGAGACCCCCATCAAGGTCAATGCCGCCAATCCGGGCTACTGCGCCACCGATCTGAACCACAACACCGGTTTCCGGTCCGCCGCGCAGGGTGCCGAACCGTCCGTCCACCTGGCCACCCTCCCGGCGGATGGCCCGTCCGGCGAGCTCTGGGGCTTTCTGTGGGGTTCGGATGTCGAATACGGCCGACTGCCTTGGTAATCGAGAAAGGCACCCATGGCGGACCTGCCGCCATGAGTGCCCGGTCGAGCGGAAACTAGCGAACGACCTCGATGATGTCGCCATTGGACACCCAGCGGTACAGGGTTTCCGCGCCCTCGGGAGTCATCCGGATGCAGCCGTGCGACTTCTCTTCGATCGGGCCGATATGGGTGGCGATATCGCCATTGAAGAACACGGCCCACTTCATCTCGGCATTGTGCATGGTCGACCAGTGGTATTCCTTCTTGGAAGCCACGTGGAAGACGCCGGGGGGAGTCTCGAAACCCGGGCGGCCGTGCGAAATCGGGGTCGGGCCGTAGATAACCTTGCCGTTCTCCATGAGCCAGGCCTCGTTCTCGGACAGGCTCATGCAGACGCGCGCGCCCGCGGTGGTGCAGGGCGCGACCACCGGCGCGGGGGCCGGGGGCTGAATAATGGCGGGGACGCCGGGGACATCGGGGCCGCCGGGCCATAGCGGTTCGGCCTGGGCGGTACCCGACAGGGCGAGACTCGCCGAGGCCAGACCGGTGAGTATCCCGGCCGTGCGTTTACGGATTTGCTTGCCGCTCATGACGTTCCAACCTCGCTCATCCAGGGCGCAGCGCTGTACGCCGGTGATTCGGAAACCACCACTTTGGTCATGCACAGGAACTATCAGTGCATCTTATAAGCGCAAAGCGGGGATTCGTGCCGAATCGCCACCGGGGAGAATCGGCGTGTACACCGCAAAACGGATACTGTCCCGCTCGAAGCGGTTCCGAGCTTGGGAGATCACCATGTGGGAGTACGAATTCAGCGCCGAGACCACGGTGGACGCGGCGGCGCTGTGGCGCAGCTGGTCGGACCCGAATCGGTGGCCGGAATGGAATCCGGGCATCGAAAGCTTCGAATTGGACGGACCTTTCGCGGTCGGGACGTCATTCCGGATGACCTCACCCGAGGGCGACACCGTCGAACTGCGGTTCGTCGAGATCATCGACGGTGAACTCTGGAGCGATGTGTTCGCCGGCGAGGGCCTCGAGGTGCGCACCGAACATCGGCTCACCGCGCTCGGCGACGGCCGCACCCGGGTCACCTACCGGACCGAGATCACCGGTCCCGCCGCCGATACCGCGGGTCCCGAGGTCGGCCCGCAGATCACCGCCGATTTCCCGGAGGTCGTGCACGGTCTGATCAAGCATGCGGGGGAGTCGGCGTAGCGCTCTTGCGCTCATGCAGAAGCAGCAGCAAATAGGCCGCCATGCAGTGCGAATCGACGATCACGTTCTCGGCGATCATCGATTCGAGTTCGTCGCGGGTGAACCAGGCCGCGCGCATATCCTGTTCGGTCGCCTCGCGTTCGTGCTCGCCCTCGGTCAAGCCGGTGGCGAGCACGACATGGCCGTAGTGGTTGGCGGTCGCGGGCGCGGCGGCGAATTTGCCGAGCAGTTCCAGATTGTCGGCGCGCAGCCCGGTCTCCTCCCGCAGTTCCTGCCGCGCGACCTCGATCGGATCGAACCCCTGCGCGTCCGGTATCGAACCGCCGGGGAACTCCCAGCAGCGTTGCCGCAGTGGGTATCTGAACTGCTCCACCAGATGGAACCGCGCACCGTCGAACGGGATGATGAGCGCGAAATCGCCCTTGTCGATATGGGAGTAGATGCCCTGCTCCCCGTTGTCGTGCCGAACGACGTCCTCGTGCAGCGTTATCCACCGATTCGAGTAGATCTCCCGTGAACTGATCCGTTCCATCCCTCGATCTTGACCCATCGCGCGCGCCGGGGCTTGACCTTGCCCCTAGGGGCAGCATTTACATTCGATGCCATGAGGATCGGCGAACTGGCCCGGCTGGCCGAAGTCAGCCCGAAGGCGATCAGGCGATACGAGGCCCTGGGCCTGGTGGCTCCGGCGCGCCAGGCCAACGGCTACCGCGAATACGACGAGGACACGGTGCGCGCCGTGGCCGAGATCCGCAGCCTGAACCTGCTCGGCATTCCGGTCGAGGAAACCCGCCCGTTCCTCGAATGCCTGGCCTCCGGTGGCGAACACGTCGACGACTGTCCGGCCTCGCTGGCCGAATACCGCCGCGCCATCGCCGATCTGACCGCGCAGATCGACGAATTGACCGCGCGCCGCGACGGTCTCGTCAACCGGTTGCGGGACGCCGCGCATCGCAATGCCGACCCCAGCCCGTTCTGAATCGAAGGAAATCGTATGTCGCAGTCGCACACCGCAACCGGAATCATCGACGTCACCGATAAGACGTTCGAGCAGGAGGTGCTCGCCCGGCCGGGGCTGGTACTGGTGGATTTCTGGGCCGAATGGTGCCCGCCGTGCCGGATGATCGCGCCGGTGCTGGACGTCATCGCCAGGGAACGGGCGGACAGTCTCACCATCTGCAAGTTGAACCATGACGAAAACCTGGGCACCGTAAGGGATTACCAGATCATGTCGTTGCCGACGCTACTGCTGTTCCGGGATGGGGAACTGGTGCGGACCATGATCGGGGCGCAATCGAAGATGAAACTGCTGGCCGCGATCGACGCCGCCGCGAGCAGCTAGCGCGCGATTCGCATCGTGGTGACGGCCGTCCGCGTCTGCTAATGACGCAGGGCGGTCGTCACCGTATCGGCTGCCGCGATCGCCGCTTCGGCCAGCGCGGTCAACTGTGCGGCGGGGAGCTGGGTGTCGGGGCAGACCACCAGTGAGGCGACTACCTCGCCGTCCGCGCCGAATACCGGTGCGGCCACCGAGACCACGGCATTCTCCTCGCCGAGTTCGTCGGGGAGGTAGTCGATGGTGATGAGTTCGGTGATCATATCGCTGAGGCGATGCCGCAGCGGGTCGGTGAGGGGGGAATTGCGCAGGGAGGCAAGGGCTTCCAGCATCGGTCCGGAGTCGTCGGCCAGGCGTTCGACCGAATAGCCGCGGGCGCGGATGGCGTCCAGGACGAGTGTCAAGCGGGGCTGGTGGGCCGGTTCGGCGGCCGCCAGCCATGTCGCGCGTGCGGGGGCCGGTGCCCAGGCGATGAATTCGCGGCAGACCGGCGGGGCGAAGGGGATATGCCGGCCCGCGCGCATCCACGGCACCGACGGGGTGCCGATGACCTCGGTGATGACGATCGAATCGCCTTCGCGCTCGGCCAGGAACGCGGGCATGCGGTGGGTGTCGGCCAGGCGGCGAATCGCTTCCGCCGCCAGTCGTCGCAGCGGGAAGGCCGCCTCCGCGCGGCGTGCCACCGTCATCAATCCCAGGCCCAGGCAGTAGTTGCCGTCCGCATCGCGGATGGTCCAGCCATCGGCGGTGAGCTGGGTCAATACCGCGTGCGCGGTGGCCCGGGACATGCCCGTTCCGCGCACGATGCGGGCCAGCGAGAGATGTTCGGCCGGATGCCGGGACAGTAACTCGATCGTCTGCACCACGCGCCGGGTCGGCGGCGAGGCGCTCACCTCATCGGTGCCGGGCGTACCGGCTTCGGATAGCGCTGTGGTGGAGGCGATTTCAGTCAAGTCGTCCTCGGTGGTCGTCGGGCGGCCGGGCCGCGGGCAATGAGGCCAATCTATCGCGAGCGGCGTGCGGTGGCGGGGTATGGATCCCGGCCGAAAGCATGCCGGGATGACGGGCTGGATTCCGGCCGGGACGAATCGGGCGCTGGCTATTGACCGGGACTGGTCGGGCGACCTATCGTCGGTGTCACATAATCGAACAATAGCGTCGAATATTCGACACCGCAAGTCTTTCGGGTAGACGCGGTCGCGAAGATCGACGCGGCGAGTGAGTGAAGCGAATGCGCGCGGGATACGAGTTGTCGCACCTGGACGCCCTGGAGGCGGAGTCGGTGCACATCATCAGGGAGGTGGCCGCCACCTTCGAACGACCGGTGCTGCTGTTCTCCGGCGGTAAGGATTCGGCGGTCATGCTGGAGTTGGCGCGGCGGGCGTTCTGGCCCGCGCCGCTGCCGTTCCCGCTGATGCATATCGATACGGGCCGCAATTTCGACGAGGTGATCGATTTCCGCGATCGCACCGTCGAACGCCTGGGTGCACAGCTGCTGGTCGGCAGCGTGCAGGACGATATCGACGCGGGCCGGGTCACCGAGAAGGCGGGCGAATCCCGTAACCGGCTGCAAACGGCCACGCTGCTGCGCAGTATTCGGGAGCACCGTTTCGACGCCGTCTTCGGCGGCGCGCGGCGCGATGAGGAGAAGGCGCGCGCCAAGGAACGCGTCTTCAGCTTCCGCGATGAATACGGCGCATGGGATCCGCGGGCACAGCGGCCCGAAGTCTGGAGCCTCTACAACGGTCAGCACAGCAAGGGCGAGCACATTCGCGTGTTCCCGCTGTCCAATTGGACCGAACTCGATATCTGGGAGTACATCGAGCGCGCCGAGGTGGCGCTGCCGCCGTTGTACTACGCGCACCGCCGCCTGGTGCTGGAGCGCGACGGAATGCTGTTGGCGGACAACAGGTTCATCGCCCGCAAGCCCGAGGAGGAACTCTTCGAGACCAGCGTGCGCTTCCGCACCCTCGGCGATGCCGACTGCACCGGCTGCGTCGAATCCGATGCCGCCACCCCGGGCGCGGTGATCGCCGAAACCGCCGTCACCCGGCTCACCGAACGCGGCGCCACCCGCGCCGATGACCGCATCTCCGAATCCGGCATGGAAGATCGCAAGCGAGAGGGCTACTTCTGATGCGCCGCAACCTTTTACGACTCGCCACCGCGGGCAGTGTCGACGACGGCAAATCGACCCTCATCGGCCGCCTGCTCTTCGACTCCAAATCGCTGTTTTCCGATCAGCTCGACGCCATCGAACGCGCCAGCTTGGCGCGCGGTAATGGCGGACCGGATCTGTCGCTGGTCACCGACGGCCTGCGCGCCGAGCGCGAACAGGGCATCACCATCGATGTCGCGTATCGCTACTTCACCACGCCGCGAAGGAAATTCGTCATCGCGGACACCCCGGGGCATGTGCAGTACACCCGCAATATGGTGACCGGCGCGTCCACCGCGGATCTGGCGTTGATCCTGGTCGATGCCCGCAAGGGCGTGTCCGAACAGACCCGCCGCCACGCCTTCCTGTCCTCGCTGCTGGGTGTGGGCCATCTGGTGCTGTGCGTGAACAAGATGGATCTGGTCGACTGGTCCGAACAGCGATTCGAGGAAATCCGGGAGGAGTTCGCGGATTTCGCCACCAAACTCGATGTCGGCGATCTGAGTTTTCTGCCGCTGTCCGCGCTGCACGGTGACAATGTGGTCGAAATGTCCACGCACACACCGTGGTACGCGGGACCGCCGCTGCTGCGTCATCTGGAGGAGGTGCACATCGCCTCCGATCGCAATCTCATCGACGCCAGATTGCCTGTGCAGTACGTGATCCGGCCGCACGGCGAGAGTCAGCGCAGCTACGCGGGCACCATCGCGGGCGGCATCTTCAAGCCCGGTGACGAAGTGGTCGCGCTGCCCTCGGGCCGCACCAGTCACGTGACGGAGATCTGGGGTCCGGGCGGCAGCAAGATCGAAGAAGCCTTCGCGGGTATGGCGGTCTCGCTCACCCTCGATGACGAAATCGATATCGGCCGTGGCGATATGCTCGCCCGGCCCGGTAATCAGCCGCATCAGGATCGCGAGCTGGACGCCATGGTCTGCTGGTTCTCCGATACCGGCACGCTGCGCGCCGGCAACGACTACAGCATTCGCACCGCCACCCAGCACACCAAGGTGCGGGTCACCGAGCTGGACTATCGCCTCGATGTAAATACTCTGCACCGGCAGACCGAGGCACAAGCGCTGGCGCTCAATGACATCGGGCGCGTCACGCTGCACACCCGGCAGCCGATCATGTTCGATCCGTACCGGGACAATCGCGCCACGGGCAGTTTCATTCTCGTCGACGACAGCACCAATCAGACGGTCGCGGCGGGCATGATCACCGCCCGCACCCCGGGCATCGCCGAGGCGACCAGCGATCGCGGGCACCGCGCCACCGGCCGCCGCCCGCGCGCGAATGTGGTGTGGCACAACTCGGCCGTGGATCGCGGACAGCGGTTGAGCCAGGGTATGACGCTGTGGCTGACCGGGCTGTCCGGCTCCGGAAAGTCCTCCATCGCGGTCGAATTGGAGCGGCAGCTGATCGCCGCCGGTCGCCCGGCCTATCTCCTGGACGGCGATAACCTGCGGCACGGGCTGAACAACAATCTCGGCTTCACCGATGCGGATCGGCGCGAGAACATTCGCCGCGTGGCCGAGGTCGCCTCGCTGTTCGCCGATGCGGGCACCATCGCCATCGTCTCGCTCATCAGTCCGTTCCGGGAACAGCGCCGCGATGCGCGAAAGCTGCACGACGACAAGCGATTGCCGTTCAATGAGATCTTCGTTGACACACCGCTCGCGGAGTGCGAGCTTCGGGATCCGAAGGGTTTGTACAAGCGAGCCCGTTCGGGGGAGCTGCCCGAATTCACCGGCATCTCTTCACCTTACGAGCGCCCGGAGTACGCCGAACTCACCATTACGCCCGACCAGGGCAACCCAGCCGAAATCGCCCGCCTTATCCGCCGAGAACTAGGAATCGTTGACGCCTGATGGACACCCCCGATATCGAGCAGGCCGAACTCCCGCTGACCGAGCCCTTCCTGGCCGCGGTCGCCGAGGCCGAGAAGCTCATCGCCGCAGCGGATTTCATCCGTGACGAGCACGACCTCGCCGAGGGCTACGACTATTTGCAGGGCAGCATCGCCGCGGTCCTGCAACTGTCCCGCGCGCACGGCACCTCGCATCCGTACTTCGTGACCTCCACCGGCCCGTACACCAAGATGGGCCTGGATAACCCGGATACGCTGTACTACCACGCGAATGTGGAGTCGACCGGCGAGTACCTGCTCACCGGCGTGCGCGGCAATACCGTCGACCTGAGTTTCCAGGTGCTCAAGGGCGATTACACCGCCACCGACGTCCCCAATGGTGATGACGCCTTCGACGATCGCCGCCTGGACATCGCCGCGGACGGCAGTTACCAGCTGCGATTCGGCCCGGCCAAGGAGAATCCGGAGCCGAACTACTTCGTGCTCGGCGAGGGTGCGTCCATGCTCGCGGTGCGAGAGGTGTACGGCGACTGGGATACCGAGCGCAAAGGCTCGATTCGCATCGAGCGCGTCGACACCATCGGCTCCGCTCCGGCCGAACCCGATGTGGCCGGACTGCGCAAGCGCTACCGGGCCGCCGGTCGCATGTTGCTGACCCGGGTCAACACCTGGTTCAACTTCCCCAAGTGGTTCTATCTGAACCTGCCGGTCAACACCCTCACCGAACCCCGGCTCACCCCGGGCGGTTTGAGCACCCAGTACTCCTCGGTGGGGCATTTCGATCTGGCCGACGATCAGGCGCTCATCATCACGGTGCCCAAATCCGATGCGCCGTACCAGGGTTTCCAGCTCGGCAGTCGCTGGTACATCTCGCTGGATTACAGCAATCACCAGACCAGCCTGAATCACGCTCAGGCGCAGGTGGATCCGGACGGACTCATTCGCATGGTGGTGTCCGCGCGCAATCCCGGGGTCACCAATTGGATCGAGACCACCGGCCGCCGTCTGGGCATCCTGCAATTCCGCTGGCAGCGCGTCGGCCGCCCGATGACCGAGGCGGACGGCCCCACCATCGAACTGGTGCCGTTCGACAAGGTGGCCGAGCGGCTGCCGCACTATGCACACAATCAGATCGACGAGGCGGGCTGGCGGGAACGAATCGCCGACCGGCAGCGCGCTTTCGCGGGAAGGATGCTCGGATGACCCGGCTCAGGACAGGACTGCTCGACGGCAAGGTCGTGGTGATGAGCGGGGTGGGCCCCGGCCTCGGCCGCTCCATCTGCCTCGAGGCCGCCGCGGCCGGGGCCAAGGTCGTGCTCGCCGCCCGCACCGAATCGCGGTTGAAGGAAGTCGCCGACGAGATCGAGGCCGAGGGCGGCGTAAGCCTCAGTGTGCCAACCGATATCACCGATGAGGAGCAGGTGCGGAACCTGCTGGCGCGCACGCTGGAAACCTTCGGCAAGGTCGATGTGCTGGTGAACAACGCGTTCTCGGTGCCCTCCATGAAGCCGTTGGCGCGCACCGACTTTCAACAGATCCGGGACAGCGTCGAACTCACCGTGCTGGGCGGGCTGCGCATGACGCAGACCTTCACCGAAGCCCTGGCCGAGACCAAGGGCAATGTCGTCATGATCAATTCGGCGGTGCTGCGGCACTCCGAACCCCGCTACGGCAGCTACAAGGTCGCCAAATCCGCGCTGCTGGCCATGTCGCAGACCTTGGCCACCGAACTCGGTGACAAAGGAATCCGCGTCAACACCGTTGCCCCCGGCTACATTTGGACCGATCAGCTGAAGTGGTACTTCGGCGAGATCGCCAAGAAGTACGGCATCACCGAGGAGCAGGTCTACCAGCAGACAGCGTCCAAAACCGATCTCAAGCGGCTGCCGCTGCCCGATGAGATCGCCCAGACCGTGGTGTTCCTGGCCTCGCCGTTCGCCAATGCCATCACCGGCCACACCATCGACGTCAACTGCGGCGAATACCACGTTTGATGAGCAAGGAGTTACCACCCATGAGCGCACGCACCTCCGTCGGCACCGTCGAGGATCTGCACGCCTCGGCCACCCGGGTCTGCGGCCTCGAAGACTTCGGCGCGGACGACTACCTGGAGGGTTTGAGCACCCTGCTGGAGTCGTATCAGCGCGATGCCGGACTCACCGAGCTCGGCTCCAAGATGAGCCGGTTCTTCCTGCGCGGGGCGCTGGTCGCCCGCGCGCTCAGCGAAGCGTCCTGGAAAGCCAATCCGGCGTACGCCGAAACCCGGGTCACCAGGCCGATTTTCGTGACCGGACTGCCGCGCACCGGCACCACGGCGCTGCATCGGCTGCTGGCCGCGGATCCGGGGCATCAGGCGCTGGAGATGTGGCTGGCGGACTTCCCGCAGCCGCGGCCGCCGCGCGACAGCTGGGCCGACAATCCGATCTACCAGCGCATCGACGCCGGATTCGCACAGCATCGCATCGAGAATCCGGAATTCATGGGCGTGCACTATATGAGCGCCGCCGATGTCGAGGAGTGCTGGCAGCTGCTGCGCCAGACGGCCAAGTCCATCTCGTACGAGTCGCTTGCCTATCTGCCGACCTACTCGCAGTGGTTGCGCAAGCAGGATTGGACCGACGCCTACACCCGGCATCGGAAGAACCTGCAGCTCATCGGGCTCGGCGATGAGCGGCGCTGGGTGCTGAAGAATCCGAGCCACCTGTTCGCCCTGGACGCGCTCATGGCGGTGTACCCGGACGCGCTGATCATTCAGACCCATCGTGACCCGGTGACCATTGTCGGATCCTCGTGCAGCCTGTCCGATCAGGCGGCGCGCGGGTGGTCCACCACCTTCCTAGGGGAGACCATCGGCAAGTCGCAGTTGGAGCTGTGGTCGCGCGGGCTGCGCGAATTCAACAGCGCCCGTGCGCGATACAACCCGGAGCAGTTCCTCGATATCGAATTCGATGAATTGCGGGCCGATCCCATGGGCACCGTCGAAAAGATCTACGGCGCCTTCGGCATCGATTTCTCGGACTCCGCGCGTACGGCCATGGGCTCCCTCGATGAGGAGAGTAAGAGCGGTGATCGTAAACCCGTTCACCGGTACTCCCTGGCCGATTACGGACTGACCGAAGCGCAGGTCAGGGCGGAGTTCGAAAGCTAGGCGCACCCCTCGTCCTTCCGGATATGGTTAGCATCACCTAAACCAGCTATGGTTAGCGTCGCCTAACCGTGGAAATGCGGTCTGGACTGGAAGGACGAGGGAATTGCGTAAGAATCTGATGCGGATCTCGGCGCTCGGCGCGGCCATACTGGTCGCCGCCGCGTGCTCGAAGTCGGAGCCCGCCGCCGACAACTACCCGGCTGCGCTGGACGGTAATCACTACGCCCAGATCAACCTGGCCGCGGACAAGGACTCGTACAAGGCGCAGTTCACCTATCCGGACATGGTCAACGCCTGGGGCCTGGCCGATCGCCCCAAGGGTGCCGGCGGGCACTTCTGGGTCGGCGGCGGCGGTTTCTCCTTCCAGTTCGTCGGTGACGTCACCAAATCCTCGGATCCCAAGTTCCAGAAGCTGTTTCAGGATCCGCTGAAGCTCGTCACCGTCCCCGGCGCGGACTCGGACACCTCCGACAAGAGCGTCGGCAAGACCACCGGCGTCATCTTCAACCCCGCGCCCATCACCTCGGACCTGTTCGTGGTGAAGGATCAGCCGGTCAGCTACGACGGCAAGGACGAAAAGCTCACCGGCTCGGCGCGATTCATCTTCGCCACCGACTCCGGCAAGATCTCCGCCTGGACCGAACAGGGCGCGGGCGGCGCGATCGTGCGTCACGACGGCCCGGCCAACACCGTCTTCGACGGTAAGGACAAGGGCATGCAGTTCTTCGGCATCGCCCTCACCCCGTCCGGCGACAAGCTGCTCGCCGCCGACTTCGGCGAGAACCCGCAGATCCGCACGTTCGACAAGAACTGGCAGCTGATCGGCACCACCGGCTACGCCAACCCCTTCGCCACCGGTGACAACCTCGACCCGGCCGATCCGACCAAGGGCAAGAAGGTCAAGCCCGGCGATCCGGCCCCCTGGAACGTCACCACCATCGGCCAGCGCGTGTTCATCTCCTACGCCACCACCAAGCCCGATGAGGTCGACGCCAGCAAAATCGATGTAGGCGAAGAGGATTCCCTCGACAAGGCCGCCGATAAGGCCGCCGCGGGCAAGCCCGGCAAGGGCAAGGTCGCCGAATTCGACGCCACCGGCAAACTGGTCCGCACCATCGACGGCGACGACCGCTTCAACGCCCCCTGGGGCGTCACCATCGCCCCCGATTCCTTCGGCCCCCTTGCCGGAAAGATCCTGGTCGGCAACTTCGGCGGCCTCGGCCACATCGTCGCCATCGACGACAAGACCGGCAAGCCCGTCGACTACCTGCGCAACACCACCGGCGCGCCCATCGAAATCCCGGGTCTGTGGGCCCTGATGTTCGGCAACGGCGAAAGCCTCGGCGACTCCGACGCCCTCTACTTCACCGCGGGCCCCGAAGACGAGAAAGACGGCCTCTTCGGCAGCCTCCGCCTCCAGTAGGCAGCACGCGTAATAGGCGGGCCCCGAGTCGATTCCGACTCGGGGCCCGCCGCGTGTCACATCCAGGGCGGTTCGCGAACCGACCACATGAGATCCCGGTACCAGCGCTCATAACTCACCGCGTCGGTGAAACCCGGCGCGTCATCGGCATTCGAATCGGCACCGGCGCCCGCGCCGCTCGATTCGGCGATCGGGGTGTGGAGCGCGGCCAGGATCTCCGGTGGCAGATTGGGCGAACTCATTGTGCGGCTGGCCAACCGGGGGACGGGTCGAGCGTGGGAAGCGGATCGCGGTAGAACGTCAGTCCGGTGACCGCGAGTTGTTCGGGGGGAACCGGATTACCGGGGAGGTCGACGCAGGGGTCCTGATAGGCCCGGCCCTTCAGGTCGCGGTTGGTGATCTCGATCGATTCGACGGACCAGTCACCGAATACATCGCTTACCGGGTAGCGGGAAAGACCATGGCCGAGCGCGGTCAGCTTAGGGGTGTCTTCCTGTGGGGCACGCAGTTTCAGCTTTACCGCCTGCGGCGTGAGAGCGGGATTTCGCAGGGACGCATATTTCTCCGGGGGGCTCACGTCCTTGCTCAGGCCGTTGAACCACACGCAGGTGAGCGCGTCCACGGTACGGGGAGCCGTGGCGTTCGCCGATGGGTTGAGCGCCGCGAGATAGAGATAGGTGGTGCCGTGCAGCGGGGGCGCGGTCCCGAGAATGCTCGAATCCCACACTTTGTAGGGCGATGGGTCCTTGTCCGCCACGGCTCGATCGACCGCACGGGTGTATCCGGGGTAGGTGTATTTGCCGATATCCCGTTCGGAGGTCGTGCCGGTGATCGCGGCGATGAACGAGGATTCGATCACGGCGCGGGTGACAATCGCGGCATCGGAGGTGAGGTCCACACCGGCAGTGGCGGTCCAACGGTAGGAGAACTGCACAGCTTCGGGCGGTTGATACTTTCCCGGTGTCGCGTCATCGGAACATCCGGCGAGCAGACAGCCGGCCAGGACCACCGGTACGACGCGGCGGAAGCGCACAGCTCGGTTCTCCGGTCTCATTTTTTGGGGAGTCCGTTCGGGTGGTGTCCGTGTTCCCAGCTGACCTCGTAACCGGGCAGATGGTTGGGCAGATAGTTCTGCATATCGCTGTCGAATTTCGGTAGATACTGTGCGGGGTCGTTCCCCGCGATCTCTTCCAGGGACTTCAATTTGCCCTCGGCGTCGAAGTACTTGCCGACGTAGGGGTTCGTTCGCAGGTCCTCGTGATTCGGGGACTGGTTGATGCCTTCGAGGATGTTGTAGTAGCGCTGTACCGGATTGCCGTTCGAAGTCAGGTCAACTGTCTCATGGACTTCGGGCGCAGATCCGAACAGCCACGCCTTGACTCCGGGTGAGGACGCCTTCACGCCGAGTTCGATGGCATCGCCGATAACGGGAATCCGCTTGGCGGTGAAGGCGACACCCTCACGCGCCGAGTCGAAGACAACCGTTGCCTCCTTCACGCGTTGCGTGTCGCCCAGCGATCTGGTGTCGAACTCCAACTTCATCCCGTTCTTGGCCCCGGCATCGATCGCGCCGGCCCAGTCGGCGAGCTGATAGTTCTGCGCTCCGGTGATTCCGAACTGCTGGTTCAGCTGCGAAATCGTCGCGTACGCCGAACCATTGAACTGGATCGCGGCCTGCTTGTCGGAATCGATGACCGCGAATACCTTCTTGACATCGTCCGCGCTGAAGTCATGGGCGAATCCACCCGTATGCAGCCACTCCGGGCCGACGGAAACCATTTCGGGGATGTAGGGCGACAGCGTCGATGCCAGTGCCCGGGTCAATTCGGGGTTGGCGACACCGATCTCTCGCTGCCCCTCGAAGCTGTTGATATGCAGCAGTTCGTCTTCGTGCTTGCTCATATAGCTCGCGAGCGCGTGCGCCGATTCACCGGCCCCGATGCGCTGCGCGTCGATCGGTGAGGTCGCGAATTCTCCGGCGGTATCGACGACGGTGGCGATACCCGCGTCGTGGCCTACCCAGTTGTGGTTGAGCAGGTTTCCGATATGCGACTCCGGGTCGTACCTGCCGCCCGGGGTGACGGTGGCGTCCATGCGGTGTGTGCCGTCGGGCAATTGAGCGCCGCCGGTCAGGAGATCGTGCACGGCGAGATGGTCGATGCCCGCCCGGCTGAGCATTTTGTCGGCCAGTGAGCTCGGGGTTTCGGTACTGCCCCACGGGCCCTGGATGTTCTTGACATTGCTGCCCGCGATCTCGGCGGCCTGTTTGAGCAGGCCGCGATCGATATCGGTGCCCTGCGCCAGACCCGAATCGCCTTTGCCCAATAGGTTTGTCAGCGTGTTGAAGTCGCCCATGCGGGATACCTCGATGACACCGCCCGCACCGGCCCCGCGTCCGGGATTCAGTGATTTGTAGGGCTTTTCGGTCAGCAGCGTGCGAACCTGCGTGGGCAGCAAGGACATTCCGCCGGTATCGCCCACAACCTCATGGTCGGACCCGTGATAGCCGGCGGTCTCGATCTGCGGGTTGGACATGATCTGGAGCGCGTTCGCGACCCCGGCCCGCACCTGCGATTGCTGGTCGGCGGGTAGCCCGGTGCCGATCTTGTCGATATCGGTGACGCTCATCGAATCCGTGGAACGCATGAAACCGCGCAGGTAGTCGAACTGGCCCTGCGGCAGATTCACCTGTTTGCCCGCGAGCAGATCGTCCTTCTGCTGCTGGGTCAGGGTGGTCGCCTGCTGGAATCGGGCGATCTGCTCCGGGGTCGCGGTGCCATTGCGCAGGGCGGCCTCATCCTGGGCCGCGAGTGCCGGATTCAGCGCCGAGGTCGCCGGGGTCAATTGCTCGATGGCGTTCAGCGCGTTGCGGATTGCCGTCGCGGCGGTCTCATCGGCCACGCCCAGATCGGCGGCCAGGCGTTGCAGGGCGACCGTCTGATTGGCGGCCTCGGTGGTGCGGGTGGAGCGGAGCGTGTTCACCTGATCGATCAGGCTCTGGTCGTCACCGGCGGCCGCGAGGGCGGCCGGATAGTTGTAGGGGTCGCTGACCGACCAGTCGGTGTCGTCGACCTCGAATCCGGAGTCGCGCAGGGTGGTGACCGTCTGTCGCGCGGTGACGACCATGGGGGCCAGCGCGTTCTGGCCATTGCGGCAGGCGGTCGCGAGATCGTCGTAAGCGTCCGCGACCGAACGCATTTGGGTGCGCTCGCGATCGGCTCGGCCTTCCGCGCCCTGGCGGCCCTCGCCGGACCAGTTCAGGCCGTCGATTGCCTTTCGCATGTCATCGGCGGCATCGCGAATGCCGGTGGCGATCAATTCGGCTTTCGGAGCCACCGATCCCATATCGATATTCCAGAACATGACCTGGTCGACGGTGGGAACGCGCACTACTTCGTCCCGGAGTTGAAATCGCCGAGGGCGTCGAACCGGGCCGCGGCACCGGTGTCGGTGCCGTGATAGGTGTCGGCGGATTCGCGCAGTAGTGCGGCGAATTCCTGATAGCGGCCGCTGATGACGGGCATCGCCTTGGCGCGTACCGGCTCTATCCGATCCAGCTCAGGGCCGGTTTCGGAGCCCTGCATGAACGATCCGAGCGTGCCGAGGAAGCCGCCCGCGCTATCGATCGCGGGTAGTTTTCCGACCGCCGCGACAATGGTGTCGAACTTGGTCGCGGCATCGCGCAATTCCTGTGCAGAAACCTGCATGTGGCCCCCCATTCATAGTGGGTTCATCTAATGCATTCTCCGTCCTCCGCCCGAGGGAGAATGCAGTCGCAGATTATCAGAATCGAACTGTCGCAGCAGATTTCGGCCGGTCCGGGGGAGTGGGGGATTGGCGGGGATGATGAGTGCTCGGGTGACGTGTAGTTAGGTTTGACTAACCTAACTTTGGGAAGTAGCGTGCGGGGCATTCCGCTACCGCGAAGGAAGGTGTCATGAAGAAGATTGTCGGCGCGTTCGCCGCCCTGGTTTCCGCTGGCTTGGTCACGGCCGGTTTCGCGGCGCCCGCGCTCGCGGATCGGTCGGTTCGGGATGCGACGGTCGCGGATCTGTATGTGCGGGACGCGGATCCGTCGCTGGACGCGCTGGCGGGGCAGTTCGCGGCGCTGTGGAATCCGAGTCTGCCGATGAACGCGAAGGCGGAGGTCAGCTACCACGGGAGTTCGGTCGCGCCCGCGTTGCAGGGGATTCTGTCGCAGGGTGGGGTGTACGACTTCCTGTCGATTCAGGAGCGGGCTACCGCCAAGAGCATTACCGGGAACACCATGACCGCAACGCTTTCCGGGGTGATGGCCGGATTCCCGGCGTCGAGTGGGACCTACAGCTACATCCGTGAGGACGGGCTGTGGAAGGTCGATTGGAAGGCCACCTGCGCCGGTATGGGCGGCTGCTCCGGTAACCCCGACTTCGGGTACTGAGTCGCGCTCGATAGCTGATGATCTCGGTTTCCGGTATTTCCAAGCGCTTCGGTGACAAGGTCGCCGTCGGTGACGTCAGTTTCGAGGCGGCGAGCGGGGCGATCACGTACCTGCTCGGACCCAATGGGGCGGGCAAATCCACGACCATGCGCATGATCGCGGGATTGACGACGCCCGATGCGGGCACGGTGCGGATCGATGGGGAGTCGCTGCGCGGGCTCGCCGATACGATGCGCGCGGTTCGGTTCAACCTGAATACCTTCGCGCGCGATCCGCGGCATACGGCGGCGCAGCATTTGAAATGGCAAGCGCGCCTGGGTGGTATCCCGGTGTCCGAGGTCGAGCGGGTGCTCGCGCGGGTGGGGTTGGCCGAGGTGGCGAATCGGCTCGTCGGGCGGTTCTCGCTCGGCATGCTCCAGCGACTCGGGATCGCGAGCGCACTGCTGGGTGATCCGCGCACCATCGTGCTCGACGAACCGGACAACGGGCTCGATGTGGACGGCATCCTGTGGCTGCGGGAACTGCTGACCGGGCTTGCGGCACAGGGCCGTACGCTGCTGGTCGCCTCGCACAATCTGACCGAGGTCGAGATCACCGCCGATCGCATCGTGATCATGGGACGCGGGCGGGTGCTGTCCGATGCCGGCCGGGATGAGACGGTGGCGCTCGGCTCCGGTCCGCGCCCGCTGGAATCGGCCTACCTGGCGGTCACCCGCGACAGCGTCGAATACGACGGCACGACCGGCGAACGGGCGGACCGGTGACCCCGATGACGGATGTGATCCGTTCGGTCCGAAGCGAATTGGCGAAACTGTCCCGGCGCAGCCCACTGTGGTTCGCGATCGTGCCGCTCGCGGTGCTGCTGCCGCTCGGATTGAACGCGGGCCTGGCTATCGCGACCGGTATGAACAAGGTCAACGGCAGCGGTGGCATGGACACCAATAACGCCGGGTACTGGGTGATGATCTTCTCGACCGTCATCCTGATGTCCGCCGGTGTCGCCTCGCTGAGCAATGAATTCAAGTACGCCACGGTGGAATTGGTCTACGGCGCACAGCCGCGGCGCTGGCTGCTGCCGGTGGCGAAACTGATCGTATTCGGGCTGATCGCCGTGATCGCCACCCTGATCACCGTGGTCGTACTGCTTATGGTCTTCCCGGCTGTGTTCCCCGAGGTGTGGGGCCGCGTCGACGCGACTTCCCCGGCCGGACTCCGATTGCTCTGGGCCCTACCGGTTTTCGCCTTCCTCGTCACCGCACTGGGCATCGGCATCGCCGGGCTGATACCGCGCCCGGGCGTCGTGGTCGGCGCGGTGCTGCTGTGGAAATTCGGCATCGAAGCGTTCTCCGCGCTACTCCCGGTGAAGATCGGAAATGTGGTGCAGCAGTGGATGCCGTTCAAGAACGGCGAACTGGGCGCGGGCCAATACCCGACAATCCACCCGATCTTCGGCGGTGCCAACGGTTCCCTCGCCTACTTCGCCGTCATCGCGGTGACCTTCTTCGCTCTCGGAACGGTGCGACTGTCCCGCCGCGACCCCACCACCGACTGATCGACATCACAACTGGGACAGCGCGGTCAGCAGCGGCAGGATGGTGTGCAGGAAATCGCCGGGACAGGTGGTTTCCCCGCACACCGATTGCCAGTCACCGTGACCGGCCACGGCCGGTTTGACGGCGGTGACGCCGTTGGCCGCGTTCACATAGTTGATCTGCGCGAATGGATTGATGCCCAGCCCGGAGCACAGCCGGGTCAGCACGATGTCGAGGCTGTGCAGTGCGGCCTTGCTGGGCAGGGTGCGGCTGAAATCGCCGATCAGGCAGATGCCGATATTTCCCGAATTCGCCCCGCGCACATGGCCCGCCGTGACCACCTCGGCTCCCGGCTTCAGGGCGGTGCCGGGTTTGAAGATGGGGGAGTCGTCGGCGCCGGTGTGGCGGCCGGAATAGATGACGCCGTTCGGGTCGATCATCAGGTGGTAGCCGAGATCGCCCCAGCCCTGGCCGTCCGGATCGGGCAGGGCGTGGAAGCGATAGACGCCGCGAACCGTATCGCGGTAGTCGTCGTACTCCTGGCCGGTCGGAATCTGGGTGTGGTGCACGGTGATCACCTGTGCCGGTGCGTATTCCGGCTCACCCCAGGTCTGCAATGCCTCGTCCGCGCCCCAGCCGGAGCGGGTGACCGCCGGGAAACCCCAGGCGTACGAGGTGGTTACGGCGGTGGTGAACGGCTGCGCCGTCACCGGAGCGAAAACGCCGGGCAGCGTGACGTTCTCGGCGATCACATCGACCCTGTCCGCGCCGGGCGGAATCGGCACGATCTCCGACAGCTTGCCCGGCCGGTCGTCGCGGCCGTGCGCGGTGCGATGTACCGGGATCGGATCGGTCCACACACCCGCCACCTGGAAGCGCACCGCGGCCGGTGCCGCATTCGGCTCGATATCCCGCAGCGCGGTGAAAACCGCTCCCCGGCAATCGGTTTCCCCGACCGGTGCGGCCAGTGCGCCGGCGCGCGTACCCAGCAGCCCGGCCGCGGTCAGCGCCGCCCCCGTCAACAGGGTGCGGCGATCGATCCGAATATGCTGTGTCACTACCACCCTCGTCACTACCGCCGGCGTTCTGTCGTCCGGTAGATCGTACGAAGAGGCAACGATTATTCCGTGACCCGCGCTGGGAAGCGCGCGGCGAGCCCGTCCACGAAGGCGGTCAGCGCCAGTTCGAAACTCTCCGAATCGATTTCGTCTGCGCGGGCGCGCAGCAGATGCGCCTGCTCCAGATGCGGGTAGCGGTCGCGGTAGACCTGAACATCGTCGACGAAACCCCGGGAGAACGAGCCGATGGTCGCGCCCATCACCAGGTAGCGGGTGGCGGCTCCGATCATGGTGGCCTCACGGGGCGGCCAGCCCGCGCCGACCAGTCCGCCGTGCACCGCGTCGGCGTGGCGCAGATTCTCCTCGCGCTGGCCCGGACCGGCGGCCAGATAGGGCACGAAGTTCGGGTGCGCGACCAGTTCGGCGCGATAGGACCGCGCCCAGGACATGAGGCCGTGTCGCCAATCGCCGTGCTCGAACTCGGAGGTGTCGACCCGGCTCATGATGCCCGAGGCGATGTCGTCCAGGACATCGTCCTTGGTGGGGTAGTGGCCGTAGAGCGAGGCGGCCTGTACGCCCAATTCGGCGGCCAGCTTGCGCATGGACAGATCGGCCAGCCCATCGCGGTCGATGAGGGTCAGCGCCGCGTCGCGAATGCGTTCGCGGCTCAGTAGCGGCACCTTCGGTCTGGCCATCTTCGCAAGTTATCACCTGGGTCTTGAAAAACCGAACACCGTTAGGATAGCTTCGGGGTTATAAACCTAACAACGTTCGGTTAGGAGCTGTCACAGATGGACTTCGAGCTCGGCGAGGCACAGCGCGAACTACGCGAGGTCGCCCGCGCCTGGGTGGACAAAGAGGTCGTGCCGTACGCCGCCGCCTGGGATCGCGCCGAAGCGGTGGATACCGCCATCGTCGGCAAACTCGGCGATATGGGCTTCCTCGGCATCGAGATTCCCGAGGAGTACGGCGGGTCCGGCGGCACCGCCCTGGACTACTGCCTGCTGCTCGAGGAACTCGGCCGCGGCGACAGTTCGGTGCGCGGAATCGTCTCGGTCTCACTGGGTTTGGTCGCCAAATCGATCAAGACCTACGGGAACGACGAGCAGCGACGGGAATGGTTGCCGCGCTTGACCTCCGGACAGGCGCTGGGCTGCTTCGCGCTCACCGAGCCCGGCACCGGATCGGACGCGGGCAACCTCACCGCCAAAGCCGTTCGGGACGGCGATGATTGGCTGCTCTCGGGCACCAAGATCTTCATCACCAATGGCACCTGGGCCGACGTGGCGATCGTCTTCGCACGCAGCGGCGGACCCGGCCCCAAGGGCGTGACCGCCTTCCTGGTGCCCACCGACGCACCCGGGTTCACCCGCACCGAGATCAAGGGCAAACTCGGCCTGCGCGGTCAGGCCACCGCCGAATTCGTGCTCGATCAGGTGCGGGTGCCCGATACCGCGCGACTCGGCGATGAGGGCCGGGGCTTCAAAATCGCCATGGGCGCACTCGACAAGGGCCGCATGGGTGTGGCCGCCGGATGCGTCGGCGTCGCGCGCGGCTGCCTGGAAGCGGCTGTGAAATACGCCGCGGAACGCGAACAATTCGGTAAGCCCATCGCCTCCTACCAGCTGGTTCAGGAACTGCTCGCCGATATCGCCGTCGACGTCGAGGCGGCGCGACTGCTCGCCTGGCGAGTCGCCGACCTGGTGGAACGCGGAAAACCGTTCGGCACCGAAGCCTCGGTCGCGAAACTGTTCGCCAGTGAGGCCGCGGTCAAGGCCGCCAACAACGCCATTCAGGTATTCGGCGGATACGGGTACATCGACGAATACCCGGTCGCCAAATACCTTCGGGACGCACGCGTGCTCACGCTGTACGAGGGCACCAGCCAGATCCAGAAGCTGCTGATCGGGCGCGCGCTCACCGGCGTCAACGCCTTCAACTGACCACTTGCATTCGCTGACAAGGAGTTTCACCATGACCTCGAAGGTCGCATTCGTCACCGGAGCGGCACGCGGCATCGGCGCGGCCACCGCGACCCGGCTCGCCGCCGACGGATTCACCGTCGTCATCGCCGATCTGGACGAGGCCGCCTGCAAGACCGCCGTCGATGCCATCGTTGCCGCCGGTGGTAGGGCCAGCGCCGTGGGCTGCAATGTCGCCGACGAGGCCTCGGTCGACGCGGCGTTCGAACGCGTTGTGGCGGAACTGGGTTCGGTCGACGTGCTGGTGAACAACGCGGGCGTACTGCGCGACAACCTGCTGTTCAAGATGTCCGTGGAGGACTGGGACACCGTCATGTCGGTACACCTGCGCGGTGCGTTCCTGTGCAGCCGGGCCGCGCAGCGGTACATGGTGAAGCAGAAGTCCGGCAAGATCGTGAACACCTCCAGCGTGTCCGCGCTGGGCAGCCGGGGGCAGGCCAATTACTCGGCCGCCAAGATGGGGATCCAGGGCTTCACCCGGACCCTCGCCATCGAGCTCGGCCCGTACGGGATCAATGTCAATGCCGTCGCGCCCGGGTTCATCGTCACCGATATGACCGATGCCACCGCCGCGCGCGTGGGTGTGGATCCGGCCGAATTCCGTAAGGCCGCAGCCGATATCACGCCGCTGCGGCGCGTCGGGCAGCCGGAGGATATCGCCAATGTGGTGTCGTTCCTGGCCTCCGAGGACTCCTCGTTCGTGACCGGTCAGACCATCTACGTCGACGGCGGACGCAAGCTCTAAGCAACTCTCGGGCTCTCAGGGGTTCCCCCTGAAACCCCCGAATCACGAGAGAAATCATCATGCAGAGAACAGTTTTCAATGCTGACCATGAGGCCTTCCGTAAGACGGTACGGGCCTTCATCGAATCCGAGGTCGCGCCCGTCTACGACCAGTGGTTCGAGGCCGGGATCGCACCGCGCGAGTTCTATTACAAGCTGGCCGAACTCGGCGTCTTCGGTATCGAGGTGCCGGAGGAATTCGGTGGCGCGGGCATCGAATCCTTCAAGTTCCAGAGCATTCTCATCGAAGAGGCCGCCCGCGCGGCGGTCTCCTTCGGCGGATCCAGTGTGCACGTGGGGCTGTGCCTGCCGTACCTGAAGATGCTCGCCACCCAGGAGCAGAAGGAACGGCTGCTGCCCGGCTTCGTCAGCGGCGAGACCATGTTCGCCATCGCCATGACCGAACCCGGCACCGGCTCCGACCTTGCCGGAATGCGCACCACCGCAAAGCTTTCCGAGGACGGCACGCACTATGTGCTGAACGGGTCCAAGACCTTCATCACCGGCGGCGTGCATGCCGACCGGGTGATCGTCTGCGCCCGCACCGACGCACCGCGCGCCGATGATCGCCGCCACGGGATCTCACTGTTCCTGGTGGACACCAAATCGCCCGGTTACACCGTCGGCCGCAAGCTGGACAAGCTCGGCCTGCGGGTGTCCGATACCGCCGAACTGAACTTCACCGATGTGCGGGTGCCGGTCGCGGATCTGCTCGGCGAGGAGAACCGCGGCTTCTCCTATCTGGGCCTGAACCTGCCCCAGGAGCGACTCTCCATCGCCGTCGGCGCGTACGCGCAGGCCAAGGCCGCGGTGCGGTTCGCCAAGGATTACACCCGGCAGCGCAACGTGTTCGGGCAGCCGGTCGCCAGCTTCCAGAACACCAAGTTCGAACTCGCCGCCTGCCAGGCCGAAGTGGACGCCGCTGAAGCCGTGGTGGATCGCGGACTCGAGGCCCTGGATGCCGGGACCCTCACCGCCGCCGACGCCGCCTCCGCCAAACTGTTCTGCACCGAGGTCGCGGCCCGCGTCATCGACCGCTGCCTGCAACTGCACGGTGGCTACGGCTTCATCAACGAATACCCCATCGCCCGCCTGTACGCCGATAACCGAGTCAACCGAATCTACGGCGGCACCAGCGAAGTCATGAAGATGATCATCGCCAAGGACATGGGTCTGTAGAACATGAACGCGACTCTTTCGCTGGCCAGCATTCTCGCCGAACCCGCGCGGCGGCGACCCGATCACATCGCCCTTATCGAAGGGGCGCAACGGATTACCTTCGCCGAACTGTGGCGGCAGGCGCGCGAACAGGCCGCCGCGCTCATCGCGCTCGGGGTGCGGCCCGGGGATCGGGTCGCGCTGATGGGGCCGAACACCACCGATTTCCCGCGCGCCTACTACGCCATTCTGGCCGCGGGCGCGACCGTGGTGCCGGTGCACCTGCTGCTCACCGCCGATGAGGCCGAATACGTCCTGCGCGACAGCGGGGCCGCGCTGCTCATCTGCCACGAGATGGTCGCACCGGTCGGCACGGTGGCGGCCGAGCGCGCCGGAATTCCCTGCGTCGGCCCGAAAGACCTTGTCGGCGAGGCGATTCCAACCTTCGTATCGCGCAGCCCGCTCGATACCGCCGTGGTGTTCTACACCAGCGGCACCACCGGGCGACCCAAAGGCGCGGAGCTCAGCCACCTCAATATGGTCATGTGCGCGACGGTGAACGCCTTCGACGCCAATGACGTGCACCGCGACGATATCGCGCTCGGCGCGCTGCCGCTGTTCCACGTCTTCGGTCAGACGGTGTCCATGAACTCGCACTGGCGGGTCGGGGCCACCCTCGTGCTGCTGCCGAGATTCGATGCGGCGGAGGCGATTCGGCTCATGAACGCCGAGCGGGTGAACACCTTCCACGGGGTGCCGACCATGTACATCGGCATGCTCGAGGCCGCGAAGGAATTCGAGACCCTGCCGCACCTGCGGCTGTGCATCAGTGGCGGCGCGGCGCTGCCGCCCTCGGTGCTCGAGGAATTCGAACGCGTCTTCGGCTCGTACATCCTGGAGGGCTACGGACTATCCGAGACCTCACCGACCGCCTCGGTCAATCAGCCCGAACTCGGACCGGAGGCGGGCACCGTCGGACATCCGGTCTGGGGCGTCGACGTCGAGATCGCCGATCCGGACGTGCGCGACCGCATCGAACTGCTGCCCGCCGGGACCATCGGCGAGGTGGTGGTGCGCGGGCACAATGTGTTCAGCGGGTACACCGGGCGACCCGAGGCGACCGCGGAAGCCGTGGTGGACAGCTGGTTTCGCACCGGGGACCTCGGCACCAAGGATGACAAGGGCTATCTGCGCATTGTCGACCGCATCAAGGAGATGATCATTCGCGGCGGGTTCAACGTGTACCCGACCGAGGTCGAGGCGGCGCTGCTGCGGCATCCCAAGATCGCCCAGGTCGCGATCATCGGCGTCCCCGATGAGAACTACGGTGAGGAAATCCTGGCCGTGGTGGTGCCCGCCGAACCGGTCACCGCCGATGAGGTGATCGACTACGCGCGCGAGCACGTCGCGCGCTACAAGTATCCGCGCCGGGTGGAATTCCTGGACGCGCTACCGCTCGGCCCCACCCATAAGGTCCTCAAGCGAGAACTGAAGGAGCGCTTCGCATGAGCGTCACCGATTTCGCCGACTTCGACCAGTTGCGCGCCGCCGCCGGCACCGAAATCGGGGTCAGCGACTGGTTTCTCATCGATCAGCAGCGCATCGATCTGTTCGCCGAGGCCACCGGCGACCATCAGTGGATTCACGTCGACCCGGAACGGGCGGCGGCCGGGCCGTACGGCCGCACCATCGCGCACGGGTTCCTGACCCTGTCCCTGGTGGTGCCGATGACCGCGCAGGTGATGACCTTCAGTGCCGCGCGCATGGCAATCAACTACGGGCTCAACAAGGTTCGCTTCATCAACCCGGTGCCAGTGGGCAGTCGCATTCGCGGGCGCTTCACCCTGAACACCGTCACCGATATCCCCGGCGGTGTGCAGGCCGAGCGCACGGTCACCGTCGAGATCGAGGGTGCGAGCAAACCGGCCTGCGTCGCTACGAGCATCGCCCGCTACCTGTCCTGAGTGCCGAATCGGTGTGGGAACCCCTCGCTCCCACACCGATTCAGCGGGCGGGCAGCCAGGTGTCCGGATCGGCGATCGGGGTGCCGTAGCCGGGGCGATCGGCGGTGTCGGCGCTGTGCTCGGCCCAGGTGTAGATATGCAGCTGCAGGCCGTCCGGATCGTTGAAGACCAGTAGCCATCCGATACTGGCCTCGATGACGGGGGAGTGCTCGACGCCGTGCGCGTCCAGATGCGCGGCCCAGCGCTCCAGATCGGCGGGACCGCGCGCGCCCAGGCTCACCGGGTCGAAATCCTTGCAGCCCTGCGCGGCCAGCGGGTTCTCGCGCAGGCCCAGCATCGACGCGCCGATACCGGGCAGTTCGCCCGCGGTACCGCGCACCACCCCGTCGTCATCGGTGAACTGCACGGTCGGGCGGAAGCCCAGTACGTCCCGATACCAGCGCACCGAGCGCACCAGATCGGTCACCGGGATCTTGATGTGATGTATGCCTGCCAGTTCGGGCATCGAAGTCACCTTCTCGAATTTCACCGCAGTGGCACTGCGGTAGATATTGATAGGATGCTCCTCATGAGCCAACCGGTCAAGAGGACCTACCGCGCGGATAAACGCGCCCGGACCGCCGAGGCCACCCGTGCCGCCCTGCGCGCGGCCGCGACCGAACTCTTCGTCGAATCCGGGTACGCCGCGACCACCATGCGGGAGGTCGCGCGGCGCGCGGGGGTGGGGGAGCGCACGCTCTACGACGCGTTCCCGAACAAATTCGAGCTGTTCCGGCACACCATAGGCGTGGCCACCGTCGGCGACGAGGAACCCGTCGCGGTGCTGGAGCGGCCCGAAGTGCTTGCCGCGCAATCCGATACCGATGCCGCCGCCGCGATCGCGGGGCTCGTCGAGTACACGGCGGCGCTCTTCGAGCGCGCGGGCGATCTCATCATGGTCGGCATCGAGGCGGGCGCGGCCGACGCGGCCATGCGCGCGGGGTCCGACGCCGCGGAGGCGGATACCTACCAGACGTGGCTCGGATTGACCCGCAACCTCTTTCGCGCCGGTGCGCTACGGCCCGAACTCGATGCCGAAGCGGCGGCGGACATTTTCTTCGCGCTCGCCTCGCCGCATGTGTTCCGGCTGCTGCGGCGGCAACGGGGCTGGAGTGCGGCGCGATACCGGGATTGGCTGACCGGGTCGGTCACCGCGCAACTCCTGCGCGCGTGAGCGCCCCGGCTGCCCGTGCTACTTGTCCGGGCCGAAAGGCTGTGCGGACAAAGGTGATTCATCGGGGGTCATGGTCGCCACCACGGATATCCCGGCCGAGCGGAAATTGCTGAGCGCCCGCGCGATATGGTCCGCCGAGGTGATGAGGATGGCGGCGTGCGCGCCGATCACCTCCATGAGCTTGGCGGAGAAGGCGGCGTTCTGCACCGTCGAATTCGCCTTGGTCTCGGTGTGGATGCGATCGGGGGAGATGCCGCGCTGGGTCATCCAATCCGCCATGGCCTGCGCCTCGGTGACGCCCGCCTGCGGATTGCCGCCGGTGAGGATCACCGGGGCCATCGGTGAGAGCAGTGCCGAGACATAGCCCGCGTACAGGCGATTGATCAGCTCGGGCCGCATCTCCCCGTCCGGCATCAGACCGTAGCCGAGCACCACGATGGCGGTGCTCGGACTGAACATGGCGGGCAGTTCCAGTCCCGGCAGATCCAGGCCGGGAACCAGCGTCGTCACCGAATTGAGCACGTTCACAACGTCTTCGGTGATTCCCGCGATCGGGGTGGCGGGCATGACGATGGGCCGGGCGGGCTCCGGCGCGATCGCCTGGCCGGGTGCGGTCACGGTATCGGGACGGGCGGCGGTGACCGCCTCGGACTGCGCGGGAACGGTGACCGCGCCGGTATCGGCCTGCGCCGGTGCGGCCCCCGCCGCGACCACCACGACGGTGGCGCCCGCGAGCAGGGTGCGTACGGCGAGCCGAGCCGTATTTCGGGAGAGGTGACGCAGAACCGGGATGGCCGGTAGCAGATCGAACATGAAAACCCCCTGGACAGTCACCCTAGTGACTCCTAGTCGGTTCACTTTTGCGATCCATGATCACCCCGAAGTGACTGGCCGGTAGGGGTTTTCGGCAAAACAAGATCCCGATTGGCGAAACATGTTCACTCAGTGGGACCGAATGCCAATCGATGGGCGCGGCACCAGTCCTCGAAGGTATGCGGCGCGCGGCCCAGCAGCTCTTTCACCGTGCCGGTGCGCAGGCCGACCGTGTCCGAACGCATCTGCTCGAACGACTCCGCGATCGCCGCCGCGAGGGCGGGCGGCGCACCCCGGGGGAACCGGGCGCGCACGGCCTCTTCGACGGTGTTCGTCGCTCGAACCGCCAAGCGGCGGTCCAGAACTCGCGCCAGTATGCCGACCTGCTCCGCGCAGGTGAGGGATTCGTCGCCGGTCAGGTCGTAGGCCGCGCCCCCGTGGCCGTCCTTGGTCAGCGCCAGCGCCGCGACCGCCGCGATATCGGCCGGATCGATCGGCGCGAACCGCCCGGGGCCGGTGGGGTCCAGGATCGGTGCACCTGCGCGAATCGCGGGAACCCATTCCAGGGCATTGCTCATCAGTCCACCCGGGCGCAGGATCGTCGAGGCGATCCCGCTCTCGCGCACCAGCCGCTCCCGTTCGTGATGCCAGCGGCCCATGGCCGGTATCGGATCGCCGACAGCCCAGAACGACGAGATCACCACGATCCGCTCCACCCCCGCGCTGTGGGCAGCGGCGACGGCATTGCGAGCGTGTTCCATTCCCGTACCGGGGACCAGCAGGAACAGTGCGGAGATCCCGTCGAAGGCGGGCGTGAGCGCGTCCGGGTCGTCGAGATCGCCGCGGCAGGCCGCGCCGCCGGGCAGTTCCGCGCGGGCGGGATCGCGCACCAATGCCCGGTAAGGCGTTGCGGCGGTGGCCAGTTGGCGGGTGAGCTCACGGCCGATGTTCCCGGTGGCTCCGGTCAGAAGTATCATGAGAATCCCTTGTTCGTTAGCCGTCTATCGAATAACGCTAGACGGCTAACGATCGAAGGGCAACGGTTGATTTCCGCACCCGGAGGATGGATGCCCGAATTCCTGGAACTGCACGGCAATACGTCGAAGGCATTGCGCGCCTTGGCCGATCGCGATATGCGGCGACACGGACTGCACCTGGGGCAGAACCATGTGCTCGCGGTGCTGTGGGAACACGACGGGCGCACGCCGGGGGAGATGGCGGCGGCGCTGCATGTCACCACGCCGACCGTGGTGAAGATGGCGACCCGGATGGCCGCCGCCGGGCTGCTGGTGCGCAAACGCGATGACCGGGACAACCGGCTGGTGCGGCTGTGGCTCACCGATCGGGGGCGTGAGCTGCGGCGGCCCGTCGAAGCGGAGCGAAAGGCGCTGGAGGACAGTGTGACCGCGGCGCTCACCGCCACCGAGCGCGCCAACCTGATGAGCGCGCTGGCCAAGATTCACCGGGCCGCCACCGAACTCCTCGGCGGTCCCATCGACGAGCCGGGCGCGCTGCCCGACTGACGCAACCGGCAACACCGTCCCGGCGATCACCTAGAGTTGGCCACATGATTACCGCGATCGTGCTGATTCACGCCGAGTCCGACCGCATTCCTGAGACCGCCCAGGAATTGGCCGATATCGACGGTGTGGCCGAGGTGTACTCCTGCGCGGGTGACGTGGATTTGATCGCGGTCGTGCGCGTCCGCGAATACGAGCGCATCGCGGAGGTGGTCACCGGGCGGATCAACAAGACCGCCGGGGTGGTGCGCACCGCGACCCATATCGCGTTCAAGTCCTACAACCGCGCCGATGTCGAGGCGGGGTTCTCCATCGGCGAATAGCCGTCGCGGACATGCCGCGCGGGTGCGGGTTCGCCGGGTAGGGCGATGCGCCCCCGGCGCGGATTCCCGGGTAACTAGCCGGTCTGTATGGACGCCCCGAGCGGAGTGGCCGATCTGCCCGGCTCGACCACATTGGTGACCCCGCCCTTGCAGCCGGGTAGGAGATACACCCGCACTTCCTGGGCGGTGTGGTTCACCACCGCCAGGCGGCGCGGCACCTTGCGAACGGTGAGGCAGCCCGCCGGATCGCCGTAATCGTGCCCGTCCACGCTCAGCGTGCCGCTCGCGGTCTGCGTCAATATCGGCGCGACCGGATGCGCCCCGCTCTCGGGCACCACCCCCATCGCGGCCCCCGCCGCCAGCACCGCGCCGATCGTGAGAAGTCCCCGCCGCCAAGGTATTCCGTCGCGCCCGAACCGCACCATTGCCGCACATCCTCGACTGGGCCAGTGTCGCGGTCAGCCGCACCCATCAGCGGGAAACCGCCTGCTCAACGCCAAAACTGTAGCGCCGTCACGGGCATCCCGCCGGCAAACACGCCTCCCGGCGGTGATAAGTCCGGGTCAGTCCGAACCGAGCTGATTGGTGACGGTGACCCAGCGGGTCAACAGGTCGGCGGCCGCACCGGTATCGATGGCGGCGGCGACGCGTTCCAGGGCCGCGGCCAATTGCGGGTGCAGATTGTCCGTGGCCGTGTCCGGAGTCAACTCGAAGGCAACCACGGCGGCGGCCGAATTCAGGAGCACCGCATCGCGCACCGGGCCGGGTTCACCGGCGAGCATATTGCGGGCGATGACCGCGTTCATGGCGGCATCGCCACCGCGCAGGGCTTCCGGAGCCACCCGGGGAATGCCGAGTTCGGTTGGGTCGATGGTGGTTTCGAACGCACGACCGCCCGCGACGACCCAGGCGTCGGTGGTGTCGGCGGTGGTGATCTCGTCCAGGCCGTCATTGCCGCGCACGATCAGCGCGGAGGCGCCGCGACCGGCGAATACGCCCGCGATGACCGGGAGCAGATCGGCGAAGGCGCAGCCGATGAGCCCCGCGGTCGGCTGGGCCGGATTGGTCAGCGGGCCGAGGATATTGAAGACCGTCGGAATGCCGATCTCACTGCGCGCCGGGCCCGCGAAACGCAGCGACGGATGGAACACGGGGGCGAAACAGAAGCCGATGCCCACCTCGTTCACCGAGGTCGCCACGGATTCGGGGCCGAGGGCGATCTTCACCCCGAGCGCCTCGAGCACATCCGCGCCGCCGCTCTTGGAGGATGCCGCGCGGTTGCCATGCTTCACGACGGGAATTCCGGTGGCCGCCACCACGATCGAGGACATCGTCGAGATATTCACCGTGCCGGAGCGGTCACCGCCGGTGCCGACGATATCGACCGCCGCGCCCTTGTACGGCACCCGGCGCGCGTGCGAGAGCATGCCCTGGGCCAGACCGCCCAGCTCATCGGGGGTGGGGCCCTTCATCTTCAGGGCCACGCCGAACGCGGCGATCTGCGCGGAGGTGGCGCTGTCGGTGAAGATCTCGTTCATGGCCCACGCGGCCTCATCGGTGGACAGATCATTGCCATCGGTGAGGATGCCGAGGATTTCTCGCCAGCTGCGCGCGCTCATTGCTCTTCCGTTCCCCCGGGAATCCGGAGTGGATGTCGGGCCACCAGTGTTGTCGGTGCAAGCCTAGTGGGCGGGGGCTATTTCTTTTCTCTCGGCGGCTCCGCGGCCGGTTGCAGGGCATCCCAGCCCAGCGCCTCGCCATCGTGGCGGTGGGCCAGGCTCGCCATTCGCGAGCGTTCCTGCGAGCAGTGCAGGGCGTCGAGCACCTGCACGCGCTGCAAGATCACATTCGACTCGTCGCCGGTATGACCGAGCGTGTAGCCGCCCTGCGCGGCGATGGCGGCGACCTCCGCCTGCCGCGCCACCGGAATCCGCAGGTGATGCCGCAGCACCACCGATTGGTCGGGAGTCCAGTTCTCCGCTCGGGCCAATGCGGCCGAACACGCCTCCGCGTCATCGAAACTCGACGCCACCGTGACGAGATCGGCGCGCCCGGGATCCAGTTCCGTTGTCCCGCCGCGTCGCAGCAGTCGCCGCACCCATTCCATGGTTCGAAAACTCCTCCGAAATAGGGCTCAGGTTTCTCTTACCTGGGCAATCTAGGTTGGTCCGTGACACGCCGAGCGCCCATCGAGAGGCTTGCTCGCCCTGCGGTTTCCGACACGTACGACGAACTTTCGTACCCCGCTATGTCTGTCGTACTACGACAAGTCATACTTACCGGCGTGACGACCGCAGTAGGGACCCCAGGATCGGCCATTACCCAGCGAGTGCATTCGCTGAACCGGCCCAACATGGTCAGCGTCGGTACCATCATCTGGCTGTCGAGCGAGTTGATGTTCTTCGCCGGCCTGTTCGCTATGTACTTTGTCGCTCGCGCGCAGGCCCACGGTAAGTGGCCGATGGAGCCGACCGAGCTGAACCTCAAGCTCGCCGTGCCGGTGACCGCAGTCCTGGTGGCCTCGTCCTTCACCTGCCAGATGGGCGTCTTCGCGGCCGAGCGCGGCGATGTGTTCGGCCTGCGCCGCTGGTACACCATCACGCTGATCATGGGCGCGATGTTCGTGGCCGGTCAGGGCTACGAGTACACGAACCTGGTCAAAGAAGGCACCACGATCTCCAGCACCGTGTACGGCTCGGTGTTCTACATCACCACCGGCTTCCACGGTCTGCACGTCATCGGCGGTCTGATCGCGTTCGTGTTCCTGCTGGTCCGCACCTCGCTCAGCAAGTTCACCCCCGCGCAGGCGACCGCGGCGATCGTTGTCTCCTACTACTGGCACTTCGTCGACATCGTTTGGATCGGGCTCTTCGCCACGATCTACTTCATCCGCTAGCAAGCGGATCCAGTACCACGGCACAGCCCGCCGTAGGCACGAAGCTTCTGACAAGTCGGTTCCGTCTACTCCAAAGGGACACAGATGAGTTCATCTCCCCCGTCAGCGCCAGATCCCAGCGAGGGGATCGGCGAGGCCACCAAGACCCGCAAGCAGCGGCGCATGCGCCGCAAGCTCGCCGGCGGTCTGGTTCTTCTGATGGGCCTCGTCGGAGCCGGCTTCGCGGCATCGGCCCTGACCCCGACGGCGCAGGTCGCCACGGCGCACGAGGACCAGTCCGCGCTGATCCGCGAGGGCAAGCAGATCTACGACACCTCGTGTGTCACCTGCCACGGCGCGAACCTGCAGGGTGTGCAGGATCGCGGCCCGAGCCTGATCGGCGTCGGCGAGGCCGCGGTGTACTTCCAGGTTTCCTCCGGTCGTATGCCCGCCGCCCGCAACGAGGCGCAGATCGTGCGCAAGCCCCCGAAGTTCGACGCCGGCCAGACCGACGCCCTGGGCGCCTACATCCAGGCGAACGGCGGCGGCCCGACCGTGCTGCGCGACCCCAACGGGGAGATCGCCCAGGAGTCCATCATCGCCGGAGCCGATCTCGGCCGCGGTGGCGAACTCTTCCGGATGAACTGCGCGTCCTGCCACAACTTCACCGGTAAGGGCGGCGCGCTGTCCTCCGGTAAGTTCGCCCCGCCCCTGGAAGAGGCGAGCGAGCAGCAGATCTACCTGGCCATGCTCACCGGCCCGCAGAACATGCCGAAGTTCTCCGACCGGCAGCTGTCGCCGGAGGAGAAGAAGGACATCGTCGCGTACATCAAGGACCGCATGGAGACCAAGTCCGAGGGCGGCTACGGCCTCGGCGGCTTCGGTCCCGCGACCGAAGGTCTCGCGATCTGGATCGTCGGGATCGTGGCGCTGGTCGGATCGGCCATGTGGATCGGATCCCGGTCATGAGTGAACAGGAGCGAAAGAGCATGGGGGACAACCCCAGCGAGCACGATTTCACCGATGAGCAGCTCGACGCCATGTCGCGCGATGAGCTCGTCGAACTCGGCACCAAGCTCGACGGTGTCGACGTGGCCTACCGCGCACCGCGCTGGCCGGTGCCCGGCACCCGCGCGGAGAAGCGCGCCGAGCGCCAGGTGGCGCTGTGGTTCGCCATCGCCGGTATCTTCGGCGCCGCGCTCGTCGGCATCTACCTGTTCTGGCCCTGGGAGTACAAGGGTCGCGGCGAGGACGGCAATGCCGCCTACACGCTGACCACTCCGCTGTACGGCCTCACGCTCGGTATCGCGGTGCTCGCCGTCGGTATCGCCGTGGTGCTCATCCGCAAGAAGTTCATCCCGGTCGAGATCTCCATCCAGGATCGCCACGACGGCCGCTCCTCCGAGGTCAACCGCCGCACGCTGGGCGCGCAGCTGCAGGACGCGGTGGAGACCTCCACCCTGGGCCGCCGCAAGCTGATCACCCGCACCGCGGGCGCCGGCGTCGGTGTGCTCGGCGTGGGCGCGCTGCTCGTGTTCGTCGGCGGCATGGTCAAGAACCCGTGGGCCAAGCGCGACAAGTCGCCGCTGTGGGTCTCGGGCTGGACCCCGGACTTCGCGGGCCAGACCATCTTCCTGCGTCGCGATACCGGCCGCCCCGAGGACATCGTCCTGGTGCGCCCGGAGGACCTCGACGCCGGCGCCATGGAAACCGTCTTCCCCTGGAAGGAAGAATGGCGTGGCGACGAGCACGAGACCCTGCAGTCGCTGCGTGGAATCCGCAACGCGGTCATGCTGATTCGCCTGCGCACCGCGGACGCCGAAAAGGCCATCAAGCGTAAGGGCCAGGAGAGCTTCAACTACGGCGACTACTTCGCCTACTCGAAGATCTGCACCCATCTCGGTTGCCCGACCTCGCTTTTCGAGCAGCAGACCAACCGGATCCTGTGCCCCTGCCATCAGTCGCAGTTCTCCGCGACCGAGTGGGGTAAGCCGGTCTTCGGTCCCGCCGCTCGCGCGCTGCCGCAGCTGCCGATCACCGTCAATGCCGAGGGCTATCTGGTCGCCGTACACGACTTCCTCGAGCCCCTCGGCCCGGCCTTCTGGGAGCGTCGTTCATGAGCCAGGTCAACGAACTCGACGAGCGGTACCACGCTGCCGCATTCGTGAAGCGGTCGATCAACAAGGTCTTCCCGACCCACTGGTCGTTCCTGCTCGGTGAGATCGCGCTGTACGCGTTCATCATCCTGCTGCTGTCGGGTATCTACCTGACGCTGTACTTCGACCCGTCCATGTCGGAGACCGTCTACAACGGCTCGTACCAGCCGTTGCGCGGTGTCACCATGTCGCGGGCCTACGAGACCGCGCTGAACATCTCGTTCGAGGTGCGCGGCGGTCTGTTCGTGCGCCAGGTGCACCACTGGGCGGCACTGCTTTTCGCGGCGTCGATCATCATCCACCTGTTCCGCATCTTCTTCACCGGCGCGTTCCGCAAGCCGCGTGAGGCCAACTGGGTGATCGGCTCGCTGCTGCTCATCCTGGCGATGTTCGAAGGCTTCTTCGGTTACTCGCTGCCGGACGACCTGCTCTCGGGTACCGGTCTGCGCGCGGCCTTCTCGGGCATCACCATCGGTGTTCCGGTCATCGGCACCTGGCTGCACTGGCTGATCTTCGCGGGCGACTTCCCGGGCGAGATCATCATCCCGCGTCTGTACATCGCGCACGTGCTGCTCATTCCGGGCATTCTGCTGGCCCTGATCGCCGCGCACGTCGCGCTGGTCTGGTACCAGAAGCACACCCAGTTCCCCGGACCGGGTCGCAAGGAAACCAATGTCGTCGGCGCGCGCATCGTGCCGGTGTTCGCCGCCGACCAGGGCGCGTTCTTCGCCTTCACCCTCGGCATCGTCGCGATCATGGGTGGCGTGCTGCAGATCAATCCGATCTGGAACCTGGGTCCGTACAACCCGTCTCAGGTCTCCGCGGGTTCGCAGCCGGACTTCTACATGATGTGGACCGACGGTATGGCGCGTCTGATGCCGCCGTGGGAGCTCTACTTCTGGGGTCACACGGTTCCGGCCGCCTTCTGGGTCGCGCTGATCATGGGCCTGGTGTTCACCGTCCTGGTGATCTACCCCTGGATCGAGAAGCGCCTCACCGGCGACACCGCGCGGCACAACCTGCTGCAGCGTCCGCGCGATGTGCCGGTGCGTACCGCGATCGGCTCCATGGCCATCGCGTTCTACCTGGTGCTGACCCTGGCGTGTGTCAACGACATCATCTCGCTGAAGTTCGACATCTCGCTGAACGCCACCACCTGGTTCTTCCGCATCGCCCTGCTGACCGTGCCGCCGCTTGCGTACTTCGCGGCCTACCGGTTCTGCCTGGGTCTGCAGCGCAGCGACCGGGCGGTGCTCGAGCACGGTATCGAGACCGGTGTCATCAAGCGCCTGCCGCACGGTGAGTACATCGAGATCCACCAGCCCCTGGGCCCGGTCGACTCGCACGGTCACCCGATCCCGCTGGAGTACCAGGGCGCCCCGGTGCCCAAGAAGATGTCCAAGCTGGGCTCCGCCGGTAAGCCCGGCACCGGCTCCTTCCTGTTCGCCGACCCGGCCCAGCAGCAGCTGGAGAACGTCGAGCACGCGCACAAGGAAGAGCACGACATGCTGGCCGCCCTGGAATCCCACCAGGACACCGCGGACAGCGGTTCGCACGGCCACTGAGCCCGCGCACGCTGTAAAGGGAAGGCCCCGAGTCGAATTCGACTCGGGGCCTTCCCCGTTTCCGGCGCAATCCCCGTCATCCCGGCGCGCTTTTGGCCGGGATCCACAGTGGCGGTGTGGATCCCGGCCAAAGACATGCCGGGATGACGGGGGAGTCAGACCAGCTCGTGCGCCGAGTTCGATTCCAAGGTCTCGGTGATCTCCCGGGCCCAGTCGGTATCCACCGCGCCGGGGCCGATGACCTGCATGGCCGTCATCACGGTGAGCAGCATGCCGGTTTCGAAGAAACGGGTGACCTGGTCCGGGGTCGCCCCGGTCAATTCCTTGACCAGGGCGTAGATCTCGCCGTAGCGCTCGCGCACCGCGACGCCGATCGGGGGATGTGAACTCGCCGCCATCCCGTGCAGGAAGACGACGACCAGTTCGCGTTCGGCCAGGATCTCGGCGTAGCCCGCACTGAGCGCGGCGAGCAGTTCCGCCGGATCGGTTGCGGCATCCCGGTTTTCGCCGATGGTGCGGAAGATGTCCGCGATGCGATCGCAGACGCGGTGCACCGCGGCCAGGAAGAGCTGTTCCTTGCTGCCGAACAACCGGATGACATAGGGCTGCGAGACGCCCGCCCGCCGCGCTATGTCATCGGTTGTGGTTCCGGCGTAACCGGATTCGCAGAATGCCGCCACAGCCGCGGTGAGCACCTGCTCACTGCGCTGGGCGGCGGTCATGCGAACTCTGCTCACGCGGCTTCCCGGATGGCCAGGCACAGGCTCAGCAGCGCGACGGTCTGGAGACCGGCGCGCGCGTAGATGACGCTGTCCCAGCGCTTCTGGAGGGCGCGGGCATCCAGGCCCGCGGGTGCGGCGCCCTGCGAGGCGGCGGTGAGCTGCTTGTTGATCGGGGCGCTGACGCGGACGTAGATGGCCATCCAGACCGCCAGGAAGGCGAAGGCCAGTGCGGCCAGCAGCGTGACCTTCTTATCGCCGTCGATCAGCGAGGTCACCGCGGCGAGTCCGGCGGCGATCCAGCCCGCCGCGCCGGGAATCGGCATGCGCGCGTCCGCGATTCGATGCACATTGCCGATGGTCTGCACCAGCACGTTGTCGTCCACCGCCGCGAGGGCGGGGCGCAGCACGATCGCGCAGAATACGTCGGTGCCGTAGACGACGGCGCTGCCGAGCACCGACACCGTCAGCAGTCCTTCGGTGATGTTTCGCACGGGTTTTCCGCTCCCAATCTTCAGTCGTCGAGCAGGCCGGCGACCAGGAGGCCACCGAAAAGACCTGCGGCAGTGAGGAGTTCCCAGGTGTCGGGGGCACCGGAGTTACCGGTGATGCGACGTTTGTTGAGGGTGACCGAGGCGTCGATGAGCTCGAGTCCCACGCTCAGCACGAACCAGTGCCGCACCGGATGGCCCCGGTACAGCGAGAACAGGGTGCCGGCGCCGAGCACCAGGTCCCGGGCCCCAAACGCCCGGGACGGCAACGAGGACATCTTCTCGTCGTACTCGCCCGACCACGATTTGACCGTCTCCGCGGGATTGAGCAGCATGCCGCTGCCGATTGCCACGCGTGCGGCGCCTTGAGCCCAGGCGGTGCTGCGAACCACCTGACGCAAGACTGTTTTCCCGTTGGCCATTGATCCAGCCTTAATCTCGTGTGCGCTGCGGCACGCCGTCGAATATGCGCACCAAGACTGTCACCGGAGACTGGCCGGAACACTTGACGGAATCTTGATTCCGATGACCACGGGACCGCCCTCAGGATATTTCGCGCAGATCGAAACTATCCGAGGCCAGCAGGGTGCGATGAATTTCCCGGAGCCGCGGCCCCGGTTCCGCGCCCATCATTTCCACAATGCGACCGCGAGCTGTCCCATACAGTTCGAGCGCTTCCACGGTGCGCCCGGTTTGCATGAGGGCTTGCAAGAGTTTTTCTATCACGAGCTCGGAGTGTGGATTATTCGCCATCTCGCGGCGGAGTTCGGTGATCACCGCACTCGAGTTCCCGATCATTATTTCCGTTTCGGCCCAATCGGTCATGGCGTCGAGTCGTTCCCGGTCGAGCCATTCCCGGACCCGGGTCGCCCAGCTCCCGGAGATATTCGCGATGGGGCATCCCTGCCACAGATTCAGTGCTGATTTTTGCAGGAAAGCCCTGGTACGAGGGTTGTTTTCCTGCCGGGCCTCACTCATCAGCGCATAAAACCGGTGCAGGTCGATACAGTTCGGCGCGATATCCAGCAGATAGCCGCCGTTCTGGCGGACTATTCTGACGTCATTCGCCGAATTGCAGCCTTCGTTCGCTTTCTCGAGAATGCGCCGCAGTCGGGTCACATACGTGTAGACGACATTGCGAACATCCGAAGGCGGTGATTCATCCCATACCCGTTCGACCAATGTATCGAAGCCGATCGGTGTGTTTGGTTCCAAAAGAAGTGGCAGGAGCACTGCTCGTTGTTTCGGTGGACCGAGGCTAATCGGAGCATGGCCCGCATATAGGTCCAGCGATCCGAGAAGTTGAAATTCCATACTGCCCCCAACATAACAAGCCAATATTGAAGATCCCCCCCAGCGCAGTCGAGTCGCCGCTGATCTCAACCGTTAGCGATCCTATCACTGATAGCTGATCGTGTCCGGTCGTGATCTTGTGCGCTGCGCCGGGAGGGAGCTCGAAATAGCTTGTCTACCTTGGGTTTCAGGTAAACCTGTTAACTTCCCGTCAGTGTCGCCGGTGCGGTCTCCGGCTTCGCGGGCGGTGTCGCGGGCAACTCGTCCGCATCCGATTCCCGGACGCCGATGCGCTGGTGGAGCCGCTTCAGCGGTCCCGGTGCGTACCAGGCCCGCTCACCCAGCAGCCGGAAGGTGACCGGAACCAGAATTCCGCGCATCACGGTGGCATCGAGCACCACCGCGAGCCCGGCCGCGATGCCGAAGAACTTCGCGAAACTGACCGGGCTGAGCGCGAAGGCGAAGAAGCTGATGGCGATCAGCACCGCCGCCGCCGAGATGATGCGCCCGGTGCGGCCCAGGCCCTCGACCACGGCCTCGCGGGTGCTCGCCCCGGCATCGTGCAGCTCCTTGATCCGGCTGATCAGGAATACCTCGTAGTCCATGGACAGGCCGAATGCTATGCACAGCAACAACACCGGCATCGACATGTCCAGCGGACGCGGTGTGATGCCGAGCAGTCCGGCGCCGTGTCCCTGCTGGAAGATCAGGATCATCAGGCCGAAGGTGGCGGACAGGCCGAGCGCGTTGAGCAGCAGCGCCCGCAACGGCTGAATCACGCTGCCGGTGAACAGGAACAACACCACGAAGGTCGTCACGACCAGCAGCAGCAGTGCCCAGGGCAGCCGGGTGCTGATGGCGTGCTTGGTATCGACCAGGGTGGCGGTGGTGCCGCCGACGAGGAAGTGCGCGCCGTCCGGGGTGGAAGTGGCCCGGACAGTTCGCACCAGATCCTGCGCGGTGCCCGATTCGGGGTGGATATCGGCGTTCGGCGTGATGACCACCTGCTGTGCGGTGGCCGTGGCGAGCTGTCGCTGCGCGGGCCCGGCCGGTTGTCCGGAGACGAAAAGCCCTGCGGGACTGTCGACTCGGGCCACCCCGGGCAGTAGTGAGAGGCGCTTGGCGTAGTCGTCGACCGCGACGACGGACACCTGATCGGTGGTGACCGCGTCGATGGTCGCGGTGCTGTCCCCGCCGAACTGGGTGCGCAGTACATCGAGCGCGACCCGGCTGTCGGTGGTGGTGGGCAGCGAGCGATCGTCGACGGTGGCGAATTCGATGCGCAGCACCGGCGCGGCGGCCAGGAGCAGAATCGCCAGCACCGGAATGGCGGTGACGATCGGACGGCGCATGACGGTCGCGGCTAGGCGACCCCAGGTCCGCGATTCCTGCGCACTCGCGCTGTGCACGAAGGGAATTCGACCGGCGTCGATGCGCGGGCCGAGCACCGCCAGCAATGCGGGCAGCAGAATCGTGCCCGCTGCGGCGGCGATGACCGTGACCCCGATACCGGCCAGCGCCAGTGAACGCAGGAAGGTCGACTGGAAGACCAGCACCGCCGACAGTGCCACCGCGACCGTCACCGCGCTGAAAACGATGGTGCGCCCGGCGGTTCGGACGGTGTGCACCACCGCGTCCGGGGTGGCGGTGCCGCGCGCGAGTTCTTCACGGAAGCGGCTGACGGTCAAGAGCGCATAGTCGATGGCCAGGCCGAGCGCCATGGCGGTGATGAGGTTGGTGGCGAAGATGCTCACCGGAGTCACCTCGGCGAGCAGGGACAGTTCGGCGAAGGTGCCCGCGATGGCCAGCAGTGCGATGAGCAGTGGCAGCACCGCCGACATGACGCTGCCGAAAATCGCGAGCAACAGGATGAGAGTCAGTGGCAGCGCGATGGATTCGGCCAGCACCAGGCCCTTCATCACCGCGGTGTTGATGTCGTTGTTGACCGCGAGCGCACCGGCGGCCCGCACCGTCACCGCGTCGCCCGCCTTGCCGAGATCGTCCTTCGCAACGGCGGCAACGGTTTTCGCGCTTGCGGTCTCGTCGCCGCTGACGAAGGCGGAGATCAGCCCGTAGCGGCCGTCCTGCGATTTGAGCGCGGGAGCGCCGGTTGTCCAGTAGGACACGATGTTTCGCACTTCGGAGCGCTGCTTCAGCGCGGTGGTGACCCGATCGGCCGCGGCGGCGACGGCGGGATCGTCGACCTTGCCGGATTTGGCCTCGATCAACAGCAGCAGGTTCGGATTGCCGTCCAGGTGCTGGTCGATGAGCTGTTGCGCGTGCGTCGATTCCGCGTTGTCGGGGGCGAATCCGCCGGTCTCCAGTTTCGAGAACGCGGTGCCCGCCAAGGCCATGGCCGCCACGGCGATGATCCCGGAGAGCACCAGGACCAACCTCGTTCGCCGAACGATGAAGAGACCTAATCGAGTGAACATGGTGCGCTTCCTGTCGTTCGATCAGTAGTAGCTGAACTATCGACTATTGAACATCTATCACTGATAGACAGTCAACCGTTGTCAGTATGCTGTTGTCAATGAAAGGAGGATCCGTGGAGCGAGAGGTCAAGGCCCCTGCGAGCAGCCCCAGCGGACGGCGACGCGAACGCGAGCGCGAGTACATGCGAAACCTATTGCTCGACACGGCCCGCAGCATCGCGGCGGAACAGGGGTGGCAGGCGGTCACCATCCGGCGCATCGCCGACCGCATCGAATACACCTCGCCGGTGATCTACCAGTACTTTTCCGGGAAGGACGCGCTGGTCTCGGAGGTCATGTGCGTCGGCTTCCGGGATATCGCGGACCGTATCGAGGCCACCATGAGCGAACCCGCCGACAAGCGCCTGAACGCGGTGGCCTCGGCGTTCTGGAATTTCGCGTTCGCCGCGCCCGAGCTGTACCAGGCCATGAACGGTCAGGCCGGGGTCTCCTTCGACGGTGCGGAGATGCCGCCGGAGGTGGAGCGCGGCTTCACGGTCTTCCACGCGGTGCTGCAATCCATCGCGACCGATCAGGGCAAGCGGTTGCGCGATCCGGCCGCCGCCGTGCACACCATGTGGGCGTATCTGCACGGGTTCGTCTCCTTGACGATGAGCGGCCGGGTGGCGGGCGGCACCCGGCAGGGCGAGCAGTTCATGCTCGCCTCCCTGGCCCCGCTGTTCGACGCGCAACTGTGTTGAGGCTTCGAGCTCAGGACATGAAGGTGAAATCCGAAGTCGCGGTGAATATCTGCGAGCGCGAATCCGCGCTCGGTTCGGACTTGGCGACCCAGTAGCGGGTGCCGATCCGATTCTCGAAGTCGCCGGCGGTGCCGTTCACGCCCAGCGTGATCGGCGCGCCCGCGTAGGCGGTGGTCATATTGATGACACCGAAGGAGTGCAGCGTGCCACCGTGGAAACTCATGGTGTCATCGCAGTACGAGTACATCTCCCTATTGCTCGGATCCTGGAAGAACACGGTGCAGTAGCCCGTGGTCTGCCCGATCACCGGCCCATCCGGGGTGTCGTGGATGGTGTAGGAGTAGGTGCCGGTCATGCCGTTGATCTCCAGGGAGGTCATCTTCTCGAAGACGTGGACCGTGCGGCCGGGCTCGGCGTGGGCGCTCGGCGCGAGCAGTGCCGGGGTTGCCAGCAGTGCGGCGGCGAGGACTGTGGTGGTGATACTTCGCATGCGAAAACAATTGCCGCGGTGACTGGTGCGCCACCTCGAGGTCCGCTCGAGTCAAGGTGGGTTCAAGGTTTCGTCCAATGCTCCGATGTGATTCTCGGGCGCAGGAAACCGATGCACCGCAGTCAGGAGTTTTGATGTCAGAGGCGGACAAGGCGCTGATACGCCGCGTATTCGACGAGATGGCCAGCCAGGGCAAACTCGATGTCGCGTATGAGATCTACTCCCCGAAATATATTGACCACCAGGCGTTCCCGGGTGCACCCGAACGTGGGCCGGAGGGCGCGCACGCCTCGATCGGCCTGATGCGGACGGTACTGCCCGATCTCACCGTGCAGACCCATGAGATGAGCGCGCATAATGGCCTCGTCGCGTGCCACAACACTTGGTCCGGAACACATTTGGGGGAGGTCCTCAATATTCCGGCGACCGGGCAGCAGGTCAGCTTCAACGCGCTGGTCGTGTTCCGGGTCGACGCCGGACTGATCACCGAGCGCTGGTCCATCGGCTTCGACGAGAACATGCGCCGCGCGCTCGGCCTGAAATTCAAGTGGAGTTCGTCCAAGAGTTCGACTCCGCGGACAGGGGGAACGCTATGACACGCAAGGTGAGTCGCGTCGAGGAGTACGCGCAGTCGGCCGCGGAAGTGCATCGCGCGGTCACCACCCGGCAGTACTGGGTGGACCGGGTCGCCGAATTGGACGGCGCGGGAGCGGAATTGGTGTCCTTCGAGGTCACCGGTGACACCACCAGGATCGTGGTGTCCAAGCCCGCGCCGGTCGGCCGGATGCCCGCGCAGGTGGCCAAGCTGATTCCGGATTCGGTGCGGCTGGAGGTGACCGAGTCCTGGGGTCCGCTCACCGATGGCGTCGCGCACGCGGAGATGGTGGCCGATATCGCCGGGATGCCCATCACGCTGGCGGCGAAATTCGTGCTGAAGGACGCCGGTCCGCGATCGACGCTGGATTTCGACGGCACGGTGGATGTGCGGGTTCCGGTGCTGGGCAAGGCGATCGAGGGCAATATCGCCACCGATGTGGGCAATGAGGTGACCCAGATCGCCGAATACACCGAGTCCTGGTTGACCCGCGAGCGGCAGGACAAGGCATGAGCGCGCCGATAGTCATCACCGGGGCGAGCTCGGGACTGGGTCTGGCGACCGCGACAATCCTTGCGGGCAAAGGCATTCCGGTCATTCTGGGCTGCCGGGACGAGGGCCGCGCGGCGGCGGCGAAACAGCGGATCCTCACGGCCGTGCCCACGGCCGAGGTGGAGATCGTGATCGTCGATCTCGCCTCGATCGAATCGGTGCGGCATGCGGCGCGGCAGTTGAAATCGCTCGCGGAACCGCCCGCGGCCATCATCTGCAATGCGGGATTGCAGATCGTGGACGGGGTGCAGCAGTCCGCCGACGGGTACGAAATGACCTTCGCCTCCAACCATCTCGGGCATTTCCAGCTCATCGACGAGGTGATCGAGACGCTGGCATCCGGGGCTCGCATCCTGGTGGTGTCCAGCGATGTGCATCAGGGTCCGGAGAAGTCCGGCGGCTTCCCCGCGCCCGAATGGACCACGCCGGGTGAGCTGGCCGATGTCGAGGTGCAGCGCCGCACGGCCTCGAATCGCGGTGGCCGGGTGCGCTATTCGACCTCGAAGCTGGCCAATGTCTACTTCGCCTATGAGCTGGCACGGCGGATGGCCGATCGCGGTATCACCGCCAATGCGTTCGATCCGGGCCTGATGCCGGAAACCCAGCTGTCCCGCAACTATCCGCTGCTGATGCGCCGGGGCTACCGGTTGATGACCCCGCTCATCCGGTTGATGATGCCGGTGGCGCGGCCGCTCTCGCAGTCCGCCGACGATCTGGCCTGGCTGGCCACCGCGCCCGAGATGGCGGAGGTCACCGGCAGCTATTTCACCGGGCGGGACAGGGTGCCCAGTGCGCCGGAATCGCATGACACCGAGCGCGCCCGCGAACTGTGGGAGGTCTCGGAGTTGCTGGTACAGCAGGCCTAGATCCGCCCGTCATCCCGGCGCGCTTTTGGCCGGGATCCACAACCGATGTGGATCCCGGCCAAGAAGCATGCCGGGATGACGGAGGTCGCGTCTACTTCTTGGCGACGTTCATGTACGTCGAGGTGCTGTCCAGACCCTGCCAGGTCATCAGGCTGCCGTCCTTGCGCTGGCCCAGGATGGTCAGCCCGCGCATCTTGTCCAGCTGGGTGAGGCCCGCACCGGACAGGTAGCCGCGCATCTCGCTCGGTTTGATGAAGTCCTTGTACGCGTGCGCGCCCTTGGGGACGATCTTCATCACGTACTCCGGCATCACGATCATCATGAAGTACGAGACCGGCGTCCGATTGATGGTGTCGTACAGGAAGATTCCACCGGGAGCCAGCACCCGCGCGATCTCACGCACGGTCTGCGCCGGATCGGTCACGTGCTCGAGCACGTCCACACAGGTGACGATATCGAAGGCGCCATCCGCGTACGGCAGTTGCTCCCCGACCCCGACCTGATAGTCGATGGCCTTGCCGGTCTCCTCGGCGTGCGCCCGCGCGACGGCGATGAGATTGGGGGAGGGGTCGATCCCGCTCACCAGCGCGCCACGCGCACTGAGGAATTCGGTGGTGAACCCGCCCGCGCAGCCCACGTCCAGGACCTTCTTCCCGGCCCAGTTGTCGACGAACTTGTCGAAGTACGCGAACCGCGGTCCCTGAAAAGAGGCCAGGTTCTTCATATTCGAGTCTTCGCTCCACCACTTGTCGGCGAAGGCGCCGAAGAAATAGGGGTCGGTGGCCGGCTCGGTCATGGGGTTTCCTTCCGAATTCACAGGGTGGTACGCGGTCACGGGGCGGTCGGCACGGTGGCCCACCGTGCGGCATAGGAGATCTGGTCGCGTTCGGCGGCGGTGAACGCGAATTTCGGCCAGGCCAGGCGCATGACGAGCTGGCGCAGCTGGATGAGGGCCGGATGCTGCACCGCGCCCATCTGCCCGATGAGCCAGGCGGTGCGCTGCATTGCGGCGGTGCGGGGGATGCGCTGCTGTTCGTAGAGCCGCAGGGCCGATGGCACATCGGGGGTGGCGGCGAGTTCATCGGCCAGGATCATGGCGTCTTCGAGGGCCTGGCACGCCCCCTGCCCGATATTGAAGGTGATGGGGTGCGCGGCATCCCCGAGCAGGGTCACCCGGTCCCGGCCCCAGCGCTTCTTACTCGGCCGCCGGTCGTAGACGTCACTGCGAATGATGTCGGACTCCGGTGTGGCGGCGAGGATTTCACTCACCGGCTCGACCCAGCCGCGATGCCGTTCGGCGAGCAGCGCCTTCATATCCGGCTCGTTCGCCCCGCCCGCCGGACCGTTCGCGACGCTCATCCAGTGCACGACGCCGGGCGCGACGTCGTAATAGGTGAAGCGGGTGCCCGGCCCGAAGAGCGCGTGGAAGGTGCCCGGGGGAATCAGGTCGTGGGTGAGCGATGCCTTGCCGCGCCACGCGATATACCCGTTGTAGCGCGGCTTTTCGGCACCGTGCAGCCCGATTCGAACCGCGCTGTTGATGCCGTCCGCGCCGATGAGCACATCGCCGGTTTCGGTGCCGCCGTCCGCGAGGCGCACGGTCACGCCGGTGTCGTTCTGATCGAACCCCACCACCTCCGCTCCGGTTCGAACGACACTGCCGCTCAGTGCCTCTCGTAGTGCCCGATGCAGTACCGACCGCTCCACGGCGATTGTCGGCCGTCCGTACTTCGCGGTGAACGAGCCGACGTCCCAGGCTCCGAACACTTCGCCACGTGACGATGCGAATCGACAGATCTCCTGTGCCGGAGCGATTTTCAGCACCTCGTCGGCGACGCCGAGCTGGTCCAGGATCAGCGTGCCATTGGTCCAGATATGCAATCCGGCCCCGCCGTCCCGCAGCGTCTCCGAGCGTTCGAACACGATCGGCTCGAATCCCCTGTGCTGCAACGCCAGTGCGGCGGCGAGACCGCCGATACCGCCCCCGGCGATCAGGACTCGGCGGGCCTGTGTCCCTACCATCTGCGCCTCCCGGCAATTGGTCTGCGATGTCGGGTGCCAGCCTGGCCACCGCAGCTGGCCGGGCATCTCGAGGTTGTCTTGAATTCGGCGACGTTCAGTGGTCCGCCCAGTGAACTGCAAGTGGACCGCCCGGCACGCGATCCAGTGGGCGGCACAGTGCCCCCGGGCATGCTCGATTCCAGGCGCTCTGGAGAGGAGATCACGAGCGATGGGTATTGAGCTCGAGGGCCCGATTCTGGGCATGTTCCCAGGTCAGGGATCGCAGCGTCCGGGGATGGCGACCGCCTTGCGCGCCGATCATCATGAGGCGGCGGCCGTCTTCGCGACGGCGGATGCGGCACTGGGGCAGTCGATTTCGCAGCTGTGCAGCACCGGCAGCGAGGAGGAGTTGCAGCGCACCGATATCACCCAGCCCGCCGTGGTCGCCACCAGTCTGGCCATCTGGGATGTACTGCGCGCCAGGGGTTTCGAGCCCGCGGCGGTGGCCGGGCACAGCCTCGGCGAGTTCGCGGCGCTGGCGGCCGCGGGGGTGCTGACCTATGAGCAGGCACTTCTGCTGGTCGCGCGTCGTGGCGAACTCATGGCGCAGGTCGGTGCGAGCGTGCCGGGGGCCATGCTGGCGATCATCGGGCTGTCCGCGGAGCGGGTCGAGGAACTGTGCGAACAGGCCCCGGGCGCGGAGGTGGCGAACTACAACGAGCCCGAACAGACCGTGATCTCCGGCACCGCCGCGGCCATCGCCGAGGTCGAGACCGCCGCACTGGCCGCCGGGGCCGAGAAATGCGTATGGCTCAAAGTCGGTGCGCCCTTTCACTGTTCGCTGATGGACGCCATCGCCGCCGATTTCGGGGCCGAGCTGGATCGCCAGCCCTTCGCCGATCCCCGCATGACGGTCATCAGTTCGGTGACCGCCGCACCGCTGCGCTCGGGCGCGGAGGCGCGAATCCTGTTGCGCCGCCAGCTCAGCGGCAGTGTGCAGTGGGTCGGCACGGTTCGCGCCGCACTCAATGCCGGCAGCACCACGCTGGTGGAGATCGGCCCGGGCCGTGCGCTCACCGGTTTCGCCAAACGCATTGCGCCCGATGCCCAGACGCTGGGCACCGGCAACCCCAAGAACCTCGCCGCGGTGCTCGCGGCGCTGGAGAACGCGCGCGCCATCGCGTCCTGAATCGCGACGGCCACCGCACGAATGACAGTTTCACCACTTCACGAGGAGTCCCTCATGTCCGAAATCAATTCCACCGTTATCGAAGCCGTTGCCGCCGCCCTCGGGCTCGACGACAGCGAGGTAACCCTGGAGTCGACCCTCATCGATGAGCTCGGCGCCGAGTCCATCGACCTGCTCGACATTCTGTTCCGCGTCGAGCGCAAGAGCGGCATCAAGGTGCAGGCCTCCGATATCGGTGACGCCATCCAGGGCGGTATCCCGGATGAGGAATTCGGTGATGAGAACGAGATCGTCACCGCCGCCGGACTGGCGCAGCTGGCGAAGGTGATGCCGCAGATCGATGTGGAGGCGCTGGCGGGCAAGCTTCCCGCCGAGCGCATCATGTCGCTGCTGACCGTGCAGAACCTGATCGACATTGTGATCGGCAAGGCCAAGGCCGCCGAGAATGCGGCCTGATATGGCTGCCGAATTGGACGGTCAGGTCGCGCTCGTCACCGGTGCTTCGCGCGGGATCGGGCGCGCGGTGGCGCTGCGCCTGGCGGCCGCCGGGGCGCGGGTCGCGGTGAACTATCGCTCCGGCAGCGCGCAGGCCGAAGACGTGGTGCGCGAAATCGATGCGCGCGGTGGGAAAGCCATCGCCCTCGGCGCGGATGTCGCCGCGCCCGAGGAGGCGCAGCGCCTGGTGGAGCGCACCGTCACCGAACTCGGCGGTCTCGACATTCTGGTCAACAATGCCGGAATCGCCAGGGACGGACTGATTTTCAATCTCGCCGAGGCGGATTGGGTCGAGGTCATGCGCACCAACTTCGGCGGGACGTTCAACTGCACCAAGGCCGCCATGGCGCATTTCATGGGCCAGCGCGCGGGCGCGATCGTGAACGTCTCCTCGGTAATGGGGGAGGCGGGCTGGATCGGCGAATCCAACTACGCCGCGTCCAAGGCCGCGATCAACGCCTTCACCCGGTGCAGCGCACTGGAACTCGCGCGCTTCGGGGTGCGGGTGAACGCCGCCCTGCCGGGTTTCACCCCGACCGAACTGGTCGGCGGGCTGCTGGCCAAGGACGGCGGGCGCTCGATCAAACAGCAGATTCCCGTGCGCGAGTTCGCGAGTCCGGAACAGGTGGCCGAGGTGGTCGCCTTCCTGGCCGGACCGGGCGCGGCGTATATGACCGGTTCGCTGGTGCGGGTCGACGGCGGCGCGGGCGCCGCGCTCGGCCTCGGCCGCCCCAAGCTGTGAGGACTGTATGCGATTCCACCTGGTAGACCGCATCGAATCCTGGACCCCGCACACCGAGATCCGGGCGCGCAAACTCACCTCGGCGGCCGAGGAATTCTGGCGGGTGGGCCCGGAGGGTCCGGTCATGCCGAAACCCCTGGTGCTGGAGGCACTCTGCCAGGCCGGAACCTGGCTGGTCATGCTCAGCAGCGATTACGCCCGGCGGGCGGCGCTGCTGTCCATCGAACACGTCGCGTTCGAATCGGAGGTGTACAGCGGTGATGTGCTCACCATCGATGGCACGGTGATCTCCACCTCCGATGAGGTGGCGGTGCTGGACGGCACCGTCACCGTGGGGGAGCGGCGGGTGCTGACCGCGACCGGGGTGATGTGCGCGCTCATCGACACCGGCAAGCTCGATGATCCCGAACGGGTGCGCCTGCACGGTGAACAGCTGCTCGGGGGTGCGATATGAGGCGGGTCGCCATCACCGGGATCGGCGCGGTGACACCGCTGGGCAATACCGCCGTCGAGACCTGGGCGGGTCTGGCGTCGGGGCGCAGCGGCGTCGGGCCGCTCACCACCTTCGACGCCTCGACCTACCCCGCGCGAATCGGGGGACAGGTCAAGGATTTCCGCTGTACGGACCTGCGCGATCGGCGTCTGCCGGATGCGGGCCGGTACGGCATCGCGGCCACCCGGGAAGCGCTCGCGCAGGCCGGGATCGGTCCGGGCACGTACGCGCCCGAGCAGATCGGCATCGCGGTCGGAGCCAGTGTCGGCCGCCCGGAATTGCAGACCGTCGTGGATGTCGCGTACCTGCGCGATCGGACCGGGGCCACCGAGATCTATCGGCACGCCCCGCGAGATGTGCTGTACCGCAACGCGAATATCACGCTGTCCGCGCTCGCGGTGGCGGCCGACGCGGCCGGGCCGATGATCAGTGTCAGCACCGCCTGCGCCGGATCGGGGCATGCCATCGGTGAGGCGTTCCGGGCCATTCAGGACGGTGACGCTCGCGCCATGGTCGCGGGCGGCACCGACACGCTGACCAGCTGGATGGATGTGCTCGGCTTCGGCCTGCTGGGCGCGCTCACCGTCGACTACAACGATCGGCCCGAAAAGGCCTCGCGGCCTTTCGAAGCCGATCGCTCCGGCTTCGTGATCGGTGAAGGCGCGGTCATGGTGGTGCTCGAGGAGTGGGAGGCGGCGCACGCTCGCGGCGCGACCGTCCTGGCCGAATTGCGGGGCTACGCCTCGACATTGAACGCGTACCGCATCACCGATTCGCCGCCCGATGGCGGCGGTGCGATCAGCGCCATGACCGGCGCGCTCGACGATGCCGGAATCGCCCCCGCCGATATCGATTACGTGGTCGCGCACGGCACCGGCACACCCGGTAACGATCTCTCCGAGACCATCGCCATCAAATCCGTATTCGGTGACAGCGCGGCGCGTGTGGCGGTCAGCTCACCGAAATCCATGACGGGACATCTGACTTCGGCGGCGGCCTCGCTCAATGTGCTGGCCGCGGTCGGTGCGCTGCGCACCTCCATCCTGCCGCCGACCATCAACCTCGATCGTCCCGATCCCAAGCTCGACCTGGACTACGTACCCAATATCGCCGTCCATCGCGAGGTCGGCGCGGTGCTGGTGAACGCCTTCGCGTTCGGCGGCACCAACACCTGCCTGGTCGTCGCCAAGCCACAGGAGCACCAATGAACCCAGCATGGGAACCGATCCTGGACGGGGTGCTGCTCGTCGAACCCGGGCAGCGCGCGGTGACGGTCCGCAATATCCCGGCCACCCTGGCCATCTTCGACAGCCACTTCCCGCGCTTTCCGGTGCTGCCCGGGGTGCTGCTGCTGGACAGCATGATCGAGACCGCGAAATACGTTGTCGGCGAACCGGGTCCGGCCTGGCAGGTGCGTGAGGCCGGGGTGGTGCGCTTCCGGCACTTCGTGCAGCCGGGGGATCGCGTCATCATCGAGGCGACGCTCACCGCGCCCGGAACCTTCAAGGTGCAGGCCAAGGTCGGCGATCGGGTGGTCGCCACCTGCCGGTCCCTGCGGCTGAGCCCGGTCGAAGCGGTGGTGCCGGTATGACCGAGGTAGTCGTCACCGGTATCGGGCTGATCACCGCCCTGGGCGAGGGACAGGAACCGACCTGGCAGGGACTCATCGAGGGGCGCACCGGGATCGGGCCGATCTCGACCTATGAACCCGCGTCCCTGCACACCCGCCAGGCGGCCCAGTTGCGGGACTTCGACGTCCGTACGTATTTGGAGCGCAAGGCCCGTCGTTTCATGGCCCCGGTGGACGAGATCGCCGCTGCCGCAGCGCTGCTCGCGCTCCGGGACGCCGGACTCGAAGTGGCCGACCTGGATCCGGCGCGCACCGGGGTGTTCGCGGGCGGCAACAAGGAACTGTGCCGCCCCGAAGGCGTGGTCGAGGGCGCGCTGGCCGTTCGCGGCGAGGACGGCCGGGCCGACTTCCGCAAGCTCGGCGAGGTGGCGTCGTCGGTGTTCCCGCCGCTGTTCTACGTCGAGGGCCTGCAACCGGCCGTGCTGTTCTTCCTGTCCCAAATGTTCGGGGTCCGTGGGCCGAACGCGTATTTCCACGGAACCGCGGAGGCGGGCGCCAATGCCGTCGCCCGTGCCGCGCGGGCACTGCGCCGGGGCGAGGCCGATATCGCGGTCGCGGGCGGCTTCGATGATCCGACCTCGTGGTGGCCGATGTCGCATATGGACACCCTCGGGGTGCTGTCGGATCGAAATGACCTCGGCCCCTCGGCTTTCCGGCCGTTCGACCGGGATCGCTCGGGTTCGGTGCTCGGCGACGGCGCGGCCTTCCTGATCCTCGAGCGCCGCGATGCCGCGCTCGCCCGGGGCGCGCGCTGCTACGCCGAGATCGCGGGCTCGGGCCTGACCAACGACCGGCAGGCGCTCACCCCGGAACCGCACGGGCGCGCACTGGCCGCCGCCATCACCCGCGCGCTCGACGATGCCGCCATGCCGGTCGATCAGGTCGGATATATCGCCGCGCACGGGTGCGCCACCCGGCTCGGTGATGTCACCGAAACCCGGGCCATTCGAACGGCATTGGGCTCCACCGCCGACACGGTGCGGGCCAGCAGCGTGAAACCGCAGACCGGGCATCTGGTCGGTGCGGCCGGTGCGCTCAATATCGCGATCGCCGCGCTCACCCTGCATCACGCGATCGTGCCGCCGACGCTGCACCTGGAAACACCGGATCCGGACTGCGATCTGGACTGGGTGCCCAAATCCGCGCGCCCGGACGCCACGCTCACCGGCGCGCTGGCGCTGGCCCGCGGGCTGGCCGGTCAGCAGGTGGCGCTCGCGTTGCGCCCCATCTCGTAGACCCGGAGGAACTCATGTCGAAAACCATCGACCGCATAGTCGTGAGCGGAATGGGGGCCGTCACCGCCTTCGGTATCGGCCTGGAACCGCTGTGGGAGGGTGCGCGCGCCGGTGCCGTCGCCATTCGCCCGGTGGCCGGACTGCCCATGGCGGGGTATCGGACCAAGCTCGCGGGGGAGGTGCCGGAGGACGTGAAACCGTCGTACGACGGGCTTTCCGGTGCGGTGCGAGAGCCGTCGCTGGACTTCGCGCTGGTCGCCGCCGAGGAGGCGCTGGCCGCCAGCGGACTCGCGGGCGTCGTGCCGCCCGAACGCTGGGGCGTGGTGTTCGCGACCTGCAATGGCGGATTGGTCAGCGGGGAACAGGCATTGCGCGCCGAGGCGAGCGGACAGCCCGCACCGTTCGAGCAGTTGCTGCTGGTCTCACCGCAGACCATCGCCGAGGTCATCGGCGCGGCCTTCGGTTTCGGTGGACCGGTGCTGTCGGTGAACACCGCCTGCGCCTCCGGTGCGCACGCCATCGCGCACGCGGTGGAACTGCTGCGCGACGGGCACGCCGACGCGCTGCTGGTGGGCGGTAGCGATTCGCTCTCGGGGGTGACGTTCGCCGGATTCAACAGTCTGGAATCGCTCTCGCCCAATCCGGCCGCACCGTATTCGAAAGGGCGCGACGGTCTTTCGCTCGGCGAGGGCAGCGGGATGCTGGTCCTGACCCGGGCCACGATAGCGGCGGCGCATGACGCGCCGGTGCTGGCCGAGGTGCTCGGCTACGGACTGTCGGCGGACGGATATCACGCCACCGCACCGCATCCCGAGGGAGCCGGGGCGGCGCGCGCCATTGTCGCGGCGCTCGCGTCCGGTGGTGTCCGGCCCGACGAGGTCGGCTATGTGAACGGGCACGGCACCGGGACGCCCAAGAACGATCCGGCCGAAGTCGCCGCGGTGCGAACGGCTTTCGGCGACGACACCGCGAAAACCCTGTTGAGCAGCACCAAATCGATGATCGGGCATCTGCTCGGCGCGGCGGGCGCGGTGGAGAGCATCGTGACCGTACAGGCGCTGCGGGAGCAGACCGCGCCGCCCACGGCCGGATTCCTGGAACCGGATCCGCACTGCGCCATCGATGTGGTGCCGGGCGGCTCCCGGACGCTCGATACCGCGGCCGCGCTGTCGAATAACTTCGCGTTCGCCGGGGCCAATGCCAGCATTCTGTTCGGCCTGCCCGGCCGCATCGAGAGTCCGGCACCGGGCGATGAACCGATCGTCATCACCGGACTGGCCGCACTCGGACCGGACTGGAACACCCTCGCCGGACTGCATGCCGCCTACCGCGATTATTCGGCCGCCGATCGCAGATCCGAACGCTTCGCCGCACTGCTCGGCAATCCCGAATGGGAGCTGCCGCCGCGCGAACGCCGCCGGGTGGACCGGTTGGGCAGGTACGCCATCATGGCCTCCGCCATGGCGCTCGCCGATGCCGGACTCGCGGGGACGGAGCGTCCCGCGCCGCGCATCGGCGTGGTGCTCGGCACCGGGCTCGGACCGCTCGCCAGCATCGAGGAATTCGTGGTGCCGCTGGTCGATTCGGGGCCGGAAACCGCCAATCCGGCGGTGTTCCCGAACACGGTGTACAACGCCGCCGCCGGGCAGGTCGCCATGAAACTCGGGCTCACCGGGGTGACCTCGACGCTCACCGCCGCGCATGCCGCGGGTGCGGCGGCGCTGTGCGTCGCGCGGGATCTGCTGCGCCGGGGCACCGCCGACGCGATCGTGGTGCCCGCCGTCGACACCTTTTGTGCTGCCGCGCGAACCGCGTACGGGCGCTTACCCGCCTTCGCGCGATCGGCCGAATACGTACCCACCGAGGGCGGGTACGGCATTGTGCTGGAACCGCTTTCGAAGGCGCTGGCGCGCGGTGCGGTGCCGCGCGCGGAGTTCGCCGGATTCGGCATGGCGTCCGACGGCCTCGGCATCGGCGAATTCGACACCGATGGAAAGGGTTTCGAACGCGCCATGCGGGCCGCGCTGGCGCACGCGGAGCTGACCGCGGCGCAGGTCCCGCGCATCCAGTCCAACGCGGCGGGTGTCGAGGCCTTCGACACCGCCGAATTCGCCGCCATCGGACGGGTTTTCGACAGCACCGAACCATTTGTCGAAACACCCAAGCGGTGGCTGGGCGAACCGGTCGGCGCGGGCGCGCACCTGGCCGTCGCGCTGGCGGCCGAACAGCCGCTCGCACAACCGGTGCTGATCAACAGTTCCTCGCCGGGCGGCACCCATATCAGCGTGGTGCTGACCCCGGTGCGCACCGCCGACGACAGGAGTACATCGTGGTGACGATCGCCAGCACCGGCGCGTATCTGCCCGGCGCACCGCTCACGAACGACGATATGGCCGGGCTGTGCGGAACACTGCCGCCCGAGGTGCTCGAAGGCTTGCAGGTGCAGCGCAGGCACTGGGCCATCGACCCGGTATCGGGCCGCCACCTGGTCAGCAATGGTGAGATGGCCGAGGCGGCCGCGCGACAGGCATTGGAGCGCGCCGGAATCGAACCCGGCGACGTCGAACTGCTGGTCATGTCGACCTCCAGCCCGGAATACCATCTGCCCGCGCAGGTTACGTTCGTGCAGGCGCGGCTCGGACTGACCCGCTGCGCGGTGGTGGAGGTGCGCTCCGGCTGCGCGGGTGCGGTGCAGGCACTCGATATCGCCTGGCGCATGGTGGAATCGGGGCGCTACGCCAATGCGGTGGTGATCGGGAGTGAGATCATCTCCCCGCTGCTGTTCCCGTATCTGCGCAGCGGGGATCCCGAGGCCGTGCGGCTGCGGGATCGAATCTCGTTCTACAACTTCGGTGATGGCGCGGGCGCGGTGGTGCTGACACCGGGTGATGGCCCGGATCGGTTGCACGGCAGCGTGAATGCCTGCATCGGCGGGGATCGCCAACCCGGAATGCACATTATCGGCGGCGGTACGCACGCGCCGATCGCCGAACAGTTGGCCGCGCGCCAGATGGTGCGGCTGAATCTCGATGTCGTGCAGTCCGAGAAGTTCGGGCCGACGGTGTTCGTGGAAGCCCTCGACGCGCTGCTGCGGGCCAGTGAGCTGACCATCGACGAGATCACCGGATGCGTGCTGCCCGAAGGCAACGCGCCCTATTTCACCGCCGAGCTCGAATCCGCGGGCATGTCCGCCGAGCAGTGGAAAACAGTGCAATCCAAGATCATGGAGAACCTCTCCGACGTCGGCGCGACCGGATCGGCTGCGGTTCCCATCGCGCTCGATGACGCCTGGCAGCACGGGCGCATTCGCCCCGGCGACAAGGTGCTGCTGCTCGGAATCGAAACCAGCCGATGGATTTACGCCGGTATGGCATTGACCTGGACGGCAGAGAAGAGCCCGCGATGACGATTCTGGTGGATGCCGCGCAGGACAGCTACGACGTCGTGGTCATCGGCAGCGGACTCGGCGGGTTGACCGCGGCCGCGCTGCTCGCGCAGACCGGGCGCAGTGTGCTGGTGGTGGAACGGCACAACCGGCTCGGTGGCTACGCGCACTCGTTCACGCACAAACGGCAGATCTTCGATTCGGCGGTGCATCTGATCGCCGGTGCCGAACACAGCGAGAGCGGTTTTCCGAGCATGCTGCCGCTGCTGCTGGACTACCTCGGGGTCGCCGACCGATGTGAGTTCCGGCAGCTGGATTCGCTGTACCGGGCCATGTTTCCCGGCATGAGCGTCGACATCCCCACGGGGCCGGAGTTTCTCGACGTGCACACCCGGCTCTTCCCCGAGGAGAAGCTGGGACTGCGCCGCCTGCAACGCCTTTCGACGCAGCTGGCGCGCGAGGTGATGCGGACCCCGCCCGATCTGCCGTCCGAGGATCTGCTCGCGGCCGGACTGCCGCTACTGCACGAATACCGGCACCGGACCGTCGGCGAGGTCTTCGACCAGCATTTGCGTGATCCGAAACTGAAGGCGCTGCTGGGCACGCTGTGGCCGTATCTCGGTGTGCCGCCCAGCGCAGCGGCCTTCGACACCTGGGCGCCGATGCTGATGAACTATGTGGATCTCGGGGTCTACTACTGCGTCGGCAGCTTCCAGAATCTCGTCGACGCTGTTGCCGCGAGCCTGACCACCGCCGGTGGTGAGACGCTGCTGAAGACCTCGGTGCGGCGCATCACCGTGGAGAATGAGCGCGTCACCGGGGTCGTGCTCGACAACGGGCAGCGGATTCGCGCGCAGACCGTCATCTCCAACGCCGATCCGCTCCAGACCTGCGCCGAGCTCATCGGTGAAAGCGTTGTGGGGCAGGACTATACGAAGCGACTGCGGGATATGCGGCCCTCGCTCTCGGCGGCGGTGGTGTTCCTGGCCACGGATCTGCCGCTCGAGCAGATGGACGTCGCGCACGAGACCTTCCTGTACGACCACTGGGATCACGACATCGTCTACGACCGCATGAACGCCGGTGAGGTGCCCGCGCTCGCGGTAACCGTTCCGACACTGAGTGATTCGTCGCTGCTGCGCGGACGGGCCAAACACCTGGTGACGCTGTCCACGCTCATCGCCTACGACGCGGTGGATTCCTGGCGGGCGCACAAGCCGCGGTACGAGCGGCTCATGCTGGAGAAGCTGGAGCAGGTGATACCCGGTATCGGCGGGCATATCGACTTCGCCGAAGCCGGAACACCGCGAACCATGGAGCGCTACACACTCAATGAGCAGGGCGCGATCTACGGCTGGGCGCATACACCCGAACAGAGTTCCACCGATCGCATGCCGCATCGCGGACCCGTGGACGGACTCTTCTTCTCCGGGCACTGGACCCAGCCCGGCGGCGGGGTGCTCACCGTGGTTAGCTCCGGCATCCAGACCGCGGAATTGGTCGCGGGCGCACCGGTTTTCGTACCGGCCTTCGATCGCGTCGATCGCTTTCAGGCATCCACCAGATAAAGGGGCATCGAATGCGCAGAGCCACAGCGGAACTGGCCGATATCAAACGGCGCGTACAGGATTGGCCGGATACCGCCGCCACCGCGGCCCAGCACGCCAAAGGTAAACTCACCGCCCGCGAGCGCATCGCGATCCTGCTGGACGAGGGGTCATTTCACGAGGTGGACGCGCTGCGCAAGCATCGCGCCACCGGGTTCGGGCTGGAGAATCGTAAACCGCACACCGACGGCGTGGTGACCGGCTGGGGCACCGTGTTCGGCCGCACCGTCTTCGTCTACGCGCAGGATTTCCGGATCATGGGCGGGGCGGTCGGTGAGGCGCACGCGCAGAAAATCCACAAGATCATGGATCTGGCGCTGGCGGCCGGTGCGCCGCTGGTCGGACTGAATGACGGTGCGGGAGCACGCATTCAGGAAGGCGTCACCGCGCTCGCCGGATTCGGCGGGATCTTCCAGCGCAATGTCGCGGCCTCCGGGGTGATTCCGCAGATCAGTGTGATTCTGGGGCCGTGCGCGGGTGGGGCGGCCTACAGTCCCGCGCTCACCGATTTCATCTTCATGGTGCGCGAGACCTCGCAGATGTTCATCACCGGACCGGATGTCATCGCCGCCGTCACCGGGGAACAGGTCACCATGAACGGGCTCGGCGGGGCGGATGTGCACGCCGACACCTCCGGAGTCGCGCATTTCGCCTACGACGATGAAGCCGGTTGCCTGCACGATGTGCGGTATCTGCTGGCCATTCTGCCCGCCAACAATCGTGATTCGGCCCCCATCGCCGATACCCCGGACGTGCCGGATCGGCGCTGTGAACGCGTCTACGACATCGTGCCCGCCGACGGGAACCGGCCCTACGATATGCGCACCGTGGTCGAGGAGATCGTCGACGACGGGGACTTCTTCGAGGTCCACGAGAACTGGGCCGCGAATATTCTGTGCATCTTCGCGCACCTCAATGGGCAACTCGTGGGGATCGTCGCGAACCAGCCGATCGTGCTCGCGGGCGTGCTCGATATCGCCGCATCGGAGAAGGCCGCGCGTTTCGTGCAGCTGTGCGACGCGTTCAATATCCCGATCGTCACGCTGCTGGACGTGCCCGGATTCCTGCCCGGGGTCGATCAGGAACATCACGGCATCATCCGGCACGGCGCGAAACTGTTGTACGCGTACTGCAATGCCACCGTGCCGCGCATCTCGGTGGTGATGCGCAAGGCCTACGGCGGCGCGTACATCGTGATGGACTCCCGGTCGATCGGGTCCGATCTGGCGCTGGCGTGGCCGACCAATGAGATCGCCGTCATGGGTGCGGAAGCCACCGCCAATGTGATCTTCCGGCGCGAGATCGCCGCCGCCGACGATCCGGAAGCGCTGCGGCAGCAGCGCGTGAAGGAATACCGCACCGAACTCATGCACCCGTACTACGCCGCCGAACGCGGGCTCGTCGACGATGTCATCGATCCGGCGGACACCCGAATCGCGCTCATCCGCGGACTGGAGATGCTGCGGCGCAAGCAAGTCGGACTGCCGATCCGCAAACACGGGAACCCACCGCAGTAGCTCCGCGCGAGCCGAATCACCCGGAATCGCCCATATCGGCACTGGTAGTCTCCTGTGCCGAGGTCGCCACGCCGAATTCCACGGTGGGCCTCGATCGGGATCGGGGAGGAAACCGAATGGGTGCGGACTGGGTACGCGCGGCCGAAACACTCGTGCACGAGGTGCTCGACGCGTCCGCCGCGGAGGTCGATCGCACCGGCACGATCCCCGCCACGCATTTCGACGCCCTCGCCGAACGCGGCTTCTACGGCTTCCCGCTCTCCGAAGGCATGTCACCGGAGATTCTCATCGACACCGCCGCGACCATTATCAGCGGTTGTCTCGCAACGGGTTTCGTCTGGGCACAACACCTCGGAGCCCTGCGCGCGGTCGCCTTCAGCCTCGACGCCGCCCTGCGCGACCGCTTCCTGCCCCGCATGCTCGCGGGCACCTACCGTTGCGGCGTCTCCTGGGCGGCGGCCCGCCCCAACCCCACCCTCTTCGCCGAACCCGTGCGGGACGGCTTCCTCCTCACCGGCACCGCCCCCTTCGTCACCGGCTGGGATTACATCGACGCCGTCGCCACCGCCGTCCGCGTCCACGCCAGCGGCACCGAATCCGTTGCCACCCTGCTCATCCCGATCCACGACACCGGCAACCTCACCCCCACCCGCCTCCCCCTCACCGCCGCCGACGCCAGCTCCACCGTCACCCTCCACTTCGCCGAATCCTTCGTCCCCGACTCCACCCTGATATCCATCAAACCGGTGGACGAAACCGCCCCCAACCCCCTCAGCGACTGGATCAACGGAGCCCTCTCCCTCGGCATCCTCACCCGCATCAACCGCTACCTGGCAACCCAGCCGATAGACGCCACCCCCTACGCGGCCCAACTGTCCACTCTCCGAACCAAATACGCCACCGCCCTCGGCAACCCCGCCCTGACCCACACCCTCCGCGCCGAAATATCCCAAGCCGCCCTCACCGCCGCCGCAGCAGCGGTAGTAACCACCGGCAGCCGCTCCACCCTCACCCACACCCCCGCCGAACAACTGATGCGCGAAGCAACCTTCGCCCTCGTCTGCACCACCCGCACCCCCATCAAATCCACCCTCCTCCAAGCCCTCACCCCCACCCTCGAATCCTGACGTAGGGTTCACCGAGGTATCGAGTTGTGGAAGGTGTTGTCAGGGGTGGCATTCGAGCCTGGGACGGTGTTCGCCGGTTACACCATCAGAAAATTGGTCGGATCCGGCGGTATGGGGCAGGTCTATCTGGCGCAGCATCCACGGCTGCAACGCCAGGTGGCGCTCAAGGTACTCAATTCGGCGCTGAGCGCCGATCCGAAGGCACGGGCGCGGTTCGAGCGTGAAGTCGAGGTGGTGACGCGGCTCGAACACCCCAATATCGTTGCCATCCATGACCGCAGCGGTCCCGGCGACCCGGTGCTGTGGCTGGCCATGCGCTACGTATCGGGCGGGGACACCGCCGGGGTGATCACACGCGCCGATGGGCAATTACCCGCCGATCGCGCGCTCCATCTGATCACGGGGGCTGCCCGCGGCCTGAGCTTCGCGCACCGCCAAGGCGTCCTGCATCGGGATGTGAAACCGGCCAACCTGCTCATCGAGCACATCGACGATGTCGAACAGGTGCTGGTCGCCGATTTCGGGATCGCCCGCAGCCTGGACGACACCGCGACACAGTCGACGGTCATGGCCAGCCTCGCCTATGCCGCACCCGAACGCTTCGAAAGCATCCCGGTCGACCTGCGCGCCGACGTCTACTCCCTCGGCGCGACCTTCTACGAAATGCTCACCGGGCAAACACCATTCCCGCGCTCCGATCAGGCCGCGGTATTCGCGGCCCACCTCACCGCGCCACCACCGCGACCAACCGCGCTACGCCCGGACCTACCCGCCAGGCTGGACAAAATCATCGCCACCGCCATGGCGAAATCACCCGGCCATCGATACCCCGACTGCCTGGAATTCGCGGCCGACACCGAGCGAGCCCTCAACTCCCCGCACCGCGCCACCACGATCAACCCGCGTCACCTCGCGCCGAAGCAGGCCACTCCACCGGCACGGACACCACCATCGGACGAGCCGGCCGAATCCGGAACTCCCGCCCGAGCAATCGTCTTCATCGCGGTGTCAATCCTGATCATCGTCGTTCTCGTCGTCGCGTTGATGCGCGGTGTATCCAGTGCGGGCCACCGGCAATCGATGCCTCCCATCACCTTCGCCGAGACGGCGGTTCAAGCATTCGTCACGGGGCCTGTGTAGCGGACTTTGGGCGGGTGATCACCAGGAGGTGGTTCATCGACGCTTCGCGCGGTTTCCGCGCGGGCGAGCCAGTCCAGCCAGAGGCCTGCTCCGAGGCGGGGTTCGGCGTAGCCGTTGGTGGTGCGGACTATGCGGGTGCCGGGCTGTTCTAGCCAGCGGACCAGGAGGCCTGCTTCCTCGGGGAGGGCGCCGTGCAGGGGTGGGTGGATCGGGGGCTCGGTGGGGGAGTTGAGGCGGGGTGGGATTACGGTTTCGGCGGCGGCTGCGAGGCGGTCGACGGTGAGCATGGGGGAGATGCCTCGGGGGGCGTTGCCGGCTGATGCGAGGCGGCCGTGACGGATGATCGCGAACTGCCAGCCACCGGTGCCGTCGGGGTGGGCGGCTATCAGTTCGGGGATGCGGGTGAGGGCGGCTAGGCGCTGGGTGCGGCGGAGGGCGCGGATCACAGTGATGGTGCGGTCCCGTAGGCGGGCTGCGGCCTCGAAATGTTCTGCGGTTGAGAGGAATTCGATCTTTTCCCGGATGGAGATCAAGATCGCGTCGCTATCGCCGGAGAACAGGGCGCGGACCGCTTCGGGAGACTGCGCGTACTCCTTTATATATAGGGGTCTGTTTTGGGCGTTCGCGGGGCAACCGCCGACCACGGCCGACGGGCAATCGTGAGCGCCGTCGCGGGGGATGCGGTGGGTGCAGGTGCGCAGGGCGCAGTTCTCGGCGATCGTGGTCGCCACCTCCACGGCATCGGCGCGGGAGGTGAAGGGGCCGAGGGAGTCCCGGACGGGGGTGCGGGAGACCGCGAAACGCGGGAACGGTTCGTCGGTCAGATTGAGCCACCACGCGCGCTGCGGGAATTTGGAGCGGCGGTTGTAGGGCGGGGTGTGCGCGAGCAGCAGGCGGAGTTCGCGGACGCCCGCCTCGAGACCGTGCGCGCATTCGACATGATCGACTCGCGTCGCCAGTTGCACCATTTCGCGCATGCGCGGGCGGGTGTCCGAACCGGTGAAATAGTTGCGGACACGGCGGCGAAGATTCACCGCGGTTCCTATATATAGGACTTCATCGGAGGGACCCCGGAACAGATAGACGCCGGGGGTGGCCGGAAGGTCCGCCGCGAGAGTCCGTTTCGCGCGCTGGCGGCGCGTCACCTCCGGCAGATAGTCCAGCAGCTCGGTGAGGCTGTGCACGCCCTGATTGCCGACCCGGGCGATGAGCGCGTGCAATACGTCCACGGTGGCGCGCGCGTCGTCGAGCGCGCGGTGCGTGGGACGGGTCTGCGCGCCCAGCAGTTCCGCGATGAAGGACAGCTTCACCGAGGGCGCCTCATCACGCCCGAGCACCCGCCGCGCCAGCCGGACCGTGCACAGCACTTGGAAAGCGGGCCACGGGATCTCGGACCGCGCCGCCGCGGCGCGCAGGAACCCGGTATCGAACGGGGCGTTGTGCGCGACGAGCACCGCCCCGGCGGCGAACTCCAGAAATCCGGGCAGCACCTGTGCGATGGGTGGCGCGTCGATGACCATCGCGGTGGTGATCCCGGTGATCTGCACGATCTGCGGTGGAATCGCGTACCCGGGGTTGATCAGCGTCGCGAACTCGCCGAGCACCTCACCGCCGCGCACCTTCACCGCGCCGATCTCGGTGATGGCATCGCCTTCGGGGCTGGTTCCGGTGGTCTCCAGGTCCACGACCACGAACGTTGTGTCATAGAGCGGTGTTTCGAGCTCATCGAAGGCCAGCTGTTCGGACACGACCCGCAAGCGTAGGCCGGGGGTCCGACAGGTTCGAAGCCGTTACCCCCGGTAACGGCCCGGATTTCATTGACCAGGGGAAATGTCTGAATTCGTAATCGAGATTCTCGAGGTGAAATCCCCGATTTGAGCAAATATGCAGAAATGTGGTCAGGGTCACATTGATTCATAATGTGGATCAATCCGGGGGAGTGTGACGGACTGTCCGGGTCAGTGTCCGGCGCGTGCTGGCGCGGTGAGGATCGCCTCAGCACGGTTTGCAAGTCCGCCGGTCAGAGCCTGGTCGGGCAAGGCGTCTCCGACCTGCTGTTATTCGGAATCGGTCCTGCAAGGAGGGGTTGTCCCAACCCGCTCCTTACTGACTGGTAGCTCAGCGGAAGCTCCCGCCGAATTGGTCGCTGTTATCGTTTCGTGATTGCTGTGACTTTTGTCGCACCGAAATGTTGGCTTGTAACTATTTCGAGCCATCGTCCGTTGGGCGCAGCTTTACAAACCACCGTTATCGGCTCGTAATCTTCCTGAGACCTCGCGGAGTCCGACCCACCAAACCGGTGCGGCGTCGCGGGGCAGATTGGAAGTACCTCACCATGGCGACCAAGACCGTCAAGCGGGCCCTCTCGGCCGGTGCCGTCGGCGCTGCCACGCTGAGTGCGCTGCTGCTGCCCGCCACTCCTGCCTCGGCGCAGCCGGTGACCATCCCCGGCGTCGGAACCTTCGACGTCCCGGATCAGATCCAGCTCCCGGCCGGCATCCCCGGTGTCCCGGAATCGCTTCCGGTGCAGCTGCCCGCCATCCCGGGCGTCGAGATCCCGGCCGCCCCGGCCCCCGCTCCCCAGGTGAGCCCGCGCCAGCAGGTCGTGGACGCCGCCATGAGCCGCCTGGGCGACCCGTACGTGTACGGCGCCGCGGGCCCGAACGCCTTCGACTGCTCCGGTCTGGTGCAGTGGTCGTACGCGCAGGCCGGAATCAGCCTGCCGCGCACCAGCTATGACCAGCTCAACGCCGGCTACGCCATCTCCGAGGACTCGCTCGAGCCCGGCGATGTGGTGTCGTTCTACGGCGGCAGCCACTCCGGCATCTACGTGGGCGACGGCAATGTCGTGCACGCCTCGACCTCCGGCCAGCCGGTCAAGGTCGCCCCGATCTCGTCCATGCCGTTCGCCGGCGCGCGACGAATCTGAATCGAAGATCCGCAGGTCGGATGACCTGCGAGCGAACGGCGACCGTAATGATTTCGTGGCCTGCTGGACACAAGCGGTCGCCGTTTCGTAATCTATTCGAGACCTTCTTTTCCAGCTCGGGGTAAGAGAACGGGACACGGCACCACGGTGGTAGCGCAACATCGCACGAAGAAACTCGTAGGTGGAGCCCTCACAGCAGGGGTACTCCTGGTCGGAGCCAATGGCATCGGACCCGCGATGGCCGATCCGGTCGCCGCACCGGCATCGGCCGGGGAAGCGGTGCAGCGCCTGATCGATCTGTCACGGCAATCCGAACAGCTCAACCAGCAGGCCCTGAACGCCCAATCCGATCTCGACACCAAGGTCGCCGCCGCCAAGGACGCCGATTCCAAGGCCGCGGACGCCGCCACCGCATTGGATGCGGCGCGCTCCGAGATTCGCAGATATCAGCCGGTGATCGATCGCGCGGCCAGCTCAGCCCTGCTCGGTTCCCGAACCAACCGGCTCACCTCGCTGCTGGTGAGTTCCTCACCGCAGCAATTGCTCGATCAGATGTCCATCGTGGATTTCGTCGGTGCGCGTACCAATGATCAACTGAGCCAGTATCAGAAGGTCAGCACCGCCGCGTCCGCCGCCGAGGCCGTTGCCCGCACCGCCGCCGACGCGGCGCGTGCGGCCAGCGATCAGGCCGATGCCGTACGCCTCGATCTGGAGAACAAGCGCTCCTCACTACAGGGCTCCATGGCCGGGGTCATCGCGGCATGGGGTCAGCTCTCCGCGAGTGATCGTTCCGCCCTTGCGGGTTCGATGTTCCCGCCCGGCTTCGACCGGGATTCGCTACTGCGCGGGCTGGTTCCGGGCAGCGGCACCAGCGCGCTGGCCGCCGGGCTCACCCGCATCGGCGCGCCGTATGTCTGGGGCGCGGTCGGTCCGGAACAGTTCGACTGCTCGGGTCTGGTGCAGTGGGCATTCCATCAGGTCGGCAAGAATGTGCCGCGCACCAGCCAGCAGCAGGCCTCGTACGGCACCCCGGTCGATGAGAAGGATCTGCGGCCCGGCGATGTCGTCTTCTTCTATTCCGACATCTCGCATGTCGGCATCTACGCGGGCAATGGTTTGATGTTGCACGCCTCCACATTCGGAGTGCCTGTCCAGGTGGCGCCGATGGGATCGACACCTTTCCACTCGGCGCGACGATTCTGACCTACACCACGAGGTGGCAATGAGCGCACTGCGGCAGGTACGCGGCTGGTTGTCGGCGAAACGACGCTTCCAGTTCTGCCTGACCCTGGTCATGGTGACGGGATTGACCGCCGCCTGCGGCGCCCTGCTCATGCTGCCCAATTCGGTACTGCCCAAGATTCGCGCGGTGGTGCCCGGGGGCGATGCGCTGGTCGCCACCGATCCGCAGGTATCGGCGCTGCACCGGCTGATGGATTCCTACGGCAAGGTGAGCTCCGAACCGGTGAACACCGGGGCGGGCAAAGTCGGTGTGGTGCTGGGACATCCGGCGCGCGGCAGCGATATGGACGTGCTCGCCGGAGAGTTGGCCGCGGCCACCACCGCGGTCAGCGCGGTGTGGGGTTCGGACTGGTCGCAGGCGCCGGTGGTGGTGGTCGCTTCCAGCCCAGCCGAATTCGCGGCACTGACCAATGAGACCGGTGCGGTGCCCGCCGAAGTCGCCGCGGCCACGGTCGCCGATCCCTTTCATCCGGGGACGCAGCCGACCGGTCAGCGCGTCGTGTTCGGATCCGATGCCGGGCGGCGGCTCGGTCCCGACGGATTGCGTTCGGTGCTGCGCCATGAGCTCACCCATGTCGCCACCCGCGCGGTGACCGTCGACGGTTCCCCGCAGTGGATGCTGGAGGGTTTCGCCGAATACGTCGCGCATCGCGGTATGCGCCAGCCCATCGAAGAGGTCGCGCCCACCCTCACCACGCGGGCGCGGGCGGGCAATCTCCCGGCCGATCTGCCCACCGACGCGGCCTTCGAACCCGCCAGCGGTGAAGCGGCGGCGGTCTACGAACAGGCTTGGTCCGCCTGCGCTTTCATTGCCGATCAGTTCGGCGAGGCCCAATTGGTTTCGCTCTACCGGCAATTGGCGAGCGGGCCCAAGGATCACGCCGCCGTGGCGGCGATCGTGCAGAACACCCTGGCCACCGCCTATCCGGACCTGCTGGCGCGCTGGCATTCCTGGATCGCCACCCGCACCACTCCCGGCGCCTGACGCGACACGCCACTCTGCGGGGGTGCGAGGTTCGCGGCCGGGGCGAGTCCCGGCCGCCCGTGCAGTAGGTTGATCGCATGGGGCGAACGCTGCTGGTTACCAATGATTTCCCGCCACGACCGGGCGGTATCCAGTCCTACGTGCACGCGCTGGCCATGCAGCTACCGCCCGATGAACTGGTGGTGTACGCGCCCCGCTGGAAGGGCGACAGCCACTGGAAGTTCGACGCGGAGCAGCCCTTCGAGGTGGTCCGGCACCCCACCACGCTGATGCTGCCCACACCGCTGGTGGCGCGCCGCGCGGCGAAACTGCTGCGCGATGAGCAGTGCGATCGGGTCTGGTTCGGCGCCGCCGCACCACTGGCCCTGATGTCACCGCTGCTGCGCCGCGCGGGAGCCGAACGCATTCTGGCCTCCACGCACGGGCACGAGGTGGGCTGGTCCATGCTGCCCGGTGCGCGCCAAGCCCTGCGCGCCATCGGTGACAACACCGATGTCATCACCTATGTCAGCAAGTACACGCGCCGCCGCTTCTCCGCCGCGTTCGGTGCGCAGGCCGCACTCGAATATCTGCCGCCCGCCGTGGATTCCGAGGTCTTCGCACCAGATCCGGCCGCCCGCGCCGAACTGCGCGAGCGCTACGGCCTCGGCGATCGCCCCACCATCCTGTGCCTGTCCCGGCTGGTCCCGCGCAAAGGTCAGGACGCGTTGATCGTCGCCATGCAGGACATTCGCAAACAGATCGACGGCGCGGTCCTGGTCATCGCGGGCGGCGGCCCCTACGAACAGAAACTGCACACCCTCGCCGAAACCCTGGGCGTAGCAGACGATGTCGTCTTCACCGGCCGCGTCCCCGCCGCCGAACTGGCAGCCCACCACACCCTCGCCGACGTCTTCGCCATGCCCTGCCGCACCCGCGGCTTCGGCCTCGACGTCGAAGGCCTCGGCATTGTCTTCCTGGAAGCCTCCGCCTCCGGCGTCCCCGTGGTAGCGGGCAACTCCGGCGGTGCCCCCGAAACCGTCCGCGAAGGCGAAACCGGCTACGTCGTCAACGGCCGCTCCACCGCCGCCATCACCAAGGCCATCGTCGACGTCCTCTCCGACCGCGACGCCGCCACCCGCATGGGCGCAGCCGGCCGCACCTGGGTCCAACAGCAATGGCGCTGGGACCGCATGGGCGAACGCCTGCGCGACCTACTCGACCCACCGGTGCGCTCGATGCCCGGCATTACCCTGAACTGACCTGGACCGGGAGGTGTGAGCCGGAGGCGAATCGAACGTGGGCGGACTCTGGGTTAGGCTCAGCGCGTGAGCAGTATCCAGGTTGCCGACCAGACCTTCATCGCCGCGCCCGGCACCGTGGTGGGCGAGATGCTGGCCGATCGCGGTCGGTGGCGGCAGTGGTGGCCGGACCTGCAGTTGCAGGTGCGGGAAGACCGGGCCGACAAGGGGATTCGGTGGACGGTCAGCGGGGCGGCGACCGGCACCATGGAGGTGTGGCTGGAGCCCATGCTGGACGGGGTGATCCTGCACTACTTCATGCACGCGGAGCCGCAGCGGGCCGAGGGGATGTCGCCGCGGGATCTGCTGGCGCTCAATCGGACCCGCCGGGTCGCCGGAAAGAAGATGTCCTTCGAGGTCAAGGCCCGGCTCGAGGCCGGTCGCAAGGCCGGGGTCGCACCCGCCGCCGCGCAGTAGACCACTCGTAGTTCCGCCCCCTTCGAAAGGAAGCGTTGCCACCCATGGCCGATCGCACTCAACGGTCGATCGTGATCGACGCCCCCGCGGATCGGGTGCTGGCCGTCATCGCGGACCTGGAGTCGTATCCGGAATGGGTCGCCGCGGCCCGCTCGGTCGAGGTGCTCGACAAATTCCCGGACGGCCGCGCCCGCACCGCGCGCTTCGTGCTGGACGCGGGCGTCGTGAAGGACACGTACACGCTGTCCTACAACTGGCGTCCGGACGGCAAAGCCGTCAGCTGGACCCTGGTCGGCGGTGATCTGCAGAAGGCCCAGGACGGCAGCTATGAGCTGATCACCCTGCCCGAGGGCGGCACCCAGGTGGTGTACGAACTCACCGTGGACCTGAACATCCCGATGATCGGCATGTTCAAACGCAAGGCCGAGAAGGTCATCACCGATACGGCGTTGAAGGAACTCAAGAAACGGGTCGAAGGCTGACCGCGAGCAGGCCCGAGCGACCTGCCACCCGTGTGGAACTGTTCGTCGGCAAGGGTGGGGTGGGAAAGACGACGCTGGCGTGCGCGACCGCACTCGCCTACGCGCGCGCCGGGCAGCGGGTGCTGCTGGCCTCCCTCGATCAAGCCCATTCCCTGGGTGACGCACTGGGTTTCCGGTTCGCGCACCAACCCGGCAGTGTGCCCGGGGTGGCGGCGGTGCAGCCCGGCCTGGACGTGATCGAAGTGGATTCCCTTGCGCTGCTGGAGGATCGCTTCCGCACCGTACTGCTCATGCTGTCCGGTGCGGGCCACGATCACGGAATCGATATCGGCGCACTGGATCCCGCCGAGCTCACCGGCCTGCCCGGGGTGCAGGAACTGCTCGCACTGCTGGAGATCACCGAATTCAGCAAGACCCGGCAGTGGGATGTGATCATCCTGGACTGCCCGCCCTCGGCGGATATGCTGCGCATTCTCACCGCCCCGGACACCCTGCTCGGCTATCTCGAACGGGTCTGGCCCGCGCATTCGCGCACCCTCACCGCGGTCGGCGGGGATCTGCGGCGCGCGGTGCTCGCGGTGACGGTGGAACAGATCGTGGCCTCGGTGACCGCGGCCCGCGACCTCATCGCCGATCCCACCCGCACCACCGCCCGCCTGGTCACCGCGCCCGAACAGGTCGCCGTCGCCGAATCCGCCCGGGTGCGCTCGGCCGCGGCCCTGCTCGGCCTGCGCCTGATCGCGGTCCTGGTCAACAAGGTCCTGCCGGAGACCGCCGCGCCCGACTACGGCGCGAATATTCATCCCGCCGTGCAGTGGTATTTCAACCGGCGCGGGGAACAACTGGATGTGATCGCCGATCTCCGAAAACGCATGGGCGGCATTCCCGTGCAGGTGGTGACCCACGCCGGATCCGAACCCGTGGGCCTGAGCTCGTTAACGGCACTGTCCTATGCGGTCGATCCGAGTGGTAACTGGGTGGGACCGGGTCCGGTCCCTATGCTTGGCTCAGATGTGGACCCGATGCCGTCCGTTTCGGCCGGGCCGGTAGTGCGGCTGGAAGCGGGAACGGGTGTGCATTCGGTGTTCGCCATGCGCATGCATCTACCCGTGGTCGATCCGTCGACCCTGCAGCTGGGACGAGTGGAGGACGATTTGATCGTGGGAGCGGACGGGGTCAGGCGCCGGCTGCGGCTGGCGCCGGTATTGCGGCGGTGCACGGTCGACGCCGCCGAACTCGACGGCGATCAACTGGTGATCCGTTTCCGTCCCGACCCCGAGGTCTGGCCGAAATGACCGCGACGCACGACCATCCACGTTCCGGCCACCCCGACGACAACTTCAGCGAATTCGCCGAGGAGCTCCGGCTGCTCGCCGAGGCTGTGCTCGAACGCGTCGAACCGGTACTGCGCCGCACCGCCGCCGACGGCCGCACCCAATGGTCCAGTTGCGCCTGGTGCCCGGTGTGCGCGGCCGCGGCCGTGGTGCGCGGTGAACACCACGATGTGGTGGCGGCCATCGCCGATCACGGCACCGCCATCGTGACGGTGCTGCGCGAGGCGCTCGCGGGTGTGCCCGTGGAACCGGTGCTGCCACCGGATCTGGATCCCGAATCGGCGGAATATCAAGCCTGGCTGCACCATTCCTTCGGGCACGGCGCGGCTCCGGCGGAGCCCGGTCCCGATAACGGCCCAACCGGCGGCGGGGCCGGGTTCGACCATCCCGCAGACGATTTCGCCGCGGGCGACGCATCCGGGAAGCCCGATGGCGGCGCGGCCCGTGGCCGTGCGGCCGGTGCGCACACCGGGGCGAGCGCCGCGCTGGCCGGGCTCATCGCCCGCTTCGCCGCAGGCGCACAAGGCATTCGATCCGAACACGCACGCGCCGCACAGGCCGGAACCGATCCGGCAGCGGCCGAGAGCCGCGCGGGCGCGGAAGACGGTTCCGGCGGTGGCACGTCCGCGGCGGGCGCACCGGACTCCACCGGCCGCCGCGCGCGCGGTGATGCCTCCGGCGCGGGCGCGCAGAGCGGTGTGAACGCGGGTCGTCGCGAGCGTGAGACCGCGAGCGGCAGCGACTCTTTCGGACGCGGGCCCGGGGTGGCCAGGCGACCGGGGGATGCGAGCGAGCCGGGCCGCGGGCGGGGGGCGACGCGGGCGGGATATGTCCCCATCGACGTGACCATCAAGGCATGAGAGGCGGTGGACAGGTGCCGCTGACTGTCGGAATCGATGTGGGCGGCACCAATATTCGCGCGTCGGTGGTGGACGGTGCCGGTGAGGTGCTCGATACCGTGACCGCCTCCACCCCGCAGTCCGCGCGGGCCCTGGAGGACGGGCTGGCGCGGGTGGTGCGCGAACTGTGCGGCCGCCACGCCATCGGCGCGGTCGGTCTGGCCGTCGCCGGATTCGTCGACGAGGACCGCGCGACAGTGCGTTTCGCACCGCATCTGCCCTGGGAGGATGCGCCGGTCGCGCGCCGGCTCACCGATCGGCTCGGGCTGCCCGTGGTGCTCGAACACGATGCCAATGCCGCGCTGTGGGCCGAATACCGATTCGGTGCCGCGGCGGGCGGCCGCAATGTGGTGCTGGTGGCGATCGGCACCGGGATAGGAGCCGCGCTGCTCATCGACGGGCGGCTGTATCGCGGAAGTTACGGTGTCGCACCGGAACTCGGCCATCTGCAGGTGGTGCCGAACGGTCGCGCCTGTGCCTGCGGTAAGCGCGGCTGCTGGGAAAGGTATTGCAGCGGAACGGCTCTGGTGGATACCGCGCTGGAGATGCTGGCCACCGATCCGGTCCGCTCCACCATGCTGGCCCGGGACGCGGGCCGCGATCCGGGTTCGCTCACCGGTCGCCGGGTGGCGGGCGCGGCCCAGGACGGCGATCCGCTGGCCCTGGACGTGATGGCCGATTTCGCGCGCTGGCTGGGCCTGGGTCTGGCGTTCGTGAGCGATATCTTCGATCCGGATCTGATCGTGGTGGCCGGTGGCGTGAGCTCCTCGGCCCCGCTGTTCCTGGACGATGCCCGCGAGCATTACGCGGCCTCCATCACCGGCGCCCGGCATCGTCGCCTGGCGCGCATCCGGACCGCGCAACTCGGGGAGGCCGCGGGCATGATCGGCGCGGCCGAACTGGCGCGCGCGGCCCTGGACGCGCAGCGTGATGCGGTGCCCGCCGGTCCCTCGGGTCGGTGACACTCCCGGGCGAATCGCCGTCCTTGACGTAAATACTCGGTGAACCGGACACATCGGGCAGTGGGCGGTTGGTCACCGGCTTGTCTCGGCGGTAGAGTCGCCAAAGAGAGTGTGGTGCCCGCAACGAGGCCGGTCCCGGGTATCGAAACAGGGGAAAGGACGCAATGTTCTACTGGCTGCTGAAGTTCGTCTTGGTGGGACCATTCATCTCGCTCATCAATCGACCCAAGGTCGAAGGTGTGGAGAACATCCCCCCGGATGGCGCCGCGATTCTGGCCGGTAACCACCTGTCGTTCACCGACTGGCTGTTCACCCCCCTCGCGAGCCCGCGCCGCATCACCTACCTGGCCAAGGCCGAGTACTTCACGACCCCCGGTCTCAAGGGTCGCCTGCAGAAGTTCTTCTTCTCCGGCACCGGGCAGTACCCGATCGACCGTTCCGGCGCCGATGCCGCCGAGTCCGCCCTCAACACCGCGCGCAAGCTGCTCGACGAGGGCCGCCTGGTCGGCCTGTATCCCGAGGGCACCCGCTCCCCGGACGGCCGCCTCTACAAGGGCAAGACCGGCGTCGCCCGCCTCGCCCTGGAGACCGGCGTCCCGGTGATCCCGGTGGCCCTCATCGGCACCGACGAGGTCTGCCCGCCCGGACCGTTCCGCTGGCGGCCGCGCAAGGTCACCGTGAAATTCGGTAAGCCCATCGACTTCTCGCGCTACGAGGGCATGGGCGGCAACCGTTTCGTCGAGCGTGCCGTCACCGACGAGATCATGTACGAACTGATGCGCATGGGCGACCAGGAATACGTGGACGTCTACGCCGCCAGCCTCAAGAAGAACGTCCCCTCGGGCACCCGCCCCGACGCGGACCGCATCCCCCAGACCATGGCGGGCTGAGTCACCTCAGCCAGACACGGGCCCCGAGAGCAACTCTCGGGGCCCGAGCCATATCCGGGTGCGACTTCTAACTACCGCTGGTCGGCGGCCGCATCGCGCACGAGTCCGCGAACACGGGCGGGCACGGCTTCTGCAGGCTGCCCGTGGGCAGATTGAAGAACATGGTCAGCAGGTCGAGCACCGCGCTGCCCGTATCGCTCGTGTACACGAACTGCGCGTCAGCCGGACCGGCCGCGACGAGCTGAACGCTGTCCGCCGGATCGGGTGCGGTCGCGGTGGCGATCGCGGAACCGCCCGCCACCGCTCCGGCAAGGGCCGTCATGACAACGGCGGTTCTGATAGCGGGAAACAAAGCGCGCATGAAGCGGGTCCTCTGATCGGGCTGCAATTTCACCCGCGACCTTTTCAGACCCCGATCCCGCTGTGACAGACCGTTTTTCCCCTGCCCCCGACGCCGGGGGCGGTGCGCTCGGTGTCAGCCCAGCAGCTGGCAATTTCCGAACGGCTTTCCGGTCGGGACACAGGGCCGTTGCAGGCTTCCGGTGGGCAGGCCGAGGAAGATCGTCCCCCAATCCAGTGCCGCGCTACCGGTGTTGGGGCCGTACGGATTGGCGACCGGCTCGATGGCGACCGGCGCGGCGACCCCTGTCGGAGTATCGGCGGCGGCGATCGCGGAACCGCCCGCCACCGCTCCGACAAGGGCCGTCAGCACGACGGCGGAACGCAGGGCGGGAACAAGTGCACGCATCAAGGTGTGTCCTCTACTCGGAAAGCAATTCACCTCGAGACGTTTTCAGCTTTCAGCCTGTCGCCGCAGCCCTTGATTACCTTGCCCCCGATGCGGGGGCCGGGCAGGTCCTCAGTGCACGGGCCGGGTGTCCGATGCCTGTCGGCGATACGCTTCGATGGCCTCGAACTTCGCCAGGTTGTGCCGGGCGTCCGCGAGTGCGTCGTGCGCGTCTTTCGGGATGGGCGGCAGCGGTGGTTGGCCGTGCTGGTTCCAGTGCTGGCGCAGCTCATTGGTGAAGCGCGGGAGCGCGTTGGGGAGGTCGACCATGGAACCCCAGAGCTGGCACAGTGCGACGTGGTCGTATGCGCCGACCCATGCCCACAGCTCCGGTTCGACGCCGGGGCGGGGCAGGAAGAACCTGTAGAGGTCCTCGCGGATCTTCTGGCGGCTGCGCCACAGGTGTGAGGCGGGCGGCGGCAGTTTGGGCAGCACATTGCGGCGCACGAACGGCCCGGCCTTGTCTGCGTCGAATTCGGTTGAGACCGCGTAATACTCGCGGCCGTCCTCGCACACCACCGCGATGGAGACGAGGTCGATGGTGGTCCCATCCTCGATGAATTCCGAATCGTAAAAATATCGCAGAGAGATCGGTCTCTCCTCGGGTTCGCGGCCGGGGCCTATGCCTTCGACGCTGGGGACTGGGGATGATCCGGGCAGATCCTCCGGCCCTCCAGCCTAGGTTCCCGGATCGCGGCGGCCGGGTCTGGGGTTACGTCAAGATCGGTTCATACGGTGTTGGGTATTCCAGCCCTGGGTGTAGTCCGAGCGGTTTGTCGCGGTCCGTATTCTGAACTCGTGAACTGGACCGTCGACGTACCGATCGATCGCCTGCCGGAACTTCCGCCGCTGCCCGCCGAGCTACGCCGGCGACTCGATGACGCGCTGGCTCGCACCGCACTGCAGCAGCCGTCCTGGGATCCCGAGCAGGCCGCCAAGATGCGCACCGTACTGGAGTCGGTGCCGCCCATCTGCGTGCCCGCCGAGGTGGAGGAGCTCAAGGCGCGCCTGGCCGAGGTGGCCCGCGGTGAGGCCTTCCTCATGCAGGGTGGTGACTGCGCGGAGACCTTCGCGGACAACACCGAACCGCATATCCGCGGCAATATCCGCACGCTGCTGCAGATGGCAGTGGTGCTCACCTACGGCGCGAGCCTGCCGGTCGTGAAGGTCGCGCGCATCGCGGGCCAGTACGCCAAGCCGCGCTCCTCCGATACCGATTCCCTCGGCCTGACCTCCTACCGCGGCGATATGGTGAACTCCCTGGTCGCCGATCCCGCTGTGCGCGTGCATGATCCGTCCCGCCTGGTGCGCGCCTACGCCAATGCCTCCGCCGCCATGAACCTGGTGCGCGCGCTCACCTCCGCCGGTATGGCCGACCTGCACAAGGTGCACGACTGGAACCGCGAATTCGTCGCCCAGTCCCCGGCCGGCGCCCGCTACGAAGCCCTCGCCGCCGAGATCGATCGCGCGCTCGCCTTCATGAAGGCCTGTCGCGTCAACGACCCGAACCTGTCCTCGGCCCGCCTGTACGCCTCGCACGAAGCGCTGGTCCTGGACTACGAGCGCGCCATGCTGCGCCTGAGCGCGCACCCCACCACCGGTGAGCCGACCCTCTACGACCTGTCCGCGCACTTCCTGTGGATCGGTGAGCGCACCCGTCAGCTCGACGGCGCGCATATCGCCTTCGCCGAACTGCTCGCCAACCCGATCGGCCTCAAGATCGGCCCGACCACCACGCCGGAAATGGCCGTGGAATACGTCGAGCGCCTCGATCCCAACAATGAGCCCGGCCGCCTGACCCTGGTCGCCCGCATGGGCAATCAGAAGGTGCGCGAGGTGCTGCCCGCGATCATCGAGAAGGTGCAGGCCACCGGCCACCAGGTGATCTGGCAGTGCGATCCCATGCACGGCAACACCCATGAGACCTCGAACGGCTACAAGACCCGCCACTTCGACCGCATCGTCGACGAGGTGCAGGGCTTCTTCGAGGTGCACCACGCGCTCGGCACCCATCCGGGCGGCCTGCACATCGAGCTCACCGGTGAGAACGTCACCGAATGCCTCGGCGGCGCGCAGGACATCTCGGATCTGGATCTGGTGGACCGCTACGAGACCGCGTGCGATCCGCGCCTGAACACCCAGCAGTCCCTCGAACTGGCCTTCCTGGTCGCGGAGATGCTGCGCTGAGCGAACCGCTCACGCCCACAACGAAATAAGATGCGGCCCGGTCCAATGGACCGGGCCGCGTTTCGTCCGTCAGGGGTCGATCGCTTTCAGCGTTATCTGCCTAAGGGATTGCGACGAGGGTGATCGTGGAGCCCGCCTCCACATTGCCCAGACTGCTCTGCGAGATGACGATCGAACTCTCATTGGAAGCCAGCTGGCGCACCGTGACCTTCAATCCGAGCCCTTCGAGTTTGACCCGGGCGGCGGCGACATTGGAACCCAGCACACTCGGCACGTCCACCGCGCTGTTGATGATCAGGGTGACCCCGTCACCGGATTCGACGGTGGCCCCGGCGGCGGGATCGGTACCGATCACCTGTCCACCCTTGACCTTGGTATTGAACTCGGATCTGGTGTCCCGCACCGTGATTCCGGCCTTGGTGAGCGCATCCCGGGCCTCGTCCTCGGTCTTACCGCTCACATCGGGCAGCTTGATCGGCGCGGAACCCTTACTGCGATAGACCTTCACGTTCGCGCCCGCCGGAAGTACGGTCCCGGGCGCCGGATCCACCTTGGCGAGTGAGCCTTTCGGGGCCGTACTGCCGATCTCGCCGGAATCGACCGGTGTCAGCCCCGCGTCCTTGATCGCCTGTTTGACGCCGTTCACATCCTGTCCGGCCTTGACGTCCGGGACCTTGGGTTTACCGCTGGAGACCAGCACCGCGACCGTCGAACCCTTGGTGACCTTGGTCCCGGCGGCCGGATCGGTGCCGACCACATTGCCCGTCGGAATGATGTCCGACGCCTTCTGTCTGGTCTCGGTCTTGAAGCCCGCGTCGGTGAGCGTGGTGATCGCCCGTTGGGTGTCGAGCCCGGCGATCGACGGCACCGCCGAGTATCTGCCCACCCCCACCCACCAGCCGCCGATACCGAGAAGCAGGGCCAGCGCGACCACGATGCTGAGCCAGATGATGACCGTGCGCCGCGATTTGCCGCGATTCTCGATCAGGTCCGAGCGTCTGCCGCGTTCGGGTTCGCGCATGTCGTACTGGGAGGTCGAGGGCGCGTAATCCGGTGGAATCTCGCGCGCGGCCGTCATGACCCGGGTCTGCTGATGCGGCGGCGGAATGTGCTGCGTCGGCGGATCGGCCGGGATGCGCGTGGTGAGATCGGCGGCCCCGTACGGCGCGTTGCGGGCGGGAGCCGGGGTGTGCGGCTGCCGTGCGGGCGCGGCCGGGGTGGCGACCTTGTATCGGGCGCTGAGGTGTTCGGCCGATTCGGTCGGCGACGGCACCCGGTAGTCCGGTAGCTGCAGGTCGCGGGCGATGCGGCGTAGCTCGCGCGCCATCTCGGTGGCATCGCTGAACCGATGCGACGGCTCGCGCGCGGTGGCGTGCGCGACCAGCTCGTCGAATTCCGGTGGCACCCCGCCGATCAGGCGGCTCGGACTCGGCACATCCTTCTCGACCCGTTGCAGCGCAACCGAAATGGAGGTGTCGCCGGTGAACGGCGTACGCCCGGTGAGCATTTCGAAGATGAGAATGCCCGCCGAGTACACATCACTGCGCGAATCGGCGCTGCCGCTGGTGACCTGTTCGGGCGACAGGTACGCCGCCGTGCCCAGAATCACGCTGTCGGAGGTGATATTCGCCGCCGCGACCGCGCGCACCAATCCGAAGTCGGCGATCTTGACTTCGCCGGAATCGGAGATGAGCACGTTCTCCGGTTTGATATCGCGGTGCACCAGCCCCGCCGCGTGCGCGACGCCGATCGCCGCGAGCACCGGTTCGGCAACCGCGCGCACCGCGTGCGGGGGCATCGGCCCGCGCTCGCGCAGCAACTCGCGCAGCGTGCCGCCCTCGACGAGTTCCATGATCAGGAACGGATGATCTCCGTCCACGCCCTGGTCGTAGACCGCGACCAGGCCCGGATGCTTGAGCTTGGCGACCGCGCGGGCCTCCAATTCGAAGCGGGTGAGGAATTGTGGGTCGGCGGCGAACTTGGGGTCCATCACCTTGATGGCGACCGGTCGGTCCAGGCGGGTGTCCACCCCCCGGAACACCATGGACATACCGCCGCGCGCAATCGGCGCGTCGATGCGGTAGCGCCCTTCCAGCATCTGGCCGATCAACTGCAACCCTTCCGACTTCCGTGCCGCCCGGTGCGACTGTGACCCGATGGTAGTCGGGTCGGGGTGTGATGCGGCGGACGCGACGCGACCGACTACCGTTATCCCCGTGAGTGCCATCCCCTACAGCAATGATGTCCTGCCGGAATCGGTCACCGTGCTTCCCCTGCCCGACGTGGCGGAGCTGCTCGGCGAGTCGGTCACCCGCGTACACCAGATGCTGCGCGAACATCAGCTGATCGCGGTTCGCCGCGACGGCGTTATCGCCGTCCCCGAGGAGTTCTTCGACTCCCACGGAGCAATCGCCAAGCATCTCACCGGGTTGATCACCGTCATGCGCGACGGCAAATACACCAATGAGGAAATCCTCGAGTGGATCTACACCGAGGACCCGTCCCTGCCGGGCCGTCCCATCGACGCCCTGCACGGCGATCTGGCCCGCGAGGTCATTCGCCGCGCGGCCGCCGACCCGTTCTGAGCTACCGGTAGTACCCGCCCCCGGCGTCGGGGGCAGGGGAAACGCTGTCTGTCACAGCGGGATACGGGTCTGAAAACCTCACGGGTGAAATTGCAGCCCGATCAAAGGACCCGCTTCATGCGTGCACTGCTTCCCGCCCTCCGTACCGCCGTCGTGTTGACGGCCCTCGCCGGGGCGGTGGCGGGCGGTTCCGCTATCGCCACTGCCGCTCCCGTTCAGAGCGATGGAATAGCGCTGGAGGATGCCGGTGCCGCCGCTCCCGCCGTATCGCCGAGCACGGCCCAGGTCATCATGGGCCCCACCGGGAGCGCCGGGCTCGATATGCTCGGCCTGGCCACCGGGAGTGTTCAGCTTCCGCCCCTGGACTGCCCGATGGGGCCGATGACGGGGTGCGGTGGTCACTACTGATATCGCGCCGGGGATGTTTCGATATCCCCGGCTTCGTCAGGTCCGGTGGACCTCGGCCGTGAACGCGAATTCCCTTGCGGCGACGCGTAGTCGGCGGTGTTGGGGGACCGTGGCGCGGCGGGTGAAGACGGCGTAGTCGGAGCGTTCGATTTCGTCGAGGATGGCGGCGTACAGGGTGGCGGCGGTGCGGATGGCGGGGCGCACGCGGGGCGTGAGCAGGTCGATTCCGGGGGTGGCGCGACGGTAGATGCCCCGGTTCACGGCGATGAGGTGGGCGAGAGCTCGGCGGACTCGGGGGTCGCTGCGGCCGGTGTCGTTGCAATGCTTCAGCAGTTCTTCGTCTACGCCGAAGGCCGCCAGTTCGTCGGCGGGCAGGTAGATGCGGCCGCGGTTCAGGTCCTCGGCGATATCACGCAGGAAATTGGTGAGCTGGAAGGCTTCGCCGAGTGCGGCCGCGGCGGGTTCGGCCTCGGCGATGGGGACCACGGTGCCCAGCACCGGGAGCAGTTGCAGGCCGATGGCGGCGGCGGAGCCACGCATGTATTCGCGCAGGGCGTCCATGGTGGGGTAGCGGTCGCGGTACTGCGGGCCACCGGGGATGTCCATGCGCATGGAGTCCAGGAACACCCAGAAGTGTTCGGGCGCAATGTCATAGCGCACGATGGTGTCGGAGACGGCGAGCAGGATGCGGTCCGCGCCACCGGCTCCCGGGGCGTGCGCCAATCGCCCGCGTAGCTCGTGTTCGATCCGATCCAGTTGCGCCGCAGAGTGTTCCGCGCGCGTCGCGGCGGTGCTGTCGTCGACGATGTCATCGACCATGCGCGCGAAGGCGTACAGCGCGTGCACGGCCGGTCTTCGCTCCGGCTCCAGCAGCCGGGTCGCGAGGAAATACGTGCGCCCGTGTTCGGCCGCGATGCGGCGGCAATCCCGGTATGCGAGTTCGAGTTCGGCCGAGCTCATGCCGCGCTGGGTGGCGCGCTCACGCTCGCCGGGGGATGGACATGCGAATGCGCGCTGAGCTTGAGCGGGTCGATGGTGCGCAGCGAAAGCGCCGCCACCACGGCCGCGAAGGTGGCCAGTGCGACATGCCAGAAGCTGTACAGCCCGATGGATCCGTCCGGCTGGAAGACCAGCATCAACCACGTACACAGGCCGACCAGCACCTGAAGTGTGGTGGTGGACAACGCGAATCCGGCGGCCAGCGCCAGCGGCCACGAGTAGTACCAGGGCAGTGCGGCGGGGGACAGGATCACGATGGCCACGAACGCCACGGTGATACCGAAGACCGCTTCCCGCTCGGTATGCCGGAACCGCCACCACGCCCACACCAGAATCACGACAAGCGCGACGGCGCACAGGAATCGGGTCACCGACAGCACCGATTCCATTCGCAGCGGCGTCACCCAGGTGGTCATATGCGCCATGATGGTCGGCAGCGACAGCCAGTTGATGATCTTCTTCGAACCGGACAGCGCGGTCAGCCAGCCGATGCCCACATCGGCCAGCGCCGACGCGGCGGCGAAGACCAGCCCGAAGACCGCCACACCCAATCCGGCGATCTTGGCGAACATCATCGCGGGATGCGGCAGCTCACCCTCACCCTGCGCGGCACGGCGCTCGCGTTCGTGAATCATCCAGATCCACACCAGGAATGGCAGCGCGATACCGGCGGTGGCCTTCACACCGACACCGACCGCGACGACCACGATTCCGGCGACATGATGATGTTCGAGCACCAGCGCGATACCCGCCGCCATCAGCCCGACCATGAGCATTTCATTGTGCACGCCGCCGATGAGATGGATCAGCACCAGCGGATTGAGCACCGCCAGCCACAGCGCGGTGGTCGGCTTACCGCCGAGGTGTTTGGTGAGATGCGGTACCGCCCACATCATCAGCGCCAAGCCGGGCAGCATGACCAGGCGCAGCGCGATCGTCCCCGCCACCACGTTATCGCCGGTGATGGAGGTGATGCCGCGCGCCAGCAGCAGGAAGATCGGACCGTACGGGGCGGTGGTGGTGGTCCAGACCGGGCTCACATTGTCCAGCAGCACACCGGGATTCACCACCGGGCCGACCTGGTACGGGTTGAAGCCGTCGCGCAGCAGCGCACCCTGCGCCAGATACGAGTAGGCGTCCCGGGAGAACATGGGCACCGCGAACAGCAGCGGGAAGATCCAGATGCCGACGATGGCGCGCAATTCGTTCAGCGTCACCTTGGCGTTGGGGACCGTGCCGAGCGTCGCGCGACCCAGCCGCACCCACGCGGTGATCATGGCCAGCACACCGATCCACACGAACACCGTCGAGAGCGCGTACCCGTGCCCGAAGCGCAGCCACGACAGGTGCGCGGCCTCGAGCAGCGGATCGTTGCGGCGCACACTGCCCGCCCCGAACCCGCCGAAGGTGATCATGACCGCGCCGAAGAAGCCGAGCAGTGCGGCTTTACCTTCGGGACTGCGCACGAAATCGGCCCAGTTGCGCACCCAGCGATGTGGCTCGGTGTTCGCGGTGACGCGGGACTGCGGTTCGAGAGTGGTGATGGTGAGGTCCATATCGGGGGTCGGCATCGGTGGTCGTTCCCCCCGGAAAGGTCGGCGGCGCCCGCCGCGCTGGTTCAGGACGCGGTCAGTCTAGTGCTTGTGCGGCGCGGCCACCGCCCCGGCAGGGGAGGTTCCGGCCCGGGCATGTCGTAGATCACCTGTGATGCGGGTCGCGGCGAGTTTTCCGGACAGCAGCACGGTCGGCACGCCGACGCCCGGAACAGTGCCCGAGCCTGCGAGAACGACATTGTCGCGGCCGGGAACCAGGTTCCGGGTCCGGAACGGGCCGGTCTGGCGGAACAGGTGTGCGGCCGAGAACGGGGTGCCCGCGAGCATGCCCCTGTTCTTCCAGGTCTGCGGGGTGTCGACGATATCGATTCGGAAGTGCCGCGAAATGCCTTGATAACCGCGCTCTTCCAGGGTTTGCAGTAGTTCGCGCAGGTAGTAGGGGGCCAGCTGATCCCAATCCAGAGGTGCGGCATCGAGATTGGGGCAGGGGGCCAGCAGCGACAGCGGTTCGTATCGGGTGGTGTCGGACAGGTGCCCGGCCGCGTCGATTCGCGGTTCGGGCCGTTCGATGTACAGCGCCGGATCGGTGAGCGCCGGGCGGGTGAGCAGCAGCGACGGATCGCTCATCAGCTTGCCCCGGCCGGTGCGGGCGGCGATCTCGGTGAAGGTGCGGTCCCATTCCGCGCCGAAATCGATGGTGTGATGCGCCTGAATCGGCCAGGCGGCGGCGATATCGGCGGGAATGGTGCCGTGCGCGACCACCGCGGACGGGGAGGCACGCAGCCCACGACGGCGGCGCAGGCCGAAAGCGGGCAGCGAGCCGATATCGGCGGTGAGCACCACCGCGTCGCAGGGCACGGTGCGGCCGTCGGCGATGCGCACGGCCGTGGCCCGGCGGCCGGAGTAATCGATGCCGGCGGCCTCGGTATTCAATTCGAGGATGCCGCCCGCCTCGGTGAACGCCCGGGCGAGTGCGTCGGCGATGGCGCGCATACCGCCTTCGGGATACGACACGCCCAGGCAGGTATCCATATAGGGAATCGCGCCGTACACCGCGAGCGCCTGATTCGGCGCGGTGCCCGCGAACAGTGCCTGAAAACTGAACAGTCGGGCCAGCTGTTCATCGCCCATGAGCTTGCGCACGCGCGGCCCGAGGCGTCCGAAAGCGCCGAGCCGCACCAGCTTCAACAGCGCGCCGCGCTTGTCGGGGTAGCGCACCATATCGAGCGGGGAATCGAAGTTGGTGTCCATGAAATGCCCGAACTCGGACTCGTACACCCGCCGCAACCAGTCGCGCAGCCGCCGATACCGTTGTCCCGCAGCGGCATCGCGCACCCGGGTGACCTCGGCGGTCATCTCGTCCGGATCCGAATACACCCCCACGCTGGTCCCGTCCGCGAACCTGGCCTGATACGCCGGGGCGAGATCGATGATCCGCAGCCCCACCGACTCCCGCGTCCGCCCGACCGCCGCCAGCGCCTCGTCGAGCAAACCCGGAACGGTCAAAATGGTTGCCCCGGAATCGATCTCATAATCGTCCCCGCGATACAACCCGACCCGCCCGCCCGGATGATCGGCCCGCTCCAGCACGGTCACCTGCCGCCCCGCGCCCACCAGATGCAGTGCCGCCGCCAGCCCGGACAGCCCCGCGCCCACCACGACAACCCGATCAGTGGGCCCCGCAACAGTTTTCATCCCAGCACTGCTTCCTCGTCGGTATTTCATCCCGGTCCCTGTCGGGCCTCCTCGTCATTCCGGCACGCTTTTGGCCGGAATCCACCTCTGCTAGTGGAGATCCCGGCCAAAAGCACGCCGGGATGACGGGTGTCAGTAAGCCCGTGCCGTGGCGGCCAGCGCCATGGACCGCAACTGCCGTTTGGCATCCGCCGTCGCGGTGCTCGCGTCCAAAGCCGTCAGCGCCCGGTCGGTGAGATCGGTGATGCGCGCCTCGACCGCGTCCACCGCGCCGAGATCGGTGAGTATGCCGCGCAATTCGGCGACCTGCTCGGGGGTGACATCGGTGCCGAGGCTGCGGCGCAGCAGCGCGGCCGAGGCGGGTGCGGTGACATCGGCGCGGCTCAATGCCTCCGCGATGAGCACGGTGCGCTTGCCCTCGCGCAGATCGTCGCCGGACGGCTTACCGGTCACGGCCGGATCGCCGAAGACACCGAGCAGATCGTCCCGCAGCTGGAAGGCGATACCGATATCGGTGCCGAATTCCCGGTAGGCGGCGATCAATTCGTCATCCGCGCCCGCCAGCGCCGCGCCCAGGTGCAGCGGTCGCTCGATGGTGTACGCGGCGGTCTTGAACCGGTTGATCAGCAGTGCGGCCTCGACGGATTCATCCCCGCCCGCCTCGCCGTGAATATCCAGGATCTGTCCGCTGAGCACCTCGGTGCGCATGGCCGACCACACCGGCGCGAATCGATGCTCGGCGTCCGCGTCCAGTCCGGCGCTGCGGGTCATGTCATCGGCCCAGGCCAGCGCCAGATCGCCGATGAGCACCGCGATGCTCGCGCCGTAGTGCGCGGAATCGCCCGCCCACGCGCCGCTCAGATGCCGGGTCTCGTAATCCACATGCACCGTGGGGAATCCGCGCCGGGTACGCGAGGAATCGATGATGTCATCGTGGATGAGCGCCGCGGCCTGCACCAATTCCAGTGCGGCACAGGCGGTCAGCACCGCATCGGCCTGCGGGTCGGCGGCATCGCGCCCGGCGCCCAGCCATCCGGTCCACGCGAACGCGGGCCGGGTGCGCTTGCCGCCCCGCAGTACGAAATCCTCCAGCGCCCGCGCGGCGTCGGCCACGACCGGTCCCAGCGGTGCGATGGTCTCCTGCCGCGTGACGAAGAAATGCGCGAGTCGTTCCTCCACGGCGGCGACGAGCGATCCCGCGCCGACCGGCTGACGTGTCGGGGTACCGGGTCCGGCGGACAGAGGATCCTCCTGTGGTGGGGCCGCACCCTCGGCGCGACGCGTACACGTCCCCGCCCGGCATCCGGCGACGATTCCGGAGTCGCGCGCGAGCGCTCGAACTCACCTGAGAAGTCGCCGAACCGCCGACGCCGCGAGACCGCAGTGGCCCGCGCGGGGATTCGCCCCGACTCTACCGAGCCACCCGCCACCCCGACCCAACCGGTCAGGTGCTCCGAACCACCCGCGCCGCGACCGGTCGGCGGCTCCCGCGATTCGACTTGAGTGCCGTGACGATTCGCGGTATCCGAGTGGGTGCGGGTCCGCGGGGAGTGCGGTCACGGAGTCACTTGCGGGGTGTGGTCGGCCGGGCGGCGAATGCCGCCGAGGTGAAATGTGGTGTGGGTCGCTTCGGTGCGGGGGCGGGGGCTTTGGGCTGGTCGTATTGTCCGCTTCGGTGCGGGAAATAGGTGTTCTCGCAGCGTGTGAGGCCGGGTCTCGGCGGGCCATCGGGTCGAATGCCCTTAAACTGGGGCCGTGAGTTTCGACAATGTACGGGGATATTCGACCCCTGGCCGAGTTTCCCGCACACCGCAAGGGTCCGGAACTCGCTCGGTGATCCAGCAGCTCGGGCCGCGCCCGGACGGGTCGGTGCCGTTCTCTGTCGAGTTCAATCCGCCGCGCGACGCGGCCGGTGAGGCGCGCCTGTGGCGGGCGGCGCGGGAGTTCGAGCGCCTGCATCCGGCGTTCGTGTCCATGACCTACGGTGCGGGCGGGTCGACCCGCGATCGCACCATTCGGGTCACCGGTCAGCTGGCGCGCGAGACCACGCTGCTGACGGTCGCGCATCTGACCGCCGTGGATCACAGTGTCGGCGAACTACGTTCGATCGTCGGGGCGTACGCGGATTCGGGTATCCGGAATCTGCTGGTGCTGCGCGGCGATCCGCCGGGTGATCCGCTGGGGGAGTGGGTCAAACACCCCGAGGGCGTGGAGTACGCCGAGGAACTGGTGCGCATGGTGCGCGATCTCGGCGACTTCCACGTGGGCGTCGCCTCGTTCCCGCAGGGGCATCCGCGTTCCACCGACCTGGATCAGGACACCGGGCATCTGATCGCGAAACTTCGTGCGGGCGCGGAATATTCGATCACCCAGATGTTCTTCGATCCGGAGCACTACTTCCGGCTGCGCGACCGCGTCGCGAAACTCGATCCGGCCGAAGGGGATAAGCCGATCATCCCCGAGCTCATGCCGATCACCTCGTTGCGCACGGTGGAGCGCGCGGTCGAGCTCTCCGGCCGCGAACTTCCCGCCGGGGTTCTCGAGCGCCTCCGCAAAGCCGCGGGCGACGGGCCGGAGGAGAACCGTGCGGCCGTGCGCGCCGCCGGTATCGAGATCGCCACCGAAATGGCGCAGCGCCTCATCGACGAGGGCGCGCCCTGCCTGCATTTCATCACCCTGAACTTCGCCAAGGCCACCAGCGAAGTCCTGGCGAACCTCGGTTATACCGTCACCTCCGCGCCCGTGCACGCCTGACTCTCGCCCGGCATGCCGGGCGAAATGTCGGATATGCACCGATCAGCCGAGTAGCGTCCACCCTCGACCGCGAAGTTGAGGAGCCCGCTATGCCCGTGTCACGCAATCTCGTCCGCATAGCAGGCGCCCTGACCGCCTGCGCCGTCCTGGCCGCCGCCGGACCGGCAACCGCCGAGCCAACCAACCCCGGCTCATCCCCATCGGCCACCGACGGCGGTACGGCGACGGCGAACGGCGGCGCGAATCCGATGCGTGGCGGCGCGGCTCAACCGAACGGACCGGGCGATGTGACGGCCGGGACCGCCGGTGACAGCGGCGAGGGTCTCGGTGCCGCGCTCGCCCGAGGCGCGGCGGCCGCCATGGCACACGGTCTGAGTCCGCGCGATACCGCCGCCGCGGTGAGCGCCATCGCGCGCGCCACCCAGACCGCCGCCCCATCGGACTGGTTCGCCGCGTACGGCGAAACCCTGGACGGTCTACAGCAATTGGGCGTGCAACCGTTCCTCTACCCGACCGCCGCCCCCTTCTGCCTGAACGGCACGACGCTCGGTATGGCCCCCGCCGTCGCGGGCACCATCCCCGGCCCCTGGCCCAAATACGCCGTTTCGGTTCCCGGCCTTGACCTTTCGGCCGTGAAGGCCGGCCAGGCCATGTTCGCGTTCGTCCCCTACGGTATGAGCCCCGATGGCGCGGACACCTCGGGCATGCAGGTCGTCTGGCTCAATCTCACCACGGGCAAAAGCGGTTTCGCGCCCATGGGCTCGCTCTCGCACGTTCTCAACGGCATGCTCCCGCCCCAAATCCCCGGCGAACTGCGCCCCATGGTCGAACAGGCCGTCCACGACTTCTTCCTCAGCGCCCTCCCGGTCGGCGGCGTCCGCGCCGTCCCCGTCGACACCGGCTCCGGCACCGTCCTGGCCACCATGTTCGGCGTGGTCAACAACGCGGGCCGCTCCTGCTTCTTCCTCCCCACCATCGGCATCACCCCGGTCCCGTAGGACCACCTCGTCTCGCTGCCTCGCGTGGGCCGTAACCGGTTGTTGCCCGGGACTATTCGGCCCGGGCCGATCGCAACCGCTACCGTCGGAATTCCGGTGCCTCACCGATTGTCGCCGAGCAGTCGGCCCTTCCACGCCAACGTCCCGTGCCGCCGCGCCCGGTGCGACCGAATCGACAGGGCCAGATAGGCTGCCACCGAAATCGGATGCGCCACCGCCGAAACGACGTCCGCGCCGGTGATGCCCGGACCTGATCGGTGCATTCGTGCCCGCTCGTGGCCCTGTCCACGCTCCAGCGATTTTTGACCGAAGTGTCCGCCACGTTCCGCTGATCGGGCCGCCAGTCTTCCGAGCACGGCGGCCGCATAGCCCAGCAATCCGACTCGGCGCACGCTCCCGTGTCCCACCGCAGCGGCCAGCGGTGGCAGCCAGTAGGCGAGTGCGGCGTAGCCGCCGACGGCGGCGCTGCCTGCGATTCCGCCGTAGGCCGTCCACAGCCAGCGGCGGTAGCCCTCGTCGAGTTCCCTTGCGCTCCGGTACATCCGGGTGGCGGCAATGCCGCCGCCCGCTACCAGGGCGGTGCGGTGGCCATTGCGGCGAAGTTCGCGTGCGATGGCGAGGTCTTCGGTGATTCGGTCGGCTACCGAGGCGTGGCCGCCGATCGCGCGGTATGCGGCTGCGTCGAAGACCAGAAATTGGCCGCACGCCACCGCCATCGAGGGGAACAGCGTCGCATTACCCAGTGCGACAGGGAGTGTCGATGCCCAGGACCAGGCCAGCAGGGGCTGTACCAGTCGTTCGGCCACTGTCTCGGCCTGCTGTGCGGGCCATGGGCAGACCGAACCCGCTCCGGTGCGGCGCAATTCGTGGACAGCCGCCGCGAGCGCACCGGGGGTCAGTCGCACATCGGCGTCGAGGAAGATCAGGACTTCGGCCACCCGGTCGAGTTCGTTCGCGTGGGCGGCCAGTCGCGCACACGCCGCGTTCTTGCCGGTCCAACCGGCTGCGGGTGGAATATCGTTGCGCAGCAGGGTGAATCGATCGTCCCCGCCGATGGCGTCGAGCGCTACACGGTAGGTGTCGTCGCTGGAATCGTCGTCCAGGATGAGCACCCGCAACAGCGGAATCCCCTGCTGTGCACGCAAATCGGCGATGAGTGCGGGCAGGCGGTCGGCCTCATCGCGGGCGGGGACGCACACCGTGACCGGTTCGGTCACCTCGACATCCCCATCCCGCAACTGCCGCAGCGTGATTCGGTTCACCAGTGCGGTGCCCGCGCTCATGACGGCGAGTACCGTTCCGGCCCGCACCGCGAATTCCCAGGTGCGGTGGGCGTTCACACCCGCGTATCGCGCTTGGTGCGCAGCCAGCGCGCGGCGCGCACGTACTTCGGCGGATCGGGATTCCGGGTCATGTACGCCAGCACCGCGACCACCGCGGCCACCGCGAGGGTGATGCCGCCGACGATGCCGGCCCAACCGGCGAACGAGCGCGTATTCGGGTCGGAATAGCCGACTTCGGCGCGCAGCGTGGACACATCGCCCGCGGGCAGCTTCCACGTCACCACCGAATCACCCTCGCGGGTGCCGTTGGTGGTGGCCACGCGCGCCGGGAACGCCACGGTGAACTGCACATCCGAACCGTGCGGCGGCAGGCTCTTCAAATCCACGCGCCCGGTCAGGGTGACCAGATCGCCGACGCGGTTGAACTGCAACGTGAACATGCCCTGCGTCTGATCGGACAGCGAGCCCAGCTGCTGCACCTCACCGAAGGTCAGATCGTCGAAGTACACCTGGCTGCCGACGTACCCGTCCTGCGAGTAGCTGTCGACACGCACCTTGCTGGACAGCGCGTCGGGCGCTTTCAGCTGCGGCCCTTTGTCCTTGTCGTTCTGCGGGACCGCGGCGGCCACGATGCGCCCGGATACCCGGTCATTGGAGGACACGCCCATCGACACCTGTACACGCAGGCATCCGGTGAGCATGACCGCGAGCGCCGCGAACAGCATGACGGCCGATATCCGCATCCATCGGCGCGTTCGCCGAGTCTCCGGTTCCGGCGTCGCGGATTCGAGCGGGTCGTCTGCTGTGGAGGTGATCGGACTCGGCACGGCTCACATCGTGCCATGGCCCAGGGGCCGCAGTGTGATTCGACGGGCCATCAGCCCCCGAACCAGCGGAATCCCCAGCACCCCGAGCCCCGCGAACCCGTATATCGCCGACACCGGCAATCCCAGGAACACCGCGTGCGCCAGCGCCGACCCCAGCCAGGTCCACAGGAAAACCGCCACCGGCACCACCCGCGCGGCACCGCTGTCGATCGCGGTCCGATCCCACAACTCCAGCAGCCCGGCCATCACCGCCGCCACCGCCAGCCACCCCAGATAATTCGTCAACGGAATCTGCCCCAACCCCGGCAACCCCACCGCCCCGGCCTTCCACTCCCACTGCCCATCCGCCACCATCTGCGGATCCAGAAACAGATCCCACCCCACCGCACCGAGCATCGTCAGCCAAACCCGCGGCACCGCCAGCCGAACTCGTGGCATCGTGCGCGAAACCCACTCGCCCACAGCCGAACTCAGCAACCCCGCCACAATCCACACCGGATAGATCCCCCCGGTCCACGCCAGCGGCACCACCAGCGGCACCCCCGCGACCTCCGGCCCCAATCGCCCCACCGCGTACTCGTACGCCCCGAACGGCACCCCCGTAGCCGTCCCCACCACCTCCGCCACCAGCCCGATCCCCGACACGATCACCAAAAATCCGACAGCCCACCGCACCCCGCGCGTCAACCCCGCATGCACCAGCGCCGTCACCGCCGACAACCCGACCACCGCAACGGTCACCCGATCCCGAGCCACCCCGTCCGTCAGCGGATAAGCGATCTGCACCAGCACCAGCAACACCGCGGGCACAGCCGCCACCACAACCGTGCGACTCACCCCACCCCGCACGAGCATTCGTCCGTATCGCGCCCCGGAGCGCACCGCCCCCCGAAGTCCACGCACCCGGTTCACCGAGTTCCGCTGTAGTGGTGCGGGATCGCTCGTTGAGATCGACCTTCGGCCGTCGAGCCGGGCCGGTTCGGTCCTGGTCGGGGATAGGTCGCCGCTCATCGGCGGGGCAGACGCAGCCGGGCGGGCCGCAGGTCGCGCCGAACCACGCGGGCGACGCTGCGGCCGCTCGCGCCGGACACTCCGCCGCCGGGGTGGGTGGACGCGCCGGTGAGGTACAGGCCCGGCGCGCCAGGGACTTTGTGGTGTGAGAGCTCGGGGAGCGGTCGCCACATGAACATCTGGTCGAGGGACATTTCGACGTGCATGACATTGCCGCCGAGCAGGCCCATTTCGCGTTCCAGGTCGGCGGGGGTCTGGACGAAGCGGTCGCGGACGGTGGCGGCGAAACCCGGTGCGTGCGCGTCTACTTCGGCGATGATGCGGTCGCCTTCGCGGTCGGCGTGCTCGCTCCAGGAGGTGCCGTCGGCCAGTTCGTAGGGGTGCCATTGCGCCCACAGCGAAAGTTGATGTTCGCCCGCGGGGGCGATGCTCGGGTCGAGGGCGCTGAAACTCATGGCGAGAACGACCGGTCGCGGTGGGAGATCACCGGCGAGCGCGGCACCGTGGGCGCGACGCAGGTGGCGGCGGTCGGTCACCAGAAGTTGCAGGCCGTGGGCGGATTCGCCGGTTTTCGCGCCGGGGTACTCGGGAAGTGCGGTGGTGGCGGCGCGCACCACCATGCCGATGCCCGGGCCCACCCGGATCCGGCGTCGCCAGTCGACGAGGGTGTCCGCGTCGAAACCGCCCTGCTCCAACAGCTTCAGCGTGGTGAGAATGTGCGATCCCGCGATCACGGTGTCCGCGTACAGGTTTCGCCCGCTCGCGGTCTCGACCCGCCAGCCTTTCCCGGACCGTGCCAGCGACACCGCGGCATCCCCGGGACTGATCACCCCGCCATCGGCCCGCAATCGCGCCGCGAGCGCGGTCGTCAAGGCCCCACTACCGCCGACCGCCCGTCCGGGCGGCAGCGTATGCATGAGCGCCGCGAACCCGACCATGGGCGCGGAGCCGGGCTCGGACATGGGCGGCCCGGATTGCGCACCCCACCATGCCAGCGCCGCTTTGAGCCGCTCATCGTCGAAATAACTGTCCAGCAGCGCGTCTCCGCTCTGTAGGAACTCCCGCGACAGCGCGCTCCCGCCGCCTTTCGCGTCCAGCCCCCAGAACGACTTCAATAATCGTCCCGGAGTGGGCGCACCGGAAAAACTCCGCATGACCCGCGCGGTCCGCGGTCCCCACACCCGGACGAATTCTCGATACGCGGCGGCATCGCGCGCCCCGCACGCGGCGGCGATGGACGCGCAGGTCGCCTCCACATCGCGGTGGAACACGATCGGCGGCACGTCCACCCCGGGCGGCGCGGGCGCGAAAGCCCAAGGATCACAGTCGATATACCGCAGCCCGAATTTCGCGAGCTCCAGCTCCTCGATGATCCCGGTATGGCGGATCATGATGTGCGCCGACGACCCGCGATCCACCTGATGCCCCGCAAACCGCTCCACGGTCGAGACCGCCCCGCCGATCACGGTATCCCGCTCGAGCACCTCCACTCGATGCCCGTCCCGAGCCAGATAACAGGCCGCGACCAGTGCGTTGTGCCCCGACCCGATGATCAGCACACTCACAGCGGCAACCGCCGCCCGAGCACCGCGAACTTGCGCGTATCGCCCGAGAAGATGAAATGTCTGACAACGTCTCCGAATCCCTGTCGGCGATAGAGCTTCCAAGCCCGATTGGCCTCGGCGTCCACCTCGGGGGTGGACAGCAGCACCATGCGCTCGGGCCGGTTCTGCAGCAGCCGAGTGAGCAATATCTCCCCGATGCCGCGCCCCTGCGCGGCCGGATGCACATGCAGTTCGGTCAATTCGAAGTAATTCGAAAGCAGTTCGCGCGCAGCGTGTTCCGGCCAGCCGGTGCGCCGCATCCCGCTGTACACCTGCTGATGCCACCACTGGTGCGCCGCACCGTGATACCCGTAGGCGATGGCCACGATCGGCGCGGTGCGCAGGTCCAGGCGCCCGTCGTCATCGGGTAGCACCGCCGCCACGGCCTGCCAGCCGGGCCGGGTGGTGTGCTCGGTCCACATGGGCGCGCGCTGATGTTCGGTGCCGCGCGGGTAGTCCATCGCCGCGACGTATACCGAGAGGGCGTCATGCAGCCGGACGCGCATGGTCGCCGCCGACAGATCGACGACGACGGGTGCGGGTGTGGTGTTGGGGGTGACGGCGGTCATCGGGCAGGCGCAGCTCTCGTTGGCGCGGACGGATGGTCCGACGATAGCGCCGTTCTCGCCTGGCGTTGCCGCGTGGTCGAGCGCCGGAACTTGTCGGTGGGTGTCTTTAGAGTCAGACTCAATTGAAACCTTCGAATACCTGTTCGATCTTTCTGGAGGCTCTTCTCGCCCTGAGGGGGTCCCGTGGAATCGGGGTATGCGAGTGGGGAGGTACCCGATGTCCGGTAGAAACCAACGTCCGGCCCATCCCGGCCGCGCCGGTGAACTGCTCCGGCGCGCCGACGGCCTGTTGATGCAGGCCGCGGGGGAGTCCGATCCGGCCGAGCGCTTCCGAACGGCCTATCTGGCGGCATTGCGCGGGGCGGGCGCGGTGCTGGCGCTGACGGGCGCGGATCGCGCGCCCCGGGCGCGTTCGCGCAATGCCTGGGTCATGATGCAGGCCGCCGCACCGGAATTCGTCATGTGGGCGGATTACTTCAGCGCGCAGTCCGAAACCAGGGCCGCTCTGGAGGCCGGTCTGCCCCGTCCGGTCGATGATCGGCGCGCCGACGAGTTCTCTTCGCGGGTAGGCGCATTCCTGCATGACGTGGAAGATCTGCTGGCCCAGGCATCACGATTGGGTCCCGGAACGGGCTGGGTTGCCGGAATGCTGGCATGACTATCGGCGAGTAGGTGGTAGGTACCTGATCGAACTCGTATTATTGGTGGCAGACAGCCGCCAACGCCGGCTATCTGTCGCTTACCCGGAGGCGACCGCCACCACCTAGTGCCGGGGGAGGTACCGTGCCACTCTCCGAGCACGAGCAGCGCATGCTCGAACAAATCGAGAGCGCGCTCTACGCTGAGGACCCCAAGTTCGCCTCGACGGTTCGGGGCGGACGCTTACGATCCGCCACCGGCCGGCGCAGACTTCAGTCGGCGGCTTTGTTCGTCCTTGGTCTGTTCCTGCTCGTGGCAGGCATCGCCGCGCCCATCAAGCTGGGCGACTTCCCGATCATCAGTTTGATCGGATTCATCGTCATGTTCGGCGCGGGAGTGCTGTTGCTGACCGGTGGCCCTGGGATGAAGTCCCAGGGTGGCCGCGGCAGCGATGGTCATCCCGCCTCGGGTAGCGGTCCTGGCGGCGGCCAGGGCCGGGCGAAGAAGTCGGGCGGGTTCTCATCTCGTATGGAGGACCGGTTCCGCCGCCGGTTCGAGCAGGACAACTGATCGGTCCGCTCCCTCTTATAGGGGGCGGCTGTTCGGCTAACTGAAACAAGAGCGACACGCCGTGGCGCCACACCGATTTGAGGTGTGGCGCCACGGCGTTTCTTGTGGAAGTCGAGCGGCGTGTCGATGCCCTCCCGGCCTTCCCCACCTCCCCCCACGGGGTTCCCCCACGCTCACCCACATCCGCCGGAAATGCGCGCTATCTGCGGGTTTGCTGACTGTTGTCGGGTCCTGCCCGCCGCGTGCCGCGCGTGTCGGGGGAACTGCGGGGAAAGTTCCCCACCCGTGTGATAGCTGGTGTGACCTGCGAAGTTCGCCAAGCGGGGACTGAGATCACCGCCGCTTTCGATTGAAAGTGGGGGAAAGTGGGGTAATGTGGAGCGCGCACTACAGGAGGCCGAACAGTCGAGAGGGTGATCCGGTAGGAGGTGCTGGGACTTGTTCCTCGGTACCTATACCCCTCGACTGGACGACAAAGGGCGACTCACGTTGCCTGCGAAGTTTCGGGACGATTTGGCGGGAGGGTTGATGGTCACGAAGGGTCAAGACCACAGCCTTGCCGTGTATCCGAAGGAAGAGTTCACCGCGCTCGCGCGGCGAGCCGCCGCCGCGTCCCGAAGCAATCCGCAGGCTCGCGCGTTCGTCCGTAACCTGGCTGCCTCCTCGGATGAACAGCGTCCGGACGCCCAGGGACGCATCATGTTGTCGGCTGAGCATCGTCGCTACGCGAACCTCTCGAAGGATTGCGTGGTGATCGGCTCGGTCGACTTCCTCGAAATTTGGGACAAGACGGCGTGGGAGAGCTACCTCGCCGAGCATGAGGAGGATTACTCGCAGGCCAGAGACGAGTCGCTGGGCGGAATTTTCTAGCCCACAGCGAGGCGAGTGCCCTGCGGCCTCTGCCCGACGTGGACCCTGACGTACTTCCCCAACGCCAGGTGCCGCGCTTCGGTCAGAGACCCTGGGGCATTGGCCATCGATTCAGTGCTTAGTCCGAATCGCAAGCGACCCGTCAGCGGCCGTGCGACGAATGTGAGGTCCGGGAGGTCGAAGGTGCACCCAGGCAATGACGGCCCCCGCCATGTCCCGGTTCTCCTCGATCGTGCCGACGAAATCCTCGGTCCCGCTTTGGGTCTCGATGGCGCCGTCTATGTGGACTGCACGCTGGGCCTCGGTGGTCATGCCGAACACTTCCTGCGTACCTACCCCAATATCCGCCTGGTCGGGCTCGACAGAGATACCGAGGCGCTGAAACTGGCGGGGGAGCGACTAAGCCCGTTCCAGGACCGAATCACGCTGGTGCACACCAGGTATGACGGTATCGCCGACGCCCTCGAAGAGGCCGGGCTGCCGCGTACCGGTTCGGTGCGCGCGATTCTGATGGATCTCGGCGTGTCCTCCATGCAGTTGGACGAGGCCGATCGCGGTTTCGCCTATTCGATCGACGCTCCGCTGGATATGCGGATGGACTCCAGCACCGGGCCGACCGCGGCCGATGTGCTCAATACCTACGGTCACGGTGATCTGGCCCGGGTGCTGAAGGTCTACGGTGAGGAACGCTTCGCGGGCAAGATCGCCTCGGAAGTGTTGCGCCGCAGGCAGAAAACCCCGTTCACCACCAGCGCGCAGCTGGTGGAGGTGCTGTACGCCACCATTCCGGCCGCGGCCCGCCGCACCGGTGGTCATCCGGCCAAGCGGACCTTCCAGGCGCTGCGCGTCGAGGTGAATCGCGAGCTGGAATCCCTCGAAGCCGCGGTGCCCGCCGCGCTGGACGCGCTCGCGCCCGGCGGCCGGATCGTGTTCATGAGCTACCAGTCCCTCGAGGATCGGGTGGTCAAGGCGGAGCTTGCCAAGCGCACGGCCTCGCGCACCCCCATCGATCTGCCGGTCGAATTGCCCGGTATGGGACCGGAATTCAAGCTGCTGACCCGGGGCGCGGAAAAAGCCACCGAGCAGGAGATCGAAGACAATCCGCGGGCCGCCCCGGTGCGCATGCGGGCGGCGGAACGGATCGCAGGGGAGGTTGCGCAATGAGCGGGCAAGTGCGGAATCGGCGAGCGGACACGGCCGGGGAGTGGCGGGCAACGCCCGTCCGGGAATACCGGACTCGGAGGTGGCACGCGCGCCCGTCGTGGAACGGGGCCGCCCTATGACGATCAAGACGCAGAGCACCGTGCGGGGGGCGCGCCGGGCACAGGCCGCCGAACCCGTGAAATCCGGTGCGGCACAACGCGCCTATGCCCGTCGTAAGAGTCGCGAGCGCGCCGAACTGCCCCCGGTGCTGCGGCGCATGGGCGGTGCGGACGCCCCGCGCGGCCGCATGTCGTTCGTGGCCACCATCATCGCGCTGCTGGGCTGCGGGCTGGCGCTGACGCTGCTGCTCACCACCCGCGCCACCGAGGACAGCTATCACCTGGGCGATGCCCGGCGCGGCAACGAGCAACTCTCCGATGAGAAGGCGGCATTGCAGCGTGAGGTGGAGGCCGCCGATTCGGCGCCCGAATTGGCCCAGCGCGCAGCCGAACTCGGCATGATCCCGGCCAAGGATCCGGCCCGCCTGGTGGTGGGCCCGGACGGTCAGGTCATCGTGATCGGCGATCCCAAGCCCGCGCAGGGCGGTCCGGTGCCGCCGTTGAACACCACGCCCTCGGCGCCGCCCCCGACCGCGCCGCGCGCGGTGCAACAGACCCAGGGTGAGCGTCCGGTGCCGGTGACCACGACACCGCCGACCACCGCGCCCAATCCGGCTACCGCGCCGCAGAATCCGGCGCCGCAGTCCCCGGCGCTGCAGGCCGCGCCGAATGGAACGCCTCGATGAGTTCTTCCCGCGCGGTGCGCGGTGGCCGTGATTCCGGCCGGGGACGGGCGGCCGCCGCACGCAGCCGATCCGGCTCCGGCCGTGCGGGTTCCGGGCCGGGGCGCAGCGCCAGACCGCGCACCGCCGCGGGTATGGACGGCTCGACGCGGTTCCGGTTCGGGGTGGGCCGGGTGCTCATGCTGCTGGCCCTGCTGGTGACCGCGGGCCAATTGCTCTGGATCCAAAGCTTTTCCGCGCCCATGCTGTCGGCGCAGGCGGCCAGTCAGCGCACCGTGAAGCTGCCGGATCCGGCCAAGCGCGGTCCGATCACCGATCGCTACGGCAATTCGCTGGCCTTCACCATCGCGGCCAAGGCGCTGACCTTCCAGCCTGTGAAGGTGCGCAAGGATCTGGCCGAGGCGCATGACAAGGATCCGAAGAAGCCCGAACCGGATGATCGCCTGCAGGCCATCGCGAAATACATTCACGAGAAGCTGGGTAATGCCGCGCCGGAGAAGGACCTGCTGACCAAACTGCGCAGTGACGATCCGTTCGCCTATCTGGTGCGCAATGTGGATCCGCGCATCGCCGCCGATATCAACCTGAAGTTCCCGGAGGTCGGCAGCGAGCGCCAGGATATGCGCGAATATCCCGGTGGTTCGCTGGCCGCCAATATGATCGGCGCGACCGGCTGGGACGGGCACGGGCAGATCGGCCTGGAATCGGCGATGGACGCGATCCTCGCCGGTTCGGACGGTTCCATGACCTATGACCGCGGTTCGGACGGCGCGGTGATCCCGGGCAGTTGGCGCGATCAGGTGCCCGCGGTGAACGGTTACGGCGTCGAGCTCACCCTGGATCAGGATCTGCAGTACTACGTGCAGCAGCAGGTGCAGCAGGCCAAGGATATGTCCGGTGCGCAGGCGGCTTCGGCGGTGGTGCTGGACGCGCACACCGGTCAGGTGCTGGCGATGGCCAATGACAACACCTTCAATCCCGCGATGGGCCCGCAGTTCTGGTCGCAATCGGATCTGGGCAATCCGTCGGTGGCGGAGGTGTACGAGCCCGGTTCGGTGAACAAGATCGTCACCGCGGCCGCGGCCATCGAATACGGTCTCACCGATCCCGATGAGGTGCACGAGGTTCCGGGCGCGATCAGCCTGGGCGGTGTCACCGTGCACGATGCCTGGGAGCACGGGGTCGCCCCGTACACCACGACCGGCATCTTCGGTAAGTCCTCCAATGTGGGCACCCTCATGCTGGCGCAGCGCGTCGGCGAGGACCGCTATTTCGACATGCTCAAGAAGTTCGGCCTGGGGCAGCGCACCGGTGTCGGCCTGCCCGGTGAGAGTGCGGGCGTACTGCCGCCGCGCGATCAGTGGTCCGGTTCGACCTTCGCGAATCTTCCCATCGGCCAGGGTCTTTCGATGACCACGCTGCAGATGACGGCCATGTACCAGGCCATCGCCAATGACGGGGTGCGGATTCCGCCGCGCATCGTCAAGGCCAAGATCGCTCCGGACGGGCACCGCACCGAGGAGGAGCAGCCGGACGGGATCAAGGTGGTGAGCCCGCAGACCGCGCAGACGCTGCGGCAGATGTTCCAGGCCGTGGTGCAGAAGGATCCGCGCGGTATCCAGTCGGGCACCGGCAGTCCGGCGGCCATCGAGGGCTATCAGGTGGCGGGCAAGACCGGTACCGCACAGCAGATCGATCAGAAGTGCCGGTGCTATTCGACCGATCGCTACTGGATCACCTTCGCCGGTATGGCCCCCGCCGACAATCCGCGCTATGTGATCGGCATGATGCTCGACGCACCCGTGCGCAGCTCCGACGGCAGTGGCGGCGGATCGGCCGCACCGCTGTTCCACGCCATCGCCTCCTGGGCACTGCAGCGCGATCGGGTGCCGCCGTCACCACCGGCCAAACAGCTGATTTTGCAGGCGAGTTAGAGCGGGTTTGCGATGGACGTGACGTACACCGCGCCCGGCTCGCGCCGGGGCGGGTGACCGAACTCCGGCGTGCCGATCGCACGGTGACCGAACACAGGTAACCTGACACGTCGATCCGAGTCCGAGTACCGGATTCGCACCTATGACCTTCGATGAACACCGTCCCGGAGAGGAGCTTCGTGCCCGCGCAAGACAGTCCGCAGGTACTTCGGCCCGCCGCACCGCCGGTGACCGCCCTGCGCACGGTCGCCGAGCTCACGAACGCCCGTCCGGCCGGTGCGGCCGGAATTCCGGCGGATGTGCAGATCACCGGTATCGAGCAGCGGTCGAACGCGGTCCGGCCGGGTGATCTGTTCACCGGTCTGGCCGGTGCGCACTCGCACGGCGCGCGTTTCGCGCACGATGCGGTGGAGCGTGGCGCGGTCGCGATCTTCACCGATCCGGCGGGCGCGGAATTGATCGGCGAGATCGGCGTGCCGGTGCTGGTGCACGATGCCCCGCGCTCGGTGCTCGGCGAATTGTCCTCGGCCCTTTACGGTGATCCGTCTCGCACGCTGCGCATCATCGGCATCACCGGAACCTCGGGCAAGACCACGACTTCGTATCTGGTGGAGGCCGGACTGGCGGCCGCCGGATTCCGCACCGCGCTGATCGGCACCATCGAAACCCGCATCGGCGGCCAGCGGGTGCCCTCGGCGTTGACCACCCCCGAGGCTCCGCAATTGCACGCCATGTTCGCCGTCATGGTGGAACAGGGTGTGCAGGCGGTCGTCATGGAGGTATCGAGTCACGCGCTGGCGCTGGGCCGGGTGGACGGCGTGGCCTTCGCGGTCGGCGCGTTCACCAATCTCTCGCAGGATCATCTGGATTTCCACGCTGATTTCGAGGACTACTTCGCCGCCAAGCGCCGTCTGTTCGTCGCCGGTGATTCGGCCGTCGTGCCCGCCGCGACGGCGGTGCTGTGCGTCGATGACGAGTGGGGCGTCCGGCTGGCCGGTGACGTGACCGTGGCCGCGCTCGCGGATGGCCGTCCGGAACCGGTGACCGTGACGACAACCCCTGGCGTACAAGCGGATTGGGTGGCCGGTGCGGCCGTACCCGGTGCGGCGAGCCAGCGGTTCGAGGCGTCCGGTCCGGGCGTGAAACTCGATGTGAGCCTGCGGCTTCCGGGTGCGTACAACATCGCCAACGGTCTGCTCGCGCTGGCCGTGTGCGCGGCCGCGGGAGCCGAAGTCGCCACCGCCGCTTCGGCTTTGGGCGAGGTCGACGTGCCCGGCCGGATGCAGCGGGTGGAGCGCGGACAGGATTTCCTGGCCGTGGTCGACTACGCGCACAAACCGGCCGCCATCGAATCGGTGGTGGCGACCCTGCGCGCACTGTTGGCGGAACAGGGAAACGGACGCTTGGCCGTGGTGGTCGGCGCGGGCGGTGATCGCGATGCCGGTAAACGCCCCCTGATGGGCGCGGCCGGAGCGCGCGGCGCCGATCTGCTCATCATCACCGATGACAATCCACGCAGTGAGGAGCCCGCGGCCATCCGCGCCGCGGTCCGTGCCGGAGCCGATGCGGTTGCGCCGGACGAACGCGGAGAGGTCCGGGAGGTCGGGGACCGGGCACAGGCCATTGCCGCCGCCGTCGACTGGGCGCAACCCGGCGATGTGCTGCTGATCGCGGGCAAGGGACATGAAACAGGGCAGGAGATTTCGGGAGTGAAGTATCCGTTCGACGACCGCGAGGTGCTCGCGGCGGCCTTGTCGCGAAGGACGAGGGACCTGACACATTCATGATCGAGATGACTTTGCGGGAGATCGCGGACATTGTCGGCGGCACGCTGCACGACGTCCCCGACCCCGATGCGACGGTCACCGGAGCGGTCGAATTCGATTCGCGCCGAATCACTCCCGGTGACCTGTTCCTGGCGCTGCCGGGTGAGAAGGCCGACGGCCACGACTTCGCCGCCCGCGCGGTGGCCTCCGGAGCGGTCGCGGTGCTGGCCGCGCGCCCGGTCGGCGTCCCCGCCATCGTGGTGACGCCGCAACCGCATGCCAGCCGCGCCATCGCGCTGGCGTACGACACCGACGGTTCCGGCGCGGCCGTGCTCGGCGCGCTGGGCAAGCTGGCCCGCGCGAGCGTCGATCGGCTCGCGGCGGCGGGCACGCTCACCGTGGTCGGCGTGACCGGTTCGGCGGGTAAGACCTCGACCAAGGATCTGCTGGCGGCCGTGCTGGCCCCGCTCGGCGCGGTCGTGGCCCCGCCCGGTTCGTTCAACAATGAGCTCGGCCACCCCTGGACCGCGCTGCGCGCCGATGCGAGCACCCGCTACCTGGTGCTGGAGCTCTCCGCGCGCGGACCCGGACATATCAAGGCGCTCACCGAGATCGCGCCGCCCGCGGTCGGCGCGGTGCTCAATGTCGGCACCGCGCACCTGGGCGAATTCGGCAGTCAGGAAGTCATCGCGCAGACCAAAGGTGAACTGGTCGAAGCCCTTCCGGCCGACGGCCTCGCCGTGCTGAACCTCGACGATCACCTCGTCGCCAAGATGGCCGCACGCACACAGGCCCGCGTGGTGACCGTGGGTATGGCCGCGAACGCCGATGTGCGCGCCACCGATGTGCAGATGGACGAGCAGGCGCGGGCGCGATTCACGCTGCACCACAACGGCGAATCCATCGAGATCCGGCTCGCCGTGCACGGTGAGCATCAGGTCGGCAATGCGCTGACCGCCGCCGCGGTGGCCCTGAACCAGGGCGCGTCGCTGGAGACGGTGGCGCAGGCGCTCTCCGGTGCCGGCGCGGCCTCGGCCCGCCGCATGGATGTGCGCACCCGCACCGACGGCGTGACCGTGATCAACGACTCCTACAACGCCAACCCGGATTCGGTGCGCGCCGCGCTCAAGGCGCTGGTCACCATGTCCCGCGCGGCCGGTGCGGACGGGCAGGGCCGGGAGATCGGCCGCCGCCGCAGCTGGGCCGTGCTCGGCGAAATGGGTGAACTGGGCGACGATTCGGTGATCGAACACGATCGCATCGGCCGGCTCGTCGTGCGCTTGGACGTGGACCGGCTCATAGTGGTCGGGACCGGGCGGCCCTCGCACGGTATGCATCAGGGGGCGGTGATGGAGGGTTCCTGGGGTGAAGAGTCGATACTGGTGCCCGACCTGCAAGCCGCGATCGAGATTCTCGACGCCGAACTGGAACCGGGTGATGTGGTGCTGGTGAAGGCGTCGAAGTCGGTGGGGCTCTGGACCGTTGCCGAGCACCTGCTGGAGGCCGCGCGATGACTCAGATTCTCTTGTCGGCGGCCATCGCGCTCGCCGTCTCGATTCTGCTCACCCCCGCGGTGATCAGCTGGTTCGCCAAACAGGGCTTCGGCCAGGAGATTCGGGTCGACGGCCCGGAAAGTCACAAGGCCAAGCGCGGCACCCCCACCATGGGCGGCGTGGCGATCCTGGCCGGTATGTGGGCGGGTTACCTTGGCTCACACCTGATTTCGATGAGCTACGGCGAGCCCGGCCCGTCCGCGTCCGGTCTGCTGGTGATGGGTCTGGCCACCGCGCTGGGCGCGGTCGGCTTCCTGGACGACATGATCAAGCTGCGCAAGCAGCGCAATCTCGGGCTCACCGCGGCGGGCAAGTACATCGGGCAGTTGGCCTCGGCGGTCATCTTCGGTGTGCTGGCACTGCAATTCAAGGGCGCGAACGGGTTGACCCCGGCCAGCAGGCATCTGTCGTACACCCGCGATATCGCCACGGTGTCGATGAGCGTGGTGGTCTTCCTGCTGTTTGTCAGCCTGGTCGTGGTGGCGTGGTCCAACGCGGTCAACCTGACCGACGGCCTGGACGGTCTCGCGGCCGGTTCCATCTCGCTGGTGCTGGGCGCGTACATGATCATCACCTTCTGGCAGTGGCGCAATGCCTGCACCACGCATCCCGAGGCGGGCTGCTACAACGTGCGCGATCCGCTGGACCTGGCGCTGGTGTGCGCCGCGGGCGGTGCGGCGTGTATCGGCTTCCTGTGGTGGAATGCCGCGCCCGCCAAGATCTTCATGGGTGATACCGGTTCGCTGGCGCTGGGCGGTCTGCTCGCGGGCCTATCGGTGACCACCCGCACCGAACTATTGATGATCGTGATCGGCGCGCTCTTCGTCGCCGAGGCCGCCTCGGTGATTCTCCAGGTGGCGGTATTCCGCACCACGCGGAACCGATTGTTCAAGATGGCGCCGTTCCACCACCACTTCGAATTATCAGGGTGGGCGGAAACCACGGTGATCATCCGGTTCTGGTTGCTGGCCGGCATGGCGTCGGCGATCGGTCTGGGCCTGTTCTACAGCGATTACCTCTCCGCGGTCGGGTGAACATCTGATGGTCGAACATTCTCCGAGGGTCCTGCGTTCGCCAGGCCCCATGCTCGAATTCCTGCGCGGTCGTGACGTGCTCGTCGCCGGTTGGGGGGTGTCCGGGCGCTCCCTGGTGGAGCCGCTACAGGACATCGGCGCCCGCCCGGTGGTGACCGACGGCGGCGGTAAGGCCCTGGCCGAGGCCGCCGAACTCGGCTTGCAGACCGCGACCACCGCGGATCTGCTGGAACCCGATGCGCTGCAACGGTTCGCGCTGGTCATCACCAGCCCGGGCTGGCGGCCGGATTCCCCGATACTGGTCTCGGCTGTCACCGAGGGCATTCCGGTATGGGGTGATGTCGAGTTCGCCTGGTGGGTCGATCAGGCGCGCATCTACGGTCCGGTGCGCAAGTGGCTGGTCATCACCGGCACCAACGGCAAGACCACCACCACGCAGATGACGCACTCGATTCTGCGGGCCGCCGGGATCCCCAGCGTGGCCTGCGGCAATATCGGACTGCCGATTCTGGACGCGCTGCGCCGCAATCCGGGGCCGCAGGTGCTGGCCGTGGAACTGTCCTCGTTCCAATTGCATTGGGCCCCTTCGGTGCGACCCGAAGCCGGTGTGGTGCTGAACGTGGCCGAGGATCACCTGGACTGGCACGGCGGCCTGGACGCCTATGCCGCCGCCAAGGCGCGCGCACTTACCGGACGCGTCGGCGTGGTCGGCCTGGACGATCAGGTCGCGGCCGCGCTGGCGCGAAAGTCCAAGGCGCGCCGCACCGTCGGCTTCCGCATCGGCGTACCCGCCGACGGTGAACTCGGCGTGGTGGACGGCAAACTGCTGGACCGCGCCTTCACCAAGGCCGCGATCCTGGCCGAGACGAGCGATATCAGCCCGCAGGGTCCGGCCGGTGTCGCCGACGCGCTCGCCGCGGCCGCGCTCACCCGATCCATCGATGTGGCACCGCAATTCGTGAAAGAGGGATTGCAGGAGCACAAGGTCGGCCCGCATCGCGCCGCCCATGTGCGGGAGCTGTGCGGCGTCGATTTCGTGGACGATTCCAAGGCCACCAACCCGCACGCCGCGCGGTCCTCGATCCTGGCGCACCAGTCGGTGATCTGGGTGGCCGGTGGCCAGCTCAAGGGCGCGAGTGTGGAGGATCTGGTCGAGGAGGTGCGCGAGCACCTGGTGGCGGCCGTGCTCTTCGGCGTCGACGCCCCGGTGATCGCCGCCGCACTGGCGCGACACGCGCCCGATGTCCCCGTCGTGGAGCTGAATTCGGGGGACGATGCAGGGATGGGTGACCCCTTCACCGAAATCGAACCCGAAGCGGTGATGGCCCGCGCGGTGCGCGTGGCCGCGGGCTACGCCACCCGAGGCGACACCGTGCTGCTGGCCCCGGCCGCGGCATCCCTGGACATGTTCGCCGACTACACCCATCGGGGGCGAAGTTTCGCCACCGCGGTGCAGGCCCTGGACGAGAAGGACATCGGGAGATCGGAATGACGGGGCCGCGCCGCGCCGGAAACAGAATGCCGTCTCGTGCGGCGCAGACACCGGCGCGTGCGGCCACCGATTCCGGGCACGCGGCCAAGGATTCGGCGGGTTCGGCCCGGTTCCGCAATACCTGGTTCGCGGCCTGGCTGGCGCGACCGCTGGCGTCCTTCCATCTCGTGGTCGCGATCGCGGTGCTGCTCACCGTGCTCGGACTGGTGATGGTGCTGTCCGCGTCCAGCGTGGAATCGTATGCCGTTGGCAAATCGGCGTATTCGCTGTTCATCCAGCAGGCGATGATGGCGTTGTTCGGCGCCGTGCTGTTCTATATCGCGCTGCGGATTCCCATGCGGGTGATGCGGCAGCTGTCGTTCCCGGTGTTCGCGCTCTCGGTCGTACTGCTGGTGCTGGTGCTGATTCCGGGCATCGGCCTCGAGGTGCAGGGTTCGCGGCGCTGGTTCGACCTCGGCTTCGTCTCGGTGCAGCCGTCCGAGATCGCCAAGGTGACCCTGGTGGTGTGGGGCGCGCATCTGCTGGCCTCGCGGCAGACCGAAAGGGCCGGGTACAAGGACATTTTGATGCCGCTGGTGCCCGCCGGGCTGCTGGTGTGCTTCCTGGTCGTGCTCGAACCCAACCTGTCCACCACCATCGCGCTGGGCATCGTGCTGTCCGCGCTGCTGTGGTTCGGCGGACTGCCGCTGCGCATGTTCGTCACCATCGCGGTGTCGGGTGCGGTGGCGGCGGGCATCCTGGCGCTGTCGGCCGGATATCGCTCGGACCGCATGCGCGCGTTCTTCAGCCCCGGCGATGATCCGCAAGGCATCGGTTATCAGGCCCGCCAGGCGCTGTATTCGCTTGCGGACGGCGGGATCTGGGGCCGCGGGCTGGGACAGTCCCGGGCCAAGTGGAGCTATCTGCCCAACGCGCACAACGACTTCATCTTCGCGATCATCGGCGAGGAGCTCGGCTTCCTCGGATGTGCCCTGGTGCTGGGGCTTTTCGCGCTGTTCGTGTACACCGGACTGCGCATCGCCACCCGCTCGGTGGATCCGTTCATCCGGCTGCTGACCGCTGCGGCGACCACCTGGATCACCGGGCAGGCGCTCATCAACGTCGGCTACGTGGTGGGACTGCTGCCGGTGACCGGACTCCAGTTGCCGCTGGTGTCGGCGGGCGGTTCCTCGCTCGCCATCACGCTGCTCATGTTCGGCATCATCGCCAATGCCGCCCGGCACGAACCCGAGGCGGTCGCCGCGCTGCACGCCGGACAGGACGGGCGCTTCAGCCGCCTGCTGCGACTGCCGGTGCCCGAAATGTATTCGCCCGCACGGGCACAGGCCGCCCGCGCGCGCAGCACCGCCAAGGCCAAGGCCAAGCCCAAGCCGAAATCGGGTGTGAAGCCCGCGCCGCAGCGGCGCGCGCTACCGCCCAGCGGCCGGGGTCGCTCCGAACCGCCGCGCCGCCGGTCCGTAGATTCCGATACCGCCCGGCGCACCACCAGCCGCTCCACCGAATCGTGGCGCAGCACCCGGGCCTGGGAACCCAGCTATCCGACGAAACACGATAGGGACAGGGGACATTCGAGGTGACAGTGGAGCGGCCGCTCTCGGTGATCGTGGCGGGCGGTGGCACCGCGGGACATATCGAACCCGCCCTGGCGGTAGCCGACGCGCTCCGCCGCCATGACCCGGCCATCCGGATCACCGCACTGGGCACCCAGCGCGGCCTGGAAACCAAGCTCGTCCCCGAGCGCGGGTACACCCTCGAACTGATCCCGCCCGTGCCCTTACCCCGCAAACCCACCCCGGACCTGCTCCGCCTCCCCGGCCGAGTGCTGGCCTCGATGCGCCGCACCCGCGAAATCATCGACGCGGTCGACGCGGATGTCATCGTGGGCTTCGGCGGCTATGTCGCATTACCCGCCTACCTGGCCGCCGGGCGAGGCATCGCCTCCGTCATCCCGGCGCGCTTTTGGCCGGGATCCACACGGGCTGACCTCCAACGGGATTCAATGGATCCCGGCCAAAAGCATGCCGGGATGACGAGGCGGGGGCGTAGCCGCGCAGTCCCGGTGATCGTGCACGAGGCCAATGCCATGGCCGGTATCTCCAATAAGATCGGCGCGCGCGTGGCCGCCAGAGTGCTGGCCGCGGCGGCGAATTCGGGTGTGCATGCGCGTGGGCGGGCCGATGCCGAGGTGGTCGGTATTCCGGTGCGGTCGGCGATCACCACGCTCAACCGTCCCGCGTTGCGGGCGCGGGCGCGCGAGAACTTCGGCCTGCCCGCCGAGGGGCCGGTGCTGCTGGTGTTCGGCGGGTCGCAGGGGGCGCGCAGTCTCAATGAGGCGGTGTCGGCCGCCGCGCCGCAGTTGACGGCGGCCGGGATCTCGGTCTTGCACGCGCACGGGCCGAAGAACAGTCTCACCCTCGAGGGCCTGCACGAGCCCGCGAAATACGTTGCGGTGCCGTATTTATCGCAGATGGCGCTGGCCTATGCCGCCGCCGATGCGGTGGTGTGCCGCTCGGGTGCGATGACCGTCGCCGAGGTGTCGGCGGTGGGTCTGCCCGCGTTCTATGTTCCGTTACCGCATGGCAATGGCGAGCAGGAGCTCAACGCGCGGCCCGTGGTGGCCGCCGGCGGTGGCAGAATCGTGGCGGACGCGGAGCTGACTCCGAAATACGTGATCGACGAGGTGATACCGCTGCTCAGGGATACGGATCGGCTGACAGCCATGGGTCGCGCGGCGGCGGACGCCGGACATCGCGACGCCGCGGACGAGGTAGCGCGAATTGTGCTGGAGGTGGCGGGTCGTGACTGAAGCAGCCGATACCCAACAGGCCGTGAATACGCCCGTTGAGCAGCAGACCGACCTACCGGAACTGCTGCGCCGGGTACACATGATCGGCATCGGCGGGGCCGGGATGTCGGGCATCGCCCGAATTCTGCTGTCCCGCGGCGGCATGGTGTCCGGTTCCGACGCCAAGGAGAGCCGCGGTGTCCTGGCACTGCGGGCCCGCGGCGCACAGGTGCGCATCGGCCACGACGCGAGCGCCCTGGACCTGCTGCCCGGCGGCCCGACCGCCGTGGTGACCACCTTCGCCGCCATCCCCAAGACCAATCCCGAACTGGTGGAGGCACATCGGCGCGGCCTGCCCGTACTGCTGCGCCCCGCCGTACTGGCCGAACTCATGCAGGGTCATAAGACCCTGCTGGTCTCGGGTACGCACGGCAAGACCTCCACCACCTCCATGCTGGTGGTGGCGCTGCAACACTGCGGTGCGGATCCGTCGTTCGCGGTCGGCGGCGAGCTGAACGAATCGGGCACCAATGCCCATCACGGCACCGGCGGCATCTTCGTGGCCGAGGCCGATGAGAGCGATGCCTCGCTGCTGCAGTACGCGCCGGATGTGGCCGTGGTGACCAATATCGAATCCGATCACCTGGACTTCTTCGGCACCGATGAGGCATACACCAAGGTCTTCGACGATTTCGTCGATCGCCTGCAACCGGGCGGCCGCCTGGTGGTGTGCCTGGACGATCCCGGCTCGCTTGGCCTGGCCGAGCGTTCGGTGGCCCGGCTCGCGGACGATCCGCGCGGTATCGAGGTAATCGGTTACGGTTCCGGCGATTTCGCGGGTGTGCCGATCGGCGCGCAGCTGCTGTCGTGGGAGCCGCGCGATGTCGGCGGTGTGGCGATATTCCAGCTGTCGGAGGAGCCCGCGCCGCGCACCCTGCGGCTCTCGGTACCGGGTCGCCATATGGCGCTGAACGCGCTCGGCGCACTGCTGGCCGCCCGCGCCGCCGGAGCCGATATGGGCGAAATCATCCAGGGCCTGGAGGGTTTCGGCGGTGTGCACCGCCGCTTCCAGCTCACCGGCCGGGAGAACGGCGTGCGCGTCTTCGACGATTACGCGCACCATCCGACCGAGGTGCGCGCGGTGCTCAGCGCCGCCGCCGAACTGGTGGCGCAGGAGGCCCGCGACGGCGCGCGCTCGCGCCCGGGCCGGGTGATCGTGGTCTTCCAGCCGCATTTGTACAGTCGCACCGCCACTTTCGCGACCGAGTTCGGCACCGCCCTCTCGCTCGCCGATGAGGTCGTGGTGCTGGACGTGTACGGCGCGCGCGAGGAACCGCTGCCCGGGGTGAACGGTGCGCTGGTGGCCAACTCGGTCACCAAACCCGTGCACTATCAGCCGGATATGTCGCGGGTGGGCCGCCAGGTGGCCGCGCTGGCGCGACCCGGCGATGTGGTGATCACCATGGGCGCGGGCGATGTCACCATGCTGGGCAGCCAGATCCTGGACGGTCTGCGCGCGCGACCCTCACACGGGCGGTGAGCGGACATGAGCCCGGGTGGGGGAGCGAAGGACTCGGCTGACGGTTCCGGCCGCAAGCGCGGTGCCGCCGAGGAGCCGGACGAGTGGGTGGACGAGCCTGCCGCCGAAGATGATTCGGCGGCTCGCGCGGCCCGGCGTGCCCGGCTGCGGCGCGGGCGGGCCCGGGAGGATTCGAAGCTGCTGTACTCGTGGCGCTCGCCGCGGGTGCGCATCGGCGCGGCGATCGGTCTGGTCCTGATCCTGGCGCTGGGGATCACGGCCTGGTTCACGCCGGTGCTGTCGGTGCGCACCGTGCGCGTCGACGGACTGTCCGTGGTGCCGGAAGATCAAGTGCTGGACGCACTCCAGGTGCCGGACGGGCTGTCCATGATCCGGCTCGACACCACTGCCATGGCCGAACGGGTGGCGCAGTTGCCCAAGGTCCGCAGTGTGCGGGTGCAGCGCGAATTCCCGTCCACCGTGCAGGTGACCGTTGTCGAGCGCACCCCGGTGCTCTACTACGACGCCCCGGACGGACCGCATCTGCTCGATTGCGACAGCGTGGAATTCGCGATCGAACAGCCCCCGGGCACCGCGCCCAAACTCGTCACCGACCATCCCGGCGGCAATGATCCGGCCACCCGCGCGGCCGTCGCGGTGATGGCGCTGGTGCCGCCGAGTCTGGGCGTGGGAGAGGTTGTGGCCAGATCGGTTTCGGATATTGCTCTCGAGTTGCGAGATGGGCGTACCGTGCTGTGGGGTGGGACCGGTGATTCACAGAAGAAGGCGGCGGTGGTGGGACCTCTACTCACCCAGCCCGGCAAGGTGTTCGATGTTTCGAGTCCGAATCTCGTCACGGTAAAGTGAGCGATACCCATTGGGCCACCGAAAGTTTCGGTGGCCTGCAGGAACGCTCCAGCGCCGTCCCGGCACCGGAGGGCAACCGTCCACGATACGATGCCAGGTGGACCGGACGAGGTGGATCACACAAGATTCTGATTCTCGTTTCGGCGCGCCTGCGCCCGTAACGCGGTGGCTGCGAATACCGTTCCGCACCAGTCGGATACTTGACATAAGGCTAAACCTATGGTTGAGGGTTCATCGAACCGAGACCATCCGGAACTGGCATACGGCGAGCATCCGTTAGACGACAAGCTTTTTGGATCTAAGGAAGGCGAGAGCCCATGACGCCCCCGCACAACTACCTTGCTGTGATCAAGGTCGTCGGCATCGGCGGCGGCGGCGTGAATGCCGTCAACCGGATGATCGAACAGGGACTCAAGGGAGTCGAGTTCATCGCGGTCAACACCGACGCGCAGGCGCTGCTGATGAGTGATGCGGACGTCAAGCTCGATGTCGGTCGTGAACTGACCCGCGGCCTCGGCGCCGGCGCCGATCCGGAAGTCGGCCGCAAGGCCGCCGAGGACCACAAGGACGAGATCGAAGAGGTGCTCAAGGGCGCCGATATGGTCTTCGTGACCGCGGGCGAGGGCGGTGGCACCGGCACCGGTGGCGCGCCCGTCGTGGCGGGCATCGCGCGCAAGCTCGGCGCGCTCACCATCGGTGTGGTGACCCGGCCCTTCTCCTTCGAGGGCAAGCGCCGCAGCAATCAGGCCGAGGCGGGCATCCAGGCGCTGCGCGAATCCTGCGACACCCTCATCGTCATCCCGAACGACCGCCTGCTGCAGCTCGGCGACGCGGCCGTCTCGCTGATGGACGCCTTCCGCTCCGCGGATGAGGTGCTGCTCAACGGTGTTCAGGGCATTACCGATCTGATCACCACCCCGGGTCTGATCAACGTCGACTTCGCGGACGTCAAGTCCGTCATGTCCGGTGCGGGCAGCGCCCTCATGGGCATCGGCTCGGCCCGCGGTGAGGGCCGCTCGGTGAAAGCCGCGGAGTCCGCGATCAATTCACCACTGCTGGAAGCGTCCATGGACGGTGCGCACGGCGTGCTGCTCTCGATCGCGGGCGGTTCGGATCTCGGCCTCTTCGAGATCAACGAGGCAGCCTCGCTGGTGCAGGAAGCAGCCCATATCGAAGCGAACATCATCTTCGGTACCGTCATCGACGATTCCCTCGGCGATGAGGTCCGAGTGACGGTGATCGCGGCGGGTTTTGACGGGAGCGGTCCCGCCCGGCGCATCGAACCCGCGGTCGGCCGCACCGCCACCACCACTACCTCCAGTTTCAATACCGCCCGCGCCGGTGAGGTGGCCCGCACCCCGGACTACACCACCGCCCGCACCCCCGAACCGGCCCCGGTCCGGCAGGAACCGGCCCCGGCACCGGTGGCGCAGAACCCGCCGCCGTCCTCGGGTCGCGGCCCCGCGCCGTCCTACGAATCCCCGCGCCCGGCAATGGAACCCACCGTGGCGAACAATTCCCGCAGCCATATCCAGCCCCCGGACGCCGATGACGATGACGTCGACGTCCCCTCGTTCATGCGTCGCTGACCAGCGCCGCGAAGCAACAACAATGCGCCCGCCTCCCTACGGAGGCGGGCGCGTTCGTTTGCCCGGCATGTCGCCGGTGCGGGGTCGTGCCTGCTCAGTCCAGATGTGGGCAGGGTTGGCGCGGCGGGGTGGTGTCGGCGGGCCGCGCGGGTGGTGATGACCACGCCGTCTCGGGATGGGTTGCGGGGAATTGGCCACTACTCTCGAAGGTATGACTTCTGCGGGTACGACGTATCGGACGAGACGAGTTGTCACGGCGCGGGCGGGCGGCTTCTCCCAGGCCCCCTATGACTCGTTCAATCTGGGCGATCACGTCGGGGACGATCCGGAAGCCGTGCGGCGCAATCGGGTTCGGCTCGCGGAGAGCATCGGGCTCACCCCGGACCGGCTGGTGTGGATGGAACAGATCCACAGCCGCAACGTGACGGTGGTCGACGGCCCGCGGTCCGAGCCGGTGCCCGCCACCGATGCGCTGGTGACCACCCAGCGCGATCTGGCGCTGGTCACCCTCAGCGCGGACTGTGTGCCGGTGCTGCTCTCCGATGACGAGGCGGGCGTGATCGCCGCCGTGCACGCGGGCCGGATCGGCGCGCGGATCGGCATCGTGCCCAAGGCCATCGAGGCCATGCTCGAGCTCGGCGCGCAGGTGGAGCGAATCGGCGCGTTCCTGGGCCCGGCGGCCAGCGGTCGCCAGTACGAGGTGCCCGCCGCCATGCGCGCCGATGTGGAAAAGCATCTGCCCGGCAGTGCGACCACGACCGTGCGGGGTACCCCCGGTCTGGATCTGCGCGCGGGCATCCGGCGGCAGCTGGAAACCGCCGGGGTGAGCGCCGTGGCCGTGGACCCGCGCTGCACCATCGAGGACAAAGCGTTGTTCAGTCACCGCCGTGGCGCGCCGACCGGCAGACTCGCCGGTGTGATTTGGATGGCATCGGAGGGAATTGCAGAATGACCGAGAATCCCGCCGCCGCAACCGGTTCCACGGTGGCGCAGGAGTCGCAGCTCACTTCCGCGCCCGATCGTGTCGCGCAGTTGTCGGCGGCGCTCGAGGTCCTCACCGAGCGCATCGGCGCAGCGTGCCGGGCCGCGGACCGTGCACCGGGCAGTGTGCGACTACTCCCGGTGACCAAGTTCCACCCGGCCTCGGATATCGAGATCCTCTATGGCCTCGGCCTGCGTGAGTTCGGTGAATCACGCGAGCAGGAGGCATCGGACAAAGTGGCGCAACTGCGCCACCTGTCACAAGTACGCTGGGAATTCATCGGCAGATTGCAGCGCAATAAGGCGAAACACGTTGCACGCTGGGCGGATACGGTCTATTCGGTCGACAGTGATCGGTTGGCGAGCGCCCTCGACGCCGGGGTCCATACGGCCCTGGAAGCGGGGGAGCGCACGACCCCCTTGCGTGTGCTGCTGCAAGTGAGTCTGGATGCCGATCCGGCGCGCGGAGGTGTCTCGGACAATGCCATGCTCACCCTCGCGAATCAGGTTGCGCAATCCGCATCGTTGCAGCTCGCGGGCCTGATGGCGATCCCGCCGCTGGACGCCGACCCAGACGCCGCATTCGAGCGACTCGCCCATATGCACGGCTCACTTTTGGCGGAACATCCCCAGGCCAGAGAGCTGTCCGCGGGCATGTCAAGTGATTTGGAGGCCGCGATACGCCACGGATCCACCTGCGTGCGTGTCGGTACCGCTTTGATGGGCGCTCGACCGATAACCTCGGCGTAGCAAAGAAACCTCATCAGTCACATATGAAACATATGCTTGGTGGCAGACGAGGACTGAGCAGGACAACACCCCAGGCCAACCGGGGCCGAAGGAAGGTCGACCAGATGAGCACGCTGCACAAGTTCAAGGCGTACTTCGGCATGGTTCCGCTCGAGGACTACGAAGACGACTATGTCGAGGACCGCGGCCCCCGTCCGGCCGTCGACGAACGTGCCCCGCGCCGGTCCCGGGCCTACACCGAGCGTGACTACGACCGGTATGAGCACGAGCGCTACGACGACGAGCCCGGTTACGCCGAGCCGCCGCCCTACAAGGCGCCCTACAAGCCCGCGTACGGCACCTCGCGCCGTGACGAGTACGCGGACGAATACGCGGATGACCGTGAGCGCGAACGTGATCGCTACGACGCGCCGCGTCGCCCCACCCGCATCGACACCGCCCCGTCCAGCCGCACCCGTTCCATGGGGGGTTCCGGTGGCGCCTCGATGGTGCGCGGCACCACCCGCGGCGCGCTCGCGGTGGACCCGGAGGCCGAGCGGCGCATGGAAGAGTTGCGGATGGAGGAGCGCCGGCTGGAACAGCAGCCCCCGCGCCGTTCCGCGATCTTCGAGGACGGAGGCCCCTTGTCCAAGATCACGACGCTACGCCCGCGCACCTATGCCGAAGCCGCCATCATCGGCGAGCGTTTCCGGGACGGCACCCCGGTGATCATGGACCTGGTCGAGATGAGCAACAGTGACGCCCGCCGCCTGGTGGATTTCGCCGCCGGTCTCGCGTTCGCACTGCGTGGCTCATTCGACAAGGTCGCCACGAAGGTGTTCCTGCTCTCGCCCGCCGATGTGGATGTCTCCGCCGAGGAGCGCCGCAAGCTGGCCGAGAACGGTTACTACAACCAGAAGTAAGCTGTCGCACCGGCTTTGATGATCAGCGCCGGTGTGACAGTCGTTAATGGGGGTTGCGAGGCGGTCGCCAGAGCCCGCCCAGTCCATTCACGGCCCATCGGTGGCCGGTCGGTGACGGGTGTGAGCGTGCGGCCGCGCGCGGGGGAAGATCCGGCGGAACTACGCCGAAAACCACACTGTGACCGGCGCGATCGGTGATCCTATTTTGCGCGGCACTGTTTCTGAGGCAGAGTGAACAGTGTGGCCTTGTTCCAGGTGTTGAACCTCCTGCTGTTCCTCTTCTGGCTGCTGCTCATCAGCCGAGTCATCGTCGAGTTCATTCGCAGCTTCGCGCGGGACTGGCGGCCCACCGGGTTCGTCGTGATCATCCTCGAGGCGATCTTCACCATCACGGACCCGCCCGTGAAACTCCTGAGGCGTTTGATACCCCCAGTGAATCTTGGGGGAATTAGGCTGGATCTGTCGATAATGGTCCTGCTTTTCATCGTGTTCATCCTCATGACGATCACGGGCCAGCAGGGGCAGCCGTTAGCTCATGTGTGACAGAATGAGCGGAAAGAATGCTTACCCAGATCTACCGCTAGATCTCCAACGAAGCGTGAAGGGATCGTTCCATGCCGCTGACCCCTGCCGATGTGCACAACGTCGCGTTCAGCAAACCACCGATCGGGAAGCGCGGCTACAACGAGGATGAAGTCGACGCCTTCCTCGACCTGGTCGAGCAGGAGCTCTCACGCCTCATCGAAGAAAACGCAGATCTTCGCCAGCGCGTTGCCGAATTGGACGCGGAACTGGCTGATGCCAAGAAGAATCGCGGTCCCGTTCAGGCTGTGAAGCAGCCGCCCGCGCCGGAGCCCGTCAAGGCCGCTCCGATTCCGCCGCCGGCTCCCATGCCTGTTCCCGCGCCCGTTCCGGTCAAGGCCGAGGCCCCCAGCGCGGACGCGAATCTACAGGCCGCCAAGGTGCTTTCGCTGGCCCAGGAGATGGCCGATCGCCTCACCTCCGATGCCAAGACCGAGGCCGAGCAGCTGCTCGCCAATGCCAGAGCGAATTCCGAGCGACTGGTGGGCGATGCCCGCACCCGTTCCGAGGCGATGATCGCCGATGCCCGTCAGAAGGCCGAGGCCATGCTGTCGGACGCGCAGACCCGCAGCGATTCCCAGCTCCGCCAGGCCAAGGAGAAGGCCGACGCCCTGCAGGCCGATGCCGAGCGCAAGCACACCGAGATCATGGCCACCATCACCCAGCAGCGCAGCGTGCTGGAGAGCCGGATCGAGCAGCTCAAGACGTTCGAACGGGAGTACCGGGTACGCCTGAAGTCCTACCTGGAATCGCAGCTGGAAGAGCTGGAGAACCGCGGCTCCGCGGTCCCGGTCGACGGCGGCGAGTTCGGCGAGGGCGCCTCGGGCAACGGCGCACTCCTCAAGGGCGGCAAGTAGAGTCGTAATCACGGCCATTGGTGCCGCGCTCCCCGTTCGTTGAAGCGGGAGGTGCGGCGCCGCCACCGTTTCCATAAGAGGGGTGGTGACCATGCTCGTGATGACGCTGGCTCTGGCAGCGGTGGGCTTCGGCCTGCTGGTGACAGCCCTGACCACCGGTTCGGTGATCTGGGCCTGGGGCTGCATCATTGTGTGCGTGTTAGGGGCGGTGTTACTGCTGGTCAGTGCGCTGTCGCTACGTGAACCGGAGGAAGATTCGCAGTCGCGCCCCGGCGGGCGGCACGCGAAGCATTAGACGGGCTGGAAATATCCACTGGACCTGCCCGGTTAGAATCGAAACAGTTTCACGGCGTTGATCCGGCCATCACCGGGGAGTCTTCGGAAGAACAGCGTGAGCACCGCTTTCGGTGCGCGCGCCCAGTAGAACCGAACGGGTGAGCCCGTCACAGCTCATAACGAGAGGTCCGGTCCGCAGCCGGACAAGCGGGGTGGTACCGCGGTATCGGCGCACCGGCGCCGTCATCGTCCCCGTGCCCACCGGGTCCCCGAGACCCACTGGCACGAGGAGCTGACGCCGAGATGTCCGGCGAGACCCCGACCCCCAACGCCTACCCTCGCGTCGAGCTCAGCTCCGTGACCGGGCAGGTATCGTTCCCCGAGCTCGAGCAGCGCGTGCTGGACTACTGGGCCGCCGATGACACCTTCCGCGCCAGCATCGAGAACCGTTCCGATGCAGAGGAATTCGTCTTCTACGACGGTCCGCCCTTCGCCAATGGATTGCCGCATTACGGCCATCTGCTGACCGGATATGTCAAGGATTTGATCCCACGTTTTCAGACGATGCGCGGTAAGAAGGTCGAGCGGCGCTTCGGTTGGGACACTCACGGACTGCCCGCGGAAATCGAAGCGGAGAAGCAGCTCGGTATCACGGACAAATCACAGATCGATGCCATGGGCCTCGCGGAATTCAATGCCGCGTGCAAATCCTCGGTTCTTCGCTACACGAACGAGTGGCGAAACTATGTGACGCGACAGGCACGTTGGGTCGACTTCGACAACGACTACAAAACCCTCGACCTCGACTTCATGGAATCGGTCATGTGGGCGTTCAAGTCGCTCCATGACAAGGGTTTGATCTATCAGGGTTTCCGGGTGCTGCCGTACAGCTGGTACGAGCAGACGCCGCTGTCGAATCAGGAGGCGCGCCTCGATGATTCGTACCGCATGCGCCAGGACCCGGCGGTCACCGTCGATATGGTGCTCTCGGTTCCGGCCGAGCATCCGCTCGCGCAGCTGGACGGTGCGAACGCGCTGATCTGGACCACCACGCCGTGGACCCTGCCGTCCAACCTCGCCATCGCGGTGCATCCCGATGTCACCTATGTGCACCTGCGCGCGCAGGACGGGAAGCGATACCTGCTTGCCGCCGAACGTGTTTCGCACTACACCCGGGAGTTCGGCGAGGAGCCCGAGGTGCTGTCCGAGCACTCCGGCGCGGCGCTGGCCGAGCTGCGGTACCAGCCGCCGTTCGACTTCTTCGTCGGCCATCCGAACGCGCATCGCGTGCTCAACGCCGACTACGTCACCACCGACTCCGGTACCGGCATCGTGCATCTCGCCCCCGCCTTCGGTGAGGAGGATATGGATGTCTCCACCGCCAACGGCATCGAGATCGTGCAGCCCCTCGACGCGGGCGGCAAGTTCACCTCGATGGTGCCGCCGTATCAGGGTCTGATGGTGTTCGACGCCAACCCGGTCATCATCAAGGACCTCAAGGCCGCCGGAAAGCTGTTGCGGCACGAGACCATCGAGCACTCGTACCCGCACAGCTGGCGTTCGGGTCAGCCGCTGATCTACATGGCGGTGCCGTCCTGGTTCGTGGCGGTCACCAAGTTCCGTGATCGCGCGCTGGAGTTGAACCAGCAGATCAACTGGACCCCGGAACATCTGCGGGACGGTCAGTTCGGCAAGTGGCTGGAGAACGCGCGCGACTGGAACATCAGCCGTAATCGCTTCTGGGGCGCGCCGATCCCGGTGTGGGTGTCGGACGATCCGCAGTACCCGCGCGTGGACGTGTACGGCTCGCTCGACGCGTTGGAGCGTGACTTCGGCGAGCGCCCGACCGATCTGCACCGGCCGATCATCGATGATCTGGTGCGCCCGAATCCCGATGACCCGACCGGGAAGTCGATGATGCGGCGCGTGCCCGAGGTGCTGGACTGCTGGTTCGAATCCGGGTCCATGCCGTACGCGCAGGTGCACTACCCGTTCGAGAACAAGGAGTGGTTCGAGGGCTCCGGCGATCAGGCCGCGCACAGTCCGGGCGATTTCATCGTCGAGTACAACGGCCAGACCAAGGGCTGGTTCTACAACCTGCATGTGCTCTCCACCGCGCTGTTCGATCGACCGGCGTTCAAATCGGTTGTGGCGCACGGCATCGTGCTGGGCGATGACGGCCTCAAGATGTCCAAGTCCAAGGGCAACTACCCGGATGTCTTCGAGGTCTTCGACCGCGACGGCGCCGATGCCATGCGCTGGTTCCTGATGGCCTCGCCCATCCTGCGCGGCGGCAACCTCATCGTCACCGAGCGCGGCATCCGCGAAGGCGTCAGCCACGCGCTGCGCCCGTTGTGGAACGCGTGGACCTTCCTGAACCTGTACGCCTCGACACCCGGTGTGTGGCGCACGGATTCGCAGAATGTGCTGGATCGCTACATCCTGGCCAGGCTGGCCGCGACCCGCGATGTGATGACCGATGCCCTCGAGGGTCTCGATATCGCCACCGCGGCAGAGGAATTGCGGTCCTTCGCTGACGCGCTCACCAATTGGTATGTGCGCCGGTCGCGTTCGCGGTTCTGGGAAGAGGATCGCGATGCCATCGACACCCTGCACACGGTGCTCGAGGTCATCACCCGGCTGGCCGCGCCGCTGCTGCCGCTGATCACCGAGGTGATCTGGCGCGGGCTCACCGGTGGTCGTTCGGTGCATCTGACCGATTGGCCGAGCGCGTCCGAGCTGCCCGGTGATCCGGAACTGGTCGCGGCCATGGATGAGGTGCGTGTGGTCTGCTCCACCGTGCTGGGGCAGCGCAAGGCGCAGAATCTGCGTGTGCGGCTGCCGCTTTCGGAGCTCACCGTGGCGGCCGAGGACGCCGAGCGGCTGCGCCCGTTCGCCGATCTCATCGCCGATGAGGTGAACGTCAAGAAGGTCGATCTCACCACCGATGTGGCCTCGCACGGCCGCTTCGAACTCGTGGTGAACGCCCGCGCCGCCGGACCGCGCCTGGGCAAGCAGGTGCAGACGGTGATCAAGGCGGTCAAGGCCGGGGAGTGGAGCGAGGCCGCGGACGGCACCGTCACCGCCGCCGGTATCGCGCTGCTGCCCGAGGAGTACACCCAGCGCCTGGTGGCCGCCGAACCCGAATCCACCGCCGCGCTGCCCGGCAATGCTGGTCTGGTGGTGCTGAATTCGGTGGTCACCGAGGAACTCGAGGCCGAGGGCTGGGCCCGCGACCTCATCCGCGACCTCCAGGAAACCCGCAAATCGCAGGGCCTGGACGTCTCGGACCGGATCACCGTGATCCTCGAGGTCCCCGCCGACCGCAAGGGCTGGGCCGAAACCCACCGCGACCTGATCGCCGGTGAAATCCTCGCCACCACCCTGACTTTCGGGGACGCGGGCGCGGATGCCGCCGAGATCGTCGGCGGCGTCAAGGTTTCCGTCACCAAGGCCTGACGGTCGGACAGCTCGCAAGGGGCGCAGCCATCGCGGCTGCGCCCCTTCGTCATCTCGGGACAGCCCGGAATGTCGCGCGCGGGATGGAGGTTGCGGAGTTGAGGATGGGTTGGGCCATCGCCCGGCTCGCAGCGTCAACTCAGGTGTGTCAGTTCAGGGAAGGAAGTCCGGTATGAGCTCCAGCCCCACCGCCGATGATCGTTTCCAGCGTGGTTTGGAGGTGCTCGACCAGGTCGGTGGCCCGACCGGGCGCGCAGTGGTGAACAGTCTGGCCGATATCGCACCTGATCTGGGCAGATACGTGGTCGAGTTCGGGTACGGGGATATCTACTCGCGGCCCGGGCTGACGCTGAAACAGCGGCAGATCATCACCATCGCCGCGCTGACCGCGCTGGGGCATGCCGCCCCGCAGTTGCGCTGGCATATCGACGGCGGGCTCACGGTGGGGCTGACCCCGGCCGAGGTGGTCGAGACGATCATCCAGGTGGGGGTGTACGCGGGTTTCCCGGCGGCGCTCAATGCCATCTCGGTGGCGCGGGCGGCCTTCGCGGATCGGCCGGAGGTCGGAAATCCGGTGTCGGAGTCCGATATTCGGCCCGAGGAGACAGGGCAGGAGCGCTACCGGCGCGGGCTGGCCAAGCTCGATGAGGTGGATGGCGATGCGGCCGAACACATTTTCGCCGCCCTCGCGGACACCGCTCCCGACCTGGCGCGCTACATCGTCGAATTCGCCTTCGGTGATGTGTACTCCCGCACCGGCCTGGACCTGAAGACGCGTGAGCTGGCGACCATTGCCGCGTGCACCGCGCTCGGCACCGCCGGACCGCAACTCCGCGTGCACCTGCACGGTCTGCTCAATGTGGGCGGCACGCGCGAGGAGGCCGTGGAGGCGATCATCCAGCTCGGCGGCTACGCCGGATTCCCGGCGGCGCTCAATGCCATCACCGCCGCTCGAGAGGTGTTCGCCGCCCGGGAGTGAGCTGGGTCTCGAGACTCGCCCGCCGGATACCCCTTGTGAAGCATGTGACTGATGAGATAGAACAGCAACTGTAGAGCTAACGTTTAGCTTTATGGTGTTTTCGAGATGTATCGCTAGTTCCAGTCGTAAGCGCTGAATCTCACGTCACACCGGGCAGCGTGGCCCGTTTGCAGGTTGATTGCTTGCTGAGTGTCGTGCCTTCGGCGTGGTTGAGCTGAAGGGCGAGTGCATGACACGAAGACTGCTGCGCCGATCCGCGTCGTTCCTGACGACTGCCGCGGCCTTGACTCTCACCGGCGCGCTCTCCCTGGGCGCGGCGCACGCCGATACCGGATCCGCCGCCTCGGGTTCCTCCTCCGGCAGCGGTAGCGGTTCCGCCTCCGGAAGTGCCAGTGGTTCGGCACAATTGCCGATCACCAGTCCGCGCGCCATGATCGCACTGGGACTGGCGCAGACCCAGACCGGTAAGCCGTACCGCTGGGGCGGGGTGGGTCCGGACGCCTGGGACTGCTCCGGTCTGGTCCAATGGGCGTTCCGCAGCGTCGGCATCGATATGCCGCGCACCACCTGGCAGCAGGCCGAGGTGGGCCTGGAGGTCCCGGTCGGGGCCGTGCAGCCGGGCGATGTGGTGATTCTGAACGGCGATGCCTCACACGTGGGCATCTATGCCGGCGGCGGGAACGTGCTCAACGCCTATGACTGGGGTGTCCCGGTCGGGTTGAGCCCGCTCGCGCAGTTCGAGATCTACGATATCCGCCGCTTCTACTGAAAGTCGTTACTCCACAACCAGTTCCACCGGGATATTGCCCCGGGTGGCATTGGAGTACGGGCAGACCTGATGGGTGGCCTCGATGAGCGCCTGTCCCTGCTCGTTGTGCAGATGCTCGGGCAGTTCCACGCGCAGTACGACGGACAGGCCGAAAGCGCCGCCTTCGAGGGCGTTCAGGCCGACCTCGGCGGTGACCGAGGCGTCCTCGGCGTCGAGCTTCATGCGCTTGGAGACCAGTTGCAGCGCGCTCGCGAAACACGCGGAGTAACCGGCCGCGAAGAGCTGTTCGGGATTGGTCCCCGCGCCGTCGCCGCCCATTTCCTTGGGTCGGGCCAGGGTGAGATCGAGGATGCCGTCATCGGTGTACGAGCGGCCGTCGCGACCGACCGAGGTGGCGACTGCGGTGTAGAGGGGTGCCATGACTGCCTCCTAGACAGACTAGTCTGTTCACGTGCTCCCTCAGAGTAGACAGATCTGTCTGCTATCGTCAAGGGTATGAGCGCAGCCCGCGAGAGATTGTTGGAGACCGCCACCCGGCTCTTCTATGCCGAGGGCATCCACACCGTGGGCATCGACCGCATCATCGCCGAGGCGGGCATCGCCAAGGCCACCTTCTATCGCCACTTCCGGACCAAGGACGATCTGGTGGTGGCGTATCTGGTGCGCGAATACGACCGGCAGCGCCAGGTTTTGGAGTCGGTGCCCGGTGCCGGCGCGGACGGCATCGTCACCATTTTCGAGAAGCTCGGCGAACTCAGCTGCGGTCCGGGTTTCCGGGGCTGCCCGTTTCTCAATGCCGCCGTGGAGTTTCCGAATCCGGAGCACGCGGTGCGCGGGGTGGTGCGGGACTATCGCGACTGGTTCCGTGAACTCATGGCCGAACGGCTGCGCGCCGCCGGTCACCATGAGGTGGACCAGGCGGCGCGCGCACTGCTGTTGACTCGGGACGGCGTGGCCGTCAGCGGGGGAGTGGGCGATACCGAAACCGTGCAGGCCGGGGTGCGAACGGCCTTGGCGCAGCTCGATATTCGCCGCTGAGCGTCAGACCCCGACCGTCTCCTCCATCTCCTCCTCGGCCTCCTCCTGGGCTTCGGCCGCTGATTCGGCCACTGCCGCATGCTTGGGAGCCGTTGCCGCCTGGCGCTTTTCGGCATACGCGGCCGCGACCATGATCACCAGCCCCGCGCCGAACCAGGCGAACAGGCTCAGTAGTCGCGAGTCGAAGCCCGCGCTGTCGAAGTAGAGCAGGCTGCGCGCGCCTTCGACGAAACCCGCACCGTTCCAGAAGGAGTGCAGTGCGCCGAAGAAATCGTTCTGCAACCACGGGGTGTAGACGCCGCCGGAGGTGGTGAAGTTGAGCATGACGAACACCACCATCATGGCGAGCGTGGTCCAGCGCTTCAGGAAGGTGTGCGCGCCGATGCCCACGGCCAGGATGCCCGCGGAGTAGAGCCAGGACATGGCCCAGATGGCGGCGCTGTCGTGATCCACCACGTGGAAGACCGGGCCCGCGAGCGCCAGCCCGATCAGGCTCACCAGCAGCGAGGTCACCAGTCCGATGAGGCCTTTGATCCACATGGACAGTCCCGCGCCCGCCGCGCCGATGGCGGCGACACTGCCGTACGAGCCGATGCTCAACGCGACCAGCAGGAAGAAGATGCCCTGTCCGGTGGGATCGCCGGAGGCGGCGGTGGTGACATCGGTGATGGTCAGCGGCACACCCTGTTTCGCGGTGACCTGACCGAAGACGGCCTCGGCGGCCATGGCGGTGGTATCGGATCCGGCCTTGGCGACCAGTACCTCGGGATGCTGTGCGTCGGGGATGAACGCGCCCGCCAGATCGCGAGTGCGCAGCTGGGCAACGGCATCGTCGCGGCTGGGCAGGGTGATGACGTCCAGGGCGCTGCCGCCGGTGTCCTTCAGTGTCTGCGCGAGCACCTTGACCTGCGCGCTGTCGCCCACCACCGCGACGGCGAGGTGATTGGGTGAGGGCTGATGGAATGCCCCCAGGTAGGCGAGTCCCATGCCCAGGCACATGAGCAGCGGGGTGAGCAGATGGGTGGCGACGTGCCGGATCTGATGCGGGGCCATGGAATCTCCGAATGGTTGGTAAATGCAACTATATGAGGTTGTACTATACAACTATGGAGACCGACCCCGCATTCCCGGGTGCCGCGCCCGCCGAGACCGGCCGTGCGGACGCCATCGCGGTGATCCAGCGTGAACTCACCGCCTTCTCGCGCCGTGCCCGCGGCCGCGCCGCCGAATTGCATCCGGAGCTCTCGCTGGTGGCGTCGAGCATTCTGGATCTGGTGATCGAGCGGGACGGTTGCCTGGCCAGTGATCTGGCCGGACACTTCCATCTCGACAAATCGACGATGAGTCGTCAGGTGGCGACGCTGGAGCGGCTGGGTTATCTGGCGCGCGAGGTGGACCCGGCCAACCGTCGCAATCACATCCTGCGTGCGACCCCCGAGGGTCGCCGGGTGGCGGGTGCGGCGGCGCGCGTTCGCGCGGCCGCGTTCGCCGACCGCCTCCGCGATTGGGATGATGCGGACATAGCGCGCATGGCCGACTATCTGGTCCGCTACAACGCCGCCGACGAGTAGTTGATGAGTAAACGAAACCGCTTGGAGTTCAATCGATTTCGTTGATCCGGTGCGGCGGCGCTGGCTAGAATGAGCCCCGTCTCGCCGGTCGGGGCGAGATCTTCCGTCGGAGGGTGGGCCTATGTCCCATGGGTCGAACGGTCTCGCGAGTCGGAGTGGCCGCCGGGTGGTGACCGCCTGCGCCGGGGTGATGCTGCTCACCGCCGCGACCGGATGCGGCGGTAACGAGGATGCCGGCGGATCGTCCGCCACCGGTACCCGCGCCGCGCCCGGTACCGTCGTCAAACCCGGTTCCCTGGAAGGCTTCTCGACGCCCGAGAGCGTGTTGTTCGCCGGGGACCGCTGGTTCATCTCCAATGTGGGGGCGAAGGCCGATGCCACCGGCAAGGACGGTGACGGCTATCTGACCGAATTGAATTCGGCCGGAACCGTGACCGCGCGGCGGGCCATGCCGCGGCCCGGCGATCCGCCGTTGAACGCGCCGAAGGGGTTGGCGCGCACGGACAATCGGGTGTTCGTGGCCGATATCGATCGGGTCGTCGGCTATGACGTCGATACGCACGGGCAGGTATTCGAGGCCGCGCTCGGCGGGGAGGGCCCCGCGCTGCTCAATGATCTGGCACTGCTGGACTCGCATACGCTGCTGGTCACCGATACCGCGCGCGGCAGTGTGTCCCGGCTCGACCTGGAGACCAAGCGTTTCGAGCCGGTCGCCGCCGGGCTTCCCGGGGCCAATGGCATCGCGCTCGATTCGACGGGCAAGCTCGCCTATGTGGTCGGCGTCGGCGCGGATTTCGGCGGTGGTGACGTATGGCGGCTCGACCTCGCGCAGAATCCGGTGGTGCCGCAGCGAATCGGTGCGGTGCACGGTGTGCTGGACGGGCTGGCGGTGCTGGCCGATGGTACCCTGGTCGTCTCGGATTGGGTGGTGAGCCAGGGTGATCAGCCGGGCCGGATCACCACCTACCGTCCGGACGGGACCGAGGTGACCCCGGTGCAACTGCCCGAGAACCTGCACGGCCCAGCCGATTTCACCGTCGACGCGGCGGGACGGAACCTGTGGGTGCCCGCCATGCCGGACAATCGCGTGGTGATAGTCCCACTGCCGTAGGGGTTTACAGCTCCAGGCCCTTGGCCAGCACCGGCCAGGAGGCGCGCAACGCATCCTCCCAGTAACCCCACGAATGCGTGCCTGCCTGGCTGATCTCGAAGGTCGCCGGGATATCCAGTTCATCGAGTTTGACCTGCAGGTTCCGGGCGCACCAGTCGCTGGCCGCCTCCAGAATGCCGCCGACCAGCAGCTGCTGCATGATGCCGCCGTCGGCCGGGCCGAGGCTGCGCACATCGGAGAGATTGTCGTGCCGCCCGGGCAGTCCGCTGCCATTGGAGATGTAGAGCTGGAGTCCGCGCAGATCCTCGGCGTGCACGTACGGATCGTTCTCCGCCCATTCCGGATCGGTATCGGGCCCATACATATTGGCGGGATTGCCGCCGCCGATGGACACCACCAGTTCGGCGAATTTACGCCCGATGGGATCGCTGATCTGCGCGCATCCGCTGTAGGCCGCGACCGCGCGATACAGACCGGGCTTGGCGATCGGCAATTGCAGCACCGAGGTGCCGGACATGGACATGCCGACGATGGCGCGTAAACCGTTGGTGCCCAACGCCCCGTCGATGAGCGGTGGCAGCTCCTCGGTGAGGAAGGTCTTCCACATGTTCACGCCGAGCTTGGGATCGGTTGCGCGCCAGTCGGTGTAGTAGCTGAACGCGCCGCCGATCGGCATCACCACGTTCACGTTCTTATCGGCGAAGAACTGGGTGGCGTCGGTATTGCGCTTCCAGTTCGCCGTATCCTGGCCGCCCCCAGCGCCATTGAGCAGGTAGAGCACCGGGCGCGGCGCGGAGGCGTCGGCGGGACGCTGCACCTCCACCGTGTACTCGGCGTTCATGGCCTCCGAGTACACGTGCAGGGTGAGGTTGTGCGCATCCCTGATCTCGAAGCGGGTGATTCGGGAGCCGTCCTCGGAAACCGGTGTGGCAGCGAGGGTCGCGCCGTTCGTGATCGGGTCGGGTGGGGCCGCCTCAGCCGTGCGCGCGCTGAGCGAACCGGTGACTACACAGGTCACGGCGGCAAGCGCCGCCATCCGGATACCTGTTCCGAACATGAGCGTACTGCCGCACCGCAAAACCGAACTCCCACACTAGCCCAGCAAGATCCAGTGGGGATGATCGTGGTTTGTTGCCCCTATGTTTCACGTTTTGACCAATTGGACGCTGGCGTGTTTGTGACGCGCGCCTACTCCTTCACGAGCTGGCGCAACAGCGGACCGTACTCGGGATGTGCCAGCGCGGAGGCGAATTGGGCCACCAGGTAGTCGGCCGGATTGCCGGTGTCGTACCAGGTACCGCGAATGACCTGGCCGTACACTGGATTCGAGGCCGCGAAGATATTGATGGCGTCGGTGAGGTAGACCTCGCCGGTGCGATGCGTGTACCAGTTGTCCACCTGGCGGCGCAATTCCGCGATGATGCCGGGCGTCACCACGTACCCGCCGATGGCGGCGAAGCCGGACGGCGCGTCGGCGGGCTTGGGCTTCTCGATCAGGCCGCTGATCCGCATGAGGCCGTCGGCCTCGGTCTCCTCCACCACCGGGACGCCGTAGCGCTGGGATTCGGAGGGGTCCATCGGCACCAGGGCCAGGACGGGCGCGCCGGTCTTCTCGTAGGCGTTGATGAGCTGCTGGGCGCGCGGCACCCCGGCGACGAATACGTCATCGGGCCACAGCACCAGCATGGGCTCATCACCGAGGGTGCGGGCGGCATTCAGGACCGGCGTGCCGTTGCCGTACGGGCCGTGCTGATCGAGGTAGGTGATATGACCCTGTCGGCTCAGTTCGCCGACCTCCTCCACCGCGTCGGCGTAGGCGGCCTTGCCGTCGGCGCGCAGTTGCGCGACCAATTGCGGGTTGGGCCGGAAGTGGTCCTGGATCAATGACTTTCCGCCGCTCACCACGATGGTGATATCGGTGATGCCGGAGTCCACCAGCTCACGCACCGTGTGTTCGATGACCGGCTTATCGCCGACCGCGAGCATTTCCTTGGGGATCGCCTTGGTCAGGGGCAGCAGGCGGGAGCCGATGCCCGCCGCGGGAATCACGGCCTTGCGAATCGTCATGACATCCATCCTCACACACCGCCTTGGCCCTACCTGTCGGTAGTGGCGCGTAGATTCCCGAGCGTGAACACCTCTGCCCATTCCGCGCCCGAGCGCATCGTGCCTGGTCGTGGCGCGCTCGCGGGTGCGGGCGGGGTCGGTGCGCCGGCTGCGGGCGGCGGGGCGGATTCGCAGCAACCCGGGAGCGGTCACACAGCGAACGATCAGCGCGGGCGGCGCTGGGTGCTGCATATGGATATGGACGCCTTCTTCGCCTCGGTCGAACAGCTGACCCGGCCCACGCTGCGCGGGCGGCCGGTGCTCGTCGGCGGTATGGGCGGGCGCGGCGTGGTGGCGGGCGCGAGTTATGAGGCGCGGGTGTTCGGGGCGCGGTCGGCCATGCCCATGCATCAGGCGCGGCGGCTGGTGGGTGCGAACGCGGTGGTGGTGCCGCCGCGCGGGGCGGTGTACGGCGAGCTGAGCGGGCAGGTGTTCGAGACCATGCGGTCGCGGATCCCGGTGCTGGAGACGCTGTCCTTCGACGAGGCGTTCGGTGAGCCCGCCGAATTGGCCGGGGCCACCGCGCGCGAGGTGCTCGACTTCTGTGAGGAGCTGCGCGCGCTGGTGCGCGAGCGCACCGGTCTGGTGGCCTCGGTGGGTGCGGGCAGCGGTAAGCAGCTGGCCAAGATCGCCTCCGATATGGCCAAACCCGATGGGGTGCGGGTCATTTCGCCGGGGGAGCAGCAGCGTTTCCTGGCCGCGCTACCGGTGCGCCGACTCTGGGGGATCGGGCCGGTGGCCGAAAGTCGTTTGCGCACACTGGGAATCGAGACCGTCGGAGCATTGGCCGCGCTGCCGGAGTCCGAGGCGTCCTCGATTCTGGGTGGCGCCATGGGGATCGCGCTGCATCGGCTGGCGCGCGGTATCGATGATCGCCCGGTGGCCGAGCGCGCCGAGGCCAAGCAGATCAGCGCCGAGACCACCTATGAGACCGATATCGTCACGCTGCCGCAGCTGCGCCCGGCCATCGATGCCATGGCGGTGTCCGCGCATCGGCGGCTCACCGCGGACGGGCGGGCCGCGCGCACCGTGGTGCTCAAACTCAAGCGCCGGGATATGAGCATCGTGACGCGATCGTTCACGCTGCCGTACGCCACCGAGGATTTGGCCACGCTCACCGCTGCGGCGCAGCGCTCGGCCATCGATCCGGTGGAGTTGGGGCCGATTCGCCTGGTGGGTGTGGGATTCGCGGGGCTGTCGGAGATTCGGCAGGAATCGCTGTTCCCGGAATTGGATCAGGCCGTGGAGGGCGGCGAATCGGTCTCGGAGGAGCCGACTTTGGGCATCGCGGCGGGGCCGGTGCCCGAGGTGCCGCCCGCCACCCGGTCCTACGCCAAGGAGAGCTGGTATCCGGGATTGGATGTCGCGCATCCGGAATTCGGGCACGGCTGGGTGCAGGGCGCGGGGCACGGGGTGGTGACGGTGCGGTTCGAGACCCGTTCCACCGGTCCCGGCGCGGCGCGCACCTTTTCGGCCGCGGATCCGGCGCTGACGCGGGCGGATCCGCTGCGCAGCCTGGAGTGAACGACACATCCGCTGGTGGGCCGCGTTTAAGGGATGAATGCGCCAATTATGAGGATTCGGACTGAAAGTGCGGTCGCAGCGTGTTCGGAGGCGGATTCTCGCCGACCACGTTGGTAGCCTCTGTGTCGTCGTGCAGCGTTGCCGATCGGTTTGCCGCGTTGTCACGTAGTCGAAACGGACCTTCTCGAACGCAAAGGACGAGCAGTTGAAGCTTCAGAAGACTGGACGTATCGCGGTCGCCACCTTGGCTGTCGTGACGGTACTCGGGCTGTCGGCGTGTGGCGACGGTGACAAGAAGGAGTCCACCAAGCCCACCAAGACCTCCACCTCGCAGACCACCGCCGCCCAGAATTACCCGCCCGCTCCCACGGCGGCGGACCTGAACGCCCAGCTGCAGAAGGCACTGGATCCGGCGATTCCCGATGCCGAGAAGCTGGACATGATGCAGGGCGTGCAGGCCGATCCGAGCCTGCCCACGCGCATGATCGACGCCTACAAGCAGAACCAGGCCACCATCACCGTCACCGGTGTGACCGATCTGGGCAATGGCACGCTGACCGCCGACGCGCAGGTCGCCGTCGCCGGTGGCGCACCGCAGAACGCCGTGGTGCCCTTCGTCGCCGAGGACGGCAAGTGGAAGGTCCAGAAGGAATGGATCTGCAACATGCTGTCGCTGGCCAACCAGACCTCCCCGGCCTGCACGTAGTTCTTCCCGCAGCGAGCCCGTCGTCCCGTGTGGACGGCGGGCTCGCTCGCTGTGCGGGACAGGCGATTCGCGCACTGTTCGCGCACGGTGCGGGGATGGTAGGACGGACGCATGGTTTCGACATCGCGATTCACCAACCGGGTCACCGAACTGCTCGGCGTGGACATTCCGATCGTGCAGGCGCCGATGGGCTGGATCGCGCGGTCGCGGCTGGCCAGTGCGGTGAGCAATGCCGGGGCGCTGGGGATCATCGAAACCTCTTCGGGGGAGCTCGATGTCATCCGGCAGGAGATCCTGGCCATGCGAGAGCTCACCGACAAGCCGTTCGGGGTGAATATCGCGCAGGCGTTCGTGCGGGATCCCGGCATCGTGGATTTCGTTGCCGAACAAGGGGTTTCATTCGTCACGACATCGGCGGGCAGTCCGACGAAATACACGGCGTCGTTGAAGGCGAATGGGCTCACCGTATTTCACGTGGTGCCCAATCTGGAAGGCGCGCTGCGCGCGGTCGACGCCGGGGTGGACGGGCTCGTCGTCGAGGGCGGTGAGGGCGGTGGCTTCAAGAGTCCGCAGCCGGTATCCAGCATGGTGTTGCTGCCGTTGATCGCCTCCAAGGTGGATGTGCCCATCATCGCCGCGGGCGGTTTCGTGGACGGGGCGTCCATGGCGGCGGCGTTCGCGCTCGGCGCGGAAGGGGTGCAGATGGGCACCCGCATGGTGTCGGCGGCCGAGAGCCCCATTCACGACAACTGGAAGCAGGCCGTGCTCGCCGCCCGCGAGACCGATACGGTTTTCCTGAATCGCCATGCCAAACCCGCACTTCGGGCGTTGCGTACCGGCCGCACCACCGCGCTGGAGTTCGATACCGATACCAATGCGATGGCACTGTTCGGCAATGCCATGGAGCTGTACTTCGGCGGCGATATGGAGGCCGCCATCGCCCTGAGCGGGCAGGTCGCGGGCCGCATCGATACCGTCGAACCGGTGGCGGAGATCATCGAGCGGTGTGCGCGCGAATGCCTGGACATCATCGGCGCGCTGGCGGAGCGTTATCCGGGGCGTCAATAACTCGTCAACGCGGGATCGGTTGGGCCGCAGCGGTTGTCAGAAGCGCGTTAATTCCGGCGCGGTCATCTGTCCGGCGCGGTTCCGGCCATGCGATCGTGCTACTCCGGTCGAATGCGGTGGAGGAGTTGCGGTGGCAGCCAAGGTTGGGGCGAGTGCGAGCCGATTGCGCGGTGCCGCAGGGCAAATGGATGAACTGCACCTGCGTGTCACCGACATCCTGAGCAGGCTCGAGCACTCGCTGGCGGCCCAGGGCGCGGCGTGGGGTGACGACGGCTACGGCGCGACATTCGCCGAGGGCGACCAGGGTTACACCGCCGCCCACGCGAACCTGAAAACCGGATTCACCCATCTGGCAGGCACATTCAAGTCCTATGCCGATGGACAGCGGGACGCCGCCGGCCTGCTGGAGCGGAACGACCATCGTGGCGCGCGCGATTTCGGCGGGGCGTAACGGCTTTGGGCTTCGACCTCCCCGATGTACTGGGCTGGGTCGCCGGGTCGGACTGGCCCGAAGGCGATGAAGACCGGATGTGGGCCATCGGCTCCGATTGGCGAACGGCCGCGGGGGAAATCCGCGCTCTGCTGGATGAGGTGACAGCGGCCAAGTACGCCACCCTGGCCGCCTACCCGTGGGGCGAAGGCATCGAGTCGATCGCCGAATCCCTCGACCGGCTCGAGCACGGTTCCCAATCCCTCGAGGAATTCGCGAGAATCCTCGATACGGTCGCCGCCGGCGCCGACGCCCTCGGCACCGAGATCGAATACACCAAGATCCTCGTCATCAGCTCCCTGGCCATGCTCGCCATCGAGATGGCCGCCGCCTGGCTGTTCCCACCCACCGCCCCCGCCGTGGAAGCCGCCGCCATCGTCACCACCCGCGTGGCCATTCGGCAACTGGCCGGTCGCGCGATCAGTGAAATCGCCCGCGAGACAATGAAATTGGCCGTAGCCGCGCTGGCGAAATTCACCATGAAACACGTAGCGATCAGCACCGCCCTCGGCGCGGGCCAGGACCTCGCGATCCAGGTCGGCCAGGTGGCCGCCGGTCACCGCGAAGACGTCGACTGGACCCGAGTGGGCAACACCGCCCTCACCGCCGCGGCCGCGGGAGCCATCGGCGGCCCGGCCGGCGACCTCCTCGGCAAGGCCGCAAACCACCTCCCTCTCCCGGACACGCGAATTCCCAACACGTTCCGAGGCGCAGCCGTCGGAGCGGGCGCAGGCATGATCGGCGCGGTAGGTGCCTGGGGCGTTGGCGGGGCTCTGAACGGTTTCACCTGGGACCCGCGCCTGCTCACCAACGGCGCCGCCTTCGGCGCCCTCACCGGCGGCACCAAGGGCCTCCGCCACCCCACCACCGCCCCCCATCCGGGTGGCGTCCGCCGCTTCAACGCTCCCGACGGCGCGCACTTCGGCGGCCCCGACGGCACCACTCCCCACCCCGAGCCCGCGAAGAAGAACGCGGCGCAGCCTGATTCGGTGCACCCGCCCACCGTGCAACCCGGACCGACCGGATCCACGCACGGTCAGCAACCGCCGTCCGGTGCGCCTTCCCGCGGCGCTCATCCCGGCTCGGGCACATCCCGTCCACAGGCGGGCCGAGTCGAATCCGTCGAACCCGTTGCACCGCAACGTCCGGCGACCCCGGACAAACCGGTCGTCGCGGAGCCGCCCCGGGCGAGCGCCCCCGAGCATCAGCCCACCCGGGCGAAGGACGACACCGCCGCCGAATCGACGGTCCGGGCCGGTAGTGCCGACGTCGAGGTTCCCCGCGCCGCCACACCGGACGAATCGGCGTCGAGCATCGAACGGCTCATATCGGATCCCGGCACCGAGGCAGCCCGCCGGATCGCCGAACTGCGGGCGACCGCCGACCTGCTCGACGCCTCGGGCCTGGGCCCGACCGAACACGCCGCGATGCGCACACAGCTCGACGAGCAGATCACGAACCTCCTCGATGCGCATCCTCAACTGAGAGCCAGTGAGCCCCAGCCCCAGCCCCAGGTTCCGGCTCCGGCTCCGGAGTCGGCCCCCGATCCCGGCGGTATGACGGCCGAGCAGCCGTGTCGGGCAGGCGGTGATCCGGTGCTGCAGCGCATTGCCGAATTACATGCCGCCGGCGAGATGGTGGATGCGGCCGGGCTCGGCCCCTCCGAGCAGTCGGCGATGCACGCGCAGCTCGATGAGCAGTTGGGAAAGCTGCGGCATGCGGGCCGTCAACTGGGCCTCGATGTCGATCATGTCGGGGAGCCCGTCGCCAACCCGGTTCCGCACCTGCGGCCCGAAGCGTCGCAATCCGCACCGGTAGCCCCTCGACCCGGGCCGGTAGCCGAGTCCTCCGCACCCGGTGGCGGTCCGAAAGCTGTTCCGGTCGAGTCGCATTCGCCGCGAGCGTCCGCGCCCGCCCCGGCCCTACCACCCGCGGCCGCCGGTGCCTCACCGCAGGGTGCGCCCTCGCCGTCCGGCGAGTTCGGTCATCAGCCGACCCCGCCCAAACGTGTCGAACCTGTCGGTTCACCACGCTCGGTGGTTCCCGAAGCGCCTCCCGCGCCGCGGTCTTCGCGAGCGGGTCTACCTGATCTCCCGATCTCGCCGCACGGGCACGAGTACGACACGACGTCGAAGATTCCCTACACCCCACGGTATTTCGGGTTGCCCCCGATCGTCGAGTACGAGTCGCCCGAGGCTCCCGACCGTGGCTTCTGGGTGCCGGAGTCGATCGCCGAACCGACGCCCGAACCTGAGCCGGTCCCCGAGCCTCAGCCGGTGCCGGAACCTGGATCCGAGCCCGAGCACCGTCCCGAGCCTGAAAATCGACCGCACCGTATTCCGGAACCCGCGCCCCGACCGGACGTGGGGTGTCAACCAGAGCCCGAGCCGGAACCAGAGCCCGAGCCCGAGCCGGAACCGGAGCCGGAACCCGAGCCCGAGCCCGAGCCAGAGCCGGAACCGGAACCGGAACCTGAGCCCGAGCCCGAGCCCGAGCCCGAACCAGAGCCCGAGCCCGAGCCGGAACCTGAGCCCCAGCCCGAGCCCGAACCAGAGCCGGAACCGGAGCCCGCGCCTGAGTCGGAGCCCGAGCTCGGATTCGGCTCTGAGCCCGCGCGGGAGTCGGAAGGGGCTGGTCGGCGGGGTGGTGGGTGACTCGAGAGCGGGTTATCAGGAACGCCCCTTAATATCTGCGATCGTGACCGACGTGATGGAGAAGGCGGGGCAGGATTCCGCCGGTAGTGCTGGACCCGAGACCGCTCGGCGAAGATACGGGGGTTGGGAACGGCCGGTCGCTCTGATCGCGGGGTTGATCGCCGTGCTGGCGGCCATCGCGGTGCCGGTGTTGCCGGTCAAGGTGGATGCCGCGACACTGTCCTGGCCGCAGGGGGATTCGGCCAAGAGCGTGGAAGCGCCGCTGATTTCCTACGCGCCGTTGAGTTTTGACGCGAGTGTTCCGTGTTCGGCTGCGGCGCAGCTCGGTTCGCAGGGCGGGACACTGCTCGCGACGGGGCCGAACGGTGCGCCGAATCGCGATCGATACGGGTTCGCGGCGCATGTGACCGCCGCCACCACCGATGCCGAAGGCGTCGTCACACCCGGCAAATTCGAAGCGGTATTGCAGGATCAGACCCTGGTGAGCGTCCCGCTGGACCAGCTCCCGGCCGGTTGCGTGCTCACCGTGCACACCGAAATGACCCGGGCCACCGCGGTTCTCACCGGTTCGAATGTGTCTCCCGTCACACTCGATGGAGACTATCGCCCGCAGCTGGTCGGCTTCTTCACCGAGCTGCCCGCCCCGGACGGCGTCACCGCCACCGCGAAACTCGACAGCCGCTTCTCCGCGCATCCGACGCTGATCAAGCGCATCGCCCTGTGGACGGCCGTGCTCGCCACCGTGCTGGCCCTGTTCGCGCTGCACCGCCTGGATCGTCTGGACGGCCGTCGCGCCCGCCGATTCCTGCCGCAGCGCTGGTGGTCGTTCTCCCTCGTGGACGCGTTCGTGCTGGGCACGCTGCTGCTGTGGCATTTCATCGGTTCCACGACCTCCGATGACGGCTACCAGTTCGGTATGGGCCGCACCTCCATCCACGCGGGCTATATGGCGAATTACTTCGCGTACTTCGGCGTCCCCGAAAACCCGGTCGGCACACCGTATTACGACCTGATCGGCCGGCTCGCCGAGATCAGCGTCGCGAGCCCGTTCGTGCGCCTGCCCGCGCTGCTGGCCGGTTTCATCTGCTGGCTGGTGATCAGCCGCGAGGTGATTCCGCGCCTGGGCGCGCGGATTCGCCGCAATCGGGTCGCGGTGTGGACGGGTGCGCTCGGTTTCCTGACCATCTGGCTGCCGTACAACAACGGCCTGCGCCCCGAGGCCATGGTGGCGATGGGCGTACTGCTCACCTGGGTCTCGGTCGAGCGCGCCATCGCCACCCGCCGCCTGCTGCCGTACGGCATCGCGATCGCCATCGGCGCGTTCAGCTGTACGGTCGGCCCGTCGGGCGTCATCTGCTTCGCCCCGCTGCTGGCCGGTATCCGCCCGATGTGGCGGGTGCTGGATAACCGCGCACGGGCGTTGAGCAAGCCGGTTCCGGAGGGTGCGAGCGCACTGCGAATCCTGCGCAGCCGTTTCGTTGCCTATCTCACCCTGGCGACCCCGCTGGTGGCCGCCGGAACCGTGGTGCTGGTCGCCATGTTCGGCGTGGAAACCCTCGCCGCCATGTTCGAGATGAAGCGCGTGCACAATATCGTCGGCCCGAATGTGAAGTGGCCGGACGAATATCTGCGCTACCAGTACCTGTTCATGGTCTCGATCGACGGTTCGGTGGCGCGCCGGTTCGGCATGTTCATGCTGTGGCTGGGCATGGCCGCGTGCGCGTTCGTATTGCTGCGCAAGGGCGGCCGGATTCCCACGGTGGCGTCCGGTCCGGCGCGGCGGGTGCTGGGCAGCACCGTCGGTGTGATCCTGCTGATGATGACGACCCCCACCAAGTGGACGCACCACAATGGCGTCTACGCCGGGCTGGCGGGCGTGATCGGTGTGCTCGCGGCGGTCGCGCTGGGCCCCAAGGTAATGCGCTCACCGCGCAACCGGGCACTGTTCGCCGCGGTGGTGGCGTTCGCGCTGGCGCTGACGTTCTCCAGCATGAACGGCTGGTGGTACGTCTCCAATTTCGGCATCCCGTTCAATGACAAGCCGCCGCTGATCGCGGGTATCGGGGTGAACAAGCTGTTCCTGGTGCTCGCCCTGCTGCTGTTGGTACTGGCCGGGTGGTGGCATGTGCGGGCTCCGGAACCGGCTGCCCCGCATCGTATTTCGCCGCGCGCGTGGCGATTGGCGGCCTTGTCGCCGCTCACTCTGGCCGCGGCGCTGATGGTGCTGGTCGAGGTTGGCTCGTTCGCGAAGGCGGCGTATTCGCAGTATCCGGCGTTCTCGCTGGCGCGCTCGAATACCGCCGCGGTACTGGGACAACCGTGCGGCATGGCGCGAGATGTGCTGGTGGAGACCGATCCCAATGACGGCATGCTGACCCCGGTGAACGGGGATGTGTTCGGCACCTTCACCGCCGATGTCAAGGGGTTCAGCCCGTCCGGTGTCGCCACCGATATGCGCGCCGACGATGAGGTCGACACCAGCGCCATCACCACCACGCTGACCAACAAGTCCAGTGACAGCGAGTCCGGAACCACCACCACCGCACTGCCTTTCGGCTTGAATCCGGCCAAGGTGCCGGTGCTGGGCAGTAATGGCTCGAGCGAATCGGTCGCCGAGCTCACCACGGGCTGGTACCGGTTGCCCGCGGCGGCCGATCGCAAGGGCATTGTCGCGATCACGGCGGCCGGGCGGATTCGCTCGGTGGATCAGTACGGGGTGGTGACCCCCGGCCAGTCCGTCGAAATCGAGTACGGCACAGCCGATCTGGAGCCGCAGGGCCGCATCACCCCGATCGATATCGGTCCCACGCCGACCTGGCGTAATCTGCGGGTCCCGTTCACCGACATCCCCGCCGATGCCACGGTCATCCGCATTGTCGCCACCGATCGCGATCGGGATCCCAAGCAGTGGGTGGCGCTGACTCCGCCGCGCGTTCCGCAGACCCGCATCCTGCAGGATCTGATCGGTTCACAGCAGCCGGTGCTGCTGGATTGGGCGGTGGGCCTGCAATTCCCGTGCCAGCGCCCGTTCGACCATCACGTCGGCATCGCCGAGGTGCCGGGCTACCGCATCCTGCCGGATCGCGGCGGCGCGCATGACACCAACCTGTGGGAGAACCACGACGGCGGCGGTCCGCTCGGCTGGAGCACCATGCTGTTGCGCCCGCACACCCTGGCGACCTACCTGAATCAGGATTGGCGACGCGATTGGGGTGAGCTGCAACAGTTCTCCCGCATCGACGACACCGCCATCACCGGCCGCCCGGTGATCACCCCCGAAACCCATTCGGGGCTCTGGACTCCGGGTCCGATCAATGTGAACGGCTGGAAGTAGAACATTCCGCCCCCGCTGAAAACAGCGGGGGCGGAACTCGTTTCGGGTGCGTGCTATCGGCTACGGCGCGGGTTGGCCGCGCAGCTTGTTCACCTGGGCCACCGTGAGCGCGGTGAGCTGTTGCGGGTCGGGCTCTTTCGCACCGGACATGGAGAACTGCACGACGGTCGCGCCGACCAGTGACACCGTCACCGCGGAGTAGAGGGTCAATCCCTGGCTGGTGGTGTGCACGCGGAAGGCGAATGAGGCGTCGCCCGAGGCAGGCTGGTCCAGTCCGCCGACCTGATATTCGACCTTGGTGCCGTCCGGATCGGTGCTGGAGTAGCTGGCACAGGCGCGCAACAGCGCCTGCACCGAGGAGAACGCCTGCGCCGCTGCGCCGCTCGCGTAGGCGGCGGCGTCGATATCGATGCTCTCGAAATCCGGTCCGCCGTATTGCGCCGCCGCGCGGGTGGCGGCGTTGGTGGCCTGTTCGGCGATGGGCGCGAGCACCTTCGCGCACTGCGCCGGGTTGGTGCCCGCGCCCGCCCCGGTGGTGCTGCCGGTCGGCGGATCGCCGAGCGAGGTGTATCCGGTGGGCAGTTGCGTCGCGTCCAGCAGCCCGTTGCGCAGCGCCGTCACATCCGGCACCGGCACATTGCTCGGCACGGTCGGCTGCACCACCGGCCCGAGCGTGGGCAATGCGGGCGCGGAATCATGTGAGCCGCAGGCGGACAGCGCCACGGCGCTCACGCCGAGCAGGGCGGCCAGCGCGGTGCGCCCGCGCGGCCGATAACGGAGGTTCACGCCGCCATCATGCCCCGGCCGGTGATTTCCGCGCGCGCAGCCCCGCCCGCGCGTGTCAGGCGCCCCACTGCACCTGGGTGCGTAGCGTCTGGCGCAGGGTGACCGCGCTGTGCGGATCGCGGTAGGCCTGGTTGCCGCCCACTTCGACCGAGCCCGAAACCGGTAGCGGCATACCGAGATCCACGGTGATCACGCCGGTGCCGCGCATGAGGTAGTCGATGATCTCCAGTTGCCCGGCCTCATTGGGCAGATGCCACACCGTGGATTTCGGGGTCTGCGTCACATCGAGCTGGATGGTGAGCAGATTGCCCTCGCGATGGGTGAGCGTCGCGGTGGTGACCTGTTCCAGCGGCACGCTGCCGGAAACCTGTTGCCGCACGGTCCATGCCGCGCCTTCGCCGACGGGATCGTCCGGGAATGCCACGGATTGGTAGACGGCCTGGTAGAACGCCTGCTCCAGCGCGGCGCGCGCGGCATCGGAGGTGGCGGCCTTGGGCGCGAGGCGCAGCGCGGTGATGGCGCCCAGCTCGCTCATATCGAGCCCGGCGCGCGAACCGTCAGCGGGCAGTAGCGCTTTGGCGAGCGCGGGATCGGGGGAGGTGACGGTGCCGAGGGTGAGCTCCACCCCGTCGTTCCCCGCCTCGGCGGTGAGCGGAATGGTCACCGCGGGCGGGGAGAAATCGCGCACGGCCTGCGTGCCGATCTGCTGTTCGATGTGATGGTCGGTGCGCAGCGTGACCTGCTGGGTGGTGCCCGGCGGCAAGGTCGGCCGCAGCGCGGCACGCGGTTCGGCGCCCGGATCGAGCACCGTGGTGGTCACCGCCGCGATCGGCATGGTGACCTCTTTACCGATGCCGAGCGGCTCCGCGCCCTCGGATTCGGTGGTGGTCTCGGAGCGGTCGCTGCAGCCGACGCCGAAGGCCGACAGGGTGACCGCGAGCACGATGAGAAGGACGCCGGATCGGGTGGCGCGCTGTCCCGGCCGGGCGCGGCCGGGGGTACGGGTACAGCGTGCGGTGGCGTTCGCCGAACCGGGGGATGAAGACAACACCGTCACGTCGAACAGGTTACGGCCACTTCCTGATAATCAGCTTGGGATGCGGGCGCGCCGTCCGGCCATCGGGCACGGAATGGCCATAGGGAATGATGTCAAGGGTGAGTACCGACCGGCCGCGCGAATCCGGCGCAGACGAACCAGGCGAGTCGCCAGCAGATAGCGCACCCCTCGGCACCCCGGCCAAGCCGAATCCGGACGCTGCCGTGGACCCCGCGACCCCTGTTAGCGCCGAGCCCGCGACCCCTGTTGCCGCTGAGCCAGCGACCCCTGTTGCCGCCGAATCCGCGAGCCCCGCTGTCGCCGAGCCCGACACCGCCCAGCCGCTGCGGCTGCGCACGCTGTTGATCGTGGCCGCGGTCTTGCTCGGCCTGGATCTGCTGACCAAGTGCATCGTGGTCGCCAAGCTGACTCCCGGCCGCCCGATCCACATCATCGACGATGTGGTGCGGTTGACCCTGGTGCGCAATCCGGGCGCGGCGTTCTCGATGGCGACCGGTATGACCTGGCTGCTGACCCTGGTCGCCGCGGCCGTGGTGATCGGTGTGGTCCGGATCGGCCGCACCATGCGGTCGCTGCCGTGGGCGATCGGCCTGGGCATGGTGCTCGGTGGCGCACTGGGCAATCTGATCGATCGCCTGTTCCGCGCGCCCGGCCCGCTGCAGGGTCACGTGGTGGATTTCGTGGCGGTCGGCTGGTGGCCGGTGTTCAATGTCGCCGATTCGGCGATTGTCTGCGGCGCCGCATTACTGGTGGCGTTGACGGTGTTCGGTTTCGAACCCGATGGCACGCGTGCGCATCGGCACGAGGAGGACGAGAGCGCGGAGGAGAAGACCGTATGAGGGAAACCCGCAGTATGCCGGTGCCGGATGGTTTGGACGGCATGCGTGTCGATGCCGGACTGTCCCGTTTGCTGGGCCTGTCGCGCACTGCCGTCGCCAGTATGGCCGAGGACGGTTCGGTCCAGTTGGACGGTGTGGCGGCGGGCAAGTCCGACCGGTTGAACGCGGGCTCCTGGCTGGAGGTCGAATTCCCCGAGCCCAAGCGCGAACTCACCGTCGAGGCCACCCCCGTCGACGGTATGCGGATCCTCTACGCCGATGACGATATCGTCGCGGTCGACAAGCCGGTCGGCGTGGCCGCGCACACCGGTGTCGGCTGGACCGGCCCGACGGTGGTCGGCGGTCTGGCGGCGATGGGCTACCGCATCTCCACCTCGGGCGCGCATGAGCGCCAGGGGATCGTGCACCGCCTGGATGTGGGCACCTCCGGTGTCATGGTGGTGGCGCAGTCCGAGCACGCCTACACCGTGCTGAAGCGCGCGTTCAAACAGCGCACCGTGGATAAGCGCTATCACGCTCTGGTGCAGGGTCATCCGGATCCCAGCAGCGGCACCATCGACGCCCCGATCGGCCGTGCCCGCGGTAACGACTGGAAGTTCGCGGTCACCGCGGACGGCCGCCCCAGCGTCACGCACTACGACACGGTGGAGGCCTTCCAGTCGGCGAGCCTGCTCGACATCCATCTGGAAACCGGTCGCACACACCAGATTCGCGTGCATTTCTCCGCCGTCCGGCATCCCTGCTGCGGTGATCTGACCTACGGCGCGGATCCGCGCCTGGCCGAACGCCTGGGTCTGGAACGCCAGTGGCTGCACGCCCGCCAGCTCGGTTTCAACCATCCGGCGGACGGCCGCTGGATCGAGATCACCAGCGAATACCCCGCCGATCTGGAGCACGCTCTGGAAGTCTTGCGCACGCACTGATTCACGAGCACAAGGAGTTACGCGTGCAGTTCGGCCGGGCGGTCAGCGCCCTCATCGATGATGGCCGGGCGCGGCGGATCGCGGGTTGGTCGGCGGCGGCGCTGCTGGTGATCCTGATCGTGCTGCTGGGCTGGGCGATTCCGCCGCGCAAGGGCATCATCGCCACCGATCGGCTGGGACCGGAGAACAGCGAGCCGGTGGCGCGGTACCTGGCGCGCGCCCAGGACACTTTGCGTGGCGGCGATACCGATGAGCATTGGGCGCTGATCTCCTTCACCGAAGGCATTTCGGCCGATCACATTCCCGAATACAGTGGCGGCCTGCGTATCTCGGACGCGGTCTACCACGTGGCGATAGACCGGGTCGCCACCCCGGTGCTGGATATTCCGCTCCCGGCGAGCGAAGCCGCCGCGCTGGCCTCCCAGCGTTCGGCTGCGGCCGCAATGGGTGTGGCGCAGGCCTACAACGACCGCGATGTCCGCACCAATGCCGTGGTCGCAGCCCGCCTGCGCGCCAATTGCCCTTGCCTGGTGAGCCTGGTCGTGCACGGCAACCTCGAACAACTCCGAAACCTGGCTGCCCGCCCCGGAATTCGCGCGGTGGAGGCGCTGCCCGCCGATGCCTCCGCGGCCGTTTTCGCCGTCGCGCCGCTGCTTCCCGAACAGCGGGACCTCGCCGATGCGGGTCCCAATGACGGCCCCGTCCCCGACAACTGACATCGCCCCTGCCGGTCGGTAGGTGAGTGCGGTTAATGATCAGCATAGGGTTTGCTGGACGGGGGATTCCAGCAAACAATTCGAGTGAATATTTCATTTCGAATCTTGTTGGTACTGCGAGGTATTGAGTACCGAGGGGTATTCTTCAGAGGTTTACTGGGGGAATGCTTTGGGTACGCGTAATTCTCGCGCAAACGGGGTACAGCTCGCGCGGCGCGTGTGTAGCGTCTGGATCGCCAAATGGCTTATCAGACAAAGCGGTGACGCGGTGATCGGTATAGACGGCTGCCTGCAGCGGATCATGGATATTCCAGGTGCGCGCAGTGTGACGCTGGTAGATGGTGCGAGCGGGCTCGCGGTAGCGGGGGCGGGGCGGCAGGACCCCCTCGATCAGCACGAGGATGCCGCGGCTAGCACGGATGTGGTGCGCGCGGTGCTCGGCTGCCCGGCGCTGGCGAGTGGCTCGGACGACGATGACATCTCCGAGATCATCGTGTGCGGCACTCGCGGGTACCACCTGTTGAATCTCGTCAAGGGGGACTTCGACGGACGACTGTTCGTCCACGTGCTCTTCGATGACGAAACCGGAAATCTCGGTATGGCCCGTTTCCGCCTGCGCGGAATTCTGGCCGAATTCACCGAGGGCGGTCATGAGCGCTGAACTCGCAAGCGAATTGCGGAGATTGGCTGCGGAAGGCTCGACGGGCGTACTGCACGCGGGAGATGGCGCATTCCATCTGGCCGAGGGTACGATCGCCTGCGCCGATTGCCGCCGGACTACTGGGCTCGATCGCCTGGTGGTCGAAGCGGGTGTGGCGACCCCGGAGGAGTGGCGGCGGGCCGAGACCGGAGATCTCGGTCCGCTGCTGCACCGCCCACAACTCGAAACCCTGGCGCTGCTCTCGGTTTTCGATGCCGCCTACTTCCTGCTGGCGACCCCGGCCACCCCGGAATTCCAGCCCGCGCCCGCGCATTGGCTGGCCCCCGTCTGCAAGGTGGCACCGCCCGCCCTCGTCGAAGAGTGTTCGCGCCGAGGCGATCCCGAGGCCGGGCCGTGGCCGGTGACGCTGGTCGACCGCGCCCCCGTGGTCCCGGCCCGCCGCATCCCGAAACGCCGCGTCATGCTCACCGGCGGTCAGGCCGAAATGCTCGCCGCCGCCGACGCGCGCCGCAGCATCACCACCCTGGCCGAGTATCTGGGCCGCACCACCTACGGCTGTCTCACCGCCGTCCGCGAACTCACCGAGGCCGGGCTGATCGAACCGCCCGTGCGCCTCACCGCTCCGCGCCATGCCGCCGACGCGCAGGTCGCGCCGTTGATCGCGCTGAACGCGCGCCGGGCGGCGGCGGATCGTCTGCCGCCGCTGGCACTCGGCGGCCCCGGATCGGATCCGGAACCGGCGGCCTCGCAGCCGCCCGCACAGCTTCCCCGCCGCCGCGCGCGTTCCGGGGCAACGACTCCCGCTCCGGAACGCTGGAAACCCATCGACCGTGAAGTGCTCGTCCGTGTCCGGGCGGCACTGGAGGAGCTGGCATGACCGCACAGCGGCCGCGTTCGATCAAACGGATCAGGCCCGGCGGACGGAATGGGAGGCGGCCTTGGAGGAGCTGGTGTGACCGCGCGCAGGAGGCGGCTCGGCGAAATGATGGGAAGAAGGATGACAAAGGTGGCGATTTCGCGACCCGAACCGAATACGGTGCTGCTGGCACAGCTGAAGTTGTTGCGCGACAGCGTACCTCGGCTGACCGGCACCCTGGTGGCCTCCACCGACGGGCTGCTCATCGCACACGATCTGCCGCCGCATATCGAACCCACCGGCATGGCCGCGCTCACCGCCTCCCAGCTGTCGCTCTCGCATCGGCTGGCCACCACCGCGCACGGCGGTGGCTTTCACGAGGTCGTGGTGCACGGCTCCGGCGGATACGTGGTCATCTACGCGGCCGGTTGGACGGCCTCACTGACGGTTTTGGCGGGTCCGGAGGTGAATGTGGGCCGCCTGCATCTGGAATCGCGTCCGGTGGCCCGCGCCATCGCCGATCAGCTGACCGAATTGGCGAACAACGTCAAGAAAACCCCGAAGAGAAACACCGATTGAAAGGAACGGCCATGTCCAACATGGACATCGCACTGAAGGACATGATGGTGATCGACGGTGCCGTCGGCGCCTGCGTGGTCGATTACAACAGCGGTATGGCGCTCGGCATGCTCGGCAGCTCCAAGGCCCTGGATCTGCAGGTGGCCGCCGCGGGCAATACCGAGGTGGTGCGCGCCAAGATGCGCACCATCGATCAGCTCGGCATCAATGAGGATATCGAGGACATTCTCATCACCCTCGGCGCGCAGTACCACATCATTCGGCCGATGACGGGCCGAAAGTCCAAGGGGCTCTTCCTGTATCTGGCTCTGGACCGGGGCCGCGCCAATCTCGCGATGGCGCGGCACCGGCTGCGGGGCATCGAAGAGGAGCTCGAGGTCTAGTCGACTATTTCGCCGCGCTCGTGGTCGCCGGTTCGGTGGCGGCGGGTGCGCTGGTCGCCGCCGCGGTGGTGGTCGGCGCGGGGCTCACGGTGGTCGTAACCGCCGGGGGCGCAACGGTTGTCGTCGCCGCGACAGTGGATGGCGCAGCCGTGGGGGACGACGTTATCGGGGCGGGGCAATCACCGCCGTGCCGTTCGCCCTCGAGATTTATCTCGGCATTGGAGCGCGGGTCACCCGCGTAATTGATCTTGTCCGTACATTTCACGTAATGGTCGGTGCCGAGCGGGGTGCCCGTGCCCGGATCGGGTGCGGGGCCCGGCTCGTCGATCGGCGCGCCGCCGGGCTGCTGCTGCGGTCCCGCGCCGCCCGGCTGCTGTCCGCCGCCCGATTGTGCCGCACCCGGATTCGCCCCGGTGGTAGTGGTGGTCGGGGCCGCGCTCACGGTGGTGACCGCCGGTGACCCCTTGACCGTGATCGGTCCCGAGGTCGGATCACTCGAACATCCCACGATGAGTCCGAGCGCCGCGACCGTCGCCAGCAGCGGCAGCGTCCGTCGTATCGCGCGCGGGCGGCTGGTGTGTGTCATGGAGTGGTCCTCTTTTCCCGCCGCGCACGCCACTCCGCCCGACCGGAACTGCGCGGCAACATCTTTCGCTGATTCCGGCACGGGGGTAGGCACGGTGCGACCCGGCGGTGAACCCCCGGACTCGACACTATGGGCGGCCGCATCCGCGCACCATCGGACATCTGCCCTAATCGCGGATCGGCTCGCACCGTCAAGGAAGCGCAACCATCGCCCGGCCGCGGCACGAGCGCCGTCGCGGGAGAGCTACCGTGACAGCAGAGCTGTCCGTGCGAGAGTGAGGGCAGCGAGCTCATCGAGAGGGGCTGGGATCTGATGGAACTGACCGCGGAGCAGGCGGACCGGGCGGCCGGGGTGCTGCTGGGTACGGCGGCGGGCGATGCGCTGGGCGCGGGGTACGAGTTCACCCATCCCGGGCCCGAGGTGGTCATCGAGATGAAGGGCGGCGGCAGTTTCAACTGGGCGCCGGGGGAGTGGACCGACGACACCTCCATGGCGATCGCCATCGCCCGCGCGGCGGCGCGGGTGCCGAACCTGCACGAGGAGGCCGGCCTCGACGCCGTCGCGGCCGAATTCCTGGCCTGGTGGGATTCCAAGCCCGCCGATATCGGCATGCAGACCAGGCAGGTACTGCAGTGGCGCAGCCCGACCGGGCGCGAGATGCAGGTGCGCGCGCACGATCTGGAGGGTTTGAAGGCGGGCAACGGCTCGCTCATGCGCACCGCGCCGGTGGCGCTGGCCTACCTCGACGACGAAGAGCACTGCGCCAAGGGCGCGGCCGTGGTCAGTTCGCTCACGCACTACGACATGCAGGCCATGCAGGCGTGCAAACTGTGGACCTGCGCCATTCGGCACGCGGTGCTGTACGGCACCTATGACGGTGTGCGCGAATCACTTTCGAAGGTGGACGCGGGTTTCTGGGGACCGCTGCTGGACAAGGCCGAATGCGGCGTCCCCGCGGACTTCCCGAAGAACGGCTGGGTGGTGCACGCCCTGCAGACCGCGTGGTGGGCCATCACCCACGCCGACACCCTGCCCGCCGCACTGGAACTCGCGGTACGCGCGGGCGGCGATACCGATACCACCGCCGCCATCGCGGGCGGCCTGCTGGGCGCGCGCTGGGGCGCGTCCGCGATTCCGCCGGAGTGGCGCGCCATGCTGCACGGCTACCCGGGCTACCGGGAAGCCGATCTGCTGGCACTCACCGACGCCATCGTCAATCGCCGCTGACCCCGTCATCCCGGCGCGCTTTTGGCCGGGATCCACCAAATCCGCTGTGGCGTAACCGGTGTGGATCCCGGCCAAAACCATGCCGGGATGACGAGGGTTCAGTCCGCCAGGCGAACTACGCCGTCCAGGTAACGGTGGCAGCGGCCTGCCAGACGGACTCTGTCGCCGCTGAGGGTGCAGCGCAGCGCTCCGCCGCGGGCGGAGAGCTGGCGGGCGGACAGGGTGGTGCGGCCGAGTTCGCGACTCCACAGCGGGGTGAGCTGGGCGTGCGCGGAACCGGTGACCGGATCCTCCGGAATGCCCTGTCCGGGCGCGAAGAAGCGGGAGACGAAATCGGATTCGGCTCCGGCGGCGGTGATGATCGCGCCGCGCGGCATTTTCGGGAACGCCGCGAAGTCCGGATGTGCCTGGCGCACTTCCTCTTCCGAGGTGACCAGCAGCACCACATCGGTGCCGTCGTAGGCGCGCAACGGTTTGACCCCCAGCGCGGCGGCGAGCGCGCGCGGAATGTCTTCGCGCACATCGATCTCCACCGAGGAGACGGTCGGCAGATCCAGCACCAGATCATCGCGATCGCGGTCGACGCGCAGCCAGCCGCTGCGGGTGTAGAAGTGCACGCGATCCGCGCCGGGATGCATATCGTCCAGAATCTGCGCCGCGGCGGCGAGCGTGGCGTGCCCGCACAGGTCGACCTCATTGGCGGGGGTGAACCAGCGCAGATGGAAGGCGGGCGAGTTGTCCGGTGCCGCACCGGCCTCCGCGGGTAGCGCCGAAGTGTAGAAGGCGGTCTCGGCGAGATTGTTCTCCTCGGCGAGATGTTGCAGCAGTTCATCGGGCAGCCAGCACAGCAGCGGCATGACCGCGGCGGGATTGCCCGAGAACGGTGCGTCGGCGAACGCGTCGATCTGATGCAGCAGGACCTCCATGGGGCACAAGGTACCCCGCTGGTCAAAAAACGTCCGGGACAAGGCAGTTCACCGGCGAGCCAAACCATGCGACCAGTTTGGATGTTTGACAACAACGGCGGCGCACCGTATCGGTGCGCCGCCGTCGCTATTCGGAATGCGGTGAAGATCAGTCGTTTTCGCTCGGCGCGGTAGGCAGCAGATGCGGTGTCTCGCCCTGCAATTTGGCGCTCACCCACCACGCCACCTCCACCAGCACGATGCCGATCGCACCGCAGATGATCGCCGAAGTGGTGAGCGCGATATCGCTCGGATCCAGTTTGAAGAAGTGCCGGGTGAACGGCACCGCGAACAGAATCAGGTATCCGGCAACGGAACCCGCGATGAGCAGCATCTTCCACCAGTTCCACGGCCGCGCCACGATGGCCAGCACCCACACCGCGATGATCAGCAGCGTGATGAGCGCGGTGGTGCCCGCCTGCACCTTCGCGGTCTCACCCGCGTCCGGTCCCTGGTACGCGATCAGGTACGCGATGAAGGTCATCACGCCGATCACCAGACCGGACGGAATCGCCAATCGCATGACGCGCCCGACGAATCCGGTGCGGGCCCGTTCATTGTTCGGCGCGAGCGACAGGATGAACGCGGGAATGCCGATGGTGAACCAGGCCGCGATCGTCACGTGCCGGGGCAGGAACGGATAGCCGATCGCCTTGTAGTGGAAGATCTGTGAGCCGATGCCCGCGATGCCGACCAGGAATGCCAGCACCACCGAGTAGACGGTCTTGGTGAGGAACAGATTCGAGACGCGCTCGATATTGCCGATCACCCGGCGGCCCTCACCGACCACGTAGGGCAGCGTCGCGAACCTGTTGTCCAGCAACACGATCTGCGCCACCGAGCGGGTGGCCGGGCTGCCCGAACCCATGGCGACGCCGATATCGGCGTCCTTGAGCGCGAGTACGTCGTTGACGCCGTCACCGGTCATGGCGACGGTGTGCCCGCGCGATTGCAGCGCGGAAACCATGGCGCGCTTCTGATCCGGGCGCACCCGGCCGAAGACGGTCTTGTGATCGAGCACATCGGCGAGCTCGTTCTGATCGGTCGGCAGTTTGCGCGCGTCGACCGGATCGTCACCGCCCGCCAGGCCGAGCGAGGCCGCCACCGCGCCCACCGAGACGGCATTGTCACCGGAGATGACCTTGGTCGCCACATGCTGGGAGTCGAAGTACTCCAGGGTCTCCTTGGCATCGGGCCGCACCCGCTGCTCCAGCACCACCAGCGCGGCGGGGGTCACGGTGCCCGGTGCGTCGGGGGCGTCCACCGGCCGGTCGCTGCCGGCCAGCAGCAGCACGCGCAATCCCTTCGCGCCGATATCCTGTGCGACAGCGGCGGTTTCGGTATCCGGGTCGAGCAGCACATCGGGTGCGCCGAGCAGCCAGTTGCCATGGTCGCCGTAGGAGAAACCACTCCACTTCTTGGCCGAGGAGAACGGCGCGATGCCGGTCGTCTTCCAGCCCGGCTTATCCGGCAGCGCCTCGGCGATGGCCGCGACACTGGCATTGGGTCGCGGATCATCCGAGGCCATGGCCGCCAGCACCCGGGTCAATTCGCTGTCGCCGGAGAGCGCCTCGCCCACCGCGTTGTCGTGCACCGGCCGAATCTCGCTGAGCCGCATACCGTTTTCGGTCAGGGTGCCGGTCTTGTCCGCGCACACCACATCCACGCGCGCCAGGCCCTCGATGGCGGGCAGTTCCTGCACCAGGCACTGCCGCCGCCCGAGCCGGACCACGCCGACCGCGAAGGCGATGGAGGTCATCAGCACCAGGCCCTCGGGCACCATCGGCACCAGCGCCGCGACCATGCCGTTGACGGCGGGCCGCCACGATTCCTTACTGGAGACCAGCTGGTTGTAGATGGACAGCAGGCCCGCCGGAATCAGCAGGTAGGTAATGACCTTGAGAATGGTGTCGATGCCATTGCGCAGTTCGGATTTGACCAGGGTGAACTTGCTGGCCTCATCGGCGAGTTTGGCGGCGTAGGCGTCCTTGCCGACCTTGGTGGCCCGGTACGCGCCGCTGCCCGAGACCACGAAACTGCCCGACATGACCGGTGCCGCAACGGTTTTGTCGATTGGATCGGCCTCACCGGTGAGCAGTGATTCGTCGACCTCGAGCAGTTCGGATTCGATGACCTCGCCGTCGACCACGATCTGATCGCCGGGTCCGAGCTCGATGATGTCATCGAGCACGATCTCCTGCGGTGCGACCGCGTTGGCCCGGCCCTCGCGCCGCACCACCGGCTGCGCCTGGCCGACGATGGCCAATTCGTCCAGGGTCTTCTTGGCGCGCAATTCCTGGATGATGCCGACCGCGCTGTTCGCGACGATGAGCAGTCCGAACATGCCGTCGATGATCGATCCGGTCGCGATCACCAGCACGAAAAGCACACTGAGGATGGCGTTGATGCGGGTGAAGATATTGGCCTTGACGATATCTCGCACCGAGCGGGAGGCCCGCTCGGGAACATCATTGGTGAGCCCGTCGCGCCGTCTTTGCTCCACCTCCGCTGAGGTGAGCCCGGTCGCGGGCGTCGCTGCCTGTGCGGTGATCGACATGATTCACAGCCTAAGGGTTTGCGTGCGGTTAGCCGGGTTTGCCCAGGTAAGCCGGAAGCGCGTCGGCAAGCGGGACTTATAAGGCGAATATCCGATAGTCGCCTGGTCGTTGCACAGGCTAACGTTGACGGGTGTCCGACAGACCCGCCGCCGTCGAGGCGGATGCCGCGAAATCCAGCCGTATCGGGGCCGGGCGTTCGGCCGGTCAGGTGGGCGTCGCCTTCGGTTTCGGCGCGTACTTCATGTGGGGCCTGTTTCCGGCGTTCTTCGGCCTGCTGAAATTCGCGAGCCCCGTCGAGGTGCTGGCCGAACGGATTCTGTGGACCCTGGGCGTGGCACTGCTGCTCCTGTTGATCTCCGGCCGCCTGCGCGAACTGCGCGGTATCGATGCCCGCACCTGGTGGCTGGCGGCGGCGGCTTCGCTTGCGCTGTCCATCAATTGGGGCGTGTACGTCTACGGCGTCATGTCCGAACAGGTCGTGCAGTGCGCGCTCGGCTACTTCATCAATCCGCTGGTGACGGTTGCGTTCGGCGTCATCATCTTTCGGGAGCGGCTGCGCCGGGTGCAGTGGCTCGCACTGGGTCTGGGCGCGACCGCGGTCATCGTGCTGACCATCGACTACGGCCGCCCGCCCTGGATCGCGTTGATCCTGGCCTGTTCGTTCGCGACCTACGGGCTGATCAAGAAGGTGATCCGCCTCGATGCCCTGCCCGGCCTTGCCGCGGAAGGCATTTCGGCCGCGCCGTTCGCCGTGATCGCCGTGGTGGTGCTCGCCGTCACCGGTAACGCCACCTTCGGTTCCAGCGTCTCGCATTCGGCGCTGCTGATGATCTCCGGTCCGGTCACACTCATACCGCTGCTGTGCTTCGCGCTGGCCGCGCCGCGAGTTCCCCTGTCCACCATGGGAATCCTGCAATATCTGACCCCGGCGCTACAGCTGACCTGGGGTGTGGCGATCGGTCACGAGGATATGCCCGCCTCGCGCTGGGCCGGTTTCGCGCTCATCTGGCTGGCCCTGGCCATCTTCACGATCGACGCATTGCGCCGCGGAAGACGAGCCAGCGCATAGCCGCGTACATATAGATGCCCTCGCCGATGCCGCCCGCCACCCGGGCGAGCTGATATTCGACGCCGATCGTGGCCAATCCGCTGGTGACGCCGAGGATGAAGACCAGGTAGTTCACCACGACCACGACGACATAGATGGTGAGCTGCGGTCCGACCGCGGCGTGCGAGGAGAAGTTCAGCGTGCGGTTCAGCACATAGCTCAAACCGAACGCGGTGATGTAACCCGTGGTGACCGCGACCGGCAGCGGGGTGCCGAGGGTGCCGTGCAACAGGGTGAGCACGATCATGTCGGCGGTGAAGCACACCGCGCTGATCAGCAGATAGCCCACGACGGTCGGTGGCGCGAAGCGTTCGAGCCCGAACGGCAGGCGGTCGGAGATGCCCGCGCACAGGCGGTGGAACCAGGTATCGGGCAGAACCTTGTGCACGAGATCAAGATGCCATCGCGAGATGGCGGCCAGGTTAGCGGCGAGCCAACTCGACGCCGGGTAGTATAAGTTGAAACTTATATAAAGGAGGATGTCATGGCCCTGCTCGACGATCCGATCGCCGTCGCCGGACTGGTCGTGCGTGAGGTGCGCACCGGTTCGCGGGACGGAAAGCCGACCCGCACCGCCGTCGCCCGGCGCGTCTACGCCACCGATCAGGCCGATCTCTGGGACGCGCTCACCAATCCGGAACGGCTGCCGCGCTGGTTCCTGCCGGTGACCGGTGAGCTGAAGCCCGGCGGCCGCTATCAGACCCAGGGGAACGCGGGCGGGGTCATCGAGGAATGTGATGCCCCCGAACGCTTCGCGGTGACCTGGGAAATGGGCCCGGCCATGTCCTGGCTGACCATCGGCCTCACCCCGGACGGTGACGGCACCGCATTGGAGCTGGTGCACGAGGCGCTGGTGGACCCGGACTTCTGGACGCAGTACGGTCCGGGCGCGGTCGGCGTCGGCTGGGATCTGTCGCTGATGGCCCTGGGCCTGCACATCGAATCCGGCGAATCGGTGGATCCGGCTGCGGGACTGGCCTTTCCGACCACCCCGCCCGGCATCGAATTCGTTAGCGCGGCCGCCGAGGGCTGGGCCGCGGCCGCCATCGCCGACGGTGACGATCCCGTCGTAGCCCGTGCGGCGCGGGACAATACGATCACCTTTTACACTGTCGAGCCGGAGGGCAGCGCGGAATCCTGATGGCCACAACCCCGGCGAAAATCTTCGACGCTCTCGGTGATTCGGTGCGCCGCTTCATCCTGGAACTGGTGGGCGCGGGCGAACTGCCCGCCGGGGCGATTGTCGCCGCGGCGCAACAGTTCACCTCGATTTCGCAGCCCGGGGTCTCCCAGCATCTCAAGGTATTGCGCGAGGCCGGACTGCTCACCGTGCGCGCCGAGGGCACCCGCCGGATCTATGCCATCGATCCCGAGGCCACGCGGGCGGCCCGCGAGTGGCTCACGGCGCTGACCGTGCAGCCGTTCGCGCAACCGCTGGACGCGCTCGCCACCGAGATCGCGCGCGGGCAGCGCGAACGCCGGAATCAGCAGCCCCGCAGGCATAGTCGCGATGAACACGGCGGGCCGGACACGCGCTACGCGTGATGCGCTGCCCGTGCACGCGCCCCACGCAGGGCCGGTTCGGTGCGCGGACATCGGAAACCCGTGCGAGCCCCGCATCCCCTCATCGGATGCGCGGTCGCACGGGGCTTTTCGAATCCGGCGCTACTGCGCGGCGGGCCGCAGCGCCTGTTCCACGAACTGATTCGTGTACGTGGCATCGAGATCGATGCGATCGCGCACCGGCTTCACATTGCGCGAGTACTGCCCCAGAATCCGCAGCACGTTCTGCGCGCCTTCGCGTTTCATCAGCCCGTCACCGTTGAACATGCTGATCGAATCGCCGACCGACTTCACGTACAGCGCGGGATCGCCACCCGCGTACTGAGGGGGCATCTTCGCCGCGATCTCCTGCGGTGAATGCGCCTTGATCCACTGCAGGGTCTGCACGAACGAGGTGACCAGCTTCTGCACGATCTCCGGATGGCTGTCCACGGTCTCGCACCGCATGTACAGCGAGGCAGCCGGATACAGCCCGCCCAGCGCGGCCCGGGTGCCCAGTTCATTGCGCATATCGATGAGCACCTGGGCATCACCGGAGCTGACCATCTTGGCGACGGTCGGATCGGTGGTCATGCCCGCGTCGATGCCATTGTGGTTCATACCCGCGATGAAGGTCTGTCCCGCACCGACTTTCACCCGGGTGTAGTCCGAGGTGCTCAGGCCCTCCTGCCCGGCCAGCGCCTGGGTGAGGAAGTCGGTGGAGGATCCCAGCGAGGTGACGCCGAGATTGCGGCCCGCGAAGTCCTTGGGGGAGCGGATGGTTCCCGCGTCCGCGGTGGACACCAGCTCGACTTCGCCCGGCACATCGGCGAATTGGACCACGGTGCGCAGGCATTGATCCTTGGCCTGCAGATCGATGGTGTGATCGTAGAATCCGACCACGGCCTGCACATCGCCGGTGAGCAGCGCGGTTTCGGCGGTCGCGCCGGACTGTTCGCCGAGCAGTGTCACATCGATGTCATTGCGTTCGAAATTGCCGAGCTGCTGGGTCAGCATGGCGGGCAGGTAGATCACCTTCTCCAGCCCGCCGACCATGATGGTGAGCTGCGGCCGCCCGTTCGCGGTCGGAATGGTGCGCGAATCGCGACAGCCGGTGGCCAGCAGCAGCGAGGAGACGGCGAGCAGGATGAGCGCCAGGCTCTTGCGATAGCGCATGCTCACATCCCGCCGTGGCCCGCGGCAGCCTGCGACGGACGCCATTTCAGCAGGCGGCCCTCGGCCAGGCCGATGATCCACTCCGCGACCAGCGCCACCACGGTGATGACGATCATGCCCGCATAGATGCCGGCCGCGTCGAAGGTGCCCTGCGCGTTCGAGATGAGCAGGCCCAAACCCTTGCTGGCCCCGGCGTATTCACCGACCACCGCGCCGATGAGCGCGAAACCGAAGGCGGTGTGCAGGCTGGACAGAATCCAGGTGGTGGCGCTGGGCAGCACGATCGAGGTGAGCACCTGGCGCTTGGACGCGCCCAGAATGCGGGCATTGTTGATCACATTGCCGTCCACCTCGCGAGCGCCGGTGAAGGCGTTGAAGAACACCGCGAAGAACACCAGCACCACCACGGTCGCCACCTTGGAGCTCAGGCCAAGGCCGAACCAGATGATGAACAGCGATGCCAGCACGATACGCGGAACGGCGTTGAGCGCCTTGATGAACGGCGCGAGCACATCGGCCCAGTAGCGGCTACGGCCCAGCAGCACACCCAGCACCACACCGGCAACGGTGCCGATGACGAAGCCCAGCACCGCCTCCTGCACCGTGGTGTAGAGCTGGAGCCAGATGGATCCGAATTGCGTGCCCTCGGTGAACCATTCGACGAGCCGGTCCCAGATGAGCGAGGGCTTGGAGTAGAAGAACGGGTCGATCCACAGCGAGGCGGTCAGTTCCCAGGACCCGAGCCACAACGCGACCAGCAGGGCGCGCAGGCTCCAGGTGCGAATCTTGTTCTTGCGCGCCTGATTACGGACTCGGGCGAGGATCTGCTCCTCGGTTTCGAAAACCGGTGTGGCGGTGGCATTCTGCGGCAAGACATCAAGCGACACGGGAGGCTCCCTTACTGCGAGCTGCCTCGACCTGATCGCGCAGCGTTTCCCAGATTTCCTTGTAGAGGTCGCGGAACTCCTCGGTGAGCCGCACCTCCTCGACATCACGAGGCCGCTCCAAGCCGACCTTGAAATCACCGCAAACCGTTGCGGGAGAAGCGGTCATGACCACCACCCGATCGGCGAGCGCGATGGCCTCCTCCAGATCGTGCGTCACGAAGATGACCGCCGCGTTCGTCCCGGACCACACCCGCAGCAGTTCGTCCTGCATGAGCTGACGGGTCTGCACGTCCAGCGCGCTGAACGGCTCATCCATGAGAATGATCTCGGGATCGTTCACCAGGGTCTGCGCCAGCGATACCCGCTTGCGCATACCGCCGGACAGCTGGTGCGGGTAGTAGCCCTCGAATCCGGCGAGGCCGACCGTGCGCACCCAGGCGGCGGCGCGTTCGCGGGCGGCCTTCTTGGGCACGCCCCGGAACGCCGGGCCCAGTGCCACGTTGTCCAGCACCGTCTTCCACGGCAGCACCGCGTCCTGCTGGAACATGTAGCCGACGCCGTCCGGGATGCCGCGCACATCCGTGCCGCGCACCAGAGTCCTTCCGGCCGAAGCGGGTTCGAGTCCCGAGACCAGCGACAGCGTGGTGGACTTGCCGCAGCCGGTCGGGCCGACCACGGCGACGAACTCGCCGGGCGCGACGGTGAAGTTCAGGTCGCGCACCGCGGTGTGAATGCCACCGTTCGTCCCGGGGAAGCGCTTGGTCGCGCCCCTGAGCTCAATCAGCGGATCTGTCATTGCCACTCCTGTATTCCTGCCGCGTCCCTGCGGCGTTGGACAGAAGTTACGTGTCCCGGGTCACACCGGGCCCGGTTGTGCGCGCTACCCGCACAAGCAGCGATTCGGACGTTTCGCGCATTCTGCTCATGCGTTTGCCGGGGGTTCTCTACACTGTCGCCCGTGTTCTCGCTCGGCCCCCGCTCGGTTCGCCTCCGGACCCAGATCGTGCTGTTGCAGGTCGCGGTGGTCGGATTGACGCTGGGCCTGGCATTCGGCGTATTCGCGTACGTCAGCGGACAGCGGCTGTCGGGGGAGTACGGCGAAAGGGCGCTTGCCATCGCGCGCACGGTTGCCTCGGATCCGGTGGTGCGCACCGAGGTGGCGCGCTATAGCAATTCCGCATCGCGGCCCGGACCGCAACTCGAGGATGAGCTCGCCGAGGGCGAATTGGCGCATATCGCCGATGACGCGCGACTGCGCACCGGAGCGTTGTTCGTGGTCATCACCGATGACGCCGGACTGCGGCTGGCGCATCCGGACCGCACTCGGCTCGGCGAGATGGTCAGCACCGACCCGTCCAAGGCGCTCGCCGGTGGCGAGGTGGTGATCCGCGAACATGGCACGCTCGGTGAATCGGTGCGCGCGAAAGTGCCTGTGCTCGAACGCGGTACCGGCCGGGTGGTCGGTGAGGTGAGCGTGGGCATCTCCACCACCGCCGTGCGCGAACAACTGCTGCGCGATCTGCGCCGGGCCGGGCTGCTGATCGGCGGCGCACTGCTGGCGGGTATCGCCGGATCGGTATTGCTGGCTCGTCGCTGGCACGGGCTGACACTCGGCCTGGAACCCTCCGAGCTCGCGGAGCTGGTGCGCGAACAGGATGCCGTGCTGCACGGCATCGGTGAGGGCGTGGTCGCCGCCGATGTCGCCTGGCGGGTCACGGTGATCAACGACGAAGCCCGCCGCCTGCTCGGCATCACCGCCGCGCCCGGCGCGGATATCGACGCCATCGACCTGACTCCCCGTGTGCTGCAAGCCTTCCGGGCCGCCGACGGCCAACCCGTGCAGGCGGCGGTGGGGGAGCGCATAGTCGTCGTCACCGCCCGCACTGTCACCCGCGACGGCCGCCCGCTCGGCGCGGTGCTGAGCGTGCGCGACCGCACCGACGTGGAATCGCTCACCCGCCAACTGGACGCGGTCCGCTCCATGAGCACCGTGCTGCGCGCCCAGCGCCACGAATTCGCCAACCGCCTGCACCTGCTCAGCGGCCTGCTGCACACCGGCCGCCCCGACGAGGCCGCGAATTACCTGGAAGAACTGCTCGGCTCCGGCCCCCTCGGCGCGGCCCTGCCCGGTATCGACACCGTCGCCGACCCCTACCTGCAAGCCTTCCTCTCCGCCAAAGCCGCCCACGCCCGCGAAAAAGGCGTCCACCTCCGCCTCGGCCCCAACACCTGGGTAACCGCGAATCTCGCTGCGCCGGTGGATGTCACGACGGTGTTGGGGAACCTTCTCGACAACGCCATCGACGCGGCGGCCGAAACAGGTCCGGACGTATCGCCGGTCGTCGAAGTGGAGTTGGTGCAGGAGGGCGACACGCTGCACATCGCTGTCGCGGACAGCGGTGCCGGGGTGACCGCGGAATTGGTGGATTCGATTTTCGTAGAAGGGGTTTCGACGCGTTCCGGCGGGGATGTACCCGGTGGACGCGGGGTGGGGCTGGCGCTGTCCCGTCAGGTGGCGCGGGCGCGCGGGGGCGAGGTTCGGCTCGCGCATCGGGGTGGCGTCGCCGCGAGTACCGGGGAATCCGGTGCGGGGGAGTCGGCGGAATCGGAAAGACCGCTGCGGGGAGCGGAGTTCATTGCCCGGTTGCCGGGTGTGCTGATCGAGGGAGAACCGGCGTGGGCCGCGGAGAACTGAAGGTGCTGGTGGTCGATGACGACTTCCAGGTGGCGAATATGCATGCCGGAATCGTTTCGGCGTTACCGGGATTCGTCGTCGGGGCGGTTGCGAATACCCTTGCCGCCGCGCGGGCCGAGATCGGGCGGGGCGGGTTCGATTTGGCGCTGGTCGATGTGTATCTGCCCGACGGTTCGGGGGTGAATCTGGTGCGGGAGATTCGGTTCGACGCCATGATGCTCACGGCCGCAACCGAATCCGAGACGGTGCGGGGGGCGCTGGCGGCGGGGGCGCTGGGTTATCTGGTGAAGCCGTTCGAACATGCCGCGCTGGCTGCGCGGCTGGCGGGGTACGCGCGGTATCGCCGGATCCTGTCGGCGCCGGAGATCGGGGCGGCAGAGGTCGATGCCGCGCTGCTGGCGTTGCGGCCGAATGCGGTGCCGAGTGGTGCGGCGGCGGTTGCCTCGCCGACGAAAGACCTTGTCCTGCAAGCCGTCCAGCGGGCCACCGCGCCCATGTCCGCCGCGCAGGTGTCGGCGGCCATCGGGATTTCTCGCGCCACGGCGCAGCGGTATCTCGCTACGCTGGTGGCAACGGGGGGTCTGCGGATGCAGTTGCGCTATGGCAGCACCGGGCGGCCGGAGCAGGAGTATTCCGCCCCTGTCTGAAATGTGCACATATCACTATCCTGCAAGCGGGTGGTGTACCCCGTCACCGTCCTGGAAGGAAATATTTTCATGCGCAATCGTTTTCGTGCCGGAGTCCTGGTGAGCGCCCTGGTGCTCGCGCCGCTGGCCGGCGTCGCTACCGCGTCTGCCGTACCGCTGGACGAGGCTCCCGTGCAGAATGCTGATGTCGCGGGGCAGGTCTGCGTCCAGCAGTTCCCGCAGAGTGTGATCTGCCTGCTCAGCACGTTCTCGGCCTCGGCATCTGCGCAGAAGTAGTAGCTGTATTTTTCCCAGGGGCTCTGCCCCCGGACCCCCGGAATCGGGGGCTCTGCCCCCGGCCCCCGCCGGGGGCTTCGCCCCCGGACCCCCGTTTTGGGGGTTTGCGGGTTGAACGGTTTGGGTTGGATGGTTTGCGGGCTGGATGGTTTGCGGCTAGCTTCGGGGGTGTGGCGGTGCTCCTGTTGGCCGACTTGCACCGGTCCAGGGTCGGGATCGCCACGGACACAGGAGAATTCCGATAACTATTCAGTTCAACCACACCATTGTCGCGAGCAAGGACAATCGGGAGACCGCCGAATTCTGGGCGGATATCCTCGGGTTGGAAGTCGGTGCGGAGTGGGGTCCGTTCATCGCGCTGCCCGTACACAACGGCGTCACCTTCGATTTCGCCAAGAGCCCGCCGGATATTCCGGGCGGCATTCACCCCACGCACTACGCCTTCCTGGTCTCGGAGGACGAATTCGATTCGGCCTTCAAGAAGATCCAGGAGCGCGGTCTCACCTACTATGCGGATCCGCGTATGCAGGGCGTGAACGAGATCAACCACAATGACGGTGGTCGGGGCATCTATTTCACCGATCCCAACGGTCACTACATGGAGCTGATCACCGTTCCGTACGGTGGCTGGCCCGCCACGTAGTACGTGGCGCGGGGCGTGGCGAGCTCACGCCGAGATCGCCACGCCCCGTGACAGCGCGCCCAGGAATTTCGGGGCCATCTTCTCGTAGAAGCGATCCACTTCGCGAATCTCGAAACCCGAATCCTCGATCATCGCGCGAATATCGCGATTCAGATTGCAGCCGCCGAACAGCGTCTGCTGCACCGGATTCAGGCGATGCTGCCATTTCTGGACACCGGCGTCGGGTGCGAGGCCGTGTTCGACGAAATGCAGTGTGCCGCCGGGCACCAGGACGCGCCGCAATTCCGCGAGTGCGGCCTGTGCGTCCGGAATGGTGCACAGCGTCCAGGTGGACAGCGCCGAATCGAAACTGTTGTCCGCGAATGGAAGTGACTGGCCGTCCAGGCCGGACCGCTCGACGGGGACCTTCGACTCGGCGACGCGCTTGCTCGCCATGTGCCAGCCGCGATCGACCGGTTCCACGGCGGTCACCGTATCGACCGCGCCCGGATAGAACGGCACATTGCGGCCCGAGCCGAAGCCGATCTCGACCACGCGGCCGTGCAGTCCCTCGCAGGTCTGCTCGCGCACCGGATCGAGCATGGCCGAACCGCATGACAGATCGATGATCCGGGGCAGGACCTGATTCTCGTAAATGCCCATGTGCTCACTCTTCCAAGGAAATAGCCGGTCCGCCAGGTGCTAACGCTTCGGCGGGAACCGCTGCTCGAGCCAGGTGGTGTACATATCCAGCACCCGGGGATCGATGGTGGTGTCGATGCCCGCGTATTCGGCGGGCAGGCCGATCTTGGCGGGCTGCATCAGATGATTGAGCCCGTCGAAGGTGTGCACGGTGGCATCGGGATCGGCGGCCAGCGCGGTGCGCGCCGCGCTCTCGCTCTGGGCCGGCGGCACCTGGAGATCCTTGCTGCCGTACACCGCGAGCACCGGAATCCGCAGGGCCGACAGCGCCGGGGCCGGATCGTAATTGACCAGAGCCAGCATGCTGGTGGTGATGGTGCCGTCCAGCACCTCATCGGTGGCGCGCTGATCGGCGGGCAGCGAATCATTGTGCGCGTGCGCGTATTTGCGGACCGCGTCGAGATCGCCGCCGCGCATCACCTCGGTCAGACCGGTGATGTAGGCGACCTGGGCGTCGATCTGTTCCTGGGTCGCGCCGCCCGCGGCCAGGATGAGCCGGTTCTGTTCGATCAGCACCTCGGACCCGCGTACCGCCGGACCCGCCTGGAGAATCGCGAAGGCGATACCGCTGTCCGGCTTGGTCGCCGCCAGCGGGGCGAGATAGCCGCCCTCGCTGTGGCCCAGCAAACCGATGCGTTTGCCGTCGATCTCCGAACGGCCGCGCAGGAAGCTCACCCCCGCGACGACATCGGCGGCGAGCTGGTCGTAGTTCGCCTCGTCGATCTTGCCGCCGGTACCGCCGACGCCCCGATCGTCGGTGCGCAGCACGGCGTATCCGGCGCGCGTCAAAGTGTCCGCGATCAGCAGAAATGGTTTGTGCCCGGCGATTTCCTCATTGCGATCCTGCGGTCCGCTGCCGGTGATCAGCACGACGGCGGGATGCGGTCCGGCGCTGCGCGGTTCGGTCAGCGTGCCCGCGATGGTGATATCGCCGCTGCGATAGCTGACGTCCTCGGAGTTGTACGGGAACGGCGGTTTCGGCTCCTGCGGGCGATTCAATCCGGCGATCTTGCCGCGTGTCATATTCAACGGGAACGTCGCACCGGACTGGCTGAACTCGCCCTTGATGGTGTCCGACCCCTTGTCGAACTTGCCCTTGAACGATGGCGAGCCCGGGAATCCGGTGATGGTCCACGTCACCTGATCCGGATCGGTCTGCACCCCGCCCAGCTCCTGCGCCGACACCCCTTGCAGCGGAATGTCGATGGTGGCCTTGCCGTCCGCGGTGAAGGTGACACCGACCGGCAACGGCTGATCCGGAATCTCGATATTTCCGTGCCAGTCCCCGGGGACCCCGGCGGGTGTCGCGGGCGCGTCGTTCTTCGACGCGCAACCCGCCACCACCACGGCGACCACGACCAGCACACTCAGTGAAAGAGACCGCAGGGCTCGCATGCCGCCCAGCGTACGCGGGGGTCACACCCGCATTACCGATTCGACACCCCGCATAACCACTGGGCATTCGCGGGTAACTCTCGCCGTCATCCCATTGCCCGGCGCGCCGCGCGCTTCTACCGTGGATCGATGAGCAACGTCGCCATCGCCCACGATCTCGCGGATCTACCCACCGGCGTGGGCGGTTACGCGACCCCCGAATTCGGTCCGCTGGTACGGACTTTCGCCCGTTTCATGGGCGGGGTGCCCGGTGCGGGCGGTGCGCTCACCGTGCAGCTGCGCGGCGTCCCGCTGGTGGACATTCAGATCGGCGAATCCGCGCCCGGCACCGCCTGGGACGCCGATACCGGCGCGATCGTGTTCTCCGCCACCAAAGGCATTGCGGCGACGGTCATCCACCGCCTCGCCGATCGCGGCCTCATCGACTACGACACCCCGGTCGCCTACTACTGGCCCGAATTCGCCGCCAATGGCAAAGAGCGAATCACCGTGCGGCACCTGCTCTCCCATCGCGCGGGGCTGTCCGGCCTCCCCGATATCGCCGCCGGTCTGGACGACATCCTCGATCACCGGCTGATGGAACAGCGGCTGGCCGCCGCCAAGCCCGATCATCTGCGGGGCACCCCGACCTACCACGCTCTCACCTACGGCTGGCTGCTGGCCGGTCTGGCCCGCGCCGTCACCGGCCGCGGTATGGCCGAACTCTTCCGCACCGAGGTCGCGGAACCACTGGGCACCACCGGTATCCACCTCGGCAGGCCACCGGCGGGTTCGGTCACCACCGCCGCCACCATGCACGGCGGCCGCCTCGCGTTCGTCGGCACCACCTATATCTCGCTGGTCCTGGGCCGCGCCTATTCGTTCCCCGGCGCACTCGGCGCTGCCTCCCGCGCACTCTTCCTCCCCGGCTTGGAGGACTTCCTCGAGGGCGACACCCCGCCCATCCTCGACACCGAACTCCCCGCCGGAAACGGCGTCTGTACCGCCACCGGTCTGGCCACCCTCTACGGTGCGCTCGCCAACGGCGGCATGCACAACGGCCGCCGCTTCCTATCACCGCAAACGATCAAGACCATGCGGCACATCGAGACCTACTCCCTCGATCACGCCCTCTTCTACATCCCCATGCTCTGGCATATGGGCTACCACTCCCTGCCGATACCCGGAGCCCGAGCCGGTTTCGGCCATATCGGCCTCGGCGGCTCCTTCGGCTGGGCCGACCCCAACACCGGCCTCTCGGTCGGCTTCACCCACAACCGCCTCTCCCTGACCGCCCTCTACACGGACCAACTGGCCTCGGCATGGGTGCTGCCGCTGGCGGTGCGGGGCGCTCGATCAACGCGCCGCACCGCCCAGACCCCGGCCCGCCGCCGCGCGGCCTGAGTGCCCTTGCCGACCAAGGGATCTCAGTTGCGCAGGTCTTCGATCCGCAGCGTCGGGCAGTAGCGGCGGATGGTGAGGGCGATATCGTCGACCGAGACCGACAGGGTCTGCGCGGTGATGGTGAGCGGGCTGTAGCCCAGCGCCGTATTGCTCTGGGCGAGGAGCCGGCCCGCCGGGGAGAGCCCGGCGCTGTGGTTCTCGAGGTGGTGCGGGAGTACCTCGAGAGCGTGCTGACGGCCGGTGTGGCGCAGCCGGATTCGTTCGATCTCATGCCAGCCGAGGCTGCGATTGCGGAAGGCCAGCCCCTGGAAGGAGATCGTCAACTGCGGGCTGCGCCGCACGAATTGCACCCCGAGCAGGACCGCGCAGAAACCGAAGAACAGCACCGCGAGCGCACCCCCGATGACCGCCTTCAACCCGCCGAACGCCACCATCGCGATCCCGGTGATCACCAGCGCCACCGCGCACAGCAGCGGAACCAGCAGGCGCGACTGCGAGATGTAGTAGACGGTCGAACCGTCCGTGGTGCGGTCGGACGGCGACATACGAATTCCCTTTGCTCGAACGAGTTCAGTGCGTGATCATCCGCCACCGAGCGCGCCGGTTCAAACGGGGAAAGCCGGGCGCGGCAGACTGGGGGCGTGCAGCTTCCTCTCGGTGCGGTGATTTGTGCGTTCGTCGCGGCTCTGTTGTTCGCGGTGTCGGCGGTGGCGCAGCAGAGTGCCGCCGCGGCGGTGCCCGAGGGCGAAGGGCTGATGCGGGCGCTGATCCGCAATCCGCGGTGGTGGGCCGGGATGATCGGGGACGGTGGGGGATTCGCGTTCCAGGTGGCGGCGCTGGCGCTCGGGTCGGTGTTGATCGTGCAGCCGATTCTGGTCAGTGCGCTGGTATTCGCCCTGCCGATGGCGGCGCGGTACAGCGGGCGCAAGACCACGGCGAGCATGTGGGCCAACGCGCTTGCGCTGTCGGTGGCGCTGGCGGTGTTCCTGATCGTCGGTGATCCGACCGAGGGACTGGACAACGCGCCGTGGCATCGCTGGCTGTGGCCGCTGGGACTGGTGTTCGCGGTGGTGGCGGCGGGGGTCATCGGGGCGCGGGTGGTGAAAACGCCTGCGCTGCGGGCGCTTCTGCTCGGCGGCGCGGGCGGCACGCTGGTGGGTGTGTCGGCGGCGTTGACCGCCAATGTGACTCGATTGTTCGGGCAGTCGATCAGCTCGGCGTTGACCAGCTGGGAAATCTACGTACTGGTGCTCACCGGAGTCGGGGGCGTGTATCTCCAACAGCGCGGATATCAGGCCGGGTCACTGGCCGCGTGCCTTCCGGCGTTCACGATCGCCGAACCGCTGGTCGCCGCGTTCGTCGGGATCACCGTGCTGGACGAGCGGTTGCGCAGCGGTCCGGTCGGCACCGCGTTCGTGATCGTGGCGGTGCTCGTCATGTGCGTCGCGACCGTCGCGCTGTCCCGCGCGCAGGCGGGTGAACCGCTCGAAGTGCCCGATTCCGCACCGGTCTCACAGCCCTGAGAGTGACCTTGAACACGACACGCGCAGAGCGAAACGCCGTACGCGCAAGTCACGTCCGCGTGCCTTCGAAACCAGTCGGTGGGGGCGCTTAGGATGTTCGGGTGTCAGCCTCGTCGGGATCATTCGTCCATCTCCACAACCACACCGAGTACTCGATGCTCGACGGCGCGGCGAAGATCACGCCTCTGTTCAAAGAGGCCAAACGCCTGGGCATGACCGCGGTCGGCATGTCCGACCACGGCAATATGTACGGCGCTTCGGAGTTCTACAACTCCGCCAAGCAGCAGGACATCAAGCCGATCATCGGGATCGAGGCGTACATCGCGCCCGAATCCCGGTTCAACACCAAGCGCGTGCAGTGGGGCGATCCCTCGCAGAAGAGCGATGACGTCTCCGGTTCCGGCGCGTACACGCATATGACCATGGTCGCGGAGAACGCGCAGGGTCTGCGGAACCTGTTCAAACTCTCCAGCCTCGCCTCAATCGAGGGTCAGCTCGGCAAGTGGGCGCGCATGGACGCCGACATCATCGCCGAGCACGCGGCGGGCATCATCGCCACCACCGGCTGCCCCTCGGGCGAGGTGCAGACCCGCCTGCGCCTGGGCCAGGAGCGCGAAGCCCTCGAGGCCGCCGCCAAATGGCAGGAGATCTTCGGTCCGGAGAACTTCTTCCTGGAGATCATGGACCACGGCCTGTCCATCGAACGCCGCGTGCGCGAGGGCCTGCTCATGGTCGGCCGCGAGCTGGGCATCCCGCCGCTGGCCACCAACGACTGCCACTACGTGCACGAGACCGATTCGGGCAATCACGAAGCGCTGCTGTGCATTCAGACCGGCAAGACGCTCTCGGACCCGACCCGGTTCAAGTTCGACGGCTCCGGCTACTACCTCAAATCCGCCGAGGAAATGCGCGCCATCTGGGATGACGAGGTCCCCGGCGCGTGCGACAACACGGTCCTCATCGGCGAGCGCGTGCAGTCCTACGACGAGGTGTGGGCCCCGCGCGACCGCATGCCGATCTTCCCGGTGCCCGAGGGCGAGACCCAGGGCAGCTGGCTGCGGCACGAGGTCATGACCGGTCTGCATCGCCGGTTCCCCAATGGCATTCCGCCGGAATACCTGCCGCGCGCGGACTTCGAACTCGACGTCATCATCGAAATGGGCTTCCCGGCCTACTTCCTCATCGTCGCCGACCTCATCACCTACGCCCGCTCGGTCGGCATCCACGTCGGCCCGGGTCGTGGTTCGGCCGCCGGTTCGCTGGTCGCCTGGTCCATGGGCATCACCAATATCGACCCGATCCCGCACGGGCTGCTCTTCGAGCGCTTCCTCAATCCCGAGCGCGTATCCATGCCCGATATCGATATCGACTTCGACGATCGCCGCCGCGGTGAGATGGTCCGCTACGCCACCGAGAAGTGGGGTAGTGACCGGGTCGCACAGGTGATCACCTTCGGTACCATTAAAACCAAAGCGGCGCTGAAGGATTCGGCGCGCGTACAGTTCGGTCAGCCCGGTTTCGCCATCGCCGACCAGATCACCAAGGCGCTGCCGCCGCCGATCATGGCCAAGGACATCTCGGTCTCGGGCATCATGGATCCCGAGCACGAGCGGTACAAAGAGGCCGCCGAGGTCCGCGAACTCATCAACAACAATCCGGACGTCGCCAAGATCTACGAGACCGCGCGCGGGCTCGAGGGCCTGATCCGCAACGCGGGCGTGCACGCCTGCGCGGTCATCATGTCGTCCGAACCGCTCACCGACGCCATCCCGGTGTGGAAGCGCGCCCAGGACGGCGCGATCATCACCGGCTGGGACTACCCGTCGTGCGAGGCCATCGGCCTGTTGAAGATGGACTTCCTGGGTCTGCGCAACCTGACCGTCATCGGCGACGCGCTGGTGAACATGAAGGCCAACCGCGGTATCGACCTGGACCTGGACACGCTGCCGCTCGAAGACGCCCCCACCTACGAATTGCTCGCGCGCGGTGACACTCTCGGCGTGTTCCAGCTCGACGGCGGCGCCATGCGCGATCTGCTGCGGCGCATGCAGCCGACCGGCTTCGAGGACATCGTCGCCGTGCTCGCGCTGTACCGCCCCGGCCCCATGGGCATGAACGCCCACAACGACTACGCCGACCGCAAGAACGGGCGGCAAGAGGTCAAACCGATTCATCCGGAGCTCGAAGAGCCCCTGAAGGACATTCTGCGCGATACCTACGGCCTGATCGTGTATCAGGAGCAGATCATGCAGATCGCGCAGAAGGTCGCCGGCTACTCGCTCGGCCGAGCCGATATTCTGCGCCGCGCCATGGGTAAGAAGAAGGCCTCGGTCCTGGAAGCCGAGTTCGAGGGCTTCGAAGCGGGCATGGTCGAGAACGGTTTCTCCAAACCGGCCGTGAAAGCCCTGTGGGACACCATTCTTCCGTTCGCCGGATACGCGTTCAACAAATCGCATGCCGCCGGCTACGGCCTGGTGTCGTTCTGGACCGCGTACCTCAAGGCCAACTATCCCGCCGAATACATGGCCGGTCTGCTCACCTCCGTCGGTGACGACAAGGACAAGGCCGCGGTATATCTGGCCGACTGCCGCCGCCTGGGCATTCAGGTGCTGCCGCCGGATGTCAACGAGTCCGAGATCGAATTCGCTTCCGTCGGCGGCGATATCCGATTCGGCATGGGCGCGGTCCGCAATGTGGGCGCGAACGTGGTGTCCTCGATCATCGCCGCGCGCAAGGAGAAGTCGAAGTTCACCGACTTCTCCGACTATCTGAACAAGGTCGACGCCGCCGCCTGCTCCAAGAAGGTCATCGAATCCCTCATCAAGGCGGGCGCTTTCGATTCGCTCGGGCATCCGCGCAAGGGTCTGCTGCTGGTGCACTCCGATGCCATCGACGCGGTCATGTCGACCAAGAAGGCCGAGGCCATCGGCCAGTTCGACCTCTTCGGCGGTTTGGACGACGACGATTCGATGGCCAGCGTCTTCAATGTGAAGGTCCCCGACGAGGAGTGGGAGACCAAGCACAAGCTCGCCCTGGAGCGGGAAATGCTGGGCCTGTACGTGTCCGGGCATCCGCTCAACGGTGTCGAGCATGTGCTCGCGGCGCAGTCCGACACTCAGATCCCGACCATTCTCGACGGTGATGTCAAGGACGGTCAGCAGGTCACCATCGGCGGCATCTTCGCCAGCGTCACCCGCCGCGTCAACAAGAACGGCCTGGCCTGGGCTTCGGCGCAGCTGGAAGACCTCAGCGGTGGTATCGAGGTGCTGTTCTTCCCGCAGTCCTATTCGGTGTACGGCATGGATGTCACCGAGGACGCCATCGTGCTGGTGAAGGCGCGCGTCTCGGCCCGCGACGATCGCATCTCGCTGATCGCCAATGACCTTGTGGTGCCGGATCTTTCGTCCATCGGCGTGGATAAGCCGATGTCGGTGGTGATCCCGACCCGGCTCTGCACCCCGGACAAGATCAGCGCGCTCAAGCGGGTGCTCAGCAGCCATCCGGGCACCGCGGACGTGCATATCCGCCACGTCGGCTCGCGCGAGCGCACCACGGTGCTCAAAGTCGCTGACAACCTGCGGGTTTCACCGTCCTCGGCACTCATGGGCGATCTCAAGGCACTGCTCGGCCCCGGCTGCCTGGCGGGCTGAGCCTCCCCGGATTTACCTGATCACGGCAGTAGGGTGCCGATAGGCACAGCCGTGATCAGGACCGGAGAGGATGTCCGAGGTGGCTTTTCCGCGCGCTCGACTACTGGCCGTGCTCGCGGCCACCGGACTGCTCGTCGGCTGCGGTCACAGTGGCCCGCATTCGGTGGTGACCACCTCGCAACCCCGTGCGGCGCGCAGCATTCCGCAACCGCAGGGCGCGCCGTCGGCGCCCAATGCCGTCACCGCCACCCCGGACGGGTTGCGCCTGCGCGGCCAGCCGTGGTGGCCGAGCGGTTTCAACGGCCCGCAGTTGGCCACCGATTACGCCGTCAATTTCGGCTGCGGGGCCGAGGTCGATCTGGACGCCTTCTTCCGTGCCCTGCCGCCCAACAGCCTCACCCGATTCGCGCTCTTCCAGGCCTTCGTGGTGAACAAGGACACCGGCGAACTCAATTTCAAACCCGCCGACGTGGTGTTCTCGGCGGCCGAGAAGTACGGCCAGATGGTGCTTCCCGTGCTGGCCGCGCAGACCGGCGATTGCGGTGACGAGGTCTACAAACAGCGACAGTGGTACGTGGACGGCTGGACCAAACTCATCGAGGTGCCCGGCCGTTCGGTCATGAGCTACCGGGATTGGGTCAACACCGCCGTGGCCCGCTGGCGCGGCTCCCCGGTGCTGGCGGGCTGGGAACTGGTCGGCGAACCCGAACCGAGCAATTGCGATCACAATCGCTGCGATCTGCGGCACCGCACCTGTCCCGCCGACGCCGCCCAGGTGCTGCGCACGTTCATGGACGACGCCGGGGATATCGTGCGCACCCTGGATCCCCAGCGCCTGCTCTTCGCCGGATATGTCGGCGGCAGCCAATGCGGTATCGCCGGCGACGCGTTCAGCGTGGCCAGCGGATCGCGCAATGTGGACGTGACCGAATTCCACGACTACACCGAGGACGGCAACCCGCTACCCGGTGACGCGGCCAACGGCCTGGCCCGGCGCATCGCGCAGTCCCGGGAACTCGGAAAACCCTTGCTGGTGGGGGAGATCGGCGAATACGCCGGTTCTTGCGACACCCTGGAGAAGCGCGCCGAGATCATGGTGCGCCGCATGGACGGTCAGCGCCGGGCCGGTACCGCGGGGGCGCTCATCTGGGCGTTCGTCCCCGATCCGCGCCATGGCGAATGCACCTACGATGTCGGCCCGGACGATCCGCTCTGGCCGGTGGTCGCCCAGCACACCACCCTGGGACAGTAGTCAGCTGCCGATCACCCGGTACAGCCGCCAATCCGGCTGACCCGCACCGTCATTGGGGATCTCCAGCTCCAATGTGGCGATCTGCGCGCCGTTCTCGTACATGCTGGGATAGCGCCGATTCACCGCGTCGGAGGTGCCGCGACCGGTATTGGGCACCGCCAGAATGTATTTCACCCCGCGATCCAGCGGCCGGTTCAGCACCCGCACGAAATCGCGATCCGAGGGGATGACGAACCGATCCGGCTTCTCCGAGGCCACCAGCACCGCGAACCCGTACACGGTGTCCATCACCACCGCGCCGCGCGGCAGGTCCAGCGCGTCGAGATACTCGGCCAGCCGCCGTTCGGTGCGGAAGGTCGCGGCGATGCGGACCTCGTCGTTGTATTTGGCGGACACATTGTCCGGATTCGGGAACAGCACCGCCTCGAGCGAATACTCCTGCACGGCCATCAGCTGATTGTTCATGCCCAGCACCGTCACCGGCAGCCCCGCGATCAACAGCACCGCCGCCAGCGCCGCGCCCGCCAGCGGTCGCCAGGAGCGGGTGGCGATCAGCGGTGCGGCAGGCTCGCGGTCCTCGTACTGCCCGGCCCGCTTGGTCGGCGGGAAACCGTGCGCGGGCGCGATGAGCAGCGCCAGGATCGCCGTCAGCGGAATCGCCGCGATATAGAACCGCAGGAACGCGAAGGTGGAACCCATTGCGTAACTGAGCATCTGGAATGCCAGCACCGAACCGAACAGCAGCATCGGCACCGCCACCTGCCAATCCCGCCGCCGAATGCCCAGCGCCCCGGTGATCGGCACCAGCAGCGGCAGCAGCGGAGCCAGAATCAGCATGGCGCCGAGCGAATACTGCATCGCCGCGATCGGATTCCCGGGCCCGCCCGCTCCCGACTGCGTCAGAATCGCGGAATTGCCGTACTGCGAGGTGAATTGCTGAAACGCCTGCCCGGTGATCAGCCAGCTGGTTCCCGCCCACACCACGAACGCCAGCGTCACCGGGGCCGTCACCAGCACCAGATCCATCGCCGCCCCGGCGAATCGATGCTCGGCCGCGCGCCGCCGGTAATAGCTGAGCCCGAATACCAGCACCGCCGCGCCCATCGCCGGGGCGAGTGCGTCGTACCGGGTCAGATATCCCAGCCCCAGCGCGATACCGGTGGCCACCAGATCGTGCACCCCGTCGGTGCGCACCCAGCGCATCAGCCGCCGCGCCGCCCAGCACAGGCAGAACAGGAACAGCGCCTCGCTCATGCCGTTGCCGCCGTAGAACACCACCATCGGATTGAGCGCGAACACCAGCGTGATGACGATGCGAAGCCACTGCGGCGCACCGCGATCCCCGCCGATACCCCACACCATGACCACCGCGCCCGCCATGAACAGCGAGGTCATCAGCACCCCGGACAGACCCCACCGGGTGATCCCCGCCGACCACTGCGCGAACGCCACGAACGGCAACTGCGCCAGCGAGGTGAGCGGGGTGAACACGAATCCGATGGCCGACAGATGCGGATCGCGGCTCAGAATCGCGGACTGGGTGGCCGCCACCCGGCTCAGCGCGTCACCGCCCAGATAACCCCGCCCGGCGGTGAGCAGTACACCCACGCACAGATACAGCACCGCCGATACCGCGAAGATCACCCGGGGTGTGCGCACCGCGGTCATTCGGCCGTCTCCTTCGCGGTGCCCAAACCGTGGAAAGTCTTCTCCCAGTAAGACGGATTACGTACCAACTGCCAGCACCCCTTGGTCGCGGCCACCGCCATGAGCACCCAGTAGGCCGGGGACAACAGGCACGCCCACAGCAGATCCGGCCGACCGTTCTCCCGGCACGCGATCAGATTCATGTACACCGTCGCCGCGTTCCCGAGTACCAGCGCGATCAGCGCCGGGAAGTACACCGCCGCCGGAAACAGCTTCTCGATGAGCCAGGGCTGGCCGAAAATCCAGGTGAGCGTGACGAACCAGAACAGCAGATTCAGGCAGGCGATGATCGGCGTCCCCGCCAGAATCAGGGTGAACCGCAGGAAGCTGACCGGACCGATCTTGCGCCACAGCTGCACCGGCCGCCGCGCGTGCACCAGCCAGCTCTGCAAATACCCCTTGTACCAGCGTGAGCGCTGCCGAATCCAGTTGATCGGATCCGGATTCGCCTCCTCCAGGGTGGTGGAATCGATGACGGCCGTGGAGTATCCGCGCGCCGCGATTCGCACCCCGAGATCGGCGTCCTCGGTGACGTTGTACGGATCCCACGCCCCGATATCGATGAGCACATTGCGCCGGAAGTGATTCGAGGTGCCGCCCAATGGAATCGGCGCGGCGCTGCGCATCAGCCCGGGTAGCAGGAAGCCGAACCAGAGCCCGTAATCCATGGTGAACCAGGCGGTCAGCAGATTCTGCCGGGCATTGTGGAACGCCAGTTTGGCCTGGACGCACACCACCGACCGCGGCAGACCACCGAACGCGGCCACCACGCGCCGCAATTGCAGCGGATCGGGAATGTCCTCGGCGTCGTAGATGGTGACGATATCGCCGGTGGCGGCGTGCAATCCGTAATTGCAGGCCTTGGGCTTGGTGCGCGGATCGGCGGCGGGCACCAGCACGATGGTGATGTGTTCGCTTCCGGCCGTACCGATTCCGGCCGCGCGGGCGGCGTCGATGGTCGGCGCGTCGTCCTCCTCGAGCAGCAGCAGCGCCTGCATGCGATCGCGCGGATAGTTCAGCCCGTTCAGCGCGGCGATGAGATCACCGACCACCTCGGGTTCGCCGTAGGCGGGCACCAGAATCGTGTACGGCGGCAGCTGATCATCCGAAAGCGCCAGCGCCTGTTCATCACTCACGGTCAGGATGGCATCGCGGGCCATACCCCGGGTGAAGATCAGCACCCGGTCCACGATCACCGCGATATAGCCGAGCGTGCACACCGCCACCAGCACGGTCAGCGTCGTCAACGGTGCGAAGACCGCGCACACCAGCACGATCAATACCGCGGCGATGACCGTATTGCGTTGCCATGGCAGGAAAGCCACCGAGGCCGAGGCCATCGGATCGTTCTCGCGCAAACCCTGCACGGCCATGCGCAGCGCGTACTCGCGCTCCTGCGGGGTGGCCAGTCCGGGCAGCTCCGCGGTCATCCGCCCGCCCCCAATCGCACCATTTCCCGGCCCACCGAAATCAGCATCTCGCCGTCCTTGAGCTCGAGATCGACATCTTCGAGATCGGAATCGGGATCGACATTGACCGCATTGCCGCGCAGGAACTGATGCAGCAGATTGTTCAGATTGCTGACCGCCCACGGTTCGGGCCTCGGGAAGGCGGCATCGGGCAGATGATTGTCGGCCGCGATCAGCGTGACCCGCTCCGCACCGCCCTGGCCCTGCCAGTTCCAGCTCAGATAGCTCCAGCTGAGCAGCCGCTGATCATCGAGCACGGTATTGAGCCGTGCGGTGACCCCGTGCCCGAGATCGACATGCCTGCCGGGCGTCACGCGCGGCTGGATCAGCTCGTACATGGTGAACTGCGGATACCGGTCCACATTGTGCGGGCTGTCCGAGCGCAGGATATCGACCATGATCCGGCGTCGCCGGGATTCCTTGTCCCACTCCGGATTACCGCGCTCGGCCCGGATCCGCTGCCGCACCCAGGTGGTGTTCGGGCCGTAATACTTGGAGGCCCAGGGGTATTGGCGTTCGCCCAGCAGCGTCCAGCCGCCCGGTATGGCGGGCGCGTGCGCGATGACCAATCCCGGCACGACCGGACTGGGCACCTTGTACTCCTCGGGCACCGGGATCATCGCGAACAGGGCCGCCGCCACGATCGCGGTCACCGCGGCACTGCGCGATTGCCCCGCCGTGAGCGGCCGCACCGGTCGGTTCAACGGCCGCACATGCGACCAGCCGCGCTGATCCAGGTACATGATCGCCGATACCGCGAACACCGTCACCACCGACGGAACCAGCTGGTAGACAAGCTGATGCGCGTGCGGGAACCCGATGGCCAGCCCGGCCAGCACCAGCGTGCCCACCCCGATCGCCCCGACCGCCGCCGCCAGGGCTCGTTGCCAGGTGCGCCCCGCCGCGATCGCCGCCGCGATGGTGGCGAACACCAGCGCCGCCATGCCCTCGGCGAGCTTGGTCGCGCCGAACAGCACCAGAGTGCCGCGGTAGAACCACGGGAACCCGGCCAGGAACAGCAGCCAGGCGGGCCAGAACCGGAACACCGGGCGCAGCCCGAACATCAGGATGCTCACGCTCATCAGGAACAGCGGCGCGGCAATGAGATCCAGGTGCAGCACCTCGTACTCGTACCGGTAGCGCAACACCAGCAGGCCCTGTAGCGCCGCGGTCAGCGCCAGTCCGAGCATGCCGACGATGATGTCGGATTGCCGGTCGTAGATGGGCAATTCATCCTGATGCCGCAGTGCGATGCCGATGGCGGCGAACAGCGCCAGCACCGGCAACGCGAAGACGAAGCCGATATCGGAGCCCTGTCGCACATCCTCGATCAGTTCGGCCCACAGATTCCAGAACGCCCCCACCGTGCAGGCGAGCACCAGCGCCATGCGCGCCACCGGTCGCCAGTGGATGGTCCGCCACCAGTGGTCGCGTCGTGGTTCCGGGGGAGACTCCAGGGTGGCGGTCATCGTCGTGCGTCAGCGCGTACGGCGACGGCGCAGCAGGATCACGATCCCGGCCAGCACGCCGACCGCCAGCACCGCGCCACCCACCAGGGCGAGCGTGCGCGCCAAGGGAATTCCGCCGTCACCGGTCCCGGCGGCCGCCGCCTCGGCCTTCATCGAGGCGGCCGGATCGAAGAACTCCGGCTCCCGGTCACCCGCCTGCAACAGCACCGGCCCCGTCATCCGGAAGGACCGATCCGGTTCGGCGACAAGCCAATTCAGCAGCCGATCCAGATGTTCGGGCGACTGGGTGGAGGTGGCGATCAGCACCGTGCGCTTACCGCTCCAGGTGGCCTGTAGCGAGCCGAAGTCGATCGGCGGCGCCAGGTCGATCTTGGTGCGCAGGTACGCGTCATCGCCGTACACCGTGAGCGTTTCGCCGTGCCGATCCAGCGGCAGCGTAATCGACTCCGGCACAGCGCCGTTCGCGGCGACCAGGACCGCCGGAAGTTTGCCTCGCACCGCATCGTCGAAGGACACCAGCTCCGGTCGCAGCGGCACCGAGGTCAGGCGCTGCGAGGCGATCAGCACCTGCGCGGCCCGCACGGTATCGGCGAAACCGGGGGTCTGCAATCCCACCTGCACCCGGGGCAGCAGCGACTGCGGCACCGAACCGAGCCCGCCCGGCACCGGTGGCTGCGCCGGCTCACCGCGCACCTCGCCGTCCGGATCGATGGTCAGGGTCACCGGCTGTTCCAAACCGCAGCCGTGTGTCAGTCCCGCCTGTTGGAGGGTCACCGACACCGTGGTGAATCGCGCCAGCAGGTCATCGGGAATGGTGATCCACTGGTTGAACGCACCCGAGGATTCCACCGGCCACGCCGCGATCTGCCGATTGCCGATGGTCACCGCGAGCTGGCCGTTCAGCGTGCTCGGCAACGGAGTGTGGTTGCCGTGCAGGTGCACTCGCACCCCCTTGGACGGCCGCCCGAGCCGGGTCTGATCGATGGCGAAATCCACCCGCACATTGCCGATGGCGGTGGCGCTCAACGCGCCCTGGCCGAGCTCCTGCAAAGTCGTGGTGTCCGGCGCGAGCTGGGGCGCGGCGGGCAATCCCACCGCCGTGGCGGCCGAGGCCATCGCCGCTTTCGCCAAATCGCTGGTGAGCAAACGGATCTGGATCGGCAGCGACTTCTCGTCACCGGAGACGGTCAGCACCGGCGCGGGTCCACCGCTGAGCCGCACGCCCGCGTCCGCACCCTCGCGCACCACGATCTGCCGCTCCAGGAAGGCGGGCGGATGATCGGGAAGCGCTGTGCCGGAATCGATTCGGCGGATATCCACCGCCACCGGCTGCCGGGTGTAGCGCGCGGTCACCGCCGTGCTCAGCGCCAGCACCGCCGCGCTCTCGGTCGTACTCGGATTCCCGGGCACATACAGGGTCAGCCGTTGCAGTGCGGGCGGCAGGAATTCCGCGACCGTGGTGGGCTGTGCCTCCTCACCGAAGTAGACCACCGTCGCATCGGACAGTGTGGCGGGCCGGCCCATCCAATCGTCGACGCAGATTCCGGGCTCGGGCACCAGCGACGAGGTCAGCGTCACGGTCACCGCGTTGTTCTCCACCTCGGCCCCGAGCAGCGAAATACGCACCGGCGCACGGGGATCCGGCGGCAACGTGACCCGATCCAGGAACTTGTCACCGGACCGCGCGTCGAGGGTGGCCCGCCCGACATTCGGCGGCAGCTGCACCGTTCCGGTGATCGCGGTCGGCGCGAGTCCCGGCAGCAGCGGCAGGGTCAGCGTGACCTCGTGCTCGCGCCCGGGAAACTCCAGCGACTTGCCCATACCGAGCCCGGGCAGTGCGATCGGACGATCCGCCGGTTCGGCGTGCACCACCACGGGCGCCGCCGTCACCGCGAAAACCGCTGTCAGCAAGGCGAACGCAGCGCTCGCCGCACGCAAACTCATGAAATGGTCTCCTGTGTGGGTGCGCGCGCGGCGCGCTTACAGCCAGGTCGGATCGCCGAAAACGCCGCCGCTGTCATCGACTTCGGCGGATTTGGCGTAGAGATAGGTGTACTGCCGGATCGACACCGGTCCGGTGCACTGATTGACCGCGATATGGAAGTCGCGAATGACGATCTGCACCTCTTTGCCCGGCAGCAGCTCCTTGTCCGCGACCGGAATATCCTTCACCTCGCCCGGGCTCAGATTGACGCTCATCGGGATCTGGATATTGGGCCCGATCACGCCGACCCCGAGGCCGGGGTCCGGAATGACGGGGATATTGACCGTCGGCGCGTAGGCCTGCGGAATCGCGCCGACATTGCCATTGAGCAGGTTCACCGAACAGCCCACGTGATACCCGGTCTTGAGCTGTCCGCCCGCGACCCCGTCGACCCGTCCGTACGCGACATTGCTGACCAGGGCCTCACGCGTGGTGCCGACCTGATTCAGCGGCGCGATCCGATTGACCGATTCGGTGCGATTGCCGACGGTGAAGCTGCCGAAGGGCGAGGCGAAGGTCCGCTCATGCGCGGGCATGGCGATGACATCGGCCTGGGCGGTAGGCGAGGAGCACAGCGCGATCCCGCTGGCGAGTAAAAACATCCCGAACGGTTTCGACCGCATGGGAAATCACGGTAATAGATGAACCGCATGACCGACCCGTAAGACACGGGCAACCGACCGCTCAGTTCGTGTCGGTCAGACCGTTCCGCACGATCGCGACAACCCAGCGAATTGCCATCACGGTCGCCCCGGCCAGTACCGCTGTCTGCGCGGAACCGGTGACGAGCAGCAGGATCAGGGCGATGACCAGTCCGGCCGCGAGGGCCTCGAGCTTGAAGAGCGGCCAGGCCGTGCCCGCGATATTCACGGTCGCGACGCGCACGGGGGTGCGATGCATCTGCGTTGGGTGAACCACTGCCATGTTTCGAGGCTACCCGCAGACCGAAAGTTCGGGCAAACGAACTTTCTGTCGGGAACATAACAACATTCGATGGTGTTAGCTCGGTCATGCCACTTACTGGAGAATATGAACCCAGCACGTCGGATTGGGCCCGCAAGCAGGCCGATCTGTACGAAGGCTCGAACGGCGAAAAGGGCGGCACCCTGCAGGGCAAGCCGATCATCCTGCTCACCACCCGCGGCGCGAAGAGCGGCAAGCTGCGCAAGACCGCGCTCATGCGCGTCGAACACGAAGGGGAGTACGCGGTCGTCGCCTCGCTGGGCGGCGCTCCCAAGCACCCCGTCTGGTACTGGAACATCAAGGCGGATCCGCACGTGGACCTGCGCGACGGCGCGGTGGTCAAGGACTACGACGCGCGTGAGGTCACCGGGGAGGAACGCGATCTCTGGTGGAAGCGCGCGGCCGAGGTCTGGCCGGACTACGACAACTACACCAAGAAGACCGACCGGGTGATCCCCATCTTCGTGCTCACCGAGCGCGACTGAGTTTCGCCGCTTTCACCCGATACGCCGACCGGCATCCCCCGGTCGGCGTATTGCTGTCCGGCCCACCTCAGTAACATGTGCCGGGTGTCGGATCCGCTTGTAGTCGCAGAGAAAGTATCCAGTCACGTGCCCGAGTTGAGCGCGGACGAAATCGATGCTGCCGCGAAGCGAATTTCCGAGATTATCGAGCCGACCCCGCTGCAGCGAATCGCGCGGCTGTCGGCGGACAAGGATGCCGAGGTCTACCTCAAGCGCGAGGACCTCACCGCCGTGCGCTCGTACAAGCTGCGCGGGGCCTACAACCTGATCGTGCAGCTCAATGCCGCCGAACGCGCCGCCGGCGTGGTCGCGGCGAGCGCCGGAAACCACGCCCAGGGCGTGGCTTTCGCATGCAAGGCGATGGGCATCCACGGCCGCATCTACGTCCCCACCACCACCCCCAAACAGAAGCGCGATCGAATCCGCGTGCACGGCGGGGAGTTCGTACAGCTCATCGCCGTCGGTGATACCTACGACGCGGCCGCCGCGGCCGCCGTCGACGATGTGGCGCGCACCGGCGCGACCATGGTCCCGCCCTTCGACGACCCGCGCACCGCGGCCGGACAGGGCACCATCGCCGCCGAAATCCTGGAACAGCTCGACCGCGCACCCGATCTGGTGGTGGTCCCGGTGGGTGGCGGCGGCTGCCTGGCCGGCATCAGCACCTATATGCGGGAACGCTCACCGCACACCGCGATTCTCGGTGTGGAACCGGCGGGCGCTGCCTCCATGACCGCGGCCCTGGTGGCCGGGGGACCGGTCACGCTGCCCGAGATCGACCCGTTCGTGGACGGTGCGGCCGTGCGCCGCATCGGCGGCGTGCCCTACACCGCGGTGTCCCGGCTCGGCGGGGGAGTGCGCTCGCACGCTTCGCTGCCTTTACTGACCACCACCGAATCCCGGGGCGGCACAAGCGCTTTCCGCATGATGACGGTCGACGAGGGCGCCATCTGCACCGCCATGCTCGAGCTCTACCAGAACGAGGGCATCGTCGCCGAACCCGCGGGCGCGCTGGCCACGGCGGCACTGCGCGAGATCGATCTGGCGCCGGGCTCGACCGTGGTGTGCCTGCTGTCCGGCGGCAATAACGATGTCTCGCGCTACGGCGAGGTCATCGAGCGCTCGCTGGTGCATCGGGGCCTGAAACACTATTTCCTGGTGGACTTTCCGCAGGAGCCGGGCGCGCTGCGGCGCTTCCTGGACGAGGTGCTCGGCCCGGACGACGACATCACCCTGTTCGAATACGTCAAGCGCAACAACCGGGAGACCGGTGCGGCGCTGGTCGGCATCGAACTGGGTTCGCCGGACGGGCTCGAATCACTGCAGAAGCGCATGGACGAATCCCCGATTCGCGGCGAACGCCTCGAACCGGGCTCATCCGCGTACCGCTATCTGACCTGATCGACGCGATCCCGGGCAAGGCGGGGAAGTGCCCTGCCCGGGACGGTCGTGCGCGATCCACCCCACGGGATCGCGAGCCTGAAATCAGATGTGCATCAGATAGCCGGATCCGGACGCGTGAATGAGCTGCGGCTCACCCAGCTTCCGGCCCAGCCGCCGGATGACATCCTCGACACTCGCCGATGACGCTGTACCGCAGCAGTATTCGGCGATCTCACTGCGACTGACCGCTGTCCCCGCCCGCGCCGTCAGCAATTCCAGCGCATTGAACTCGCGCGCGGTCATGGTCAACAGCACGCCGCCGCGCCGCACCCGGCGGCGCAGCCGATCCACCACCAGATCACCCACCGCCAGCACCTGGGTGGTGGACCGCCGCCGCCCGCACAGCGTCCGCACCCGCGTCGCCAGTTCACTGAGCGAGAAGGGTTTGGCCAGGTAATCGTCCGCGCCGCAGGCGTATCCCTCGGCGCGCTCATGTGGACTGTCCCGGGCGGTGATGATCAGTGCGGGGGTGCGCCGCCCCGATTCCCGTTGTCCCCGAATCAAATCCAGTCCATCGCCATCGGGCAGCCCCCGATCCACGATCAGGCAGTCATACCGTCGGGTGCCGCAGTTCTGGCCTGCCTCGGCCAGATTCCGGGTCAGATCGACGGTGTACCCGGCTCCCCGCAGTCCGCTCGCGACCCGTTCGCCCAGCTCGTCGTCGTCCTCGCACACCAGGATCCACAGGTCGCGGGGCGTCATCCGATCGTCGGGCATGCGGGCAACGGTGTCATGCCGATCATGAACGAATCATGATCGGATGTTTTTCCGAAGCCGGGGTTAACGCGAGTCCGTAGTCCATACGATGAACCCGAGTAGTCGACTACGCATGAATACCGATTGCCTGGGCGGGAGCATCTATTTCATGAAGAGACTTGTGGTGTGTTGTGACGGCACCTGGAAGGCCGAGTCTTCCACCACGGTGTCGAACATCGTGAAAATCGCACAAACCGTATGCCATGCGGGCGCGGACCGCGAAGGCCACCCCATCGGCCAGCGCGTCTATTACATTTCCGGTCCCGGCGCACGCGGCTTCACCAGCGATCGCCTGCTCGGCGGCGCATTCGGACTGGGCCTGGAAGCCAATCTGTCGGCCGCCTACTGGCAGCTCGCCTTGAACTGGGAACCGGGTGACGAAATCTTCATCTTCGGTTTCAGCCGGGGCGCGTACACCGCGCGCAGCCTGGCCGGAATGATTAATCGTCTGGGTATCTTGACCTATAAAGCCATGATCGACGGCAAATATCCCGACGCGCTGAAGATCTATCACACCAGAAAGGTCAATCCGGACGATCCGGACCCGCCAGAATGGGCCGAATTCCGCCGCGCCAATTGCTATCCCGATCCGGTGGTAATCAACTTCCTCGGCGTCTTCGACACCGTGGGCGCGATGGGTATCCCCGGTATCACCGCCTGGCGGCACCGCTTCCACGACGTTCGTCTCTCCCGCACGGTCCGCTGCGCCCGCCAAGCCCTGGCCCTCAACGAACGCCGCCGCGCCTTCGAGCCCTGCCTCTGGGAAGTCCCCGTCGAAATCGACGAGAAATACCGCCGCACCGACCGCGTCAAACAGGTCTGGTTCGAGGGCGTGCACAGCGATATCGGCGGCGGTTACCCCGAATGCGCTCTCTCCGACATCACCCTGCACTGGATGATCCGCGAAGCCGAAGCCGAGGGCCTGGTCTTCGACCACGACCGGCTCACCGTCCTGCGCGAACACTGCCCGCGCCCGCCGAAAAAGCATCTCCTACTGCACAATTCCCTCGGCACCGGCTTCAAGGTCCTCAATTTCCTGCGCTTCCTGCGGCACCCCCGCAGTCCGCGTTTCTACTGGGATTCCTGGCGTCGCATCCTCACCCCGACGGACCAGGCGGGCTATCTCGCTTCATCCGTCCAGCACGCCCACCAATACCTGCCCGCCAATCTCGTGCGCTGGCGCGAAACCCTCGACGGCTCAATGCCATCGAGTCTGATCGAATCCACCGAACTCGGCCCCCTGGACGCCCCGGAACCGGAATCCGAATCGGCGTCCGCCGCCTGAGGCCGGTGTCTATTCACGCGCGCCCTATACCCACTCAACCCGCCGATCAACCCCGGATACACCGAATTGCCTTGCCACGCCGGTATCGTCGCCATACATGACGGAAAAGAAGCTCATCGGCCTGCTCGTCGGTGCGTTTGTTTGCGCCTCGATATTCACCATGAATCCGTCCGCGGCCTGGGCGTCCGGTGACACCGGCCCCGTCGGAGTGGCTCCCGCGGGCCCCGGTCCCGGCGATAAATCCCTCCCCGCGGGCGCGGCTCCCGAACGCGTGGTTCCCGCTCCCGAGCGCATCATCCCCGCGCCGCCGCCGGGCGCCGGTGCCTGGTGCCCGACGCTCTGACCTGGTAAATCGATCCCGACAGTCCTCTAACCTATCGAACCAAAAGTGCCACGGGTAGCCGGGCGAACAGCTTCTCCAATCGCGATCGCCCGGAGAATGTATGGCCGGTCAAACGATCGGTCCAATGGCCCTGGGGTAGATCCAGAACGGTATCGCCCCAGCCACCCGCTTCATCGAGTCGAATGCTGTGCCGGGTGACCGCGACAATGACCTCCGGTGTTTCACCATTGCGCCCGCGGGCGTAGGACACCAGATGCTTGGCATGGTCGCCGGATGCGAACAGCGGCGTATATGTCCCGCCGACAAAGCATTCGGGTCGCTCCCGGCGCAGCCACAGCGCATACGCCACGATCCACATTTTCACCGCCCCGGTCGGCTCCAGATCCGGTGTGCCGGTGAGTGATTGCAAGAGCAGTGAACGGTGGGTGAAGTCGACGGGCCGGCGATTGTCCGGGTCGACGAGGGAATCCTCCCAGAGTTCGCAACCCTGATAGATATCCGGGATTCCGGGTCCGCACAGTTGCAGCAGTTTCTGCGCCAGCGCGTCGGTCCAGGCGTGCGCCGCGAGATCGGTGACGAATTCCCCCAATTCGACGCCGACGGGCCCGTCGACAATGGCGTCGATCCAGCGGTGCACCGCATTCTCGAATTCGAGATCCGGTTCCTCCCAGGAGGATTGGGTGCCCGCCTCGCGAACGGCCTTCTCCGCGAACTGATGTATGCGCTCCCGGAATCCGGGCACGGCCGCGGCGGCACGGCCGTCGACGGGCCAGATGCCATACATGTTCTGCAACAGGAACAGTGCCGTCGCCCCGTCCGGGCCGGGTGCGATCTCGTGCCACGCGCTCACCGACCGCGCCCAGATATCGGGTACCTGCGACAGCATGCCGATGCGTGCCCGGGTGTCCTCGCCGCGCTTGGTGTCATGGGTGGACAGCGTCGTCATGGTGGCGGGCCAGCGCGCGGCCCGCTCGGCATTGGCCAGATGGAAGTCGATCACCGACGCCCCGAAACGGGCCGGGTCCGCGCCCATCTCCTGGAGCGAAACCAGTCGCGCGGCGCGGTAGAACATGGTGTCCTCCACGGCTTTCGCCATGACGGCACCGCACACCTGATGGAATCGGGTCGCCGCCTCGCCACGAATCGAGAGCCCGGTCACCAGCACCTGCAGGGGCGCGGTGAGTTCGCTGTTGCGCGCCGCCACCTCGGCGACCACCCTGCCGATGGTTCCGGACAGCGGTGCGTAATCGCCGCGCGCGACCGGCATGTACGAGAGCACTTCGATGGTGGCGTTGGTCAGCGCCATGGTGTCGAAGGCGTCCGCCCGCGCATCGCGTTTGACGGCCGCGACCAGCCGCCGCACCTCCGGCACCAGCATGGTCTCCGCGACCGCGCGTTTGATCCGATGCTCGTGCTCGGTGAACCAGGCCCGATCGCTGCCGTGCCCGGTGAACTGCCGGGACAGTTCGGTGAGGGTCTTCTCACCGTCCGGATCGATGAGCACCCCGCCGATATCGGCGAGCGCGTCATAGCCGGTGGTGCCGTCGATCGGCAGTCCGGAATCAAGCGGTTCGCCGTGCGCGAGAACCTTCTCCACCAGCAGCAGGCGCTGCGGCCCGATGAGTTTGCGCAGGCGGGTGAGGTATTCGCCGGGATCGGACAGCCCGTCCGGATGATCGACGCGCACCCCGTCGATCAGATCGTGCTCACACCACGCCGCGAGTTCGCGATGCGTCGCGTCGAAGACGGCCGGATCCTCCTGCCGCAGTGCCGCCAGCCCGCCGACGGTGAAGTAGCGCCGGTATCCGCACAGCCCGGACTTCCAGTTCACCAGCCGATAGTGCTGTTTGTCGTGAATGCGCAGCGCGTTCTCGCCGTCGGTGCCGGGCGCGATGGGAAAGCGCATATCGCGCAGCGCCAGCATGGGTTCCAGGCCGCCGCGATCCACCGACAGCGCGGCCGGATCGTTCTCGTTGGCCAGTACCGGCAGCGCGAGCCGCCCGCCCGCGCCGTTCGCCGGACTCCAGTCGATATCGAAGTAGTGCGCGTACTTCGATTCCTTGCCGTGCGTGAGCACATCCCACCACCACGGATTCTGCCGTGGATCGGCGACGCCGACGTGGTTGGGCACCAGATCCACGATCAGGCCCATCCCGCGCCCGCGCACCTCGTCCGAGAGCGCTTTGAGCCCGGTGGGCCCGCCCAGCGCCGAGGACACGGTGGTCGGATCGGTGATGTCGTAGCCGTGCGTGGACCCGCGGGTCGCGGTCAGTACGGGGGACAGGTACAGATGCGAAATACCGAGCTGCTGCAGGTATTCGGCGATCGTGCGGGCATCGGCGAAGGTCAGTGCGTCCGGGCGCAATTGCAACCGATAGGTGCTGCGCACGGGCGTCTGCCGCGTGATGGGGCCGGTGTGATGTTCGGGCGTGCTGGTCATGGCCTTCTGAATCATGCCGTACGGCGCAGTACGAGTAGGCAGCGTGCGGGCACTGCCATGGTGGACGAGGCGTTATGTGATTGATCTTCGGCGGCCGCACCGGTGGGTGTCGAGCAGTCCAGCTCCACCTTCCAGACCGCACCGTGTTCGGCGGGCGGGAGGGTGAAATCGATTTCGGCGTCATGGGCATTGAAGCAGAGCAGGAACGAATCATCGGAAATGCGCTCGCCACGCGGCCCGGGTTCGCGGATGCCGTCACCGTTGAGGAACACGGTTAGGGTGCGGCCGAAGCCGGTTTCCCAATCGGCATCGGTCATTTCGGCGCCCGTCGGGGTGAACCAGGCGATGTCGTCGGGATGGTCATGGGTGGTCGCGGGCCGCCCGTCGAAGAACCGCCGCCGCCGGAACACCGGATGCGCGGTGCGGATCGCCACCGCGCGCCGGGTGAAGTCGAGCAGGTCGGTATTGGTGCGCATGAGGGACCAGTCCATCCACGACAGCGGTGAGTCCTGACAGTAGACATTGTTGTTGCCGTGCTGGGTGCGGCCCAATTCGTCACCGTGCAGCAGCATCGGGGTGCCCTGGGACAGCAGCAGGGTGGCGAGCAGATTGCGAGATTGCCTGGCGCGCAGGGCGATTATCTCCGGATCAGCGCTCGGGCCCTCGACACCGCAGTTCCAGGAGCGGTTGTAGTTCTCGCCGTCATTGTTGCCCTCGCCGTTGGCGTCATTGTGTTTGTCGTTGTAGGACACCAGATCCGCGAGGGTGAAGCCGTCGTGCGCGGTGACGAAATTGATGCTGGCACTGGGTCTGCGCCCGGTCGCCTCGTACAGATCCGAGGACCCGGTGAGCCGGGATGCGAACTCGCCCAACGTGGCCGGTTGTCCGCGCCAGTAATCCCGCACGGTGTCACGGTATTTGCCGTTCCATTCGGTCCAGGCGACCGGGAAATTGCCGACCTGATAGCCGCCCTCGCCGACATCCCACGGTTCGGCGATGAGTTTGACCTGACTCACCACCGGATCCTGGTGCACCAGATCGAAGAACGTGGCCAGCCGGTCCACATCGTGCAATTCCCGCGCGAGGGTGGCGGCCAGATCGAAGCGGAAACCGTCCACGTGCATATCGAGCACCCAGTACCGCAGCGAATCCATGATGAGCTGCAAGGTGTGCGGATGCCGCACGTTCAGGCTGTTGCCGGTGCCGGTGTAATCCATGTAGTGCTGCGGATCATCGTCCACCAGACGGTAATACGCGGCATTGTCGATACCCCGGAACGACAGCGTCGGCCCGAATTCATTGCCCTCGGCGGTGTGGTTGTAGACCACATCCAGGATCACCTCGATGCCCGCCGCGTGCAGTGCCCGCACCATGGCCTTGAATTCGGTGACGGCCGCACCGGGCGTCTTGCTGGAGGCGTATTCCAGGTGCGGGGCGAAGTATCCGAAACTGTTGTAGCCCCAGTAGTTTCGCAGGCCGCGATCCAAAAGCAGCCGGTCGTGCAGGAATTGGTGCACCGGCATGAGTTCCACCGCTGTGATGCCCAGGCTCAGCAGATGCGCCACGATCGCCGGATGCGCCATGCCCGCGTAGGTGCCGCGCAATTCCGGCGGCACGTCCGGGTGCGTGATGGTCATACCCTTCACGTGGGTCTCGTAGATGACCGTCTCGTGGTACGGGCGTTTGGGCGCGCGATCATCGGCCCAATCGAAGAACGGGTTGATCACGACCCCGGTCATGGTGTGCCCGAGGGTGTTCTGCCCGTGGTTGTAGGGCGCGGCATCGGCCCCGAAATCGCCCTCGAACGCCTTGCCGTACGGGTCCAGCAGCAGTTTGCTGGGATCGCAGCGCAGCCCGCGCGCGGGATCGAACGGGCCGTGCACCCGGAAGCCGTAGCGCTGACCGGGGGCGATACCGGGCAGGTAGGCGTGCCAGACATACCCGTCGACCTCGTCCAAGGGGACGCGCGTCTCGCGATTGTCGTCGCCGAGCAGGCATAACTCGACGCGCTTGGCGGCCTCGGAGAACACCGAGAAATTGGTGCCTGCTCCGTCGTAGGTGGCGCCCAGCGGGTAGGCGGTTCCCGGCCAGACACCCGGGGGTGCCGTGTCGGTGATCGCGCGAGCCATGCCCAGACCCTATCGGTCCGGATCGACCCCCGAATCAAGTGCCCTCCGCCAGGTCTGGCCGACCAGATCGACGCCGAAGCTGTGATGCGGATTCGATTCCACCAGTTCGAATCCGGCGCGCTGGTAGATGTGCCGCGCGGAGGTGAGCACGTCATTGGTCCACAGCACCAGTTCGCGGTATCCGGCGGCGGTGGCGAAGCGCAGGCATTCCTCGACCAGGGCACTGCCGACGCCGAGACCGCGGGCGCTCGGTTCCACCAGCAGCAGCCGCAGCCGGGCGGTGTCGTCGTCCTCGCGCATGCAGTAGACGCAGCCGACGGGATTGCCCCGGTATTCGGCGATCCAGGCCCGTTCCCGTTGTGGGTCATGGGAATTCAGATACCCGGCGACGATCCCGGCGACCAATGCCTCGTATTCGTCGTTCCAGCCGTACTCCCGGGTGTAGAGCACGGCATTGCGTTCGATCACCCAGCCGTGTTCGCCGGGCCTGGGCGCGCGCACCCGGACGGCGGCCGGATCGGGTTCGGAATCGGCGTCCAGGATCTGTTCGATGGTGTGCATCGCGCCGATCAGCCGCCCGCGGGTGCCGGGGGAGTGCGCTTGCAGGAGTTCACCGATCTGCCGCTGGGTCAGGCCGTCGAGCTCGGCGAAGGCCGCGCGGCCCTTATCGGTCAATTCGACCACCTGTTTGCGGCCATCGGTGTCCGAGCGGCGGCGCGCGATCAGGCCCCGGTCCTGGAAGCGGGTCAGGATGCGGCTCAGATAGCCCGCGTCCAGATCCAGTTCGCGGCGCAGGTCCACCACCTCCGCCGCGCCGAAACTGGCCAGTTCGAACAGGATTCGTGCTTCGGTGAGCGAGTGCTCGGTGCCGAGCAGCCCGCCCTGGAGCACCCCGATGACGCGGGTGTAGCGCCGGTTGAAGGATCGCACGGCGCTGATGTGGTCGGCGGTTACGGAACGTTCGGCGGTCGCCATGATTTCCCCAATCCTTTGACTCCGTCAAAGAATATGCCGCCGCTGCTAGTCATGTGCCGGTTCTGGTAACTTGAACAGCGTTCAAGCCGCCGCCTCGTGAAGGATTCCCTGTGGCACTGACACCCGATGAGATCACCGCCATCGACAGCGCGCACGTATGGCATCCGTACGGCGGATTCCCGGCCAGCACCGAACCGCTGATCGTCGCCTCCGCGTCCGGTACCCGGCTCACCCTCGCCGACGGGCGTGAACTCGTCGACGGGATGAGTTCGTGGTGGGCGGCGGTGCACGGGTATCAGCACCCGGTGCTCGACGCGGCGCTGCTCGCGCAGTCCCGGCGGATGAGTCACGTGATGTTCGGCGGGCTGACCCACGAGCCCGCCGCGCGCCTGACCCAGCTGCTGGTCGAGCTCACGCCGGACGGGCTGGACAAGGTCTTCCTCTGCGACTCCGGATCGGTCTCGGTCGAGGTCGCGGTGAAGATGTGCCTGCAATATCAGCGGGCGCTGGGACATCCGGAGAAGTCCCGGCTGCTCACCTGGCGCGGCGGGTATCACGGCGACACTTTCACGCCCATGAGCGTGTGCGATCCCGAGGGCGGTATGCACGCGCTCTGGACCGATGTGCTCGCCCAGCAGCATTTCGCGCCCGCGCCGCCGAGCGACTATGTGCCGGAATACGTTTCGGAACTGGAACGGCTGATCCGCACGCACGCCGCCGAATTGGCGGCGGTCATCGTGGAACCCGTGGTGCAGGGCGCGGGCGGTATGCGCTTCCACGATCCGCGCTATCTCGCCGATCTGCGCCGGATCTGCGATGCGCACGGCGTGCTGCTGGTGTTCGATGAGATCGCCACCGGATTCGGCCGCACCGGAACACTTTTCGCCGCCGAGTCGGCCGGGGTGCGGCCCGATGTGATGTGCGTGGGCAAGGCGCTCACCGGTGGGTACATGACGCTCGCGGCGGCACTGTGCACCTCGGAGATCGCCGAGACCATCAGCCGGTCGCACGGCGGGCTCATGCACGGGCCGACCTTCATGGGCAATCCGCTGGCATGTGCGGTCGCGGTGGCCTCCATCGAACTGCTGCTGTCCCGCGACTGGCAGGGCGAGGTGCGCGCGATCGAGGCCGGACTGAGATCGGGTTTGACTCCCGCCCTTGACATCTCGGGCGTCGCCGACGTCCGCGTGCACGGCGCGATCGGCGTCGTCGAACTCGACCATGACGTGGACATGCGAAAAGCCACGCATGCCGCGGTCGAATGCGGCGTGTGGTTGCGGCCGTTCCGCAACCTGATCTACACCATGCCGCCCTTCATCAGTTCGACTCGGGACGTGGAGCGCATCACCACCGCGGTGCTCGCCGCCGCGGCGGTGTGAGCGCTCAGCGACTGGCGCGTTTCTCCCGGACTCGTTCGGGATTCTCGGTGTCCGACAGCACTTCCCAGACGCGGAAGACGCAGTGGTAGTCGTCGGACCAACCGCGTGCGATCAACATGAAGGTGTCGCCGTCGCGCAGGATCGTGCGGCGGCTGATCAATTTCGGATGATCGGGAATGAATTTCTGTACTAGATCGGGCACCTTGGCGAGCGCTTGCTCGCGGGTGCCGACCACTTCGGTGATGACCTTCGGCGCCCAGTTCTTGCTGTCGCCGAAGCCGGTCGTCTGCTCGACCACTATTGCCCATCGTGGCATCGCGCAGCCTCCTTATAGTCTCCAGCATAGCCCGGCGGATGCTTCCTGAACGGTGTTCAAGTATGCTGCGGAGCTGTGAGTGCCGATCCCTTGAGCTGGCTCGATGAACGCGCCGCCGCGCGCGTTGACGCCGGACTGCGCCGCGAGCTACGCCCCCGCGCACCCGAGACCGCCAGCATCGACCTGGCCTCCAACGACTACCTCGGATTGGTCCGGCATCCCGAGGTGATCGACGGAGCCGTCGACGCGGTGTGCAAATGGGGCGCGGGCTCGACCGGATCGCGCCTGGTCACCGGGACCACCGCCGAACACGAGCTGCTGGAGTCCGAACTCGCCGAATTCGTCGGCGCCGAAGCGGGATTGGTCTTCGCCTCCGGATACGCGGCGAACCTGGGCGCGGTCACGGCACTGGCCGGGCGCGGATCGCTGGTGGTGTCCGATGCGGGCAGCCACGCCTCACTGGTGGACGCCTGCCGGCTGTCCCGGGCGCGCGTGGAGGTTGCCGCGCACCGGGATCCGGGCGCGGTGGACCGACTGCTGGCCGAGCGCACCGAGGAGCGGGCGCTGGTGCTCACCGATTCGGTGTTCAGCGCGGACGGGGATCTCGCACCGCTGGCCGAACTGCATCGGGTGACCCGGGCCAATGGCGCGGTGCTGATCGTGGACGAGGCGCACGGCATCGGGGTGCGCGGCGAGGGCGGGCGCGGACTGGTGCACGAGGTGGGGCTGGCCGGGGAACCCGATCTGGTGATCACCGCGACGCTGTCCAAAGCTCTTGCGGCGCAAGGTGGTGTGGTGCTCGCCAGCGCGCGGGTGCGCGCGCACCTCATCGATTCGGCGCGGACGTTCATCTTCGATACCGGGCTGGCTCCGGCCGCCGTCGGTGCCGCCCGCGCCGCATTGCGCGTACTGCGCCGCGATCCCGGCATGGCAGCGCGGGTATTGGCGCGGGCCGCCGATCTGGCGCGCATCGCCGGTGTGCCGGAACCGGATTCGGCCGTGGTCTCGGTGGTACTCGGGGAGGCGCAGGTCGCCTACGATGCCGCGCAGGCGTGCGCGGCGCGCGGGCTCAGCGTCGGCTGCTTCCGGCCGCCGTCGGTGCCCGAGGGCACCTCGCGCCTGCGGCTCACCGCTCGCGCCAACCTGACCGAGCACGAGATCGCCACCATCGCAACGATTCTCGGTGAAGTACTGGCCGAAGCCCGTGGAAGGACCGTTGTCGCCTCATGAGTCTGCTCTTCGTCACCGGCACCTCGACCGATGTCGGCAAGACCATTGTCACCGCGGCCCTCGCCGCCACCGCCGCGGCGGCGGGCGCGCGCGTCGCGGTGGTCAAACCGGCCCAAACCGGTATCGCCCCGGGCGAAGCCGGTGATCTCGCGGAGATCACCCGGCTCACCGGCATCACCCGCACGGTCGAGTTGGCCCGCTACCCCGAGCCGCTGGCCCCGGACACCGCGGCCCGCCGCTGCGGTCAGCCGCTGCTCACCCTCGCGGAGACGGTCGCGGGCATCGAATCCTGCGCGGACGCCGACCTCACCCTGGTCGAAGGCGCGGGCGGCCTGCTCGTCCGCATGGGCGAATTCACCCTCCTCGACCTGGCCCAGAAACTGGCCGCCCCGGTCCTGGTGGTCGCCGCCGCCGGACTCGGCACCCTCAACCACACCGAATTGACCACCCGCACCCTGCAAGCCGCAGGCGTGCGCTGCGCGGGCCTGGTCATCGGCTCCTGGCCCGAAACCCCCGACCTCGCCGCCGACTGCAATCGCACCGACCTCCCCGCCGTCACCGGCGTCGACATCATCGGCACCCTCCCCGCCGGCGCGGGCGCATGGCCCCGCGACCGCTTCACCACCACCGCCCCCACCTGGTTCGACCCCACCTGGACCGCTCACCACCTGCACCCGGCCAACTAACTCCCCCGTCATCCCGGCATGCTTTTGGCCGGGATCCACATCTGCGGATCTCCAGCCGTCCGCAGTGAATTCCGGCCAACAGCGCATCCGGACTGCCGGGAGTCATTCTCCCGGCCTCACGATTTCCTAATGAGCCCACTGCGACCGTGAGCGCATGGACGAGTTCGCCGCTGTGGCGCATGTGCTGCGGCGTACCACCTTCGGGCCGTTTCCCGGAATGACCGAGGCGTTCGCGGCGCGCGGGGTCGGCGGCGCGCTGGACGCGGTGCTGGATGCGCGGCCGCTGACCCCGGGCGCACCGGTTTTCGACGAACTCGCCGAAGCCGGGGCGGATGGGCCCGCGGTGCGCTGGTTGCGGCTGATGGCCGATCCGGCGGCGGGCGTGCACGAGAAGCTGGTGTGGTTCTGGCACGGGCACTTCACCTCCAGCCACGACAAGGTCGACACCTGGGATCTCATGTGGCGGCAGCATGTACTGCTGCGCGAGCACGCACTGGGGAATTTCCGGGAGCTGGCGCAGGCGATCACCGTGGACGCGGCCATGTTGCAGTGGCTGGACGGGGCGGGCTCGACGGCCGCCGCGCCGAATGAGAACCATGGTCGAGAACTCATGGAGCTGTTCACCATTGGGCGCGGGAGCTATTCGCAGGCGGATGTGAAGGCCGCGGCGTCGGCGCTGTCCGGGTGGAGCGTGGACGATGACGGCACAGCCGTGTTCGATCGCGATGCCGGGAATCAGCGTGCGGTGCAGCTGCTTTCGCGTCCGGTGACCAATGTGCACGATGCCGTCGACGTGCTGTGCGACCGGCCGGAGACCGCGCGGCTCATTGCCGCGAAACTGCATGCCTTCCTGCTGGGGGAGTGGCCCGCCGAGCAGCGGCTCGGGGAGCTGGCCGAGGTATTCACGCGGTCACGCTTGGAGATTCGGCCGCTGGTGGAGGCCATCGTGCGGCACGAATCGTTTCTCGCCGCCGTGCGTACCCGTCCGCGCTACCCGGTCGAATGGGTGACCGCCGCCTTCGCGGTCTGCGGAATCGATGATCCGGCAGCGGCTTTCGATCATATGACCGCGCTCGGACAGTCCCCGTTCTATCCGCCCGGTGTGGCGGGCTGGCCGCTCGGCGGCACGCTGCTGGGGCCGGGCAGCTCGGTCGCGCGGGCCGCGCTCGCGGTGGATGCGCCGGTGATTCCCGAATTGGCGGGGGCGGCGGACCCCGTCGCAGCCGTCTTCGCACGTGCCGGAATCCACGACGTGACACCCGAAACCATGGTGGCCGCAAGCGATCTCGCGTTCGCGCTGCGTCGCGATCCCGAACAGGCCGCGACCGGACTGCTCGCGCTCACCCTCACCTCACCCGAATTCGCACTGGCTTGAGCGGCCGGATCGCCCGAACAGCAAGGACAGCCATGGTCACCTTGAATCGCCGCACCGCGCTGCGAGCCGGTGTGGGTTTGGGGGTGGCCGCCACCACGGCGGGCATCGCCGCCGTGCGCACGCTGTCCGGACCCCCGGACTATTGGGCTCCGCCGCCGTTGCTGCGCGCCGCCGCCCCCGAGCGCCGCCGCCTGCTCGTCATCGAAATGGCCGGTGGCAGTGACGGATTGTCCATGGCCGTGCCCTACACCGACTCGCGCTACCGGGATCTGCGACCCGCCACCGCCATTGCCGCCAACGCGGTGCATCCGATCGACAATGAGATCGGCCTGCATCCGGAGCTGCCGAAATTGGCGGCGGCGGGCGTCTCGGTGATTCCGGGCGTCGGCGTCGCCCAGCCCGATCTCTCGCATTTCGAAATGCTGCACCGCTGGCAGACCGGCGATCCGAGCGGCAGTACCCGACCGGCCACCGGATTCCTGGGCAGGCTCTGCGATCAGCTCGGCGATCCGAGCGTCCCGGCGGTCGGGGTCTCGCTGGGCGTCGGTTCGTCGCAGGCGCTGGCCTGCGAACATGTCACCACCCTGTCGGTGGATGCCGGAAACGACGGCCTCTTCCCGGTTTTCGAGGACGACAACCTGCGTGCCGCCTGGCTCGCCGCCCAGCGCGCCATGTCGCACCCCGACCGCGCCGACACCTCGCAACTGGCCACCGCCCGCGCGGGAACCGCGGCGGCGCTGCGCTTCTCGGATGTCGCGGCCACCCTGTCACCCGCCGCCACCGGCTACCCGGATTCCGATCTCGGTGTCCAATTACGCCTGGCCGCACGGCTTCTCGCCGATGACCAGCACGGCCTGCGCATAGTCCACGTCCCGGTCGGCGCGGATTTCGACACCCACACCTCCCACCCCGCGCGCTACGCCCTGCTGATGCGCGACCTCGACACCGCCCTCGCCGCGCTCCGCTCGGACCTCGCCGCGCGCGGTATCGCCGACCGCGTCCTCATCGCCGCCTACAGCGAATTCGGCCGCCGCGTCCCGGACAACGGCTCCGACGGCCTCGACCACGGCGCGGCGGGCACCGCCCTGATCCTCGGCCCGACCAATCCGGGCGTCTTCGGCGCCGTGCCGTCCCTGCGCACTCTCGACCCCGACGACAACCTGCGCGCCACCGTCCACATGACCGAGTTCTACGCCACCCTCGCCGAATCCTGGTTCGGCATCCCCGCCTCCGACGTCCTCCCCGGCTTCCCCCGCCCCATCCCCGGCGTGATCGCCGCATGAGCCCGGCTTCCCGCCTCGAGACGCGGTTGACCTCGGCGTGCTCGTCCCGGTCCACCGCGACGACCGCCGCGCCAGGGTGCGCGGGCAGGCCGCGCGCTGACCTGGACGTGTGCCTGATTGTTGGGTGGCGCACCGCGCATGTGCTGGCCGGGGTGTCGGAGGTGGTGCTCTAATGGCGACAGTGCGGGTCTTGGTGTGTGAGGACGATCGACAGCTGGGCGACGAGGTGGCCGCCGGGCTGCGCGCGGCCGGGTTCGCGGTGGATCTGGCTCGCGATTACGCCGACGCGGATCTGAAGATCGCGGTCAATGCCTATGACTGTCTGGTGGTGGATCGCGGGTTGCCCGATGGGGACGGGCTGGATCTGGTGAAGGCGCATCGGGAGTCCGGGCAGCGGACACCGGTGGTGATGCTCACCGCGCGGGACGCGCTGGCGGATCGGCTGGACGGGTTCGCGCAGGGAGCCGACGACTATGTGGTGAAGCCGTTCGCCATGGATGAGCTCACCGCGCGGGTGGGCGCGCTGTGCCGCCGCCGGGAACCGCCCGCGCCGACCCGCACCACGCTCGGCGACCTCACCGTCGATCGCCCGCGCCGCAAGGTGCATCGCGCGGGCGTGCTACTCACCTTGACACCCAAGGAATTCGGCGTGCTGGAGTTGCTGGCCGCACGCGCGGGCACGGTGGTCTCGCGCACCGAACTCATCGAATCCTGTTGGGACGAAATGGCGGAACCCGCCTCCAATGTCGTGGACGTGGTGGTCGCGCAGCTGCGCCGCAAACTCGGTGATCCACCGCTCATCGACACGGTGCGCGGCGTCGGCTTCACGATCGCCGAATCCCCATGAGCGCGTGGCTGCTTCGGCTGCGCGCCCGGGTGGCGGCGCTGTTTCGATCGCGCGGCGGCAAGGCCGCGGCCGGTCCGCGCCGCAATCCGACGACGCCGGGGCGGTTGCGGCGGATGCGGTGGTTGCTCACGGCGCTTTTCACCGCGCTCACCGCCGCCTGCCTGCTGGTGCTGGCCACGGTGGCCGCCTCGATCGACAGTCATTCGCGTGACCGCGAACTCGATGACACGGTGAATCGGGTGGTCACCGGTTTGGCGCGGGTCGTCTATTGGAATGAGGAGGGGGCGGTGGACCTGGAGGCGCTGCGCGATGACGATCTGGCGCAGGGCGATTCGGCCGTCGTGGTGCTGTCCCTCGAGGAAGACGGCAAATGGCATGAGAAGTACGGACATCTGCGCTCGGAGTTGCCGCAGGATCTGAGTGCAGCGGCGGCGCGAACGGCTCTGTCGGATGACACCGTGATCAGCACCATGACCAATCGGTCGGGAGATCGGATTCGGGTGGCGTCGGCTCCGGCGTACGACGCGGACTACACCGTCGGGGCGGTGGTGTTCGCCGGGGCCGATCCGGCCCCGTCCCAGCGCGATCATCAAAGATTGGTGCTGGCACTGGAATTCGGCGGTCTGGGATTGATCGCGCTGGCGGCCCTGATCGGTCACGTGCTGTCCGGGGTGAGCACTCGCCCGGCGGTGCGCATGCTCGCCGAGCAGGAGCGTTTCCTGGCCGACGCCTCGCATGAATTGCGCACCCCGCTGGCCACGCTGCGGCTGTATCTCGATGCGGCACTGCGGGATCCGGACGATACCCGGCGTGCGGTCACCGAAGCGCGCGAGCTCACCGATCGGATGGGCCGCCTGGTCACCGGACTGCTGGCGCGCACCCGCACCGAGACCGGTGTCGGTGAACTCGAGGTGGAGCGGCTGCGGCTGGATCAGCTGGTGGAGGGCGTGGTCGCCGAATCCGGGGTGGCGGGAATCGAGGTGCGATCGGAACCGACTGTGGTGCAGGCGGATCCGGATCTGCTCGCGCTCGCGGTGCGCAATCTCATCGATAACGCGCTGGTGCACGGTGGGCTGCCGATCGAGATCACGGTCGCCGACTACGCGGTCACCGTGCGCGATCACGGTCCGGGATTGGATCCGGAGCTGGCCGATCCGTTCGAGCACGGCACAAAAGGTCCGAGTGGGCGGTATGGCATCGGGCTATCCCTGGTGCAGTGGGTGGCCCGCGCGCATTCGGGTTCGGTGGCAATCGGTTCCGCCCCCGATGGCGGCACATTAGCCACGCTCACCCTGCCCGCCCCACCCCAGCTCTGACCTGCGCGCTGTCCACTCGAACCGGCCTCGGAAACCAACAGACCGGGCGTATGGTGACGCCCGTGAACTCCACCCGCGTCGAGTGGTTCGTGAGTGCTCCCCGCCCGAATGTCTTCCGGGCATTGCTCGATGCGCGATCGGTACGAACGTGGATGGTCCCCGACGGTATGACGAGTCGCGTCCACGAATTCGACCCGCGCGTCGGCGGCCGCTTCCGAATCTCGCTCACCTATGACGTCCCCGGTATGGCGGGCAAGACCTCCGCGCACACCGATACCTTCCACGGTCGCTTCGTGCGCCTGGTGCCGGATGCGGAGGTGGTGCAGAGCGTCGAATTCGAAACCGAGAACCCGGACTTATGCGGCGAGATGACCATTACCTATTCGCTATCCTCCGAGCGCGGCGGCACCCGGGTGATCGCGCGACACGAGAATCTGCCCCGCGGCCTGTCCCCGGACGACAATGAACTCGGCTTCCGCATGTCGCTGGCCAAGCTCGCCGACCTGGCAGAACACACCGAATCCGACACGCCGCCCGACTGAATCGGGCGTAACGGACGGCTGCGCGATGCCGGGTTCGGTGCCTATGGTGGATTGGTATGGCGCTGCCGGGCTATCCACGTCCGTCCACTGCCGTCGAGTACGACGATCGACGGCGGCAGGCCCGCCTGCGTGAAACCCGCCTCGGACACGACTGGATCGATTGGCGGCGCACCCGGCTGATCCTGCTGCGCGGCAGCCTGATTCCGCTCGTGCTGATCGGCCTGTTCGCCCAGTATCTGGCCTGGGATGTCATGCCCGAGCGCGCCCGGCTGGCGCGCACCGAACCCGCCGTCATGCCCATCGCCGGACCATCGGATCCGCGCGCGGCCGATACCGCCGTCTTCGATCTCGTCGGTCTCGGTGTGCTCGATGCCACCGATACCGCGCAGGCGCTGCCGTCACTGAGCAAGCTCGGCTCGGTGTGGGCGGTGCGCTATGACAACACCGGTATCGACACCAAGGTCATCGCCGATCTGATCGTGAAGGTCACCGCGGCCGCCCGCGCACCGAACGTGGTGCTGGTCGGCCACAGCATGGGCGGGGTCATCGCGCTCGAGATCGCCAGCCACTTGCACACCGGGAGCGATCGCCGGGTGCTCGCGGTCATGCTGGACTGCACCCCCGTCGATCTGCACGCCGTGCGCCCCGAAAGCCGTGATCAAGGCGAGGAGATGCTGCGCTGGACCGGCTGGATTCCCGGCGCGCGGGAAAGCCGCCTGTTGCGCTTCACCGTCGAAATGTATGCCCGCCATGAGCGATTCATGGGCGGTGGCCGCTACGGCTTCCGCCCGGAACGCTTGCGCGAGGCGGTGCTGCAGGTGCTGCACGACAAGATCCTGAACAGCGATATCGCCAGCAATGGCCTGATCGAGGCGCAGTTCAAGGCGATCGTCGCGGGCGGCGCGATCGACGATCTGCGCGCCCTGGCCAAACCCGCCGCCGGAAAACCGCGCCCCGCAATCGTTTTCATTCGCCCGCATGACGGTTATCACGATCCGATCGTCGATGTCGACTACTCGCATCGCGTGCTCATCGATCAGGTCGGCGGTGTCAACGGGACGCTGCTGGTGATCACCACTCGCAATACCGCGCACGCCAATCCGATTCAGCGGCCGCGCGAGTACAACGCGGTCATCGAACAGCAGGCGGTGCCGTTCATCCGGCTATTGCGCCAGCAGCCGGTAGCGGTCGCGGCCCCGCCCAGATGACACTTACCGACGATTATTCTTGTCTTGACAAAAATATTTGTCGGTAGCAGACTGGGCGCATGCTCGACGTAGCCGTGATCGAAGAACCCGCCGTGGCGGAGGCATCCCTGGACCCGATTCGGTCCCGGATCCTGGCCGCGCTGGCCGAACCCGGTTCGGCGGCCATGCTGGCCGGGCGGCTCGGGCTGCCCCGGCAGAAGATCAACTACCACCTCAAGGAGTTGGAGAAGCACGGTCTGGTCGAGCTCGATACCGAACGGCGCAAGGGCAATGTCACCGAACGGGTCTATCGCGCCATCGCGGCGTCATATGTGATCTCGCCGAGTGCGCTGGGCGCGATCAGTCCGGATCCGGCTCGTTCGCCCGATCAGCTGTCGGCCCGTTGGTTGCTGGCGCTCGGCTCGCGGCTGGTGCAGGAGGTGGGCGCGCTGCTCACCGGAGCCGCGCGGGCGCAGCGCCGGATCGCCTCGTTCGGTATCGACGCGGAAGTGCGTTTCGCTTCCGCCGCCGACCGCGCCGCCTTCGCCGATGAACTCGCGCAGACCGTGGCCGGGCTGGTGAGCCGCTATCACGATGAATCGGCCGCGGGCGGGCGTCGTCACCGGGTGATCGTCGGACTGCATCAGATCCCCGACGCGCTATCCGTGCCCGCGCCGAAGCCGGAGACCGAAACCGAAGCAGGACAGGAGAACTGACCAATGCCGCAGCCGTTCGAAATCGAACTGGAGACGACTCTCGCCGCGAGCCCGGAACAGGTGTGGGAGGCGATCGCCACCGGTCCGGGCATCGACTCCTGGTTCATGGGAGCCAATGAGGTCGAACCGCGCGTGGGCGGTATCGCCGCCATGGACACCGGCGGGCATCGCGAGGAATCGACCGTCATCGCCTACGATCCGGGCAAACGCCTTGCCACCCGCACCGAACCCGATGCCGACGGCAAATTCATGGCCTTCGAATATCTGCTCGAGGGTCGCGAAGGCGGCAGCACCGTGCTGCGGGTCGTGCACAGCGGCATGCTCGGTGACGACTGGCAGGACGAATACGACGCGCTGCGCAGCGGCTGGCCGTTCCACCTGCACACGCTGAGTGAATACCTCACGCACTTCCCGGGCCGCATCGGCGTACCGGTGTTCGGCGTCGCGAATGGTGAATCGGCACAACAGGTTCGGGCCGCGCTCACCGCGGCGCTGGCCCTGCCGACGCCGATCACCAACGGCGCGCGGGCACACGCCGAGATCGCCGGACTCCCGCCGCTGGACGGCGAAGTGGTGTGGGCCGATGACCAGCGTTTCGAGGTTCGCACCGCCGACGCCCTCTACAGCTTCCATCAGGGCCCGACCGGCCTGACCCTCATGTTCCACCACCTCTTCGGACCGAAAACCGATGGGGCACAAGCCGCCTGGCAGCAGTGGCTCAACACCCTGCTGGGCTGAGATCTACCGACATATCCGAAACACGCAGAAGGACAAGCACATGCGCACTCTGATCAGCACCGCGTTCATCTCCCTCGACGGCGTCGTGGAAGGCCCGGGCGGCGAGCCCGGCTACCGCAATTCCGGCTGGACCTTCAAGGGCATCGACTTCGTTCCCGATGCCTTCGAGATCAAGGGCCGCGAACAGACCGAGGCCGCCGCCATGCTGCTGGGCCGGGTCAGCTACCAGGCATTCAGCCCGGTATGGCCGGATATGGAAGAGTTCGGCGACTACAAGAAGATGCCCAAGTACGTCGTCTCCACCACCCTGAAAGACGATGACCTGGTGACCAATTGGGGCGACACCACCATCCTGCGCTCCCTCGACGACGTCGCGAAGCTCAAGGAAACCGAGGGCGGCCCCATCATCGTGCACGGCAGCGCCTCCCTGAACCAGTCCCTGTCCGACGCGAACCTCATCGACCGCTACCACCTCCTGGTCTTCCCCCTCCTCCTCGGCGCCGGCAAGCGCCTGTTCTCCACCACCGACAAGGACACCCAGAAGCTGAAGCTGGTCGAAAGCGAGTCCTACTCGAACGGCCTGCAGAAAAACGTCTTCGACGTCATCCGCTGATCGGTCATTCGGGAGATCAAGTTCGCGAATGGCCGACGTGAGTCGCGCCGGAACCGCACAATCAGCGTATGCCGAGCAATGCGATCGGCGACAGCTTCGGTGCCAGGGTCCGGCGCGCTCGGCTGTCGAGGGAATTGAGCGTCGCGGACCTCGGCGCGCTGGGCGATTGGCCGGAGTCGTGGGTGCGTGAGGTGGAAGCCGATCGGCTCACCCCGGAGCGGTATTCGTCGATCGACAGGCTGGCCGACCTGCTCGGCACCGATATTCCGTGGTTGCTGGGCCAGCCCTATCGATCCGCGGAACCGGCGCGGGATGCGGGATACGGTGCGGTTCCCGCGCTGCGTACCGCGCTGTGCCGCACCGATCTGATGCTGTCGGGGCAGCGCCGAATATCCGCGGCTGCCGAACCGGTGCCCATTGACACACTGCGCGCCAACGTCTTTCGCGTAGTGCGAGACAGACAGGCGGCGAGCCTGCGCGCGGTCATGTTCGAACTGCCGCGGCTGGTGGAGGATTTGAACACCGGGGCGCTCGATGCCGCGGACACCGCTGAGCTGGATGGGATCTATCGGCTGATCATCGAAACCAGTCAGGTCGCGCGAATGGCGTTGAACAAGCTCGGTTTCCACGATCTGGCCTGGACCGCCGCCGGCAACGCCGCCGCGGCCGCCGCTCGGCTGGGTGATCCGCTCATGCTCGCGGTCGCGGCCTGGGACCGATGCGGTGCGCTGCTGCACAGCGGGGCGCTGCGGCAGGTTCGCGTGCTGGCCGAGGCGGCGCTGGACGATCTGCGACCCGAGCTGAGTTCGCCTGACCCGCAGGCGCTTTCGCTGTTCGGGGCGCTCAATCTGCGGTGCGCCGTGGCGGCGGCACGCGGCGATGACGCGGCGTCGGCCTGGGCGTATCTGGGCGAGGCCGACCGGGCGGCGACCCGGCTCGGTGGCCAGCGCAACGATTTTCAGACCGTATTCGGTCCCGGCAATGTGGCGATTCACGCCGTCGAGATCGCGGTGGAACTCGATCGGCCGGAGGTGGCGCTACGGCGCAGTGCCGATTTCGATCTCACCTCGGTGCCGAGTAAGGAGCGCCATTCCCGGCACCGCATCGATGTGGCGCGCGCGTACGGGCAAATCGGCGACGATGCGAGTGCGGTCATGACCCTGCGCATAGCGGCCGGCGACGCACCGCAGTATGTCTACGGTCATCCCCTCGCACGCGGTTTGGTCGAGAATCTGCTGCGCCGGGCGCGACGTTCCGCATTTGATGCCGGACTGGTCGGAATCAAAAATGGAATGGGCCTGGAATGAACCTTTTCATGATCTCGGGCGCTCATTGTCGTAGAGCGTGAGGATGGCGAGAAACACCATCGACGCCGTGTTCCAATCGGTGAGCAGTCCGGTGATGGTGGCCAGTCCGGCGCCGATCGAGAGCACCATCAGCGGGCGCGCCGACGATTCGGTATCCGCTCGATGATCATTTCCGCTGTCCGGTGATTCATTGAAATCTGTCATTGTGAAGGTTCCATCCCATGCGCAAGATCGATTCGCCGGATTCCCGGCCGCGAATAGAATGGCAACTATTCGGTCGAAGTTTCGTCAGATATCTGACGGTCCGGCGAAGAATCTGTCGACCGTCAATTTATTAGCGGTTTTTCCGGATCGACCCCATAGACTCGGAGTGTGGCCACCAGTACCAATGCCGCATTGACCATCGGCTCGCGAATACGACGATCTCGGCGGGCCCGCAGGATGAGTCAAGCCACCCTCGCCGGTCTCGTGCAGCGTTCGGAATCCTGGCTGCGAGGAGTCGAGGCCGGCCGCATCGAACTCGACAGGTATTCGGTGATCGATCGGCTCGCCACCGTGCTCGAGATCGATATCGGCTGGCTGCTCGGACAGCACCTGGACTTCGGCCAGGAGACCGAGCACAGCGCCATCCCGGCATTGCGAACAGCGTTGCGCCGCACCGGTCTCGGCCTCGCCGGACAGCCCGGTCTACGCCCGGCGGCACCGCCGCAGTTGCTCCCGGATCTGCGAGCCGAGGTCGACCGCATCACCAGGCGTCGTCAGGCCGCGAATCTGCCGGAGGTGATGCGGCAGCTCCCGGACTTGGCCGAATCGCTGAATACCGCCGCACTCACGGTGAATGGCGCGGAACGGGATCTGGTCGACGGGTTGATCGTGGAGACATCGCATGTCGCCCGCACCGTGCTGAACCAGCTCGGATACCACGATCTGGCCTGGACGGCCGTCGAGAACGGCGCGACCGCCGCGGCCCGGCTCGGTGATCCGCTCATGCGCGCCTGCTCGGCCTGGGATCGCTGCGGGGTGCTGTTGCATACCGAGGCCAGCGCCGAGGTGCTGACGGTCGCCGAGGCCGCTCTGAACGATCTCCGCGCCGCCATGACTTCGCCCGCACCGCAGGTGCTTTCGCTGTGGGGAGCGCTGCATCTGCGCTGCGCGGTGGCATCCGCGCGCCGCCACGACGCGTCCGGCGCGTGGGCGTATCTGGCCGAGGCGGAAGTGGCCGCGGCCCGGCTCGGCGTGGACCGCAATGACTTTCAGACCGTTTTCGGACGTACGAACTGCGATATCCATGCCGCGGAGATCGCCGTCGCGCTCGATCAACCCGATATCGCGCTGCGGCGGCATGCCTCGATCGATCTGGCGCGACTCGCCTCGAAGGAACGGCATACCCGGCATCGCATCGAAATCGCCCGCGCCTGTGGGCTACTCAAACAGGACGGTGCGGCGGTGCACCAGCTGCAGCGGGCGGCTCGGCTGGCCCCGCAGTATGTCTACAACCATCCGACCGCCCGGGATCTGGTCGGCGAGTTGTGCCGACGGGGCCAGCCGACCGCGATCGACGCCGGACTCGGCGCGATCGAGCGCGCGATGCGGCTGGCCTGAGGGATCAGGCGGTCCGGGCGGCCGGTGCGTGACCGGCGAGTATCGCTTCCTCGACGATGTGGAGCTGGCGGATCGCGGGGTCGGTCAAGGGCGGAACGATCCGGGTGGGCATGCCGACCGCCGCGGCCGCGCCATCACGCGAGGGCCGGTCTCCGACCATCAGGGTGGCGGCGGCGTCGGTACCGAGTGCATCGAGCATCAACCGGAAGATCGCGGGATCCGGCTTCTGCACACCGACCTCGTTGGAAAGGATGAACGCGTCGATCGGTTCCAGTAGCCGGGCAGCGTCGAAGACCGGACGGATATCGAAATGAATGTTGCTGAGAACGCCTATCTTGCAACCATTCTCGATAGCCATGTGGATGGTGTCCGCCGCGTCCGCGGCGAAATGGTTGTATTTCGTACTCGAGTCGATGTCCCACAATGCGTCCGCCACATCTTTTTCCAGCCCGGCATCGGTGAAAACGCCGTAGTAGGTCTCACGGTGGCGCTGTGCGCTGGTGTTGCCCTGTGGTGACTGGAGTCTGCGGAGTAATTCGGGTGCGTGAATGGCTTTCAGTATCGTGTCGACGGCATGATCATCATGATCGCGGTTTGTGAGTCGTAGTGCTTCGCGGACCCAACCGCATGCGTCGAGTTCTGAGACGAGCGTGCCTCTCCAGTCGAAGACGACCGCTCGGATACGCTGGGGGAGTGGATCATTCGGCGTAGGTGTCAGCATGATTGCGCAAGACTAATGCGACACCGGAAGAATCGCCGAACAATGCGGCGACTCGCCGGATGTGCCCCGAATTAGCAGAGTGTGCCTATTCGAACTAATTGTTCTACTGATTCAGCGCACGCGGGTGCCGAGGAGGTGGCGGACGCCGCTGATGAACAGTTGCAGGCCGAAATCGAAGCGGGAGGTGGCGTCGGGGCTGTCGTAGAGGGGGGAGCTTTCCTCGGGAAGTGCTCCGGCGGAGTCCATTTGGATGCGGGATTGTTCGTCCACGGTTTGGCCGAGGACGTAGTAGAGCAGGGTGTAGGCGGCCAGTTCGGCTTCCTCGCGGGTCATGCCCGCGCGGATTGCCGCGCCCGCCAGGCGTTCCCGGCCCTTGCTGGTGGTGAGGCGGGAAGCGTATGTGGCCGAGACCAATTCGGCGCCGTCGCGGTAGGCGAGCAGGCAGGAGCGCAGGCGGTGCGCCAATTCGGTGATCTGGCCGGTCCATTCGGTGGTTTCGACCGGTTCGTCCATGGGAGCCAGGATGCGGTCCGCGACCGCGCCGAGCAGGGCCTGCTTATTGGGGAAGTGCCAGTAGAGCGCGCCGGGCTGGACGTGCAGGGAACCCGCGAGCCGGCGCATGGTCAGATCGGCGAGCCCGTACTGGTCGAGAATGGCGATGGCTCCGTCGACCACGTCCGTGCGGTGCAGTTGCACTGAAATCCGACCCCTTCGTGTTCCGGCTCACTCTCCGGACTGCTAGCCTACCCTGAACACCGTTCAAGTTGCTCGGCCACACCCGGCCGGACGAAGGGATTCGCGCGCATGACCCAGGCAGCCGTCCGCACCGAAGCCGACAGCACGGCAGGTGAGGACATTCTGACCATCGCCCGCGAGCAGGTGCTCGAGCGCGGCATCGGACTCACCCAGGAACAGACCGTGCAGGTGCTGCGGCTCGGTGACGACCGTCTCGAGGAGACCCTCGCCCTCGCGCACGACGTGCGCATGAAGTGGTGCGGTCCCGAGGTCGAGGTCGAGGGCATCATCTCGCTCAAGACCGGCGGCTGCCCCGAGGACTGCCACTTCTGTTCGCAGTCCGGGCTTTTCCAGTCGCCCGTGCGCGCCGCCTGGCTCGATATCCCCAGCCTGGTCGAGGCCGCCAAGCAGACCGCCAAGACCGGCGCGACCGAATTCTGCATCGTGGCAGCGGTACGCGGTCCGGATGCCCGGCTCATGGCGCAGGTCGCCGCGGGCGTCGAGGCCATCCGCAACGAGGTCGACATCCAGGTCGCCTGCTCGCTCGGCATGCTGAACCAGGAGCAGGTCGATCAGCTCGCCGCCATGGGCGTGCACCGCTACAACCACAACCTCGAGACCGCGAAGTCGCACTTCCCGAACGTGGTCACCACGCACTCCTACGAGGAGCGCTACGACACCCTGCGCATGGTGCGCGAGGCCGGTATGGAGGTGTGCTCCGGCGGCATCCTCGGTATGGGCGAAACCCTGGAGCAGCGCGCCGAATTCGCTTCGCAGCTGGCCGAATTGCAGCCCGACGAGGTGCCGCTGAACTTCCTCAACCCGCGCCCCGGCACCCCCTTCGGCGACCTCGAGGTGCTGCCCGCCGCCGACGCGCTGCGCGCGGTGGCCGCGTTCCGGCTCGCGCTGCCGCGCACCATCCTGCGCTTCGCGGGCGGTCGCGAGATCACCCTCGGCGACCTCGGCGCCAAGCAGGGCATCCTGGGCGGCATCAACGCCGTCATCGTCGGCAACTACCTGACCACGCTGGGCCGACCCGCCGAAGCCGATATCGATCTGCTCGGCGAGCTCTCCATGCCGATCAAGGCGCTCAACGAAACCCTCTGAGATAAACGGGTTATGGGAAACCGGTACCGTGAGCGGTACCGGAACTTCACTGAGGCTGAGGTGCACTGAGGTGGTCGTGGATATAGAGGAGCGCTACAACCCGTTCACGGGCAAGCGAGTGGTGCCGGGTCTGGACGATCCCGTACCGACCGCCGCCGCCATGGGCCTGGAACCGCCGCGGTTCTGCGAGTCCTGCGGCCGCCGCATGATCGTGCAGGTGAGTCCGGACGGCTGGTGGGCCAAATGCTCCCGGCACGGCGTACTCGATTCCAGCACCCTGGAAAACCGCTAGTGGCAACCACATTCACCGCTGCCGAGCAGCCCTCCATGCGTATCGACACCCTGATGCGCGAGGCGCGCGCGGCAGCGGTGGTGTTCGCGGCCATCGCCGCGGTGAGCGCGCTCGGCGGCGTGCTGTGGGGTTTCGTCGCACCCGCCGAACAACTCCTGGTGGTCGATCCGGACCGGGGCGCGGCGCTGACGGGGGAGAGCACGCACCGCTTCGACGCGGTCGCCATGTTCGTACTCTTCGGATTCGTCGTCGCGGTACTGGGCACCGCCGCCGCCTGGCGCTGGCGGCGCGCTCGCGGCCCGGTCATGCTGCTGGGCCTGCTGGCCGGTTCGGCACTGGGCTCCTCGCTCATGCGCTGGGTCGGTGAGGCCGTCGCCGAACAACGCCACACCCGCCCCGCGCATCCGGCGGTGCACAGCATCGTCGAATTCGCCCCGACCGTCGAGGGCTGGCCCGCACTGCTGGTGCAGCCGTTGATCGCGGTGCTGGTCGTGCTCATCCTGACGGCGCTGAGCACCTCCGATGATCTGGGCAGCGGCCAATTCCTGCCGTTCGGCGGCAAGCCGAGGGAACCGTCGGTATTCGCTCCCGCGCAGTACGGTTCCGCCATCAGCTACGGCCCGTACGGCGGACCCGGTGGCAATGGCGGTCCCGGTTACGGCCCCCGCGACCCCGTGGTCCCCTTCGATTCGTCGGAGACCGACCGCCCCCGCTGAAAATCACTGGAGCGTGCGGCCGAATCCCCCTACCCTGGTGCCGAACTCACGACACCGCAGGGGGACCGGCCATGAAAGCCGCTTCGCACGCCGATCGTGCCCCCGAGGCTCCCGAAGCCCAGGCGGAACGACCGGATCTCACCGCCTGGCGTCAGCGCCATGCCATTCGGCAATCCAATGCCGCACAACCGATTCCGAGTGGGCGTAAATACAAGCGCACCTCGAAGCATCGCGATCGCGCGTGGTGATCGGCTCAGCCGAACCAGCGGGTCAGCGCGGTGTCCAGTGGTTGCATATCGCCTGAGGTCCAGGCGATATGGCCGTCTGGCCGAATCAGCACGGTGCCGGCGTCCCGATCCGCCTTGGCCACAACCTGATTCACCCGATCGGCCCAGTGGTCGATGGATCTGGGCGCGTCATCGAGGCAGAGCAGCAGGCCGCGGCCCGAATGCAGCAGTCGGCTCACCCGCGTCGGGCCGTCCGCGGTGGTCAGATCCAGATCGATCATGCGCGGTCCGACCCCCGGGTACTCGATGTCCAGGCCCGACATCATGCCCGAGACAAAGTAATTGGTGTCCGGTAGCCGGAGCAGATCGGTGAAGAGGTCGCGAACCGTGGCCAGATCCGCGTCCCGGCTCGGATTCATGATCAGGCTCTGGGCTCGGGTGGTGCGCAATACGCGCGCGGCGACCGGATGGCGCTCGGCGTGATAGCTGTCGAGCAAGCCCTCGGGTGCCCAACCACGTACCGCCGCAGCGAGTTTCCAGCCGAGATTGACCGCGTCCTGAATGCCGAGGTTCACGCCCTGGCCGCCGATCGGCAGGTGAATATGCGCCGCGTCCCCGGCGAAGAGCACCCGGCCTTCGCGATAGTTCTCGACCTGCCGGGTGGCATCGCTGAATCGGGATGCGGCAAGCAATTCGCCCAGGGTCGTCTCGGGTCCGTACACCGCGGTCAGTGCCTCCTGGACCTCCTCTGTCGTGATGGGCAGCTCACGATCAGGGCGCTCGGCGGCGAACCTGCCGAAGATCAATCGGTACCGTTCGCCTTCGATCGGATGCAGCACGGTGAAGAATCCGTTGGCGGACTTGGGATATCGACTGAAATGTTCGGACACGCGCGGGACGGCCTCGGACCGGGACGCCAGGGTGAGGTCCGCGACCACCGATGCCATGCGACCCGGGATGCCGGGAAAAGGGACGCCCAGCATTTTGCGCACCGCGCTGTGCCCGCCATCGCAGGCGACGAGATAGCCGCCGCGAATCTCCCCGGCCGTCACGCCGTCCGCATCCTGTTCGATCGCGGCGACCGCGTGTCCGCGCAGTACCGGCACCCCGCGCTCGACGAGCCGCTGTTCGAGGAACGCTTCCAATCGCCCCTGCGGGATCGCGACCGGGTATGGATGCCGAGTTTGCCAGGGCCGACAATCCAATTCGACCGGTAGTCCGGCGAAGTGCCCGCCGAATTTGCCGCGATCCAGTGCCTGTTCGAGTAGCGGATCGAGGAATCCGCGCAGGTCGAGCACCTCCGCGGTGCGTGGTTGCAGCCCACCCGCGCGCGATTGCGAACTGCGCGTGCGCTCTTTCTCCAGCACCACGACCTGAACCCCGGCCAGGGTCAGTTCATTGGCCAGCATCAATCCGGTCGGCCCGGCGCCGACGACGATCACTTCGGTCTGCACGATGATCTCCAAAAGTAGACTTGGTGCAAGAATACACTCGGTCTACTTTTGGCGGTATGGTCATCGCATGACCGAATCGATGGGCATCCGCGAACGCAAGAAACTGCGCCTGCGCGAGACGATCGCCGCCACGGCGATCCGCATGTTCCTGGAATCGGGCTTCGATCGCGTCTCCATCACCGATATCGCGCAGGCGGCGGAGGTCTCCCGGCGCACGCTCTTCGCGTACTTTCCGACCAAGGAAGACCTTGTCCTGCAACGGTTCGCCGATCATGAGGACGAGGCGGCCAGGCAGATCCGGGCCCGGCCCGGCCATCCTCCGCTGGATACCCTGCGGGAGGCGCGATTGGAAGCGCTGAGCCGTCGCGATCCGAACACCGGATTGAACGACACCCCGGAGATCATGGCCTTTCTCCAATTGGTCAGGGGTACCGAGTCTTTGGCGGCCAGGCTGACGAGCTATCTGTCCCGTGCGGTGAACACCCTCGCGGAAGCCTTGCGCGAGAACGGTTTCGATCCGCTGACCGCACGCCTGGTCGCGGCCCAGGTGGCCGTGATCCATACCGAACTCGCCTCCATGAATCACGATCACCTCGTCGACGGCGAGTCCGCCGACCACCGCTATCCGGCGGCGGTGCACGCGACGAACGTGGCCTTCGATCTGCTGCGCGACGGTCTGGCCGCACAGCGCGCGCAGTGAGCGCCTGGGTTACCTCACTTCGCCTGGCTCTCCTGCATTGTCGATTCCATCCGCTGTACATAGGCGACCGCGTCGCCGAGGGTGCGCAGGCTCGCCAGATCCTCATCGGGAATCTTGACGTCGTACTTGTCCTCGAGCTGCACCGCGATCTCCACCAGGGACAGTGAGTCGATCTCGAGATCCTCGGAGAAGGATTTCTCGATGGTCACCTCCGATGCCTCGATCCCGGTGACCTCCTCGATGATTTCCGCGATACCGGCGACGATTTCCGCTTGCGTGATAGCCATGCGATTACGCTAGGAGCTCCAGTGGGGTGGAGGTTCAAGCGGTTGTGATGGATGACACATGGGGTGGCGCACCCGTCAGTATCGGAGAGTTGGCGCGCGCCACCGGGATTGCCGTGCGGACGATCCGGTTCTATTGCGATGAGGGCATTCTGGAATCGCGGCGCAGCGCGGGCGGACATCGGATGTTCGATGCCGAGACCGCTGTCGAACGCCTGCTGCTGGTGCGGCGGTTGCGTGCGCTCGGGCTCGGGCTGGAGTCGATTACCGATGTGCTGCACGGGAAATGGTCGATCGACGAGGCCGTCGCCGCCGAAACCGCGCGGCTGGACAGCGAATTCAGGGCCCTGGCCTGGCGGCGGGCGGCGCTGCGAGCGGTGGGCGCGGTTGTCCCGGAGCGGCGGGCCGAGCGGCTCGTATTGCTGGCCGCGATATCGGATTCCGCTGCGGCGCATGAGCATCTGGTGCGGTTCTGGCGCGGCGTGCTCGCGCCCATACCCCGGGCCGAGGTCGATACCTTCATCGGCTGGAATGTCCCGGAACCACCCGCCGATCCGACCGTGGACCAGGTCGTCGCCTACGCCGAACTGGCCGCGCTCATCACCGACTCCGGTCTGCACGGCGCGGTGCGACAACAACTCTGGCGGACGCGGCCGGAAACGGTCCGCGATGGGCCGGAGCTGTATGCCGCGGTGGGTGCGGTGATGACCGATGTGGTGCCGCTGGTTTCGAGCGGGGTGGCACCGCGCGGCGGCATCGAGCTCGATCGATTCGTCGGTGCGCACGCCACCGCGCGCGGTGAGCGGGATTCCCCGCGTTTCCGCGCGCGGCTGCTGCTCGATGGCCCCGATACCGATCGGCGTATCGATCGGTACTGGGCGCTGACCGAACGGCTGCTCGGACCGCGTATCACCGTCGGGCGGGCGCATCGGTGGGTGTACGACGCGCTCGCCCATTCGGCCGGCCCCGCGGTGAATTAGCTCGGTGCGGTGAATCAGCTCGGTGGCCGGAAGGCCGCGAATTCGTCGGTGACCCGGATTTCGGAGTCGGCGAAACGGTAGAGCGCCGCCGGGCGGCCGCCCGCACGGCCGGGGGAGGCGGTCGCGCCGGTCGGGGTGATGACGCCGCGACGGGTCAGTACCCGTTGCAGGTTGGTGGTGTCCACGTCATATCCGAGTGCGGCGCAATAGATTTCGCGCAGTGTCGACATGGTGAAACGCTCGGGCGCGAGGGCGAAGGCGATATTGGTGTAGGACAGTTTCGCCGCCAGCCGGGTGCGGGCGTGCTCCACCACGATGCCGTGGTCGAAGGACATATCCGGCAGCGCCGAGACCGGATGCCAGCGGGTGTCCGGGGGTAGCTGTGGATCCGCGGTCAATGGCACCAGCCCGAGGTACGCCGAGGCGATGCGGCGGTCGCCGGGGACGCGATCCGGATCGCTGAAGACCGAAAGCTGTTCCAGATGCGTCAATTCGCGCACATCCACCTTCTCGGCGAGCTGGCGCGCGGCCGAGGTGTTCAGATCCTCGCCATCGCGTAGCCGTCCACCGGGGGTTGACCAGGTGCCGATCGCCGGGTCCAGGGCGCGTTCCCACAGCAACACCGCGAGTTCGGTGTGCTGTCCGGGCGGGCAACGGTCTCCGACGGGGGTGGAATTGCTCTCACCTGCGGTGTTGGTGTCCGGGAAGCGACGAACCTGGAACACCGCGGTGAGCGTTTCGTGGATGGTGCTACGATGGGGCACGTTTTCGATCCTAAGTCGAAAACCGGTTGTATGCGAATCGGCGAAGTGGCCGGCCGCATGAGAGAAGGAGCCAGGAGATGGCTGCACTAGGTGCGACGTTGGCGCTCACCGAGCGCATTGTGGATGGGCCCGCGGGATTCACCGGCGTCAACGCCACCCCGGAATGGGCGTCGGAGATCAAGCGGCTGGCGCGTGAGCGCAATGCGACGATCCTCGCGCACAACTATCAGCTGCCCGAGATCCAGGACATCGCCGATCATGTGGGCGATTCGCTCGCGCTCTCCCGGATCGCCGCCGAGGCCCCCGAGGGCACCATCGTGTTCTGCGGCGTGCACTTCATGGCCGAGACCGCCAAGATCCTCAGCCCGGAGAAGACCGTGCTGATCCCGGATCAGCGCGCCGGATGTTCGCTCGCGGATTCCATTACCGCCGATGATCTGCGCGAGTGGAAGGCCGAGCACCCCGACGCCGTCGTGGTCTCGTACGTGAACACCACCGCCGCGGTGAAGGCGCTCACCGATATCTGCTGCACCTCCTCCAATGCCGTCGACGTGGTCGCCTCCATCGACCCGGACCGCGAGGTGCTTTTCCTGCCGGACCAGTTCCTGGGCGCGCACGTCAAGCGCATCACCGGCCGCGAGAACATGCACATCTGGATGGGCGAATGCCACGTGCACGCCGGCATCAACGGCGATGAGCTCAACGCGCAGGCCAAGAGCCACCCGGACGCGGAGCTGTTCGTGCACCCCGAATGCGGTTGCGCCACTTCGGCTCTCTACCTGGCGGGTGCGGGCGAGTTCCCGGCCGACCGGGTGCACATCCTGTCCACCGGCGGCATGATCGACGCCGCCAAGGCGGCCAAGTCCAACCAGGTACTGGTGGCTACCGAGGTCGGCATGCTGCACCAGTTGCGAAAAGCCGCCCCGGGCATCGACTTCCAGCCGGTCAACGACCGCGCCTCCTGCCAGTACATGAAGATGATCACCCCCGCCGCGCTGCTGCGCTGCCTGGTGGAGAACCGCGACGAGGTGCACGTGGACCTGGAAACCGCTGCCCTGGCGCGTAATTCGGTGCAGCGCATGATCGAGATCGGCAATCCGGGCGGCGGGGAATAGTACGAGCTCGGTCGTTCGCCGGAAAGGGTGAAACCGTGAGTATTTCCCTCACGTGGGAGGCCGAAGCGGATCTGATCGTGGTGGGCGGCGGCGTCGCGGGTTTGACCGCGGCGCGCACCGCCTCACTGCGCGGATTGCGCGTCCTCACGCTCAGCAAGGGCGGGGCCACCGATACCTCCACGCAGTACGCCCAGGGCGGTATCGCCGTGGTCGCGCCGCACGGGGATTCGGTCGCCTCGCATGTGCACGACACCGTGGTGGCCGGGGCCGGACTGTGCGATGCCGAGGCGGTGCGCTCGATCGTCGAGGGCGGCGTCGAGGCCGTCACCGCGCTCACCGATCTCGGCGCGGTATTCGATCACGGCCGCGATGGCGAGGTCGCACGCACCCGCGAGGGCGGGCACAGCACGCGGCGCATCATTCACGCCGGTGGCGACGCCACCGGGGCCGAGGTGCAGCGCGCGCTGAACGCGGCCGGACTGCCGGTGCTGTTCGGGGCCGCCGTGGTCGAGATCGTGACCGGACCCGACGGGGTGCGCGGTGTGATCGCGGTGTCGGACAAGGGTTTCGGCATCGTGCACGCACCCGCGGTACTGCTGGCCACCGGCGGTTTGGGACAGCTCTACGCGTGCAGCACCAATCCGCCCGGCGCGACCGCCGACGGTATCGCGCTGGCCTTGCGCGCCGGGGCGGTGGTGGCGGATCTGGAATTCCTGCAATTCCATCCCACCGTGCTGTTCACCCCCGGCGGGGTGGGGCGGCGGCCGCTGATCAGCGAGGCGGTACGCGGCGAAGGCGCGATTCTGGTGGATTCGCGGGGGAATTCGGTGACCGCCGGGGTGCATCCGCGCGGTGATCTCGCACCGCGCGATGTGGTGTCCCGGGCCATCGCGGCACGCATGCGCGAACTCGGCACCGATCACGTCTATCTCGACGCGCGCGCCATCGAGGGGTTCCCCGAGCGATTCCCGACGATCACCGCGTCCTGTGCGGCGGCCGGTATCGATCCGCGCGTCGATCTCATTCCGGTCGCACCCGCCGCGCACTACCAGTGCGGTGGCGTGGTGACCGATACCCACGGGCGCACAACGGTTCCCGGGCTGTACGCGGCTGGTGAGGTCGCGCGCACCGGACTGCACGGCGCGAATCGGCTGGCCTCCAACAGTCTGCTCGAGGGGCTGGTGGTCGGCGGGCGCGTCGGCGTCGCGGCCGCGGAACGGCGCGGCCGGGCCGAGCTCATTCCCGCCGAACAGCGGTTCGCCGGGGTGGCCGCGCTGCCGCGCGCGGATCGCAAACTATTGCAGGAGTTGATGACCGAGCACGCCGGGGTCGTCCGCGACGGCGATGGCCTGCGCGGTGCGGTGCTGCGGCTGGTCGGCCTGATCACCGGCGGCGAAGCCGATGACAGCGATGACGTGCGCGCCGACGATCCGGCCGCGGTGATCCGCGATCTCGAGGACTCCGCGCTCACCCTGACCGCGCGGGCGTTCCTGCTGACCGCCTCCGCGCGCACCGAAAGCCGTGGCTGCCATACCCGTTCGGACTATCCGGAACCGCGCGAGGAACTGCACCGCAGTACCGCGGTGCGGCTCGGCTCCGACGGCCGCCCCCAGTTGATCACCGATGGCTCGGAAATGGTGCCGACCTGGCATCACGACGCTTCACGCACTGAAGAAGGAGTGCCGCAATGACTCTCGACGCCGGACTGGATCGCGATGAGGTGATCGCGCTCATTCGCCGGGCTCTGGAGGAGGACCTGCGCTACGGCCCCGATATCACCACGGCCGCAACGGTTCCCGCCGACGCGGTGGCCAAGGCGACCATGGCCTCGCGTCAGCCCGGCACCATCGCCGGACTCGATGTCGGGCTGTTGGTGCTGGACGAGGTGATCGGCGCGGGCGAGTACGAGGTCACCGCCCGCGTCGCCGACGGCACCCGGGTGCAGCCCGGTGACGCCGTGCTGAGCTTGGTCGCGCCGACGCGCGGACTGCTCACCGCCGAGCGCACCATGCTCAATCTGGTGTGCCATCTGTCCGGAATCGCCACGGCGACCTCCGCGTGGGTGGACGCGGTCGCGGGCACCGACTGCCGAATCCGGGACAGCCGCAAGACTCTGCCCGGTTTGCGGGCTTTGCAGAAGTACGCGGTGCGCACCGGCGGCGGCGTGAATCACCGCATGGGTCTGGGCGATGCCGCGCTCATCAAGGACAACCACGTGGTGGCGGCCGGTTCGGTGGTCGCGGCGCTGCGCGCGGTGCGCGAGGTGAACCCGGACATCGAGTGCGAGATCGAGGTGGACAGCCTCGACCAGCTCGATGCCATCCTCGGCGAAGATGTCCAGCTGGTGCTGCTGGACAACTTCCCGCTCTGGGCTACCCAGGCCGCGGTGCAACGCCGCAACAACCGCTCGCCGCGGACCAAGCTGGAATCCTCGGGCGGCCTGTCCCTGGATGTCGCGGCGGAATACGCGGGCACCGGTGTCGATTATCTGTCGGTCGGCGCATTAACCCACTCGGTCCGAGTTTTGGACCTGGGTTTGGATATGTAATTCCGCTTTTCCCGAAAAGTCCGAAATTCCGGAATTTAACTGGGAATTTCGCTGCGGGTTCAGCGGCGGTATTGCGGCGCGTCGGCTAGCCAGCCGGTTCCGCCGCATACCGAACACCACTGCACCGAGTCGTTGACCAGGCCGTAATCGCCCTTGCCCTCGCACATCATGCAGTACCGCCAGCCCCTATTCGGGTGAACGGTATCGAAGAAAATATTCAGAAAACCTTGGATCGCCATGCAGCGTGCACTCCTCGCTCGGAATCCAAACTCACCAAGGGTGCGTTATTTACCGAGCGATGTAAAGGCGTATCCAGCAGTCTTTACACGCCGAATTCCGGTGTTTCCAGGTGCAGCACCTGACAAGCCTCCCGGACAGCGGCAACCTCGTGGGCATCGAGCCCGCGATCGGCGGCGGCGATCATGATGCCCAATCGGATCACCGCGCGCGCCTGCTCCGGATCGCCGGTGCATTCGGCGATCTGCGCCAGTACGTGGGCACGGCCGAACGCCGGATCCATACTCATCCGGGAGCAGTTGTCCTCGAAGAGATTTCGCAGCTCATCCGCCGGAAAGTGGCGCAGCGCGGGATCGGCGCCGAGCAGGTGCGCCACCCGGGCGCGATGATCGGGATCGATACCGCCGTCCGCCGCGGTGATCAGGGCGCACACCGCCACGATCGCGTCCCGGAAAGGGCCGTCGCGCAACTCGTTTCGCTGCGCGAGCAGCTGCTCCCGCCACTGTGCGGTGTGCTCCGGCAACCGGGGAATCGAGATCGGCTGGGCTTCGACGCGATGCAGGAAAGTCATGACACACTCCGAAATGATCTCCCCGGACTCGTAGACCCCCGTGTCGATGCCCGGACTGTGCGGATGTACAAACAGACCCTAACAGTCGATGACCTGGCGCTGCCTAGGAAATTCCTGTGCGAACGCCCAGCATCCGCTGATTGCCCACGCCGCGAGAACGATTCCGGCCGTGCGGGATTCGGGGAGGTTCGCCCACTCAGGTGGTGAGTTCGCGTTCCAAGGGGGTGCGGAAGCGGGGGATGGGGCGCACGTCGCCGTACCAGGTGGCCATGCGGGCGGCCTCGGCCTCGATGCGGGATTCGGCCTCGGTGCCGATGTCTTCCAGTAGGCGCCAGACTATTTCGCCGTCCGGGCGCTGCGCCCAGCCGCCGACGATGCGGCCGTCGGACCAGATGGTCGGGCCGACATTGCCATTGCGGTCGAACAGGGCCGGGCCGTGTGCGCCGAGGTACCACTCGCGGGCCTGCCAGCCCATGGGGGTGGGGTCCAGCGCGGGGAGCAGGGCGACCCAGGGATCGGGGGTGGGGACCGGGTCCAGGTCGTCGGCCAGGACCAGGCCGGTGACGCCGTCCAGGTCGACTTCGGCCGTATCGATCTGCGCGAGGGTTTTGCGGACCTCGCCGAGTGTCCAGCCCGTCCACCATTTGATATCGCTCTCCGGTGCGGGACCGAAGGCGTACAGCCACTTTCGCACCAACTCGGTGCGAGCCTCCTCGGCCGACAGCGCCGGAATGCCCGCGGGCAGCCAGGATTCGACGGGAGCCCAGGTGTATTGGCTGCTGCTCCAGCTGCCGTTCGGCCGCCCGCGCACGATGCGGCCCTCCGCGCCGAGCACCACCAGAATCCAGGTGGTGATGCTGGTCGGCTTGGAATACGACTTGCCCGGGGCCGCGTCGATCTGGGTGCGCAGGCGCGGCACCAGTTTGCTCAATTGCGCGCCGGTGGCGGCACCGGCCGTCAACAGCGCCTGATGGGTTTCGGCCTCCACCTCGGCGAGCCAGTCGGAGATATCGCCCTCGACCACCCCGGCCTGATCGATGAGCCGCCCATAGGTCTTGCGCTGCTTATGCGCGAGCGCGTCCGCGCACGAACCCTGGAGCGCCGGAACCAATTCCAGCGGTGCGACGAACATGGTGCGCCGCATGGCCAGCATGCGCAGCAGTGTCCGATCCTCGTACAGCGCCTTTTCCACGTGGCCGGGCTCCAGACCCCGGCTGCGCGCGGCGATCGACAGGAACACCGTCGCCGGATCGGTGGCGTGCAGCACCACCAGTGAGCGCACGATGTCGTTCACATCCTCGGCGCGCTCGGCCGCGGCCAGCCGATGCCGCACCCCGACCCGAGCCCTTCGCTCCGCCACACTCATCGAACGCATGGGCGAATCCTAGCCGCCGGGTACGACATTCGAGCGATCTCGGCCCTGGTGTTCGGACACCGGCCGCGGCCTGCCCGGCTCGCCGCCCGTGACGTGCGATGATTCCGCGATGGGTGGTCGAAGGCGGCGGTGGACGGTCGGCGGAGTGGTGCTCGCGATACTGGTCGCCACGGTGGCCGCGATACCGGAGGCCGCCGCGGAAACCCCGGTGCGCGTGCGCGATGTGACACTCACCGTGGAGGGCGAGCGGGCCACCGGGCGCGTCTACGAACCCGACGGCGAGATCCGGGATCTGATCGTCGCGGTGCACGGGCACGCGGGCAGCGCCGCCGACTTTCCCGAGTACATGGCCTCGATCGCACAGCACACCGGGGCCGCGCTGCTGACCATGGATCAGCGCTCGGCCGACGGCCGCTGGCGCACCGGGGAATGGAATGTATGGGCGGGCTGGCAGGACATCGTTGCCGCCACCCAGTGGTATCGCGGTGAACATCCGGGCATCGGCCGCACCGTGCTGTGGGGCTGGAGCCAGGGCGGATTGACCAGCGGTCTCGCCGCCGCCTACGCGCCGCCGGGCACCTACGACTACTGGGTCGACACCTTCGGCCAGGCAAGCGATTTCATCTCCTGGGCGCAGGCCCCGCTCGCGGGTCCGAGTCTGCGGCCGGAGATCGAGCGCGATGCGGGCGGCTGCGGACCGCTGACCTGTCCGGCCGCCTACGCGGCGCGCTCACCGTCGTTGCTGGCGGGCCGGATCGGGGTGCGCCGGGCAATCCTGTTGCACGGCACCGCGGATCCACTGGTGCCGTACACCTCCGGACTGGAGATGCGGGCCGCGCTCATGGCCGCCGGGAAGCCGGTCTCGATGTACACCGTGCTGTCCGGCCGTGATCTGGGCGGTGCGGTGGTGCCGGGAGATCACGGCCTCAGCCCGGTCTTCTTCGAATCCGGTTGTGTGGTCGAACGATTGCTCGCGAACACCGAGCCGTGGGCGAGCGATTACATCGTCGATGTGGCCAACGGGGTGAACACGGCTCCGCCCGCGCCGCCGAATTCCAAGTGCGCCGCCTGAATTCGAGTATCGGTCGGCACCGCGCTTCCGGTGTCAGTCGGCACTGACCGCGTCGACGATATTGAGCCGGGCCGCGCGCATCGCGGGCGGAATCGAGCCGAGCAGGCTCAAAGCCAGTGCGGCGACCGTGAATACGAGCAGCGGCGGCCCGGGCCGGAAGTGCACATCCAGACCCATGATGTCGGTGGCCAGCAGTGAATACAGGTACTGGTTGGCCAAACCGAACAGCACGCCCAGCGCCGCGCCGATCACCCCGATGCCGGCGGCCTCGGCCAGCACCATGCGGAGCGCGAACCGCCTGCTGGAGCCGACCGCCCGCAGAATCCCCAACTCGCGGCGGCGTTCCAGCAGCGCCAGGGTGAGCGTATTGAGCAGCGCCATGGCCGCGATGAACGCCACGATGACCAGCATGATCCGGGACAGCACCAGCCCCTGCTCCATCGCCTTGCCGACACCGTCCAGTGCCGCCGCGCCGGTGTACACATGCAGTTCGGCCGGCACGACCTGCCTTATGGCCGTGAACAATTGCGCCTTGTCCACCCCGGGCGCGGCATCGATCTGCAAGGTGGTCGCGCCGGGGCGGCCGAACCATTCCCGCATCAGGGTCAAACTCATCGACGCCGTACCGCTCAACGCCGAGAAGTACGACACCGATGCCAGCACCCGGGTGCGGCGCTCCCCGCTGGGCGTCTGCACGGTCAGGTCATCCCCGGCCGAAACCCCCAGTGCGCGAGCGAGATCCCGGGAGAGCACCACGCCCTCGCCCGCGAGCAATCGCTGCCGCGTCGCGGTATCGAGCGAGCGCGCCATGGCGAAATTACTGTCCGGATCGACTCCGTAGACCAGCGCCTTGGTACCGCCGAAGGATGCGAAGGCCAACTGCCCCTGGGTGACTCGTCCGACCCCGGGCACCGCGGCGACCTGCTCGGCCAAGCCGTTCGGCAGCAGCGGCGTGGGCACCATATCCTCGGCGGTCACGCTCACCCACACATCGTTATCGGCGAGGGAGGCGAAGGTGTCGCGCGCCGAGCGCACGGCGTCGGCGTTCGAACCGGTGATCGTGATGGTCATCGCGACGGCGATGGTGACGGTCATGAGCGTGGCCCACACCCGGCGGGGCGCTCGATCGATATTCACCCCGGCGAGCACGCCCGCCGATCCCAGTCGCCGCGCCGTCGCACCGGTCAACCGGACGATCGGCCCGGTGCAGGCGAATGCCAGCGCGATCTCCGCGCCGAGCGCCGAACCCAGTGCCGCGGCGGCGAACAGCCCGAGGTGCGCGCGCACGACCAGCACCGTCAGCACGGCCAACCCGACCGCCAGCGCGCCCGCGAGCAGCCGCACCCGTACGGGCACCGCATCGGCCTGTGAAACACCCACCGGGGCCAGCGCTTCCACCGGTGAGACCCGGTACACCTGCCGGGCGGCGACCGCGGTGGCCGCCAGATTGGTCAGGACGGCCGCGAGTATGGCGGCCGGAATCGCGTACCAGGGCAGCAGATATTCCAGCCGCGCCTCCATCATCTGGCTGAACGCACCCGGCAGCAGGCCGATGGCGTAGCGCCCCATGAGAACTCCGAAACCCGCGCCGAGCAGTCCGCCCACCAGCCCGAGCACCGCGGCCTCGGCCAGCACATCGCGCACGATGGTCTGTTTACGCCCGCCGATGGCCCGCAGCATGGAGATCACCGGACGCCGACCGGCCAGCGCCATACTGATGGTGTTGTAGATCAGGAACGCCGACACCACGAAGGCGATCGCCGCGCCCATGGCCGCGATGAAACGCAGCATGACGACGCCGCTGCTGGTCTGCGCGGCCCGCAGGCTGGGCGTGCTCACCAGCGCGCGTCCCGCGACCGCCGTGGTGACCGCCGAATTCACCTGGGCCGCATCGGCATCCGGTGCGGTGACGATCAGGATGGAATCCACCTGCCCGGTGCGGCCGGTGACGCGCTGGGCCAGCGGCAGCGGTGCGATCAGATAGTGGCCGCCATTGAGCCGGGCCTGCTCCTTGCCGGACAGCACCGCCGCGACGGTCACCGTGCCCGAGCGCAGGGTGATCACATCGCCCGCGGTGAATCCCGCACCCGGTCCGGCGAGCACGCCATTGGGCACGCTCAGCAGCGCGGCCGTCTGCGCGCTGCCCACCGAGTCCTTCAGATCGCTGTCCAGCGCGGCGGTGGAGGCGTCCACACCGAGCAGCATGAGCCGGTTGTCGTCCGGTCCCACATTCGCGCGCAGCATCGGCACCGCCGCCGTGACGCCCGGTACGGCCGCCACATCCGCGCGCACCGCCTGCGGGAATCCGGCATCGGTGACCCCCGAGATCTCCAGCGCCGCATTACCCGCCAACCCCGAGGACAATTGCGCGATGGATCCGGTGAGCGAACCGGAGATGCCGATCACCGCCACCAGGAACGCCGACGACACCGCCATGACGACGACCGAGGCCACCGTTCGTCCCCAATGTGTGGCGAACTCACGAATGGTGAGCAGCCGCAACCGATCCAGCAGCGCGATCATGGACCGAGGCTATGACCGGGACTGCGCACTGTCCACGAAATCCGGACAACCGTCCCAGACGAATTCCGCGCGGCGCACCCCAGCGTCCGTTCCGCAAACCTGTCGGGCATGCTCGATTTCGGAACATCTTCGTGATGTACGGGGTTGCCGCGTAGGAACCCGAATCGAAACGGAGGCAGTGATGACGACACCGGTGGATCCGTCCTATCTGTGGAGCGGCGGCGAATTGGATCTCGACGCGTACCTGAACCGCATCGGATACACCGGCGAGCGCACCCCGACCTTGGCCGTACTGCGCGCTCTCGTCCGCGCGCACACCACCACCATTCCGTTCGAGAATCTGGAGATCATTCTCGGCCGCGGTGTCCCGCTGGATCTGGAATCGTTGCAGGACAAGCTGATCCGGCAGCGCCGCGGCGGGTACTGCTATGAGAACGTGCTGCTGTTCGCCGCCGCGCTCGAACGCCTGGGGTTCGAATTCACCGGCATCTCGGGCCGAGTCACCATGGGCGCCAGCGGATTGCGGCCCGCGACACACGCGCTGCTGCGGGTGCGCCCGGTCGACGACGAGCGCGCCTGGCTCTGCGATGTCGGCTTCGGCTCGGGCCCGCTCGAACCGTTCGAGCTGACGCCCGGTCGCGGCGAATTCTCGCTCGGCGCTTGGCGTTACCGGCTCGAGCTGGGTGCGGACGCGCTCGGCGGCGAGCTCTGGACGCTGTACCAGTTCGGCCGGGACGGCTGGCTGGATCGCTATACATTCAGCCCGAATCCGCAGTATCGAACAGACTTCACGGTCGGTAATCACTTCGTCGCGACCTCGCCGCGTTCCCCGTTCACCACGCGTCCGTTCGTTCAGCGCTTCACCGAGGCGGTGCACCACCAAATCGACGGTACGACCTGGACGATTGACTATCCGGACGGAACGGGCGAAGTTCGCGAATTGGACGCGGCCGAACTGCCGAAGGTGCTCACCGAGGTGTTCGATATCGAACTCGACGCGGCCGATGCGACGCGGCTCACCCGCGCCGAATGGCCCGCCGCGCAGCACGAGGCGGACGGCGCGACACGCACCAACTGAAATCGCGTCCCACGCGGTGGGATCCGCTCTTGTGCGGCAGAATTCGCTGTCATGTCATCCAACTGCTCTGAGCAGCGCTTTAACGTGGCCCGTCGGATAAACGTAACCGGAGTGCGGCGTACATCTCACCGAGATCTCGCTCATATCTCACGCTGACGTCGGCGTGCTGCCCATCGCCCGCTACACTCATGCGGGGAAACACGCGGGCAACCGCGTTGTCACAGTCACCATCGCGCAGAATTTCGGAGTAGTGCCATCGAAACCGGCCAAGTGATCGCAGGGCATTACCGCCTGGTCGAACGGATTGGTAGCGGCGGCACAGGCGTCGTCTGGCGAGCCGTCGACGAGCGGCTCGAGCGTTCGGTGGCGGTCAAACAGATCATCACCCAGCCGAGCCTGTCCGCGGCCGACAAGGACATCGTGCGTCAGCGCGCTGCCCGTGAGGCCCGCAATGCCGCTCGCTTCCAGCATCCCAACGCCATCGTGGTGTTCGACATCACCGAGCACGAGGGCGATCCATGCCTCGTGATGGAGTACCTCGCATCGCAGAGTCTGGCGGTGGTGCTGTCCTCTCAGGGCACCCTGCCGCTGCCGCAGGTCGCTCGCATCGGTGAACAGGTCGCGTCGGCGTTGATCGCCGCGCACCGGGTTGGCATCGTGCATCGAGATGTCAAGCCGGGCAACATCCTGCTCGGCGACAACGGGGCGGTGAAGATCACCGACTTCGGCATCTCCAAGGCCAAGGGCGATGTCACCCTCACCGCCACCGGACTCATCTCCGGCACCGCCGCCTACCTCGCACCCGAGGTCGCGCGCGGCGCCGAACCGAGCCCGGCCGCCGACGTATTCGCGCTCGGCGCAACGCTTTTCCACGCGCTCGAAGGCGAACCGCCCTACGGCACCAACCCGAATCCGCTCGCCCTGCTGTACGCGGCCGCCAACGGCCAGATCAGCACGCCGCGCAATGCCGGACCGCTCAGTGATCTGCTGCTGGCCCTGCTCAGCTTCGAGCCGGAGGACCGGCCGAGCATGACCGAGGTCCGCGACATCATGGCGGAGTTCGCGGAAATCGGGCCCGATGCCGAGGCCACCCGCGTCATGGCGGCACGTCGCCAGGGCGGCACGCTGACCCCGCCGCCCGCCAAACCGGCAGGCGCGCGGCCCGCACCGCAGCGCGGCAACACCCGGCAGATGGATCGGCGCGGATCCGCCAACGCGGATATCCCCACCGGCGCCATGAGCCAGGCCCAGTTGCTGGAAACCCCGCCGCCGCGACCCTCGGTCAACGGCGGTCCGCCCACCCGATCCACCTTCGCACCGCATCTCGACGATGACGAGCCGGAACAGCCGCGCCGCACCAAATTGGTGATCGCGGCCCTGGTCGCCGCCGTCGTCGTGGCGGGCGCGGTGGTCTTCGGCCTGATGAGTTCCGGCGGATCGGACAGTCCGGGCACCACCGGTGGCGATACCAGCGCCACCAAGGCATCCGCGCAGACCACCACCGGCAAGGGCACCGCCGGCGCACTCGGCCAGACCAAGAGCGCCGGACAGGTCACCGTGCAGGATGGTGTCGACGCGGTACAGAAGTTCTACGACGGCCTCGTCTACCTGAACTTCGCCGACGCCTGGAACCGCCTCACCCCCGCCGCCCAGCAGGTGTACGGCAGCCAGTCCTCGTTCCAGTCCTACTGGACCGATAACCGAATCACCCGCTACTCCACCATCAATGGCGCGCGCGGCTGGTCCGACAGCGTGAATGCCGATGGCTCGGCGGATATTTCGGTGGCGACCGTCTCCACCGGCAGCTCCACCAAATCGGTGACGCTCCGCGTGATCGATATGGGCAGCGGCAATGTGAAGATCGACAGCGACACCAAGATGTAGTCGCTGACCGCAATACCCCTGCGCCGCACCGGAATCCCGGTGCGGCGCAGTGCGTTACGGGAGCATTGTGCGCGCGCCGGTCGCGACAGCTCCGGTGGCGGGTGCTGTCGGAACCTGCCGGGGTGCGGCTGCGCCTTCGCGGGCGCTGTCGGAATATGGCTGGGGCGATTAGCCTTTCGGGTATGAACGTGCGCCAGCTGCTCATCGATGAGCGCGGGGAACTGGTCGAGCTATTGCGGTCGCTGACCGTCGAGGAATGGGATACACCGTCGCTGTGCGCGGGGTGGCGGGTGCGAGATGTGGTGAGCCACTTGCAAACCGATACCGTGTCGCTGCCGAGTTACCTGCTGTTGGGGCTGCGCAATCCCTCCACGGATCGGCTCAATCAGGCGCTGGTCGAGCAATTCAATGGGCGGCCCACGGGGGAGCTGGTGGATCGGCTGGTCGAACCGCGCGGCTGGTTCTCGCGGTATATGCCCAAACTGGCGCTGTCGGACAGCTTCGTGCATCAGCAGGACATTCGTCGTCCGCTCGGCCGCGAGCGCAAGATTCCGGCCGAGCGGCTGCTGCTGGTCCTCGACAATCCGGATATCTTCGCCGGTCCCGGCCGCTATCTGAAGGGACTGCGCTGGGAAGCGACCGATGTCGACTGGTCGAAGGGCGCGGGACCGCTGGTGCGCGGACCCGGTGAGGCGCTCGCCCTGGCCATGGTCGGCCGGACCGTCGCGTACGACGATCTCGAGGGCGACGGCGTGGCCGAACTGCGCGCTCGCTAGGCGGACTGCGTTTCCGCGGCGAGGCTGGTCAGCAGGCGTAATGCGTTGGCGCTCGGAGAATCCGCTTCGACCGTGTGCGCGATCAGGCCCTGATCGGGATCGTCGGGCAGGCGCAGGGTTTCGAAGCCGAGCTCGATGCGGCCGACGACCGGGTGCAGGTAGACGTACCGGCCGTGCGTCTTGTCCTTGAGTTCGTGCCGATCCCAGAGGTCACGAAATTCCGTGCTGGATTCGGACAGGTCTGCGATCAGGTCGGCAATGCCGGAATCCCCGGGATTGCGGGCGGAATCGAGTCGGAGGTAGGCCACCACATCGGCGGCCTTGGCATCCCAGTCCTCGTAGAGTTCGCGCATGCCCTCGTCCAGGAAGACGAGGCGAGCCAGATTCCGCTCGTGCGGCGGCAATGCGGAGAAATCGGTGATCAGGGCAGCCGCCAAGCGATTCCACGCGAGCACATTGGTACCGCGCCCGACGATGTAGGCGGGCACATCCGCGGCGGATTCGAGCAGCCGCCGCAACCCCGGCCGCACCTGCTGTGCGGCCGGCGGCTCCTCGCCCGACCACGGCCGCGCCAGCCGGTAGAAGTGATCACGCTCCACCGAATTCAACCGCAGCGCCCGGGCCACCGCGTCCAACACCGATTCGGAGAAGTGCAGGGTGCGCCCCTGCTCCAGCCGCACATAATGATCCACACTCACCCCGGCCAACAGCGCCAACTCCTCCCGCCGCAACCCCGGCACCCGCCGCCGCGCCCCGTGATCGATCAACCCGACCTCCTGCGGACTCAACCGAGCCCGCCGCGAGCGCAGGAATTCACCGAGTTCGGCACGACGATCGAGAGTCATGCGTCCAGTATCGCGGGCGGCGCGCCACGGTTCCTGGTCACCTCGTGCCCAGGCTCGCGATGCTGTTCGCCGATCGATCCGGCGGCGTGATGTCGACGGGATCGAGCACGCTCGGTTGACCGCGTCACGCCGGGGCGATCACGGTGCGCGATTGTGTCGGCGAGAGTGACGGTCCGGGGTCATCGGCAGGTCAGATCCCGGTCGGGGCGGGTGCCGTCGCGCAGGAAATGGTCGACGGCGGCGTTGGCGCAGGGGTTGGGCGAGGGGTACGCGCCGTGGCCGCCCGCGTCGACGGTGATCATGCGGGCGCGGTCGCCGTAGGCGTTGCGCAGGTTCAGTGCGCCGCTGTACGGCGTTGCCACATCGCGCAGATTCTGGACGAGCAGCACATTGGCGGGGCCGTTCGCGTCGACGACCGTCTTGTCGGCCGGTGGGTAGGGCCAGAATGTGCAGGGGGAGACGTTCTGCGGGAGTCCGGCGGTGAGCGGATCGGCGGCGCGACTGCGCATGACCGCCTCGGCGTAGTCGGAAAGCTTTGTGGGCCAAGCGGAATCATTGCAGATCGTGCCCACCGCGACGGCGGTGCGCTGCTGGAGCAGCTGTTCGGGCGGGGCGGGCTGCGGATCTGGCAGGGGGGTCGAGGCGCGTGCGGCGCGAATTACGCGGGCCAGGGCGGGGAAGGCCGCATCGCGATAGAGCGCGTCCAGCAGCGCTTGGCGCAGCCCATTGCCGGTCAACTGTCCCGTCTCGGAGCCCGGCCAGGGCAGCGGATCGCGATCGAGTCGCGCTGCCAGGGTGAGGAATTCGCCGAGCATGGCGTCCGGCGTATCGACGAGGCGATCGGGGTTGCCGGGATCGGCCGCCCAGCGCGCGAAATCCGGGAATCGATCCCGCACACCCACGGCGTAGTTGGCATTCCACGTCCGCTCCACCCGCTCAGGATCGGGATCGTCATTGCTGTCCAACAGGATTCGATCGGTGCGCCCGCCGAACATCGTCGCGTACACCGAGGTCGCGTAGGTGCCGTAGGACTCGCCCCACGCCGAGATTCGGTCCTCGCCCAGCGCCGCGCGAACGCGATCCATATCGCGGGCCTCGGTGCGGGTGCCCATGGTGCGCACCAGGGCGCCGCCGTTGTCCGCGCAGGCCTTCGCGATGCGCTGGGAGACAGCGATATTCGCCGAGATGTCGCCATCAGGGCCCGGCCAGCCCCGGAAACGTTCCAGCGCCAGATCGGCGCGGTCGATACGGCAATCCGCGGTGGTGCTCGCGCCCAGTCCGCGCGGATCGAAGCTCACCAGATCGTAGGTATCGCGCAGTGCGGCAGGGAGTTTCGCGCCCCAGGTGGTCGGCAGCTCCAGGCCGGTGCCGCCGGGGCCGCCGGGGACGAGCAGCAGCACCCCGTGCCGGGACTCCGGATGCGCGCTGCGAATCCTGGAGATGGCCAGGGTGATCTGCTCGCCCCCGGGATCGTTGTAGTCCAGCGGTACCGAGATGGTGGCGCATTCCTGCCTGGGATCCAGGTTTCCGCCCTGGCAGGCTCCCCACTCCGGGGCGGTCGCGGCGGGCGCGGTGCGGCAGGCCGAGATCGTCGAGACGGACAGAATCGCAAGCGCCACAAGCGCTCCGAGACGATGACTGCTCTTCATCCCGCCGACGCTAGGCACCGCCCGAGCCCACCCGCATCACCCTGCGGAGCCGTTCCCGCCTGGCTCCCCGGTCGCATCCTGGTCATCCGGTGCCCAGGCTCGCGCGGCACTGTTTACCCCGCTGGCGGCGGACAAAAGTAGTGCTCACAGCCGGAACCGATCCGGCAGCGCGTCAGGAGATTCGAATGAGCGACACCCGTCCCTTCGGTGGCACCGGTATGAACCTCACCCCGCTCGGCTTCGGCACCTGGGTGATCGCCGGCTCCGGCTGGCAGTACTCGTGGGGCGCCACCGATGACGCCGAATCCATCGCCGCCATCCGGCATGCCGTGGACAGCGGCTTGAACTGGCTCGACACCGCGCCCGCCTACGGTCTCGGTCACGCCGAAACCCTGGTCGGTCGCGCCCTGGCGGATCTGCCCGAGGCCGACCGCCCGTACCTGTTCACCAAAACCGGCCTGATCTGGGAGGAGGGCGACGACCGCTCCGGGCCGCCGCGCCGCATCATGCGCCCGGAAACCATTCGCGCGGAACTGGAATCGTCACTGCGCCGACTGCGCGTCGACCACATCGACCTGTACCAGGTGCACTGGCCGGACACCGGCGCGGTCTTCGTCTACGGCGGTGAAGGGGAGAGCCTGGCCCAGCCGACTCCGCTGGAGGAGTACTGGCAGATCATGGCCGACCTCAAGAAGGAGGGCAAGGTCCGTGCCATCGGACTGTCCAATCACGATGTGGCCGAACTGGATCGGGCCGAGGCGATAGCGCACGTGGATGCCATCCAACCGCCCTTCTCCGCCGTGAACCGCGGCTCCGCCCCCGAAATCGCCTGGGCGCAATCGCATTCCACCGGTGTGATCGCCTACTCCCCACTCCAGTCCGGTCTGCTGTCCGGAGCGTTCACCGCCGACCGCACACTCACCGCCGACGACTGGCGTTCCGGCAGCCCGGATTTCACCACCGGCCTGCCCGCCAACCTGGCCCTGGTCGATGCCCTGCGCCCGATCGCCGCCCGGCACGGCGTCACCGTCGCCGAGGTCGCCCTGGCCTGGGTCACCTCCTGGCCCGGCATCACCGGCGCGATCGTCGGCGCTCGCAGCACCACCCAGATCGACGGCTGGACCGGCGCGCTCACCCTGGTGCTGACCCGGTCCGATCTGGACGAGATCGCCACCGCCATCACCACCACCGGCGCGGGCACCGGCCCCGCCCGCCCCTGACCACCACACTTCAGGAATGGAATCTCCGATGTCCCTGCATGTCGTCGCCGAACTCCGCGCTCTCCCCGAGCACCAGGATCGCCTGCGCACCGCGCTGGAAGCCATGATCGAACCGTCCCTGGCCGAGCCCGGCTGCCTCAGCTATCAGCCCTTCGCCGATCCGAACGATCCGGCACACATGGTCGTCGTCGAGGAGTGGACCACCGCCGAGGCACTGGAAGAGCACTTCACCACCCCGCACTTCCGCCACATCGCGAGCGTCCTGGACGGCATCCTCGCCGAGCCGATGGTCATCCGCCGCCTCATCCCCGAGTAACCACCCCCGGAACATGTCGGGTTGGCTCACATTGTGGGCGCGGGTGCGGGGTATGTGGGTAGGGTCGGGGGCATGGTCACGCGGGTGAAGTCGACGGTGGTGCTGGTGTGCGCCCTGATCGTCGCCGCGTGGGCCGTGCTCTTCCTGGCCGCCGCCGAACCCAATTCGCTGTTCGTGCTGGGTGCGGCCGCGCTGGTAGCCCTGACCGCCGCCCTCATCGCGGCGCGCGGACCGGTGCTGCGGACCGCCGTACATGCCGGACCGCCGGAATCGGCGGCCGGTCGGCGGCGGGGAGCCTTTCTGCGACAGAGCAATCCGGATGCGGCGGGACGACCGCGGCCGCGAGCGCCCGGGGTGTGCCCGGCCTGATCGTGCGCGCACGATCGGGTCCGCCGCTGCCCTGAATCGCTCCACCCGCGCCCGTGCGCGGGTGCCTCGCAGTGAGGTCCCCCATGCTCAATTTCATCTATTACCCGGTATCGGCCGTGCTCTGGTTGTGGCATACCGCCTTCGCGGCGGTGCTCGGCGCATCGAGCGGCCTGGCCTGGGTGCTGGCCATCATCTTCCTGGTCATGACCCTGCGCGCCCTGCTCATCAAACCGTTCCTGGCGCAATTGCGCTTCTCCAAGGGCCTGGCCGAAATGCAGCCCCACATCGCGGAGATCAAGCGCAAACACCCCGGCGATATGCAGAAGCAGAGCGAGGAGATGCGCAAACTCCAGGAGGAGAAGGGCGTCAACATGTTCCTCGGCTGCCTCCCGATCGTCGGCCAGACGCTCGTCTTCATCGGCCTCTATCACGTGCTGCGCTCATTCCAGAACCCGAATATCGCCAACTACGTCTTCTCCCCGGAGCAGGTGCAGTCGTTCCTACAGGCCAAACTCTTCAGCGCCCCGTTGGCCTCGACCCTGATGAACGCGGGCGACTCGTTCACTTCGGTTGCGGCCGTTGCCATCCCGCTGATGATCATCGCCGCGGTCGCGACCCATTTCACCGCCCGCTTCACCGTGGAGCGCCAGCGCCGCATAGGCACCGAGGTGACCCCGCAGGTGCGCCTGATCAACAACCTGTCGCTGTACGTCTTCCCGCTCGGCGCGATCGCCGCCGGAGCCGTCATGCCGGTCGCGATCCTGCTCTACTTCGTCACCCAGAACGCCTGGACCTTCGCCCAACAACATCTGGTCTACCGCCGTTTCGACGCGGAAGTCCCGGTGCCGTAACCGGGCCGAGCCGGTCCTGCGGATAAGCGGTGGCGCCGACCCGATAGTCTGGTACCTGGTCGCGGGCAGTTTCGGCTGTCCGCCGGACCCCTTTGATGATCAGCACAGACAAGGACTTGACAGCGCTATGACAAGCCGCATCGAGCTCGCCCGCGTGGATCTGCGCGGACGTACTCCCACTGCTGCCGAACTGCGCGCGGCTCTGCCGCGTGGGGGCGTCGACGTGGACTCGGTGCTGCATCATGTGCGACCGGTCGTGGAGGCCATTCGCGATCGGGGTGTCGAGGCGGCGCTGGAATACAGCGAGAAGTTCGACGGCGTGCGGCCGGTATCGGTGCGCGTGCCCGCCGCCGAACTCGAGAAGGCCCTCGCCGAACTGGACCCGGCGGTGCGGACCGCACTAGAGGTCGCCATCGAGCGCACCCGCAAGGTGCACGGCGATCAGCGGCGCAACGACAAGACCACCGAGGTGGTGCCCGGCGGTACCGTGACCGAGCGCTGGGTTCCGGTCGAGCGGGTCGGGCTGTATGTGCCCGGCGGCAATGCGGTCTACCCGTCGAGCGTGGTCATGAACGTGGTTCCCGCGCAGACCGCGGGCGTGGATTCGCTGGTGGTGGCCTCACCGCCGCAGGCGCAATTCGGCGGACTGCCGCACCCGACGATTCTGGCGGCCGCACAGCTGCTCGGGGTCGAGGAGGTGTGGGCGGTCGGCGGCGCGCAGGCGGTCGCACTGCTGTCGTACGGCGGTATCGATACCGATGGCGCGCAGCTGGAACCGGTCGACATGATCACCGGACCGGGCAATATCTATGTGACCGCGGCCAAGCGGCTCTGCCGCGGACTGGTCGGCATCGATGCCGAGGCCGGGCCTACCGAGATCGCGATTCTGGCCGATGCCACCGCCGACGCGGCGCATGTCGCCGCCGATCTGATCTCGCAGGCCGAACACGATGTGCTGGCCGCGAGCGTGCTGGTCACCGACAGCGTCGAACTGGCCGATGCCGTGGACGCGGCGCTGACCGCGCAGATGGCGGTGGTCAAGCACCACGATCGGGTGACCGAAGCGCTGTCCGGCAAGCAGTCCGGCACCGTACTCGTCGATGACATCGCGCAGGGTCTGCGTGTGGTGAACGCCTATGCGGCCGAACACCTCGAGATCCAGACCGCCGACGCGTCGGCCGTCGCCGCCCGGGTGCGCAGTGCCGGAGCGGTTTTCGTCGGCGCGTGGTCCCCGGTCAGCCTCGGCGATTACTGCGCGGGGTCCAATCACGTGCTGCCCACCGCCGGATGTGCCCGGCACTCTTCGGGTTTGAGCGTGCAGACGTTCCTGCGCGGCATCCACGTGGTCGATTACTCCGAGGCGGCGTTGAAAGACGTTACCGGACACGTGGTCGCGCTGGCCAATGCCGAGGATCTGCCCGCACACGGGCAGGCCGTCCAGGTGCGATTCGGAGAACTGTCGTGAATGCCGTGACCGTCCCCGGATCCGCTGTCTCACTGGATGATCTGCCGCTGCGGGAGAACCTGCGCGGTAAGAGTCCCTACGGCGCACCGCAATTGACGGTGCCGGTACAGCTCAATACCAATGAGAACCCGCACCCGCCGAGCCGGGCGCTCGTCGACGATGTGGCCGAATCCGTGCGCGCCGCGGCCGCCGATCTGCACCGCTACCCGGATCGCGATGCCGTCGGCCTGCGCACCGATCTCGCCGCCTACCTGACCCGGCAGACCGGTGTCGCGGTGGATGTGTCGAATGTGTGGGCCGCCAACGGATCCAATGAGATCCTGCAGCAGCTGTTGCAGGCCTTCGGCGGGCCCGGCCGCAGCGCACTGGGTTTCGTGCCCTCGTATTCGATGCACCCGATCATCTCCGAGGGCATCGACACCGAGTGGATCGAAGCCAAGCGCAATGGCGACTTCTCCCTCGATATCGACTACGCCGTCATGGCGATCGCCGATCGCCGCCCCGACGTGGTGTTCGTGACCAGCCCCAATAATCCGACGGGCCACAGCATTCCGGTCGCGGATCTGGAGCGCATCCTCGATGCCGCACCGGGCATCGTGGTGGTGGACGAGGCGTACGGGGAATTCTCCAGTGCGCCCAGCGCCATCTCGCTGATCGACCGGTTCCCGGCGAAACTCGTTGTCAGCCGGACCATGTCGAAGGCGTTCGCCTTCGCGGGCGGGCGGCTCGGATATCTGGTGGCCGCGCCCGCGGTCATCGACGCCATGCTGCTGGTGCGGCTGCCGTACCACCTGTCCGTGGTCACCCAGGCCGCGGCGCGGGCGGCACTGCGGCACGCCGACGAAACCCTGGGCAGCGTCGCGGAATTGGCGGCGCAACGCGATCGGGTGATGGCGGCGCTCACCGATATGGGTTACGACGTCATTCCCTCCGACGCCAACTTCGTGCTCTTCGGTCGGTTCGCCGACGCTCCGCGCGCCTGGCAGCACTACCTCGACGAGGGTGTGCTCATTCGCGATGTCGGCATCCCTGGCTACCTGCGCACCACCATCGGCCTGGCCGCCGAGAACGACGAATTCCTGCGCGTGAGCGCGAAACTTGTTGCGACCGAAGTGGTTGCCCGATGACTACGGAAGCGAGCATGGACCGAATCGCCCGGGTGGAACGCACCACCCGTGAATCGAGCATCGTGGTCGAGCTGAACCTCGACGGCTCCGGTAAGACCGATATCTCCACCGGCGTCCCGTTCTACGATCACATGCTCACCGCGTTCGGGCAGCACGGCAGCTTCGATCTCACCGTGCAGGCCAAGGGCGATATCGAGATCGAGGCGCACCACACGGTCGAGGACACCGCCATCGTGCTCGGGCAGGCGCTGGCGCAGGCACTGGGGGACAAGAAGGGCATTCGCCGCTTCGGTGATTCCTTCATCCCCATGGACGAGACCCTCGCGCAGGCCATCGTCGACGTCTCGGGGCGGCCGTACTGCGTGCACACCGGTGAGCCGGAACACATGCTGCACACCGTGATTCCGTCGGTCGGCGCGGGTGCGTCGTACTCCACGGTCATCAACCGCCATGTCTTCGAGTCGATCGCGCTCAACGCGCGCATCGCCCTGCATGTGCGGGTGCTCTACGGCCGCGATCAGCATCACATCACCGAGGCCGAATTCAAGGCTGTGGCAAGGGCTTTGCGCGCCGCGGTGGAATACGACCCGCGCGTGAGCGGCATCCCGTCCACCAAGGGGACGCTATGAGCACCAAACTCGCACTCCTGGACTACGGTTCGGGCAATCTGCACTCCGCCGAGCGAGCGCTGGTGCGCGCCGGGGCCGAGGTCACCGTCACCGCCGATCCCGAGATCGCCTTGAACGCCGATGGTCTCGTGGTGCCGGGTGTCGGCGCGTACGCGGCCTGCATGTCGGGTCTGCTCGGGGTGCGCGGTGATCGCATCATCGGTAAGCGGCTCGCCGGTGGTCGTCCGGTGCTCGGCATCTGCGTCGGCATGCAGATCCTGTTCGAGCGCGGTGTCGAATTCGGCGTCGAAACCGACGGCTGCGGCGAATGGCCCGGTGTCGTAGAGCGTTTGGACGCGCCCGTCCTGCCGCACATGGGCTGGAACACCGTCAAGGCTCCCACGGACAGCGTGCTGTTCGCGGGCATGGACGCGGACACCCGCTTCTACTTCGTGCACTCCTACGCCGCCCAGAACTGGGAACTCACCGACGACGGCCCCCTCGCCCCGGCCAAACTGACCTGGGCCGAACACGGCGTCCCGTTCCTGGCCGCGGTCGAGAACGGTCCGCTGAGCGCCACCCAATTCCATCCGGAGAAGTCCGGCGACGCGGGCGCCCAGCTCCTGCGCAACTGGGTCACCTCGCTCTGAGGCCCGCACCGACATCCGAAACCCTCGCCGGCGGCGGGGGTTTCGTGTTTCAGCGAGTTGACCGCCGCGATCGGCGCGGTGCACAGAAGATTGGTGGCACCAACAAGAGGGGTACATTGCCCCCATGGACATCGCGCCCGCAGGAGCTTCCGGCCGCCTCCGCGCCCTCCCGACCCGCCTGATCGGCCAGGTCGCGATCCTGGCCAACCGCGCGACCGAACGCGCCCTCGAACCCACGGGCTCCCGCCGCTACCACTACGCGCTACTCGCCACCCTCGACGAAACCGGCCCGCTCAGCCAGGCCGAAGTCGGCCGCCGCACCGGCATCGACCGCAGCGATATCGTCGCCGCGGTCAACGACCTCTCCGCCCGCGGCTACCTCACCCGCACCCCCGACCCCGCCGACCGCCGCCGCAACACCCTCACCCTCACCCCCGCCGGCCACACCCACCTGCACGACCTCGACACCCGCCTCGAAGCCGCCCAAGCCGAACTCCTCCCCGGCTTCACCCCCGCCGACCGCGCCAACCTCGTCCTCACCCTCACCCGCATCCTGGAACTACACCCCCGCAACTGAATCGGCGGCAGTACGGGCCGACGCCGAGGCGGCGGCCGGTAACTACTAGGATGCTTGCGTGAGTCTTGTGCTGCTACCTGCCGTCGATGTCGCCAATGGGGAGGCCGTGCGCCTGGTTCAGGGGGAGGCGGGGAGTGAAACCAGTTATGGTTCGCCGCGTGATGCCGCCCTGGCCTGGCAGAACGATGGGGCCGAATGGGTGCATCTGGTGGATTTGGATGCCGCGTTCGGTAAGGGGTCCAATCGGGAGCTGCTGGCGGATGTGATCGGTGAGCTCGATGTGAAGGTGGAGCTGTCCGGCGGTATTCGTGATGACGAATCGTTGAAGGCCGCGCTCGCGACCGGGTGCGCGCGGGTCAATCTCGGCACCGCGGCGCTGGAGAATCCGGAATGGTGCCGCCGGGCCATCGGTGAATACGGCGACAAGATCGCGGTCGGCATGGATGTGAAGCTCATCGACGGTGAGTACCGGCTGCGCGGGCGCGGCTGGGTCAGCGACGGCGGCGATCTGTGGGAGGTGCTCGAGCGCCTGGAGCGGGACGGCTGCTCGCGCTACGTGGTCACCGACGTCAGCAAGGACGGCACGCTGACCGGGCCGAACCTGGTGCTGCTGCGCGATGTCGCCAATGCCACCGACTCGCCCGTCGTGGCCTCGGGCGGCGTCTCCACCATCGACGATCTGCTCGCCATCGCCACCCTCACCGAGGACGGCGTCGAAGGCTCCATCATCGGCAAGGCCCTGTACGCGGGCCGTTTCACCCTGCCCGAAGCTCTCGCCGCGGTGCGCTGAACCAGATGGCCGCCGAACTCGCCGAGTTGCTCACCATCGCCCGTGATGTACTCGACGCCGCCGCACCGCGTTTCGTGGAAGGCGTCGGCGCGCCCAGCGCGGTCGAGAAGGGGCGCAACGATTTCGCGACCGAACTCGACCTGGAGCTGGAACGCACCATCTCCGAGCAGCTGACCGAACGCACCGGATTCCCGGTGCACGGTGAGGAATTCGGCGGCCCCCAGCTCACCAGCGGTACCGCCTGGGTGCTCGATCCCATCGACGGCACCTTCAACTACTCTGCGGGACATCCGCTTTCGGGCATGCTGCTGGCGCTGGTGCGGGACGGGGAACCGGTCATCGGATTGACCTGGCTGCCCGGACTGAATCAGCGCTACGCCGCCACCGTCGACGGGCCGGTACTGCTGAACGGTCAGCCGCTGCCGAAACTGGCGCACGGCAAGCTTTCCAGCGCCATGATCGGCTTCGGCGCCTTCAATATCGATGGGGCGGGCCGGATTCCGGGGATCTTCCGCTTCAACCTGCTGGGTGCGCTGAGCCGGTTGTCGGGGCGCGTGCGCATGCACGGTTCCACCGGAATCGACTTGGCATACACCGCATCCGGCGTGTTGGGTGGAGCCGTCGTCTTCGGACACCATCCCTGGGACAACGCCGCGGGCGTGGCCCTGGTGCGGGCCGCGGGCGGCGTTGTCACCGATCTGCTGGGCCGCGACTGGACCATCGAGTCCAAATCGGTGCTGGCCGCCGCGCCCGGCGTGCACGAGGAACTACTGGACATGATCGGCGAAACCGTCAGGGCCGCCGACATATCCGAGGAAAGGTAGAGCAATGACGTTGGCAGTGCGCGTAATCCCGTGCCTGGATGTGGACGCCGGCCGCGTGGTCAAGGGCGTCAACTTCGAAAACCTGCGTGACGCGGGCGATCCCGTCGAACTCGCCGCCACCTACGACGCCCAGGGCGCGGATGAGCTCACCTTCCTCGACGTCACCGCCTCCACCGGCGATCGCGGCACCATGATCGACGTGGTCACCCGCACCGCCGAACAGATCTTCATCCCCCTCACCGTGGGCGGCGGCGTCCGCACCGTCGCCGATGTCGACCGCCTGCTGCGCGCGGGCGCGGACAAGGTCTCGGTCAATACCGCCGCCATCGCCAATCCCGATGTGCTGCGCGAGATGTCGGAACGCTTCGGCTCCCAGTGCATCGTGCTGTCCGTGGACGCCCGCACGGTTCCCGAAGGCCAGCCCGCCACCCCGTCCGGCTGGGAAGTCACCACGCACGGCGGCAAACGCGGCACCGGCATCGACGCCGTCGAATGGGCCATCCGCGGCGCCGAACTCGGCGTCGGCGAAATCCTGCTCAACTCCATGGACGCCGACGGCACCAAGGCGGGCTTCGACCTCACCATGATCCGCGCCGTCCGAGCCGCGGTCTCGGTCCCCGTCATCGCCTCCGGCGGCGCGGGCAAGGTCGAAGACTTCGCCCCCGCCGTCCAATCCGGCGCCGACGCGGTCCTGGCCGCCAGCGTCTTCCACTTCGGCGACCTCACCATCGGCCAGGTGAAAGACGCCATGCGCACCGAAGGCATCACCGTCCGCTGACCCGGCCGGAGCGTGTCCTCCCCGGGACCGCACACCCATTCGGAATGATGACAGCGGCACCACGCCGCCGCATACCGCCGAGGGGGAGCTATGCCCGACCACGACCCGCAGCCGAATCCCTCCGACCCAGTCGCGAACACCCAGCCGAACGCGGCACCGGGCGTCCCCGACATCAGCCCCGAATCCGGTCGGCGGACGTCTGCCGTCCTGGGCCTGCTCGGTGCCGGAATGGTTATCGGGGGGACGGTACTGGCGCTTTACAGTCGATTCGGAGCGGCGACCCGAGACCTGGGCGAGCGTTGGGCCTCGGGGCGAGATCTGTTCGGCAAGTTCGCGCTGCCGTTCGCGACCGCACCGGAACGGTGGTCCGGCATCGCGCTCATCTGGGGCCTGATCCTGCTGGTCGTCATCGCGGATCTGCTGCGCCGCAGCCGAGCCGCGAATCCGGATCCAGCCGTCAGCGCGTGGCTGCTCGTCCTGGTGCTCGCCGGGGTGAATCTCGGCTGGTACGCGATCCCCCAGCACATACCGGGTGTGCTGGCGGCGGCGCGCTTCGAATACCCACTGTTCGGGCGACTGCCGACCGCGGCCGCCGCGATCGTTCTGATCTTCTGCGGCACAGTACTTCTCATCGGTCTGCTGCGTCCGGCATCGGTGCGCGCCGCCGGTAGGAGATCGCTGATTCTCGGGCTCGGCGCGGGACTGTTCGTCAGTGCGACGGTCGCGGCCGTGGCTGTGCACGCGGGCGACGACGGCACTCGCGTCGACCACGTCTCCGCCGCCTCGATTCCGGTTCCGGCCATTCCGGCGACGCTGGGGACCGAACGCTACCGTGTCCCACGGCCGTTCAACGCCGACGGTAAGACCCTCGCCGGAATGGTCATCGCCGGAACAGGTTTCGTGATCGCCACCGAAAGCGGCCTGACCGCGTACGACGGGGCGACCGGTGCGCCGCGCTGGCACTACCTGCGATCGAATGTGTCGGCCCACGGACGTCCGGGCGTCGATTACACCGTGGGGTCACTCATGTCGCTCGATGGTGGTTCGACGGTGCTGGCGCAGTGGCGCAATGGTGGTCTGACGGCTTTCGACGCCGTCACCGGCGAATTGCTCTGGAAGGAATCGGAATTCGCGGATCTGGTGTCCGGTAAGGAGCGCTGGCCCGCACCGCGCGAACGGGGATGGATCGGTTCGACGGCGCTGCTCGCCACCGATAAGACCCACGTCACTCGTTACGCCGCCCGGACCGGAAAACGCCTGTGGTCCACCGAAGTCTGCGAGAGCGCTGGTCGCGATGGTGTCATCAGCACCGATGCCGCGCTCTACCGCATCGCCACCTGTGTCGACAGCGGGGCTGGTGCGGCAGGTGTGCGGCTGGTTGTCACCGCACTCGATCCCGCGACCGGCGCGATCATGGCCGAACGTGAACTCGGGCGGGCCGCCGACGTCGACAACGTGATTTCCACCAGCGCGCACACCGCGGGTGCGGTGGTCATTACCTTTCATGCCGGAAACGATTCCCGGCAGCGGATTGTCATCGACAAGCCCGAGCATCTGCTCACCGCACGGACCGACAGCACATCGAGGTCGACCCTGCTGGATGTCGACCCGACCGGCACCGACATGGTGCTCCAACTCGACAGCGCCCCCGACGAACCCGTCGTGCTGGAGATCCGCCGAGTCGCGGACGGAATGGTCGTCGATCGCATCGAGGTTCCCGGCCATTTGAGCATCGTCGCATCGGACCTGTTCCTCTCCGACGAGTTGGTGGAAGCGGCGCTGTACGACTCGGACAGCGGCGCTCACACCGAAGTCCGAACGTGGCGTCGGGCCGACGGTGCCCTCGTCACCGCCACGCCGATCACCCGGGACGGGAAACGTTGCTCCGACCACTGGCTGCTCTCCGTCCCGGGCGCGACGCTGGTGCCGTGCGTCACCGACACCGGTGCCGACGTGGTCGGATTCCGTCCGAACGGCTAGCCGCGCGCGAGCGGGGTGGTTCGCCCTGTTATAACCGAGGGATGAGTCTCGATCCCGCTATCGCCGCCCGTCTCAAGCGCAATGACGATGGGTTGTTCGCGGCTGTCGCGCAGGAGCGCGGTACCGGGGATGTGTTGATGATGGCCTGGATGGATGACGAGGCGCTCGCGCGGACGTTGGAAACGCGTAAGGGGACGTACTATTCGCGGTCGCGGCAGCAGTACTGGGTCAAGGGGGAGACCTCGGGGCATACGCAGTACGTGCATGAGGTCCGGCTGGACTGCGATGGGGATACCGTGCTGCTGATCGTGGATCAGGAAGGCGCGGCCTGTCATACGGGGACGCACACCTGCTTCGATACCGATGTGCTGCTGGCCCGGGGCGATCAGCTGCTCTAATCCAGGTGGCTGTTGGGGCGGCCGGAGCGGCCGACGCCGCGGGACATGCCCTTGTCGAGTTGCTGGAGAAGTGCCTCGCCGAGTTCGAGCAACTCTTTGGTCTGGTCTTTGTCGAGTCCGTCGAAGACCAGTCCGCGCACGCATTCCAGGTATCCGGGGGCGGCCTCGGTGACCTTCTGGAAGCCCGCGTCGGTGAGTACGGCCTGTGCGCCGCGTCTGCCGGAGATGGAGACGCGTTCGGCCCAGCCCAAACGCTCGAGCTTGGAAATCACATGGGAGAGACGCGATAGCGATGCGTTTGCCTTTTGCGCAAGCTCACTCAGTTGCAACCGATGGCCCGGTTCTTCGGAGAGCAGAGTCATCACGAAGTATTCGAAATGGGTAATCCCGGACTCACGTTGAAGCTGGGTATCCAGAGCAGCGGGGAGTCGGGTGGTCAGCGCGATGACGGTTCGCCACGCTCGCTGTTCCATGGGATTCAACCACTTTGTCACCGTGCCAGCCCTCTCGTAGCAGCCAAGTGACATGTTGTGCTGGCCAGTCCGGCGGTTGGTGGAGCATCAACAGCGAGTCACCCGCAGAGCAAAGTTTGCCACGATTTCGCTCGTCAGTCACGGTGTTCATGAATGACGTGACATCCATCACGCGTGTCGCACGCTGAAATCAGTACGCGCCGGGTTCTGCCGGATTTGGCGGAGTTTCCGCGGACACGCGTGGCTTTTCCGGAACCGCCTGCTGCTTCGCGGCGCGATTCTTCCGAATTCGCCTGCGCACCAAGAGAAATGCCACACCCAGGAACACCACCGCGGCCGCAATGGCACCCGCCAGCGCGGCACCGCGGAATGCGGGCGCGTCGACATCGAGAATGCGCTCACCGGCGTGTGCGGCATTGGAGTTCCCGAGCACGACGGTCAGCGTCATCAAATTGGGGATGGCGGTAATGAGGGCGAGAACGGCCGAAGCGCCCGCAATAAACGGACCGCCCCGTTTCCGCCAGGTCATTCCCGCGATCAACAGCAGAAAAAGCGGCAGAAAGGTACAAACCGCACCCATCGACAAACCGGTCCAGATGCCCTTGGAGAAACTGCCGTGCACCATTTCCGCGATCCGCTGCGCCCACCAGCGCGGAATGAACGCCGCCAGAATGAGATACGACAACCACAGCACCACCGCCGCGATCACCAGCGCGATGATGCGATTGCGCCACGTGACGAACGAGGATCGCTTGCGCTCCGGCACGGTCTCGCTGGGCGTAGTCATAGCCCAAGCGTATGCCGACCCGCGCGACGCGGCAGTGAGCGCCACTCCGGACCAACCGGACGTGACGGACGAACCGCAGCGCCGCGGCGGGTGCGGGGCTCGAATCAGCTACGCGTGCGCAGGAATTCCAGCGCTTCGTCCGCGTGCACGTTGGCGCGCAGCTCGCTGTTGATCACCTTGGCGATGCTGCCATCGGGATCGATGATGAAGGTGGTGCGCTTGACCGGCATGAGCGGGCCGAGCAGGCCGCGCTTCACACCGAATTCGGCCGCCACCTTCGCGCCCTTGTCCGAGAGCAGCGGGTAGCCCAGGCCCTGCTTCTGCGCGAACCCGGACTGCACCTCGACGTCATCGGCGCTGATGCCGACGCAGGTGGCGCCGAGCGCCTTGAATTCGCCTGCCAGATCCCGGAAGTGGCACGCCTCGGCGGTGCACACCGGGGTATTGGCGGCGGGGTAGAAGAAGAGCACCACGGGACCATCCGCGAGCAGCGACTCGAGGGAACGCACGGTGCCGGACTGATCCGGAAGCTCGAACTTGGGGGCGAGCTGACCTGGCTTCATACGCAGCAGATTACGTGATTAGCCTCGCGCACGAATCAGCCCGTGGACGGACCTGTCTGTACGGTCCGGCCGCGGGCCGTTTTCGGAACTTCGGGAACACCCCGGGGTCACACACCGATGAGCGCGGCGACCTCAGGGTTCTTGATATCCATGACATCGAGAATGCCGTGCGCCCGCAGGAACGGCTTGAGCTCACGAAGACGCTCGGTGTGCTCGGCGTACTCGTCCGGGAAACTGCGCGGATCGAGCGCCTCCAGGGCCTTCACATAGGTGACGAACGAGGCGATGGCGCTGTACTTGCCGCCGACCTGCTGACCACCCTGCTGGTGATTCATATTCATCATCCGCGGCGGTTGACCGGGCATACCCTGGCCGACCTGCGGAGCAGCGTGCCGTGGACCCTCCGGAGCTACCGGTTGCGAGGGGTACATCTGTGTTGAACTCCTCTCGATTGGGATACCGCGTGCGACCTCTCCATCTGCTGGAAGCGCAGATTGATCTGCGGGAAGCGCAGATTGCCGCGAGTGTAGTGATGACCGCATCGAGTATTCGCGGCCAGAGGTCTCTCGGCTGGGCGGGGATGGCCAATTCAATTTCCCGTTGTGCGGCCTGGAATGATGGGGCAATGCCCAGCGCGTCTAACCCCTCGACCACCTCCCGCGAACAGTTCCGGTTGCTCGCGGCGGACCATCGGGTTGTGCCGGTGATTCGAAAGGTGTTGGCGGACTCGGAGACTCCACTCTCGGCCTACCGCAAACTGGCCGCCGATCGGGCCGGGACCTTCCTGCTCGAATCCGCCGAAAACGGGCGCTCCTGGTCGCGATGGTCGTTCATCGGCGCGGGCAGTCCGACCGCTTTGAGCGTGGTCGACGGTGAGGCGGCCTGGCTCGGGCAGAGTCCGGCCGACGCGCCCGCCGGTGGCGACCCGCTGGTCGCGCTGCGTGAAACCCTGGAATTGCTGCGCACCGAACGCCTGCCCGGTCTGCCGCCTTTGACCGGTGGCATGGTCGGCTACCTCGGCTATGACGCGGTGCGCCGGATGGAACGCCTGCCCGCGCTCGCCACCGACGATCTGGAACTGCCGGAGATGGTGCTGCTGCTGGCCACCGATCTGGCCGCCTTCGACCATCACGAGGGCGCGATCACCCTCATCGCCAATGCCGTCAACTGGAACGGCACCGATGAGCGCGTGGACGAGGCGTACGACGACGCCGTGGCCCGGCTGGACCGCATGACCGAAGCCCTTGCCGCCCCGGCCGAATCGACGGTGTCGGTGTTCGATCGCCCCGAACCGGACTTCCGCCGCCAGCGCACCTCCGAGGAATTCGGCGCGGGCGTGCGCCGCCTGGTCAAGGAGATCGAGGCGGGCGAGGCGTTCCAGGTGGTGCTGTCCCAGCGCTTCGAGATCGAATACGGCGGCACCCCGATCGACCTGTATCGCATGCTGCGCGCCTCGAATCCGAGCCCGTACATGTACCTCATGCATATCCCGGACGGTTCCGGCGGCACCGCGTTCTCCATCGTCGGCTCCAGCCCCGAATCCCTGGTGACGGTCAAGGACGGCATCGCGACCACGCATCCCATCGCGGGCACGCGCTGGCGCGGCACCACCGAGGAGGACGATCTGCTCCTCGAGAAGGATCTGCTCGCCGATGAGAAGGAGAACGCCGAGCACCTCATGCTCGTCGATCTCGGCCGCAATGACATCGGCCGCGTCTGCGAACCGGGCACCGTGCGCGTCACCGAATACCGGCATATCGAGCGCTACAGCCATGTGATGCACCTGGTTTCGACCGTCTCGGGTCGCCTGGCCGCGGGCAAGGTGGCCTTCGACGCGGTGCAGGCGTGCTTCCCCGCGGGCACCCTGTCCGGCGCTCCGAAGGTGCGCGCCATGGAACTCATCGAGGAACTCGAGCCCACCCGCCGCGGCATCTACGGCGGCGTGGTCGGCTATCTCGATTTCGCCGGTGACGCCGATACCGCCATCTGCATTCGCACGGCACTGCTCAAGAACGGCACCGCCTACGTCCAGGCGGGTGCGGGCGTCGTCGCGGATTCCGACCCGGACTACGAGGACGTCGAATCCCGCAACAAGGCCATGGCCGTCCTCAAGGCCGTGGCCGCCGCCGAAACCCTGCGCGCCTACCGTCCGAACGGCAGTACCGATGAGTGATCCGGATCCCGACCCGGAAAAGGCCCTACCGCAGCACAACTCGGATGAGGTGAGCGCCGCCGCGGCCGATGTGCAAGCGGCACAGGCGGATGCGGCGCGGGCCGACGCCGACTTCGCGGCGGCGGAGACCGATGCCGCGCGGGCGAAAGCCGATGCGCGGCAAGCGGAGGCGGACGCCGCCAAGGCCAAGCCCCGGCCCGTCGGCGCGGCGGCCCTGCTCGCCGTGGCCGCGGCCCTGCTGTGGGCCGCTTCCCGGATGACCTGGGTGAGCGTCGATGTCATCAGCGAATTGGGCCCCGGCCGCACCGAGAAATTGGACGGCGGGACCTGGTTCGGCGCGCTGACGCCGCTGGCGCTGGTACTGCTCGCGACCATCGCGGCGGTTTTCGCCACCAGCGGCTGGCCGCGCCGGATCATCGGCGTGGTGGTGGCGGTGCTGGCGGCCGTCGCCGCCGTGCCCGCGTACGCCCTGCTCAAGGGTGCCGGGAAAACCGCGGAGCGGGCCGGTCGGCTGGCGGAATTGCACGACTGGGAACATGTAGGGCAGGCGCAGACCTCGACGCTGCCCGCGGTGCTGACCCTCATCGGCGCGGTGGCGGCGTTCGGAGCCGGTGTGCTGCTGACGCGCATGCCGTCGGCCGCCGCGCCCATGTCCGGAAAATACGACAACCCGGTTTTCCGGAAGTCCGAGGCGGCCGAACAGGTTGCCGAACATCACGCGGTCAAGCGCGCTGCGGAATCCGGGTCACAGTCGGCCCCGGCCGAGCCGCTGTCGGGTCGTGTGCTGTGGGACGCCCTCGACGCCGGTGCGGATCCGACCGACGATGAAACCAATGCCCCTGCCGCACACGATGATCCAGGTAGCGGGAAAACGGGCCACCAGCCCGCGTGAACAGCGGACCGGAGCAGTGTCGCTCCCGGTTCCGCCCCCGCCGACAGTGACGGGAACATAGCCATTTACTCTTTATCAGCATCGGTGAGACAGCGCCTGGGGGGATTCTCAGGCAGCAAGTCCGTCTCCCCAGAAAGGATTCGAGCCAGATGACGGTACTCGACTCGATTCTCGACGGGGTCCGCGCGGATGTGGCCGCTCGGGAAGCCCTCCTGGATTTTCAGGCAGTGAAGAAGGCCGCCGCCGCGGCGAAATCTCCACGTGACGCCAAGGCCGCGCTGCACGAAGAGGGCATCGGCGTCATCGCCGAGGTGAAGCGGTCTTCTCCTTCCAAGGGCGCCCTGGCCGACATTCCGGACCCGGCCGTACTGGCCCGCGCGTACGAGGACGGTGGCGCGCGCATCATCAGCGTGCTGACCGAACAGCGCCGCTTCGGTGGTTCGCTCGCGGATCTCGACGCGGTGCGTGCCGCGGTCGACATTCCGATCCTGCGCAAGGACTTCATCGTCGGCCCGTACCAGATCCACGAGGCCCGCGCCCACGGCGCGGACGTGATTCTGCTGATCGTGGCCGCGCTGCCGCAGGACGTGCTGTCCTCGCTCATCGACCGCACCGAATCGCTCGGGATGACCGCGCTGGTCGAGGTGCACACCGAGGAAGAGGCCGACCGCGCACTCGAGGCCGGCGCCACCGTGATCGGTGTGAACGCCCGCAACCTCAAGACCCTCGAGGTCGATCGGGATGTGTTCGCGCGCATCGCCCCCGGCCTGCCCAGCGATGTCATCCGCATCGCCGAATCCGGTATCCGCGGCACCGCGGACCTGCTGGCCTACGCCGGCGCGGGCGCGGATGCCGTGCTCGTCGGTGAAGGCCTGGTGACCAGCGGCGATCCGCGTGCCGCGGTGGCCGAGCTGGTGACCGCCGGAACCCATCCGTCCTGCCCGAAGCCGGTTCGCCGGGGCCGGTGAAAGAGCCGATGACACAGATCAACGACCTGGGTAAGAACACGCTCGGCCTGCCGCAGGCCAGCGCGGGCGTCTCGCACAAGAGCGCGCACGAGCCGGACCTCGGTGGACACTTCGGTGTCTACGGCGGCCGGCATGTGCCCGAGGCGCTCATGGCCGTGATCGAAGAGGTCACCGCCGAATACGACAAGGTGCGGGTCGACCCCAACTTCCTCAATGAGCTGGATCGGTTGCAGCGCGACTACACCGGGCGTCCGTCGCCGGTGTTCGAGTGCAAGAACCTCGCCAAGCACGCCGGTGGGGCGCGCCTGGTGCTCAAGCGAGAAGACCTGAACCACACCGGTTCTCACAAAATCAACAATGTGCTGGGGCAGGCGCTGCTGGCCAAGCGCATGGGCAAGACCCGCGTCATCGCGGAGACGGGCGCGGGCCAGCACGGCGTCGCCACCGCCACCGCGTGTGCGCTGCTCGGCCTGGAATGCGTCATCTACATGGGTGCGGTCGATACCGCGCGGCAGGCGCTGAACGTGGCCCGCATGCGGTTGCTCGGGGCCGAAGTCGTCAGTGTGACAACGGGTTCGCAGACGCTCAAGGACGCCATCAACGAGGCGCTGCGGGACTGGGTCACCAATGCCGACGAGACGTACTACTGCTTCGGCACCGCCGCGGGACCGCATCCGTTCCCGCTCATGGTGCGCGACTTCCAGCGCATCGTGGGCATGGAGGCGCGCCAGCAGATCCAGGCGCTGACGGGCCGGTTGCCCGATGCGGTAACCGCCTGTGTCGGTGGCGGTTCCAACGCCATCGGCATCTTCCACCCGTTCATCGACGATGCGGGCGTGCGCCTGATCGGCTACGAGGCGGCGGGTGACGGTGTCGAAACCGGCCGTCACGCAGCCACTTTCGCCGGTGGCCGCCCGGGCGCGTTCCAGGGCGCGTACTCGTACCTGCTGCAGGACGAGGACGGGCAGACCATCGAATCGCATTCGATCTCAGCCGGTTTGGACTATCCGGGTGTCGGCCCGGAGCACGCGCATCTCAAGGACATCGGCCGCGCCGAATACCGGCCCATCACCGATGCCGAGGCCATGGACGCGCTCATGCTGTTGAGCCGCACCGAGGGCATCATCCCGGCCATCGAATCCGCGCACGCCGTCGCGGGTGCGCTGAAGCTCGGCCAGGAATTGGGCGAGGGCGCGATCATCCTGGTCAACCTGTCCGGTCGCGGCGATAAGGATATGGATACCGCCGCCCGCTGGTTCGGGCTCTTCGACAAGACCGAGGAGAACGACAAGTGAGCCAGCAGTCCCGTCTCGCGAACACCTTCGCGGCCTGCCGTGAGGAGAATCGCGCGGCGCTCATCGGTTACCTGCCCGCCGGATACCCGGATTTGCAGGGCAGCATCGATGTCTGCCGCACCATGGTCGAATCCGGTTGTGACGTCATCGAAGTCGGCGTCGCCTACTCCGATCCGGTGATGGACGGTCCGACCATCCAGGCCGCCGCCGAACAGGCGCTGCGCGGTGGCATCCGCGTCCGCGACGTGTTCAAGGTCGTCGAGGCGATCAGCCAGGCTGGCGGTAAGGCCGTGGTCATGACCTACTGGAATCCGGTGCTGCAGTACGGCGTCGACACCTTCTCCCGCGATCTCGCGGCGGCGGGCGGCCTCGGCCTGATCACGCCGAACCTGATTCCGGAAGAGGCCGACGACTGGTTCGTCGCCTCCTCCACCTACAACCTGGACCGCATCTTCCTGGTGGCACCGTCCTCCACTGAAGAGCGCCTGGTCAAGACCCTGGAAGCGTCGCGCGGCTTCGTCTACGCGGCCTCCACCATGGGCGTCACCGGCGCTCGCGACGCGGTCTCGGATATGGCCCCGGCCCTGTGCGCCCGCGTCCGCGCGCACTCGGATATCCCGATCGGCGTCGGCCTCGGTGTGCGCAATGGCGCGCAGGCGGCCGAAATCGCTTCCTACGCAGACGGAGTCATCGTCGGCTCGGCGCTGGTGAGCGCCGCCGCCCAGGGCCTGGGCGCGGTCCGCACCCTCACCGAGGAGCTCGCCCTCGGCGTCCGCTCGGCCGCCGTGGCTTCCTGACATACGCCCCCGTCATTCCGGCGCGCTTTTGGCCGGAATCTACGAAAACCGTTGCTGTGCAGCGGGTGTGGATCCCGGCCAAAAGCATGCCGGGATGACGGGACGTGGTCCTGCCGGTAGGTGCCATTGGCGCTTGGGCGGCCTGGCGGTGGGGCGTTGTTCGCCGAGGTGTCGGCGGCGCGCCACCCGGGCCACATGCCTTCCCAGCTGATTCCGCTACGGTGGGCGCGTGACCATACGAGCCCTGGCCGACCGAGTTCCGGCCTCCGACGTGCTGGCCTACATTCCCAGTCCGCCTCGCGGCGTATGGGATATCGGACCGTTCCCGCTGCGGGCCTACGCCATCTGCATCATCCTCGGCATCGTCGCGGCGATCTGGCTGGGGGAGAAGCGGTGGCAGCAGCGCGGCGGGCAGCAGGGCATGGTGCTGGACGTGGCCATGTTCGCGGTGCCGCTGGGTCTGATCGGCGGGCGGCTCTATCACGTGGCCACCGACTGGTCGACGTACTTCGGTCCCGGCGGTAAGGCGGGGGACTGGTGGAAGATCTGGCAGGGCGGGCTCGGCATCTGGGGTGCGGTACTGCTGGGCGCGCTCGGCGCGTGGATCGGCTGCCGCATCTACAAGATCCCGCTGCCCGCCTTCGGTGACGCCATCGCGCCGGGCATTCTGCTCGCGCAGGGCATCGGGCGGCTCGGCAACTACTTCAATCAGGAGCTGTTCGGCCGCACCACCACCATGCCGTGGGGCCTGGAGATCTACGACCGCTTCAACACCCACGGCGACCCGGATCTGATGAACGGCATCGCCTCGGGCCCGCCGGTCAAGATCGTGCAGCCGACGTTCCTGTACGAGCTGATCTGGAATCTGCTCGGCGTCGCGATCCTGCTGTACGTGGATCGCAAGTTCAAGATCGGGCACGGCCGACTGTTCGCGCTGTACGTGGCGATCTACTGCTTCGGGCGCTTCTTCGTGGAGCTGCTGCGCGATGATCACGCCACCCATATCGCCGGGATCCGGATCAACTCGTTCACCGCGGCGATCGTATTCCTGTGTGCCATAGCGTATTTCGTCTTCGCGACCAAGGGTCGCGAGACACCGGACCAGGTGCGCGCGGGCGTGCTGCGGCCGTGGCCGTGGCAGTTCTCCGCGCTGCGCAAGTACGGCGCGGGCACCGGGGCCGCGGCGGCCGAGTTCACCACCGCCGATGCCGCCACGGCCGACACCGCCGCCGAGGATGCGGCAGTCGACCTCGAGAAGTCCGATTCGCCCGATCCCGCGAAAGCCGAGTCATCCGAGGACGCCGCCACCTCCGAATCTCCTTCGGAAGGCAACGAATCCGCAAAGGTTCGCGATAACTCTTCCGAATCCGGTGAATCCGAACCGGCGGTCACGCTCGACGAGACGAAAGCGGTCGACTCGGGCAAGAATGGCTCCTGACCGCCGCGTATCGAGGCTCGCACGGCGGGTTCAGCACACAGGGGGCCGTGCGGCCCGCGATCCAGGAGGACTCGAGTGACCGACCCATTCGCCAAACAGCCCGAACCGGGCCCGCAGTACGGCGCGCCCGGCACCGGCCCGCAGTACGGTCAGCAGCAGCCGGGTTACGGCCAGCCGCAGCCCGGTTACGGTGAGCCCCAGCCGGGCTACGGTCAGCCCCAGCCCGGATACGGTCAGCAGCCCGCCTACGGTGCGCCCCAGCCCGGATTCGGTCAGCCCGGCCCCTACGGCCAGCCGATGCCCTACGGCGCGGATGCCGAGGCCCCCTTCGGCCGCGATCCGTACGGCGTCCCGTATTCGGACAAGTCCAAGCTGACCGCGGGTCTGTTGCAGATCCTGATCGGCAGCCTGGGCATCGGCCGTTTCTACCTCGGCTACACCACCATCGGTGTGCTGCAACTGATCACGTGCGGTGGCTTCGGTATCTGGTCGCTGATCGACGGCATTCTCATCCTCACCGGCAAGGTGCCGGATCCGCAGGGTCGTCCACTCAAGGACTGATCGCGCGGTAGCGACACACCGACTTCGGCGGGCACCACTGGGCAGGGCGGTGCCCGCCCGCCGCTATCATCACCGTCGTGATCGCACAAGGTTTTCGCGCGATCAGATGGTTGACGTGCCACCCGGTTGGTTTACGGCGTACCCTTTGTCGGTTGTCCGTCGCGTGGGTCGACCACGCTCGAGGAGAGGTGTTCCCCGTGCGCCGTAAGTTGGTCGCCGCCGTACTAGCCGTAGTCGCCGCCACCGCGGCGCTCACCGCGTGCAGCAGCAACGACGACCCGAACGTGCTGAAGATCGGCACCGAGGGCACATATGCTCCGTTCAGCTATCAGGACAACGGCAGCATCACCGGCTACGACGTCGAGGTTGCCAAGGCCGTCGGCGAAAAGCTCGGCCGCAAGGTCGAATTCGTGCAGACCCCCTGGGATGCCATCTTCGCGGGCCTGGAATCCAAGCGCTTCGATCTGGTCGCCAATCAGGTGACCGTGAATCCCGAACGCGCGCAGAAGTATTCGCTCTCGCAGCCGTACACCACCTCCGAGGGCGTCATCGTCACCAAGGCCGATAACACCGGCATCCACGCGCTCACCGATCTGAGCGGTAAGACTTGCGCGCAGTCGGTCACCAGCAACTGGAACAAGGTCGCCGCGGGCGCGGGCTGCAAGGTCGAGGGCGTCGAGGGCTTCGTACAGGCCATCCAGCTGCTCAAGAACGGCCGTGTCGACGCGACCGTCAACGACACCCTGGCCGTGGGCGAATACACCAAGAAGACCAACGATTCCAGCGTGCACGTCGCGGGCAAGACCGGTGAGACCAGCAAGCAGGCGTTCGCCGGGCGCAAGGATTCGCAGGCGCTGATCGATCAGGTCAACACCGCCCTGGATCAGCTGCGCGCGGACGGCACGCTGGCCAAGATCTCCGACAAGTACTTCGGCACCGACGTCAGCAAGTAAGCGGCACAGGACGATTGGACGACTGGCGACCGAATGGACGACGCCACCTGGGAATTGATCCGGGCGAATCTGTGGCCGATGCTGAAGGCCACCGTCGAGATGACGCTGCCGCTCACGGCCATCAGCTTCGCCATCGGCCTGGTGCTGGCGCTGTTCGTGGCGCTGGCCCGGATGTCGAAGCTGTGGCCGGTATCGGCGGCGGCCCGGTTCTATATCTCGATCATTCGCGGTACGCCGCTGCTGGTGCAGCTGTTCATCGTCTTCTACGCGCTGCCGCAGTTCCACATAGTGATCGATCCGTTCCCGGCGGCGGTGATCGCGTTCAGTCTCAATGTCGGCGGATATGCGGCCGAAGTCATTCGCGGCGCTATTCTTTCGGTCGCCGAGGGCCAGTGGGAAGCGTCCTATGCGGTCGGTATGAGCTATGCGCAGGCGCTGCGTTTGATCATCCTGCCGCAGGCCGCGCGGATCGCGGTGCCGTCGCTGTCCAACACCCTGATCTCGTTGGTGAAGGACACCTCGCTGGCATCCACCATCCTCGTCACCGAGTTGTTGCGGACGGCTCAGCTGGCGGCCGCGCCGACGTTCGACTTCTTCGCGCTGTATGGCGTAGCGGCACTCTACTACTGGGTAATATGCCTGGTCCTGGGCTTCGGCCAAACCCGCTTGGAGACCAGGCTCGGACGGCACGTCGCGCGCTGACCGGCGGTTAGCTGAACGGCATGTGTATATCTTCCGCAGGAGCGTGTGCCCGTTCAGCGGGACACATGCGGCAGGTCTAGGGTTGATGCCGTGATGCGACGAACGAAGATTGTGTGCACACTCGGACCGGCTGTGTCGTCCGAGGACCGTATTCGTGAACTCGTTGAGAGTGGAATGGACGTGGCGCGGCTGAATTTCAGCCATGGCGAACACTCCGACCATGCCGACAATTACAAAAAGGTGCGTCAGGCCAGCGATCTGCTCGGCCGCGCGGTGGGAATTCTCGCCGATCTCCAGGGACCGAAGATCCGCTTGGGCCGGTTCATCGAGGGTAAGACCGTCTGGGCGACGGGTGAAGAAATCCGCATCACCGTGGACGACATCGAAGGCACTCACGACCGAGTTTCGACCACCTACAAGCAGCTCGCGAAGGACGCCAAGGCCGGGGATCGGCTGCTCGTCGACGACGGCAAGCTGGGGCTGACCGTCGAACGCGTCGACGGTAATGACGTGATCTGCCGGGTCACCGAGGGTGGCCCCGTTTCCAACAACAAGGGCGTCTCGCTGCCGGGTATGGATATCTCCGTTCCGGCCTTGTCCGAGAAGGACATCGAGGATCTCGAGTTCGCGCTGAAGCTCGGCGTGGACTTCATCGCGCTGTCCTTCGTGCGCTCCCCGTCCGATGTCGAGCTGGTGCACGAGATCATGGATCGCGTGGGCCGCCGGGTGCCGATCATCGGCAAGCTCGAAAAGCCCGAAGCCATCGACAATTTGGAGGCCATCGTGCTGGCCTTCGACGCCATCATGGTGGCGCGCGGCGACCTCGGCGTGGAACTTCCGCTGGAGCAGGTGCCGCTGGTGCAGAAGCGCGCCATCCAGATGGCGCGCGAGAACGCCAAGCCGGTCATCGTTGCCACCCAGATGCTGGAATCGATGATCACCAACTCGCGGCCCACCCGCGCCGAGGCGTCCGATGTGGCGAACGCGGTGCTCGATGGCGCTGACGCGGTGATGCTTTCGGGTGAGACCTCGGTCGGCGACTACCCGATCGAGACGGTGCGCACCATGGCCCGCATCGTGCACGCGGTGGAGTCCGAATCCTCCACCCGGGTGCCGCCGCTGACCCATGTGCCGCGCACCAAGCGCGGTGTCATCTCCTACGCGGCGCGCGATATCGGCGAGCGGCTCAATGCCAAAGCGCTGGTTGCCTTTACGCAGTCCGGTGATACGGTGCGCCGCCTGGCCCGCCTGCACACCCCGCTGCCGCTGCTGGCATTCACCCCGAATCCGGCGATTCGCAGTCAGCTGGCCTTGACATGGGGCACTGAAACATTCATCGTCCCCACCGTCGATAGCACTGACGAGATGATTCATCAGGTGGATACCGCGCTGCTGTCGATCGGCCGGTACCGCAAGGGCGATCTCGTGGTGATCGTGGCGGGCTCCCCGCCGGGTACCGTGGGGTCGACCAATCTGATCCACGTGCACCGCATCGGCGAGGAGGACCACTAGGTGAGTGCGTCGCTTGACGAAACCCTGACCGGGGCTGAAACACCGGCCCCGGCCGATGATCTACGGGTGCTCCTCGAGCTGCTCGATCTCGAGGAGCACGGACCGGATATCTTCATCGGACAGCACCCGGAGAAGGTGTGGAGTCGCACCTTCGGCGGGCAGCTGGTTTCGCAGGCGATCATCGCCGCCGGGCGCACGGTCGGCCCCGGCCGGCCGGTGCACGCGGTGAACGCGCATTTCGTGCGCGGCGGCGACGTCAAGAAGCCGATCGAATATCGCGTCGATCGGCATCGCGACGGGCGCGCTTTCGCCAATCGCACGGTGACGGCCTATCAGGACGATCAGGAACTGTTCGTCATGCTGGCCGCCTTCCAGGACTGGGGTAAGGGCCTCGAGCACGGTTCGCCGCTGCCCGAGGTCGCCGATCCGGAAAACCTTCCGCGCGTGGAGGAATCCTTCATCGGCATGGAAGACAAGCTCGAAATGTTCGTCAAGGCACCGCATCCCATCGATATGCGGTACACGAACGATCCGGCCTGGATCCTCAAGGGCACGGGCGAGAAGCTCAACCACAATCGGGTGTGGATGCGCACCGATGGCGCGCTGCCCGATGATCCGCTGATTCACGTTGCGGCGCTGGCGTATTCGTCCGACACCACGGTGCTGGATTCGATCATCACCACGCACGGGCTGTCCTGGGGTCACGACCGGATTCTCGCGGCCACGGTGAACCACTCCATCTGGTTCCACCGGCCGTTCCGGTTCGACGACTGGGCGCTGTACGCCACCGAATCGCCGGTCGCCGCGGGCTCGCGCGGACTGGCGCGCGGCCACTTCTACTCGCGCGCGGGCGAACTCCTGGCCACCACGGTCCAGGAAGGCGTCATCCGCCACTTCCCGGCTCGCACCTGACCGGAGACACTGAATTTGGGCCGTACCCGTCGCGGGTGCGGCCCGTTCGTCATTCCGGCATGGTTGTGGCCGGAATCCACCCGGCGGCAATGGATGCCGAGGGGTTGCGGCTCAGATGAGCTCGCGGTTCTCCTCGAGATCGAAATTCTCCCGCTGCAACGCGTGCACGATGTAGGGGATGGGTTCGTCCGCGGATAGCTCGAGCACCAGCCGCTGCTCCAGCCGGGCGATGCCCGCCTTGGTGAGCTGGCGCGCCTCGCCGACCAGGCTCAGCGCTATCTCGTAGGTGCGGCGCTCACCCGGATCGGCGTCGGGATGATCCAGGCGCCACTGGGTTTCGAGGACCGTATGGGTGGGATCGTCGCACTCCACCGGAAGGGTGAAGCGCCACGCGAAGATGTCGCGATCGTCCACGTAGTCATCCACGACGCGGCACACCGTTTCGGTGACGCGGTGGAGGGTTTGCGGTGTGACGAAAACATGGAGCGAAACATCCGAAATGCGCTTCGGCATGTCTGAGTCCTGTTCCTGTGTCGAACCACCGGCGGTGGTGTTCCGCGCGGAAGTGTAATCCCTTACCGGACTTAGCGGGCAGACAGGTGTATTGACACGCAGGGGCCAGCGTAATCCTGGTTACGCCGCAAGGGAAGTAGGAGCGGGTCTCGAATGCCCGAAATCCGTGTCGGGTGGCCGGAATTCGGCAGCGTCAGTGGCCGGAATTCGGTGGTATCGGTGGTGTGCCGCGCGCCGGGGTGGTGCCTATCCGGCCGAGTGCCGCACGGGTTCGGCTGACCGGCGCGACAATTCGGGCAGCGGGCCGGTATCGGCGCGCCCGCCCGGCAGCACCAGCAGTGCGGGGCGCTGCGGTGCGCCGGCCTCATCGGCGCTGCCGCGAGGGTGGATGGTGGCCTGCGGATGCTGATGCGCGTGCAGCGCGAGCAGCAGCGGCACCAGCGCCTCGGCGATGCGATCGCCGACCTCGCAGAACTGCTGGGCCTTCAAACCCACCGGGTCCGAGATGTTCTCGCGCCCCACGTATGCCAGATCGTCGCGGGCGGCGTGCAGTCCGACCACCGAGCGCGCACCGCTCACCTTGGCGATGCGGTAGGCCTCGAGCAGGGTGAAGGTGCGGGGCAGCGCCTCGGGCACCAATTCGCGCACCTGGTCCCGGATCTTGTCGGTCATGGTCAGCACCAGATCGGCGCGCAACACCATCTCGGCTTTGAGTCGGCGCGCTTTGAATCCGCTCGGGTCGCCGCCCAGTCCGATGATCGTTTGCGCCGCAAGCGGTTCCGCCGGGAAGCCGACCAGCGCCCGCACGCCCGCGCTTTCGGCGGATAGCTCCTGTAGCCCGTGTTCGGCGGCCACCGCCAGCGTGAGGCGCTCGGCGATGACGGACCTGCAAACGTTGCCGCTGCACACGAAGAGCACATGCATGAGGTCAACGTATGCCCCCGGCGGAGCCACGAAAACGCCTGGAAGACCGAATCACACGTTTCGTCCGGGAAGTTCATCTCGCGGCCGAATGTCGGTCGCCTGGAGTTCGCTCCCGGCGTAGTACTCGGTCTCGTCGACGACCGATTCGACCAGTGGCGCGGCGCCTTCCACGCGCTGTCGCGTGGAGAACATGCGACCCCGCGCGGGCACCAGCGGCGCGAAACGAGTGAGCCCCGAAACCGGGGACATATCGTCGTACACCGAATCGATGCCGCCGCGCGCGAAGTACGCCTCATGCCAGAACCCGGTGCCCCCGGAATCCTTCAGGAAGTCCCGCCACCAGATCTTGTGCGGTTCGGATCTGGTCCAGCGTTCCAGGCTCTCCAGATCCCGCCAGTACTGCCGTGCGCCCCAGTGCGGCGGGAACAGCGACCAGATCACGTCCTCGTGCGAGAGCAGGCCGTCCGGGCGATCACGATGGGATTTGTAGAGCTTGGGCCCGACCCCGAGCAGTCGCAGCATGCCGCGCGGCTTGTGTACCCGCATACCGAGCAGGATCACCACCAGGTCCGGATAGTCGGACAGATCCGCCGTAACCCTGTGCACCCGCATGAGGAGACCTCCACTTCGAACCGAGGCCGTCGTCAGGTCGGTCTGTGCGGATGTACGAAATAGCCGCTACGACGGTTCGGACCCTCTTCATTTCGCGTCCCCTTGGGTCCAGCATGCTCTTCCGGGCCCGGGGATGCCATCCGCGCGTCCAGTCCGTTACCGCTATTCGTGCACGTTGAGCGTGTTCACCACCAGCCGCGTGGCATCCGCGAGCAGGGCGTTGTCGGTGGTCGTCTCGGGCTCGGTCTTGGTGGCCAGCATGGCGATCACGATCGGGCCGCCGAGTTCGGTCCAGGCGATCGCCACATCGTTGTTGCCGCCGTAGGCGGGGGTGCCGGTCTTGTCGCCGACGGTCCAGCCCGGTGGCAGCCCGGCCCGAATGCGTTCAGCGCCGGTGGTATTGGCGACCAGCCAGGCTTTGAGCTGATCGCGTTCGGGCTGTCCGAGGACATCGCCGAGTACGAGGGTCCGATAGTCGGCGGCCAGGGCGGCCGGGGTGGTGGTGTCCCGCTCATCGCCTGGAATGTTGGTGTTGAGATCGGGTTCCCAGCGGTCCAGGCGGCTCACCTGATCTCCGATGCTCCGCATGAACGCGGTGACCGCGCCCGGTCCGCCGAGTTGCTTCAGCAGCTGATTGGCGGCGGTATTGTCGCTGGCCGTGATGGCGGCATGGCAGAGCTCGGAGATCGTCATACCGCTCTCGACCCGCTGCGAGCTGATGGGGGAGGCGGCGACCACTTCGTCCTGGCCGAAATGCGCCACCGTGTCCCAGTAGCCGGTCTGTAGCGGATGCGCCTTCAGCAGTGCCCCGCACGCGATGCCCTTGAAAGTGGATGCCAGCGCGAACTTCTCGTCCTTGCGGTAGGACACCTCGTGGCCGCTGTCGGTATCGATCGCGAATACGCCCAGGCGTGCGCCGTATCTGGTTTCCAGATCGCGCATCGCGGCGGTCGCGTCGACGACTTCGGTGGCGGCGACGGTGGTTTCGCTCCCGTTGCGCTGGGAGTCATCCGTTCCGCCGCAGCCCGCGACCCCGAGCAGGGCCGCCACCCCCAACGCCGTGCCACGCCACCCGAACCGCATACGCATCCTTTCGTCGCCGCTATTCCCTTACCGACACTAATAAACCCGAGTGGCGCACCGTCATCGGGGCAAAAGCCGCATCCGGCCCATCGGTTCGCCACGCCGGTTCGCATCCGAACTGTGAGTCGTTCTAATGCCGTGCGGGACCAGCACCGGCCCGGATACTGTCCGGTGGTGAGCTCCGAAACCGTCGCCGCCCCGCGCACCTACCACCTACGCGATCTGGCCGAAATCTATGTACTGGCACAGGCGAACTGGTCCGATCCGATCGGTGGCTACATCCAGGAGAACACCGCCTACAACGCGGCCCTGCGCAAATACCGCGAACGATTACTGAGCGGCCTGGAAGACCTCTACAGCCTGACCCTGGAAATGGGACAGATGGTTGAAATCCCGCGCGGCACAGTTCTGTTCATGCACTTCAAACGTACCGTGAACTCCCTGCTCGCCCAGCGCACCCCCACCTCCGGGCAGCAGGAGGCGGGTCTGCTGCTGCGTTCGCTGGAAGCCGCGGGCGATCAGGGCCGCCAGGTGCTGGCGACCTCGGGCCGCATCGACAAGCTCATGCAGTCCTCGCGAGAAGCCCACCTGGACATGCTCGAAGCGCTGCTCGGCATTCTCGCGGGCAGCCGCGCGAGCCTGACGTTCACCTCGGCGGATCTGCAAACCCGCGGCATCGACGATGTGCCGCCGGCGGTCGAGGATTTCGCCGAGGGCAGCGCCTGAGGCAGTCGGCGGCCGCGCCGTCTCAGCCTTCCCAATCGAGCACCGGCGCGAGGGCCTTGGACTGTGCCGATGCCGGCAGCAGGCGTAGGACGGCGTTTCGGATGAATACCGCCGGGGCCGAGGCGAGTTGGCCGACCGCGCCGATCCTGCCGGAGCGGGCGGCGATCAGCTGGGTGCGGGGTCGGCGTTCGGTGTCGTAGCGGGTGAGGTCTGCGTCGGCGGCGGCGATGCGGGCCAGGACCACCGCGTCCTCCAGAGCCTGGCATGCGCCCTGGCCCATATTCGGGGTCATGGCGTGGGCTGCGTCGCCGATCAGGGCTATGCGGCCCGCCACATAGGTTGTCAGCGCGGGGAGTTCGTAGATGTCGTTGTGCAGGACGGCGGAGTCGTCGGCCGCGGCGAGCAGGCTCGGGATCGGGTCGTGCCAGGTGCCGAAGCGGCGGCGCAATTCGGCGAGGCCGCCGCTCGGGGTGCCCGCGGGCGCGTTCGCGGTGGCGAAGCAGTAGACGCGGCCGTCGGCGAGTCCGGCGTAGCCGAATCGCTCACCGCGGCCCCAGCTTTCGCCCAGATCGCCGACCGGTGTGGTGGGGGAGACCACCACTCGCCACGCGGTGTAACCGCTGTAGCGGGGTTCGACCACACCGCAGACCGCGCGGCGCGCGACGCTGTGGATGCCATCGGCTCCGACGATCACATCACCGGTGGAGGTGCCCTGCGAATGGGTGACGGTGCCGTCGGGGCGCGCCTCGGTCGCCGTGATGCCGGTGCGCAGCGCGTTGTGTGGCAGTGCCGCGCGCAGCATGTCCAGCAGGTCGGCGCGGTGGATCATGATCGGGTTGCCGTAGCGTGCCCGCATCGTCTCGGTATCGGCGCGGGACAGCCACGCGCCCTTGCTGTTCCGGATACCGGCCGAGCCCTCCTCGATGGCGCGCTCCCGCACGCGCTCGCCCAGGCCGAGCGCGTCGAGTGCGCGAATGGCGTTGGGCCACAGGGATAGTCCCGCGCCGACCTCCTTGATCGCGGCGGCCTTCTCCAGTACCTCGACCTCCCAGCCCTGTCGATCGAACGCGATGGCCGTGGCCAGTCCGCCGATTCCGCCGCCGATGATGAGCGCCTTGGGCATGTCGTTTCCCTTCGATCCGAATCGGCTCTTGCGGGCCGATCGCTGCACGCCGTGAACGCTACTACTGCTGTAGTGAAAAAACTACCGATGTAGTATCCGTGCATGCCCACCAAACGCGAGCTGATCCTCGACGGCGCGATCGAACTCCTGGGTACGCGCGGCCTGCGCGCACTCACCCATCGCGCGGTCGACGAACTCGCCGGCATGCCCCCGGGCTCCGCCTCCAACTACTTCCGCACCCGCGAGGCACTGCTCGCGGGCATCGCCGAACGTCTCGAGGAACGCGACTACGCCGATTGGGAAGCCGTCACCCGCATCGCCGCCCCCAGCACGCTGCCCCAACTGATCGACGGCTTCGCCGCCCTGCTCACCCACGCCGTCACCACCGACCGCGCCCGCACCCTCGCCCGCTACGCCCTCTTCCTCGAATCTCAAACCGCCCCCGCCCTCCAGTCGGTCCTACTCCGCGGCCACACCCGCCTGACCGAATGGATCGCCACCATGCTGCGAGCGGTGGTTCCGGACGCGCCACCCGACACAACCCCACTCCTGGTCAAATACATCGATGGCGCCGCCCTGCACCAATTGACCTATCCGGCAACAGATTTCGACCCACACCCGAGCGTGGATCGGATAGTCCGAGCCCTACTCGCCTGAGTATCTTTGCTGTGTACCGTGTGGTATGGATTTGGGTGGGGACAACGCGGACCGTGTTCGGCCGCAAGCGTCATCGGGAACGGGTGAGCGGGCCACAACGCCGCCGGACGGGTTCGAATCGGCACCGGCGGCGGATGGAATCGAACGACGGTCCGGGCCGGACGGGATGGAAAAGCCGTCGGAGCCGGGTGAATTCAGGCGACCTAAGGCGTTCCAGGGCCGGTTTCGGCGATCTGCGATAGCGTCGCGCGAGCCCGATCGGTCGACCGCGCGGAACAGGTTTCGGCGGCCGATCGTGCTGGTGCTCGGGCTCGTGGTCGCGGCACTGGTCGCGGTGGCGGTGCCGAACTGGTGGTGCGGGCGTGAAGCCGATGCCTGGTTTCGGGGCGACGCGGGACGGGTGCGCGGACTCGCCGAGGAAATGGTGGCGTTCGAAGCCGCGGACGATCAACTCCGCGCCACCGGTAAGGGCGGCGAACTCACCGATATGTGGGGTCTGCTCACCCATCAGATGACCGCGCAGGGGTTGGCGCAGATCTGCCTCGCACATCCCGAATGGCGAGATCGCTACGCCCCCATCGCGACCCGTGCCGCCGCGAAGACGTTGCTCCCGGAAATGCGTTCCACCTTCACCGCCGCCTGGCACGGTGAGGACGGCATGTCCGTGCTCGACGGCTCGAATGGTCATGCGTACCTGTCCTATCCGGCCTTGGCGCTCGGCATGGCGCGCCTGGTCGATCCGGCGTTCCCCGCCGATCTCGCGGCGAAGCAGGACGCACTGGTCGCCTCCTATGAGCGCCGCCTGCTCGCCTCACCGACCGCCCTCCTGGACACGCTCCCCGGCGAGGCGTACCCCACCGATATCGCGGCGGTCGCGGCCGCCATCGCGGTGCACGGCCGCGCGACCGGCGTCGACCACTCGGCGGTCCTGGCGCATTGGGCGCAACAGGTCCGCGCCGTCCAAATCGACCGTGCCACAGGCCTGGTCGTGCAACGCATGGGCGTCGACGCCAAATCCCACGACGCCCCACGCTCCTCCGGCACCGGCCTGGCCGCCTACTTCGCGGGCTTCGCCGACCGCTCCCTGGCGAAGGAGCTCGCCGACAGAATGTTCCGCCAGGAACGAAAACTCTTCGGCTTCAGCGCAATTCACGAATACGGCAGCGGCTACAGCGGAGCCGGCGATATAGACAGCGGCCCGGTAATCCTCGGAATCTCGGTCTCTGCCACCAGTTTCGCCCTCGCCCCCGCCCACGCCTTCGAGAATCGCGCGGTCTTCACCCGAGTCTTCCGCACCGCCGACCTCCTAGGCTTCCCCCTCCGCACCGACTCCCGCCTCCGCTTCACCACCGCCGGCGCCACCGGCAACGCCCTCCTCCTCGCCTTCCTCACCTCCGGCCCGGAGCTGGCCCAATGAGCCTCCGTCCCCCCGCCGAGCGAACTGGCCTGATGAGCCTCCGCGCCCGCGGCTGGGACACGCCCGATGAACTTCGTACCACCGGCTTGGGAGCCACTCTGATGAATTTCCGCATCCCTCCGCGTCTGCGTCCGGCGTGGCGACTTCTTCGCCTGCCCATCCTGGTGCTCGCGTACCTGGTCCTGCGCCCGATCCTGGTCGCGCTCTCGGCAACTCACGGCTTCGGTTCCCCCGCGGGTATGAGCTTGCCCTACTTGGCAATTGCCGCGCTGGAGGTAGTCCTGCGGGTAGCGCTGCTGACCGTGATTCCCGCGGTTCTGGTCTACCGGGTTATCACGTGCCTGTTGCTCGGCGAAAAGCCTTCCGGCGCAGTATCTTCGCGTGAGATCGTGCGCACCGACAGTCCATCGTCCGCCCCGTAGCCTGGCGGGATTCCGATCGCGGCGAAGCGCGAGGTAATCCTGAGCTACAGTGCTGCCGCAGCCGTCTCTGCAATCGCCCCGGCCCGCCGACCCAGTGCGCTGTAACGCGTTTCGCGTGCGATCGTGCGCAACTCCTGCACGGCCGTCGCGCCACCGATCGTGGCGATCACGTTCAATCCGGCGGTCGCGCGTGCCGATGCGGTGCGGTAGATCCACGCTTTCACGTAGGGGGCCAATCGATTGATGGTCTCGTCATCGCCGAACTGTCCCAGTGCGTGCAGCACCCAGCCGCTCTTGGCGGGATAGTGCTCGAAATGCCAGGTTTCGAACAGGGCCCAGACGAACTCCGTCAGTGACTTCCGGTCGATTGGTTCGGTGGCTTCGATCAGCCCGACGTGATTACCGGTGGTTCCGGACGCCGCCAGTATTCGGATCAGGTGTGCGACAGCGAATTCCGGAAGTGCGGTCTCGGCATCGCGCAGGGCGAGTTGTGGCAGCAGCGTGGGAACAATCCATGCCGGCACGGCCGGAACCTTCGCGGATACCGGACCGGGTGGAACGGTCTTCTTCCGCGGCTTGGCCCACGGTGGCGCGGTCAGGATCATCGGCAGGTCGGCCGCCTGCGCGTCGACCCGGTTCCCTGCCCGTCCCAGCAGTGGCAGTGCGTCGGGATCGAAATGCCCGGGTTCGCCCACCAGTTCGGGATGGATATGCGCATGCAGTCTGAGCCGATGCACGACCGCGGGTGCCCCGGTGCGGGCGGCGCTGCGGGACAGCACTCGGATTGCCCGCCGTGGATATCGAATCATGGCCTGCGCCAACGCCTTGTCGACCTCATCGTGAGAAGCGTGATCGACCAGTCCCTGAAAGGCTTCGTCGGTGGGTAGTTCGGCCAGAATGGCCGACATGGTTCGTATGAGCCGCGGGTTGGCCCCGCGGACCGCCTCGGCGAGCCTGCGCACGATTACGGGCGTGGTCCGCGGTCCGATCTGCGTCAGCATATTGAACAGGTGTTCATCGCGGGTGTAGAGATACATCGCGGTTGCCGCGAACCGGTTGTACTGGGTTGCGGTGGTGAGTGAGCTGAGCAATCGCGCTGCCGCCGGGGAGTTTCCGAGTCCAGGTAGCGCGAGATCGACCTCGACCCAATCCTGTTGTTCCGGAAGCAGATAGGAGGTCGTGAGTCTGGCCCAATCCGTCCCGGGTTCGGACCGCAGCAGTGCGAGCCGCTGCACCACTTCGCGATGGTCGGCCTCGGGCGCGGCCGCCACTATCGCGCGCAGTTGTTCCGCCACATCCCCACGTCCGCCGACGCCGCCCGCTGCCGGGTCCAGGGGTTCGAGGGCCATGGTCCGCTGGCCCGTATCGGGGTATACCTGACGAGCCGTCATCCCGGACCGATGAACAGCTGCGGCGGCCGCGAACGCCAGACCGTGTTCGCTGATCCAGCTGTCGATGAATACCGGAGTCAGATCGATCTCGGCATGCTGCCAGTGCTCGGAGGTCGATCCGCAGCAGAACCGATACTCATAGTGCGCGATCACCCAGATGGCCGCGGCCCCGATCGGAGATACCTCGCCCCCGGGATCCCGCACGTACTCGTGCGCCGCGTCGGCGAGCTCATCCAGACCCGCCGCCCGGGTCGCCTCGAGCACGTCCGCGATGAGCCCGCTGCGAATATCGAGTATCTCGAACAATGCCTCCGTCGCCCCCGGGTCGATCTCCCGCGGCGGTGGTGCGTTGATCCCGCGAAACGGTTCCGCGCCGGCCAGCCATGCGGCGGACACCCGCCACACATCCTCGACATCCACCGCGTGCTTCGAAGGCGTTGCCATATCGGTTCTTTCACTCCCCACGGCGTCCGATCATGCCCGCGCCCTCCGACAAATTCGCCGGAGTCCGCCCAAATCGCCCATATGGGACCGATTTTCGGTATCGCGCCGAAACTTCCCGAGCCGACCAAGCCACGGCCCGATCGGCTCCGATACCCCTTGTGGCCGACCCCATCCCGAGGGGTCGGTTTGTCCATGTCGATCCAGCTACTTCGAAAGGCCGGTCCTACATGAGGTTGATCAGTGCGCGGTTTGCGGTCGCGATCGCGACCACCGGTTTCGCCGCGATCGCGCTGGCGGGTCCCGCCGCCGCCGACCCGATGAGCGATATCGAGCCGCTCCTGACCTCGAGCTGCTCCTTCGCCCAGATCGACTCCGCCCTGCACAAGGTCTCCCCGGAGACCGCGGCCCAGCTCGACGCCGCCCCCGCTCAGAAGTCCGCCATCAAGAACGCCTACGACCAGCCGGTCGACCAGCGCCGCACCGCATTCCAGAACCTCATCGCCCAGCAGCAGCAAATGGGCGTGAGCGCCGACACCAACGCCGAATTCGGCAACAAGCTCTCCCAGGTCGTCGACACCTGCGGCCAGTACTGACCCAAACGGAGCGGTACGGCAGGGCCGGTTGTCACCGGCCCTGCCCTGTTCTGTCCAATACGTGCCCACCTGTCCACCGAGCTGCTCCGCATGTCACTCATTCGGGGAGCGGTCGGCGGTCGAATCCGGTGACTACTTGGGCAGCGTCATGCCGCCCACTCGGCTCACGGCGCTTCAGGTGATTTGCCAAAAGTTGTCTGTCTGAAGAAGACTCGTTCACAGGCAAACAGTGTCCGGCATCTTCAGTGGTGTCGTCACAATGATCGAAGTGTGTGGGGCGGGTATGGCTGGCAAGGATGCGAGTACCGAGACGTCGGTTGCGGGGAACGTCGGAACGGTCTTGTTACTGATCGCAATTCTGCTGGGCATTTGCGCGATCTGGGGTGGGCCTGCCTTCGGTGTTCCGGCGCTCTTGATCTTCTTTCCCGGAATCGTCCTGTTCGGTACATCACCGGAGTACAAGGCTCACGGGCAACGTTCGGCAGAGGCCAAAGCGCTTCAGACGCAGCGGGAAGCCGATCCCGGTATCAGGATTTCACGAGGCATGGTGAGTGCTCCGGGACAGGAGCCGATCTCGGCAGCTGGCGCGCGAGCTTCCGTCGAATCCTCCGGTGCGCTGGTCAAGCGTGCGACCGTGACACGAATTGCCGCCGGTGGATTGCTCTTCGGCCCGGTCGGCGCGATCGCGGCGGGCCTCGGTGCGAAGAAGACCGTCGAAGATCGCCGCCTGTTCGTACTTGTGGAGAATACGGTGGGTGAGCAGTTGATCGTGGAGGTCCACGCGAAGCATGAGGCCGAAGTGCGCCGTTGGGCTGTCCGGTTCAACACCAAGCGGGCGCGTAAGGAAGCCTCCTGACAATGCCCGTTCGGATGCGCGATATCGACAAAGTCATCTCACTCGGGCAGTAGCCGCGCGCTGAATCCAGCGGCTACCAAGCAGGCGAAGGCTTTTCGTACGGCGGTGGGTATCGGTTGCTCGATTGCCCAGCCATTGGCCGGGTAGACCCAGAGGCGCTGGGTGTCGCCAACCAGCATGTTGATCACCCGATTGGCGTCGCCGATTCGAGCGACGTACTCATCGAGGGGGAGTGGGCGCGCGGCACACGTCACTTCGACTCCGGGCCAACGCTTTCGGCATATCGCATAGCTCCGGCGCTGCTGGTAGGGGCGGGAGATCAGCAGGACGGTGCGGATTGGTCCCAGGGCCGTGTGCTCTTCGATGAGTGCACGTGTGAAATCGATGTTCTCGCCGGTGTTGGTCGCCTCGGGTTCGACGAGGATCGCGCTGTCCGGCACGCCGAGTTCGAGAGCGCGATCGCGGAAGTGGACAGCCTCGCCTCGTGGAAACGCCTCGACCGTGCCGGGTGCGTTGGCTCCGGTGAACACAATCGTCGGAAAGAGTCCACGGTGGTACAACTCCGTCGTGTAGACCGGCACATCTGGATCATGGCTTCCGAGACCGATCCCGAGATCCACCGGCTTCGGCTCGTGATGCATTTGGCTGTAGTCCCAAAGGGTTTCGACATCGCCACGGAGATCATCCGCGATGGTCGTTGTAGGCACGGCTCTCCTTACTCGGGAAGCTTGAAGTCGTAGGTCCATGCGAATCGGGAGGCGGCGTGGACACCTCTGGCGAACTCGATAAGAACGTCGTTGGCGGTATAGGTTCGCCGCTTCAGAATCATCACCGGCTCACCAGCGGGGAGTTCGAGAACCTTGGACTCTTCAGGGGTTGGCATACGCCCGCAGACGGTTTCGGATATGTGGTCGGGTTCGTAGCCCTGCAGCGTGAGTACAGCGAACCCGCCGCCGGGACCGGCCGGGCCGGGCGTCGGATCCACGAGCGGCGTGCCTTCCACGTGCTCGGGAACGTAATAGCTTGTGAGCGTGTGTGTCGGTTGACCGGAGTCGCGGACCGTCCGGGCGCGTTCGAATACGTGCGCGCCTGGTTCGAGGCCGAACGCCTCGGCGACCTCCGCGTCCGCCTCGACGAGCGCTACGGTCTGCGTCTGGTCGGTGCGATTCCACGGCCGACCGGATGCCTCGCGGTCGGCGATGAACGCAACCGTGTCTCCGTACTTCCACTTCTGCTTCGAATAACGTTCGACACCAAGGCGTTTCATCGGTGGCCGTTCGCGAACCACAGTCCCTCGGCGCCTGATCGCGGTGACCAGGCCCTCTGCTTCGAGTAGCCCAACTGCTTGGCGAACAGTCTTGATGTTGACGCCGAACTGTTCCGCCAACTCCTGCTGCTTCGGCAGGTTCGCGCCGGGGCCGTACTCGCCCCGCTGAATGGAGTCCCGTAGGCGCGCCGCCAGTTCGCGGTATCCGGTCGTGCTCATCGGGGAGCCCTCTCGTCATTGTCCTGAGGTAGCCGCTGTTAAGGGTAGCCGTAACCATGTAATCTACGCGTCCGGCCATATAAAGCCAGCTCTATTGACTCAATGGGATGATACTGGTCCAATAGAGCTGGTTCTATCTGCTGGCTGTTCTTAAATCGCAACAGGCGCAAGGGGGTTGAGTGATGGAAGGTGAGCGCACTCCTCAATCGGGTGAGCGGTGGGATGCGGCCGACTTCTCGGTCGGCGGAGCGCGGGTCCGCGTGACGAACTGGGTTTGCGACGACTGTGAGAGGGGCTACGTGTACGCGATCAATCCCGAGCGTGCCCGTGGCATCTTGAAGATCCATGCTTCATGTGAGCCGCCGTGTCCGCGCAAGCGAACCGCGGCAGCGTATCTAGGCGATGCCCATTCATCCTTGGACTGAAAGAAACTGCATCACAAGAGGTTCGGCGCATAGGCTGGCGTCAGGTTCGGCTTCCGGGGGAGCGCATGGTCAGTCAGTTGGTCACTATCGGCGCGGTGTTGCTGGGTGCGACGGCAACGTATTTCGCCACCTATCTGCTTACGCGGCAACGCAATCAGTACGAGCTTTCCACCCGGTGGGATGTGAAGAAGCTCGATGCCTACGAGAACTATGTCGATAAGGTCCGCGCGAGCGTTTCGGCGGCATTGGTGCTGTACGAGGGATATCGAAGGGAAGGGCAGCGCACCGGGGCGCTACCAGAGCAAGAGTTGCTTGCGGCACTGACGGAAGCTGTGAAGGTGAGAAGTCGAGCGTTCGAACGCGTCATGCTGCTCGGTGGTGAGGATGTCGTGGAGACCGCTCACGACCTGAACGCCACTGCCGAGGGCCTGATTTGGCGGGCGCGGGGCGAGGTCGCCGGGTCTTACGAGGACTGGTTGGTAGACTTTCGAGCTGTCTTCCAGGCGATCAATGTGTTCCATGATGCGGCGAGGAAGGACCTCGGCGTTCGGGGGAGCCTCACCGGTGGCGGACGACCGGTAAGGGACGTGTTGCTGCCTCCGCCGCCGCAGCCTGAACTCTCCTGACCCACTGTGCACATGCCCTATGGGGCGAATGAGTGGAGGGCTGTTCCGAGTGTTCGGAACAGCCCTCCATTTTGGTGCCGAGTGTGGGAATCGAACCCACACGTCCTTTCGGACAACGGTTTTTGAGACCGTCGCGTCTGCCTATTCCGCCAACTCGGCGCACCGCGTTGGAACTATAGCGGGTGGTGGGGTGGATGACCTAACCGGGGCTCGGGAGGGTGGGGGTGAGAATGACACGGTTGTGATACTGGTCGGTTTGCGCTGGGTACGTGGGTTGTGGCGGGGGACGGACGGTACTCTTTGGGTACTCGGGTACGTGCCGATCCGTCGAGGGTGGCTTCGGACCGATGTACGTCGGGTGTTGGTATATCGGAGCGACAGGGGTTCATCTATGGGAACGACAGCAGGGGGCGGTTCGAAGAAGGATGCCGCGGCATCGGCCCCCAAGCGGGTGGTGGTTGCCGAAGACGAGGCGCTCATCCGGATGGACCTGGTGGAGATGCTCTCGGAAGAGGGTTATCACGTGGTGGGTGAGGCGGGGGACGGTCAGCAGGCCGTGGAGCTCGCCGAGGAGCTGCGTCCGGATCTGGTGATCATGGATGTGAAGATGCCGCGCCGCGACGGAATAGACGCTGCCGCCGAGATCGCCTCGAAACGTCTTGCGCCGGTGGTCATTCTGACCGCGTTCAGTCAGCGCGATCTGGTCGAGCGGGCGCGCGACGCGGGCGCGATGGCCTATCTGGTGAAGCCGTTCACGAAGTCCGATCTGGTGCCCGCCATCGAATTGGCCGCCAGCCGCTTCCACGAGATCGCCGCGCTGGAAAGCGAAGTCGCGAATCTGTCGGACCGTTTGGAGACCCGCAAGCTCGTCGAGCGTGCCAAAGGTGTGCTCATGCAGACCCAGGGCCTCTCGGAACCGCAGGCATTCAAGTGGATTCAGCGCACCGCAATGGACCGTCGCACCACGATGAAGGCGGTCGCGGAGGTCGTACTGGAGAATCTCGCGCCCAAGTAGGCAGCGATTGCCCGAACATTGCCCCTCTGTTGCCGGAAATGCGCCAGCGCAATTAACCCACCGGTAACACGAGGGGCTCTTTCGTTTGTTGCGATGTCACATGAATGATCCGAATGTGATGCGGACCTAACCTGGCGGGGATATGTTCTGTCCGGGCCGATCGATGGGGCGGCCCTCCTCGGCGAGCCGGGGGAGCACAGAACATAGAGGTGAATCGTGCTTGGTTCAGTGACGAAACCGCGCAGCCGCATGGCGCGCGCGGTGGTCATCGGAGCTGCGGCAGTACTCGCGCTCAGCGCTGCCGGTTGCGGCAGCAAGTCCACTGATAATGCCGGTACCAGTGGAGACAACAACAGCAGCCTGACCATTGCGCCACTTGTCCAGATCGACAAGGACGGTAAGGAAGTAGCCAGCGCCGACAACACGGCCGCGGCCAATCCCGCCAGCGACGGCAACGACAAGTGCGCGCCGCAGACGATTGCCATGTCCGGACCGCTGACCGGCCCGAACGCCAATCTCGGCCTGAACATCGTGCGCGGTGTGAAGCTCGCGCTGGACCAGCACAACAAGGCGAATCCGAACTGCCAGGTGGCGGTCAAGGAATTCGACACCGAAGGTGACCCGCAGAAGGCCACCCAGGTCATTCCGACGATCATCAACGATTCGTCCATCGTCGCCATGATCGGCCCGACCTTCTCGGGTGAGACCAAGGCGACCGGCCAGGTCGTCAGCGATGCGGGTCTGCTGTCGCTGACCCCGTCCGCCACCAATGTCAGCCTCACCACCAACGGCTGGAAGACCTTCTTCCGCGGCCTCGGTAATGACGGCGTACAGGGTCCGGCGGTCGCCAAGTACCTCGCCGGCACCGGCAAGTACAAGAAGATCTGCGTCGTCCAGGACAACTCGGATTACGGTACGGGCCTTGCCAAGACGCTCACCGAGGGTCTCGGCTCGATCGCCGATTCCAGCTGTGCCACCCAGGTGAAGGCCGGTGACAAGGACTTCTCCGCCGCGGTCTCCAAGATGGCATCCGCCAAGCCGGATGCCATTTTCTATGCGGGCTACTACGCCGAGGCGTCCCCGTTCGTGCGCGCGCTGCGCACCGGCGGCGTGACCGCGACCTTCATCTCCGATGACGGCACCAAGGACGTCGAATTCACCAAGCAGGCGGGTGACGCGTCCAAGGGCTCGCTGCTGTCCTGCCCGTGTGGTCCCGCGCCCGATAAGTTCGCCACGGATTACAAGGCGTTCAACGGTTTCGACGCCGGCACCTACTCGACCGAGGGCTACGACCTGACCACGATCGTGCTCAAGGGCATCGCCGCCGGTAAGACCAACCGCGCCGATCTGGTCTCGTACGTCAAGACCTACCAGGGCCAGGGCCTGGCCCGTGAGTACAAGTGGGGCGATACGGGCGAGCTGTCGAACGCCCTGATCTGGATGTACGAAGTCAAGTAGTCACCGACTCTGGAGCGGCGCGTGCCGGTAATACGGCGGGTCACAAACCCGTTCGGCACGCGCCGCTTCCTCTACGGCGAGAGTATTGAATGTCTTTATCCGTCCTGGCCGATGCGGCTCTGCTAGCCAACGGGTCCATCGAATTCAACGTCTCCGGCGTGGTCGACCAATTCTGGCGGCTCACGGTGGACGGCTTGGCGTATGGCTCGATCTACGCGCTGGTCGCAGTCGGTTACACCCTGGTTTACGGTGTACTCCGGCTGATCAATTTCGCGCACTCCTCAATTTTCATGCTGGGCATGTTCGGCCAATACGTCGGGCTCATGCTGCTCGGATTCGCGCCCAGCGGAAACGTCTATCACGAAGGCGTCGTTCTCACCGTCGTATATCTGTCCGCGGCCATGCTGTTCGGCATGTTGGTGTCCGGTGGCGCGGCGGTCGGCCTGGAACGGGTCGCCTATCGCCCGCTGCGTAAACGCGGGGCGAAACCACTGATCTTCCTGATCACCGCGATCGGCATGTCCTTCGTGATCGAGCAGTCCGTGCAATACGTACTGCCCAAACTCACCCAGGGTATGTCGACTCCGCTCGGTGGCAGTACCGCGCAGCAGCCGATCACGCTGGTGCGCGATTCCACCCAGTTCACGATTTTCGGCGCGGCGGTCAGCAATGTGACTCTCGTGATCATCATTTCCGCGGTGGTGCTCGCGGCCGTCACCGAAATCCTCATCAACAGAACGAAATTCGGCCGCGGTATTCGCGCGGTCGCGCAGGATCCCGATACCGCGACGCTGATGGGCGTTTCGCGGGAGCGGATCATCACCCTGACGTTCCTGCTGGGCGGTCTGCTGGCGGGTGCGGCGGCACTGCTGTACACGTTGAAGATTCCCGGCGGCATCATCTCCTCGGGTGGATTCATCCTGGGCATCAAGGCATTCAGCGCCGCGGTGCTCGGCGGTATCGGCAATCTGCGCGGCGCGCTGCTGGGCGGTCTGCTGCTCGGCCTCGCGGAGAATTACGGCCAGATTCTGTTCGGCAATCAGTGGCGCGATGTCGTCGCGTTCGTGGTGCTGGTGGCCGTACTCATGTTCCGCCCCACCGGCATTCTCGGTGAGAGTCTGGGGAGGGCGCGGGTATGACGAATATGGCGAAAAGTCCCAGCCCCGAGCAGCGCGGAATTCAGCCGCCGGTCGCCGAGGGTCCGGTGAAACGCGGTGTGGGCGATCAATTGCGCACCTGGTGGGCCGGACTTTCCCGGCCCGCACAGTGGGGCGTAGGCGTGCCGGCGATCATTCTGCTGGCCCTGCTCCCGCTTTTCCCGCCGCCGATCATCGACACCCCGGGCACCAGTTTCTCCGGTGTCATGGCGCAGTTCGCCATGACGGCGCTGATCGCGGTCGGCCTGAATGTCGTTGTCGGCCAAGCGGGTCTGCTCGATCTCGGCTATGTCGGCTTCTACGCGGTCGGCGCGTACACGGTCGGCCTGCTCACCAGTCCGAACAGTCCGTGGAATCAAACCGATGGCTGGTTGAAACCCGGTTGGGCGTGGGTCATCTGTGTTCCGCTGGCGATCGCGGTCACCGCGGTCTCGGGTCTGATCCTGGGCACCCCGACGCTGCGCCTGCGCGGCGATTACCTCGCCATCGTGACGCTCGGTTTCGGTGAGATCGTGCGCCTGCTCGCCGAGAATCTGGGCGATATCACCAATGGCAGCCTCGGGCTCTCCCGTATCGCCTATCCGCATGTCGGCGGTACCGAAGCCAATCCCGGCGGGCATTTCTCGTCCGGCAATCTCGGCGACAAGAACAGCGGAAACCTGTTGGACCGCGCCAATTCCGGAGCCTGGTGGTTCTGGATGGGCATGGCGTTCGTGATCATCATTCTGCTCATCGTCGGCAATCTGGAGCGCAGCCGCGTCGGCCGCGCGTTCGTCGCCATTCGCGAGGACGAGGATGTCGCCGAGATGATGGGCGTGCCCACCTTCAAATTCAAACTGTGGGCGTTCATGATCGGCGCGGGCATCGGCGGTATGTCCGGTGCGCTGTACGCGGGTCAGGTGCAGTTCATCAATCCGACCGGATTCAACATCATCAATTCGATGCTGTTCCTGTGCGCGGTGGTGATCGGCGGTCAGGGCAATAAACTGGGTGTCATCGTCGGCGCGTTCCTGATCGTGTATCTGCCGAACCGTTTCATGTCGGTGAATGTCGGCGGGCAATCGCTCGGCGAGTACAAATATCTCTTCTACGGTGTCGCACTGGTGGTCGTCATGATCTTCCGCCCGCAGGGCCTGTTCCCGGTGCGGCAGAAACTGCTCGCCTACGGGCGCACGGTATATCGCGCGGTGCACCGCACCCCCGGGGAGACAACTGGAGGGGTGCGATGACCGGGCCGGGTGGCGGCGCGCTATTCGACAATGACGATATGGCCGCCGGATACACCTCCGCCGAGGCCGAACCGAGTGCGGGCACCCTCGATGTCACCGAGGTGCTGCCGGTCTACAAGGATCCCGAAGTGGTCGCGGATGTGGTTGCGCCGCACCGCGATATCGAGACCGAGGTGGGCGCGCCGCTGCTGCGCGCCGAGGGCCTGACCGTCAAATTCGGCGGCCTCACCGCATTGGACAATGTCACCTTCGACATTCGGCGCGGTGAGATCCTGGGCATGATCGGGCCCAATGGCGCGGGCAAGACGACGTGCTTCAACGCCATCACCGGCGTGTACCGGCCCACCTCGGGCACGGTGAGTTTCGACGGCCGACCGCTCACCAAATCCAAACGCAATGAGATCACCCGGCTCGGCATCGCCCGCACCTTCCAGAACATTCGCTTGTTCGCGGAGATGACGGCGTTGGAGAACGTGGTGGTGGGAACCGATGCGCGGCACCACACCTCGGTGCCGGGCGCGGTGTTCCGCACCGCCCGCCATCGCCGCGAGGAGAAGGACGCGGTCGAACGCGGAATGGCGCTGCTGGAATTCGTCGGCATCGCCCCGCGCGCGGTGGAGAAGGCGCGCAACCTCTCCTACGGTGATCAGCGCCGCCTGGAGATCGCCCGCGCGCTGGCGACCGAGCCGAAGCTGCTGTGCCTGGATGAGCCCGCCGCGGGCTTCAATCCGAGCGAGAAAGCCGCGCTCATGGACCTGATCCGCAAGATCCGCGACGACGGTTTCACCGTGCTGCTGATCGAGCACGATATGCGCCTGGTCATGGGTGTGACCGATCGCATCGTGGTGCTGGAATTCGGCCGGAAGATCGCCGACGGATTGCCGACGCAGATTCGTGAGGACCCCAAGGTGATTGCCGCCTACCTCGGCGTGCCCGATGAGGAAGTGGGTGACCTCGGATGACCGCGCCGAACCCGGCACCGCCGAATCCGTCCCAACCCGAGGCGCTGCTCCAGGTCGACGATATGGTCGTCAACTACGGCAGAATCCAAGCGCTGCACGGTATTTCGCTCACCGTCGCACAGGGTGAGCTGGTGACCCTGCTGGGCGCGAACGGTGCGGGCAAGACCACCACCATGCGCGCGCTGTCCGGTCTGCTGCCGCTCTCGGGCGGCCGAATCCTGTTCGAGGGCAAGGACATCACCCGGGTCAAGGCGCACGATCGCGTCGGTCTGGGGCTGATTCAAGCGCCCGAGGGGCGCGGGGTGTTCCCGGGTATGACGGTCCAGGAAAATCTCGATATGGGTTGCTACTCACGCCCATTCAAGAACAAGGCCGACTACAACCAGACCCTGGAATGGATCTTCACGCTGTTCCCGCGCGTCAAGGAACGGCAGAAGCAGACCGGCGGCACCCTGTCCGGCGGTGAACAGCAGATGGTCGCGATCGCCCGCTCGCTCATGGCCCGCCCCAAACTGCTGCTGCTCGATGAACCGTCGATGGGCTTGGCCCCCATGGTGATTCAGCAGATCTTCCGCATCATCGCCGATATCAACGCGCAGGGCACCACGGTGCTGCTGGTCGAGCAGAACGCCCAGCAGGCCCTGACCCGCAGCGACCGCGCGTACATCCTGGAGACCGGTGAGGTCACCAAGATGGGCACCGGCCGGGAACTGCTGCACGATCCGGCGGTGAAGTCCGCGTATCTCGGCGTGGGCTGACTACCGCACCGGCACTCGATGCGGTAGGAACGCCCTATGTTGCGGGTGATACATGAGATGGACGGTCTGCTCGAAGCGCCGCGCCCGGCGTCGGACGGCTCGATCCTGTTCGTCAATGTCGGCGCCGGGGGCGTTTTCGAATTCCGCGACGGCGCGGTCGGCACGGTGCTGCCCGCCCGTCGCGGAATCGGCGGGCTGGCACACCATGCCGACGGCGGCCTGCTGGTGACCGGACGCGATGTCATCGCGTACGACGGGAAGTCCGATCCGGTGCCGGTGTTGTCCGTCCCCGGGTCGACCGGATACAACGATGTCACCGTCGACCGCGACGGCGCGCTCCTGGTCGGCGTCCTGCGGCATCGTCCGTCGCGCGGCGAGCCCGCGACACCCAGCGAGGTGCTGCGGCTCGACGCCTCCGGCGCGATATCCGTGGTCGAGTCGGATCTGTTGTGGCCCAATGGAATCGGCCACTCACCGGACGGTCGCACCATCTATATCTCCGAGTACGCCGCCGGTCGCGTCCGGGCGGTGCGCGACGGCGGTTCCGACATCTTCGCGACCGCACCGCGCGGTGAATGCGACGGTTTGGCGGTGGACGTCGAAGGCGGCGTCTGGGTGGCCCTGGGCAGCGGCGGCGGTATAGCCCGCTTCCATCCCGACGGCACCCTCGACGAGATCATCGACGTCCCGGACGCCTTCGTCTCCTCGGTGGCGTTCGCCGATACGACGATGGTCGTCACCACGGCGGGCGCGCTGCTGTCCGGCACCGCAGGTATCGCGGGCCTGCCGATTCCCGCCGCCCGCGTCCCGCACTAGGCCATATCCCGGCGAGCGTGCCGTAACACCCTGTCCGAGAAAGCATTCGGGCCGGTCATCACGTGAATGACCGGCCCGATTCTTGCAGGGGCGACAGGACTTGAACCTGCAACCTGCGGTTTTGGAGACCGCTGCTCTGCCAATTGAGCTACGCCCCTTTGTCGTGCGCGGCAAGATTATCAGCCGGGGTGCCCGTCCCGGAAATCGATTTGTGGCAGCGCCGCTGCCTGCGGAGATTCGGCCCCGGCGGCGGCGATTCGGCGGCCGTGACGCGGCGATCGCGCCCGGTTCCCGCACGTGTCGGTGCACGTCCCTAGACTCTGTGCCGTGACCCCTGCCTCTACCGATCAACGGCCGAGCGCCGTGTCCGCACCTGCCGCGTCCACCGAGCAGCCCACGTTGCTGCTGCTGGATGGGCATTCGCTGGCGTATCGCGCCTTCTTCGCCCTGCCAGCGGAGAATTTCAAGACGGCGAGCGGGCAGACCACCAATGCGGTGTACGGGTTCACCGCCATGCTGATCAACCTGCTGCGGGACGAGAAGCCCACGCATGTGGCGGCGGCGTTCGATGTGAGCCGCAAGACCTTCCGTACCGAGGCGTATCCGGAGTACAAGGCGAATCGCTCGGCCACGCCGGACGAGTTCCGGGGGCAGGTGGAGACCACCCAGGAAGTGCTGGGAGCGCTGGGCATTCCGGTGATGGCCATCGACGGGTACGAGGCCGACGATGTGATCGCCACCCTGGTGACGCAGGCGGTGCCGCAGGGGTTCCGGGTGCTCGTCGTCACCGGCGACCGCGATTCGCTGCAATTGGTCAACGACAACGTCACCGTGCTGTACCCGAAGAAGGGCGTCTCCGAGCTGACCCGGTTCACCCCGGCGGCGGTGGAGGAGAAGTACGGGCTCACCCCGGCGCAGTATCCGGATTTCGCGGCGCTGCGCGGCGACCCGAGTGACAATCTGCCCGGCATTCCCGGCGTGGGGGAGAAGACCGCCACCAAGTGGATTCGCGAATACGGCAATCTCACCGAACTCGTGGACAAGGTCGACACGGTCAAGGGCAAGGTCGGAGATGCCTTGCGCGCCAACCTGTCCAGCGTGCTGCTCAACCGGCAGCTGACCGAGATGGTCCGTGAGGTGCCGCTGCCGTACACCCCGGATCAGCTGGCGATGCAGCCGTGGGATCGGGACAAGATCCACCGCCTGTTCGACGAGCTGGAATTCCGGGTGCTGCGCGATCGGCTGTTCGACACCCTTGCGCCCGTCGAGCCCGAGGCCGAGGCCGGCTTCGAGATCAGCGGCGCCGCACTGACTCCCGGCGCGGTCCCGGACTGGCTCGCCGAGCATGCGAAGGCCGGTGTCCGCCACGGACTTTCGGTGGTCGGCGTGGGCAGTCCGGTACACGGGGACGTGAAGGCCATCGCGCTGGCCGCCGCCGATGGCGAGGGCGCGTACCTGGACGTGCACATCCTCACCCCGGAAGACGAAGCGGCGCTGGGCGCCTGGCTCGCCGATCCGGAGACCTTCAAGGCCGTACACGAGGCCAAGTCCGCCATGCACGCGCTACGCGGCCGTGGCTGGACGCTGGGCGGGCTCAGCAGCGATACCGCGCTCGCCGCCTACCTGGTGCGCCCCGGCCAGCGCACGTTCAATCTGGACGACCTGTCACTGCGCTACCTGAGCCGCGAACTCCGCGTCGAGGACGCCGGGGAAACCCAGCTGTCCCTGCTCGACGACGAGGATCAGGCCGACGAGGAAATCGCCAAGGCCGAAATGCTGCGCGCGCGTGCGGTGTACGACCTCGCCGACGCCTTCGACACCGAACTCGAGAACATCGAATCCACCGCGCTGCTCGGCGATATGGAACTGCCGCTGCTGAGCGTGCTCGCCGATCTGGAAGCCGCCGGCATCGCCGTCGACTCCACCCAATTGGAAGAGCTGCAACGCGAATTCGCCGACCGGGTGGCCGAGGCCGCCAACAACGCGTACGGCGTGATCGGCAAGCAGATCAATCTGGGCTCGCCCAAACAGCTCCAGGTGGTGCTGTTCGACGAACTCGATATGCCCAAGACCAAGCGCACCAAGACCGGTTACACCACCGATGCCGATGCGCTGGAAGGGCTTTACGAGAAGACCCAGCACCCGTTCCTGCAACATCTGCTCGAACACCGCGACGCGACCCGCCTGAAGGTGACGGTCGACGGCCTGCTCAAATCCATCGCCGATGACGGCCGCATTCACACCACGTTCAACCAGACCGTCGCCGCCACCGGCCGCCTGTCCTCGACCGAGCCGAACCTGCAGAACATTCCGATCCGCACCGATATGGGCCGCCGCATTCGCGACACCTTCGTGGTGGGACCGGGTTTCGAATCGCTCATGACCGCGGACTACAGCCAGATCGAAATGCGCATCATGGCGCACCTTTCCAAGGACGAGGGCCTGATCGAGGCCTTCAACTCCGGCGAGGATCTGCACAACTTCGTGGCCTCCAAGGCATTCGACATCCCGATCACCGAGGTCGACGCCGAAATGCGCCGCCGCATCAAGGCCATGTCCTACGGCCTGGCGTACGGTCTGTCCGCCTACGGTCTGTCCCAGCAGTTGAAGATCAGCGCCGAAGAGGCAAAGGCGCAGATGGACGTCTACTTCGAACGCTTCGGCGCGATTCGCGAATACCTGCGCGAGGCAGTCGAATTGGCCCGCAAGACCGGCTACACCGAAACCCTCTTCGGTCGCCGCCGCTACCTGCCCGATCTGGATTCGTCCAACCGGCAGCGCCGCGAGGCGGCCGAGCGCATGGCGCTGAACGCCCCGATCCAGGGCACCGCGGCCGACATCATCAAGGTCGCGATGATCGACACCCAGCGCGCCATCCGCGATGCCGGGCTGAAATCCCGCATGCTGCTCCAGGTCCACGACGAACTCATCTTCGAGGTCGTCCCGGGCGAACGCGAACAACTCGAAGCCCTTGCCCGCGAACACATGTCGAACGCCATCGAACTCTCGGTCCCGCTCGAGGTCTCGGTCGGCGTCGGCCGCAGCTGGGACTCCGCCGCGCATTAGAGGAAGGGCGACCAGAGTCGTCGCACGCCGTGGCAGGTGAGCCTTCGTCTGCCATCCCGGCGGGCCACCTCCGTCATCCCGGCATGCTTTTGGCCGGGATCCACACCGAGCAGTACTGCGCCGATCGTGTGGATCCCGGCCAAAAACGCGCCGGGATGACGGGGCTGGTGCCGGATAACGCGGAGGCGGGAGTTTGCCCGAGCGGCTCAGTTCGCGAGCTGAGCCGCGAGAATTGTTAGCACCTCGGCGGTTTCGCGGCAGGTGCGCGCGCAGATCTTCTCGTCCAGCTGTTCACAGCTCTCGGCGGTCGCCGCGCACACCTTGGCGGTGAGTTCGCACAGCTCCAGCGCCCACGGCGAGCGCCGATCCAGAATGTCGGCGGTGAGGCGGCAGATGGCCGCGCAATCCATCAACTGCGCGATATGCGCCCGCGCGGCGTGATCGCCGCTCAAATCCAGCGACTCGCCGGTCTGCCGGACACAGGTGCGGTGACAACCGAATAGATGGTTGATGGTGCTCATGATTTTCGGATCGGTCATCGGTGCTTCTCCCGAGTGTGTTCACGAAGGGTTGGAACGCGCGTTCGGCAAGGTTTGCCCATTGTGACATCCGTGGTTGCCCACGGCCGGGAGCATGGTTGCTGTGCTCCAAGACACTGGTTGCTGTGCTTCCCGGCGCTAGCCGGTATGGCCCGCGCCACACACCCGATGACCTGCGACAAAGTTACCCGTGGGTCGAATGCGAATATGGTTGCCAATGCGTGGGTCTGCCCCTATGCTCGGTGCCGTGCCGAATACCGCCAACAGCCGCAACGCAGCGCTCGCTATCCGCGACCGCGCCGCGATTGTTCCGCTCACCGCGACGGTGGCTGTTGACCGCGTACTCGTAGTACCTCGCCGTAGCGGGGTCTGATTCCGGACCGGCCCCCTCGCTGCGGCCGTTGAAACTTTTTTGAGCTGGTCACCTCTGCCAATTTCTGGGAAGAAGTCGGGAAGACCTAGTCCAATGACAATCACACTTGATACTCACGCGTTCATCACCGCTGCCCCCGCGAGCCTGCGGGCCGAAAGTGCCGGTTTGAGCCCCGCCGAATTCCATGATCGCTACTGCCGCGATACCGGTGCGATCAAGCTCGGCGAATGGACTCATATCCAGGCCGCGGATTTCACCGCGACCTTGGAATTCGCCGATCACCTGCGCACCGTCTCGACCTCCGGTAGCCCGGTGGCGGCGCTCACCTCGGCCCTGTACGACGAGGGCTATCCGATCGAGATCCTGGCATTCCACCAGCGCCGCACCGAACACGGCATCGCCACCTTCGTGCAGTGCGAGTTCAACGGCCGTCGCGGCTGGGGTGCGGCCCTGGCCGATGACAGCGCGGAATCCACCGTCCGCGCCATGATCGCCGGAATCAACACCTTCGCCTGAGAGCGCGACGCCTGCGGTTGATGTACGGCCGCAGGCACTTTCAGGACTGACGCACGCAAAACGAATGCGCCGCAACCCTTTACGGGTGTGCGGCGCATTCGATGCGTGAATTACCGGTGGTACCGGCCGCTTTCGCGAATCAGGCCTTGGTCTCCTGCTGGGTTTCCTGCTGCTCGGCGAGCTGCTTGCGGACCTCGTCCATATCGAGCTCCTTGACCTGCCCGATGAGATCCTCCAGCGCGGCGGGCGGCAGCGCGCCGGGCTGTGCGAACACCAGCACGCCCTCGCGGAAAGCCATGATGGTCGGAATCGACCGGATATTCGCGGCGGCGGCCAGGCCCTGCTCGGCTTCGGTGTCGACCTTGCCGTGCACCACATCGGGGTGCTTGTCCGAGGAAGCCTCGAAGGTCGGGGCGAACGACCGGCACGGACCGCACCACGCAGCCCAGAAATCTACGAGAACAACATCGCTCTTGGTGACGATGTCATCGAAGTTCTGCTCGGTCAGTGTCTGGGTGGCCATGGCGTCCTCTCATGTCGAGTTTCCCGGTCCAACACCGGGCCGTGCGGTTCTCTTCCCTTTACCCACTACGGTAGCGGCCAACCGCGTGCCGCCGTCCGGCCGCCGTCGCGATTGCGCGAGGATGACTGTCATGAGCGACAGCGTGACTCGGCTCCGGCTGGGCCTGATGGAGGGCGACGGTATCGGCCCGGAGATCGTCCGGGCGACCAGGACCGTGGTCGACGATGCCTTCGAGGTGGTGGGGCTGCCCGCGGTGGAGTGGGTGTCGGTGCCTATCGGCCACGCCGCGATCGCGGAATTCGGTGATCCGATGCCCGCCGCGACGCTGACGGCCCTGGAGGGTTTGCGGGGCTGGATCATGGGTCCGCACGACAGCGCCTCGTACGCGCCCGAGCATCGCACCGGACTGCCGCCCGCGGGCGCGGTCCGCAAACATTTCGGGCTGTACGGCAATGTGCGTCCGTCGCGGACCATCGAGGGCGTGCGCGCGGTGGCGGGCGAGATGGATCTGATCATCGTGCGGGAGAACAGCGAAGGGCTGTACGCCGACCGCAATATGTTCACCGGCTCCGGGGAATTCCGTCCGACCGCCGATATGGCAATGGCCATCGGCGTGTTCACGCGTACCGCCATCGAGCGTGTCGCGCGACTTGCCTTCGATGGAGCGGGCAATCGGGGCAAGAAGGTCACCATCGTGCACAAGGCGAATGTGCTGCCGGTGACCATGGGTCTGTTCCGGGACGTGTGCTATGAGGTCGCCGAGGACTATCCCGAGATCGAGGTGAACGATGAGCACGTCGATGCCGCCGCCGCGCATCTGGTGCGCGCGCCGCAGGACTACGACGTCATCGTCACCGAAAACCTGTTCGGCGACATCCTTTCCGATCTCGCCGGGGAGTTGAGCGGATCGCTCGGGCTCGCGCCCTCGCTGAACTGTTCTGACACGCAGGCGATGGCGCAGGCCGTGCACGGCGCCGCGCCTACCCTCACCGGGCACAATCGCGCGAATCCGGTGGCGCTCATGCTCTCCGCCGCACTGCTGCTGCGCTGGATCGCGACCCGCTATTCGCACAGTGCGCTGCGACGGGTGGCCGAGCGGATTGAACATGGGGTAGCCGAGACGTTGCGGGCCGGAATCGCCACATCCGATTTGGGTGGGTTAGCATCTACCACCGAATTCACCGAGCAGGTGCGCGCACGGCTGCACCGCTGGTGAGCGCGCTTCCGTAACCGGGCGTGTATCGGCCCCGCTCCGGCGTGTCGCCGATTAATGTTCGGTTACCGACCGGCATGGAATGTACGACTCGCCTACATTTCAAAACGGCGGGCGACGTCCGGATGTCGCGTGACCGAACTGTGGAGGACTGCTGTGTCTGTTCGTAACTCTCTCCGCGGGCGTGCCCTGCGGGCCGCCTGCGTTATCGCCGGTGGCGCCCTGGTGCTGACCGCGTGTACCAGCAACTCGGATTCCGACGCGCCCGCGGTGGCCAAGGTCGACGTCTCGAAGGTCGACACCATCGCGGCCAAGGTGCCCGCCGATATCAAGAGCTCGGGCAAGCTCATCGTCGGCGTGAACACCCCGTACTCGCCGAACGAGTACAAGGATCCGGGTTCGGGCAAGATCGTCGGCTACGACGTGGACCTGATGGACGCGGTCGCCAAGGTGCTCGGCCTGAACGCCGACTACAAGGAAGCCGACTTCGAGAAGATCATCCCGGGTATCGAGGCCGGTACCTACAACCTCGGCATGTCCTCGTTCACCGATAACAAGGAACGCGAGAAGACCGCCGACTTCGTCACCTACTTCAGCGCGGGCAGCCTGTGGGCCCAGCCCAAGGGCAAGACGGTCGATCCGAACAATGCCTGCGGCAAGCGAGTCGCGGTGCAGCGCACCACCATTCAGGACACCGACGAGATCCCCGCCAAGAGCGCGGCCTGCGTCGCCGCCGGTAAGCCGGAGATCACCAAGGTCGCCTACGACGAGCAGAGCGCCGCGGCCACCGCACTGGTCAACGGTCAGGTCGACGCCATGTCCGCCGATTCCCCGGTGACCGCGTACGCCATCAAGCAGAACCAGGGCACCATCGAGGCCGCGGGCGCCATCTTCGATTCCGCGCCGTACGGCTGGCCGATCAAGAAGGGCTCCGCGCTGGGACCCGTTCTGCAGGAAGCGGTTCAGTACCTGATGGACAACGGCCAGTACAAGAAGATCGCCGAGAACTGGGGCGTGCAGGACGGCGCGATCAGCAAATCGGTCATCAACGGAGCACAGGGCTGAGATAACCCACCATGTCGCAGGACGAGACCAACTCCGCAGCCTCGGCTGCGACGCTCGCGAAATCCACCGAACCCGCGCCGATCAAAGCGATTCCGCTGCGTCGGCCGGGCCGGTGGATCGCCGCGGCCGTGCTACTGATCCTGGTGGCACTGTTCCTCTGGGGCGCCAAGACCAATCCGGCGTATCACTGGGATACCTATTGGAAGTACTTGCGGGACAGCAAGATCGCCTCCGGAGCCATGGTGACCCTGGAGCTCACCGTGCTCGCCATGTTCATCGGCGTGCTGCTCGGGGTGCTGCTGGCGGTCATGCGGCTCTCGCCGAATCCGGTATTGCGCTCGGTGGCGTGGGTGTACCTGTGGATCTTCCGCGGTACGCCCGTCTACGTGCAGCTGGTGTTCTGGGGGTTGTTCCCGTCGCTGTACAAGACCATCACCCTCGGTGTGCCGTTCGGGCCGTCGTTCGCGAATTTCGATGTGCAGCATCTGTCCGCGCCATTCCTGTTCGCCATGATCGGCCTGGGTCTGAACGAGGCCGCGTACATGGCCGAAATCGTCCGCGCCGGAATCAATTCCGTGGACGAGGGCCAGCGTGAGGCGTCGACGGCGCTGGGCATGTCGTGGTCGCAGACCATGACCCGCACCGTGCTGCCGCAGGCCATGCGGGTGATCATCCCGCCGACCGGCAATGAGCTCATCTCCATGCTCAAGACCACCTCGCTGGTCACCGCCATCCCGCTCACCACCGACCTGTACGGCCGGGCGCGCGATATCTACGGCGTGAACTTCCAGCCGATTCCGCTGCTGCTGGTGGCCGCCACCTGGTACCTGGCAATCACCAGTGTGCTCATGGTCGGCCAGTACTACCTGGAGCGGTACTACTCGCGCGGATCCTCGCGCAAGCTGACCGGTAAGCAGTTGAAGGCCCTGGCGCAGATGCAGCGGGCGGGGGGAGTGCAGTGAGTTCGGTCGATCCGGCGACGCCGATGGTGCGTGCCGACAAGGTGTGCAAGAACTTCGGTGCGCTCCAGGTGCTCAAGGGCATCTCCCTCGAGGTCAAGCGCGGTGAGGTGCTCTGCCTGATCGGGCCGTCCGGCTCGGGCAAATCCACGTTCCTGCGCTGCATCAATCACCTCGAACAGGTCAATGCCGGGCGGCTGTACGTGGACGGCGAACTGGTCGGCTATCGCGAGAAGGGTGACAAGCTCTACGAGCTGCATCCGCGCGATGCCGCCCGCCAGCGCCGCGATATCGGCATGGTGTTCCAGCACTTCAATCTCTTCCCGCATCGGACCGTGCTCGAGAATGTGATCGAGGCCCCGACCCAGGTGAAGAAGATCAAGAAGGCCGAGGCGTTGACCCGCGCCCGCACCCTGCTGGATCGGGTCGGCTTGGCGGATAAGGCCGATTCGTATCCGGCGCAGCTCTCGGGCGGTCAGCAGCAGCGCGTCGCCATCGCGCGGGCGCTCGCCATGGATCCCAAACTGATGCTGTTCGACGAGCCCACCTCCGCGCTGGATCCGGAACTGGTCGGCGAAGTCCTCGGTGTCATGCGGGAATTGGCGGCCGACGGTATGACCATGGTCGTGGTGACGCACGAAATGGGTTTCGCGCGTGAGGTCGCCGATCAGCTGGTCTTCATGGACGGCGGCGTGGTCGTGGAAGCCGGTGACCCGCGCGAGGTGCTCGCCAATCCGCAGCACGATCGCACCAAGGCATTCCTGTCCCGCATTCTGTAGCGGCACAGCGTATTCCGTCGTCAGCCCCGCCCTCGGTCATCGGAGGGCGGGGCTGACGTTCGGTTGCGGGAGCCCCGGTTGGGTCGGAGGCCCCCGGTGTGACTTGCAGGCGGTCTACTTCCGATCCGCGTGCGCGGTAAGGAAATTCAGCACCGGCTCGGTCTGGCCGAGGATGGCGTGGCCGACGCCGGGCAGCATCAGTACGGTCGCGTCCGGTACCGAAGCGGTGATGCGCCGGGCGGTTTCGGCCGAGTCGAGCATGGCGTCCTGATCGCCGACGATCGCCAACACCGGCATGGACAGGCCGCGCAACTGCTCGTCGGTGAAGCGCGGCAGCCGTTCGGTGCGCGGATTGAAATGGGTGAACGTCAACACGATGTCATCGAGGATGGGCTCCAACTCCGCGCCGTACAGTCCGGTGGTGGCCTGTGCGGAACCGCGTAGATCCCGGCGGCCGAGCAGGCGCGGGACGATGGCCTTGAGCAGCCAGCCGTAGCGCTGCTTGCCGATCCCGCCCGGGCACAGCAGTGCCAGTGCCGTAATGCGTTCCGGCCTGCGAATGGCGTAATCCAGTGCGTGCCAGCCGCCCAGTGACATGCCGACCACGGCCGTCTCCGAAAGCCCCAGCCCCGCAAGCACATCGTCGAACCAGAGCGCGATGGCCTCGGTGCCGAGCTTCGGCCGCGACGGTGCGCTGCCGCCCGGTTCGCCTACGAGATCGACGGCGTACACGCGGAAATGCTGTGCCCAGGAGGGGATATCGCCGCGCCAGGTGCCGGAATTGGCTCCGGAACCGTGCAGCAGCAGCACCGGCGGCGCGGTCTCCGGTCCGGAGACGAGTACGAAGGTATCGCCCTCGCGCGTCGCAATGGTCCGCTGCTCGGCGGGAACCGGCCAGTCGCGCAACACTTCCCGGTAGCGCTCCCGGATGGCCGCCTGTCCGGCGGCGGATTTGTAGATGGGAGGCACGGTGTCATTCGCGGTGCTGCTCCCGGAGCGGTTCGCGGTGCTCATGGCGTGAGTACTCCGTCCAGATATTCGAGCAGCTGAGCCGTTTCGCTCAGACTGCCCACGATGATGATCTTGAGCCGGGCGCGTTCGGCGTCGTACATGGTGTGGAACCGGATCGGCGCGTCACCGGCCTGCCGATTCCCGGTCGCGCCGGTGAGCAGGGCGGACACCCGGTCCACCGTGGCCCGGTCCACCGCGTCCGCCTCGACGATGCTGGAGACCTCGGCATGCCGCTGCCGGGACACGCTCTCGCGCAACGCCTCCGGTACCGGGCGGCCGGTGAAGGCCTCCAGATCCGCGTGCGCGATGCGGTACTGCTTACCGATGCGCACGGCCGGGAGCTTGCCATCGCGCACATAGCCGCGGACGGTGCGCACATGCAGGCCCAGGCGTTCGGCGACGTCTTCTACGGAATACAGGCGATCGGTCACGAGAACTACTGTAAACGTCCCTATGAAACATCTCAATAGGGAAGTTTAGGGAAGTATGCGTCGGTGTGCGGCTATGCCCGGCCCTCGCGTTCGACGAAGATCGTGTCGCCGCCCTTCCAGCCGCCCATCGCGATGCGGACCTGGCCGAGCAGCACCTTCGCGGCCGGGCTCAACGGCCGCTCCCGATTCCAGGCCAGGGCGAGCCGCCCGGTGATGACCGGGTCGATATCGACCATGCGCACCCCGATCGCCGCCGCGTCGGCCGGGCGCAATGGCGGCACCACCGCCACGCCCAGTCCGTGTCCGGCCAGGCGCAGCAGCAGTGGCGGCGCGGCCCCTTCGAAGGCCACATCCGGTGTCACACCGGCTGCCGCGCACGCCTTCTCGAGGACACCTCGAATTCCGGTGCCGCGCGGCAGACAGATCAGCGGATGCTCGCACAGCTCGGCCAGGGTGATGCGGTCGCCGAAACCGGTGGCGTCGGCGGCGACGGCCGCGACGATGGCGGTATCGAAAACGGTCTCCAGCGCGACCGCTGGATCGTCCTCCGCGCCGGTCAACCCCAGCAGGGCGATATCGAGTTCGCAATGCCGCAGCGCCGCGTACATGGCCTCGGAGGTGTCCTCGGTGAGCGAGATGGCGATCTGCGGATGATCGCGGTGATAATCGGCCAGTACCCGGGCCATATCGACCTCGTCATTGGCCGCGCCGGAGATCAGGCCGACCCGGACATGCCCGCGCAGCAGGCCGGTGAACTCGTCCACGGTGTGCGTAATCTGTTGTGCCGCAGCCAATGCCGCCTTGGCATGGTCCAGGACGGCCGCGCCGACCGGGGTGAGGGTTACCGAGCGGGTGGAGCGATCCAGCAGCTGCTGGCCGAGTTCGCGTTCCAGCTGGCGGATCTGCGCGCTCAACCCCGGTTGCGCCAGGTGCAGGCGGGCGGCCGCGCGGGTGAAATTCGCTTCCTCCGCGACGGTGACGAAGTAGCGCAGCTGGCGAAGTTCCATAACTGATAATTCTAGTAGCAAGAAAAACTATGTGTTGGAGTTCTGGATCGAAGCGGCGCAGAGTTGGGGACATGACGAAGACAGCGCACCACCGGAACGAACTCCCCTCCACCACCGGCGCGGTTCTGCTGCCCGAGGACGACGATTACCGCGCCGAAATCGAGGGATTCCAAACCGCGTACACCCATCGCCCCGCCGTCGTCGTCGCGGCCGTGCACGCCGAGGATGTCCGCGCCGCCGTGGAATACGCCGCGCGGCACGGACTTCCGATCGCGGTGCAGGCCACCGGGCACGGCCTGGCCGCACCCGCCGACGGGGGAGTGCTCATCACTACCCGTCGTATGAAGGACATTCGGATCGATGCCGCCGCCCGCACCGCTCGCGTCGCGGCCGGCGTGCAGGCTGGCGAGCTGATCGCGGCCGCCGCCGCACACGGGCTGGCCCCGCTGAACGGGTCATCCAATTCGGTCGGCGTCGTCGGGTACACCCTGGGCGGCGGCCTGGGCCTGCTGGCTCGCGAATTCGGTTATGCCGCAGACCATGTGCGGGTCATCGAGATCGTCACCGCGGACGGCCGTCTGCGCCGCCTGGCTCCCGGCGACGAACTGTTCGGCGCGGTGCTCGGCACCGGCGGCAATTTCGGCGTGGTCACCGCGCTGGAACTCGAATTGCTGCCGGTGACAACGGTGTACGGCGGTCAACTGCAATTCGACGCACCGCTGGTGCCGCAGGCACTGGAAGCCTGGCGGCTCTGGACCACCGATCTGGCCGACCAGCTCACCTCCGCCTTCGGCATGATGACCATGCCCGATATCCCGCAATTCCCCGCACACCTGCGCGGCCGCTACCTGGCCACCATCAATATCGCGTACACCGGCTCCGAAGCCGACGGTGAACACCTGGTCGCCCCGCTGCGCGCCATCGGCGAGCGCTTCACCGACAACCTGAAAGTGCTGCCCTACACCGAATCCCACACCATCCACAGCGATCCGCCGCAACCGCACCCGTACACCGCCACCAACGCCCTGCTCGCCGAACTCCCCGCCGATGCCACCGACGCCTTCCTCGAGGCCACCGGCCCGGGTTCGGACCTGCCGGTCGTCGCCGGATTCCGCCACCTGGGCGGTGCGCTGAGCCGCCCCGCCGCCTACGAATCCGCCGTCGATCACCGCGACGCCCAGTATGTCGCCCGTGCCATCGCACTACCCGGCCCGGACGCCGCGGCCATCACCGCCGGCCTGGCCCGTATCCGAAAGACCGTGGAGCCCTGGGCAATCGGCACCAACCTCAACTTCCTCTACGGCGGCGGCGACCGCGGCGAATCCGAAACCCGCTCCGCCTACACCGCCACCACCTACGATCGCCTCGCCGCCCTGAAGTCGAAGTACGACGCCGACAACCTGTTCCGCTTCAACCGCAATATCCAGCCCCGCTGAGCCGGACGAACCTCCGTGCCCGCGATCGGATTCGATCGCGGGCACGGAGCCGGTGGATTGCCCGGTCGATACTCCGGCGTGGGGTTGGCTGGAATCCGCGAAATCAGTTGGTGTGCAACGGGTGTGGATCCCGGCCAAAAGCATGCCGGGATGACGGAGGGGCGGAGCCGCCTCAGTTTCGAGGGGTGGTGGTGGTCAGGTCGGCGTGGGTGAGGTGTCTTGCGACCTCGACGGGGTGTGTCAGCTGGGGGTAGTGCCCGGCTCCGCTGATCTCGATCACCGGGAGATCGATGGGCGTGACGAGGGGGTCGGTTGCGCCCACGATGATCGTGACGCGTACGTGGGACTCATTCATGACTGGTCGCTGATCGGCGCGCGTTGGGTTCGGCGCGGTCCGTGTCGTGCCGGGGTCGCCGAGCCGGTTCAGCAGGGCGTGCGATCGTGCGCGTTGCGCGGTGTCGGTGCGCAAGGCCGCGAGGGTTCGGCGCGCTACGCCGGGGCGGTGCAGATCTGCTGCGGCGCTTCGGATCTCATCGCCTTCGGGGAGATTCAGCGTCCTTGCCAGCCGCTGCGCGGACATGCGTCGCAGCAGCGGGGCGGACACGCTGGATCGGGCCAGGCGACCGGCGGGTTTCTGGAGGAATGCGGGGGAGATGAGGATGAGTTCGCCGATGCGGTCGGGGTGGTCGGCGGCGAAGCGGAGGGCGGGTGCGCAGGCCGCGGAATGGGCGATCAGGACGGGGCGGGTGCGGATCGGGTGGAACAGCTCGGCCAGCCAGGTGTCGGTGGATTCGGCTGCGGCGGAACGGCCTTGGCCGGGGAGGTCGGGGGCGAGGATCGGGCCGGGTAGGTGTGCGGCGAGTGGGGCCCACAGGTCGGCGTTCATCGGCAGGCCGTGCAGCAGGACGTAATCGGGGCGTTCGCGGTCGCCGACCAGCCAGGTACGGCTGCCTGCCACGTCGTGGAATCCGTGCGGGCGCTGCCAGGGCTCGGCCGCGCCGAAGCGGGCGGCCACCAGTTCATCGGCCCAGTCGCGTAAAGCCGCTGTGGCGGAGGGCATTTCCAGACCCGTCTGTGCCGCGAGCGCTCGGGCGGAGGCGGTCGGGTAGCGGTCGGTCGACAGGAATGTCAGGGTTTCGGGGTCCGCTCCGGTCAAGGCGCGCGGCAGTCGTCGCAACAGGCCGACCGGGATGCTGCGGCGCGGTGCACGCACGCCGAGGTGATTCGCGATCGTGCCGATCAATTCGGGCAGCGGGGGAGTGGCGTCGTCGAGAATCCAATGATGCTCGCCCGCAGGGTATTCGGGGATCTCGGCGAGGAACTTCGCCACGTAGTCAACCGTGACGATCGGTACGAACGTGTTCGGACCGCCCGGTAACGCGGGCAGCTGTCCGTTCCAGAGCTGCTCGACGAGACTCGCCGGGCCGATGTACTGCCCCGGGCCGATGACCGCGCTGGGATTGGCGACGGTCAGCGGCACCGCCAGCTCGCGAGCGCGGGTGCGCACCGCGAGATCACCCTCGACTTTCGATGCCTCGTACGCGCCGAGTTCGTCGTAGTCGGGCATGCCGTCGGCCGCGCTCACCCGATATCCGCTGATGTGCACCAGCCGCCGGAGCTCGGGAAGCGTTGCGGCCCATTCGAGTACGTTGATCGCGCCGGTGACATTGGTCGCCCGTGCCTCTTGCCTGCCGAGTCCGAAGGCGTACCGACCGGCGGTGTTGTAGACATCGCGCACGATCGGTAGTCCCGTGAGCGGCTGGGTGATGTCCGCCGCGACCAGCTCCAGACCGCTGATATCGAGCCCTTGGGAGATCAGCCACGGTGTGAGCGTGTCGCTGCGGATGGCAGCCGCCACCCGCTGTCCGCGTCCGAGCAGTTCGGCCACCAGGGTGCGTCCGAGAAAACCGGTCGCGCCGAAGACGATTGCGTCCATGGGGAGTCCTTAATAGATCGGTCTACATATTTTCGGGTCCGGAAAATGGCCCGCCGTCGAGAGCGGGCCGGGTTGGCGGGCGGGGTTCAGGCGGGTGTTGACAAGAGCGCGTTGATCTGCCGCCCGACCCGCGTCAGCGGATCTCGGCTCCGATGCGCACGTGCCAGCACCAGCGCACCCTCCACCAGCGCCAGGATCGTGATGGCGAGATCATCCGCATCGGGGCGGTCCGCGACCTGGATGCGCAGGGCCGCCTCCCATGCGCGGTAGACCTCCGAACATGCCTGTTGCAGTGGATCATTGGTGGCGGCGGTCTCCAGCGCGACCGTCGCGACGGGACAGCCTTTGCGCCACCCCGACTGCTCCAGTTGATCGCCGAGAAAGCCCAGCATCGCGTCCGCGAGCGCCGTCACCGAATCGCTCGATTCGGCCAGACCGGTGAGTGCGTCGCCGATCGTCTGCCCGGCCCGCCGCACCGATGCCCCCACCATCTCGTCCTTGCCGCCGGGGAAGTGGAAGTAGAGCGATCCGCGCGGCGCACCGCTGAGCGCGACCACCTGATTGAGTCCGGCGCCGAAGTATCCCGAGGTCTCCATGAGTTCCTGGGTCGCGTCCAGCAGCCGGTCCCGCGTTTCCGCGCCCTTCTGTCCCATGCCTGAAAACTAGACCGGTCTACATATTTACGCAACCCCGAGTCCGGAAAACCGACTTGGCAGCGGCCGGTTCGAGCGCTATCGTCGTGATATCACTTCGATACTAGGAGAGTGTCATGGAGATGCGTCGGGCGTTCCGCGTGAACGGGTTTCTGATGCTGGGGGTTTTTCTACTTTTCAGTGCGCTGGCCGTCGCGGGGATCGCGGTGCTCGGCAATTCCGCCAACAATCACAACGGGGCGTCACCGGCCGGTGCGGTGCTGCTGACCGTGGCCATGATCGCGGCCGTCGTCGTGCTCACCGGCTTCGTGGTGGTGAATCCCAACCAGGCCAAGGTCGTTCAGTTCTTCGGCCGGTACATCGGCTCGGTCAGCGAGGCCGGATTCCACTGGGTCACCCCGTTCAGCAGCCGGCGCGGAATCTCGTTGCGGGTCAGGAACTTCGAGACCCAGAAGCTGAAGGTCAATGAGGCGGACGGCAATCCGGTCGAGATCGCCGCGGTGGTCGTCTACCGCGTGGTCGACAGCTACAAGGCCGCCTTCGCCGTCGACGATTACGAGCAGTACGTGGAAACCCAGTCCGAGGCGGCGGTCCGCCACCTGGCCACCATCCACCCGTACGACGCCCACGACGACGCCACCCGCACCAGCCTGCGCGATGGCAGCACGGTCGCCGAGGAACTCACCGCCGAACTGCGCGAACGCACCGACCTGGCCGGTATCGAAGTCATCGAAGCCCGCATCACGCACCTGGCCTATGCCCCCGAGATCGCCCAGTCCATGCTGGTGCGCCAGCAGGCCTCGCAGATCGTCGCGGCCCGCACCCGTATTGTCGAGGGCGCGGTCGGCATGGTCGGCCTGGCCCTGGAACGGCTCGCCGCCGAGGGCATGGTCGAACTCGACGAGGAGCGCAAGGCCGCGATGGTTTCCAATCTCCTGGTGGTGCTGTGCGGTGATCGCGCCGCCCAGCCCGTTGTGAACACCGGCACCCTCTACAGCTGATGCCGGCGCCCAAACGCGAGCCCAAAAAGGTTCTGCTCCGCCTGGATCCGGGCGTCCACGACGCCATCGCCAAATGGGCCGCCGACGACCTCCGCAGCATCAACGCCCAAATCGAATACGCCCTCCGGGTGGCATTGAAAAACGCTGGGCGAGAACCGAAGACACCCTGAACCGAACTCCTCCCGCACCGTGCGGGAGGAGTTCGGCGTATCCGGACCGGATCAGGAGATGAGTTCGGCGCTGTCGATCAGGAAGGTGTCGCCGCTGCGGATCAATTGGGCGCGGCGTTGTTCGGCGGCGATGGGTTTGCCGTTGTTGTAGCGGAAGGACAGGCGGTAGGTCACCGTCAGGGTGCTGCCGTCGGCGGCGACATCCCAGGCGGTGACGGCGTCGACCGTGGTCCAGAAGGATTGGTAGGCGGTATAGCCGCCGATGCGGTTCTGGTAGGCGGGTGTCAGGCGCGCCCAGGCGGCCGCCGGATTGCCCGGCAGCAGGGCGTAGTGCGCACGGAGGAAGTTCGCCGCGCGAGTGGCGGAATCGGCTGGAGCGCTGGTGGTTTCGCTTTCGCCGGTGGTGGTCGGCGGGGGAGTTGAGCGGGTGCCCGGGGGTGTGAGCGCCATCGTGTTGGTGGCCTGCGGGGCGGGGGAACCGGCGGAATCGGTCGAGGTGCCGCTCTGCCGGATCAGCGGGACCGCGATGACCCCGATCGCGATGAGCAACGCCATGGCCGAGGCCGCCCACATCAGGGCCCGCAGTGAGCGCTTGGCCGGATCGGGGGTCGCGGGCCGGATGAGTTGGGTGTCGGCGGTCGAGGCGGCTGAGACCCAGTGCTCGGGTCGCGGCGTCGACAGCGGACTGGCCTGTGTCGCAACGGTATCCGGGTCAGCCGAGCCCGGACCGAGGCGGGTGTGCGGTCCGGCGGCCGGACCCGGCAGCGTGAGTTCGGAGCCGGGGTCGGGCAGCGCACGACCGCGCGCCGCCAACCGGGCGGCGTCGATCAAGGCGCCGGCGGTGCGATAGCGATCCGCCGGATTCTTGGCCATGCCCCGCGCGATGACCGCGTCGAAATCGGGCGCGACCCCCGCGACCTGAATCGACGGACGCGGCGGCGGCGCGGACAGATGCGCGGCGATCTGACGCTCGACGCTGGTGCCGGGGAACGGTTTCGAGCCCGCCAGGGATTCGTAGAGCACGCAGGCCAGCGCGTACACATCGGCCCGGCCGTCATAGCTGTCGTTGGCGAGGCGTTCGGGGGCCATGTACGCGAACGTGCCGATGGCCGCGCCCATGGTGGTCAGATCGGAATCGTCCTCACCGCGCGCGATGCCGAAATCGATGAGATACGCGAAATCGTTTGCGGTGGTGAGGATATTGGACGGTTTCACATCCCGGTGCACCAGCCCGGCACTGTGCGCGGCATCGAGCGCGGCGGCGATCTGCGCCAGCACCTCGACCGCGCGCGCGGGCGCGAGCCGTCCCTCGGCGGTCAGCACCGACGCCAGATCGGTGCCCTCGACCAGCCGCATATCCAGGAACAGCCGACCGTCGATCTCCCCGTACCCGTGGATCGGAATGATGTGCGGTTCGGTCAGCCGCGCGGCCGCCTGCGCCTCCCGCCGGAATCGCTCCCGGTACACCGGATCATGCGCGAATTGCGGCGGTAACACCTTGAGCGCCACGACCCGCTCGGTCTCGGTATCGAAGGCGCGATAGACCCGCCCCATGCCCCCTTCGCCGAGCAGTCCGAGGAGTCGATAGCGGCCGAACGGACTTTCCTCCACACGTCACGCCTACCACACCCGGGGCGACGGCGGCAGGGTCAGCGCGAATGGACGGGGCTCAGCTCGGCTTCTCGGTCACGAAAATGGCTGTCCCCGGGAATATTTCGCCTCGCAAAGGACTCCACTGGCCCCATTCGCGCTCGAGCCACTCCGGCCATTCGGGTTCGATGATGTCGACCAGCGTCAGCCCGGCCGCGACGATCTCGCGCACCCGATCGCCGACGGTGCGATGGTGTTCCACGTAGGTGGGCTCACCGTCTCCGTCCAGCTCCACATACGGCGTGCGATCGAAATACGGGATGGCGGCGCGCAATCCCTCCGGTCCGGGATCGTCCGGGAAGATCCAGCGCATGGGGTGGTTGACGGAGAACACCCAGCGCCCGCCCGGCCGCAGCACCCGCGCCACCTCGCGCATGACCTGACCCGAATCCGCCACGAACGGCACCCCGCCGAACGCCGAACAGGCCAGATCGAAACTCGCGTCCGCGAAGGGCAGCGCCTCCGCGCCCGCCTGCACCAGCGGTACCCGCGGCCCGCCCGCGGTCATGGCGCTCATACCGCGCTCGAGCATCTGCCGGGAGATATCGAGCCCGACCGGATGCGCACCGTGCGCGGCGAGCCAGCGCGAGCACGGCGCGGAACCGCAGCCGATCTCCAATATGTGCTTGTCCACAATGTCGCCGAGCAGCCGCCAGTCACCCTCGTGCAGTCCTTCCGGACACCAGATGAACTCCCCGGCAACCGAATCCACGCCCAGAAAATCGGCATGCGTCTCGTGATAGGCCGCGGCGTCCGCATCCCACCATTTGCGGCTGGCGCGCTCGCTCGCGGTGGAGTCAATCTTGGTTCGAGCCACTCCCACCGTCCCCAGCAGGGAATTCGCCTCGGCGTGCCGGGTATCGTCGGGGAGAGCGGGGTGATCTTCGGCCATTGCGCAACCCTATCGACTCGCGCCGAAGTACCCGTGTTTGCTTGGTACAACAGACCTCGCGTACGCTGTTTCCCGCGAGTGTCTTCTGTACTCGGATCTCTGGGGAAACTCATTGGACCGCGCAGAGCAGACAATCGTGCTGTGAGTCCGCATGCTTTTCAGGGCAGCGTTGTGCTCCGCCACAGCGATGTGCTGTTGCATGACCAACGTTAGTTCCATCAGCTGTGTGTTCGCAGCAATACCGAAAGCCCACATGTCCACTTCCGACCACAATCCGTCCGGAGCAACCTCACACATGCCCACTACTGTGACCTCGCCGCAGGTAGCCGTTAATGACATCGGCACTGCCGAGGACTTCCTCGCCGCTATCGACAAGACGATCAAGTACTTCAATGACGGTGACATCGTCGAAGGCACCATTGTCAAGGTCGACCGTGACGAGGTCCTTCTCGACATCGGTTACAAGACCGAAGGCGTCATCCCCTCTCGCGAACTCTCCATCAAGCACGATGTCGACCCGAATGAGGTCGTTTCCGTGGGTGATGAGGTCGAGGCCCTCGTTCTCACCAAGGAGGACAAGGAAGGCCGCCTGATCCTGTCGAAGAAGCGCGCGCAGTACGAGCGGGCTTGGGGCACGATCGAGGAGCTCAAGGAGAAGGACGAGGCCGTCAAGGGCACCGTCATCGAGGTCGTCAAGGGCGGCCTGATCCTCGACATCGGTCTCCGTGGCTTCCTGCCGGCTTCGCTGGTCGAGATGCGTCGCGTTCGCGATCTCCAGCCGTACGTCGGCAAGGAGATCGAGGCCAAGATCATCGAGCTCGACAAGAACCGCAACAACGTGGTCCTGTCGCGTCGCGCTTGGCTGGAGCAGACCCAGTCCGAGGTGCGCTCCGAGTTCCTGCACCAGCTGCAGAAGGGCCAGGTCCGCAAGGGCGTCGTGTCCTCCATCGTCAACTTCGGTGCCTTCGTGGACCTGGGTGGCGTCGACGGCCTGGTGCACGTCTCCGAGCTGTCCTGGAAGCACATCGATCACCCGTCCGAGGTTGTCGAGGTCGGCAACGAGGTCACCGTCGAGGTCCTCGACGTCGACCTGGACCGCGAGCGTGTCTCCCTGTCGCTCAAGGCGACTCAGGAAGACCCGTGGCGTCAGTTCGCCCGCACCCACGCGATCGGTCAGATCGTCCCGGGCAAGGTCACCAAGCTCGTTCCCTTCGGCGCCTTCGTGCGCGTCGAAGAGGGCATCGAGGGCCTGGTGCACATCTCCGAGCTGGCCGAGCGCCACGTCGAGGTCCCGGACCAGGTTGTCGCCGTCGGCGACGACGCGATGGTCAAGGTCATCGACATCGACCTCGAGCGTCGTCGTATCTCGCTGTCGCTGAAGCAGGCGAACGAGGACTACAACGCCGAGTTCGATCCGTCCAAGTACGGCATGGCGGACAGCTACGACGACCAGGGCAACTACATCTTCCCCGAGGGCTTCGATCCCGAGACCAACGAATGGCTCGAGGGTTCGGACAAGGTCCGCGAGGAGTGGGAAGGCCGGTACGCCGAGGCCGAGCGTCGCCACAAGATGCACACCACTCAGATGGAGAAGATGGCGGCCGACGCCGCTGCCGAGGCCGCCAACGGTGGCCCGCAGAACTACTCCTCCGAGAGCGGTTCGCAGGCGGCCACGTCCTCCTCGTCGTCTTCGTCCTCCTCCGAGCCCGCCGGTGGCTCGCTGGCGAGCGATGCGCAGCTGGCCGCGCTCCGTGAGAAGCTGTCGGGCAACGCCTGATTCGCTACTGACGCGATAACGCGATAGTTCGAAAGTCCCCGAGTCCCTATGGGCTCGGGGACTTTCGCTATTCTCGATGCAATATGTTCCAATCCGCCGTCGAGTCTCCCGGATCGCTGTGGGAGCGCCGCAAAGTCGAAGCCATGAGCCGTATCCAGCGAATCGCGCTGGATCTGTTCGAGCGGCACGGGTACCGCGAGGTGACGGTGGAACGGGTCGCGACGGCGGCGGGGGTGTCGCCGAGTTCGATCTACCGCTACTTCGGCACCAAGGAAATGCTGGTCCTCTACGACGAGGCCGATCCGCAGATCCTCGAGGTGCTGCGCACCGCCGGTGACGGCGGTATCGCCACACCGGCCGAACTGCTGGCGCTGACGCGCGCGCTCGCGCCGATCCTCATCGACACCCTCATCACCCCGGAGCTCGAACGCCGCACCCGAATGCGCATGCAACATGCGCTGACCTATCCGGAGATCCGGGATCGGCAGGTGCGGCAGATGCGCGAGCTGGAGGCGCAATTCCTGGCGCTGCTGGCCGAGCGGTCCGGGCGCGACGCCAATGACCTACAGTTGCGGATCGCCGTCGCCACCGCCATCTGGGGGTGCATGGCATCGCTGGATCATTGGGCCGGAACGGATTTCGCCGTGCCCATGCGGCAGGTTTACACCGAGGCGCTGGATTCGATTCTGTCGGCGCTGGCGGCCGTGATCGGCTGAGTCCGGCGCAGCGTCGGCAGCCACCAGTTCCAGCGGCCGAACAGCTGCATGAAGGCGGGCACCAGAATCAGGCGCACGATCACCGCGTCGATGGTGACAGCGACCGCCAGCGCGAAGCCGATCTGCTTGAGCTCCAACACATCCGCCGTCACGAAGCTCGCGAAGACCGCGACCATGATGGCCGCCGCCGCGGTGATCGGACGCGCGGTGTGCTGCAATCCCTCCGCCACGGCGGCGGCGTTATCGGGATTGCGCTCCCAGGCCTCCTTCATGCGGCGCACCAGGAAGACCTCGTAATCCATGGACAGCCCGAATAGCACCGCGAAGACCAGCATGGGCAGATACACCTGCAGGAATCCGGCGCTGTGGAAGCCGAGCAGCGATTCACCGATACCGTGCTGGAAGACCGCGACCGTAATGCCCAGTGCCGCACCGGTTGCCAGCAGATTCAGCGCGATCGCCTTGACCGCCAGCACGATACTGCGGAACGCGAAGATCAGGAACGCCATCGAGACCGTCAGCACCAGCGCGATCACCCAGGGGAATCGGGAGGTGATCAGCTGGGAGACATCGGCGAAGACGGCCGAGACGCCGCCGACCGAGATCGTCGCGGAGTCGATATCGCCCGCGCGGGAACGGATATCGGTGGTCAATTCGGCGACCGAGGTGGAATCGAACGCATCCTTCGGCACCACCAGCGCCAGCATGCGGCCGTCGGCGGTCTGCGGCACCACCGACGCGATGCGCGGATCTCGATTGAGTTCGGCCACAAAACGATTCGCGTCCACGAAGCCGCTGCCGGACAGGGGTGCGTCGCCGGGTCCGGTCAAGACGACCTGGATGGGTGAGAGCAGTCCGGGTCCGAAGTTGTCCCGGATCAATTGCGTCGCCTGCCCGGCCGGTCGATCGCCGAGCGAGGCCAAACCCATATCGATGCCGTACTTCAAACCGGTCAGCGGCGCGGCCGCGATGGCCAGCACCGCGACTCCGGCCGCGCCGAACAGCACCGGGCGGCCCATGACGGTGCGCGCCCAGCGGGTCCACGCCGTGGAGGTGACGGCAGCGCGGGTCTCGGCGGGCCGCAATCGCGCGGGCAGCGCGCCTCGGTTGATCGCCGGGCCGAGCATGGCCAGCACCGCGGGCAGCAGCGTGAATGCCGCGCCCAGGGTGGCCGATACGGCGGTCACCACGCCGATCGCGACGCCGTTGAGCATCGGCAGCCCCACCACGACCAGGGCGCACAGCGAGATCATGACGATCAGCCCCGAGGCTGCGATGGTGCGGCCCGTGGTGTCCATGGCCGCGGCCACACTGGCATCGATCTCCGTGCGGGCCTTGCGATCTCGTACGCCGCGCCGGGTCAGCTCCTCATTGAACCGGCTCACCACGAACATGGCGTAATCGATGGCGGTACCGGTGCCGATCATGGTGGCGACCGAGAGCACCAGCGAATCGAAGGTCAGGAAGGTGGTGAGTCCGAACAGTGCGCCCACCGCCACCGCGATACCCGCGCCGGTCACCGTGATCGGCAGGGTGGCGGCCACGATCGCACCCAGGGCGAGCACCAGCACCAGGGCCGCGACCGGCAGGCCGATACTCTCGCCGCGCTGCATATCGGCGGTTTCCATGCGCATCAGCTCGCCCTGGATGGGGGAGTATCCGGTGACCGCGACCTGAATGCCGGTGCTGCCTATCGGATCCAGCGCTGTCTGTAGTCGACCGGCGAGATCCACTCGCGCCGTCATCTCTCCGTTGAGTCCGACGATGCCGAACGCGGTATGCCGATCGGCCGAGATCTGCAGTCCCGCATTGCCTTCGAACGGGCCGACCGCACCGGCGATACCGGGGATGGCGCGGGCGGCGGTCAGCGCGCTGTCGATGGCGGTGCGGAATTCGGGACTGTCGGCGGAATAGCGCGCGGAGTGGAAGACGATCAGGTCCTGCTCCGCACCGAGTTGCGAGAAGTGTTCGGCCGCAAGCTGTTCCACTCGTTTGGATTCCGAGCCGGGCACGCTGTAGTCGGGTGCGCCGAGGCGGCTGTGCAGCGCCGGATAGGCGGTCGCGCACACCACGACCAGCAGTAACCACACCGCCAGGACCGTGCGCCGATGCCGGGCCATGAACAGGCCGACCCTGCCGACCATGCCGAATTCGGGCGCTGCGGGCTCTGTCATGGTTCCCCTCCGGACGCGATACCTGAAAGTCACTCTCAGATATTTCGCTCAGCCTAGGCCGGTGCCGCGGACCCCTGCAAGTCACTCTCAGGAAATTTGTGATCATGCGGTACCGTGACCGGCGTCATGGTCGGAAACCCGGTCGGAAACCGGGGATTCGCAGTCCCGACACCAATCGAAGGTTGGATGCAGGCATGGGCGTGTTCGACGGCATCAACAGGCGTGACTTCATGGCGAAGGCGATGGTCGCCGGCGGCGCGGGCATGGTGGCCTCCTGGGCCAATCCGATCATCGATCGCGCCTACGCCGCCGATCCGGCCGGTATGGGCGGACTCGGGGATATCGAGCACTTCGTACTGCTGATGCAGGAGAACCGTTCCTTCGACCACTACTTCGGAACCCTTTCCGGTGTAAGAGGATTCGACGATCCATCGCCGGCGTGGAATCAGTACGGCTACGCCCCCGGCATCGGCCCGACCGCCGACGGATTCATCAACCCGTTCCGCCTGGACACCGAACGCGGCCCGTCCCTGGACGGTGAGTGCATCAACGATCCCGACCACACCTGGGCGGGCATGCACAAGGCGTGGAACAACGGGCGCAATGACGGCTGGATGCCGATGTCCATCGCATCGGTCGGCGCGGCCAACGGCCCGGCGGCCATGGGCTACTACACCCGCGCCGATATCCCGGTGCATCACGATCTCGCGGACGCGTTCACCATCTGCGACAACTACCACTGCTCGGTGCTCGGGCCGACCGATCCCAATCGGCTGTACTGGGTGTCGGCCACCATCGATCCGGATGGTCTCGCGGGCGGTCCGCTGCTGGAGACGCCGACCATGATTCCGCAGAACGCGTACAGCTGGCGGACCATGCCGGAGAACCTCTCCGATGCCGGGGTGAGCTGGAAGATCTACAACAATCGCGATGTCGGACCGCTGTCCTCGGTGATCCTGGACGGCATGATGGGCTGCTTCAAACAGGCCGCCGATCCCGCGTCGGAGCTGGCGCGCCGGGGTAAGGCCCCGGTGTACCCGAGTGATTTCGCCGCCGATGTGGCCGCGGATCAGCTGCCCAATGTGTCCTGGGTGATTCCGTCCCTGCTCAATTGCGAACACCCCGCGCTACCACCGGCTTTGGGCGCGGTCGGCATCATGCAGGTGCTCGATATCCTCACCTCGAATCCGAAGGTGTGGGAGAAGACCGCGCTGATCGTCAGCTATGACGAGAACGGCGGTTTCTTCGATCACGTGACGCCACCGACCCCGCCGCCCGGAACCGCCGGTGAATACCTGACCGTGCCCCTGGATCGCGCGCACAAATCGGAAGGTATCGCCGGACCGATCGGTCTGGGCTATCGCGTGCCGTGCTTCGTCATCTCGCCGTACAGCCGCGGCGGCCTGGTCTCCTCGCAGACCTTCGACCACACCTCGCAGCTGCGCCTGCTGGAGCGCCGCTTCGGCGTGGACGTGCCGAACCTGACCGCGTGGCGGCGCGGCGTCACCGGCGATATGACCTCCAGCTTCGACTTCGGCTCGACCCCGGACACGGCGAAACCCGCCTTCGGCCCGGCGGACCGAAAGCTGAATGCCGCACTGGCGCAATGTGGTCCGAATGTCGCCCTGGGTACGGCGAATGTCGGCACCCCGTATCCGGTGCCGCCCAACGCCATGCCCACACAGGAACCCGGCACTCGCCGCAAGCCCAGCGGACTCGCGGTCTGAGGTCCGGCGGCGCGGCCGCCCGTACGCACGCGAAATGGTGGCCCAGTCCCGGAAGGGGCTGGGCCACAGTCGCGTTCGCGTATCAGGCGGTAGCGGGCACCCACTGTTGGACGGCGGGACGTTCGGCGCGTTTTCGCGTGGCGGCGGCACTGTGCCGAGCGGGGGTGAGGTTGAGCAAAGCGGTGAACCAGCCGCGCCGATGTACGGCGAGCGCTGCCGCGACCGCGGGAATCTCGATGCAGTGCATCATGCCCGGCAGTCCCAGACGGTGCCGACCCGTCTGGATGTTTCTGGTGCCCAATGAAGTTCCTTCTCCTACGTGTTACCGGCCCTGGATCGCCTGCGGCGAACCTTAGCCGAACAAAAGTGTGCGACGCCGTATTTTGCGCGACATTCACCCCGGCGTGTCGGAATGTTGCCGACAAACGGTCCGTATTGAACGAAAAAGTTGCGAATTGGTCTCATCAATATCACGGAATGAGCAAACTCCACGGCCGAAAGTGAATTCACCGGTCCGACTGGGTAATCCGTACTTTCGCCAGGTGAGGGGTGGTGTTCGCGGCCGTTTCAGTAGATGTCAGACTGGGCGAATGTTGCGAATCGGTCTCACCGGAGGCATGGGAGCGGGCAAATCCACCGTGGCCCGCATTCTCGTCGAACACGGCGCGTTGCTGGTGGACAGCGACGTTATCGCGCGCGAAGTCGTCGCACCCGGAACCGAGGGATTGGCCGCACTCGTGGCCGCCTTCGGAACCGATATCCTCGCCGCCGACGGCAGCCTGGATCGACCGGCATTGGCCGCCAAGGCATTCGCCAGCGATGCCGCGCGCGCCACCCTCAACGGCATCACCCATCCGCTGGTCGGCAAGCGCACCAATGAACTGGTCGCCTCCGCGCCCGCGGACGGCATTGTGGTGCAGGACATTCCGCTGCTGGTGGAGAACGGGCTCGCGCCCTTCATGAACCTGGTGGTCATCGTGGACGTGGCCGAGGAGACCCGGCTGCGCCGCCTGGTGGAATTCCGCGGCGTGGACGAAGCGGACGCGCGCGCCCGCATCGCCGCCCAGGCCACCGACGCCCAGCGGCACGCGGTGGCCGATGTGCTGCTGGACAACAATGGCGCGGACGGTGCGATCGCGGCGGCCGTCGACGCGCTCTGGACCGAGCGGCTCATCCCGTTCGAACGCAATCTGCGCACCCGCACCCCCGCCGCCCGGCCCGCCGAATTGCCCGTGGTGTCGGCGAATCCGGAATGGCCGGTGCAGGCCAAGCGGCTCATCGCCCGCCTCGCCCTGGCGTGCGCGGCCGATGCGCGCCGCATCGAACACGTCGGGCCGACCGCGGTGGCGGATAAGCCCGCCGAGGACATCCTCGATATTCGCATCACGGTCGCCGACGCCGGCGTGGCCGAGGGGCTGCGAGATCGATTGGCGGACGCCGGTTTCCCGCGTGCCACGACCGATCGGCCGGTCGCGGGGGAGTGGGCGCATGCGAGCGCCGATCCCGGTCGCCTCGCCAATGTGATTGTGGCTGTCGAGAACTGACGAACAGCCCGCCGGGTCGGGCGCTACATCCAGGTCAGGGTGATATCCCGGGCCTGCATCCAGGCCTCGAAACTGTGTCCGTGCGCGGCGATTCCGTCGATGACGGTGGTCGCGGTCTCGATGGCCTGCTGCGCCTGGCTCGGGTCCAGGTATCCGGCGGCGTGTGCGGCGAGTAGCTCGTCCACATCGAGGAGTTCGACTTCGCGATTGCTGCGCACCACCAGATCCAGGTAGTGGTCGACCGACTTCCACTGCTTCGCACCGACCTGCGCGTACTCGCCGATATCGATGTAGTAGTCCTGATCGCGCAGGTGGGCGGGGGTGAAGTGGAAGACCGTCGCGCGAATGGACAGGGTTGGCAGCAGCCAGGATTCGATGTAGTGGAACTCGGGATGGTCCGAGGTGCGCGCCATGTACAGCCCCCACGGTTCGACGTGGTAGCGCTCGACCTGCCGGACGAAGCCCTTGGGATCGATATTGGTGAGTTCATCGACGTTGAAGTACTCAACCTTGGGTCGGTGTAGGTCAACCGCGGAAGCCTGAGTCATGCAGGTAAGCATCGCTTGTCCGGCGGGCGTCGTCCAGGGGAGTGTGGCCGATTCGGCCGAGTTTCGCCGAAACGCAAATGTGAAACGTTGCCTTCCGTTATGTTGCGGCTACCCATTACTTGACGTGGGTAGTTCGAATAAGGGAAGCAAAGATGAAGGTACAGAGCGTTCGCGCTCGCCGGGCCGGGATGGGTGTCACCGCGTTCGGCGCGCTGGCCGCCACCATGGTCATGGCCGCACCACAGGCCGGCGCGTGGGTCGGTAATCTCCAGGTCGACGGCGGCACCGAGCACAAGACCGGTTGCAGCTACACCGTCACCGCCTCGGTCGAGGTGGACCGGCTGTCGACGGTGAAGTTCACCGATAACGGCGTGGACATCCCGGGCAGCCCGGTGTCGCCCTCGCTGCTCAGCAATAAGGTCACCATCAAGTGGACCCCCACCACCGTGGGCAACCACAAGCTCGAAGCGCGGCAGATCCTGATCAGCGATTCGATCAACGTCCAGGTCACCGCGGGTAGCAACACCGGCAGCCTGGGGTGCGGCGGCGGGCTCGGCGGACTCATCCCGACCGGCTCCAGCTAGCGCCGAAAAGTACGACGGGACAGGGCCACCCGGGCCGGGTACGAGACGGACCGGGTGGCCTTCTCCATATCTCGCGAAGCTAGAGCCAGCTCAGTGCGACACCCTTGGTGGCGAGCCAGCGATCCACATCGTGACCGCAGCCCGCGATACCGTCCACCACCGCCGCGGCACGCTCGATGGCCTTGTGCGTGCGCGCGGTATCGAAATGCCCGGCCGCGTGCGCGGTCAGCAGCTCGTCGATGCCGAGTAGTTCGGGCACCTGTCCCGGCCGCGCCACCACGTGCAGGTAGTGACCCTCGCCACGCCACTTCTTCGGCTCGATCTGGCTGTACTCGCCGATATCGAGGTAGTAGGTCTGCCCCCGGTCGTGGCCGGGCCGCAGGTGATAGACCGTGACCCGAAGGTAAAGCTCTGGGAGCAACCAGGATTCGATGTAGTGGAAACGTGGATTGTCCACAATCCGCTCGATATAAAGGCCCCAGGGTTCGGCGTGTAGCCGCTCCACCGAGTGCACGTACCCGTGATAATCCGTCCAGCACAGGTCCGCGAGATTGAAGAACTCCAGCCTGGGGCGATGCGCGGACGCCGCCGGAGCCGGCCGCTCGACCCTTTGAGGATCTGCGCCGTTGGTGGAATTGCGCTGTGGCATATGCAGACCGACCATGGCCCTGCCTCTTTTCCGACTCGTCCCGAACCGCCAGCCCAGGTTACACCTGAAGTCTGGGAAAGGGACCTCCGTTGTGTGGGAAGGAAATTCGAGGTTCGTCACATGGGAATTCTTTGAACTTTCTTGGGAGAAACAATAATTCGGACAATTGACCCATTGGAAAGAGGAATGCTCCAGCATCAAACCGTGCGGTCGGAAGGGCGGGGTACCGGCGGGGCGGCTCGCCCGCCGCGATCACGGTCCACGTGAACCTGTCGGTGGGTCGTTCTAGGCTGTGAGCATGGCTTTCGCAACCGAGATCCCCGAAGACCGGCCGCTGGCGCATTCGGAGCATCGGCCCATCGGCGATATCGAGCGGATCGAGGGGCAGTTCCAGGTGGTCAGCGAGCATGTGCCCGCCGGTGACCAGCCCGCGGCCATCGCCGAACTGGAGAAGCGCATCAACGGCGGTGAGCGCGATGTGGTGCTGCTGGGCGCCACCGGTACCGGTAAATCCGCCACCACGGCCTGGCTCATCGAGAAGTTGCAGCGGCCCACACTGGTCATGGCCCCGAACAAGACCCTCGCCGCGCAGCTGGCCAATGAGCTGCGCGAGATGCTGCCGAACAACGCGGTCGAGTACTTCGTCTCCTACTACGACTACTACCAGCCCGAGGCGTACATCGCGCAGACCGATACCTATATCGAGAAGGACAGCTCGATCAACGACGATGTCGAGCGCCTGCGGCATTCGGCCACGTCGAGCCTGCTGTCCCGGCGCGATGTCGTGGTGGTGGCGTCGGTGTCCTGCATCTACGGTCTCGGCACCCCGCAGTCCTATCTCGACCGCTCGATCGAGCTCGAGGTCGGTCACGAGGTGGACCGCGATAAGCTGCTGCGACTGCTGGTCGATGTGCAGTACACCCGCAATGACATGTCGTTCACCCGCGGCAGTTTCCGGGTGCGCGGCGATACCGTCGAAATCATTCCCAGCTATGAGGAATTGGCGATCCGCATCGAATTCTTCGGTGACGAGATCGAGGCGCTCTACTATCTGCATCCGCTCACCGGTGATGTGGTGCGGCAGGTGGATATGGTCCGCATTTTCCCGGCCACCCATTACGTCGCGGGTCCGGAACGTATGGAACGCGCGGTGAAGGATATCGAGGCCGAACTCGAAACGCGCCTGGCCGAATTGGAGAAGCAGGGCAAATTGCTGGAGGCGCAGCGGTTGCGCATGCGCACGCAATACGACCTGGAAATGATTCGGCAGGTCGGCTTCTGCTCGGGTATCGAGAATTACTCGCGTCATATCGACGGACGCGGCGCGGGCACCGCACCCGCCACCCTGATCGATTACTTCCCGGATGATTTCCTGCTCGTCATCGACGAATCGCATGTGACCGTGCCGCAGATCGGCAGCATGTACGAGGGCGATATGTCGCGCAAACGGAACCTGGTGGAGTTCGGTTTCCGGCTGCCGTCCGCGGTCGACAATCGCCCGCTCACCTGGGAGGAGTTCGCGGATCGCATCGGGCAGACGGTGTATCTGTCCGCGACCCCGGGTAAGTACGAATTGGGCCAGTCCGGCGGTGAATTCGTCGAACAGGTGATTCGCCCGACCGGCCTGGTCGATCCGCACGTGGTGGTGAAGCCGACCAAGGGCCAGATCGACGATCTGGTGAACGAGATCCGCCTGCGCACCGAGCGTGATGAGCGCGTGCTGGTCACCACGCTCACCAAGAAGATGTCCGAGGATCTCACCGACTATCTGCTGGGCCTGGGCATTCGGGTGCGCTATCTGCATTCGGAGATCGACACCCTGCGCCGCGTGGAGTTGTTGCGCCAGTTGCGACTCGGCGAATACGACGTGCTGGTCGGCATCAACCTGCTGCGCGAGGGCCTGGACCTGCCCGAGGTTTCACTGGTCGCGATTCTGGACGCCGATAAGGAAGGCTTCCTGCGCAGCGGCACCAGCCTCATCCAGACCATCGGCCGCGCGGCGCGCAATGTCTCCGGTGAGGTCCACATGTACGCGGACAAGATCACCGACTCGATGGCGCACGCCATCAGCGAGACCGAACGCCGCCGGGCCAAACAGGTCGCCTACAACGAAGAGCGCGGTATCGATCCGAAACCGTTGCGCAAGAAGATCAATGACATTCTCGACACCGTCTACCGCGAGGCCGAGGAGACCGAGGTCGAGGTGGGTGGCTCCGGCCGCAATTCCAGCCGCGGCCGCCGCGCCCAGGGCGAACCCGGGCGTGCGGTCTCGGCCGGCGTCTTCGAGGGCCGCGACGTCAAATCCATGCCCCGCGCCGAACTCGCGGACCTGGTCAAGGATATGACCGCGCAGATGATGAACGCCGCCCGCGAACTCCAATTCGAACTCGCGGGCCGGCTGCGCGATGAGATCGCCGACCTCAAGAAGGAACTCCGCGGTATGGACGCGGCCGGATTGCAATGAGCGATTCAGCCCTGCTGGGCCATCCACTCGTTGACGCGGCGCTCGGCCTCCTCGCGGGAGACGTCCTCGACGCGGGTCATGCAGACCCAGCGGTAGCCGAAGGGGTCGTAGAGCACGGCGTACCGATCACCGGTGACGAAGGTGGCCGGTTCGTCGGCGATGCGGGCGCCGAGGGCGCGGGCGCGTTCGATCACCCCGTCCACATCCGGACAGTAGTGCACGATGCTGGTGTTGAGGGTTTCGCCATTGGGGGCGATCAGGCCGCTCTCCGGAATCGGCATGCCGACCTGGATGGTGGAGTCGCCGATCAGCAGTTCGGCGTGGGCGGGCTGGCCGTCGGGAAGATCGTTGCGGCTCACCACCTTCGCGCCGAGTACCTCGCTGTAGAACTCGATGGCCTTGATGCCGTCGGGGACGGTCAGGTAGCAGGTGATGGAGTGGTAGTTCTCGGGGATCGGATGCACCGCGTTGCTCATGGCATTCACTCTGCTCGCCGCGCCGCCGGGGATCTTGTAAGAAAGCGACAGCCTCATGACCAGCGATGAGTCGCCGATTTCCGGCCGCCGCCGGATACCGCCGCCGGAAACGGCGAAGGGGATTCTGCGTCCGCGCGAACAGATCGCGGCCAGCAATCACGCCCGGTTGCCCGCGGGGGAGCAGGTCGCGCGCTATGTCGAGTTCTACTGGTCCGTGCACTGGGATCGCACCGGCCTGCCGCCGTATTCGGCCGAGGTACTGGGCTTTCCGGTGGTGAACCTGACCTTCGAGAACGCGCACGACCGTCGCGGTGGTTTCGTCACCGGCGTCTGGACCAGCAAGTACGTGCGCGAATTGGCCGGTGTCGGTGACACTTTCGGGGTGAAGTTCCGCTCCGGCGGCTTCGGCGCGTTCACCGGTATGGATGTGGGCGCGCTGCGCGATACCGCGCTCCCGGTCACCGAGGTGCTGCCCGACGCACGGGGTCTGGCCGAGCGGGTGCTGGCCACCACCGATCTGGAGCAGCGTCGAAACCTGGTGGAGGACTTCCTGATCGAGGCCATCGATCGGCGCGCCGTCGCCGACGACGCCTCCTACCACCTGGTGCTGCGCATTATCGACGCCATGGAATCCGATCGGGAGCTCACCCGCGTCGATCAGGTCACCGAACTGTTCGATATCCCGATCCGCACCCTGCAACGGCTGTTCCGCCGCTACGTCGGCGTCAGCCCGAAGTGGGTGCTGCGCCGTTTCCGGCTGCAGGACGGCGCGCATCTGCTCGCCCAGGGCCGCACCTCCGATCTGGCCACGCTCGCCCTGGACCTCGGCTACTTCGATCAGGCGCACTTCTCCCGTGAGTTCGCGAACGAGATCGGAATGCCTCCGCTGGAATACGCCAAGACCTCGCTACCCTCCTGAACAGCAAGATCGGGAATGTGCACGCCCCTGATGTGGTTGGTTGCCGTATCACCCTATGGCAGGAATCGACTAAGGAGCGGGCCATGGACGTGCTGGTATTGATCGGACGGATTCTGTTCGTTCTACTGTTCCTCTCCTCGGCGGTCGGGCATCTGACCCAGTCCGAGGCCATGGCGCAGTACGCGCAATTCAAAGGTGTTCCGGCGGCCAGATTGTCGGTGCTGGGCTCCGGGGTGCTGCTGCTGCTCGGCGGGCTGAGCGTGCTGCTCGGCGTCTGGGCCGATCTGGGCGCGCTGCTGCTGGTCATCTTCCTGGTCCCGACCGCGTTCATCATGCACGCGTTCTGGAAGGAAACCGATCCGCAGGCCAAGCAGACCGAGATGATCTCGTTCAATAAGGATCTGGCGTTGGCGGGCGCGGCGCTCATGCTCTTCGCCTTCTTCGCCCATGTCGGCGGCGATCTCGGATTGACGCTGACCGGACCGCTTTTCAGCCTCTCCTGACGGTCCGGGCGCGCTAGTATTGCGCGTCATTGATCGGCCGTAGCGACAGGAGTGAGGATGACCATCCTCAGCGTGATTCTCGGCTGGTTCTGGGCCGACTATCACGAGCTGTGAGGTAGCGGTTTCACGGCCCATCCGGTGTGCGCCTCGCACCGGATGGGCCGCCCTGTATCCGGGGCGAAATTCGGTGTTGTGATGAAAGTCCCAGGCGCGCAATGCGGTTGACCATTTCTGGGAGGTCTCACAAACGCCCGCCGAATTCGCTGGTAAGGCGGGCCGTATCGGCCGACGTCACAGAATGTGCGTGGTATCCGGCACGGCACGCGAGTGTGATGTGGGGCGATATCGAAAATTTCCGCCGGTTATGCCGCTATTGTCAGGCGCAGTTGTCGAGGCGGTAACCACGAACGTGGACGCCACGACCCCGACCCTTGTACTTGGAGGAGAGAATGACCGCCTACCGGACGATTGTCGTCGGTACCGATGGCTCGGACTCGTCGTACGTCGCAGTCGAGCGGGCCGCGGCTCTGGCCGGCGACGAGGGTGCGACGCTCTACATCGCATGCGCGTACTACCCGACGGACGACCGCGATGTCGCCGCCGCCGCCGACGTGCTCAAGGACGAGGCCTACCAGGTGCGCGGCTCCGCGCCGACGAGCGAGATCCTGCGCGTCGCACGCGATAAGGCCGCCGCCGCCGGCGCCGCCAACGTGGTCGAGAAGGCCGTCGTCGGCGAACCCGTCGAATCGCTGCTCGCCCTGCTCAAGGAAGTCGACGCCGACCTGCTCGTCGTCGGTAACCGCGGCCTCAACACGCTCGCGGGCCGCCTGCTCGGCTCCGTCCCCTCGGACGTGGCCCGCAAGTCCCGCAGCGACGTCCTGATCGTGCATACAGTGCGCTGAAGTTGAACGACGAAGCGGCCGTGACCAGTTGGTCACGGCCGCTTCGCTTTGTCCGGGGGTACTCGTCAGGCCAGGCGGTTCAGTACCGGGGGTAGATCCTCGGTGTGCACCACGGCCAGGCGCTGGGTGGCGCGGGTCAGGGCGACGTAGAGGTCGTTCATGCCGCGGGGGGATTCGTCCAGGATTTGCCGGGGTTCGACGAGGATGACCGCGTCGAATTCCAGGCCCTTCACATCGTGCACGGTGAGTACGCGGGCTGAATCCACCGTCAGGTGTGCGAGTTTCGCGGCCAGTTCGTGCGGCACGATGACCGCGGTGGTGCCGGGGTGCGCCGCCTCGGCGGTGACCAGGCGGCCCACCTCGTCGGCGAGTTGCCCGGCGGTGACCCGATGCGCGGCGGGTGCGAAGCCCGAATCGCGGACCGATCGCGGGATGGCCGCGCCGGGATCGATCTCGGCGAGCACATCCGCCGCTACCGCCATGATCTCCGCCGGGGTGCGGTAGTTCACGGTCAGCTCGGTGAGCTTCCAGCGTTTGGCCACATAGGGTTCCAGCACCTGCTGCCATGACGACGCGCCCGCCGGATCACCGGTCTGCGCCACATCGCCGACGGCGGTGATCCACCGATTCGGGATGCGCCGCATGACCATTAGCCACGCCATCTCCGAAAGCTCCTGCGCCTCATCGACGATGACGTGCCCGTAGGTCCAGGTGCGATCGCCCGCGGCGCGTTCGGCGGTGGTCTGGCTGGTGCGCACCTGCTGGCGTTCGGCGAGCTGACCGGCGTCGATGAGGTCGTACGCCATGAGCAGTTCGGGATCGAGTTCATCCTCGAGGTCCTGCGGCGCGGAACCGGTGAGGATATCGAGGGCGTCCTGCGCCTCGGCGAGCTGAGCGCGCCAGCGGCGACGGGAGCGTTCCCGTTCCTCGCTGTCATCGATGCCGAGCAATTCGGCGAGCTCATCCAGTAGCGGCGCGTCGGCGGCACTGAATTCGCCGCTGTCGGAGCGCGCCAATTCGGCCCGATCCTGCGGGCTCAGCTGCGAGGCGGCATTGGCGAGTCGTTTGGCATCGGCCCACAGCCCGCCCAGTACATCCTGCGGGGTGAGCAGCGGCCACAGTCCGGCGATGGCGCGCTGGATATCGGCATCGGCCCGCATCTCATCGCGGATCTCGGTGAGATCGGTCTGGCTCAACAGGTTTCGCCCGCCGAGCGGATCGGTGCCGATGAGCTGCGCCAGCTGATCGGTGAGCGCGTCCACCACGCCCGCCGCGAAGATCGGCCGGGCCAGGTTGTGCGGCCGCCGCGAGGACCGCGCCCGCCCGCGCGCCTTGGTGACGATGCGCCGGTCCAGGGTGAGTTCGCGCCCGTCGAAGTACAACCGGATCGGATCCTTGGGGATCTCCTGCCAATCCCGCACGGCCTTCTTGAGCACCTCGAGCATGTCGAGCGAACCTTTGAGTTCCCCCGCGCGCAGCGAATCCTCCAGCGTGGCGCGCACTCCCGGATACAGATCGCCGATGGTGGACAGCAGCACCCCGGTCTCACCGAGCGAGGGCAGCACCTGCCCGATGTAGTCCAGGAATGTCGAGTTCGGTCCGATGATCAGCACACCGGCCTTGTCCAGCTGCTGCCGGTAGGTGTACAGCAGGTACGCCGCACGATGCAGCGCCACGGCGGTTTTGCCGGTGCCCGGCCCGCCCTGCACCACCAGCACGCTCTTGTGCTCGGAGCGGATGATGGCGTCCTGCTCGTGCTGAATGGTTTCGACGATGTCGTTCATATGCCCGGTGCGCGCGGCATTGAGCGCGGCCAGCAGCGCGCTCTCACTGCCCACGCCGCCGTCATCGTTGATGACGCCGTCGCGCCGGGCGGTCTCCAGATCGAGGTATTCGTCGTTGACCGAGGTGACCTTGCGATTGCGGGTGCGGATATGCCGCCGCCTGGTCACCCCGTCCGGTGCGGCGGTGGTGGCCAGATAGAACGGCCGCGACATGGGTGCGCGCCAATCCAGCAGCAGCGTCTCGTAATCGGCGGCCTCGTCCAGAATGCCGATGCGCCCGATGTACCGGCGCTCGCTCTCGGGCGGGGCGTCCCCGTTCGCCGAACTCCCATTACCGGAGCTGCCATTGGCGGAGCTCCCGTTGCCCGAAGCGCCGTCTCCGGAGTCGTCCGCGCTCTCGGGCACGAGATCGATACGCCCGAAGCACAATCCGTGCTCGGCCGCGTCGTACTTGGATAGATCCTCCGAGTACAGCTGGGTGAACGATTCCCGTTCACTGCGGGCCTGCGGTGTCCCACCGGTCTCCAGCAGTACCGTCTTCAGTCGTCGCTGCGCATATTCGCGCATTCCGTCGAGCCGCTCGTAGAGCAGGGTCAGGTGCTGCTGTTCGCGTTCCAGATCCGCCGCGGTCTTGGCATCGGAACTGGACGCGGACACAGAACGCTCCTCGGTGAGGTCGGGCAAAACGGAACTCCTTGTCACCACGCGGTGCTGTACGCGCACAGCGCGCGAACCATCGAGAACAGAGTTATCGAGTCTAGTTCCCGTTTGCCCGGCGCGCCGTACCGGCAGGTCAACCGTGACGCGTGGCGCACGAACCGCGACCGCGCATCGGTTCAGGAGGCATGCGTGGAATCACTGCGCCGACTCAGCGTGGTGTCCCGGTGCCCGGGCGGTTTGGCCCGGTACATGGCCAGATCGGCGTCGTGCAGCACCGCTTCGGGGGTGCGCCCGTCGCCGGGATGCAGCGGCGTGATGCCGATCGACGCGTTCACCTGGATGCGATGCCCGCGCGCGATGATCGGCTCGGCCATGGTCTGGCGCAATCTGGTGACCAGTGCGTCCAGATCCTCGCCGAGGGTGCGCCCGGACAGCAGCACCAGGAATTCGTCACCGCCGATGCGCCCCACGATGTCGTCCGAGCGCAGTCCGCGTTGCAGCCGCTGCGCCACGATCTGCAGCACGGTATCGCCGATGGCGTGCCCGAGTGTGTCGTTGATGGTCTTGAAACCGTCCAGATCGATGAACAGCACCGTGGACACCGGGAGCGCCTCGCTGGTGCCCAGCGCCCCCGCCAGCCGGGACAGCACCAGCGCCCGATTGGCCAGCCCGGTGAGCGGATCGTGCGTGGCCTGATACTCCAATTGCCTTCGGCTGGCCCGGAATTCGGTGATGTCGTTGAACGACGACACCGCGGGCGAATTCGGGTCCTCGGGATTGAGCAACCGGCTGCTCGCGGACAGCCAGCGTCGTTGCCCGTCGGGCCGGTCCACCCCGAATACGAAGCGCGTCACCGTTTCCCCGGTCGCCAGCGTGCGGATCACCGGATACCAGGACGGCGGCATGGGCTGGGCGTTGGCGTCGAGCAGGCACAGCGGAATGTCGTTGAGATGGGTGCCCACGAGATCGTCGGCGTCATAACCGAATATGCGGCGCGCGGCCGGATTCGCGGATTCGATGCGCCCGTCCCGGTCGATGACCACCACGCCCTCCTCCAATTGCGAGACCACGGTGGTGAAGAACTGTTCGGCGCGCGCCTGCGCGGCCTCGGCGCGTCGTTGCGGGGTGAGGTCGTGCACCACCACCTGATAGGCGAGTCGTTCGTGCCAGGCGGTGAGCACCGAGACGGTTTCGGCTTCGACGGTGCTGCCGTCGATCTTCACGAGCACCAATTCGGCGGGCTCGGAAGCGGTTCCGGCAATGGTGAGTCTGCGAATGCGTTCCAGCATGGCGGGCACATCGCGCGCCATCACGAAATTGGTGACCGGCTGTCCGACGACTTCATCGATCTCGTCGGCCCCGAGCAGCCGCACCATGGCGGGATTGGCGTAGACGATCGTGCCGCGTTCGTGGACCACAACCCCGTCCGGGCTGTGTTCCACCAGCGTGCGGTACCGCTGGGCCAGCTGTTCGGCATCGGTCGGGGAGTTTGCCCGATCGTTACCAACCACCTCAAGCACCCCCTGGTCGTCGTTGAAACGCTTCGCTGGAGCACGGCACTATGGTGTGAGCGGCGGGGTTTGCTGGAAACCGCGCCGAACGTATTGGATCAATCACAGTTCCGCACAGCATCGGCCTGTTGGTGGTGATCATTACAGGCACCGGCTCTGGGAAGGATCGATGCAATGCCTGGCACCAACCCCGCTCCGAACACTGCGATACAGCACCAAGATCATATGACCATTGCCGGAATCGGTGCCGTCACCGGGTACGGCTGGGGTCGAGAAGCCCTCTGGGAGGGTTTGCTGAGCGGTAAGCCCGCAGCCCGGTTGCATCCAGGGTACGGCCCCGGACGCGATCGGCACGGGTGGGTTGCCCGCGTGCCGGACGGCGGAGATCCGGAAATCGGTCCCAGCCGCTATGTGCGCGCGGTGCAGGAATCGGTGCGCGAGGCCGTCGCCGACGCCACCGCGCGCGGCTGGCGGCCCGGTCGCACCGTGGGTCTGCTGCACGCCATCGTGCTCGGCAACGTGTACGAGTGGCGCGATTTCTATGTCGAGGATCACGGTCATCGGCGCGCCCGGGACTATCTGCGATTACTGCCCTCGACGCCGAACGCGAACCTGATGCGGGAGTTCGGGTTCCACGGTCCCGCCATGAATGTGACGGCGGCGTGTTCCTCGGCCAATGCGGCGTTGATCACCGCGCAGCTGTGGCTGGCACAGGGCATCGCCGACGATGTGGTGGTGGTCGCCTCGGATCTGTCCGCGACCCCGGACATGGTGGAGCACTTCGAATCTCTCGGCGCGGCCGTCACCGATGTGGAACCCCTCGTCGCCTGCCGCCCCTTCCAGGAGGGCAGTCGCGGCTTCAGCTGGGGGGAGGCGTCCACGGCCTTCGTGGTCACCCGCGAGGCGGACCGGCCCTACGCCGCGGTGCTCGGCGGGGCCATGACCAATGACGGCTATCACGTGATCTCGGTGGAGCCTTCGCACGAGCACATCTTCGAATGCGTGCGGCGCGCGCTGGCCAACGCTGATGTGCGACCGGACGAGGTGGCGTACCTGAACGCGCACGGCTCGGGCACCCAGCAGTGCGATGACGCCGAAACCGCGCTGCTGGCGGACCTTTTCGACAATCGACCGCTGGTCTGCGCGACCAAACCGCTGACCGGGCACTGTCAGGCCGCCTCGGCGGGCGTCGAAGTCGCCGGGGTGGCAATGGGATACGACCGCGGCGTGCTGGTGTCGTCGCCGATCGTCGCGCCCGCGCACGCCCGCCTGGTGGACGGGGTGGTCTCCGGCGGGGACGGCATCACCGTGAAAACCGCGCTCGGTATGGGCGGCAACAACTCCGCGCTGGTGCTCGGGCCGGTCTGAACCGCAATCGGCCGGGGCGGGTCGACCCCGCCTCGGCCGCCGGACGCGTTCAGTGCAGCGGGACCGACCAATTCAGTTTCGTACCGGTCTGCTCACCCGCGCTGTCGCGTTGCGGATAGACCGCGAGCCGCCCGCCGGATTGTTCGGCGCGATGCGCGAGATTGGTCAGGCCGCTGGGCGTGATGCCGTCCGGAATACCGCAGCCGTTATCGGCGACCACGATGGTGAGATCGTCCGCCACCCCGATATCGATGGTGATGGTGTCGGCCCCCGAATGCCGCACCGCATTGCTGACCGCCTCGCGCACAACGGCTTCGGCATGATCGGCGAGCGCGGGTTCGACCACCGACAGCGGCCCGGTCACATGCATGAGCGCGCGAATACCGGTGGCCGCGGTCTGCTGTTTGATCGCGCGCTCGAGGCGCTGGCGCAGCCGGGTGCTGTGCCCGTTGCCGCCGTGCAGATCGAAGATCGAGGTGCGGATCTCCTCCACCACATCCTGCAGATCGTTGATGGTGTCGGTAAGCCGTTGCGCCACTTCGGGAACGCGGGCGCGCGGCACCGTGCCCTGTAGTGAGAGCCCGATGGCGAACAGGCGCTGGATGACGTGATCGTGCAGATCCCGGGCGATGCGATCGCGATCGGTGAGGATGTCGAGTTCCCGCATACGCCGCTGCGCCACCGCCAATTGCATTGCCAGCGCGGCCTGATCGGTGAACGCCGCGATCAGCTCCACCAATTCGTCGGAGTACGGGCTGGATTCGGCGGCGCGCAGCGTGATCAGCACGCCCAGTGTGGAATCGGGGGTGTGCAGCGGCAGCACCAGCGCCGGTCCGATATCGGGGATGGTCTTGCCCAGGTCGACGGTGCGGGCGTCATCGAAGCGCAGCGGGGTGCGGGTGGTCAGCGCGTGCCCGACCGCGGTGCCGATGGTGCGCACGGTATCGCGGTCCGGTCCGCCGCCCGGTCCGGACCACTGCGCGATCACCAGTTCGGTGACATCCTCGGGCGGCGTCTCCGGATCGGCGACCACCGCGAGGAACGCCCGCTGGGAGGCGGTCAGCTCGCGGGCGTGTTCCACCACGTGCGCGAGCACTTTGGTGGGATCGGTATCGGCCAGGAATTCGGTGGCGATATCGCGGGTCGCCTCGATCCAGGCCTGCCGGGTGCGCGCGGATTCGTACAGCCGGGCATTGTCGACGGCGATACCGGCGGCCGCCGCCAGCGCCTGCATCAGCACCTCGTCGTCCTCGGTGAACGGATGCCCGCCGGATTTCTCGGCCAGGTACAGATTGCCGAACATCTCGCCGCGAATGCGTACCGGCACACCGAGGAAGGTGCGCATGGGCGGATGGTGTTCGGGAAATCCGACGAAGGCCGGATGCCGCGTAAGGTCCTCCAGCCGAACGGGTTTGGATTGTTCGGCGACCAGTCCGAGCACCCCGTTGCCCTCGGGCAGCGCGCCGATGAGCACCCGCGTCGGTTCCTCGATGCCGTGATAGATGAACTGGGTGAGCTGCGAGTCGTGCCCGCGCACCCCTAGCGCCCCGTAGCGCGCGTCGACCAGGCTGGTGGCCGCGCGCACGATGGTGCGCAGGGTTTGATCGAGGTCGAGCCCGGAGGTGACCGCGAGCATGGCCTCGACCAGCCCGTCGATGCGATCGCGGGCGTCGATGATCTGCTCCACCCGGTCCTTGACCTCGGTGAGCAATTCCCGTAACCGCAGTTGGGACAGTGTGTCGCGTACGGAGTAGGGACCGGTGCGCTGCGTCTCGTGCATGCTCGTCCTGCCTTGTCCGGCAACCGATTCGATCCCATGCAACCATCCGCCAACTTTTTAGCGGAAGAATTTCCAAAAAATAGCCCGGATTGGGACCTTCGCCCCTGTCGGCCACGTACGCGAGCGTGTTGTCATAGGAGCGGGTTGCCGGGTCGGAATCGGGAAAGTGGGTCGGCTATGGGCGGATTCGATGTGTGGTCCAGTGGAAGTGATGAGGATTTCGTGGTGACCACGCGCGGGCCCGTACCGGCCGCCGAAGTGACCCGCGTGGTGCGCGGACTGGGCAGAATCCTGCGGCGCCACGGGGTGGAAGGGCCGGTGCGGGCACGCCTGCACTGGCCCGACTCCGATGATGAGCACACGTTGACCCAAATATCGATCCGGACGCTGGGGAAGGCGTTCCGGGTACAGGTCGCCGGGCCGGGACGCTTCGCGACCACCTTCGCTTTGGAGCGCCTGGACCTGCGGCTGGGCTGCCCACCGGAGGAAGCGTCCCGGCCCTGGCCCGATCCGGCGCGGCCCGCGCTGGCCCTGGTTACCGATCCGCGGCCGATCGTGCGGCGCAAGGATTGCCGACTACAGGTGGCCACGGCCGGCGCGGCCGCCCGGACCCTGGACGCGATGGATTTCGACGCGCACCTCTATATCGACGCCGAAACCGGCGCGGACGCGGTGGTGTGCTGGAACGGCGCCGAAGGTGTGCGGCCGGTGCGCCGCCATCGCGACAGCGTGCCCGCACTGCACGAGGACGAGGCCGCCGCACGACTATGCCTGGGCGGATCGCCCTACCTGTTCTACACCGATCCCGACACCCATCGGGGTCGGCTGCTGTATCGCCGATTCGACGGTGACCTGGCCCTTGTCACCGCGGCGGGCTCGGAGGAACGCCCGCGCGATCGCGGTTTGCAGCCCCGGGCCATCGCGGTGCCGTGTGTGCGCCGGAACATTCCGGAACAATCCGGGTCCGAACGGGCGTTGTGGTTCACGGACCGACTCGTCCCGGAGTGACTTCGCACCTGATTTCCGTCATCTGACCAGCGTTTCCGTGTGCGTAACCGAACTTGTCGGTGGGCACGCCTAGCATGGCGTCGGGGGTATGTCTTGATGCCGAAACGTTGGAAGGATGGCAGCCGGTGGCGGATCGCCTGACGGTGCGTGGTGCACGGGAGCACAACCTCAAGGGGGTCGACCTCGACCTACCCCGGGACAGCCTCATCGTGTTCACGGGTTTGTCCGGATCGGGTAAGTCGTCGCTCGCGTTCGACACGATCTTCGCCGAGGGTCAGCGCCGCTATGTGGAATCGCTGTCGGCGTACGCCCGGCAATTCCTCGGGCAGATGGATAAGCCCGATGTGGATTTCATCGAGGGTCTCTCGCCCGCGGTGTCCATCGATCAGAAGTCGACCAACCGCAATCCGCGGTCCACGGTCGGCACCATTACCGAGGTCTACGACTATCTGCGCCTGCTGTTCGCGCGTGCGGGCACCCCGCACTGCCCGACCTGCGGTCATCTGATCGAGAAGCAGTCGCCGCAGCAGATCGTGGATCAGGTGCTCGCCATGGAAGAGGGCATCAAGTTCCAGGTGCTCGCGCCCGTGGTGCGCACTCGCAAGGGCGAATTCGTTGATCTCTTCGAATCGCTGAACGGGCAGGGTTATTCGCGTGTGCGGGTCGACGGCGTGGTGTATCCGCTGACCGATCCGCCCAAGCTGAAGAAGCAGGAGAAGCACGATGTCGAGGTGGTCATCGACCGTCTCGCCGTGAAGCCCACCTCCAAACAGCGCCTGACCGATTCGATCGAGACGGCGCTGCGGCTGGCCGACGGCGTCGTGGTGCTCGACTTCGTGGATCGCGATGAGCACGCGCACGATCGCGAGCGCCGGTTCTCCGAGCGGCTGGCCTGCCCGAACGGGCATCCGCTCGATATCGAGGATCTCGAGCCGCGCTCGTTCTCGTTCAACTCGCCCTACGGTGCCTGCCCCGATTGCACCGGTCTGGGTATTCGCAAGGAGGTCGATCCGGATCTCGTTGTGCCCGATGCGGAATTGAGCCTGGGCGAGGGCGCGATCGCGCCGTGGTCGCGCGGGCAGACCGCCGAATACTTCACCCGTCTGCTGTCCGGTCTGGCCGAGGCGATGGGGTTCTCCATGGACACCGCCTGGCAGGATCTGCCCGCCAAGGCGCGAAAGGCCGTGCTGGAGGGCAGTTCCGAACAGGTACACGTCTCCTATACCAACCGGTATGGCCGAAAGCGTTCGTACTACGCCGATTTCGAAGGTGTGATGCCGTTCCTGCAGCGGCGTATGGACAACACCGAATCCGAATCGGCCAAGGAGTACTACGACGGGTACATGCGCGATATCCCGTGCCCGGTCTGCAATGGCGCGCGCCTGCGGCCGGAGATCCTGGCCGTCACATTGCGCGCGGGGGAGCAGGATCGCTCCATCGCCGATATCTCGGATCTGTCCATCGGCGATGCCGCGGACTTCCTGAACTCGCTGACCCTGGATGACCGGCAGGCCGCGATCGCCGCGCAGGTGATCAAGGAGATTCAGGCGCGCCTGGGCTTCCTGCTCGATGTCGGCCTGCAATATCTGTCGCTCTCGCGTGCCGCCGCAACGCTTTCCGGTGGTGAGGCGCAGCGTATTCGGCTCGCCACCCAGATCGGTTCCGGGCTGGTCGGCGTGCTGTACGTCCTGGACGAGCCGTCCATCGGTCTGCATCAGCGCGATAATCGCCGGTTGATCGAAACCCTCACCAGGCTCAAGACTCTCGGCAATACGCTGATCGTGGTCGAACACGATGAGGACACCATTCACGCCTCGGACTGGGTGGTCGATATCGGTCCGCTCGCCGGTGAACACGGTGGTGAGGTCGTGTACTCGGGTCCGTATCCGGGTCTGCTGACCGATCCGAAATCCCTCACCGGCGCATACCTTTCCGGGCGCGAGAGCATCGAGGTGCCGTTGATTCGGCGGCCGATGGACAAGAAGAAGCAGCTCACCGTCGTGGGCGCGGTGGAACACAATCTGCGCAATATCGATGTGAATTTCCCGCTGGGTATTCTCACCTCGATCACGGGTGTATCCGGTTCGGGTAAGTCGACGCTGGTCAATGACATTCTCGCGACCGTGCTCGCCAATAAACTCAATGGCGCGCGCCAGGTTCCGGGTCGGCATACCCGCGTGAACGGTCTCGATCACCTGGACAAGCTGGTCCAGGTGGATCAGTCTCCGATCGGTCGCACCCCGCGCTCGAACGCCGCCACCTACACCGGCGTGTTCGACAAGATCCGCACCCTGTTCGCCGCCACCACCGAGGCGAAGGTGCGCGGCTATCAGCCCGGCCGGTTCTCCTTCAATGTGAAGGGCGGTCGCTGCGAAGCCTGTTCGGGCGACGGCACTTTGAAGATCGAGATGAACTTCCTGCCGGATGTGTACGTCCCGTGCGAGGTCTGCCACGGCGCGCGCTACAACCGCGAAACCCTCGAGGTGCACTACAAGGGCAAGACCATCGCCGAGGTCCTGGATATGCCGATCGAGGAGGCCGCCGAATTCTTCGAACCGGTCACCTCCATCCACCGCTATCTGGCGACCCTGGTCGACGTCGGCCTCGGCTACGTCCGCCTCGGCCAGCCCGCGCCGACCCTGTCCGGTGGTGAGGCGCAACGCGTCAAACTGGCCGCCGAACTCCAGAAGCGCTCCACCGGCCGCACCATCTACATCCTCGACGAACCCACCACCGGCCTGCACTTCGAGGACATCCGCAAGTTGCTCAAGGTCATCAACGGCCTTGTCGACAAGGGCAATTCGGTGATCGTCATCGAACACAACCTGGATGTCATCAAAACCTCCGACTGGGTCATCGATATGGGCCCCGAAGGCGGCTCCGGCGGCGGCCAGGTCATCGCCGAAGGCACCCCGGAAGACATTGCCGCCGTAGCCGACAGCTACACCGGCCAATTCCTGAAGGGCGTCCTGGAAGCCCAGCCCGCCCCCAAGGCCGCAACCGCCCCGGCGAAGAAGGCTCCAGCCAAGAAGGCGGCCGCCAAGACCAGCAGCACGGCCAAGAAGACCACGACCGCGGAAAAGAAGCCCGCCGACGCTGCAGCGAAAAAGGCCGCAGCAGCCCGCCGCAAGGCCGCCGCCCTGCGCTGACGCCAGCCGCCTCCGTCATCCCGGCGCGCTTCTTGGCCGGGATCCACACCACGGTTGCATCAGCCGCCGATGTGGATCCCGGCCAAAAGCATGCCGGGATGACGGGGGAAAGATCCTTCATGCCGTGCCACCGGGCAGGCTCTCAGAGCATGCCGCCGGGGATGGCGGCGACCAGGCCGCCGTCGATGATCAGGTCCTGGCCGTTGATGTACGACGCCTCGTGCGAGGCGAGGAAGGCGACGGCCGAGGCCACATCCTCGGCGGTACCGAGTCGGGCTGCCGCTACGGCTGAGATGACTTCGGCGTGGGCGTCCACCGACACGGCCTCGTGGAACATCGGGGTTTCGATATAGCCGGGGCTGACCGAGTTGACGCGAATGCGGCGCGGGGCGAGATCGGCGGCGAGGGTGTGGCCGAGATTGTGCACGGCGGCCTTGGTCGCGGAGTAGACGGTCGCGCCCTGGAGTCCGCGATGCAGGGTCCAGGAGGCGTTGATCACGATCGCCGATCCGTCCACCAGCAGTGGAAGTGCCTGCTGGATGGTGAAATACACGCCCTTGAAGTTGACCCCGATCACCCGATCGAATTCCGCCTCGGTGACCTCGCCGACCGGGCCGAACGAGCCGATGCCCGCATTGGCGAACAGCACGTCCAGCCGCCCGAACCGCTGCCGAATGGTGTCGATCAGCGTATTCAAATCCACCCGATCACCCACGTCGCCCGGCACCGCCAGAATCCGTTCCCCCGCAACGCCTTCCGGCAGTCCCCGTTCGAGCTCGGCGACAGCGTCCGCGAGCCGCTTCTTACTCCGCCCGGTAATGATCACGTTCGCGCCCTCGGCCAGTAGCCGCTGCGCGGTCGCCAATCCCATACCGCTGGTTCCGCCGGTGATGAGTGCGATCTTGTCCTGAAATCGAGAAGTGCTGTGCGTCATGACATTCAGCCTGCCGAGCACGGCCGCGAGCAAACAGTGCGCAGTCAACCTGGGTCCATCACCACCAGGCTCATCACCGCCCCGTCATCCCGGCGTGCTTGTGGCCGGGATCCACACCGCCTCGGCGAGTAGTCCGTCCACCCGCTCCAGCGTCCCCGTCCCGGCCTTCGGGTTGTACAGCTCCAGGTACCACCCCGGGTGGTCGATGACGGCGAGGGTGGTCGTGTCGAAATACAGTTCGCCCGCGCTCGGATGGGTGATGGCTTTGACCTCCTGGGTGGGTGCGGCCACGTCATGCTGCGCCCACAATTCGGCGAATTCGGGGCTGAGCGCGGTCAATTCGGTGATCACCCGGCGCAGTTCCGGATCGTCGGGCAGGTGGGCGGTTTCGGCGCGGAAGGCGGCAACGATGGTCGGCGCGACTCGCTCCCAGTGTGCGTGGATGCCGCGGTAGCGGCCGTTGGTGAAGAAGGTGATCAGGCAGTTCTGATCGCTGTCGTCGTAGCCGAAGACCGCGCGGGTGGCGTCGTTGATGGCCAGGATGTTCCAGTACCGGTCGCGCAGAATCGCGGGCCGGGGTGTCCAGGCGTCGATCAGCTGCTGGAGTTCGGGACTCACTCTCGAATCCGGAACACGCTGTGCGGGTGGCGGATTCAGTCCCGCGAGCACGAACAGGTGGGCTCGTTCGGGCTGGCTCAACTGGAGCGCCCGCCCCACCGCCTCGAGTACCTCGGCGGAAGCGTTGATATCGCGTCCCTGTTCGAGCCAGGTGTACCAGGAAACGCCGACGCCGGCGAGCAGTGCGACTTCCTCCCGGCGCAGGCCGGGGGTGCGTCGCGTGCCCGCCGGCGGGAGGCCGACGTCGCCGGGCGTCAATCGCGCCCGGCGGGTGCGCAGGAAATCGCGGAGTTGTTCCCGTCGCCGCTGCTTCGTAGCCGATGATTCGCTGACCATGGTTCGGGCAACAACGACGGGTCCGGTCTTACTCCGCGCCCACCGCTATTCGGCGCCGGGTGCGAGTCCGGCGGTGGCCTCGGCCTCGGTGAGCTTGCCGAAGTCGAGTTTGACCAGTTGATCGGCGAGGTGGAAGTAGCGGTCGTCGTGGGTGATGACGATGACCGTCTTACCGCGCGCCTTCAACTCGGCCAGGATCTCGGTGTAGAACACATCGCGGAACTTGGGTTCCTGATCGGCGGCCCATTCGTCGAACAGGTAGATCGCGCGATCCTCCAGCAGTGCGGTCAACAGCGCCAGCCGCTTTCGCTGTCCCTGGGACAGGTCGATGGTGGAGAGCTTGCCGTCCTGCACGGTCACCTTGTGCGCGATCTGCAATTCCTCGAGGTAGTGCCGTACTTCGTCATCGATGCCGGGGCGATCGAAGCCGAGGTAGTCGTCGAAGAGATGGAAATCGGTGAAGATGGCCGAGGCGTTCTGCCGGAACCACTCGATATTCTCGTGGTCGATGCGTTCGCCATTGAGGCTGACCGTGCCCGAGCGCGGTACGTACAGTCCGGTGATCAGTTTGGCGAGCGTGGATTTGCCGCTGCCGTTACCGCCGACGATGAAGGTGATCTGACCGGGTTCGAAGGTGAGATCGATTGGGCCCAACCGGAATCCGTCGCCCTCACCCGCCTCCGGGAGCGCCATCATCGGCACCGGCCGGGTATCGCGCTTACCGTGGTCGACCCAGCGATGGCCGTTCACGTCCGGTCCGGTGGGATGCGCGCCGCGGCGCGGCGGCGGCGGCCCGCCGGGACGATGCGCCCCCGCGCCCCCGGGGTGACCACCCGGATGCGGTGGATGTCCGCCGGGCGGACCGCCCGGACGTCCGCCGGGTGCCCCACCCGGAAGAGTCGGCGCGCCTTCGGTATTCGCCGCCTCCGGCCGTCCGCCCGGATGCGGCCCGGTGCCCGGCGGCGGTCCGCCCGGCCCCTCGTCCATGGGCGAACGCGCCTCGTACCGGTAGTTGTAGCTGACATTGGTCAGCTCCAGCCGCGCTTCGGTCGCCGCGGGCCGATCGGTGTAGGGCAGCAGCGATTCATTGTGCGCGGTCTCCATCGACAGGTTCATGCCGCGAATCTTGGCCAGCGCCACATCACCCCGCAGCAGATCCGGAATCCGATGCATGAAGTTCTGCATGGGCATCGCCAGGAAGGTGGTGACCAGCACGTAGCCGACCATGACATCCTGGTGCACACCAAGGGATTTGGCGACCACGAACAGGATCAGCGCCATGGTGGCGAGCTGCAATGCCTGTCCGAGCCCCTGTCCGATGGAGAACCGCGATCCGGCCTCCACGTTCTGATCCCGCAGTGCCCGAGCCGATCCCAGCAGATGCCGGTCCATGAAGTCCCTGCGCCGCCCGCGATGCAGCTTGAGTTCCTTGATGCCCAGCGTCACCGCCTGGAAGGAGCGCAGCAGCGCGTCATCGTTCTCGCGCGCCTCGCGGTACAGCACCCGCACCCGCTTGAGAAACAGTTCGACGGAAGAGATTCCGATAATGGTGCCGACCAGCGTGATGGCGAAGATCGGCCCGGACAGCACCACCAGGAAGATGAAGCAGCCGATGATGGTCGCCACATCGACGGCGATGCTCGGAATCGCGGTGACCGCCTGTGACAGCGATCGAACGTCTTCGGTGAGCGTGGCCATGAGCCGGTGCATACCGAGTCGTTCCAGATGCTCCAGCGGAGCCGAGACGATGCCCGAGCTCAGCTCCGCGCGGAGCCGGTAGATGGCGTCCTGTGCCAGCCGCACCAGCAGCACCTGGGAGAGCACGCCACTCACCAGGATCACCAGACCGGTGGCCGCGAAGGCCCATACGGTCACCTGCGGATGCGGTTCGGGTGAGACGACCCCGCGGATCAGCGTCACCAGGTAGGTGTTGGCGGCGCCGCAGATCAGGCCGGCGGTGATGACGGCCGCGATCCGCATCCAGGAGATCGAGATGAGGAATCTGATGAGTTGCATGGCTTGCTCTCTGAAAGGTGCTGTGCGCGTGGACTGTCAGCGGACGATGTCGAAGAGGATGCCTTCGAGCGTCACGCCCGGCGCGAAGGAGAACGCGACGCCGGTGGAGAGGGGCTTGGGCGAATCCGCCTGCCGCGCCATCTCTTCCAGCACGAAGATCAGCGAGACGCTCAGCATATTGCCGTAGCGCGCCAGCACATCCCAGCTCACCGCGGCCTGTTCGACCGGGATGCCGAGCGAGGCGGCGGACTGTTCGATGATCTTGGGTCCACCCGGGTGGATGGCCCACAGGTCGATATCGGATTTGTCGAGTCCATTGCGCCTCAGCACTTCCGAGACCACCGGGTCGACGCCACGCAGAATGTACTGCGGCAGGCTCTCGGCGAGTTCGCAGGTGATGCCGTTGTCGTTGACGCCCAGCACGATGCCGTCCTCGGCGTCGTCGAACAGGTAGCTGAAGCTGTCCCGAATGACGATCTTGCCGGGGGCGAGCTGCTGATGCGGCTGACCCGCGCCGATCACCACCGCGCCGCAGCCGTCGCCGAACAGGCTGTGCGTGATGACGTCATTGATGTCATCGTCGAAAACCGCGTTCACCGAACTGATTTCGATGCAGATGACCATGGCCTTCTTATCCGGATGGGCCCGGACGTAGTCCACGGCGGTGCGCATACCGTTCATAGCGGCGGCGCAGCCCATGAAGTTCACCACCACGCGGCCCACGGCGGGGGACAGCCCCAGCTGCTTGACCACGGCGACATCGACTCCGGGAGCGATGAATCCGGTGCTGGTGACGAAGACCAGCAGCCCGATCTGCGCGGCCGGATCATCCAGCCCGGCGACCGCGCGCCGCGCCACATCGACCGCCAGCGGAGCCGCGTGCTCGTAGAACAGATTCATCCGCTCGCGAATGGTGGCGGGCTTGGAGCTGAACGGCAGGAACTCCTCGTCCAGCGGATCGATGGCCAGGCGGCGGGTGTCGATCCGGGTCTTCTGGTAGATCCGCGGAATGCGGGCCTGCTGCGCCGGATCGCTGAACCGTTCGGCGACCCGCTGGGCCGCCTCGCCCTGATCGATCACCGGCAGCGGGGAACCCGTTGCGATGCTTTCGATTACGCCGACGGTGGTCGGCGGGGCCGGCGGCAGTGTGGTACCGGCCCGGCCGTACCCGTGCTCGCCACCCGAAAGCCGGGCGATCGAAACGGGCGCGGTGTCCCCCTCGTTGAATGTGATAGTCACGAAATTACTCCCCTTCTTTCAGTGAAAATGTGGCGCGCGACGGTCAATGGAATCGGTTCAGACCGTGCCGATTCCGGTGAATCCCTGTGCGGTGTAGACCGCGCAGGTCTTCAGTGCCGACGGCGCGAAGTGCTCGCGGAAGAAACCCCAGTTCCGCTCTTTGGCATCATCGGAACGCGAAAGCAGGTAGATCTTGATCTGCTTCGGGAACCGATCGGTGAAGAAGCTCTTGGCGGGCAGCCATTCGACCCCGAATTTGGCTGCCTCCTCCCGCAGTACGTCCTCGGTGGCGATATTGGCGAAACCGCTGCGCTGATAAGGCAATACGTGATGCACCCGGTGCGAGCTGAGCCCGGCGGACAGGAAGCAGTCGACGTAGCGGTTGCCGATCACCTTGAGGTCATAGGCCTGTTCGATCTGGTTGACGCCCCAGTCCTCGGTATTGGTCTCGATCTCCTCGACCTCTTCCTCGAAGTCGTGGCTGGCCACCACCAGGAAGGTGCTGATCCACAGTGAGATCACGAATTGCAGTGCCCAGGCCCAGAAGTCGCCCATCACGGTGAACAGGATGAGTTCGCCGAGCAGCAGGAAGCGCACGCCGAACGAGCCGATGAAGTGTGGTAGCGCTCCGCCCCAGGTGCCGTACATATCCTTGATGCCGACCTTGCGGGTCAGGCGGCACACGTCCAGCAGGCGGATGGTCATACCGGTGACGGTGTGCCCGAACTTGTGGATGGTGTGGATCGGGATCCGGTAGAGCCGGGGGATCCGGGTCATCATGGTGAAGACGTTCTTCTTGATGTCGACTTCACTCTGGGTGTGCGGGTGGTGCAGCAGTGCGTGACCGTCCGCGGTGACGAAAGCCAGTGCGACGTAATTGAAGTCGAAGGCATTCGTATAGATCTTGTTCATGCCCTTCTGGGCGCGGTGGATGGCGTAGTGCCCGAAACCGGCCAGCGAGCTGCGCAGCAGCACCATGGCGATGACGAACACCGGCAGCGGCATCCAGCTGCGCTCGAACAGGCGCAGACCCTGGACGGCGAAGTACGAAATGGCAAGTACCGCAACGACAATGTTGAAGATGGTGTCCATCCGCTTGATGCGGGCGGCCAGCTCCGGCTCCTTGAGCCGCTTCTTGACCTGATGCAGCAGGTCGTTCTTGTTGTCGAAGGCGTACTTCGGGGTATCGCGCCAGCTGTCGAAGCCCTCGGTGAACAGGAAGTCCGGCGCGTTGGCCTTGGGATGGATATCCTCCGGCAGCGCAACACGATTGAGCGCGTAGCGCTCGATCAGCTTGCCGATGCCTTCCGGATTCTTGTGGTACGAACCGATAATCGAGGTGATATCCCGGTTTTTCGTTCGCCCGATGAAGAACTCACCGCCCGGATGCTTGGAAATCCAGTCGCTGAGGTCGTAGGCTTTACCGTTATAAACCCATACGTTCGATACCGGAGGGGGGCCATCCGGCGGAGGTTGACGGAGTTCCCGCTCCTCGATTTCTGGGCGGTCGTCGGTCGTCATCTCATTCCTCCATGTCTGATCGGCTGTCGGTTCGGCCGATCAGGTTCATCGCTGCCCCCGGAAAGCCATACGCACACACAGCGTTTGAGCGTTGTGTAGGTATCGTCTGTGCGGAGCCTTGCATTTCACTGAAAAACTTCTTAACCGGTGTTTCCGTAGCGAAGCTTGCGTGCGAACGCGTCCGGTCCGGGACCGCGGACGGCAGTCATTGCCGCCGTTCCGCTTTCCCGGACCGGGTGGTGAGACTCGGTGGCCGAGTCGGTGCCGGCTAGCTGCCCGGCTTGACGACGGTGACCGGCTTGCCCCAGTTGGACAGGGTCAGGCTGACATTGCCGCCGTCCTTGGTGACGATGGCGCGAACCAGGTTCGGGCCGGTGCCGGGCGAGGCGGCGCTGGAGGGCAGCGGGGTGGCCGAGGCGGTCGGCGGCGCGACGTCGGCGATCCACAGCGTGATGGGCAGCACGCCCGCGGCCTGGCCGATGCGCGGCACGACCGGGTCGATGACCGCGGTGTCGATGGTGCCCGAGACCTTGACGGTGTTGACGCCGTTGATGGTTTCGCGGGATTCGACCTTCGGGTTCTTCACCTCGGCGATGACGTGCGCCAGGCCCTTGTCCTTGTCCAGGATGACGCCCGGATCGTAGATCTTCTCGGCGGGACCGACCGGTGCGTACTTGGTGCCGTCACCGGCGTACAGGGTCTTGTCCACGACCAGGAACTTGGTCTCGGTCCAGTTGGCGTCGCCCTCCTTGACCTTCACCTTGGCCTCGCCGACCGCCTGGCCGCTGCCCTGCGGCTGGTTGGTGATATCGGCCTTGACGTAATCGACCGGCAGGTTCTCCAGGCCGGTGGCCTTGAGGTCCAGGTGCACGGACTGCAGCGTCTGGGTGGTGCGCGAGGATTCGGCGATGAGCTGACCGCCGTCGGGCAGCGGCCCGGTGGCGGGCGCGGCGGCCGAGGTCGTGGAGGAGCCGGAATCGGAAGAGGAGCAACCGGTTACGAGCGCGCCGAACAGGGCGGCGGCCGCGACCATGGCCGGAACAACCGCTCGTCGCCGCCGCGACCCGGAGATTTCTTGGGTAATCGAGTCAATCATGTACAACCCCCGAAGGTTCGTGACGGACAGCTGCCGCTGCCCGCGTCAGTATGCAGGACTTGATATGCGCAGCGCTCGATCGGGCGCTACATCCGGCATCCAACCAGCACTGCGTCTCGAGCGCCAAGGTTTTCCGTCCCGTAATCGGGAAACTGCCACCGCGCGAAAAGGTTTGAGAGTGTTAACAGTAAATCCGCAAATGGTGCGCAAATTTTTTCGGACCGGTTTCATGTACCGATTCTGGGAGTTACCTGGGACCCCGGGGTGTGTGCGCAACCGGAGGGTTACTGCCCCCGCGGGCATCCTTGCGGAGTGTATGCCCAGAGAGTAACCTGCGTCACAATTGAATTGAGACCGAGGCGTACCACTTTCATCCATAGGGGATCGAATTGAAGCTGACAACCCCGCGAAACCATTGGGGCACAGGGTTGCTCGCGGCCGGACTGCTGGCGCTCACCGCATCGGTATCGGCCGGACCCGCGGCGGCGGCACCGGCCGACGGCGGCGCCGAGTATGTGGCACTGGGGGATTCGGGCGCGGCGACCACCGGCGTCCAGGACTTCGATACGAGCGCACCGCTGCAATGCGCGCGCTCCACCGCGAACACCCCGAAACTGGTCGCCCTGGAACTGGGTCTGAAACTCGATGATCGCACCTGTAGTTCGGCGAAGATCCCGCATCTGACCACCTCGCAGGGCCCGGGCATCGCACCGCAGTTCGACGGCCTCGGGCCGAATACGAAACTGGTGACCGTACACATCGGCGCGAACGACGCCCAGATGACCAAGTACATCCTGACCTGTCACCTGGCCGGTCTGAAACCGTGCGCCGATCCGGCCTGGGATGCCGATATCGACGGTATCGCGAGCGCGTATTCGACCGCGCTGCATCAGATTTCAGTGCTCTCGCCGAACGCGAAGATCTACGTCGACGGCTGGCCCACCTATGTCCGCCCGGGCGGCTGCGCGGATCTGGTCGGCCTGCCACCCGAGGACGCGATCCATATCCAGGCCGCGTTCGACCGTCTCAACGGTGTCGTCTCCCGCGAGGCCGTCGCGGCCGGGGCTGTCTATATAGACACCCGCCCCGACTCGATCGGCCACGATATGTGCGCCCTCGCCGGAGTGCGCTGGTTCGAACCGCTGATCGCCACGCAAACCCTGGTCCCGTACCACCCCACACTGGAGGGGATGCGCGGCGTCGCGGACATCATCGTGCGCGCGATTCGTGCCAACCGGGGTTGACCCGGGATCAGTAGACCGGGCCGGTGTACTTCTCGCCCGGACCCGTGCCCGGGGCGTCCGGATGCGCCGACGCCTCGCGGAACGCGCGCTGCAACGACTGCAAGCCGTCGCGAATCGGGCCGGCGTGCGGTCCGAGGTACTCCACGGACGCGGTGACCAGACCGGCGAGCGCGGTGATGACCCGCCGCGCCTCGTCCAGATCCAGATGCGGGCTGGTCGCGGGATCGGCCTCGCCCAGTCCGAGCTTCTCGGCGGCCGAACTCATCAGCATGACGGCGGCGCGGCTGATAACCTCCACCGCCGGGATATCGGCCAGCTCGCGCACGACCTCACCGTCGATGAGAGCCGACTCCTGTTCGTGTAGTGCCTCGCTCATGCCCTAGATCTTGGCATCGACCGGGTTGCCGCTGGTCGAGGGGGCGGCCGATTCGGAGCTTCGGCGATGGGCTGTTAGACTCTTCTGCGACGACCGCCCCGGAGCGTTGCATGCTGTCAATCTTCATGTAACTACCCAGGGCATCAAGTGGAGCCCGACTCCCACCGTCCGCCGATCTTCGAATCAGGCTAGCGGTTCCGGTCGCCCATCCTTTTCCGGATGGGTATCTGTATGGGTTCGCCCTGTATAGGTGCGATGCGAGTTGTTCGCGTCGTCGATCGGTCGACTCGGGCCCCGTGTTGGAGAAATACCAACCCGGGGCTTTCGTGTTGAAATTGGGGTTGCAGTTATTGCTTGCGGTCGTTGACGAACCGCTTGACCTAGGAGGCCCCATCAGCACTGAGACTCGCATCAACGATCGCATCCGCGTACCCGAGGTCCGCCTCATCGGACCGGGTGGTGAGCAGGTCGGGATCGTGCGTGTTGAAGATGCACTACGCGTCGCCATGGAGGCTGACCTCGACCTGGTCGAAGTCGCACCGGACGCGCGTCCGCCGGTATGCAAGATCATGGACTACGGCAAGTTCAAGTACGAGACCGCGCAGAAGGCGCGTGAATCTCGGAAGAACCAGGTCCAGACCGTGATCAAGGAGCAGAAGCTCCGCCCGAAGATCGACGACCACGACTACGAGACCAAGAAGCGCAACGTCGTTCGCTTCCTCGAAGCCGGCTCGAAGGTCAAAGTCACGATCATGTTCCGCGGTCGTGAGCAGTCGCGCCCCGAACTCGGGTTCCGGCTGTTGCAGCGATTGGCCTCCGACGTCGCCGATCTCGGTTTCGTCGAAACTTCGGCCAAGCAGGACGGCCGAAACATGACCATGGTCCTCGCACCCCACAAGGGCGCGAAGACGCGGGTGAAGGCGCAGAACGAAGCCAGCTCGGCACCGCAGCGCAGCAGTGCGCCCGCGGCCGCGGCTCCGGCCGAAGCACCGGCCACCGAGGTTGCGGCGGCTCCGGCCGAAGCGCCGGGTGTCGAGGCTTCGGCGGCGACCCCGCAGCAGTAATAACGATCAGGCTCCGACGGCGCGCTCCGGCGCGCCTTCGGGACGAGACAGATTAGAGGAATCCATGCCGAAGATGAAGAAGCACAGCGGTGCCTCGAAGCGATTCAAGGTGACCGGCAGTGGCAAGCTCCGTCGTGAGCAGGCCAACCGCCGCCACCTGCTCGAGCACAAGTCCTCTCGCCGGACCCGCCGTCTGGAAGGCACGGAGGCCGTCGCCACGGTTGACGTTCCCCGCATCAAGAAGCTGCTCGGTCTCTAAGACCCGCACAGCAACTCGCGTTCTCGAACGCCGACCCCGACCCACTCCGGGCGCGACCGCAGCGCCCGCCGAATCGATCAAGGACTGACAAGTGGCACGCGTCAAAAGGGCCGTAAACGCTCAGAAGAAGCGCCGTTCCGTACTCGAGGCCTCCAAGGGCTACCGCGGCCAGCGCTCGCGGCTGTACCGCAAGGCCAAGGAGCAGCAGCTCCACTCGCTGACCTACGCGTACCGCGACCGCCGCGCGCGCAAGGGTGACTTCCGCAAGCTGTGGATCGCTCGTATCAACGCCGCCGCGCGTCTGAACGACATCACCTACAACCGCTTCATCCAGGGCCTCAAGGCCGCGGGTGTCGAGGTCGACCGCAAGATCCTGGCCGAGCTGGCCGTCTCCGACGCCGAGGCCTTCGCCGGTCTCGTGGCCGTCGCCAAGGCTGCCCTGCCTGCCGACGTCAACGCCCCGGCTGCCTAAGCCCTGCGTGACGACACAGCAGAATTCGGAACGACCCGTGGAAGCGCTCTCCGAGCGCAACCCGCGGGTCGTTTCGGCCGTTAAGCTGCACCGCGCGCCGGTGCGCCGCAAATCCGGCCTGTTTCTCGCCGAGGGCGCGAATTCGGTTGAGGCGGCGCTGGATACGGATCGGGTGGAAGAGCTCTTCTATTCGCTCAAGGCCGCCAGCCGCGAGACCGAATTGGTCGCCGGGGCGGCCGCGAACGGCGTGCGCACCACGCTGGTCAGCGATCGCGCGGCGGAAGCGCTGGGGGAGACCGTGACTCCGCCCGGACTGGTCGCGGTGTGCCGCCAGGTCGATGTGCCGATGACCGAGGTGCTGCGCACTGCGCCGCGCCTGCTCGCCGTGCCCGTCGGCATGGCCGATCCGGGCAATGCGGGCACGCTCATTCGGGTCGCCGATGCGGTGGGCGCGAATGGTGTTGTGCTGGCCGGAGATTCGGTGGATCCGCACAATGGCAAATGCGTGCGTGCCGGAGCGGGCAGCCTGTTCCATCTGCCGATCGCGCGGCAGCGCGATACCGAGAAGGTGCTGTCCGGCCTGGAAGCCGCGGGCATCACCATCCTGGCCACCGCCGCCAAGGGTGAGGTCGACCTCGACGAGGCCGATGACATCCTGCGCGGTCCCGTCGCCTGGCTGTTCGGCAATGAGGCGCACGGTCTGGACCGCGAGATCGCCGAGCGCGCGACTCATCGCGTCCGCATCCCCATCCACGGCCGCGCCGAAAGCCTGAATCTGGCTGCCGCGGCCTCGATCTGCCTCTACGCCAGCGCCCGCGTCCAGCACGCCGCGAATCGCTGAGCCCTCGCGCGGGGCGTTGTTCGTCTCTTCTGTCCGATGTGATTCGGTGTGCTGGGTGATAGCCCTTTAATGTTGTCCGGTGACTTCGCCCAGCACTCTGCGCTCCGGTGCGCTTTCCCTGGCATCCAGTGTGGTGATCGGGGTGGCCTCGGCCGGACCCGCCTACAGCATTACCGCCACGCTCGGACTCGTGGTGGCTGCCGTGGGTCTGCAATCGCCGATCATCGTGGTGCTGGCGTTCATTCCCATGCTGCTGGTGGCCATCGGATACCGGGATCTCAATGCGGTGGAACCGGATCCGGGGACCACGTTCGTGTGGGCCACGCGCGCGTTCGGGCCGTTCACCGGATGGATGTCCGGGTGGGCGATCGTGGTGTCGGATCTGCTGGTGATGGCGAGCCTGGCGCAGATCAGTTCGCAGTACACCTTCCATCTGTTCGGGGCGCACGGCATCGGCGCGGATGCAACCAATCCCTGGGTGTTGTTGCTGGGGATTGTCTATCTCGTGGTCATGACCGCGATCGCGGTGTACGGAATCGATGTGTCGGCCCGACTGCAATCCTGGCTGCTGACGGTCGAATTCGGGATGCTGGTGGTGTTCTCGGTGGTGGCGCTGGTGCGCGTCGGGATCGGCAATGCTCCGGAGGGCGCGCATCTGCCGGAATGGTCCTGGTTCAATCCCTTCGAGATCGGGTCGTTCTCGGACTTCGTCACCGCCATGCTGCTGATGGTCTTCATCTACTGGGGCTGGGATTCCGCGGTCGCGGTGAATCAGGAAACCGTCGATCCGCGGCATACGCCGGGCCGGGCCGCGGTGCTGTCGACCATCACGCTGGTCGCGCTGTATCTCCTGGTCACCGTGGCGGGACAGGCCTTCGTCGGGGCCGGGACCGAGGGGCTCGGACTCGCGAATCCCGATCATGTCGACGATGTGCTCGGCGCACTGGGTAGTGCGGTGTTCGGTGCGGGACCGGTGGGTTCGGTGCTGGTGCATCTGCTGTTCCTGATGGTGCTCACCTCGGCGGCGGCGTCCACGCAGACCACGATTCTGCCGACCGCGCGCGCCACCTATTCGATGGCGCTGCATCACGCGCTGCCCGCGGCGTTCGGCCGGATTCATCCGCGCTTCCGGACGCCGGTGTTCTCCACCATCGTGTTCGGCGCGGTGTCGGTGGTGCTGTACGTGGGCCTGAATTTCGCCTCGGGCGGGCGGCTCATCGCGGAGGCGGTGACGGCGATCGGCATTTCGATCGGGCTGTACTACGGGCTCACCGGGCTCAGTTGCGCCTGGCTGTACCGTGATCGATTTGCTTCCAGCCCAAGGGATTTCGTCATGAAGGGCGTGCTACCCGCGCTGGGTGGTTTCGCACTGCTGTTCGCGGCGGGGTGGACGGCGGTGACGTCCTGGTTCAGCGCGATCTTCGTATTGGGCGTGGGCACGCTGCTGATCGGCATTCCGATCTATCTGACGCTGGCGCGCGTGATGCCGCCGTTCTTCCGCGGTGAGGTGCTGGCGCGGCGGCTGCCCGAACCGACCGAGCAGATCATCGAGGCCGATGCTCCCGCCGCCGAGGCCGAATCGCCGACGCGCGGCTGATCCGGATCGCTACAGCTCCTCGGCCTCGAAACAGGTGAGAATCTCTGTCGCCCACGGGGTTTCGACCGCGTCCGGGCCGACCACCTGCATGGCCGCCATATCGGTGAGCAGCATGCCGGTGGCGATGAAGCCGCCCGCCTCGCTCGCCGACGCGCCGGTGAGATCGCGGACCAGCTGGTAGATCTCGCCGAATCGTTCGCGCATGACCGGGCCGATCGCGGGGTCATTGCTGGCGGAGAAGCCGTGCAGCATGACGCGCGGTAGATCGCGCTCGGTGAGCAGGGCTTTATAGGCGTCGCCGAGACCGCTGAGCGACTCTTCGACGGTGGCGTCGGGTGGGGTGTGCGCGGCGGCTTCGCGGAACAGTTCCTCGATGCGATCGCAGACCTGGCGCAGGGCGGCCAGGAAGAGCTGCTGTTTGGTGCCGAAGAGCCGGATGACATATGGCTGCGAGACCCCGGCGCGGCGCGCGATCTCATCGGTTTTCGTTGCGGTGTAACCGGATTCGGCGAAGGCGGAGACGGCGGCCGCGAGTACCTGCTCACCGCGTTCGCTGGCGGTCATGCGTGTTCTCGTCATGGCTGTCGGCCTCCTTGCCGTCGCGGAACCGGGTGCACCATTGACATGTTATCAGTCGATGCATACTCTCTAGTTATCAGTCGATTACAACTAGGGAACCGGACATGACTGAAGTACTCGAAACACCCGCTGCGCAGCCGGTTTCCGGTGTGCGCACGCCGCCGCTGGCTGCGGTACTGGCCGCGGTCGGCATCCCGATGTTCATGGTGGTGCTGGACAATCTGGTCGTGACCAATGCGCTCCCGGTCATTCGCACCGAACTCAACGCCTCGCTGAGCGATCTGCAGTGGTTCATCAACGCGTACACGCTGTCGTTCGCCTCGCTGCTGCTCACCGCCTCGGCGCTGGGTGATCGGCTCGGCCGGCGGCGGCTGTTCCTGATCGGCATCGCCCTGTTCACCGCCGCGTCGGCGGCCTGCGCGATGGCCACCGAGCCGTGGATGTTGATCCTGTTCCGTGCGATTCAGGGCTTCGGCGGGGCCGCGGTCATGCCGCTGTCGCTGACACTGCTGTCCGCGCATGTGCCGGAGAAGATGCGCAGTGCCGCCATCGGTATCTGGGGCGGTATCACCGGTCTCGGTGTGGCGCTGGGCCCGGTGGTCGGTGGCGCGGTCGTGGACGGTCTGAGCTGGCAGTGGATCTTCTGGCTGAACGTGCCCATCGGCATTCTCGCGCTGCCGTTCGTGGCCCGGGTGCTGAGTGAATCCTTCGGCAGCGCAAGGCGTTTGGACGTGGTCGGGCTGCTGCTGTCGGCCGGTGGCGTGCTGGCGGTGGTGTGGGGCGTCATTCACGGCGCGGATGACGGCTGGACCTCGGCTCCGGTGCTGAGCGGTTTGCTCGGCGGTGCGGCGCTGCTCGCGGCGTTCGTGGTGTGGGAGTTGCGGATCGCCGAGCCGATGCTGCCGCTGCGCCTGTTCCGTTCGCGCGGTTTCAGCGCCATCAACACGGTCAATTTCGCCTTCTCGCTCGGCGTCTTCGGCTCGATCTTCCTGCTGTCGCAGTACTTCCAGGTCGTGCAGGGTTACACGCCGCTGGAATCCGGGATCCGCACCATGCCGTGGACCATGGCCCCGATGGTGGTGGCCCCGATAGCGGGTCTGCTCGTCGACAGGGTCGGGCCGCGCGTACTTGTCGTGGTGGGTCAGGTCTTCCTGGCCGCGGCGCTGGGCTGGATGGCGTTGATCGCCGAGGTCGATGTCGCGTACAGCTCGTTCGTGCTGCCGTTCATTCTCGGCGGCATCGGTATGGGTCTGACCTTCGCCCCGGCGTCGACGGTCGTCATGGCCAGTGCGTCCGAAGAGGATCGCGGTATGGCCTCGGGTACCAGCTCCACCGTGCGTGAGGTCGGCGTCGCCATGGGTGTCGCGGTGCTCGCCTCGGTCTTCGCCTCGCGGGGCGGTTACGGCACCCCGCAGACCTACGTCGACGGTCTGGCCCCCGCCGTGGCGGTCGGCGCGGCCATTGTCGCGGTCGGCGCGCTGATCGCGATGCTCATTCCCGGCCGCAAGGCCATCGCGGCCGAACTCGGGGACGGCGCAACCGAACTCGTGCACTGATGCGTTAGCGCGGTAGCCGTTCCCATATCGCGATTCACCCCTTCCGATCCGTTATCGGGAGGGGTGAACTCATGCCCGGGTCGTGCCGTACTCAGGGTGAAGGATTGGAGCGCACTCATGAATCAGGCTGCCGCGGCACGGCTTTACCTCAGGATCTTCCTGCTCACCGGCATCCCGTTCGGTGTATTGATCGGCCTGTACGACTCGATCACCTTCGCTCGCAGCATGTCCGCCGCCTTGGGCGGCCTCATCGCCGGTGTGATCTTCGGTGCGCTGATCGCGGCTTTCGGCGGCACCCGGCAACTCCGCGCCGCCCGCCAGGCCGTCTACACCGACCCCGCGAACCCGGGTCTCTCCCAACGCGCCCGCATCAACCTGCCCCGCCCACCCCAGCAGTCCTACGCCCTCGCCCAACAGGTGCTGCGCACCCTCCTCGCACGCATCACCGCCGAGGACGCCGCCACCGGCCGCATCACCGCCCAAACCCCGATGTCCTGGCAAACCTTCGGCGAAACCCTCACCATCACAGTCGAATCCGCCACCCCCGCCACCTCCTCGGTCCTGATCGAAAGCCACCCCCGCCTCCGCTTCACCGCCGTCGACTACGGCACCGGCCGCCGCCACGTCGAACAAATCGCCGCCACCCTCACCGACCTCGCCGCGCGCGGGCGCGCTCAACCTCGCTAGGGGCGTGCCTGTTTTCTGTGCAATGTCGTTGGGTTGTTCTCTCGGTTCGTCACGGAACGCGCGATAGGCTGACTGCCTGGTCGCACAGACTGATCCGAGGTTGAATTCTGTCGGATCGGTATCTGTAAACACCGTCCTCGCAATGGGTTCGGTGATCCGGCCGCCTCCTGCCACGCGAAGAGCGCAGTGGCCTATTCGATATCGTCGCCCGAGTACGGCGCATGTCGTTCCGATCCGCCCCGGAGACACTCGCTATGAGGCCGCCGGGGCATTTTCATGCCCGAAATGAGTGTGATCCATGGCCCCGCAGCCGAATTCGCCCGACACCTCTGGTCCCGATGGCAAAGTCCCGCCTGCCGCCTCACATTCCGGCTTCGGAGGTCAAATCGGTTCTGGTCAATCCCAGTCGACTCACGGACTCGGCAGTGCCGTCAGTCCCGTGCAGAACTCGACGACCCCTGAGAAACCGGCCACGACTGCTCAGGACCCCGCGATCCTGAACCTCCTGTATCCAGGCATCAACCTTCCCAAGCCCAAAGACGAACAGCCGCAACGGCCTTCGGAAAAAGATATTCCGGCATACAACCCGAATGCGGTCGGCCTGGTTCCGGCCGCTCCGCAACCCGCACACACCCTGCACAGCTATGACCCGAGCACCGGTGCACAGGCCGATGTCACCATCCCCGCCCAAAAGCCCGCTGCCGCCAGCGATCCCTACGCGGCATCGAAGGTCCGCCTCGCCGATGTCAACGGCCAGCCCCGATATGCGGTCCTGAACGCCGCGGGCGAATACCTGTTCACCATCGATGCCAACGGCAACAAGATCGCGCCCGCGAACCAACCGAATAGCGCTGACTCGGCTAAGGGTCTCGGCGTGGGCGCCGGCGCGGCGTTGGCGACCGGAGCCACCCAATTGGGGACTGCGGAGGCGGCAGGTATCACCGGTGCTGAACTCGGTGCGATGGTGCTCGAAGGCGCCGAACTGGGCGGCGCGATCGGCGCGGTCGGTGGCGAGGGCGTAGGTGCCGCCCCTGGCGCGGTAATCGGCGCTGCCGCGAGTCTCGTGGTCGGCCTCGGCCTCATGGCGGGCTACTGGTATGAGAGTTCCCATAACAACTCGAAGAACAAGCCCACGTTGGATGGCGACGGACGAATCGATCCGAATTCCCTGCCGGACAATAACTCCTACACCCAACCGAATGGCAACCAGCCGAACCAGAACGTAGCGCCTCCTGTAGTCCCGGGTGCGCCTGCCAGTACTACAGGTGGTCCTGATACAACCTCTGGTCAGATCCTCTTCCCCAGTGCAATCGAGGGGCAGCCATGGGTTCCGGTCGAAGGAACCCAGTGGCAAGGAGGTGCGCTGGTGTGGCCGAAGGGAAATGCCCAAGGAATGCGGCCCGGATTTGCCGAAAACCCCAACACCGCGAACAAGATCAGCCTCTCGGCCGATCTCTTCTACCGACTCACTTGGTCGGGAAAACTCGAGGACGTCGACGAAAAGTACCGGCCTCAGCTGGAAGCCATGATTGCGTTCATCGCCGATGCGCAAGGTTTCCGTGATGGGCTGCACGCGGGTATCCAACTGCTCGCTACTGCCAGTGGCGCCGATATCGATGAACTCACCGGGGGAAGTGCACGCCTCAAGGCCGAGTTGGCGAAGCTGATTGGCGAGGGAAAGTTGGACCAGGCCGGCGCCGGCATTCTCGGAGCCGCGGTGAAGACCTGGTGGAAGGCAAGCGCTCCGATCGACAGCGCGAAGGAGATGCTCGGTCAAGCCGGTGCGATCGCGGTATTGAAATCCGATGACTGGGAGGTGAACCTGCGTCCCAAAGGTGGCAACAAGCACGACGTGGTCGCTTTCAAGAACGGCCAGATGATGATCGTCGAGAGCAAGGGTGGTAATCCGGGTCCACCGCATGTGGGTAAAGCGTTGCTTCCGGATGGTTCGGGTGGTCAGTATCTGGGTGAGCAGATGACTGACCCTTATCTGTGGCACAAGCTCAAACAGGACGCCGCGAATGATCCCGAGTTCAGGCAGTGGCTCATCGATCGCGGCATGTTGGAGGCGGTTGAGAACGAGGATGCGTCCAAGATTGGTTATCGACTGGTGAGAACCGATACCGATGGCAAGATCGCCATCTACGGTGCCACTCAGGAGAAGAAGGACGACAAGGTCCCGGGAGAGATCGGCAAGACCACGGGTAATCCGCCGGGAACGCCGGAGGGCGAGGGCAATCCGGGGCCCACGCTGCATGGTGTCGCGTTACCGATCCCCATCGCGTCGAATGCGTTGGCGGTCAATCCGATTGAACCGTGGATTGCCGACGCGTCTCGAACCTTGTCCTCGACATTGCAGTCGTTGTCCGCGCTGATTCCGCCGGTTCTCGCGTTGAGTCCGGTACAACAGCACCATCCGGACGTCGCGCCGACGCAGACCGGGCCGCTTACGCTGAGCATCACTTGTCTGCCGGACCTGGCTCGGACCGAGGTGCGCAAGGCTCTGGGCTATGGCGCAGCCCTCCTCAAATAGATGCAAGACTTCCCTCAACGCCTCCGCCGTGCCATACGAAGAGAGAACAGAGCAGCGATGCGAGTAGATTTCGATCGAGCCGTCCATGTTGTGCAGGCGGCCATGGGATTCGACTGGACGTGGACGATTGACGATCTGCCGGGTTTCACCGAAAGAGTTGGCTGGCAGCTGGATAATCGCGATCCGTTATCCCCGGTGGTTACGACCGACCTCGAGGTGGGTCGTCCGGACGCCCTTGTGTTCCTCGACAGTGATACCCCCCGCTCGATCAACGAGATCTGGTTCTTCTTCTCCGACGTCGTCCTTGCCGATCCGACGGTGAAACCGTTGCTATCCAACGCATTCGATGACCTCGCACAGCGGATATTCGATCTTGTCGGGGAGCGGCCGACCGGATGGTGGTGGCGTGATCCGGATCGGACGTTGCGTTGGGATCTGTCGAATATGGTGCTGGAGCTTGCAGTCAGCGACATATCGGGCAGTGTTCGTCTGATCAGCCCAACGCATCAGGCGTGGCAGGATGAGAATGACCGTCACACGGGTTCGAACCAGGCGATCGATCTGGATACCGTGTGGCGGGGAGAATGACGAAAGTGCTTGCGTGGCAGGAAGATCGATGGATTATCAGAGGTTCCGCGCGCGGGCGCGCTCGACCTCGTTGATGTGTTGTTCGGTCCAGTTGCGTAGGGCCGCAATGGGTTCGGCGAGGCTGCGGCCGAGGTCGGTGAGTTCGTAGTCGACTCGGGGTGGGATGGTGGGTTCTACCGTGCGGGTGAGGAAGCCGTCGGTTTCCAGGCTGCGCAGGGTTTGGGTGAGCATTTTCTGGGAGACGCCGCCGATGCGGCGGGAGAGTTCGGTGTAGCGCATCGGGCCGTCCTGGCGCAGGGCGTCGATGATCAGGATGGTCCATTTGCCCGCGATGTGGTCCAGGACCTGGCGGGTCGGGCATTTGGGGGAGTAGACGTCGGCGGGCAGGCCGGAGGATTCCACGAGCATCGTCACCTGTAGGAGAGTAGCGCACTAATTAGTGCCTACTTCCCAGAAGATTGTCACTCTCCGATAGTTAGTGGCATGAACACGATCTCAGTCGCCCAAGCCATTCGCACCCGCCGCACCGTCCGGCACTACCGGCCCGATCCGGTCGCTCCGGCCGATCTGGACACCCTGCTCGAACTCGCCATGGAAGCGCCGTCGAGCTGGAACCTGCAGGATCGGTCCATCGTGGTGATCACCGATACCGCCGGACGCGAGGGCCTGACCTGGGCCACCGGCGGCCAGCCGCAACCGCAGGAAGCGCCGGTGCTGCTCGTCTTCGTCGCGGAAACCCAAGCGTGGCAAGAGGATCGGGCCGATGTCTACGAGCAGGCCCGGCGCAATGGCGCGTGGAGCGAGGAATTCATCACCGGATTCGCCGCCGCTTCGCAGGAATTCCAGCAGGGTCTGGCCGAACGCGGGCTGCTGCGCGAATACGCGGTCAAGGACGCCATGATCGCCGCGAGTTTCGTCATGCTGGCGGCCACCGAGCTGGGTCTGTCCACTTCGCCCATGAACGGCTGGGATGAGGACAAGGTGAAGAAGGTCATCGGAATCGAGGATCGCCCGGATCTGTCGATCGCCCTGTTGATGTCCGTCGGCTATGCCGCGCAGGATCGGATTCACCCCGGTCGCCGGAGCGTGCGCCATACGGTTTTCCGCGAAACCTACCCCGCCGCGTGAGTCCCGATGGTGGCGCGCACCACGCCGACGCGGTGCGCGCTGCCTGCGGGAAAACCGGGTGAACCGGGCTGAGTACAAGGCTTACGATTCGACCAGCAAGAATGGGGGAGGCAATCCGCCCGACCCAGACCAGCCAGGGGAGAGACGAAGCATCGTGGCCGACGATATCGACCGTGCCGAGCAGACTGCGGCGCTGACCGAGGAATCCCTCGGCGCCGCTGCCGAAGCCGCCGAAAAGGCCTTCGCCGCTGCCGCCGATCTGGAAGCCCTGGCGAGTGCGAAAACCGAGTTCATGGGCGGTAAATCGCCGATCTCGCTGGCGCAGCGCTCCCTCGGCACCCTGCCCAAGGATGAGAAGGCCGAGGCCGGTAAGCGCGTGAACGTGGCGCGTCAGCGCGTCACCGCCGCCTTCGAGGCGCGCAATGCGCAGCTGCTCGCCGAGCGTGATGCCGCGGTGCTGGTGGCCGAGGCCATCGATGTCACCGTGACCGCGCGGCGGGCCGCGGTCGGCGCGCGCCATCCCATCAACGCGCTGTCCGAGCGGGTCGGCGATGTGTTCGTCGCCATGGGCTGGGAGATCGCCGAGGGTCCCGAGGTCGAGACCGAACATTTCAATTTCGATGCCCTGAACTTCCTGCCGGATCATCCGGCGCGCACCATGCAGGACACCTTCCATATCGCGCCGGAGGGTTCGCGGCAGGTGCTGCGCACGCATACCTCGCCGGTTCAGGTGCGCTCCATGCTTTCTCGTGAGCTGCCGATCTACGTGGTGTGCCCCGGGCGCACGTTCCGCACCGATGAGCTCGATGCCACGCACACCCCGGTGTTCTCGCAGGTGGAGGGTCTGGCCATCGATAAGGGCCTGACCATGGCGCATTTGAAGGGCACGCTGGACCATTTCGCGAAGGCGCTGTTCGGCCCGAACACCACCACGCGCATGCGGCCCAGCTTCTTCCCCTTCACCGAACCGTCGGCCGAGGTCGATGTGTGGTTCGAGGACAAGAAGGGCGGCCCGGGCTGGGTTGAATGGGGCGGCTGCGGCATGGTCAATCCGAAGGTGTTGATCGCCAGCGGTATCGACCCCGAGGTGTACAGCGGTTTCGCCTTCGGCATGGGGCTGGAGCGGACCTTGCAGTTCCGCAATGGCCTGCCCGATATGCGCGACATCGTGGAGGGCGACGTGCGTTTCACGCTGCCCTTCGGCATCCAAGCCTGATCCGACCCCCTCTTAACAAGGAAGCGAAACGTCAAGTGCGAGTAGCGCAGTCCTGGCTGACGGAAATCCTGCAGCGCACCACCCCCGGGTGGTCGGTGACGCCGGAGGAGCTCGACGCGGGGTTCGTCCGGGTCGGCCTGGAGGTCGAGGAGGTCGATCGGCTGCAGCGGGTGGGCGGTGAGATCGAGCATCCGCTGGTGGTCGGGCGGGTCGCCGAGATTACCGAGCTGACCGAGTTCAAGAAGCCGATCCGGTTCTGCAAGGTCGATGTCGGCAATCCGGAGCTGCAGGAGATCGTCTGCGGCGCACGGAATTTCGCCGTCGGCGATCTGGTGGTCGTGGTGCTGCCGGGTGGTGAGCTGCCCGGCGGTTTCAAGATCGCCTCGCGCAAGACCTACGGGCACACCTCGAACGGCATGATCTGCTCGGTCGCCGAACTCGCGATCGGCAAGGACCACAATGGGATTCTGGTGCTGGAGCCCGGCACCGCCGAACCCGGCGCGGACGCCAATGAGCTGCTCGGACTCGATGACACCGTGATCGAGCTGGCCATCACCCCGGATCGCGGGTACGCGTTCTCCGCGCGCGGTCTGGCGCGCGAGCTGGCCTGCGGCTTCGATCTGGAGTTCCAGGATCCGGCCGTACGGCTGCTGCCCGATTCCGATGCCGAGGCGTGGTCGGTGTGCCTGGACCCGGATTCGCTGTGCACGCGTTTCGCGGTGCGCCGGGTGACCGGTGTGGATCCGAAGGCCGTGAGCCCGTGGTGGTTGCAGCGTCGCCTGCTGCTGTCCGGCGTGCGCCCGATCTCTCCGGCCGTGGACGTCACCAACTACGTCATGCTCGAACTGGGTCAGCCGCTGCACGCGTTCGACGCCGCCAAGGTGTCGGGCGGACTCGTGGTGCGGCGCGCCAACAAGGGCGAGACGCTGCGCACTCTCGACGAGGTGGAGCGCACCCTCGATGCCGAAGACGTGGTGATCGCCGATGATTCGGGTGTCATCTCGCTCGCGGGCATCATGGGTGGTGCGAGCACCGAGGTCGGCGACGAGTCGACCGACATCATTCTCGAGGCCGCCACCTGGAATCCGATCGCGGTGGCGCGCACCGCACGCCGCCATAAGCTCGGTTCCGAGGCGAGCCGTCGTTTCGAGCGCATCGTGGATCCCGAGGTGAATCTGGCCGCGCTGGATCGCGCCGCCACGCTGCTCGCCGAGATCGCCGGTGGCACAGTCGAATCCGTGCTCACCGATGTGCGCGTGCCGGTTCCGGCCGCCGCGCCCATCTCGATGGATATCAACCTGGCCGATCGTATCGCCGGGGTGCAGTACGCGCCGGGTGCTTCCACTCGTCGTTTGCAGCAGGTCGGTTGCACCGTCGAGGTCGGTGTCAGCGATGCCGGTCAGGGGCAGCTCATCGTGACCCCGCCGACCTGGCGTCCCGACCTCACCCAGCCCGCCGATCTGGTGGAGGAGGTGCTGCGTCTGGAGGGTCTGGACAAGATCCCGTCGGTGCTGCCGTCCGCCCCGGCCGGTCGCGGTCTGACCGCCGAGCAGAAGCGTCGCCGCGCCATCAGCAAGGCGCTCGCGTTCGAGGGTTGCGTCGAGGTGCCGACCCCGGTGTTCATGGCCCGCGATGTGTTCGACGTCTGGGGTCTGGACGCCGATGATCCGCGTCGCGACACCATGCGTGTGCTCAACCCGCTCGACGCCGATCGTCCGGAGCTGGCTTCCACCCTGCTGCCCGGTCTGCTGGAAGTGGCCGCGCGCAATATCTCTCGCGGGGAACGCGATCTGGCCATCTACGGCATTGCCCAGGTGGTGCGCCGCACCGCCGACACCGGTCCGGTCGGGCCGCTGCCGGTGGATCGCCGTCCCACCGAGGACGAGATCAACGTCCTGCTGCGCTCACTGCCGGCGCAGCCGGTGCACGTGGCCGCCGTGCTGACCGGTAAGCGCGAACCGCGGGGTCCGTTCGGTCCGGGTCGCCCGGTCGAGGCCGCCGACGCCTTCGCCCTGGTCGACGTGGTCGCCGAAACCACCGGCCTGGTCATCGAGCGCCGCGCGACGGCCTACCTGCCGTGGCATCCCGGCCGCTGCGCCGAACTGTTGGTGGACGGCACCGTCGTCGGCCACGCCGGCGAACTGCACCCCGCCGTCCTGGAACGTTCGGGCCTGCCCCCGCGCACCTGCGCCGTGGTCATTAACCTGGACGCCCTCCCACTGCGCGAAAACCGCCCCGCCCCAATCGTTTCCGCCTTCCCGGCGGTGCTCCAGGACGTCTCGGTAAGCGTGGACAAGGCCGTCCCGGCGGCATCGGTCGAGTCCGCCTTGCGCTCCGGCGCGGGCGACCTCCTCGAAAAGATCTCCCTCTTCGACGTCTACGAAGGCGCCCAAGCAGGCGAGGGCCGCAAATCCCTCACCTACGCCCTCCGCTTCCGCGCCCCCGACCGCACCCTCACCGAAGACGAGGCCAGCGCGGCCCGCGACTCGGCAGTGGCGGCCGCGGCCGATGCGGTGGGAGCAGTACTGCGCGGCTGACGTCCAGACTGATCAGACATAAAACCCCGGATACTGTGGCAGCGCGTTTGATGCCCAGTTGTCCGGGGTTTCGTGCCTGAAGCAGCGAAATGGATCAGGTGCGGTAGGAAGGGTGTATGCGGCATCCGGCGGAGACGATTCTCAATGTGCTGACCTATGTTCCGGGGGATCGGCGGATCTATGCGACGCCCGAGCAATTCGGGGTGGGGTTCGAGGATCTGTGGTTGCGGACTGCGGATGGGGAGACGGTTAACGCGTGGTTTGTGCGGGCGGTGGGGGAACCGTTGGGGCACATACTTTTCGCGCATGGGAATGGCGGGAATATCGGGGATCGGTCGCCGGTGCTGGCATTGCTGGCGGCGGCCGGGTTCGATGTGCTGGTGTTCGATTATCGGGGGTATGGGCGCAGTACCGGGCGGCCCTCCGAGCGGGGGACCTATCTGGATGCGCGGGCCGCTCGGGAGGCCTTGCTCGCCCAGGACGGTGTCGATCCGGAAAGGGTTGTGTACCTGGGGAAATCGCTCGGCGGGGGAGTGATGACGGAATTGGTGACCGTGTATCCGCCCGCCGCGCTGGTGCTCATGTCGACGTTCACGGGATTGCGGGATGCGGCGGGAGCGGTGTACCCGTATCTGCCGAAGGTGTTCGTGCCCAACGCGTATCCGAGTCTGAAGCGGATTCGCGGGCTGACGTGCCCGGTGCTGATCATGCACGGGGATCACGATGAATTACTGCCGGTGCGGATGGGGCGCGAACTGTTCGCGGCGGCTCCGGAGCCCAAGGAATTGGTGATCTATCCGGGCGGTGCGCACAATGACATCGTGTTGAAACCGGGGTGGGCGAACACCGTGGCGGAATGGGTGGCGAAAGTCCTGCCGACCCGATAATGCTTACTTGCGAGTGATATTCAGCAGGAATTCGGCATTGCTGCCGGTACGCCGCAGACCGTCGAGCATGAGGTCCAGGGCCTTCTGATCGTCGAGCTCGGCCAGGGTGCGGCGGAGTTTGCTCACCGCCGCGTGCTCGGCGGGCGTATGCAGCAGCTCGTCACGCCGGGTACTGGACTTGGCGATATCGACGGCCGGGAACACATGCCGGCTCGCCAGGGTCCGATCCAGTTTGAGTTCGGCGTTGCCGGTGCCCTTGTATTCCTCGAAGATCACCGTGTCGGCCAGCGAACCGGTCTCCACCAGCGCGGTGGCGATAATCGTGAGCGACCCGCCGTGTTCGATATTGCGCGCCGAGCCGAGGAACTTCTTGGGCGGCAGCAAAGCGGTGGAATCCACACCGCCGGAAAGGATTCGGCCCGATGCCGGTCCGGAGGTGTTGTACGCCCGAGCCAGCCGGGTGAGCGAATCGAGCAGCACCACCACATCGCGCCCCTGCTCCACGAGGCGCTGTGCGCGTTCGATGGCGAGTTCGGCGAGCGCGGTCTGCTCCGCGGGGGAGTGATCGAAGGTTGCCGCGATGACCTCACCGGGCACACCCCGGGTGAATTCGGTGACCTCTTCGGGCCGTTCGCCGATCAACACCAGCATGAGGTGCGCCTCGGGGTGATTGGCGGCGATACCGTGCGCAATCGCTTGCAGCACAGAGGTTTTGCCCGCTTTGGGCGGTGCGACGATGAGCGCGCGCTGGCCCTTGCCGATCGGCATGACCAGATCGGTGACCCGGGTGGTGAGCTTGTTCGGCTCGGTTTCCAGGTGCAAGCGCTGATCGGGATGGATGGGGGTCAGGTCCGCGAAGCGCGGCCGGGCCTTGGCCTCGCCGGTCGGGGAGTCATTGACCGAATCGACCCGGACCAGCGGGGCGAGCTTGCCGCCCTTGGCATTCGGCTGCGCCAGGCCGGTGATGGCATCACCGCGGCGCAGTCCATGCTCGCGAATCAGGTGATTCGGCACATGGATATCGCCCGGACCGGGCAGATATCCGCGGTGGCGCAGTACCGCCGTATGCCCGCTGATATCGAGTATTCCCGTTGCGGGAGAAAGTGTTTCGATGACCTCGATGGCGAGGTCGGGATTGATGGTAGTCATGATGGTTCTCCTGAAGAAGGTGTGGTGAACCGAGTTCGGGTAAACGTCAGCGCTCGAATGAAATTCAGAGCTCAGGCTGGATTCGAACTCGGGAGGGAAGAAATCCGGAGGGAGGGACTGCTGTCGACCTGCATCCTCGAGATTGCGACGCCACCACCGTACGCCCGGTTCCGATTCGGCGCAAGGGCCGGGTCTGGAACAGGCGCGCCACCGGGGCGAATGCTCAGGCGGGCTGCCCGGTGATGATCGGCAGCAGATAGCCGCGTGCGAAATCCTGGAGCTGCGAATCGGTTTCGAGCTCGAGCGCCGCGTGCGGCAGCAGGATGAGCGAATGCACAACGCGGCAGGCGACTTCCGCGCGTGCGGTGAGATCGCTTGCGGGAGCGAGCAATCCGCGCTCGACGGCGCGTTCCATGGCGGCCGCGGTGGCCGTCACGGCCATGGTGAAGATATCCGCGCCGTGCACGCTCAGCTTCATGACAACCCGTTCGGGTTCGAGCGTCAGCATGCTTTGGGCCACCGGATGCGCGCGCCAGAGTTTCAGCACCGTCATGAACATATCGGTTATCAGGTCGCCGATATTCCCGTGCCGTTCCGGGATGAGCGCGAGCTCGGCCAATACCAGCGCCACTTCGCGGCTGAACACCGCGGTCACCAGATTGTCGCGGGAGCCGATCCGGCGGTACACGGTGACCCGGTCCACCCCGGCCTCGCGGGCCACGTCCTCGATGGTTGTCTTCTTGACCCCGACGCGCTGGAACTGGAGCAGGGCCGCATCGAGAATCCGGGTGTTGTCATCGGCCGTGGCCCGGCCGGCCTGGGGTTTCGATGCGGTTGGCACGTCCACCACGCTAGCAAAGCGGTCTCGCGTTGCAACATTCGCCCGGAATTTGTTGCGTGCAACATTGCAAAGCAATTTGTTGCACTGTACTTTCGGAGCATGGTTGCACAGGACGGCGCAAAGACGCGCCAGTACCTCGCCGAAGCACACGCCATCGCCGCGCGCGATGTCCGGTTCGACTTCGAATCCGTTCCGCTGCACTACATTCCGGGCGAGGTGCTGGCTACGCACATCGTCAATGTGATGCATCTGGTGCTCCCGGAGGGGGAGCGCGCCATGGCCAAGACGCTTGCCGAGGCATTGCCGTACATCGATGACGAGCGCCTGCGCGAGGAGGTGACCGGCTTCGTCGGCCAGGAGGCCATGCACGCCAGCAGTCATGAGGGCGCGCGTGACCACCTGCGCGCCATCGGGCTCGATGTCGATTCGTATGTGCGCGCCATCAGCTGGCTGGTGGATCGCATTCTCGGCGATCACGGCCTCACCGGCCGGGCGCGCGAGGAATGGCTCAAGGAGCGGCTCGGCCTGTTCGCGGGCATGGAGCACTACACCGCGGTGCTCGGCGAATGGCTGCTGGAGGCCGATGTGCTGGAAACCAAGGGCATGCATCCGGCCATGCTGGATCTGGTGCGCTGGCACGGCGCGGAAGAGGTTGAGCATCGCAGCGTCGTCTACGACGCCTACATGCACGTGGACGGCGGCTACGCCCGCAAGGCCCGCACCGCGCTGCTCGCCAGCGCCACCCTGCTCCCGCTGTTCATCATCTCCACCGGCTACCTCTACCGCCAGGATCCCAGCCCCGACAAGGGCCGCTTCTGGGGCCTGCAATTCATCAATGCCACCCGTCGCGGCGTGATCCCCAGCTGGACAGTATTTTTCAAGGAAATCCCGCGCTACCTCCGCCCCGGCTTCCACCCCTCCCAACTGGGCCCCATGGACACCGCCCTGCGCTACCTCGCCCATTCCCCCGCCGCCCGAGCGGCGAACGGATGACCGCGACCACGAATCCCGCCCAGGTGTCGAGGAATGCGCCCTCCACACGGCCCGAGCGGACCCCGGCCCCGTCATCCCGGCGTGCTTCTGGCCGGGATGTACACGGTCCGGCGGCGCTGCGCCTGCTGGGCGGAGTCATGGACGCGTATCTGAAGGTCTTCGTCAGCGGTCCGGCCGCTCCACTGTTGTCGCGGCCGAATCCGTTGCGACGCAGCGGCTTCGATATCGATGTGGTGGTGGGTGCACGCACCCGTGAGGCTGACGATGTGGTGAGCCTGACGCTACGCCGTCCGGGTGGCGGTGCGCTGCCCGCGTGGCGGCCGGGTGCGCATGTGGATGTGTTCCTGCCCTCGGGGCGGCAGCGGCAGTATTCGCTGTGCGGGGATCCGGCGGATCGTGACCGGTATCGGATCGCCGTCCGGAGGATTCCGGATGGCAGTGCCTCGGCGGAGGTGCATGATGAGCTGTGGGTCGGTGATCGGCTCCGAATTCGCGGTCCGCGCAATGCCTTCACGCTGGTGGACGCGCCTTCGTACCTGTTCCTCGCCGGTGGCATCGGCATCACCCCGATCCTGCCCATGGTGCGCGCGGCGGGTGCGCTCGAGCAGTTGATCTACACCGGCCGGTCGCGGACAACCATGCCTTTCCTCGATGAAATCGGTTCGGCACGAATACTTCCCGACGACGAGTGCGGTGTACCGGATGTCGAGGCGTTGCTGGCCGCCGCCGAACCCGGTGCGGCCGTCTACGTCTGCGGCCCACCCCCGATGCTGGCCGCCGCGCAACGCTGTCTGTTCGAGCTCAATCCCACCGGATCACTGCACACCGAGCGCTTCTCGGCGCAACCGGTGCTGGACGGCCGGGAATTCGGTATCACCCTGGCGCGCACCGGAACCACGCTGCGGGTGGGTGCGCAGGAGACCGCGCTCGCCGCCGTGCGCCGCGCGCTGCCCGATATCGCGTACTCCTGCCAGCAGGGCTTCTGCGGTTCCTGCGAGGTGGGCGTACTGGCCGGAGCGGTCGATCATCGCGATCGGCTGCTCACCGAATCCGCACGCGCGCAACGCATGCTGCTCTGTGTCTCGCGTGCGGCGGGCGATCAGCTCGTGCTCGACCTGTGATCTGGAAGGAAAGTCGGTACCAATGACCACAGCGGTCGAACACACGCCCATCGCCATCGTCGGCGCGGGTTTCGGCGGGATCGGTTTGGCGATCAAGTTGCGGGAGGCCGGATTCGAGGATCTGGTGGTTCTCGAACGCGCCGATGATCTGGGCGGGACGTGGCAGGCGAACACCTATCCCGGCTGCGCCTGCGATGTGCCCTCGCACCTGTACAGCTATTCGTTCGCGCCGAATCCGAACTGGTCCAGAATGTATGGACGACAGGGGGAGATTCTGGACTACCTGCGCGGGGTTGCGGTCGACCACGATGTGCTGCGGTTCATGCGCTTCGGTGTCGAACTGCTGGACGCGCGCTGGGACGAGGACGAATCCAGGTGGCGGATCGAGACGAGCCGGGGTCCGCTCACCGCGGACTTCCTGATCTCGGCGGCGGGCGTGTTCGCCGATGCCAAATATCCCGACCTGCCCGGGCTGAACACGTTCGAAGGCAAGACATTCCACTCCCTGCACTGGGATCACGAGCATGACCTGACCGGGGAAAGCGTCGCCGTCATCGGCACCGGGGCGTCGGCGGTGCAGTTCGTCCCGGAGATTCAACCGCTGGTGCGGAAACTGCTGCTGTTCCAGCGGTCGGCCCCGTGGATCGTGCCGCGCATGGATCGGGTCACCTCGGGTGTAGAGCGGTATCTGCTGGATCGTATTCCATTGGCGCAGAAGATGATCAGGGGCGGATTCTATTCCGCGATCGAGGCGTTCGGGCTCATCTCGCTGGTGGATCAGCGCTTCCGGCATCCGTACGAGGCGCTCGCGCGCCTACAGCTGCTCCGCCAGGTGCGTGATCCGGACCTGCGCGCGAAACTGCTGCCGGACTATGTGATCGGGTGCAAGCGCGCCATCTTCTCCGACGCCTATCTGCCCGCGTTGGATCAGCCCAACGCGGAGGTCGTCACCGAGACGATCGCCGAGGTGCGCCCGCGATCGATCGTGCTGCGCGACGGTACCGAGCACGTGGTGGATACGATCATCTTCGGCACCGGATTCACTTCCATACCGGCGGTTTACGATCGCTATATCGGGTCCGACGGCCGGAGTATGGCGCAGCTCTACGATAAGGAGCCACAGAGCTATCTGGGTGTGGCGGTGGCTGGTTTCCCCAACTTCTTCTGCACGCTCGGCCCGTTCGGCGCGGCCGGGAATCAGTCGGCTATCTTCATGATCGAATCGCAGATCACCTACATCGTCGACGCGCTGGTCACCATGCGGGGCAGGGGAGCTCGACGCGTGCAGGTGCGACCACGAGCCCAGCAGGCTTTTCTCGCCGAGATGGCGTACCGCAGCACCACCACGGTCTGGCTCACCGGCGGCTGCCGTAGCTACTACACCACCGCGGACGGCACCAATGCCGGGCTCTATCCCAACTGGAGCTTCGAATACCGCCGCCGCACAGCCACATTCGACAGCGCGAACTACGAGGTGACCCGATGATGCCACTGCTGAGCCTGCTCTCACCGAAGCGGCCCGGCCACCGGGTCGCCGGGCAGACCGTGCTGATCACCGGTGCGGGTCAGGGCATCGGCCATGAACTGGCGGTCCTGCTGCACGAGCGCGGCGCACGGGTGGCGCTGGTCGATATCGACGGGCACGCGGTCGCGGCCATCGCGCATCGGCTGGGCGATCGCGCCTTCGCCGTCACCGCCGATGTCGCCGATCGAGAAGCCATGCGCCAGGCCGTGATTCGCACCGTGGAGCATTTCGGCGGACTCGATGTGGTGGTGGCCAACGCCGGTGTGGTGCCGCGCCCGGCGACGCTGCGCATCATGGACGGCGCGGATTTCGATCGCGTCATCGGCATCAATCTCACCGGTGTGTTCAATACCGTGCGCCCGGCACTGGACGAGATCGTCAGTGCGCGTGGACATGTGGTGGTGGTGTCCTCGTGCGCGGCGTTCGCGCCGGGGATGGCGGGTGCGCCGTACATGATCAGCAAGGCGGGCGTTGAGCAGTTCGGGCGGGCGCTGCGGGTCGAACTCGCACCGTTCGGGGCGACCGCCGGGATCGCGTATTTCGGCATCGTGGACACCGATATGACGCGGGCCACGCTGGATCGTGATGAGCTGGGCCGTGATCTGGACGATCTGCTGCCGTGGCCGCTCAATGTGCGGATCACCGCCGCCCGGGCCGCGGAGGTGATCGCGGACGGTATCGAGAAGCGCGCGGCCCGCACCATCGCGCCCTACGGCTGGGAGCCGTACGCGCTGCTGCGCGGTCTGGTGAATGTGGTGCTGGATCGGGCTCTGGCGGCCGATCCGCGCGTGCACGATCTGGTGCGGCGCGCCGAACAGCGCCGGGTCCGCCTGTAAATCCGGACTCACCGGACGAACCCGCAGGCAAGCCGCATTTCGGGCATGTCGCCCGGGACCGTGCGTAGCCTGGTCACCATGAGCGATGCCAGGGATCTCGGATCGGAATTGGCGGGGCTGCCGGACGCCGAATTGGCGGCCGCGGTGGAGCAGGCCACCGAAGGCCGGGCCGCGCTGGCCGCCCTGCACGCGGTGGCCGCGTCGGTGGCGGCCACCGTCGGTCATGCACCCGCGGTCATCGATGTGACTCCGGACACGGAGGCGGAATCCGAGCTGCCGCCGGTAGCGCTGCCCGATACATTCGGGCAGGTGGAAGGCGGTCCGGTGGTCACCGGGGTGCCGGTACCTCCGGCGGGTATCCCCGTCGCCCCGGGCATCGGCGGATATACGAACACCGGCGTCCCTACTTTCGAGTCAGTTCGCGATAAGGTCGAGCAGCGCTACGGCACCGCACAGGGGATGGGCGAGCTCGATCGGCAGACACCAGTGGGTCGTAGCGTCGAGGAACAGTGGGACGCGCGGGAGAAAGCCGCGCGGGAACGCCTGGAACAGATTCGAAAATCGGTGCACGGCAACGATTCCGACTGAACTCGGCGGTCCCTTCTTGACGATGGGTGGAATCTGTGACCGAGCCGCGCGAAATCGCCGAACGGCTGCTGGACCTGCAAGTGGACTTCCTGCTCGCCGAGGTGAGCGGTGACCGCTTCACCGAGGTGATCGGCCGCGATGTGGAAGCGGTGATCGGCGTGGCCGACACCATCATCTTCCGCGATGTGGTGGAGATCGATCAGGCCAAGCAGACCGTGGCCAAAATCATCGATCTGATCGGCGGCAGCCCGGTGCTGGGGGAGATGGTCGGCACGCTGGCCAATTCGCTCTACACCGATATCGCCAGCAATAACGACTACACCCTCGGCGACGTGGTGGACCGCGAGCCGGTGGAACAGCTGCTGGAGAAGATCTTCGGCATGCACCAGGCGCAGGAGCGCATTCTCGAGCGGCTCACCGAGAGCCCCCTGGTGGCGACCGTGGCCTCCAAGTTCGTCGACAAGCTGATCGACGATTTCATGGAGAGCAACCGCCAGATGGCGAACAAGATCCCGGGCGTGGGCTCGCTGGTCTCGTTCGGCACCTCCGCCGCCAAGCAGGCCCGCAAGGCCGCCGAGAAGGCCACCGGCGACGGCACCTTCCTGGGCGAAATGGCGGGCAAGGGAGCGCAATTCGCGCTCAAGCGCACCAATAACGCCATCCGCGAAATGCTGCGCGACGCCCCCGTGCACGATGCCGCCATGGAGTTCTGGGATCTGCACGCGGGTGAACCGGTCAGCGGTTTGCGCGATTACCTGTCGCAGCAGGATCTTTCCGATCTCGCGCAGATCATCTACCGCATCGCGCTGACCACCCGCGAGAAGGAGTACGTCGGCGTCCTGGTCGATCAGGGTGTCGAGGTCTTCTTCGAGAAGTACGGCGATCACACCCTCGCCGGGCTGCTGCCCGAACTGGGTCTGTCGGGCGAGGATATCGCCGGCGAGATCCTGCGCTACGGTCCCGCCGTCATCGAGGCCGCCAAGCGAAATGGCGTGCTGGCCAAGCTGGTTCGCGAACGCCTGGAACCGTTCTTCCTGTCCGATGAGGTCATCGCCGTGCTGGCGGAGGCCACCAAGTAACGAGAACGCTGGAGGCGCAATGAAACTACCGATCACCGGTGAGCGCCTCACAGTCATGTCACCCGGCCCGTACGTGATCGTGCTGGCCGCGGGTGTCTACGAGATCCACATCGAGGGTGAGTTGGTGGTGCACCGCGCCACCGGCTCACCCTCGCATCGTCTGGCGGGCGAATCCGGCCCCGACGACCTGGCCACCGTCGTGGCGGGCGTAATCACCGCGGCCGCGGTCGAATCCACCGGCGAACTCCGCATCGACCTCGATTCCGGCCACCGCGTAGTCGTCGAACCCGATCAGTACTTCGAGGCCTGGCACGTCACCGACCCGGGCCGCTACCTCGTCGCCTGCATGCCCGGCGGCGAACTGGCCGTCTGGTCCCAGGACGCCTGAGTGCTGTGCACGACGGTCGGTGCCGAACCGGCCCGCCGTGCCGAATTCCCGTGCGGCACGTCGCGCGAGCCCATCGTCGGCAGCGATGGATCCACGGTCATGCCGTCCCCTCCCCGGGTATTCGTCGGTGCCGAACTGCGTTGGACGGCTATGCGAGCATCGTGGATGGGCGGGGTGCGGATCAAGGAATCGCCCTGTCCCAATTTGTCCCACCTGCCGGATTTGCATAAGTTCGGTGCGGCGGATAGTGGCGCATGGGAGGAGCCGGGCGTGGATGAGGCACAGTCGGCCATCGGGGTGTATCTGCGGTCGCGGCGGGCAGCGGCGGGACTGACCCGGGCTGAATTGGCCAAGCGTGCCGGGGTTTCCGAGGCGCTGCTGCAAAAGGTCGAACAGGGCACGCGGCAGCCGACGCCGACGTCGTTGGGGGCGCTGTTCCAGGTGTTGGATGTGCCGGTGCAGTACATCGGCTATATCGCCGATGTCATGGTGCCCGAACTCACCGAATTGACCACCGACGGTGGCTATCCGGAACAGCTCGAACTCGACTTCCTGGAGAATATGCCGTATCCGGCCTGCTATCAGACCATGCCCGCGATGGACCTGATCGCTGCGAATGCCGCGTATCGCCGGGCATTTCCGGGGCTGGAGCCCGGGGTCAACATCATGGCGTGGATGCTGCTCGATCCCATCGCCCGCTATGTCATGCGGGATTGGGAGGTCGAGGCGCACATGATGGTGTACCTGTTCCGGTACGGCTCACCCGGCACGGTCGCGCCCGAGCGCATCGCCGAGATCACCAGCCAATGCTCGGAATCGCCTGACTGGCAACGTTTCTGGGAGACCGATATCCCACCCGGCGCCATCGTGCGCGGGCCCAGCGCCTTCCTGTCCCTGGAGACCGGCGAGTGGGTGGATATGCGGATGCAGGTCTTCCGCAGCGAGATGCCGCATCGCTCCTGGTACATGTACGCCCTGACCCCGGTGCGCACCGCGGATTAATTCGCTATCCCCCTGCGGCGCAGCCTGTTAGCGTTGTTCTCACCAACGACGAAAGGAATCGCGATGACCGGCTATCTCACCTCCGAACGCTATTCCTACGAGTCGTCAGAGCGCTGAACAGCGTTCCGGCTCAGTCGTATTCACATCACCGCGGGGGCGAGGAGCCTGGTGGCTCAGCCTGTCTGTAAAACAGGTGCGCGAGCACGGTAGGTTCGATCCCTACCGCCCCCACCGGATTTCGCTCGGGCGAAATCGCGGCGCAGTTGCTCTGCTGGTAACGGGCACCCTGACTTTCACTCAGGATTTCGTCGGTTCGATTCCGATCTGCGTCACGGCGATAACCAGGGAAAGCAATGCGGACCGGCGTCCGTCACCGCCTCGAAAGCGGCCGGTCCTCCGGGAGGGGGATGGGGATCGACATCTCTGCTTTCCGCAATCCCTTCCGCGCCATGTGCTTTCGAGGTGTGCTTCAGCCTTCGGTGCGGCGGGTCAGGACGGCGATGGGGAAGCGGCGGGTGCTGAGGGCGGCGTAGGTGTGGAAGTCGGGGTATCCGGCTTTGAGTGTGCGCCAGTGCTTTTCGTATTCGGTGTCGTCGGTGACGATGTGTACGTCGACGGGCCAGGTGTCGGGGCCGACCTGGACGGCGGCGGTGGGCTGGGCGGCGAGGTTGTGCCACCAGTTGGGGGTGCCGGGGTGGCCTCCGTTGGAGCCGCAGACCAAAAGGTCGTCGCCGTCGCGGATGAGCATGAGCATGACGGGGCGGGGTTCGCCGGATTTGCGGCCGGTGACGATGAGCTGGAAGACCGGTTTGCCCTGCAGCATATTGCCGCGGGTGCCGCCGGAGCGGGCGTAGGTGCGGCTGTTCATGCGGGCGAAGGCGCGCGCGGCGAAGCCCAGGTAGATGCTGGAGTAGTGGTTGAAACGGCCGCTCAGGGTGAGGTTGCCGGTTTCGGAGCTGTTGCCTGCCATCTGTTTTCCCATGATCGGCCCGTTGTATCGCGGCTCACTGTACATGGCGTCCAGTGAGTTGGCGGGATGCGGGCGACTAGTTCACGCAGGGGATGCTGCCGCCGATGGTGGTGGTCACCGGCTTGCCGTTATTGGGGGTGTCCGCGGTGGTCGTGGCGACGGCCGATTTCGAGGTGGTGGCCGTGGTGGTGCTGCTCGCGGCCGCCGGATCGAGCGTCTCCGGAATCTCGAAATCGGTGCCGAGCACCAGCTTTATATGCCCGGCGCTGACATTCGAGGACGCGGCCGGGGTGACATTGCCGCCGAGCATATCGGCCAGCGCCTGGGCGTCGGTGTCCGCGCCGGTGCCGAAGTAGAGCATGGTGGAGGTGCCGTCGGAATAGGTGGCATTGCTGACATCGCCGACCGGGAATCCCTTGCCGCCCAAGGACTTCGACACCTTGGCCGCCATGCCGGAAGTGCCGGTCGCGTTGACCACGTCCAGGGTGGAGGTGGGTGTGACCTTCGGTGCGGCGGCCGCGGTCGGTTGTTCGATGCCGAACGCGGCGCGCACTTCCTTCTTGATGGCGGCCGGATCGATGATGTTCACGTCCTGGCCGTCGACATTGTCGTAGCGCAGCACCGGCAGCGTCCGGAATTCCACCGCCGGGGATTTCGCGCGCCCCAGGGTGGTGATGAAGTCGCTCAGATCCCAGCCGTCCGAGAGCACCACATCGCGGTGCGCCGCGTCCATCAGCGCCCGGAGCTTGCCGATATTGGTGAGTGTGCCGGAATCCTTGATCTGCTTGGCCACCGAGGTCAGGAACGCCTGCTGGCGATGCGTGCGATCGAGGTCGCCGTTCTCCAGCCCATGCCGCTGCCGCACGAAGGACAGTGCGTTGGCGGCGTCGAGATGCTGTGGCCCGGCGGGGAATACGGCTCCGGAGAAGTAGCTGTCGTCGACCGCGTGATTGAGGCAGACGTCGACCCCGCCCAGCGCGTCGGCCAGATCGTAGAACCCGACGAGCGATATCTCGGCGAAGCGGTTGATCGGCACCCCGGTGAGCGTCTTCACCGCCTGCACGATCGACGCGCGCCCGGCTTCGCGGCCCTGGCGCTCGATGTCGATCTTGTCGGTGACGCCCTGTGCCTTGAGCTTCTCCTCGGCGTAGAACTTCTTGAGCCCGTACGCCTCTTTGATTTTGATGTGGTCGTAGCCGGGAATCCCGACCGCCTGCACATAGTCGTCACGCGGGATGGAGAATGCGACGATCTTCTTGAGATCCTTCGGAATGTGCACCAGGATAAGCGAATTGGCATTGTATCCGCCCTCGGTGCCGTCACCGGCGTGCAGCTGATCGAGGATGTTCTTCGGGAGATCGTTGCCGTTCAGATCCTTGCGGGTATCGAGTCCGATGAGCAGCATATTGATATCGCCGTCGAGGGACTGATCCTCCTTGGGAATGACCTGGCTGTGCTGAAAGCCGTCATTGAGGCTGGTCTCGCCGTACCAGCCGATCCCGGTGACACCGATGACGCCGACGGCGAACAGCGACATGAGCCCGCGCCCGGCGTACCGCATGCGATGCGACTCGGTCGGTGCGGAGCGGCGATGCGAAGTCGGCCCCGCACGCCGGGCACGGCGCGGCTCGGGCGTAGGCGTCTGCGCCGCTCCGTGCGTCCCGCCGGAGCGGTAGACGGGCAGCTGCTCGGTGTCGTCGTCGTACATGGCTCTGTCGAGTCTGCCGGAGCCCCACCGACTTGTCACAACGGAGGGCTCCGGCCTCAGCCTGGTCTCAGTTTTCCACGATGGCGATACCGTCGATCTCGACCAGCATCTCCGCCCGCGGCAGGCCGGTGAACACGGTGGTTCGGCTCGGCAGCACGCCGCCGGAGGTGTGTTTGGTAACGAATTCGCCATAGGCGTCATTCATGATCGGGAAGTCCTCGCGCTTGGTCAGATACACGCGCAGCATGACCACATCGTCGAAGCTCGCGCCACTCGCCTCCACGATCGCCTTGACGTTCTCGAGGGTGCGGGTGGTCTGCGCGGCCACGTCCCCCGGGTACAGGTATTCGTTGGTGATCGGATCGACCGGACCCTGTCCGGAGACCTGGACGAACGGGCCCTTGCGGACACCCTGGGAGAAGGTGTGCGCGGGGGCGGGGGCCTTATCGGTGCGGACGGCGATCTTCTCGGTCATCTGCGGCCTTTCATTTCTCGGGGGTGGGACTCCAGCCCAATTCGGTGGAGACGGCATCGGCGGCGGTGCGCACCTGCGGCAGCATGGCGAGCACCTGATCGTGATCGAGCAGCATGTCCGGCACCGACATGGACAGCGCGGCGACGACCGTGCCGGTGCCATTGCGGATCGGGACGGCCACGCAGTTGATGAAGCTCTCGTGTTCCTCGTGGTCCTCGGCATAACCCTGGGCCGCAACGAGTTCCAACTCGGCTAGATATTGCTCGGGGGTTCGAATGGTGCGGTCGGTGAACGCCTTGTATTCCAGGCCCTCGGCGATACCGCGCCATTGTTCGTGCGGCAGTGCGGAAACCAGCACCTTGCCGACCGCGGTGCAGTGCAGTGCGGCGGGACGCCCGATGCGCGAATACATTCGGACGCTGTGCGTGGCATCGAGTTTGTCGATGTAGACGGCCTCACCGGATTCATAGGTGGCCAGGTGCACGGTCTGCCCGGTGGCGGCATTGAGCGCGCTCAGATGCGGCCGGGCGGCGGTGCGCACATCGCGGCCCTCGAGTGAGCGGTTGGCGAGTTCGAACAGCTTGGAGCCCAGCCGATATCGATGCTCCGCGTCATGGGTGACGAAGCGTTCGCCCTCCATGGTCTGCAACAGTCGCAGCACCGTGGATTTGTGCACCCCGAGCCGGGTGGCCAACTGGTCCAGCGATTTCGGCTCCTCGCCGAGTTCGCCGAGGATGGTGAGGGCGCGCAGCAGACTCTGGCTCATGAGCCCACATTCTCGGGGATGGGCTGTGCCGGGCTGTAATTCAATTCCGCCCATTCGGAAGCGCTGAGGGCCGAATGTGATTCGAGGGTGTGCGGCGGAGGCAGTTCTGCGACATCGCCGGTGCCGGTGAGCGCGGCCGCCGCGCAGAGATGTCCGAAGCGCAGTAGCTGCTCATGCGGGCGACCCTGGAGCAGTGCGGCGAGGTAGCCGCCGGCGAAGGCGTCGCCCGCGCCGATCCGCTCGGTGACGCGCAGGCGCAGGGCGGGCACCTCCAGGCGTTCGGCGCCGATGAATCCGGTCACCGAGTGTTTATCGTTCTTGACGATCAGATGCCGCGGCTCGGGAAAGAGCTCGCGCAGCCGATCGGCCTCACCCATGCCGAAGACCTCCAGGGCCTCGTCCGCGCCAAGGAAGACCACATCGCTGCCGCGGATATGCCGGGCCAGAATGTCGGCGGCGGACTCCGTGCGCCGCTCCCACAGGGCCGGGCGGAAATTGAGATCGAAGCTGATCAGGCGGCGCTCGCGCGGGCGCGCCAGCAGGGCTTCGGTGCAGGCGGTGGCAGACGGCGACAGGGCCGGGGTGATGCCCGTGAAGTGCACCAGTTCGGCGTTGTCCAGCAGCGGTGCGGCCAGGCTCAGATCCCGCGGTGCGAGCGCGCTGGCGGCGGAACCGGTGCGGTAGTACAGCATTCGGCTCGCCCCGGCGGGCAGATCATCCGGCCGCGCCGAACCGCTGCCGCGTTCCTTCACATAGACCCCGGTGGGCCGCGCCGGATCGATGGTGACGGCGGAGGTGTCCACGCCGCGTTCGCTCAGATGCCGTACCAGATAGCGGCCGAAACCGTCGTCGCCGACCCGGGAGACCCAGGCGGTCGGCACGCCCAGCTGTGCGAGCACGGTGGCGGCATTGGCCTCCGCGCCGCCCGCGCCGCGCGCGAAGGTGTGCGAATCCTCCAGCGGTCCGGTTTGCGCGATGAGCACGGCGAGTCCCTCACCGATGGTGACCGCGCGGGGGGTCGCCTGGATCACACCAATCTCCTTCGAATGGTTGCGGCTTTCGGCCTTCGTGTGCAGAATAACCACGGAGAACACAATACGCAACAAGCGTTGCAGACTATGCAATAGCCTTCGGCTATGATCCGGCCGGAGGGAAATCGGAAGGAGCGTCGTGGCTCTCGACAACGATGTCGTCGCAGCCCTGCATGATCGCGAGCTGAGCGCGCGGCACAAATCGCTGCCGCCCGCCGCGTGGGGACTGACGGTGCGCGAATATCTGGCCACGGCACCGTATTTGGACCAGTTGCAGACGCCGGTGCTCACCGTGGATCGAGCCGCGGTGGACTCCAATCTCGCCGTCATGGCGGAATGGGCCGCGGCCGCAGGGGTTCGGCTCGCACCGCACGGTAAGACCACCATGTCGCCGCAGCTGTGGGGTGAACAGCTCGACGCCGGATCCTGGGGCATCACGTTGGCCACCGGCTGGCAGTCGCAGGTGGGGCGTTCCTTCGGGCTGGATCGCATCCTGCTCGCCAATGCCCTGGTCGATCCGGTCGGATTGCAGTGGGTGGCGGGCGAATTGGCGCGCGATCCGGAATTCGAGTTCTACAGCTGGGCCGATGGCGTTTCGACCGTCCGGGCCATGGAACGTGGTCTGGAATCCGCTCCCGCCGGTGTGCGGCTCTCGGTGCTGGTGGAACTCGGTGGGCCGCACGGCCGCACGGGTGCGCGCACGCTGACCGAGGCGCACGAGGTGGCCGAGGCCATTCACCGATCCGATCGCCTGATCCTGGCCGGTGTCGGCGGCTACGAAGGTGCGTTGGCGCATGACCGCACCCCCGAAGGTCTTGCGGCCGTTCGGCATTACCTCGACGAGCTGGGCGTGCTGCACAAGGAGCTGGCGGCGCAGGGGTATTACGAAGACCGGGCAATCATCACCGCCGGCGGCAGCGCCTATCCGGACCTGGTGGTGGAACGTCTCGCCGGTCTCGCGGATGAAGAAGGCGCGCACGGCATTCCGACCACGGTCGTGCTGCGCTCCGGCGCGTACGTCATCCACGATGACGGCTTCTACTCCGGCATTTCGCCTTTGACCGCGGGCGGTGCGTCGCTGACCGGCGACGCCCGTCCCCTGCGCTCGGCCATGCACGGCTGGGCGCGCAGCGTCTCCCGTCCGGAACCGGGACTGGCGCTGTTGGACGCGGGCAAGCGCGATCTGCCGTTCGATGAGGGGCTGCCGGTCCCGCAGATCATTGCGGGACCGGCAGGCAAACCACTGCCCGAGGGCGCGACCGTGAGCGCGCTCAACGATCAGCACACCTTCCTGCGACTGCCCGGCGGCGATGTCGAGGCGGTTCCGGTGGGTGCGGTTGTCCGGCTGGGCCTTTCGCACCCGTGCACGGCCTTCGACAAATGGCGGCTCATTCCGGTGATCGATGACGCCGCGGCCGAGCGCCCCCGCGTCGTCGACTTCCTGCACACCTTCTTCTGAGCGGAACGCCATGGCCGAGTTATTGATTCGCGATATCGAGATCTTCGACGGCACCGGCGCGGACCGGTATCGGGGCGATGTACTGGTGGATGGCGGGCGGATCGCCCGCATCGCCGCGCCGGGCACGCTGACCGATGCCGATCGGATCATCGACGAGGGTGAGAACCTCGCGCTGGCACCGGGTTTCATCGATATGCACGCGCATTCGGATCTGCATCTGCTCACCGAGCCCGGACATTTCCCGAAACTGAGCCAGGGCATCACCACCGAGGTGATCGGGCAGGACGGATTGTCCTACGCGCCGATCGACGATGCCGCGCTCGCGGTGGTGCGCCGCCAGATCGCGGGTTGGAACGGCAATCCCGCCGATCTCGACTTCTCCTGGCGCACGGTGGCGGAATATCTGGACCGGCTGGATTCCGCGGGCATCACACCGAATGCGGCGTATCTGGTGCCGCAGGGCACGCTGCGCCTGATGGTGGTCGGCAGTGACAAGCGCGATGCCACGCCCGCCGAGATCGAGCGGATGCGCGCCCTGCTCGCCCAAGCCCTCGACGAGGGCGCGGTCGGCATGTCCAGCGGCCTCACCTATACGCCCGGAATGTACGCCGACACTTCGGAACTCGCCGCGCTCTGCGAGGTGGTGGCGGAGGCGGGCGGCTTCTACGCACCGCACACCCGCTCCTACGGCGCGGGCGCGCTGGAGGCGTACGCGGAGATGATCGAACTGTCCCGCCGCACCGGCTGCGCCCTGCACCTGACCCACGCCACCATGAATTTCGGCGTGAATCGCGGGCGCGCACCGGAATTCCTGGCCATGGTCGACGCGGCGCTGGCGGACGGTTGCGATATCAGCCTGGACACCTACCCGTATCTGCCCGGCTCCACGACGCTTTCGGCGCTGCTGCCCAGCTGGGCCATGTCCGGCGGACCCGATGCCGCGCTGGAGCGCATCGCCGATCTGCCGACCCGGCTGCGAATTGTGGCCGATGTCAACGTGAACGGCTCGGACGGCTGTCACGGCGTCACCGTGGAATGGGAGACCATTCAGATCAGCGGTGTCGCCAATCGCGAGCTGGACCGCTTCGTCGGGCGCACCGTCAGCGAGATCGCCGCCGAGCGCGATATGCCGCCGGTCGAGGTGTTCTTCGATCTGCTTACCCGGGATCAGTTGGCCACCACCATTCTTCAGCACGTCGGGCACGAGGAGAACGTGCGCGCCATCATGCGGCACCCCCGGCATATGGGCGGCAGTGACGCCCTGCTGGTGGGGGAGCGGCCGCATCCGCGCGCCTGGGGCACCTTCCCGCGCTACCTGGGCCATTACTCGCGTGACCTCGGCGTGCTCGGGCTCGAGGACTGCGTGCATCACCTGACCGGCCGTCCCGCACAACGACTTCGGTTGCCCGATCGCGGCCTGATCCGCGAGGGCTACGCCGCCGATCTCGTGCTCTTCGATCCCGCGACCGTGGCCGACACCGCCACCTTCGAGAACCCCAAACAGCAGGCGCGCGGCATTCCGTACGTGCTCGTCAACGGCGAATTCGCCATGGACGCGGGCAAACCCACCGGGGTACGGGCCGGTCGTGCCCTGCGCATGAATTCCGTTCGGAAGGAGACCCGTTGACCTCCGCCATGGATGTCATTCGCGCCGATCGCGTGCTCACCGTGGTGCGCGCGCCCGAGATTCCCGATCCCGCCGCACTGGCGCAGGCCCTGGCCGGATCCGGAATCCGGGCCGTGGAACTGACTTTCACCACCCCCGGGGTGCTGGAGGCGCTGCGCAAGGCCGCCGATTCCGGTCACGGGGTGATGGGTGCGGGCACGGTCATGACCGGTGATCAGGCCGCCGCCGCGATCGACAGCGGTGCGCGGTTCCTGGTCACCCCCGGCATCCGGGAAGAGGTCGCCGAGGTCGCCACGCGTCGCGGAATCCCCGTTGTCATGGGCGCTTTGACGCCCACCGAGGTCATGCGCGCCATGGATCTGGGCGCCGCCGCGGTGAAGATCTTCCCCGCCAAGGCTTTCGGGCCGGGCTATTTCAAGGACCTGCGGGGCCCGTTCCCCGAGGCGCAGCTGATCCCTTCCGGCGGGGTCAATGCGGGTAATGCGGCCGACTTCCTCGCTCAGGGCGCGGTAGCGGTCACCGCCGGAACCGATGTCGTCGCTCCCGCGGATGTCGCGGCCGGCCACTGGGCCGAAATCGCCGCGCGCGCGGCATCGTTCGTTCGATCTCTGACCTGAGAGGTACACCATGGGCGCCACAGTCGACTGGCTGCGCACCACCACACCAGGACTGCTGGTGCTCTGCGGACTCGCCATCGCGGTCCTGCTGTTCGCGATCATTCGCGTCAAATTGGAGCCGTTCATCGCGCTGCTGCTCGTGAGCCTGGGTCTGGCCCTGGCGGCGGGACTGCCGGTGGCCAAGCTGGTGGGTTCACCGCTCAAAGCCGGTGACTCACTGCTGGAAACGGGTTTCGGTGGGATTCTCGGGCATATCGCGGTCATCATCGGCCTCGGTACGGTGCTCGGGGCGATCCTGGAGCGATCCGGGGGCGCGGATGTGCTCACCGATCGACTGCTGCGGATCTTCGGCGACAGGGGTGCGCCCGTCGCGATGGGCCTGCTGGGCTTGATCTTCGGTATTCCGCTGTTCTTCGATATCGGCATCTTCGTGCTCGCGCCGCTGGTGTACGTGGCGGCCAAGCGCGGTGGCGGTTCACTGGTGCGGTACGTGCTGCCGCTGGTCGCGGGTCTGTCCATGACGCACGCGTTTCTGCCGCCGCATCCGGGGCCGGTGGCCCTGGGCGGGCTGATGGGTGTGAGCCTGGGCTGGCTGATCCTGGTCGGATTCATCTGCGGTATCCCGGGATTCATCGCCGCGGGCATTGTGTGGGGCAGCTGGATCGGTAAGCGCGTCATGGTCGAGGTGCCCGAGGAATTCCTGGTCGCCGAGGCGAACAAGGAAGCCGCGCAGGCGGATACGGGCGGGGTCACGACGGTCGCGGGTAAGAGCGACGGTCCGGGCACCACCACCGCCGCGGCCGTGCAGGCTCCGCCCTCGGTCGCGCTCATCGGCGGCATCATCGCGATTCCGCTGATCCTGATTCTGGGCGCGACCTTCGGCAGTCAGCTCTTGACCGCGAATTCGCAACCGCTGCAGGTGCTCACCTTCCTCGGTACGCCCGCCGTGGCGCTGCTCATCGCCGTGCTCATCGCGTTCTACGTACTCGGTATCCGCCGCGGGCAGACCGTACAGGAGCTCAGCAGCCTGACCTCGGAATCGCTGCGCCCGGTGGGCATGCTGCTGCTGGTCGTCGGTGCGGGCGCGTTCTTCGGAAAGGTCATCTCCGCCACCGGAATCGGTTCGGCGCTGGCCGAAACCATGTCCGCCGCGGGGCTTCCGGTGATCGTGCTGGCCTACATCATCAGCTGTGGGCTGCGGATCGCGCAGGGTTCGGCGACCGTGGCCATCGTCACCACGGGCGGCATCGTCGCACCGCTGGTGGTCGATCACGGGTACTCGCAATTCGCGCTGGCCCTGATCGCCATGTCCATCGCGGCCGGGTCGATCGTGCTGAGCCATGTCAACGACGGCGGGTTCTGGATCATCTCCAAGTACTTCAATATGACGGTGAAGCAGACATTGCAGACCTGGACGGTCTTGGAGACCATCCTCTCGGTGGTCAGTTTCGCGGTCGCCGCGGTGCTGTTTGCCCTGGTCGCATAGCGTTCGACCGATATCGGGAACCGGGCCCATCGGACCCCGCTGTGAATGAGCTTGCACAGTCGTGCATAATCATCACATGGCGGATACCTCTGGTGGGCCCTCGGTACGGGTCGCGGTCGCTGGTGCGAGTGGGTACGCGGGCGGCGAAGTCCTGCGTCTGCTGCTGGGGCATCCAGACTATCGAAGCGGGCGTCTCGAGATCGGGGCGCTGACCGCCGGATCCAATGCGGGCAGCCTGCTGGGTGAACTCCAGCCGCATCTGCTGCCGCTCGCGGATCGGGTGCTCGGCCCGACCACCGTGGAGGAGCTGGCCGGACACGATGTCGTATTCCTGGGCCTGCCGCACGGACAGTCCGCGGCGCTGGCCAAGGCACTGCCCGAATCCACCATCATCATCGACTGCGGGGCCGATTTCCGGCTCACCGACGGCGCGGCCTGGGAGAAGTACTACGGCACCCCCTATGCGGGCAGCTGGCCGTACGGGCTGCCGGAACTGCCGGGACAGCGGGATCAACTGCGCGGGGCGACCCGGATCGCGGTGCCCGGCTGCTATCCGACGGTGTCCAGCCTCGCGCTCGCCCCGGCCATTGCCGCCGGAATCATCGAACCGCAGGTGAATGTGGTTGCGGTGAGCGGCACTTCGGGTGCGGGCCGCAAACTCGATGTGGGCCTGCTGGGTTCGGAGGTGATGGGCTCGCTGCGCGCGTACAGCATCGCGGGCGCGCACCGGCACACCCCCGAGATCGCGCAGAATCTGAAGGCCGTCGGCGGTGTCGACGTCGCGGTGTCCTTCACCCCCGTGCTGGCCCCGCTGCCGCGCGGCATTCTCGCCACCTGCACCGCCCCGACCCGCGTGGACGCCGCGGCGGCGCGCGCGGTCTATGAAAAAGCCTATGCCGATGAGCCCTTCGTGCACCTGCTGCCCGAAGGCGTACTGCCGCAGACCGGTTCGGTGCTGGGCTCCAATGCCGTCACGCTCCAGGTGGCCGTGGACGAGGCCGCCGGAATGCTGGTCGTGATCGGGGCCATCGACAATCTCGCCAAGGGCACGGCGGGCGCCGCCGTGCAATCCATGAATCTGGCTCTCGGAATCGACGAGACCGCAGGACTTTCCACCGTAGGAGTGGCACCGTGACTTCATCCATCGACGGCAAGCTGGTCCGGACCCAGGGCGTGACCGCACCGCTCGGGTTCCGCGCGGCCGGTATCACCGCGGGCATCAAGGTCAGCGGGAAGCCGGATCTGGCACTGGTTTTCAGCGAGGGGCCGGAGTACGCGGCGGCCGGTGTGTTCACCCGCAACAAGGTGAAGGCCGCGCCGGTGCTGTGGTCGCAGCAGGTCTTGAAGACCGGGCGACTGCGCGCGGTGATCCTGAATTCCGGTGGCGCGAACGCGTGTACGGGTCCGGGTGGTTTCCAGGACACGCACACCACCGCCGAAGAGCTCGCGAAGGCGCTGAGCAACTGGGGCACCGAGACCGGTGCGGGCGAGATCGCGGTCTGCTCAACGGGTCTCATCGGGGACCGGCTGCCCATGGACAAACTGCTGCCCGCCGTCACCGAGATCGTGCATGAGATGGGCGGTGGGCTGTCCGGCGGGGCCGAGGCCGCGCGGGCCATCATGACCACCGACACCGTGCCGAAAGAGGTTGCGTTCCACCATAAAGACAAGTGGAACGTGGGCGGTATGGGCAAGGGCGCGGGCATGCTCGCGCCCTCGCTGGCCACCATGCTGATCGTGCTCACCACCGATGCGGTGGCCACGCCCGAACAGCTGGATTCGGCGCTGCGCAAGGCCACCGGGCTCACCTTCGATCGCCTCGACGTGGACGGCTCCTGCTCCACCAATGACACGGTGCTGCTGCTCGCCAATGGCGCGAGCGGTGTGACGCCGAGCCAGGACGAGTTGGATGCCGCTGTTTTCGCGGTCTGCGATGACCTGGCCGAACAGCTCATGGCCGATGCCGAGGGCGTCACCAAGCGGGTGCACATCACCGTGCGCGGCGCGGTCAGCGAGGACGAGGCGCTCATCGGCGCGCGTGCGCTGGCACGGGACAGCCTGGTCAAGACCGCGTTCTTCGGTTCCGACCCGAACTGGGGGCGGGTGCTCGCCAGCATCGGCATCGCGCCGATCGAGTTGGAGCAGGACAAGATTACGGTGTCCTTCAATGGGCATCCGGTGTGCGTGAACGGTATGGGCGCACCCGGCGCGCGCGAGGTCGATCTGTCCGGCGCGGATATTCAGGTGCTGGTCGATCTGGGGCTCGGCACGGGTGAGGCCACCATTCGCACCACCGATCTCTCGCACGGCTACGTCGAAGAGAATTCGGCGTACAGCTCATGACCTCTGCGCGGGAACAGCTTTCGGCTCTCGACAAGGCGCATGTGCTGGCTGATGCGCTGCCGTGGCTGCAGAAGTTCCGGGACAAGGTCGTGGTCGTCAAATACGGCGGCAACGCCATGATCGACGATGAGCTCAAAGCGGCGTTCGCGGCGGATATGGCATTCCTGCGCACCGTCGGTGTGCATCCGGTGGTGGTGCACGGCGGTGGGCCGCAGATCAGCGCCATGCTGAAAAAGCTTGGCCTGCAAGGGGAATTCCGGGGCGGCTTCCGGGTCACCACGCCCGAGGTGATGGATGTGGTGCGCATGGTGCTCTTCGGTCAGGTCGGCCGGGAGCTGGTCGGGCTCATCAACGCGCACGGGCCGTACGCGGTCGGCATCTCCGGTGAGGACGCGCGGTTGTTCACCGCGACCCGCCGCACGGTGACCGTGGACGGCGAAGCCACCGATATCGGCCTCGTCGGCGACGTCACCCAGGTGAATCCCGAAGCCGTGCTGGATCTCATTGCGGCGGGCCGGATTCCGGTTGTATCCACCATCGCGCCCGACGCGTTCGGCGTCGTGCACAACATCAACGCCGATACCGCTGCGGCCGCGCTGGCCGAGGGCATCGGCGCGGAGAAGCTCGTCATCCTCACCGATGTCGAAGGGCTGTATACCAATTGGCCCGACCGGTCCTCGCTGACCACCCGCATCGATACCGATGAACTGGGTAAGTTGCTGTCGAGCCTGGACGCGGGCATGGTCCCGAAGATGGAAGCCTGCCTGCGCGCCGTCGAGGGCGGGGTGCCCACGGCGCACGTAATCGACGGCCGGGTACCGCATTCGGTGCTGCTGGAGCTGTTCACGGGGGAGGGCATCGGCACCATGGTGACCCCCGCCGACGGCGTGAGTTCGAACGGAGTGAAGTCATGAGCACAGCCGATATTCAGACGCGGTGGAATGCCGCGCTGATGAACAACTACGGCACCCCCAAGGTGGCGCTGGTGCGCGGCGCGGGCGCGGTCGTCTACGACGCCGACGGCAAGCGCTACCTCGACTTCCTCGGCGGTATCGCGGTCAACAGCCTCGGGCACGCGCATCCGGCGATCCTGTCCGCGGTCACCCAGCAGCTGGGCACGCTCGGGCACGTATCGAATCTGTATGCCAGCGAACCCGCCATCGAACTCGCCGAGCGGCTGCTCGTGCACTTCGGGGACGGGCACGGGCGGGCGTTCTTCTGCAATTCCGGTACCGAGGCCAATGAGGCCGCGTTCAAGATGGCGCGGCTGACCGGTAAGACCAAGATCGTCGCGGCGGAAGAGGCATTCCACGGACGGACCATGGGCGCGCTGGCGTTGACCGGGCAGGCGGCCAAGCGCACGCCGTTCGAGCCGATGCCCGCGGGTGTCGTGCACGTGGCGTACGGGGATGCGGCGGCGCTGGCCGCCGCGGTCGATTCCGATACCGCGGCGGTGTTTCTCGAACCCATCATGGGGGAGAGCGGTGTCGTGGTGCCGCCCTCGGATTACCTCGCGCAGGCGCGGGCCATCACCAAAGAGCATGGCGCACTGCTGATTCTGGATGAGGTGCAGACCGGGATCGGCCGCACCGGTGCGTTCTACGCGCATCAGGCGGCGGGCATCGTGCCCGATGTGATCACCCTGGCCAAGGGGCTCGGCGGCGGACTGCCCATCGGCGCGGTGCTGGCGCAGGGTCCGGCGGCCGAGCTGTTGCAGCCGGGGCTGCACGGGACCACGTTCGGCGGCAATCCCGTCTGTGCCGCGGCCGCTTTGGCGGTGCTGCGCACCATCGACGAGGAGGGGCTGCTCTCGCACGTGGAGAAGATCGGCAAGGTCCTGGTCGACGGGATCGACGCGCTCGGGCATCCGCTGGTCGATCATGTGCGCGGTGCCGGGCTGCTCATCGGCATTCAGCTCACCGATGATGTTTCCGCGCAGGTCGACGAGGCCGCCCGGGAATCGGGTTATCTGCTGAATCCCGCCAAGCCCAATGTGATTCGGCTGGCGCCGCCGCTGATTCTCACCGAAACCCAGGCCGACAATTTCCTGTCCGACCTTCCCGGCATTCTCGATGCCGCGCAGGCGAAGGCGAAGGAGAACAGCAAGTGACCATTCGACACTTCCTGCGGGACGACGATGTCAGTCCCGCCGAACAGGCCGAAATCCTCTCCATCGCAACGGATTTGAAGCGCGCGCCGCTGCTGCTGCGGCCCCTCGATGGGCCGCGCGGTGTCGCGGTCATGTTCGAGAAGAACTCCACGCGTACCCGGTTCTCGTTCGAGATGGGTATCGCGCAGCTCGGCGGGCACGCCGTCGTGGTGGACGGGCGTGACACCCAGCTCGGCCGCGAGGAGACCCTCGCCGATACCGGGCGCGTGCTGTCGCGCTACGTGGATGCCATCGTATGGCGTACGTTCGGCCAGGAGCGGCTGGACGAAATGGCCGGTGCGGCAACCGTTCCCGTGGTGAACGCGCTCTCGAATGAATTCCACCCCTGCCAGGTGCTTGCCGATCTTCAGACGTTGCAGGAGCGCAAGGGTGACCTGGTGGGCCGCAATCTCACCTACCTCGGTGACGGCGCGAACAATATGTCGCATTCGCTGCTGCTCGGTGGTGTGACGGCGGGCCTGAACGTAACCATCGCCGCCCCCGCGGGTTTCGAGCCGCTGCCGTGGATCGTCGATCTCGCGCAGAAGCGTGCCGCCGAAACCGGCGCCTCGATCACCCTCACCAATGATCCGCTGGCGGCGGCCGAAGGCGCGGACGCCCTGGTCACCGACACCTGGATGTCCATGGGTCAGGAGGGTGACGGCCGCGACCGCGTAGCCCCCTTCCGTCCCTTCCAGGTCAACGCCGACCTGCTCGCCCGCGCGGCCTCCGATGTGACTGTCCTGCACTGCCTTCCGGCGCACCGCGGCGAGGAGATCACCGACGAGGTCATCGACGGCCCGCACAGCGCGGTCTGGGACGAGGCCGAGAACCGCCTGCACGCCCAGAAGGCCCTACTGGTCTGGCTGCTCCGCCAACACGACCGAGGTGACGCGTGACCAGCGGCGACCGCCGCTCTCCCGCAACAGTTTCCGGCAAATCGGGTGCGGCGATAGCCCGCACCCGAGCCGGCCGCCAAGCCCGAATCGTGGCCATCCTCTCCCAGCACGAGGTCCGCAGCCAATCCGAACTGGCCGCCCTCCTCTCCGGCGAAGGCATAGACACCACCCAGGCCACCCTCTCCCGCGACCTGGATGAACTCGGCGCAGTGAAGCTCCGCGCCGCCGACGGCGGAGCCGGCGTCTACGTCGTCCCCGAAGACGGCAGCCCCGTCCGAGGCGTAACCGGCGGCACCGAACGCCTCTCGAAACTATTGGGCGACTTACTGGTATCCACCGACGCCAGCGGCAACATAGCGGTCCTGCGCACCCCACCCGGCGCCGCCCACTTCCTCGCGAGCGCCTTGGACCGAGCCGCCCTCCCCGAAATAGTCGGCACCATCGCCGGCGACGACACCATCGCCGTCATAGCCCGAGAACCCCTCACCGGCGCCGAACTAGCCGCCAAAATAGAACAACTCGCCTGACCGGTGACATGCGTCCCGAACGACTGACGCGCACATGAGCGCCGAACTCGCGGCAGCCCTCGAACATGCGATCTCCCCGGACTGGGCAGTCCGGGCCACCGCCGCTCACGAGCTCGGCGCGATCATCGAATTGTCAGCTGCCCGTTCGAGATTGGCGGAGATGCTAGGTGATGTCGGTGATATTGCCGTGCAGGTGGAGGCGGCCGAAGTGCTGGTTCGGCACGGTGGTGCCGCGGGGCTGATCTCGGTTTTGGATGAACTCGGCCGCAGGGGCGATGATCCGCAATCTGATTACCTGGCGTATCGGATTGCGGAATTGGAGCAGTCGGGGGATGTGCGGGTGCTGGATCTTGTGGCGGTGATCGATCGTGCCGAGCTTTCCGCGGAGGCGGCGGTCGCGTTGCGGGAGTTGTTGGTGCTGATCGGTGGGTGATGCGGGGTGGGTTTGAGTCCGGTGGTGCCGCGGCGGTTGTCGCTGCGGGAGGAAGCGGTCTTGCGGAAGATTCTTTCGCGGGATTTCGTTGGGGCGGTTGAGTTTCGGGCGCAGGTGGCGTTCGTGCGGGTGGTGGCGACATGGGGAGTTGGGTCGCCGAGTGTGGATTTGGCGGTGTCGGTGGGAGTTCGGGCGGCGGATGTGGCGGATGGGCTGTTGCCGGTCGAGGGGGAGGTTCGGGACGAGGCCGGTGGATTTGTGGGTGAGATTTTGGTGTGGGTGACTGAGGGCTATCTGTCCGCAATCGAGTTCACGTGGGTGACGGATGAGCGGCCGAAGGTGCTGCCGGACCCAGGTGCGATGCGTCTTAAGAGCTGAAATGGCTGTGCTTCATGTCTTTGACGGTGTGTTGGGGTGCGAAGTTTGATGAGCCGATTAGGTAGCTGATCGGATGCCCTAGGATGCTGCGCTGAAGGGAGGGCGCGGTGAGTGGATCCGGTGGGGAATCGGCGCGGTTGAGTGTGGTTCCGGATGATGTTCGGGCGTTCGGGCGGGTGGCGTTCCGGATGGCTGAGGAGTTGCGGGATGGTTCGACGACTCTCGATCGAGAGGTCGGGGAGTTGATGAATACCTGGAAGGGGGCGGCGGCCACTTCGTATGGGGCGGGTTGGGATGAGATGCATCTGGGTGCTGTCGAAGTGTGGGATGCACTGTTCGAGCTCGCCGCGAAGCTTGGTGTCACGGCGGAGGCCTATCGCGATGCGGACGCCGAATACGGGTCGGCCGTGAATTCGCTGGAGTTGCCGTGACCGGTCCGGGTGCGGGGTATTCGGTTGATCTGGCTCATCTCGATGAGGTGACCGCGCGGATTCGAGCGTTCAAGGGATTCGTGACTGATTACTTGAAGACTCTTGATGAGAAGGCGGGTGAGTTGTCGGGGTCGTGGTCGAGTGAGGCCGCCGCGGCGTACGAACTCGCACATCGTGAATGGCTAAGTGGAGCACAGGAAGTCCGTGCAGGGCTCGACGCGTTGGAGGCCGCTGCCGCATCCGCACATCGCAATTACCGCGGCGCGGTGGCCGCGAATTTGAAGATGCTCGGGCTGTGAGCGGGACGCCATCATGGGGCGGGGGATGACGTGGTGAACGTTGACTTCGGGGCGTACTACGCGGTCGGCAGAGCGTGTTTCGGGCTCAATGACGCGTTGCAGAGCGCGTTTCTCGCCGAGACCAGGGCTATGGCGGACTGTGGTGCGATGGCCGGTGTCGATGAGACCGGTGCGGCATGGGGCCAGAAATATGACCTTCGTGCTGCCGAGGTTCTCACCATGGTTTCGGACCTCGGCGAAGGTCTGCAAAAGCTCGGCAACGTAATCGTCCAGGCCGGGTACAACCACTACCTCGCGGACTACGACAGCATCCTCGACTCCACGGTGCCGCCCGCGGCGAAGCCCGCGGGTCCGATTCCTGCCTGCCTCTACTACGGCAGCGCACCATCGGCCGGTGGCCCGAGCGATGGTTTGCGCGAGGCCGCCGACTCTCTGATCCGCTTGGCGGACAAGGTCGGAATCGATATCCCCGATGGCAATACCGACAAACTCCAAACCGCCGCCGACGCCTGGAACCGCCTGCACACCGGCCACACGGAACTGTCCTCGGTTCTGAAAAACGCCGCGTCGGTCATGGACCGCAACGATGTCGAGGACGCCAGCGAATTCACCCGCCGCCTCCTCGACCTCCAATCAGCAATGGACGACATCCTCGCCGCCTGCGGCGAACTCGCCCACCTCTGCACCACCTGCAAATCCGACCTCGACCACCTCCGCGGCGTAATCCTGCACCGCATCCTGGTCGAACTCTCCTGGGCAGTAGCAGGCGAACTAACCATCGCCATAGCCTCCGCCTGGTTCACCTTCGGCATCACCGCCGTAACCATGACCGGCGTAACCGCCGCCACCGTAACCCGCTACGCCCTCCGCATCACCGAATCCGTCAGCACCTGGCGCACCGGAATAGCCGCCGCCCGAGCCAGATTCGCCCTCCGCGACCTGGGCCGCTCCCGCAAGACCATCGACGAAGCGAAGCAGTTGGAAACCGTCGCGGACGATGCGGTCACTACGCCTCCGAAAAGTGCAGGTGCGCAAGCGAATTCAGGGAGGTATTCGGGCGGCTTGGTGAAGGTCAACAAACTCGATCCTGACGCCGACAAACTCGCCGAACGGATCGGTGGGGAGTCACGAGTGCGGTTCGACGGCGATACCGCAGGTCGGGAGTTCGATGCTGTAAGCGACGACTACATCGCACAAGCCAAGCCCGCGAATTTTCAAGTCAACAAGAAGTTCAGGACGCAGGCGCGCGCCACCTTCGAAGCGGCGCAGGATACCGGCAGAAGTGTGTACTACCATTTCGACGGTCCACCGCAGGCGGGAGTGCGAGAGAAGCTGCAACAGTACGCCGACGAGTATGGCGTCGAGCTGGTTATCGATGTAATGCCGTTCTAGCTGAGGAGTGTTGTGTTCGAATACCACGGTTGGGTCACTGTTCAGAGTTCCGCGGGAGACGAGACCGACCAGGAGAGCGATGCGGCTCACTCGGCGGCCGCCGCGATCTTGGAGGGTCTGCAGACGGCCCCGGGGCTTGCGGATATTCGAAAAGTCAACGGCGCTACGCAGATTCATATCGCAGGACTGACAAACCGTCGCAGCGGCCAGGGTGACGAGGTTGTCGAAACCTTCATCGGGATTGGACGTGTTGCGCCGGGTTCGTATGGTGTTCTCTACGTACGCGATGATGAGGATCCGTCCGGGCATGAGAATGAGTTTCAGATGATTGTCATGCGTAGGGGTGAAAGCTATTCGAAGAGTGACGAGTATCTGTCGCCGTGCATTCCTGTCATCGAAGACGCCGAGTAGCGTGTTCCGCCTGCGCATTTGGACCGGCTTCCGGCGTCGAGTCGACAAGACGGTGTCCGGTGGACAAAGCGGTCCCGACCTCAACACGGCGCTCATGCGGTCCAGGAGCGATGACACGCGGACCAGACTGGATGCGGTCGCCGAGCTGGGCGCTTTTATCGGGCATTCGGAGGCGTGGGAGCGTCTTGACGAGATGATGGATGACGCGAACGTCACCGTGGAGGTTGATGCGGCGGAGGTGCTAGTTCGTCACGGAGGTAAGGCTGGATTGCATGCGGTGCTGGACAGGTTGGGGACCCGTCGCGAGGACGCGGATGTCGACTACATCGCGTATATGCTGCAGAATCTCGATTTCGGGGGAGAATTCCCGGTCATAGAGATCGCGAATTCGATTGATGTGGCGGATCTTTCGCCGATGGCGAAGCTGGGGTTGCGGGATTTGAGGAGGCTGATGTTCAGCCGTTGGGATGATCCCGACTAGGTAGCCGGAGTGGCGTCTGTATCCGGGTGGAATGCGCTGTGTGACGATATCGGGCGTGCCTGATTGGACTTATCAGCCGCTGCGGCCGCTGGCGAATGGGGTGGTGGGGGAGCGTAGGGCTCAGGTTTGGGCTTTGGGGTTTTTGGCATGGGTGATTTCGGTGCCGGGTGGGGGTGGGGCGGTTAGGCGGGTGTTTGATCATGTGGAGGTGCCTCGGGAGTGGGTGGGGCGGTTCGGGGCCAGTGTGCCGGTGGGGGTGGCGCGGGAGGCGATACGGGTGCTTGCCGTGCAGGGGGCTTCGGTTGTCGAGGTGGGGCCGGTGGGGGCGGGGGATGTGGAGGTGGTGCGGGATGCTGCTCGGGGGCGCACTTGCAGGGTGGTTGCGCGGGTGGCGGACGAGGCTGTCGCGGCCGCGTTGGGGGACGCCGTGGATGAGGTTGTCGTCGGTGTCGCGGGAGGTCGGGTTTATCTGAGTGAGCCGGGGGTCGCGAATGCTGTTGCCGCGCTGCGTGACTCGGATGACGTTGTGCTCGCCAACCCTGCGGTGCTGATTGCTGCCGGGCCGAGTTGGTTCAATCGGGTTATCGAGGCCGCTGGCGAGAGTGAGGCGAGAACGCCTGGGTTGCGGGATGTTTCGTGGGATCCGCGGCGGTGGCCGGGGTGGTTTTGGGGGTTGTTGGTTGGGGTGGGGATGATTGTGGCGGGGGTGGGGGCCGCGGCGATAACGCTGGGGCCGGTGTTGCTTTGGTATGACCGGGACTATTTGGGGACCGATCTGGATGGGTTGCACGGGATCAACCATCATCTGGTGCATTTCCTGCAGCATGATCGGATCACCATGGCGGGCAATATGATTGCCATTGGATGCCTGTATTGCGGGCTCGCCTGGGGTGGGATGCGCCGGGGGCACGTGTGGGCGCGGAATGCGCTGTTGCTGTCGGGGCTGGTGGGGTTTCCGACGCTGTTCTACTTTCTGGTGATCGGATTCGTTGAGCCGCTTCATGTTCTGGCGGCGGCGGTGTTGTTTCCGATGTTCGTGCTCGCCGTTCGGCATCGGCCCGGGCCGCCGAGTTGGGAACGGTTGCCGGAGGGGGATGAACGTGTCCGCCGACGGGCGCTGGTCGGGCAGCTCGTCACCGTCGCGACGGGCATGGGCGTCATCTTCGGCGGCATCGTGATTTCGACGGTCGGTCTCACGAAGGTATTCGTGCCCACCGACCTCACCTTCCTGGAGACCGATGCCGACACGTTGAAAGCCGCCAACGAACATCTACTGCCCTTCATCGCGCATGATCGCGCCGGGTTCGGCGGGGCGTTGATCGCGACCGGCGTCGCGATCACACTGCTCGGTCTGTGGGGTTGGCGCCGGGGCGCGGCCTGGGTGTGGTGGTCGCTGTGCGGGGCCGCGGTCGCGGGGTCGGTGAGTGCGCTGGCTATTCACTTCTTCATCCACTACACCGCCTTCATCCACCTGCTCCCCGTGTACATCGGAGCCGCCCTGCTCGTGACCGCACTGGGCTTGAGCAGGCAATATCTCTTGGCCCACCCCCGGTTATGAATGGGATTGCATCATCGTGCATAATCATTTGTAGGACGCCGGGGGAACCGACCTACACGTACTAATCGAGGAGCACACGGACTATGACCAAGCGCGTCGTACTCGCCTACTCCGGCGGGCTGGACACATCGGTCGCGATCAGCTGGATCGCCAAGGAGACCGGGGCCGAGGTGGTCGCGGTGGCGATCGACCTGGGGCAGGGCGGCGAGGACATGAACGATGTGCGCCAGCGCGCGCTCGACTGCGGTGCGGTCGAGTCCATCGTGGTGGACGCGCGTGACGAGTTCGCCAACGAGTACTGCCTGCCCACCATCCAGTCCAACGCGCTGTACATGGGCCGCTACCCGCTGGTCTCCGCGATCTCCCGCCCGCTGATCGTCAAGCACCTGGTCGAGGCCGCCGAATACCATGGCGCGGACACGGTTTCGCACGGTTGCACCGGTAAGGGCAACGATCAGGTGCGCTTCGAGGTCGGCATCGGCGCGCTCGCGCCCGACCTGAAGGTCATCGCCCCGGTCCGCGATTACGCCTGGACCCGTGAGAAGGCCATCGAGTTCGCGGCCGAGAACAAGCTCCCGATCAACGTGAGCAAGAAGTCGCCGTTCTCCATCGACCAGAACCTGTGGGGCCGCGCGGTGGAAACCGGCTTCCTCGAGGATCTCTGGAACGCCCCGACCAAGGACGTCTACGACTACACCGTCGACCCGACCGTCAACTTCGAGGCCCCCGACGAGCTCATCGTTACCTTCGACAAGGGTGTTCCGGTCGCCATCGACGGCCGCCCGGTCAGCATGCTCGAGGCCATCACCGAGCTGAACCAGCGCGCCGGACGCCAGGGCGTCGGCCGCCTCGACATGGTCGAGGACCGGCTCGTCGGCATCAAGAGCCGTGAGATCTACGAGGCCCCGGGCGCCATCGCCCTCATCACCGCGCACCAGGAAATGGAAGCGGTCACCATCGAGCGCGAACTGGGTCGCTACAAGCGGCAGGTCGAGCAGCGCTGGGGCGAGCTGGTGTACGACGGCCTGTGGTTCTCCCCGCTCAAGCGCGCCCTCGACGCGTTCGTGCTGGACACCCAGCAGCACGTCTCCGGTGATGTCCGGATGGTCCTGCACGGCGGCAGCGTCGTGGTCAACGGCCGTCGCTCGGATGAGTCGCTGTACGACTTCAACCTGGCCACCTACGACGCGGGCGATACCTTCGACCAGTCGCTGGCCAAGGGATTCGTGCAGATCCACGGCCTGTCCTCCAAGGTCGCCGCCCGCCGGGATCTCAGCAAGAAGTAGAGCGGGACTCTCAGCGAGAAGTAGTAGCCTGCGGACCGGGACCCGACCGGCAACAGGAGGCGCTCATGCGAACCGATGACGACAGCTGGGACATCACGGAGAGCGTGGGCGCCACCGCCATCGGCGTCGCCGCCATGCGGGCCTATGAGACCGGCCGCGAGGACGCGGTCTTCCAGGACCCGTACGCGGGCAAGCTCGTCGGCGCGGTCGGGTCGGACAGCTGGACCCGCATGCTGCGCGGTCAGGACGAGGACCTGCGCGAAACGGGCGGGGCGTTCATTCGCGGGGTGATGGGCTACTTCCTCATCGCCCGCACGCTGTACTTCGATCGGTACTTCGCCGATGCGATGGAAGTGGGCGTCCGCCAATTCGTCATCCTGGCCTCGGGCCTGGACGCTCGCGCCTACCGCATGCAATGGCCTTCCGGCAGTGTCGTTTTCGAACTCGATCTGCCGAAAGTGCTGGAGTTCAAGGCGAACGCGCTCGCCGACGATCCGATCGAGGTCGACCGCCGCGAAGTGCCCGTCGACCTGCGGCAGGACTGGCCGAAAGCCCTGCGCGACAAGGGTTTCGACCCGAGTAAGCCGACCGCCTGGCTCGCCGAGGGCTTGCTCCGCTACCTTCCCGGCGAAGCCCAGGACCGGCTGCTGGCCAATGTCGCCGAACTCAGCGCCCCCGGCAGCCGGATGGCGCTGAATATCGGCACCGGCGAACGCGCGGTCTCCGACGAATTCCGCAAGCGCCGCGCAGAAGCGCTGGCGCAGGCCGGACTGCGCGTGGACCTGGAACAACTCTGGTACCCGTGGGAAGGCCGCACCGACCCGCGCACCTGGTTCGCCATGCACAGCTGGCTGGTTCGGGAGGGCGATCCGGTCGCCCTGCTGGAAGCGCACGGCCGTACTGTTCCCGAGGCGGCACTGCCCGATATGGGCAACCACATTCTGATGACCGCGATACGACCGCGAGGAGACGACACGCTATGACCGAGGGCGGCAGCACGAACGAGGGTGCGCTGTGGGGCGGACGTTTCGCGTCCGGTCCGGCCGCGGCGATGGCCGCGCTGAGCAAGTCGACCCACTTCGACTGGGTGCTCGCGCCGTACGACATTCGCGCGTCCAAGGCGCACGCCCGCGTGCTGCACAAGGCCGGACTGCTCTCGGCCGAGGATCTGACCGCCATGCTGGCCGGACTGGATCAGCTCGGCGCGGATGTCGCCTCGGGCGCGTACGGTCCCGCCGACTCCGATGAGGATGTGCACGGTGCGCTCGAGCGCGGTCTGATCGAACGCGTCGGCACCGAACTCGGTGGTCGCCTGCGTGCCGGTCGCTCGCGAAATGACCAGGTGGCCACGCTGTTCCGGATGTGGCTGCGCGATGGCGTGCGCCGCGTCGCCGCCGGTGTGCTCGATGTGGTCGACGCCCTCGTCGCCCAGGCCGCCGCGCATCCGGACGCCGTGATGCCGGGCAAGACGCATTTGCAGGCCGCCCAGCCGGTGCTGCTCGCGCATCATCTGCTCGCGCACGCGCATCCGCTGCTGCGCGATATCGACCGGCTGCGCGATTTCGACAAGCGCGCCGCCATCTCCCCGTACGGGTCGGGCGCGCTCGCTGGTTCCTCGCTCGGCCTGGACCCCGAGGCCATCGCCGCCGATCTGGATTTCGATGCGGCAGCGGCCAATTCGATCGACGCCACCTCCTCCCGCGATTTCGCCGCCGAGGCCGCGTTCGTGCTGGCCATGACCGCCGTCGACCTGTCCCGCATGGCGGAAGAGGTAATCATCTGGAGCACACCGGAATTCGGCTACATCACCCTGGCTGATGCCTGGTCCACCGGCTCCTCGATCATGCCGCAGAAGAAGAACCCGGACGTCTCCGAACTGACCCGCGGCAAGGCCGGACGCCTCATCGGCAACCTCACCGGCCTGCTCGCCACCCTCAAGGCGCAGCCGCTGGCGTACAACCGCGACCTGCAGGAAGACAAGGAACCGGTCTTCGACTCGGTCGCCCAGCTCGAACTGCTGCTGCCCGCCATCGCGGGCCTGGTCTCCACCCTGACCTTCCACACCGACCGCATGGCCGAACTGGCCCCGGCGGGCTTCACCCTCGCCACCGATATCGCCGAATGGCTTGTCCGCCAGGGCGTTCCCTTCCGCGTCGCGCATGAGGCGGCCGGTGGTTGCGTTCGCGCCGCCGAAGCCCGCGGCGTCGGGCTCGACGAACTCACCGACGCCGAATTCGCCGCCGTCGATCCGGCCCTGACCCCGCAGGTCCGCGAAGTCCTCACCGTCGCGGGCTCCATCGCCTCGCGCAATTCCCGCGGCGGCACCGCCGGCGTCCAGGTGGCCAAGCAGCTCGAAGAGGTCCGTTCCACCGCCGCCGAACAGCGCACCTGGCTGGGCTGACCAGCGCGAAAGCCGTAGTCGTCACGATCGACGACTGCGGCTTCGAATTCCCTTATCCGCGACGGTAATTCATGTGTTTGGAGGCCGGGACCGCCGCACGTCCGGCGTTCTGTACCCGGCCGCCGATCGGCTGTTGCTTGTCGGCTTTGCCTCGGCGCTCACGACGCGAGAGCTGGCGATCGCCGGAAGGCGAGTCGTACGAATGCGATTCGGAATTCGAAGGATGGGCAGGCATATGTCCTCCTGAGGGGATGCGTGACCGACTCACCGGAAGTGGCCGGTCAGTACGGAAATGCCGCGGGGCGGCGGGGGAGTCGGCTCAGGGCCGATACGGTCGCGCGAGGGCACACGGAGGCGAAGAGCTCGAGGGGTGTGCGGCGCGAGGCGCTCAGAAGTTGAGTGGCATCCACATGGGGATCAGGTTAACCACATCCGCGTCGATCGTGCATCATCTTTTTTCGCGGGTGTGTGGTCCGGGTCTCGGGCGGTCGCCGGTTACGCTCCGGCAATGACCTTGCTGCTACTGGGATTGGCCATCGCCTGTGAAGTGACCGCGACCGTATCGCTGAAGATCTCCGACGGGTTCAGCAAGCTGGTGCCGTCGATCATCGTGGTGATCGGGTACGGGGCGGCGTTCTTCTTCCTGTCGCAGGCGCTCAAACGTGGGATGGCGATCGGCGTGGCGTACGGGATCTGGTCGGCGGTCGGCGTGGTGGCGGTATCGGTCATCGGCGCGCTGTTCCTGGACGAGAAACTGACCGCGATACAGGTTGGCGGTATCGCACTGGTGATCGCGGGCGTACTGGCGCTGGAACTCGGTGGGGCGCACTGAGATTCGCCGCACCCCGGCCTCGCTCAATCCTCCACGCGCAGTTGATATCCCACGTCCGCGAGGGCGTCCAGCACCTCGTCGCGATGGGTGGGGCCCCGGGTTTCGAGGGTGAGCAGCACTTCCACCTCGTCGATGGCCAGCCAGGCGCCGGTGCGGTAATGAACCACATCCAGCACACTCGCACCGGTTTTCCCGAGTTCGGCGAGCAGGCGGCTCAGGCTGCCGGGGCGATCGGAAATGGTGACGCGGGCGGCGAGATAGCGGCCCGCCGCGCTCAAGCCGTGACCGATGACCCGGGTCAGCAGCAGCGGGTCGATATTGCCGCCGGACAGCACCGCGCACACCGGACCGCGCAGGTCGAGTTCCTCGGGCGCGCAAGCCATCAGCGCGGCGACCGCGGCCGCACCCGCCGGTTCGACGATGAGTTTCGCGCGTTCCATGCACAGCAGCAGCGCCTTGGACAGCGCGTCCTCGTCCACCGTGACAATGGCCGGGGCGCAGTCGACGATATGCCCGAACGGCACCTCGCCCGGCAGCCCGACCGCGATGCCGTCGGCCATGGTCGCCATCTGTTCCAGCCGCAACGGCTTACCGGCCTCGAGCGATCCCGGCCAGGCCGCCGCACCCTGCGCCTGCACCCCGATCACCCGTACGTGCGGCGCCAATTGCGCCAGCGCCCCGGCGATTCCGGCGAGCAGCCCGCCACCGCCGGTCGGCACGATCACCGTGCCCACATCGGGCAGCTGCTCCAGAATCTCCAGCGCCACCGTGCCCTGCCCGGCCACGATATCGGGGTGGTCGAACGGATGCACCAGGGTCGCCCCGGTCTGCTCCGCGAATTCCCTTGCGGCCGAAAGCGATCCTTCGATGGTCTCGCCGACCTGATGCACCGTCGCGCCATATGCCTTGGTGGCTACCAGTTTCGGCAGCGCCGCCCCGACGGGCATGAACACCGTCGATTCGATACCGAGCGAGGTCGCCGCCCACGCCACGCCCTGTGCGTGATTACCGGCGCTGGCCGCCACCACCCCGCGCCGCCGTTCCGCCTCGGGCAGATTGGCGATCCGGTTGTACGCCCCGCGCGGTTTGAATGATCCGGTGCGTTGCAGGTTCTCGCATTTGAGCCAGATGTCGTGGCCGGTGCGTTCGGCCAGTACCCGCGAGGCCACCACCGGGGTCCGGCGGATCACCGGGGCCAGCAGGGTGGCCGCCGCGTCGATCCGTGCGATCAGGTCCATGGCGGCCATGCTGCCAGGTAATAGCCGAACTGTCCGCCACGCGATCGGACCCGGTGCGAATCACCAATCCAGGTAGCTGGACGGTAGCCGGGTTATCTTCTCTCCAATAGGCGCTGACCTGCGCTGATGCCCGATTACGGGCATGAGAAAGCACTGCCGAGCACTGGGAGAGAGGAACGCTGTGCCGAAAGCACCGAAGGCCCTCGCGGTCGCGGCCATCGCCGCCGCCCTGGGCGCGATCCCCACGGGAACCCCCGTGGCGGCGGCCGATTCGATCGCCAGCTGTTCCGGCGGCGACTTCCGCTGGACCGCGGTCGACGGCGCGATCACCATGCGGCCGACCCTGCTCACCTTCACCTCGGTCGGCCGCCTCTGGGGCTGCAACGGTCCGGGCAATATCTCCAGCGGCACCTTCACCGGCGTCCACATCGCCTGGTCGGACTGCATGCATCCGGCGGACGGCCCGCTCACGGTGCGGATCACCTGGGATAACGGCGAGGTCAGCACGCTGTGGGCGCCGTGGCCGGTCGGCATGTCCCAGCCCACCGTCGGCCCGATGGAAGTGGTCGACGGTCTAGGCCTGGGCAGCCGGGTCAAGGTGGTCGCCGAATACGAGATGATGACCCCGGACATGGTCATGGGCTGCATGGGCGCGGGCGTCAAGACCGGTCCGGGACGTCTCTCGGCCAGCATGATGTGACCCGTCCATTCGGTAGTAACTTTTCTTGGTTGTGACACGGCCGACCGCCAGAGCCAACATGCGAAACATAGCGTGGCGCTATGCCCCCACGCCGACGCTCCGCCCTATTGGCCACCCTGGTGGTCGACCAACCGGGTCGCCCGCAGATCATTCTCGGTGAATTACGCAGGGTCATCCTCGATGGCGCCGCGCCGCCGGGCACCGTGATCCCGCTGCGCGAGATCGCGGAACTGTTCGGCGTCAGCCACATTCCGGTGCGCGAGGCGCTCAAGACCCTGATCGGTGAGGGTCTGGTCACCCATGAACAGCACGCCGGATACTCCGTCGCCCAGCTCACCGCCGATGAACTGCGCGAAATGTATGTGGTGCGACAGACTTTGGAGGAGGCGGCGCTGGCGCTGGCGGTGGTGAACGCGAGCGCCGCCGACCGTGCCGCCCTGACAGCGGCGAACGATCTACTGGAACAGGCGATCCACGACGATGATTCGACCGCCTACAACCGGCATTCGCGCACCTTCCACCTCGCCCTGACCCGTCCCTCGCGCATGTTCCGGCTCGTGCACATGCTCGAGGCGGCCTGGAATGTCACCGAACCGATTCAGCCCATGGTCCATGTGGCACAGGCGGATCGGGAACGCCTGCACGGTGATCACAACCTCATGCTGGACGCGTTCCTGGATCGCGATGTGGATCGGCTGCTCGCCATCGCCCGGCGACATCACCACCGATTGGAGCAGGTGATCGCCACCTTGCCGACCGATATCGGCCTGCTGCTGCCCCGGGAAGATATATCGATCCCGCAATGAGCGGGCAATAGATGTGCAACGGAAGGGCAATAGCCACTTCCTATTTTGGTCCGACCATTGCTCTCCGGATCGGATGCACCATGACCGATATCGTCACCCCCGCCGCGACCTCCGGCGCGCCGGACTCGCCACCGGCCGCACCAGTCTACGACCCCGCGCTCACCAATGCGGACCTGGCCCCGCTGCGCGAACAACGTTGGGGCTCTTACCATATCTTCGCCTTCTGGATGTCGGACGTGCACAGCGTCGGCGGTTATGTCACCGCCGGCAGCCTGTTCGCGCTCGGGCTGGCCGGTTGGCAGGTGCTCGCGGCCTTGCTCATCGGCATCACCATCGTGTACTTCCTGTGCAATCTGGTGGCCGCGCCCAGCCAGCGCGCCGGTGTGCCCTATCCGGTCATGTGCCGCAGCGCTTTCGGGGTGCGCGGTGCGAATATCCCGGCCATTATTCGCGGCCTGATCGCGGTGGCCTGGTACGGCATTCAGACGTATCTGGCCTCGGCGGCGCTGATCGTGGTCGCGGTGAAATTGTGGCCGAGCCTGGCCCCGTACGCGGTGGCCGATGATTACGGCTTCCTGGGTCTGTCACTGCTTGGCTGGTGCGCGTACCTGGTGCTGTGGGTGGTGCAGGCCGCGGTGTTCTGGCAGGGCATGGAGTCCATTCGCAAGTTCATCGACTTCTGCGGACCCGCGGTCTACGTCGTGATGTTCCTGCTCTGCGGCTACCTGATCTACAAGGCCGGGTGGGGTTCGATCGATCTGCAGCTCGGCGCGGTCAAGTACCACGGCTGGGACGCGCTGCCGGTGATCCTGGGTGCGATCGCGCTGGTGGTGTCGTACTTCTGCGGTCCCATGCTGAATTTCGGCGACTTCTCCCGCTACGCCAAGTCCATGCAGGCGGTGCGGCGCGGCAATCTGCTCGGGCTGCCGGTGAACTTTCTGGCCTTCTCGCTGCTGGTGGTCGTCACGGCCTCGCTCACGATTCCGGTGTACGGCGAACTCATCACCGATCCGGTCGAGACGGTATCGCGGATCGATTCCACCTTCGCGATCGTATTGGGCGCGTTGACCTTCACCATCGCCACCGTGGGCATCAATATCGTCGCCAACTTCATTTCCCCGGCGTTCGATTTCTCGCATGTGAGCCCGCAGCGCATCAGCTGGCGCATGGGCGGCATGATCGCCGCGGTCGGCTCGATCATCATCACGCCGTGGAACCTGTACAACAACCCGGACGTCATCCACTACACGCTCGAGGTGCTGGGCGCGTTCATCGGCCCGCTGTTCGGGGTGCTGATCGCCGACTACTACCTGATTCGCGATCGGGTCATCAAGGTCGACGAGCTGTTCACCCTGTCGCCGACCGGAAGCTATTGGTACCGAAAGGGATTCAATCCGGTCGCGGTCATCGCCACGGTGGTCGGCGCGATCGGGGCGGTGTTCCCGGTGCTCGCCAAGAATCTCACGGGGATGTACACCGCCGCCCAGTACAGCTGGTTCATCGGTTGCGGTCTGGCGCTGGTCATCTACTACGTCCTGGCCAAACGCTCGAGGTTTGCCATGACGGTGTGACGGGGCCGACATAATCCGCAGGAATTCGCGTATTCAAGCACACACGCGCAAAATCTGCTTTTCCGAAGCGGAATTAGTAGCGTGATCGGTATGCAGCTTTCCCGGTTCACCGATCTCGGATTGCGCGCCCTCATGCGGCTGGCGATCAGTGACCGGGCGCAGGAGCGCGTCACCGCCAAACTCATTGCGCGACAGGTGAACGCGTCCGAGAACTATGTGGCCAAGGCGGTCTCGCGACTGTCCGAACTGGGTTATGTGGAGTCGTTGCGTGGCCGGACCGGCGGGATATTCCTCACGCCCGCCGGACGGTCCACCACGCTCGGGCGCATTGTCCGCGAACTCGAGGGTGATACCGAAGTCGTCGAATGTCAGGGCGTGAATCCCTGTCCGCTGGCGAGTGCCTGCCGTTTGCGCGGTGTGCTCGCCCAGGCCCAGCGGGCGTTCTACGCCGAACTCGACAACTTCACCCTCGCCGATCTGGTGGACCGGCGAACCGTGGAACTGCTGCATCTGCCGGTCTTTCCGGCGGTGGCACTGATCGACGATTAGGAGACACCATGACCATCGCGCAGGATTCGGTCCCGTACGCCATTGCGGAGCTGGAACCCGAACACATCGACGTGATCCGCGCGACGCTACCCCTGGTCGGGGCGCATATCGACCAGATCACCGCGCTGTTCTACCGCAGCATGTTCACCGCGCATCCGGAACTGCTGCGCGACCGCTTCAATCGCGGCAATCAGAGCCGGGGTGCGCAACAGCGCGCGCTCGCCGCGTCCATCGCCACCTACGCCACCCATCTGATCGATCCGGCGCTGCCGCATCCGCGAGAGTTGTTGTCCCGCATCGGACATAAGCACGCCTCGCTGGGTGTGACGGCCGCCGAGTACCACGTCGTGCATGAGCATCTGTTCGCCGCGATCGTCGACGTGCTGGGCGTGGAAACGGTGACCGCCGATGTCGCGACCGCCTGGGATCGGGTGTACTGGCTGATGGCCGGCACGCTCATAGATCTGGAAGCGAAGCTCTACGCCGACGCCGGTGTGGTGCCGGGCGATGTATTCCGGGAGGCGCGGGTGGTGCGGCGCGTCGATGATTCCTCGGGCGCGGCCACTTTCATCGTGGAATCCGCGGATGCGGCGCAGCCGTTTCCGGATTTCCTTCCCGGACAATATATTTCGGTCGGCGTGCGACTACCGGATGGTGCCCGCCAGCTGCGGCAGTACAGCCTGATCAATCGCCCCGGCACGCATCGGCTGGCCTTCGCGGTACGCCGCGTGATCGCCGCCGACGGTAGCCCCGAGGGCGAGGTCTCCAGCTGGCTGCACGAGAACATCGGTGCGGGAGACACCGTGCAGATCACCCTGCCGTTCGGTGATCTCACCATCGATCCCGATGCGACCACCCCGCTGGTGCTCATCTCCGCCGGCATCGGCGTCACCCCGATGGTGGGAATCCTCGAATATCTCGCCGCGACGGCGAGCGACCGCCGAACCCTGGTCCTGCACGCGGACCGTTCGGCGGCCGCCCACCCGCTCCGTGACACCGTCACCGATCTGGTTGGCGCGCTGCGTGATTCGAACCTGGAGAGCTGGTATCAGGCCGAGGGGCACGGCCTGATGGACCTGTCCGAGCTCGAACTGCCGCAGCACGCCGACTACTACCTGTGCGGCGGCAACGGGTTTCTACAGGCGGTCCGCAGTCAACTGCTGGCCGCCGGGATTCCGGGTGACAGAGTGCATTTCGAACTCTTCGCACCCAATGACTGGCTGCTCGAACCGGCCGGATAACCGGGTCAGGGCCGCCCGCGCTCGGCGATCTCGAGCACCTGCGCCAGCCAGGGCGTGTACCCCGCCGGAACCGCCGCCATGGCGGTGCGCAGTTCGCCGATGCTCACCCACATGGTCTCGGCCACCTCGGCCGGATCCGGTTGCGGCAGTACGTCATTCACGCGTCCGAGCAGTACGTGATCGAATTCGTACTCGACCCGCCCGGTGGCCGGATCTGCGGCCTGGTAGGTGAAGGCCCCGGCCTCGAACAGCTCGGCCGAGAGTCCCATCTCCTCGCGCAGGCGCTGCGCCGCGGCCGCGATCACCGATTGCCCGGGTGCGGGATGACCGCAGCAGGTATTGGTCCACAGCAGCGGGAACCGGGTTTTGACCCCGGCCCGCTGCTGCAACAAAACCTGACCGCTGTCATCGAACAGCAGCACCGAGAACGCCCGATGCAGCTGGCCGGGCGCGGTGTGGGCCGCCGCCACCGGCAGCGATCCGATCGCGTGGCCCCGCTCGTCCACCAGCTCGACGAGCAGGGTTTCGCGATCGACCGCCGCCGAGGCGTCGGGAGTGTCGAGAGTGCCGGTCACCGTCCTACCTTATCGGCGGCGATCAACAGGTACTGGAAGCTCCCCTCCCGGTACGAGGTCAGGAAGGGCTTTTCCACACCGGTCGCCAGTTCGGAGTGGGTGCGCAGATCCCAGTACGGGATGGTGTCCGGGGTGAGGTCCTTGACCGCGACCGGCACCAGATTATTGGCGGCCAGGGCCTTGAAGTACTCGCTGCGCGGATGGATATTGCAGCCGTAGTGCGCGTCGATCCAGCTCACCGCGGCGGACCGCTCACCGAAGACGTCATTGGAGCAGCCGGTGATGCAGACGTACCGGCCGCCCGGCTCCAGCAGCCGGGAGAATTCGGCGAAGAGCTCGAAAAGGTCCACGTACATGGTCGTCTCATTGGTCCAGATACCGCGCTTGGAGCCCGCGTCGAACCCGGTGTCGAGCATGTTCTTGAAGTGGAACTGGACCTTATCGGTGACCCCGCGCTCCTTGGCCTGCGCATTGGCGAAGCCGGCCTGATATTCGGAGATGGTGACGCCGTCCATCCGGCAGCCGAAACGCTGATTGGCCATGAAGCTGGTGCCGCCGCGCCCCGAACCGCCGTCCATCAGCTGATCGCCCGGGCGCACATCGCCCAGATGATCGAGCAGCAGATCGGCCTGCGCGGTTTCCAGCCGGTGCAGTTCCTTCACCAGACGTTCCTGGCGGGTGTCTTCCGGACCTTCGAGCACGGACAGATCGGGCGCGCCGATGCCGTAGTGATGGTGGTAGAGCCCGTCCACCTCGCCGAGCACGGTGTTGACGCGATCGTCATTGGGGTTGTTGTTCCAATACGCGGCGACCGACTTCTGGTAGTCGGTGCGCAGTACCTCGGTCTCGGGGTGCAGTGCGGTCATAGGAAACATCCTCTCGCTTGCGGAACAGAAGAAAAACTGAAAAGCCCTGCGGCGCAGGGGTTTTCAGTGGTGCGGCGAACTTCCGCCGGTCGTCATCCCCACGGCGGGGTGGAGAATCCCGCGACCGGCAGGGCGCGCACTCGGGGGAAGAGATGGGAAAGCTGGCGCACCGCCGTCGATTCCGGGGGCTTGGTGGCCTCCGGTCGCCTCACGTCGGTCCCGGCCGGTGTCTGTTCGATCCGGCGTGGACGCAACGGCGGCGGGGGCGTGCGCCCCACCCCGCTGGGAGCGGGACGGGGCGGCGCCGATATCGCCAGGGTGTCCGGTGGCGGCAGATTCACCAGCAGGCTCGCGGACCCCAACCCCATGGGACCGAGTAGCCGCTTGGGCGACAGGTGTACTTCCGCCGCATCCGAGACACCGAGGCGTGGATCATCAAGTGCGCCTCGGGCTTCCGGTGCCGGGGGAGGCACCGGCTGGGGTGGCACCGACATGGCCTGCTCCGATCAGTCCGACTGCCGTGCGACGAGCACGTTGTCGAGAATGCCGAGCGCGTCGGGAACCAGGACCGCGGCCGAGTAGTAACAGCTGACCAGGTAGGAGATGATCGACTGATCGTCGATGCCCTTGAACCGGACATTCAGGCTGGGCTCGTACTCATCCGGAATTCCGGTCTGGTGCAGGCCGATAACGCCCTGATCCTTCTCGCCGGTGCGCATGGCCATGATCGAGGTGGTCTGGGTATCGCTCACCGGGATCTTGCCGCACGGGAAGATGGGCACGCCGCGCCAGGCGGGCACGCGATGACCGTCCACCTCCACCGGATCCGGGTACAGCCCGCGCCTACTGCATTCGCGGCCGAACGCGGCGATCGCCTTCGGGTGTGCGAGAAAGAGTTTGGTGCCGCGCCGCATGCTGAGCAGCTCGTCCATATCGTCCGGGGTGGGCGGGCCGGACTCGGTGTAGATGCGCTGCTTGAGATCGCAATTGTTGAGCAGGCCGAAGTCCTCGTTGTTCACCAGGTCGTATTCGCGGCGCTCGTACATGGCCTCGATGGTCAGGCGCAGCTGCTGTTCGATCTGATCCATCGGATCGTTGAACAGATCCGCGACGCGGGTGTGCACCCGCAATACGCTCTGGCCCAGGCTGAGTTCGTATTCGCGCGGCTGACCGTCGTAGTCGACGAAGGTGCCGTCGAGCATCGGCTCACCCGAGTGACCGGAGGAGACCACGATCTCGGCCTCACCGTATTTGTTCTGCGGCGCGGCCGGCAGGCTGGCGACCGCGGCCAAATGATCCTGCAGTGCCGGGATTTGATCGGTGAGCTGATTGAGGGACTGCCTGCTGAGCACCAGCACGGTGGTCGGCGTGACCGTCTTGATGGTCACCGGCCAGATGGCATCGGGATCGACCAGGGTTTCGTCACCGTAGAAGTCACCGCCCGCCAGCATGCCGAGCTTGGTGGTCTCACCGTATTCGCCGGTGCCCATCTTGGTGAGCTTGCCGTGCACGATGAGCAGGACCTGATCCATCGGGTTGCCGAATTCGGCAACCACGGTGCCGGGGGCCAGATCTCGCTGTTCGAAGCGCTGCGCGACGGCGCTCAGCACCTCTTCGTCGTCGAACCCGCGCAGCTGCGGCAGTTCCTGCAACTCCAGCGGGATGACCCGGGCCTGCGAGCCATTGATGATGTACTCCACCTCGCCGTTGCCGACGGTGTGGGTGAGGCGCCGGTTGACGCGATAGACGCCGCCCTTCACCTGGGTCCAGGGCAGACTGCGGGTGAGCCAGCGCGAGCTGATGCCCTGCATCTGCGGTTCGGACTTGGTGGTGTGCGCCAGCTGGCTGGCGGCGGCGGTGCTGAGGGTTTTGCGCTGATGGTTAGCGGTCTCAATGGGCAATTCAATGGTCATGCTGTGGTCCTCACCTTAGAAGGGCCCACCGCGTCAGCAGGGCGGTGGAATCCATGGCGATAGAGCAGGTCCGGCACGGGCCTGCGGAATTAGACATGTAAGTGAAATGACAAGCGCGACACTGCGTTCCAGCGATAACGATGGTATGACCCGGAATCTGGAAACCGCAGCAAAATGCATAAACATGATGTCTGGTGTATTGCTATCGCCGTCGTGTCGCAGCTTCGCCGCCTCGCAATCGTGCGTTCGCAAGCGTTCCGGCGGTGCATTCGACCAGCGTGTTGACCGGCCGGGTGCGGTTGGCGGGCGGCGCATTCGCAGCTTCACAAAAATAGCTGAACCGACCGGGCTGTACGTAGATTTCGGCGCGCCCGACGGCGCGGGCGCATGGTACTGGTCACAGCGGCCACGGGATAGAGTGGCTCTATGGCAAGCTCATCTGGACGCGTTGGGGCGGATGACGCAGGTCACGAGCAGATTATGTCTGGGAGCGAAGCCGTGAAATTCAATACGAGGTCCGTTGTCGGTCCTATGCAGCGCCTAGTGGCGACCGCTCAGAACGGGCTCGAGGTGATCCGGTTCGGGGGACTGGTTCACGAAATCGAATCGTCGCCGTATGAGATCGCCGAGCGTAAGCGCATGTACCGGCTGCGGCACTACTTCCCGGATACCGAGGGAACCGACCGGCCGGTCGTGCTGCTGGTGCCGCCCATCATGGTCACCGCCGAGATCTGGGACGTGAATGCCGCCGACGGGGCGGTCGGCATTCTGCACACCGCCGGAATCGACTGCTGGGTAGTGGATTTCGGCTCGCCGACCACCGAGGAGGGCGGCTGGGATCGCGATCTCGCCGACCATGTGCTCGCGGTCAGCAGCGCCATCGACACGGTCAACGAATTGACCGGGCGCGGTGTGCATCTCATGGGTTATTCGCAGGGCGGCATGTTCGCCTACCAGACCGCGGCATACCGGCACGGCAGCGGCGTGGAATCCATTGTCACGTTCGGATCGCCCGTGGACGCGGTCGCGGGCATCCCCTTCGGTATTCCCTACGGGGTCGCCTCCGGCGCGGCCGAATTCCTCGCCGATCACGTACTGAACCGGCTGCCCATCACCGATTCCATGGTGCGACTGGGCTTTCAGGCCCTCGATCCGGTCAAGACCGCCAAGGCGCGCATCGACTTCCTGCGGCAGCTGCACGACCGGGAAGCGCTGCTGCCCAAGGAGCGGCAGCGCCGCTTCCTCGAGGCCGACGGCTGGCTGGGCTACCCCGGCCCCGCGCTCACCGATCTGCTCCGGCAGTTCATCAAGCACAATCGAATGATGCTGGGCGGCTTCGTCATTCGCGATCAGCCGATTTCGCTTGCCGATCTCAAATGCCCGATTCTGGCCTTCGTCGGCGAGGTGGACGATATCGGCCAGCCCGCCGCCGTGCGCGGCATCGTGCGCGCCGCGCCCAATGCCGATGTGTACGAAGCCAGCGTGGTGGCAGGACATTTCGGCCTGGTCTCCGGCTCCACCGCGACCAAGTACACCTGGCCCGTGGTGCGTGACTGGGTGAACTGGCTCAGCCAGGGCGGCGAACAGCCCGCGCAGGTGGTGCCGATGAGCCAGGAGGTGGCGCGCAAGGGTCCGAGCACCGGGCTCACCCGCGCCGTGCACGCCGTCGGCAGCCTCGCCGAGGCCGGCGCCGGACTGAGCAAGACCATCGAGGGCGTCGCCAGCCAAACCCTGCGCGGCACAGTCGAATTGACCGGTGAGGCGGCGCGCGCCCTGCCGCGGCTGACCCGGCTCGGCATGATCCAGCCGCACACCCGGATCTCACTGGGCCGGTTGCTGTCCGAACAGGCCCGGCGCGGACCGGAAAGGGAGGCATTCCTTTTCGAGGACCGCGTGCACACGCACTTCGCGGTGAACCAGCGCATCGACAATGTGGTGCGCGGGCTCATCTCGGTCGGCGTGCGACCGGCCACCCGGGTCGGCGTGGTCATGGAGACCCGGCCCAGCGCCATGGTCGCCATCGCCGCCCTGTCCCGGCTCGGCGCGGTCGCGGTACTGCTCGCACCCAAGAGCGAATTGACCAAGGTCGCCGAACTGACCGGCACCAAACTGCTCATCGCCGATCCGGAGAACCTGAAGGACGCCGCCGCCACCGGCAGCCGCGTGCTGGTGCTCGGCGGCGGAGACGCCCGCGCACTGGACATTCCGGCGGGCTGCGATGTCACCGATCTCGAGCAGATCGATCCGGCGCAGGTGACCGTGCCCGCCTGGTACCAGCCCAATCCGGGCCTGGCCCGCGAACTGGCGTTCATCCTGGTGACCGGCACCGGCGACCGCTTCGACATCAAATACGTCACCAACCACCGCTGGGCGCTGTCCGCCTTCGGCACCGCCTCGGCGGCCGATCTCGGGCGCAAGGACACCGTGTACTGCCTTGCGCCGCTGCATCATTCGTCGGGCTTACTGGTGAGTCTGGGCGGCGCGGTCGCGGGCGGCAGCCGCATCGCGCTGGCCCGTTCGCTGGATCCGGCGCAGTTCGCCGAGGAGGTGCACCGCTACGGCGTCACCGTGGTCACCTACACCTGGACCATGCTGCGCGACATCCTCGACGCGGACACCTTCCCCAACGGTCACCCGCATCCCATCCGGCTCTTCATCGGCTCCGGTATGCCCGCGGGCCTGTGGCGGCGCACCCAGGATCGCTTCGCCCCGGCGCGGGTCCTCGAGTTCTACGCCTCCATCGAGGGGGATGTGGTGCTCGCCAATGTCTCCGGCGCGAAGATCGGCTCCAAGGGTCGTCCCGTCCCCGGCACCGCCAAGGTCGAACTCATCGCCTACGACCCCATCTCGGACGAGATCCAGGTGGCGGACAACGGTTTCGCCCGCCGCTGCGCCGATAACGAAGTGGGGCTGCTCATCGGCACCGCGTCGGACACCGTCGACCTGTCCGCGGGCGGCCTGCGCGGCGTCTTCACCCCCGGCGACGCCTGGATGCCGACCGAAAACCTCTTCCGCCGCGACAGCGACGGCGACTACTGGCTGATGGACCGCCGCGACACCGTGATCCACACACCGCGGGGGCCGGTGTACACCAAGCCGATCGTCGATGTACTCAACGACATCACCGCCGTGGATCTCGAAGTCGCCTACGGTCTTCCGGCGGGCAACCGCACCCTCGCGGTCGCGGCGGTCAGTGTCCGCGAAGATATGCGCCTGACCCCCAAGGATGTCACCGAGGCGCTGCGCGATCTGGCCCCCGATCAGCGACCCGACCTCATCTACGTGGTCGAGGACATCCCGCGCAGCACCACCTTCCGCCCCTCCACCAAGGCCGTCCAGGCCGCGGGCCGCCCCGAACCGGGCGAGCTCACCTGGTGGTACAACCGCGAATCCGAGAACTACGAAATCCTCACCGAGGAATTGGCCACTCGGCTCTTCGCCTGATACCAACGACGATCGGCCGGGTCGGGGGTCCGGCCGATCGCCGCTGTAGTGATCGAGCTTAGAGCTGACGGGAATCCGGGCACATCCCCGAAAGTCGGGGGCTCGGTCAACGGGTTCACTGGATTCGCGCCGGTAGCATCGAGTTGTGAATCCGCTTGCGGCGCGTGTGATGTCCACTATTGCCGGTCAACTCGGCAATCCTCATGGTCTGCTGGGTAAAGGGACCGCCCTGATGCTCAATCGGGTGAATCGATTCCTGATCGAGGAGGCGGTGCGGGCGGCCGAACCGATTGCCGGGGAGACCGTGGCCGATATCGGATTCGGGGGCGGCGTCGGATTGTCGCTGCTGCTGGATCGGGTGGGGCCGACCGGGAATGTGCAGGGCGTGGAGATTTCGCCGGATATGTTGAACCGGGCCAAGACCGGTTTCGCCGCACAGATCGGTGCCGGGCGGTTGCAGGTGCTGGAGGGTTCGCTTACCGAACTGCCGTTCGCGAAAGACAGTCTGGACGCGGCGATTACGGTGAACACCATCTACTTCGTGCCCGAATTGGACCGTGTCTGTGCGGAATTCGCGCGTGTGCTGCGGCCGCAGGGACGGGCCGTGATCGGCATCGGGGATCCGGACGGGATGGCCAAGATGCCGTTCACCGAATTCGGCTTCCGGCTGCGCCCGGTCGCGGAGGTGATCGCGGCGCTGGAGGCCGCCGGGCTGGTGGTGGAAGACCGTGCGGTGGACCATAAGCCGGTTCCCGGGCACGTGCTCATCGCCCGACCCAAGGACTGACCCGGAACCGCACGGAATCCGGCCCGGAACGACGGGCCGGATTCGCGGGTCAGACGGTGAAGGCCGTGATGCCTTCGACCACGCGGTCGAGCTGCTGTTCGGTGAGTCCCGGCCACAGTGGCAGGCGCACAATGGTTCCGGAGAATTCGGCGCTGCGGGTGCACGGGGTCGGGGTGCGGCCCAGCTTCAGGCCCGCGGGACTGGAGTCGAGCGGGATGTAGTGGAACGGGGCCGAGATGCCCTGTGCGCCGAGATGTTTGATGAGGTCGTCGCGGCGGCTCTCGGTGGGCACGCGCAGGAAGTACAGGTGCGCGGTGTGCTCGCGATCGTCCGGAACCGTCATCAGCTGAACGTCGTTGCGGGCGGCCCAGTCCGGCAGTGCGGCGGCGTAGTGATCCCACACCCGATGCCGATTGGCCTGAATCGTCGCGAATTCCGCCAGCTGTGCGTCCAGCACCGCCGCGTTGAGCTCACTCGGCAGATAGCTGGAGCCGATGTCCTGCCACGAGTACTTGTCCACCGCGCCGCGCAGGAAACGCGCCCGGTCGGTGCCCTTCTCGCGCACGATTTCCGCTCGCGCCATGAGGATCTCATCGGTGAGCAGCAGTGCGCCGCCCTCACCGCAGTGCACGTTCTTGGTGTCGTGGAAGCTGAGCGCGCCGACCGTGCCGATGGTGCCGAGCTGCCGTCCGCGCCAGGTGCCGCCCAGTCCGTGCGCGGTGTCCTCGATGAGCGCGAGGCCGTGCGCGTCCGCGATCTGTTGCAGCCGTTCCATATCCGCGCCGACGCCGCCGTAGTGGATGATCACCACGGCCTTGGTGCGCGGGGTGACCGCGGCGGCCACCGATTCGGGATCGATATTGCCGGTCGCCAGATCGATATCGGCGAACACCACGGTGGCCCCGCGCAATGCCATCGCAGTCGCGGTCGAGGTGAACGCGAAGCTCGGCACGATCACTTCGTCCTCGGGCCCGAGTTCCAGTAGCAGCCCGGCCATTTCGAGCGCGTGCGTGCACGAGGTGGTCAGCAGCGCGTACGGCGCGGCGGTGATATCGCGCAGTTTCGCGGTGGCCGCCGCGGTGAACGGACCGTCGCCGTGGCTGTGATCCGAGGACAGCACGGCCTCCACATTCGCCAGCTCACCCGCGGCGCGGAACGGACGGCTGAAGATGATGCGATCAGTGCTCACCCGGGTCGTTCCCCCTCGCTCCTGCGTACTGGAATTCCTTGTCCGCATGCTCCGAATGCTGTTGCACCGGGCGCGGTGTCGGCGAATCTACCGTCAGATACAGCGGTTTGCCCACGAGCACGTGCAAGGCCACACCCAGATATTCGGCGATCAGCCCGAGCGAGAACAGCACCGCGCCCGAGCACAGCAGCAGCACCGTCATCAGCGAGGCCCAGCCCTCGGGATCGCCGCCGCTGTCGGTGAGCTTGTGATAGACCACCCACGCCGCCATACCGCCGCCCGCCAGCGCGAGCGTCACACCCAGCATGCTCACCAGCCGCAGCCCGCGAGTTCCGCTGCACAGCACCATCTTCCAGAACAGCGAGAACAGTCGCCGGTAGTTGTACCCGGACTCCTCGCGCCCCTCGGCGCGCAGCTGCACCGGCACCTGCGCCACATCGCTCACCACCCAGGTGAGCGCCACATCCAGATACACGCCATTGGAGGCGACCTGCGCGAGCTGGCGCGCGATATCGCCGCGAATCAGCCGATAGCTCTCGAACCGGGTGGAATCCGGGAAGGCGAAAATGGTCGCCAGCACGATCTTCGCCCCGCGCGAGGTGATATTGCGCAGGAACCCGTGCGGGCGGGTATTGACCGGCTTGGAGTAGACCAGATCCGCGCGCTCGCGCAGCGCCGCGTCCAGGAATTCACCGATGAACGCCGGATCGTGCTGGCCGTCCTCATCCATGGTGACGGTCCAGTCGCCGTCGGCGGCGGCCATGCCCGCGATGGTGGCGGCGTCCTGTCCGTAATTGCGGCTCATCCACACCACCCGCACCTGCGGGTAGGTCTGCTCGAGTTCCTGCAACACCACATCGGAGCGATCCGGTCCGTGATCGTGCACCAGCACGATGTCGTTCACGGTGAATTCGGCTCCGGCGGGCGAGCGCACCGGACCGCTGAGCTTGTCCAGCTCGGCCACGAGCGCGGCAATGGTGTCCTCACCGCGATATACGGGGACGACAACGGATACGGCGTGCACCCGCGCCGACCCGGAAGGGCCGGAGGTGACGCTCGGAGCGGTCTGCGCGCGGAGCGGGCGAGACGGAATCGGCATCAGCTGGATCGACTTTCGATGACGGAGCGCGCCGGTACTCCACGCCAAATTACAGAGCCCGAGCCGCGGAGAACTCTAACACGGTGCAGGTCGCGGCTTCCGGGGCGAGAGATCATCACGCCATCATTCTTGCCGCACAGCTTGATGCCCGCGAGCGCGACGCCCTGTAGGGTCTGGAACTCGTGGTGGAAAGCGCATTTTCGACGGTGGCCGGGACCACCGGAACCGAACCCGCCGAACGGTCGGCGCGACGCGAGGTGTACCGCTGGGGAGTTGTCACCGCCGTCGGTGTGACGCTCGGATATATCGCGGTGCTGCTGGCCAATGCCCGCCACTTCTATACCGATGACAGTGAATCCCAATACACCGGTCTATGGGTGTTCTTCGGCCGCGCCTTCCGCGACGGCCAGTTCCCGTTCCTGCTGCCGCAGCAGTGGATGTCGGGCAATTACACCAATGAGGAAGCGGGCCTGTTCAACCCGCCGCAGCTGCTGATCGATCTGATCGCGCCCTCGGTGCCGAACCTCGCGGTGTACGCGACCATCGTCAAACTGATCTTCGCCATCATCGCCGGGCTCGGGGTGTACCGGGTATGCCTGGCGTACGGCTCGCGCCCGGAGTGGGCGGCGGCGGCCGGCGTGGCCTTCCCCTTCACCGGTTTCTTCCTGTTCTTCGATTCGGCCAGCTGGTTCACCGCCATGAGCGGAACCGCGTGGATGATTCACGCCTGGGCGTCCTCGGTGCGATACGCGCGCGGTAAGGGCGGGCCGATTCCGGTCTTCGTGTACCTGTACCTGGCGATCTCGGTGCAGTACGTGTTCCCGGCCGTCGAGGCCGCGATCATGCTGGTCGCGGTCGCGGTCGGGGAACTGGTGTGGCGCGGGCGTTCCGCGTGGGCTCCGCTGACCCGGCTCACCGCCGCCGCTGCCGCTGCCGGAGCCGCGGGGTTGATCACCTTCCTGCCCAGCATGCTGTCCGCGAAGGTCAGCTGGCGTGGCACCTCGCAGATCAATAACGACCAGTTCCTGACCGTGCCGTGGTCGGAATCGCTCAATGCCAGCCTGCCGAGCACGCTGCCCGCGTTCAATTCGTGGTGGGGCTATATCCAGCCGCTGCCCATGGTCTACATCGCCTGGTTCCTGATTCCGGCGCTGGCGTTCGTGGATTGGCGTGCGGCCAAGGCACAGTGGAAGGAACTCAGCTCCATCGCGCTGTTCGCCGCGGTGATGCTCATGTGGACCGCCGGGCCCGGTACCATCGGACCGCTGCGCTGGCCCGCTCGTGTGCTGCCCATGCTGGCGCTGGGACTGCTGGTGCTGGTGTGCGTACTGCTCGGGCGGTTCGGCACGGTGCGGAGCTGGCGCAATCGCGGGATCGCCGCGGGCGTGCTGATCCTGCTGCTGTGGGTGCGCACCTTCTCCGCCGATCCGCACGATGTGCTCTGGCATGTGCTGTCTGCGCTCGTGGTCGGCGCGCTGGTCGCGGGCGTGGTGTGGCTGGGCCGCACCCGGGGTACGGCGGCGGCGGTCGCGCTGACCATCGTCGCCATGCTTCCGATCGCGTACTTCCAGGTGCGGTCGGTGCAGCCGACGCCGATGTCGTGGAACCTGCCCGCGAATCGCGAGGAGGCCAAGGCGGCGTTCCCGAAGTTCACCACCGGCACCACCCTGCAACTCGGTGATCGCGGACTACTGCAACCCGCGGACAAGAGCCTCGAGGGCGCGTACGGATCGCTGGTGTGGGGCAACTACGCCAAGGATCTCGAACTCGACTACGTGAACGGCTATACGCCCAACGGGCACTTCTACTTCGGTGAAATGCTCTGCATGCGCTGGGACGGCAGCACCTGCCCCGACTCGTACCAGCGCATGTTCGCGCCCGAGCCGACCACCGGCCGCCCGCTCGCCGATCTCATGCTGATCGATCGAATCGTGTTGCAGAAGGCCATGTTCCCCGAGGCCGGGAACCAACCCGCCCCGGAGGGCTGGCATTTCACCGCGGTACCCGGGCATGAGAAGTACATCTGGGTGCTCGAGCGCGATGGCGGCCCGATCTCCACGGTCAACGGCCGCATCGGTGACGCGCACAATGTGGATGCCAAGTCACTGTCGGAATCCGGCACCAGCAGCGTGGTGCGAGTGTCCTCCGAGACCGGCGGCCGCATCACCTTCGCCCGCCTGGGCTGGCCCGGCTACCGCGTCGCCCTGAACGGCAAGACCATTCCGTTCACCACCGTCGCGAAATCCTTTGTCGCGGTCGATATCCCGGCCGGAACCAAGGCCGCCGAACTGGAAGTCACCTGGCGTCCGCCGGGCTGGAAGATCGGCATCGGCGCGGCCGGGGCGGGGCTCATCGGCCTCGGCGTCCTGCAATGGATGTACCTGCGCTCCCGCCGGGACGGTGATGACGGCGATGACGGCGGCGAGGGCGCCGGCCCGGTCACCCCCGATCCGAAACGCGAACTGGCAGAATCGGTTTCGTGACCACCGAACGATCCGTCGGCATGTCCGACGACCTGCGCGCCGCATCATCGAATGTCGATGGTGCGGTGGCCGCGAGCACGGCCGGTGCCGCATCGGCCGACCCGGAGCCGGTGAGCGCTCCGCCCGGTCCGCTGCTGCGGCTGGTGCGGCGGCAGGAAATCGCCTTCGCGCTGGTCGGCGGGTTCAACACGCTGCTGGGCATGGCCCTGACCATCATGTGGCTGACCGTGCTGAACGGCATGGTGTCCAAGGATGTGGCCGCCGCGCTGTCGGTGGCCCTGGCCTACACGGTGAGCGTGTTCATCGCCTTCGGCCTGCACCGCACCCTGGTCTTTCGGGTGCGCGGCCACCTGCTGCGCGATTTCGTCGCCTTCGTCGGCGTCAACTCGGTCGGCATGGTGCTGAACATGGCCCTGCTCCAGTTCGCGGTCTCGATCCTGCACGCCCCGGCCCGTCCCGCCGCGGTCGTGGTCATGGCCCTGGTCGCGGTGGCGAGCTTCTTCGGTCATCGCCACATCTCCTTCCGCCGCACCGATTCCCACCCCGCCGCGGCGGACCGGTAGGTTGACGACCATGTCGGAGGAAATCCTGGACCCCACGCTGCTGACCCTGCTCGCCTGCCCGCAGGACAAGGGTCCGCTGCACCTGGTCCGCATCGAGGCCGGCGACGCCCTGCTGTACAACCCCCGCCTGCGCCTGGCCTACCCCATCGACAACGGCATCCCGGTCCTGCTGGCCGATGAGGCCAGCCCCGTCGCCGACGAAGACCACACCGCTTTCCTGACCCAGTCCTGATTCCGCCGGCGCACTCCCGGCGGCTTCGGTCAGGTCAGGTCGCCGGTGAGGTAGCGCTGGATATTGGGGCCGACGGCGGCGGCGAGCTCTTCCACGGGCATGGAGGCGATCGGTTCCATCGGGACGATCTTGCGGGTCACCAGGAGACCGGCGAGTTGAGACGCGGCCAGGACGGCGCGTTTGGTTCCGGTGCCGGGGGGTGAGTCCACGCGGACGCGAACGTCTTTCAGGACTATCTCCAGCAGGAAGGCGCGGGCCAGCGCCGGGTCGGCGCTGCTGAGCAGGGTGCGGAAGGCGGCCACCGCCTGGACGCCGATGGGGGAGTCCCAGACCGAGACAACCGTTCGAATGATGGTCTCGCCCAGCTCTTCCAGGGGCGCCGCGGCGATGCGCGCCAGGATCACATCCGGATCGATGGGGATTTCCAGTGCGGCGGTGAACAATTCCTGTTTCGTACCGAAATAGTGGTGCACCAGTGCGGGATCCACGCTCGCGGCCGTCGCGATGGAGCGGATGGAGGCCCGATCGAAACCCACCTCGGCGAACCGCACCCGCGCGGCGTCCAGAATCGCCTCGCGGGTGCCGGAGCGGCCGGGTCGCCGACCGCTCCGGGAATTGCCCTCGACGCTCACGCGGTGCGCCGCCGCAGCGTCGCCGCGCCCAGACCCAATGCGACACAGGCGAATCCGGCCACGATCGCGATATCGCGCCACATCACCCCGGTCACCCCGCTGTGCGTGGACACCTGCTGTAGCGCGTCCACCGCATAGCTGAGCGGCAGCACATTGCTGATGGCCTCGAGCCAGCCGGGCAGCTGGCCGCGCGGAACCAGCAGTCCGCACAGGAAGAACTGGGGCAGCACGATCACGGGCATGAACTGTACGGCCTGGAATTCGGTCCGGGCGAAAGCACTGGCCAGCAGCCCGAGCGCCACCCCGAGCACGGCGTCGACGATCGCGATCAGCACCACCAGCAGCGGACTGCCCGCCGCGTTCAGATCCAGCAGCCAGAACGACACCAGGCACGCGATCACCGCCTGGCCCGCCGCCGCGATGGAGAACGCCGTGCCGTACCCGCCGAGCAGGTCCAGTTTCGACAGCGGCGTGGTCATCAGCCGCTCCAAAGTGCCCGAAACCCGTTCGCGCTGCATGGCGATCGCGGTGATGAGGAACATGACCACGAACGGCAGCACCCCGAGCATGGTGATCCCGACCCGGTCGAACAGTCGCGGCGCGCCCGGCGCGGTCGGATAGTTCTGGTACACGAAATACAGCAGGGTCATGAGCAGCGCGGGCACCAGCAGAATCATCGCCACGGTGCGGCGATCCGCGCGCAGCTGGCGCAGAATGCGCAGCGTGGTGGCGGCGTAGCAGCGCAGCGGTTTCGGCCCGGCCGGGCGCGACAGGGTGGCGGTCACGACTTCTCTCCCATTTTGATCAGTGCCAGGAAGGCGTTCTCGAGGCTGGATTCGCCGGTGTCCGAGCGCAATTCGGCGGGGCTGAGCTGTGCGAGCAGATGCCCCTCGCGCATGAGCAGCAGTTGATCGCAGTGCTCGGCCTCATCCATGACGTGACTGGAGACGATCAGGGTGCGGCCCTGTTTCGCCAGCGCGTGGAATTGGGTCCACAGATCCGCGCGCAGCACCGGGTCCAGGCCCACGGTCGGCTCGTCGAGGACCAGCAGTTCCGGATCGGCGACCAGCGCGCACGCCAGCGATACCCGGGTGCGCTGCCCGCCGGAGAGCTGATTGCCGCGATTCCCGGCGCGCCCGCTCAAACCCACCGCGGCGATGGCGGATTCGACGTCCCCGGCCGAACAGCCGTACAGCGCACCGAAATACGCCACATTGTCGGTGACCGTCAGATCGTCGTAGATGCTCGGCGCCTGGGTCACATAACCGACCTTGCGCCGCAGGGCGGGGGATCCGGCGTCCTCGCCGAGTACCCGCACGGTGCCCGCGGCGATGATCTGCGTGCCGACCATGCTGCGCATGAGTGTGGTCTTGCCGCAGCCGGACGGCCCGAGGAGTCCGGTGATGCTGCCGCGCGGCACGGTCAGCGAAATGTCCTGCAGGATTGGCCGCCCGCCGCGATCCACCCGCAGGTGTTCGATCGCTATCGCGGGCGATGGGCTCGGTGCCGTCACTGGGTCACCCTCAATTCATCGAGTGTTGAATTCACTACGTGATGAATTGTGCGCCGAATGCGGGTTCGTGCGCAAGACCCTCCTGCGTGTCGGCACAAAAAAGCGTGTCGCCGCAGGTCGCGGCGACACGCTCGGGGGTGGGCGGTCAGTGTCCGGAGTGGTGACTCGGCGGCTGCCCGGCCTCCTGGCCCGGTTCGACCACCACGAATTGGCCCATCATGCCGAGATCCTCATGCCAGAGCAGATGGCAATGGAACATGTACGGCGTATTCGGATCGGACGGTCCGTCGAACCGCAGCGCCAACTTCACCGAGCCGCCCGGCGGCACGAAGACGGTGTCCTTCGGTCCGCGCAGGGCGGGCGGCGGCGCGTGCCCATCCACCTCGACGACCGCGAACTGCACATCGTGCACATGGAAGTTGTGCGGCATACCGTCGGCATTGCGCACCGTCCAGGCTTCGGTGCTGCCGCGGGTGACGGTGGCATCGATGCGATCCATGGCCATCTGCTTACCGTTGATCTTGCCGAATTCCAGCGAGAAATCGCGCTCCCGCACCGCTGCCCCGGCATCGGGCAGCGGTGCCGCGACCAATGCGGAGGGTACCGCCGATGATGGCCGAAGCGTCTGTGCCGCACGGAATTCCAGCAGATCGAAGCGGTCGTCGCCACCGCTGAACCGCTGCCCGAAGAAGTCCAGTCCCAGCTCGACGCGGTCACTGCGCAGCGTCACGCGTTCGCCGGGTTGGAAACGCACCACGATCTCGGCTCGCTCACCGGGTGAAAGGCGCAGGTGGTCAAGGCTTTCCGGTTGCGCCAGCAGGCCGCCGTCGGTGCCGATGAGGGTGAATCGGCGAGTATCGGAGAATCCGAAGTTGTAAACCCTTGCGGTGGAGGCGTTCAGCAGCCGCAGCCGCACCGCTTCATCGCCGACATTCCGATACGGCGCGAGCACGCCATTGACCATGGTCCGGTCCCCGAGCACGCCGATATCGGCGAACATGCCACGGCCGGTATCGAATTGCGCGTCCTTGAACTTGACATCCTGCACGATGACCGGCACATCGTCGACGCCGTAGGTGTGCGGCAGTGCCGCCGGATCATTGGCGTCGTCATCGATGATGAACATTCCCGCCAGACCCTTGCGGACGTGAGATTCGGTGGCCCCGTGCGGATGTGGGTGATACCAGAGCGTCGTGGCGGCCTGATCCACCTTCCATTCCGGTGTCCAGGTCGCGCCTGGCGGCACCATCTGATGCGGTCCGCCGTCCATCGCGGCGGGCAGGTGCATGCCGTGCCAATGCACCGTCGATGCCTCGGTCAGGCCGTTGCGCACCTGCACCCGCACCTGCTCGCCACGCCGGGCGCGCAGCGTGGGTCCGAGGTGGTCGCCGTTGAAACCCCAGGTGGAGGTGGCTTTTCCAGGCAGGAATTCCCTTGTCCCGGAACGCATGTCGAGTTGGAATACCCGGATTCCGTCCGCGTCGACGGTCGAAGGCGCCAGCGGTGGCACGCGCAATTCGTCGGTGAACTCCATCGCGCCGACGGTGGAGACATCGGCGGTGGTGTAGGCCCAGGTGAAGCCGCCGCCCACCACCGTCGCGATCGCCACCGCGATCACACCGAGAATCAAGAGAATTCGCCGCAGCCGCGACCTACCGAACGCCATGTTCAGACGGTAGAAAACGCGGGCCCGGCGGCACATCGGGTGAACGCCCCCATCCGATCCCCATCTATCCCTGAGTTCACCCCTGCTCGATCCACCCGCCGGGCAGTTGCGGTGTGGTAGCCAATCCGTGAGATACCGGCTGGTTGGAATGGTGAAATGCCGGTGCACCCTCTACGATTTCCGGCGTGACCAGCGATTATCCCGGTGCGATGGAGGACGCGGCCGAAGGCGGCCAACTGCGCGCTTCCACCCTGGAACTGTTCTTCGACCTCGTATTCGTCTTCACCATGACCCAGTTGACCCACGCCTTCACCCACCACCCGGGCTGGACCGCGCTCGGACAGGTGGCACTCATGTTCGGCATCATCTGGTGGATGTACGCCGGATACGTCTGGCTCACCAATGAAGTCGCGCCCAACAGCTCCAGCCGCCGCACCTGGCTGCTCATCGGCATGTTCGGATTCTTCGTACTGGCACTGTCGATTCCGGGCGCCTTCACCGGCAGCGGGCTGGCCTTCGGCCTGGCCTACTTCCTGATCAACACCGTGCACACGCTGATGTTCGCCACCTCGGGCGGTGCGGGCGCGGCGGGCATCCGCCAGATCGGCCCGGTGAATCTGCTGTCCGCGGCCCTGGTACTCGGCGGCGGCCTGATCCACGAATGGCCGCGATACCTGCTGTGGGGCTTGGCCTTCGGCGTGCAGATCATCACCCCGTACCTGTTCGGTCCGGAGGGGTTCTCGGTCCGGGTCGCGCACTTCTGCGAACGACACGGGCTGGTGATCATCGTCGCGCTCGGCGAATCGGTGGTCGCGCTGGGCACCGGACTCGCCGGACAGGACATCACGCCCGCACTGGTCGCCACCGTCGCGCTCGGCCTGACCCTGGTCTACGTGCTGTGGTGGGCGTTCTTCGGCCTCGACGACGAACGCGGTGAGCACGCGCTCGTGGCACTTGCTCCCGCCGACCGCACCCGGCCCGCGCTGGCCGCCTACGACTACGCCTTCTACATGCTGCTCGTCGGCATCATCCTCACCGCCGCCGGTATCAGCATGACCATCGCGCACGGCAATGAACCCGCGAGCACCGCTGCGGCACTGGCACTCTCGGGCGGTGTGGCGCTGTACTTCCTCGGACAGTGCGTATTCCGGTGGGTGCTCGGCCTGCCGCGCCCGTGGCTGCGGCTGATCGGCGCGGTCGCGGTACTCGCGACCGCGCCGATCGGCGTGCTGTGGGTCGCCTGGGGGCAGCTGGCGGTACTGGTGCTGGTCGGCTACGCATTCGTCATCCTCGACGATGTGCTCAGCCTTCGCGACGGCGAAATGGGCAAATACCTGAGCCATTCACCCGTCGCGCCCCGCGTACGGCGCCCGCGCGGATAGGCCGCCCGCGCGTCGAACGCCGACGCGCGGACCGCTGGTGACCAAACACTGACGAATCCGCGCCACGCCGCGCGCGGGCGCGCCCGTTGCCCGCTCGGCGACCACAATCGACGCCATGACCTGGAATCTCAGCAACCGCTCGAGCGGCGAGGCTTGACATGCGGGTATTGCTCACCGGCGCGGCCGGATTCATCGGATCCCACATTCGTAGCGCGCTGGCCGCCGCGGGGCATGAGGTGATCGCGGTCGATCTCATGCTGCCCGCCGCGCACGGGTTCGACGCCGCCCCACCGCCCGGGGTCTCGGTGCTGGATGTGCGGGATCCGGAGGCGCTCGACGACCGGTTGCGCGGTATCGACGCCGTCTGTCATCAGGCGGCGGTCGTGGGCGCGGGTGTCAGCGCGCAGGACGCGCCCGCGTACGCCGCGCACAATGACCTCGGTACCGCCGTGCTGCTCGCGGCCATGGATCGCGCGCACTGCCGGCACCTGGTGCTGGCGTCCTCCATGGTGGTTTACGGCGAAGGCCGATACCGGGATATGCCAGGCGATTTCATCCCCGGCACGCGCGACCGCGCCGACCTCGACCGCGGCGTCTTCGACCACCGCTCACCGTCCGGTGCCGCGCTGGACTGGATCCCGATCGACGAATCCGCCGCCCTGCACCCGCGCAGCCTGTACGCCGCGAGCAAAGTGGCACAGGAGCATTACGCGCTGGCCTGGGCCACCGCGACCGCCTCGACCGTGACGGCGCTGCGCTACCACAACGTCTATGGCGACGATATGCCCAGGGACACACCGTATTCCGGCGTAGCGGCCATCTTCCGCTCCAGCCTGGAAGCGGGCGAATCCCCGCGCGTCTTCGAAGACGGCCGCCAGGCAAGGGATTTCGTCCACGTCCGCGATATCGCCGCCGCCAACGTCGCGGCCCTCGAACAACCCCTCACGCCCTTCACCCCACTCAATATCGCCTCCGGCCACCCCATCACCATCGGCGAAGTGGCATCCATCCTCGCCACCGCCAGCGGCGGCAAACCCCCGGTGGTCACGGGCGACTACCGCTCCGGCGATGTCCGCCACATCGTCGCCAGCCCCGAAAAAGCCAGGCGCGAACTGGGATTCGCTGCGGCCATCACCCCGGCTGACGGTCTGGCGGACTTCGCCCACGCCCCACTCCGAGCCGCGGCAGGCACCGGCGCACCCACCTGGCGCTGATTCCCGTCATCTGTGCGTGCGGCTCGCGGGGCGGGTGCGGCCTTTCCCCGTTACCGTGCCCGGGAGCCCTACTTCGTCATCCCGGCGTGCTTTTGGCCGGGATCCACGCACTCGGTCAGGATGCCCCGACACCGGTCAATAGCGGCAGGCGCACCTGGAATCGTGCGCCGTGCTCGCGGTTTTCGGCGGTGATATCGCCGTGGTGCGCCTCCACCAGTCCTGCCGCGATGGCCAATCCCATCCCGCTGCTGCTGCCGAGTTCGTCGGCGGCCGGGGTGCGGGCCGAGGTGCCGCGGTAGGCGACCTCGAAGATGCGGGGCAGGTCGGTGGGGGCGATACCCGGGCCGGTGTCTTCGACTCGCGCCCAGGCATATCCGTCATCGATACCGGTGGAGATATCGATCCGCCCGCCCGGCGGGGTGTGCGCGATGGCATTGGCGACCAGATTGGTGAGCACCCGGCTGAGCGCGTGATCGCTGCCCGCCACCAGAATTCGATGCTGCGGCTGGCGCGCGGTCAGTGTCACCCCGGCGCGCTGCGCGGTCGGCTGATTGGCGGCGAGCACCTCGTCGATGAGTTCGCGCAGATCCACCGGTTCCAGGCTCAGCCGCAGCGCCCCGGAATTGATCTTCGACATCTCGAACAGGTCGTCCACCATGGTGGAGAGCCGATTCGTCTCGCGCACAATCTGATTCGCGTACCGCTCCACATCCGCGGTCTCGGCGACCACACCGTCGGCCAGCGCCTCGCCCATGGCGCGGATACCGGCCAGCGGCGTGCGCAGATCATGACTCACCCACGCCACCAACTCCCGCCGCGAACGTTCGGCCGCGCGTTCCTGCTCCAGCATTTCCCGCTCCCACACCATGGTTCGCGCCTGCGCGCGCCCGAGCAGCACCGCCGCGGGCACCGTTACCGCGGTGACCACCGCCAACACCACCGCGAGCCGCTCGAATTCATCACCGAACATCAGACCGCTCACCGCCACCACGCCGCTGAGCGTGGCGAGCGTCGGAATCAGCACCAGCACGGCCATACTCGTGGTCATGGACCGGTTGCGCAGATAGCGCAGCAGTAGCGCGCCCAGTAGTACCACCGGCAGCGAGGCCGCCAGCGCGTAGCCGATCAGTCCGGGCATATCAGTCGGCACGAGCGGCCTCCTCGGCATCGACGCGGCCCCAGGCGTATCCGCGGCCCCAAACGGTGTCGATGCGATGCGCCGCACCGAGTTTCGCGCGCAATCGCTTGATATGCACCGTCACCGTGGATTGATCACCGAATGTCCACCCCCACACCTGTGCGAGCAGTTCGTCCCGGCTGAACACCCGCTGCTGATTCGACAGCAGGAACACCAGCAGATCGAACTCGCGTGCGGTCAACTCCACCGGTGTTCCGTCCACCGTCACCACCCGCGCCGCGCGCCGCACCTCCACACTCCCGCTGCGCAAGATCTGATCCCCGGCCACCGCCGGATTCGCGCGCCGCAATACCGAGGCCACCCGCAACGCCAGCTCGCGCGGACTGAACGGCTTGGTCACGTAATCGTCTGCCCCCGCCTGCAATCCGATCACCCGGTCATCCTCGTCCCCGAGCGCGGTGAGCAGGATGATCGGCATCGCTGGCCGCGACCCCGACCGCACCGCCCGGGTCAGATCGATCCCATCCGGCGGCGGCATCATCACATCCAGCACGGCCAGATCGATATCCTCGCGCGCCAGCACCGCCGCGGTAGCCGGACCATCGGCCGTCTCGATCACCTCGAGCCCATCGCGCTCCAGATACCGCCGCACCACCTCGCGCACCACCGGATCGTCATCGGCCACCAAAATCCGCATCTGCCTCACCAATTCGTCAGAATGAAATGAACGAGCACCAGCGCCCCCGTCGCCTGCACCCCCAGCCACACCCGCCCCCACCGCCCCGGCAACAACCCCGCCCCCGCGATCACCCACACCGTGAACGGCAACCAAATCCGCTCCGTCTCAGCCTTACTCAACCCACTCAGATCCGCGAGCAACAGCGCGGCCAACCCCGCCGCGGCAAGCAGTGCGGCTGGATCGACGATGGCGCGCCAGTCCCGCACGCGTACCCGCACGGCGCTGAGCAGTGCGGAGGACCCTGCCGCCGACCCGTCGAGATTTATCCGCCCATCACCGTGTGTGGCATGCCGATCGACTTCGGCGGCGGTGGCATTCGCCGTGACGGCCGGTCGAGTGCGCACCGCCGGGGAATGCGTCGTGTCCGAGCCGGAATCCAAGGTCTGGGTGCGGGAACCGAGCTCGGACGGTTGTGAACCCGTCGTGGACAACTCGACCATGCCTTCCCCGTCCGGGACGCCCGCCTCGCGGTCGAATGCGTTGCCCGCGTTCGGGTGTGCGTGCGGTGCTACCGCAGTCGGAGCGAGTTGTGCCGCCGAATCGGTGGCGGACGCGGGCCCCGGCAGATTCGGTGTTATGCCGCGCGCGACCCGAGCCAGGGCCGCTACCGGTGCGAGGCCGAGGGCGCATACCGTGCCGCCGAGGTTCGCCCACACCCAATAAGAGAATGGTCGCTCGCTCGCGATGCCCTGGTAATACCGTTGCACCACAAGGTGATAGCCGTCCAGCCACCAGAATCCGGCGGCCTTGAACGCGGCCACGACCAGCAGTACGCCGATGAGCGCGGGGATAGCCGGGCGGAATGTGCGTGCCGCGAGCACGAAGGCGGCGGGTACGGCCATCAAGATGAGGCCGTAGCTCAGGAATATGCCGAATCCGAACAGCAGTCCGGAGGCCAGCCCCACGGCCACCCAATGTCGCTGCCCCCGGGTGGCAATTGCGAGCAATGCCACCGCCCACGCCGTCACCCCGGCGAACAGCGCGTCGGCGGACACCGCGATCCAGATCGCGGCGGGTGCGAGCGCCAGGAATGGCAGTGCGGCGCGAGCGCGCTGCTCGGCGATATCGGTGAATTCGGGCGCGGCACCGGAACTTCCGGCGAATCGACTGAACCACCGCGGCTGATCGCCGGTAGCCGCGCCGTGGCGGGCCACACCCGCGCCGTGGTCGAGGTCCGCCGATCCGAGGGCGCGGATGGCGATCGGAATCGCCACCACCGCACTGGTTCCCACGAGCAGGCACAGCGTTGCCGCCCAGGCTCCGCCGCCGAGGCCGATGCGGTCGAGCAGGACGAAAGTCAGGAGTGCGCCGGGTGGGTGGCCCGAGACGTGGGTGGTCCAGGAGTTGGGCTGGAAGTCGAGAATGCGGCCGGAGAAGCCGCGCAGCATGGCGGCGATATCGTGCACGCCGCCGACCTCGTGCAGGTATTCGTCGCGGGTGGTGAGGCGGCCCGCGAAACCGCGCTGCCAGCCGTCGACCATGGCCAGCGCGAAAGTCCAGGCGATCGCCGTCAGCCAGGTCAATGCCAGGGCGCGCCGCCAGGGCAGGCGCCGCGCGAGGGTCGGGCCGTAGCTGATCACGAGCGCCGCGACGCCGATGGCGGGCGCGGTGCCCCAGCCGATATGCGGCAGCCAATTGCCGAAGATCGGCGCGGCCCCGGCATACAGTCGCCCGCGCGCCTGTTCGCTGAGGATTCGCGGATACAGGAAAGCCGCTGCCACGAGCGCCGCTCCGGCTGTCGCGCAGTACACATCGGCGCGACGCGCGCGGCGTCGCGGGGGAGTCTGGACGGGGGATTTCCGCACGGGTTCCACCCTAGGCCGCCCGACCCGCCGATCCACCGCGAAATGAGCGTCGGTCCAGGTCTCGTCATACTTTCGTCACCGGTTTCCAGCGGTGACAACGCCTGCGCCGGCCCTACGGTCATGGGGTGACCGAATCCGAGGTTGAACACGGCGTCACCGTCGTGATCCCATGCAAGGACGAAGCGGGCGCACTGCCCGGCGTACTCTCGGCAATCCCGCGCGACTACCGGGTGATCGTGGTGGACAACGGATCCACCGATGCCACCGCCGCCGTCGCCAGACTCGCGGGCGCACAGGTCGTCGCCGAACCAGAACCCGGCTACGGCAGCGCCGTCCAAGCGGGCGTGCACGCCGCCCGCACCGCGGTGGTGGCCGTCCTGGACGGCGACGGCTCCATGGATCCACGCGAATTGCCCGGCCTGGTAGCCGAACTCGGCCCCGAGGTCGACATGGTGGTGGGTCGCCGCCGCGCCCATCGCGCGGGAGCCTGGCCCTGGCACGCCCGGCTGGGCAATCAACTCGTCGCCGCCCGCCTGCGCCACCGCTACGGCCTGGCAGTCCACGATGTGGCGGCGATGCGCGTGGTGCACCGCACCCGGCTGCTCGACCTCGGCCCACTGCATCCGCGTTCGGGCTACCCACTCGAATTGCTGGTCGCCGCGGCACATTCCGGCTGGCGACTGGTCGAACGCGATATCACCTACCGGCCGCGCACCCACGGCCGATCCAAGGTTTCCGGCTCGCTGCGCGGCACCCTGCGCGCAGCCAAAGACTTCTGGAGTGTCCGATGAGGTCGTCCACCGTCCCCGCCACCCTGCTCGTGATCGCGAAGGCCCCCATCGCGGGCTTCGCCAAAACCCGCCTGACACCGCCCTTCTCACCTCGCGATGCCGCCCGTCTGGCCGCCGCCGCCCTGCTGGACACCCTGGCGGCGGTGCGCGCCTGCGGCGCTCGGCATCGCATGGTCGCCTGGACCGGAAACCTCGACGACGCACAGGAATCCGCCGCACTGTCCCTCGCGCTGCGCGACTTCACCGTAATCCCGCAGCGCGGCAACACCTTCGGTGAACGCCTCGCCAACGCGCACGCCGACGCCGCCCAATTCGGCGTCCCAGTCCTGCAAATCGGCATGGACACCCCGCAGGCCGGTCCCGAACTCCTCACCCGCTCGATCATGCATCTGACCGCCAGCGGTGACGCCGTCCTCGGCCTGGCCGCCGACGGTGGCTGGTGGGCACTGGGATTGACCGATCCCCGCCCGGCTCGCCTGCTGACCGAGGTCCCCATGTCCACCGCCCGCACCGGCGAACTCACGCGGGAGGCCGTGCGCGGCTGCGGCTACCGCGTCCACCGCCTCCCGGTCCTGACCGACGTCGACACCTACGCCGACGCCGTCACCGTCGCGGCGCACTCCACCGGCCAATTCGCCACGACCTTCGATCGGCTCGGCGCGGCAGCGACCCCCGCCCTGCTGTGACAGCCCACCGCCTCGAGTCGAAAGTGCATGCGGCCCAATGAATACGACACCGCCACAGTCGCGGGATGATCGAGCCGACACCGATGCGGCCGGACCGGAGACACCGGCGGCCGCACCGGTATCGGCGGCGAACCCGGCGGCAGCCGAGCAGTCGGGGTTGCTGCTGCCCGCCCCGCTCGCCCAGCGGATTTCGGCGGCGCGCGGCCCGGCGGTGGCGGCCCGGGTCGGAATCGCATTGGGCCTCAGCATCACCATCTGCTTCGTGACGGGTCTGATCAGCCATTGGATTCAGCATCCGCCGACGTGGTTCTACTGGCCCGCGAATCCGGTGTGGCTGTATCGGGTCACCCAGGGCGCGCATGTGATCTCGGGTGTGATCGCGATTCCGTTGCTGCTGGTCAAGCTGTGGTCGGTGTATCCGCGCCTGTTCAGCCGCCCGCTGATCGGCAATCCGCTGCGCATGCTGGAGCGCGGATCCATTGCGCTGCTGGTGGGTTCGGTGATCTTCCAGCTGGTGACCGGACTGTTCAATACGGCGCAGTTCTATCCGTGGAAGTTCTTCTTCACCACGACGCATTACGCCATGGCCTATGTGGCGCTGGGCGCGCTGGCCATCCATCTCGCGGTGAAGCTGCCGGTAATCCGAACGGCTTTGAGCCGACCGATCGTTGAGGCGGAACAACTTGCGGTGCATGAGGATTCGACATCCTCCGGCATCTCTCGCCGAGCTGTGCTGAGTGCCGCCGGAATCGGCGCGGTCGTGGCGGGTCTGGCGGTGGCGGGGCAGACCGTCCCGTTCCTGCGCTGGGTGGCGGTGCTTTCGCCACGCGGTGGTGAAGGCCCACAGGGCGTTCCGGTCAATCGCACCGCCGCCGACGCCGGAGTGGGGGAGAAGGCACGGAATCCCGCCTACCGGCTCATGGTCCGGACGGCAGGTGGCGCACGCGAATTCAGTCGCGCCGAGCTGGCGGCGCTACCGCAAACCGATGCGGCCCTGCCGATTGCCTGCGTCGAAGGCTGGAGCGCCGCCGCGCACTGGTCCGGCGTGCGCCTGCGCGATCTGCTCGCCGCGGTCGGCGAATTCCACGGCGGCGATGTGCGTTTCGAATCCCTCGAACCCGGCGGCCTCTACCGCACCTCGGTGCTGCCGCACCGCCACGCCGTCGACGACGCCACCCTGGTGGCGCTGCGACTCAATGGCGAAGACCTCACCGTGGACCACGGCTACCCCTGCCGTCTCATCGCCCCGAATCGTCCCGGAGTCCTGCAAACCAAATGGCTTTCGACCATCGAGGTGCTCTCGTGAGAATCATTCGCGTGCTGCTCGTCGCGCTCGGGCTGTGGCTCGGCTGGTACGGCATCAGCCTGCTGCTGGAAATGAATCCCGCGGATCTGCGCTCGATCGCGCTGTGGTTCGCCGGGGGAATTCTGCTGCACGACGGCGTATTCGCGCCGATTGCCGCCGTCCTCGGCGTCACGGCCCGTCGCCTGCTCCCGCCCGCCTGGTGGGGTCCGGTCGCCTGCGGCGCGGTCTGCACCGTCACGCTGCTGCTCATCGCCGTCCCGGTGATCGATCGCGCGGGCGCACTCGCGAGCAACCCCACCATCTTGAACCGCGACTACCTCGCGGGACTACTCATCGCACTGGCGGTGGTGTGGACCCTGGTCGCGATCGCACTGCGCCGCGTCCACACCGCTGCCGGCTGATCCGTCAATTCCGTTCCGGCACAGCGCAACCGTCCGGCCCGCACGCCTCGGCGTCCGCGGCCCCGGCCAGCGTCACCAGCTGCGGTGCGTGATCGCTCCACGCCTGCTCCAGCGCCTGCGCGAATACCTCCGGCGGCTGTGCGCCCGATACCCCGTACTTGCGATCGATGACGAAGAACGGCACACCCCGCGCGCCGAGCGCGGCCGCCTCGGCCTCATCGGCCCGCACCGCGTCGGCGTAGGCATCGGAGTCGAGCACCTCGCGTACGGCCGCTTCGTCGAAGCCCGCCCCGACCGCGACCTGAACCAGCCGCTCGGCATCGCCGAACAGCGGCGCGTCCACCGCGAAATTGGCCGCGTACAGCGCGTCCAGCAATGCCTCCTGACGACCCTCCGCGAGCGCGAAGTGCAGCAGTCGATGCATATCGAAGCTATTGCCGAAGTCACGTCCCGAGGTCAGATACGTCAGTCCGGCCGCCTCGGCCTGCGCGCCGATACCGCGCTCGTTCGCGGCCGCCTGCGCCTCGCTGATGCCGTACTTCTCGGCGATATGCGGCACCACCGCATCACTGTGATCGCGCGGCAGCGTCGGATCCAGCTCGAAGGATTTGTGCACCACCGATACGGCGTCGCGGTGCGGGAAAGCCTCCAGAGCCTCCTCGAACCGCCGCTTGCCCAGATAGCAGAACGGGCAGTTGATATCGGTCCAGATCTCGACCTGTACGGCCATCACACCTCACTCGATAGCGGAAATTCGCAGGCCGGAGACCCGGCCATCGAAATAACCAACCGGTAATAACCGCCGAAGATTCCACGGTGACGCAGGTCACTCGACGGTGCTGTCACGTTCCCGGGCCCCGATCTGTCCCATAGCCGACCACACGGGAACACACCTTTCGGAGCGAAGCGATGAACACCACCGGCACCCACGAGATCGTCGTCCTCGGCGCGGGCTACACCGGCCTGCTGGCCGCACTGCAACTGTCCACCCGCACCCGCAAACTGGACACGCACATCACCCTGGTGAACCCGTCGGGCCGCTTCACCGAACGGCTGCGCATGCATCAGATCGCGGCGGGTCAGGAGCTCGGTGATCACCGTATCGCCGATCTGGTCGCCGGCACGGGCATCGACTTCCGGCAGGCCGCGGCCACCGCCATCGATCCGGACGCGCGCATCGTGACCCTCGGCGACGGGCATGCCCCGCTGCGCTACGACACCCTCGTCTACGCGCTCGGCAGCGCCACCGACACCGGGCAGGTGCCCGGCGCGAACGACCACGCCTGGACCCTGAACGATCCGCGCCTGGCCCGGCGCTTCTCGATCCGCCTGAATGAGATTGCCGCACAGGGTGGTTCGGTCACCGTCTGCGGCGGCGGGCTCACCGGCATCGAAGCCGCCGCCGAGATCGCCGAAGCCCACCCGGAACTCACCGTCACCCTGATCAGCAATGCCGAACCGGGCGCGATGATGGGCGATAGGGCCCGCGCCCACCTGAACCGCGCCCTGGACCGCTTCGGTATCGAGCGGATCGTCGGCGCGAAGGTCACCAAGGTGCTGCCCGATGCCGTGCGCCTGGACACCGGTGAACTCATCCACTCGGATATGACCCTGTGGACCACCGGGGTTCGGGTCTCCCCGCTCGCCGCGACGGCCGGAATCGACACCGACGCAAAGGGTCTCATTCGCACCGACGCCACCCTGCGCTCGATCTCGCACCCGGATATCCACGCCATCGGCGATGCCGCCGCCATCGACCAGGCGTGGGGACCGGTCCACGGCACCTGCCAGAGCGGTCTGCCCACCGCCGCCTACACCGCGCGAACCATCGCGAAACTGTTGCGCGGCAAGACCGTCAAGCCGTTCCGCTTCGGCTATTTCCATCAGCCGGTGAGCCTGGGGCGCAAGGACGCCGTCATCCAGTTCACCAATGCCGATGACACCCCGAAGCGCTGGTACCTGAAGGGCAAGGCCGCCGTTACGTACAAGGAGCAGGTCAGCGGCAGCCCCCTGACCTCGTACGCGGTGAGCAAGCGCGTCCCGATGCCGGTGCAGCTGTCCAAGGGCGGCCGCGCCACCCGCAGCCGGGCATGACGCCGGAATCGGCGGCCGGGGATGACGCGAATCCCCGGCCCGCCGTTGCCATCGGACCGTAGGACCGGGTAGAGATGTTTCCCATGCCGGATAGATACACCCCTGTGTCGCATCGCGAGGACGTCGACCCGTTCGTCGAACATCGCAGGCTGCTCTTCGGCACGGCGTATCAGATGCTCGGCTCGGTCGCCGACGCCGAGGACGTCCTACAGGACGCCTGGCTCAAATGGCATGCCACCGAACGTAATTCGGTGCAGCACCCCAAGTCCTACCTGGTGCGCGCCATCACCAATCTCTGCCTGAACCGCCTCACCTCCGCCCGGGCCACCCGCGAAACCTATATCGGCCCTTGGCTGCCCGAACCCCTGCTGACCACCACCGATGCCGCACAGGAGACCGAGATGGCCGACACCGTGTCGACCGCCATGCTGGTCGTCCTGGAAACCCTCACCCCCGTCGAGCGGGCGGTATTCGTGCTGCGTGAGGTCTTCGGCTACTCGCATGCCGAAATCGCCGGTTTCCTGGACCGCCCCGAGGCCACCGTGCGGCAGATCTCGCATCGCGCGCGTTCGCATGTGCAGTCGCGCCGGCCGCGATTCGACGCCGATGACACCGCGCGCCGCGAGATCACCGAGAAGTTCATGGCCGCCTGCCACGGCGGCGATGTCAATGCGCTGATGGAATTGCTCGCGCCCGAGGTGACGCTCTGGAACGACGGCGGCGGCAAGGTCACCGCCGCACGGCGTCCGCTGTACGGTCCGGATCATGTGGCGCGCTGGATGCTCGGTGTCATGGCCAAACCGGTCAGCGCGGGCATTTATCTCGAACCCGCTGTCATCAATGGCGAACTCGGGATCCTGGGCAAGATCGGCGAGTATGCCGTCGGCGCGCTGACATTCGATCTGGTCGGCGGGCGCATCGAGAATCTGCGCTTTCAGCTCAATCCCGACAAACTCTCGGGACTGCGGCCGGCCGCGGGTGAATCCTTCCGTCCCGCAACGGATTAGCTACCGCCGCTCACGACCGACAGAATTCGCCACCTATCGCGGAAAACACTGTCATCCCGTGCCAACCTGAGATCGGCCATCGAGTAGAGCAACCGGCCCGCGTTACGCTAACGCGGCTCAATCCGGGGGGATGCACGTTCCCTCCGGTCGAAAACCGCACTGCTAGAAGGATTCCGAATGATTTCTGGGGGAACCCGATCGGCCCTGATCAGCCGATCCGCTTCATTGGCGAAGCGCTCCACCCTGCCCGCCCTGTTCGCCGTCATGATGGGCGCGGCCGCTTTCACCTCCGCTCCGGCCACCGCCGCACCCGTACTGATGGAGGCGGCCTGCCCGTCCAGCCAGTACGAGAACGCCGCGGGCAATTGCGTCCAGCGCCCGCAGCAGTCGGACACCGCGCCCGACGGCGCCACCGCCCGCTGCGGCGACGGCACCTACAGCTTCAGCCAGACCCGCCGCGGCACCTGCTCGCACCACGGCGGCGTCTCCCAGTGGCTGTGACCGATTGACCGATCGCCGTCCCGAATCCCTACCGGGACGGCGCACCGGAACACCTCCGCCCGAGTCCGGGTGACGTGTTCACCGGGGTGGGACGGTACCGCCCGCTGGGTTCCGCCGCGGTACTACGGTGCCCTCCGGGTCATTCCGCCGTCCCGAGTCCCGGCCCGGATCCCATTCCGGAACAATGGCGTGTCGTGGATGCCGAAGAACTGGCCGTCGAACCGCTGCTCGCCGCCCGGCGACTGCTCGGCGCGACGCTGTGGTCCGGGCCGGTCGGTATGCGAATCGTCGAGGTCGAGGCATACGGGGGAGATCCGGCCGGACCCTGGCACGATCCCGCCGCGCATTCGGGCCGCGGCCGCACCCCGCGCAATGCCGTCATGTTCGGCCCGCCGGGCGTGCTGTACGTCTACTTCAGTTACGGCATGCACACCTGCGTGAACGTCACCACCGGCCCCGACGGCATCGCCAGCGCCGTACTGATTCGCGCGGGCGAGATCATCGCCGGTCATGACGAGGCGCGTGCCCGCCGTCCCGCCGCGCGCACCGATGCCGCGCTCGCCAAAGGCCCGGGCAATGTCGGCAGCGCCCTCGGAATCTCCCTGGGCGACTACGGTATTCACCTCTTCGACCCGAAATCGCCGATCCGCCTGGAACTCGGACCCGAAATCACCGACCCCGCCCTGATTTCCGCCGGTCCCCGCGTCGGGGTGAGCCTGGCCGCCGATCGGCCCTGGCGACTGTGGCTCACCGACTCACCGGCGGTATCGGCCTACCGTCGCAGCCCGCGCGCCCCGCACCCCGCTTGACACCCGAAACCGAAGTACACCAGCGGATTCGGCGAGAACCACCCGGGCCCGGGCTACCGTGGAAAGCACAGTGCTCAGCAAGGGGGTCCATCCATGTTCGACCGCTTCTCCCCGCAAGCCCGCCGAATCGTCATCCTGGCCCAGGAAGAGGCCCTGGGATTCGATCACAATTACATCGGCACCGAACACCTGTTACTCGGCCTGCTCCGCGATGACGACGGGGTGGCGGCGCGCATCCTCGCCGACCTCGGCATCAGCCTGGACGCGGTGCGCGACCGGGTGGGGGAGTTGATCGGCCGGGGCACGGCGGCCGCATCGGGCCACATCCCCTTCACGCCCAGGGCGCGCCGGGTCCTGGAAATCTCCTTCTACGAATCGAAAGATCTGGGGCAGAACGAGATTCGCCCCGAACATCTGCTGCTCGGCCTGGTCGTGGAGGGCGAGGGCGTGGCCGCGCAGGTGCTGCGCGCCATGGACGCGCACGCCGACCGGGTGCGTGCCGCGGTGCTCGAATCGCACGGCATCACCGACGCGGCCCCGCTCGTGCCGGAAGCCCCGCAAGTCCCGAAAGCCGTCGGCGAGCCCGAACCCGCCAACGGCTCCGACGATATGGAACAGCGAGTCGCGGCCCTCGAACGCCGCGTCACCGAGCTGGAGCAGCGGCTCGGCGGCGGTCGAGAGGACGCGGGCGCCTGACTCACGCCACGGCTTCGGCCCCGTAGCGCTCGACGAACAACTCCCGCAGCGTCAGCGCCGACACCTCGGTCCCGGTGCGATCCAGATACTCCTGCACATACCGCGCGAACTCGATCTGGGTGCGCCGCGACATCTCGATCCCGTACTCCTGCTCCAGCAGATATGCGATACCGCCCTTGCCGGACTGTGAATTCACCCGGATCACCGCATCGTAGGAACGGCCCACATCGGCCGGATCGATCGGCAGATACGGTACCCGCCAAGGGATTTCACGTTCCGGCTGCCCCAACTGCTCCGCCCGCGACCGATGTTCGGCGAAGCCCTTGCGGATCGCGTCCTGATGCGTCCCGGAGAACGCGGTGTACACCAGATCCCCGGCATAGGGATGCCGGTCGTGGATCGGCAGCCGCGTGCAGTACTCCACCGTCTCGCGCACCCGATCGATATCGGAGAAGTCGATCATCGGATTCACCCCCTGGGAGTGCAGATTCAGCGCCAGCACCGCCAGATCCACATTGCCGGTGCGCTCGCCATTGCCGAAGACGCAGCCCTCCACCCGCTGCGCCCCGGCCAGCACCGCCAACTCCGCACAGGCGATACCGGTGCCGCGGTCATTGTGCGGATGCACCGACAGGATGACACTGTCCCGCCGCGCCAGGTTCCGGTGCACGTACTCGATCTGATCGGCGTACACGTTCGGCGTCGCCACCTCCACCGTCGCCGGCAGATTCAGCACCACCGGCCGCTGCGGCGTCGCATCCCACAGCGTGGTGATCCGATCGCAGATATCGAGCACGAAATCCGGTTCGGTCAGCATGAACACCTCGGGGGAGAACTGGAACCGCACATTCGGCAGATCGCCCGCCAGTTCCAGAATGTCGCGCCCGCCCGCCATGATCAGGTCCGCGACCTGCTCCCGCGACGCCCCCAGCACCACATCGCGCCAGGTCGGAGCGGTCGCGATATACATATGAATCACAACGTCATTGGTGATCCCGCGCACCGATTCGATCGTCCGCTCGATCAAATCCCTTCGGGCGGGTGTGAATACGACGATCGACACATCCTCGGGGGCGAGCCCTTCGCTGCCGATCAGCCGGACGAAATCGAAGTCGGCCTGCGAGGCGCTGGGATACCCGACCTCGATCTCCTTGTAGCCCATGGCCACGAGCATTTCGAAGAACCGGCGCTTGCGCTCCGGGTCCATCGGCTCATGCAGGGCCTGATTGCCGTCCCGCAGATCCACCGGCACCCACAGCGGGGCCTGCGTGATCCGGTTCGAGGGCCATTGCCGCTCGGTCAGGGGTACTGAAACCCGTTGGTACACATCGCTGTACCGATGTGACGGCATGGCGGAGGGCTGCTGACGATTCCAATTGCTGGCAGTGAACACGGTTGCTGTCTTTCGCTTCGGAAGGCAGACCGGCGCAGCACTGCAACCCGCGGACGGGGTGCCGGTCGATCAGACCCCGTCGCGGCGGAGAAGCAGAAGCAGCACACCCTGAAGCATGTGGCCTAGACTAGAGGGAAACAACTCCTCAGACAAGTAGAGAGGCAAAACGGATATGTCCCAGGTCCAGAGGCACCCACTCGCCGCACAAGCCGCAGAGGTACTACTCGAACGGCTGCGCGCGGGGGAATGGGAACTGGGCCACCGGCTACCCGGCGAAACCACCCTGGCCGCTCAGCTCGGCGTCGGCCGCTCCACGCTGCGCGAAGCCATCCGGGAACTCGCGGGCCGGGGCGTCCTCGAAAGCCGCCAGGGTGCGGGCGTTTTCGTCACCTCCCTGGATGTGGCCGAGGACTGGGACACCGTGCTGCGCCGGGCGGATATCGCCGCCGTCATCGAGGCCCGCATCGCCATCGAAGCCGAAGCCGCCGCCTTGGCCGCCGCCCGGCGCACCCCCGCGGATCTGCGAAACATCCTGCGCGCCCTCACCGCCCGCGCCGAGGCCGACGCTTCGATCGAAGCCCTGGTCGACGCGGACACCGCCTTCCACCGCACCGTCGTGGTCGCCGCGCACAACGACATCCTGCTGGAGATGTTCAACGCCTTCGTCCCGCGCCTGCGCCGCTCGATGATCGACATGCTGCGCATCCGGCCCATCGCCGATCCGCCCGCGGACCACCGCGCGCACGAAGACCTCTATGTCGCCATCCGCGCCCGCAAGCCCGAGGCCGCCGCCACCGCCAGCCGTGTCCACCTCACCGCGCTCCAGGCCGCACTCGCCTGACCAGGCAAAAGATCAATCTCGAAAATTCTTTTCGCGGCACCGATGAGTTTCCGCGGGGGGTCCCGTCCTAACCCATGACCGAGTTCAGCCCCGAACTCGCAACCCCCAGAAGGAAACTCATCATGACCGCCATCGCCGCATCCGCCCAGACCACCGCCACCTCCGCCCCGGCCACCCCCGGCAAGATCCGCAACCGCGTGCTGTGGACCCTGCAGATCCTGTTCGGCCTCTTCTTCATCATCGCCTCGGGCCTGCCCAAGCTGGTCGGCCAGCACGACGCCGTCGTGGCCTTCCAGAACATCGGCTGGGGCGAATGGTTCCGCTACTTCACCGGCGTCGTCGAGGTCTCCGGCGGTATCGGCCTGCTGGTGCCGCGCCTGTCCGGACCGGCCGCCGCGGGCCTGTCCATCACCACCGTGCTGGCCGCGCTGACCCAGGCCTTCCTGCTCGACGCCCCGGCCCTGGCGCCCTTCCCGCTGGTGCTGGCCGTCATGTTCGCCTGGATCGCCTACGAGCGCCGCGCCTCCTTCGCCACCTTCACAGACCTGGTCAAGCACTGACCTGATGAATATTGCTTCGACGCAAGATCCGCCTTCGAGCACACTCGGGGGCGGATCGGTCGCGTGCGGATGAGGGCGGGTCACCGCGCTCATCCGCTGCCGATGTCTCCGGGCGGGGCTGCCCGCGAGACAGGTACGAAGCGATGAGGCTCCGGCCCCCGTGACGCGGCGTCGCGGGGGCCGGAGCCGACCTACTGGTCAGCGGGCATTCCAGGTGCGGAAAGATGGGACACGTGAGCGGCGACATCATTGATGAACTGACCTGGCGCGGTTTGATCGCGCAGTCCACCGATCTGGACGCATTGCGTGCGGAGCTGGCGAAGGGCCCGATCACCCTCTATGCGGGATTCGATCCCACCGCCGCCAGCCTGCACGCCGGACACCTCGTTCCGCTGTTGGCGCTCAAGCGTTTTCAGCGCGCGGGCAATCGCCCCGTTGTCCTCGCCGGCGGTGCCACCGGCCTCATCGGCGACCCGCGTGACGTGGGCGAACGCTCGATGAATTCCACCGACACCGTGGCCGAGTGGGCCGGGCGCATCCGCTCCCAGCTGGAGCGTTTCGTCGATATCGACGACTCCCCGACGGGTGCGATCATCGCGAACAACATGGATTGGACCGGCCCGCTGAGCACGGTCTCCTTCCTGCGCGATATCGGCAAGCACTTCTCGGTGAACGTCATGCTGGCCCGCGACACCGTCAAGCGACGGCTGGAGAGCGACGGCATGTCCTACACCGAGTTCTCCTACATGCTGTTGCAGGCCAACGACTACCTCCAGCTGCGCCGCAACCACGAATGCCGGTTGCAGGTCGGTGGTTCGGATCAGTGGGGCAACATCATCGCGGGCGTCGAGCTGAACCGCCGCGTCGACGGTGAACACGTACACGCCCTGACCGTTCCGCTGGTGACCGCGGCCGACGGCAAGAAGTTCGGCAAGTCCACCGGCGGCGGCAGCCTCTGGCTCGATCCGGAGATGACCAGCCCCTACGCCTGGTACCAGTACTTCGTGAACACGGCCGATGCCGATGTGGTCCGCTACCTGCGCTGGTTCACCTTCCTGTCCCGCGAGGAACTGGACGAACTGGAGACCGCGACCACCGAGCGCCCGCACGCCCGCGAGGCGCAGCGCCGCCTCGCCGCCGAGATGACCACGCTCGTGCACGGTGAGGAGAACACCCGCTCGGTGCAGCTGGCGAGTCAGGCGCTGTTCGGCCGCGGCGAACTCCGCGACCTGAACGAGTCGACCCTGGCCGCCGCGCTGACCGAGGCCGCGGTCGAGGGCAAGGTCCCCGAGGCCACCGGTGAATCGACGATTGTCGACCTGCTGGTGTCCAGCGGACTTTCCGAGAGTCGCGCCGCGGCTCGCCGCGCTGTCAATGAGGGTGGCGCATCGGTGAACAACGAACGGGTCTCCGATCTGGAGTGGACGCCCTCGGACTCGGACTACCTGCACGGCAGCTGGCTGGTGCTGCGCCGCGGCAAGAAGAACTTCGCGGGCGTTCGCCGAGCCGAATGATCATGTTTTCCATGACCTGGGTCACAAAAACGTGGCCCGGGCTGGGAAACGCCCCGGAGCGCACCCTCGTGAACTGCGACGACGCGCCCGTGACCAGGCGATTTGACTCTCCGTTTTCCGCCACGTAACTTATTCCAGGTCAGAGCGACACGGACACCGACCGGGTGCCAAACGCCCAGCTCAGAAGCTGGAAACGCGGAACCGGACAACGAGGTCGTACGAGGAGCGCCTGGCAGCCTGCGAACCGAACCAAAACCCCGAGTTTGACTCTGTGGGATGCGGCCGGTAGGCTGGAAAAGTTGCCTCTTCTGAGGGTCGCTAAAGCGGCCGGATGATTTGTGCGCCTGTTCTTTGAGAACTCAATAGTGTGTCGATGAATGTCAGTGCCAATATTTTATTGGTTCCGGCCTTCCACACCCCCGTGTGGGTGGGTCGGACAT